>NZ_CP006367.1:0-1247597 GCF_001442755.1 Aureimonas sp. AU20 | reverse complement strand
ATCCGTTGGTGAAGGACCCCGAGGCCTGGAAGAAGCCCCGCCCCTTCCGCGTCGCCGTGGTGGAGCAGTGCACCTATGACGGCACGATCCACAATGCCGAGATGATCCTGAAGCGGATCGGGCATCTGTGCGAATACATCCTCTTCGACGAGGCCTGGGCGGGCTTCATGAAGTTCCACCCGCTCTATGCGGGTCGCTTCGCCATGGGCCTGGCCGATCTCGGTCCCGATGCGCCGGGCATCATCGCCACGCAGTCCACCCACAAGCAGCTGGCGAGCTTCTCCCAGGCGTCGCAGATCCACATCAAGGACCGGCACATCAAGGGCCAGAAGCGGCGCGTGGAGCATCGTCGCTTCAACGAGAGCTTCATGCAGCACGCCTCCACCTCGCCCTTCTATCCGCTCTTCGCCTCGCTCGACGTCGGCGCGCAGATGATGAAGGGCCGCTCGGGCGAAGTGCTCTGGGACGACACGATCCGCCTCGGCATCGAGCTGCGCAAGAAGATCCGCGCCGTTCGCCGCGAGTTCGAGGAGAAGGAGCAGCGGCCGGAACGGCGCTGGTTCTTCGAGCCCTTCGTGCCCGACACGGTCTCGATTCCCGACGCGGCGCGGCCGGGCGCGGCCCATGTCGTGCCCTGGGAAAGCGTGTCGACCGACCAGCTCGCCACCAACCCGGCCTTCTGGCAGCTTTCGCCGGAGGCCCGCTGGCACGGCTTCCGCGACATGGAGCCGGGCTTCGCCATGACCGACCCCAACAAGCTGGTGCTGCTGACGCCCGGCTTCGACGGGGCGAACGGGGCCTATGGCGAGCACGGCATTCCCGCCCCCGTCGTCGCGCAATACTTACGCGAAAACCGGATCGTGGCGGAGAAGAACGATCTGAACTCGCTTCTCTTCCTGCTGACGCCGGGCGTCGAGGCCTCCAAGGCCGGCACGCTGATTTCCGGCCTCGTCGCCTTCAAGCGGCTGCACGACGAGAACGCAGCCCTGGAAGACGTCATCCCGGAATTCTACCGCCGCCGGGCCCATCGCTATGCCGGCGTCAGGGTGCGCGATCTCTGCGCCTCCATGCATCGCTTCTTCCGCGCTGCCAATGTCAGCGCCCTGCAGGCCATGCAGTTCTCGGCCGAGCACCTGCCGGAGATCGCCATGTCACCGCACGACGCGGCGCGCTGCCTCGTGCGCAACGATGTCGACTATCTGCCGATCGATGCCATCGCCGGGCGCATCGCGACCACGCCCTTCGTGGTCTATCCGCCGGGCATCGCGACCATCGTGCCGGGCGAGCGGCTGAGCGAGCGCGCCCAGCCGATGATCGACTATCTCAAGATGTTCGAATCCTCGTTCAACACGTTCCCCGGCTTCGAGGTTGAAATCCAGGGCGTTTACCGCGAAACCGACGAGGCGGGCCGCGTGCGGCTCCACACCTATGTCGTCGCGGAATAAGACCAAAGGTTTCGAGCCCGTCCATGGATCAGGAGAATGAGATCGCGATCCGCCCCTCGCGCGATTCCGACGTGGAGGCCATGCTGGCGATCTATCGCCGGCATATCCATCGCGGGGTCGAGGCCGGGGTGGAGGACAGCGAGACGCCGGAACCCGACGATCTGCGGGACCGGCGCAAGAACCTCAAGAACCGCCGCATGCCCCACCTCGTCGCGACCCGTCGCGGCGAGGTGGTGGGCTATGCCTATGTCGTGCAGTTCCGCAAGCGGCCGGCCTATCGCTACGCCGTGAAGCATTCGATCTACGTGCATCACCAGCATCTCGGCCGAGGCCTCGGCCGGCTCCTGATGCGCGGGCTGATCGATGCCTGCGCGGCGGCCGGCTTCCGGCAGATGATCGGCTATATCGACTCGGACAACGCCGCCTCGCTGGCGCTTCACGCGAGCTTCGACTTCCAGCGCGTCGGCCACCTGCCGGCGGTGGCCTACCGCTACGGCCGCTGGGCCGACAGCGTCATGGTCCAGCGCTCGCTCGGCCCAGGCTCCACCGAGCCGCCTCCGCCCCTGCCGCTTTCGACGCGCTGAGGGCGAAGGCCGAACCCGCCATCAGGTCAAAGGCGGCTGGCCGTTGGAGGCGGTGAGGCCGCCGTCAACCGGCAGGTTGACGCCCGTAATAAAGCGCGCGTCGTCGCTCACCAGAAAGGCGATGGCGCCGGCAATGTCGTCCGGCTCGGCGCCGCGCCCCATCGGAATGCGCGCCTCGAAGGCGGCGATCAGCTCGGGCTGCTCGCTCATGCCCTCGGTGAGCTTGGTGTAGGTCAGCGAGGGGTTCACCGCGTTCACCCGCACGCCGGCCTTGGCCTCGTCCATGGCTAGAGCGCGGGTGAAGTTCGTCACCGCGCCCTTGGCTGCGCAATAGAAGCTGTGGTTCCAGTCGCCGCCCAGCCCCGAGACGGACGAGACGTTGACGATCGAGCCCTTGGACTGGCGCAGGGCCGCGATGGCCGCCCGGCTCATCTGCACGACGCCGTAGAGATCGCTTTCGATCACCTTCGTGAAGGCGGAGAAGTCTCCCTCGTCCAGCTTGCCGAGATGATCGACGCCGGCATTGTTGACGAGAATGTCGAGCCGGCCGAAGCGATCGAGCGCGAGATCGACCAGCGACTGGCACGCCTTGCCATCGGAGACGTCGCCCACCTGGATGGCGACATCCGCCGCACTGAGGCTCGCCGCCACCCGCTTGAGCTCCGTCTCCTCCTTGTCGCAGAGAACGAGCTTGGCGCCCTCGCTGGCGAAACGCCGTGCGGCGCCTTCGCCGATGCCGGACGCCGCACCCGTGACGATGACCACCTTGTCGCTGAACCGTGCCATGCCGATACGTCTGTCCCTTGCCTGAGGATCGGCGCCGTGCGCCGCTTTGGGAGGACAAGTCCGCCGACCTCGACCGGGTTGCAGCCGCGACGAAGCGCGCACCGTGCGGCTTTGCCTGGCAATTGCAACCGTCAGGTTCGGCCAGCCGCTCCGGCGCCTCCCCAACCCTTGCCACTCGCATGGTTAACCAAGGTTAATCACGCCGGCGCGAATGGTAATTTGCAGGAGCTAACTCACTGCGCTGCAACAAGAAAAAGCGACTGCATTTTTTACTGATAAACGTATTGATAATAACCCAATATTCCAGCGATAATACATTCCACGGCGGCCGATGAGCCGATCTATTCAGCTTCGACGAGGCAGACGATGTCACTGGTTGCTTTGCCAGAACGCGATCTCGCGACTCCGCAAATGCCCCTCCTTGTCGCGCCGAGCCCGGCGCCGGTGGCTGTCGCGTCCGAAATCCACCCGCCTCGCCCGGTTTCGTCGGAGCCGGCGGCACAACCCAGCGATCCGCTGGCAGAGCTTTCCAGCCTTTGCCAAGCGCTGGACGCTCGCATCCGGCAGGGCGCGGCGGCCCATGCGCAGGCGCTGCGCCGCCTGTCGATCCTGCGCCGCGCCAATGAGGCCGGGCAGAACGATTTCGCCGGGCTGGAGCGCCATCTCGCCCATCCCCGCGAGGCCGCCGCCCTCGTCTTCTGCTCCCGCGCCGAGCGGGAGGATCGCCGCGTCTTCGTGTCCGCCGGGAGCGAGGGCGTCGCCCAGCTCCTGCCGGCCGCCAGCAGCGGTCTCGGCACGGTGGAGCTGCGGCTCCACGCCGTGGACGCCCGGCCGGGCGCCCGGCTTCATCTCGATCTCGTCGCACTCAACGACCACAGCAGCCTGTCGCGCTGGAGCCTGCCGCTGGACCGGCTGGCGCCCGGCTGGGTGGCCTTCGCGCTCGACCGCGAACCCTCGGGGGCGCCGCGCCTTCTGGAACTGCGCCTTGCGGTGGAGGGGCCGGAGGGCGCGGGCGTGACGCTGGGCGGCGGCGAGGACATGCCGGTGCGCCGCTTCCGGCTGCGCTCCGGCGGCGCCGAGGACAAGGCGATCCTGCCGGCCGCCATGGAGCTGCGTCTTTGGACCGGCTCGCCCGTTCTGCCGGGCGGCGCGCTGCCCTTCTCGGCCGCGCCCGGCCCCCTCTTCGCGGAGGCGGGCGCCGGCCTGCCGCTGTCGCCGACGCTCATGGTTCAGGCCGAGCACGTGAACCGCGAGGACGCGCCGTTCGAATTCACCGCCGTGCGCCCCCTGCCGGGCGAGCGGGCGGTGGAGTGCCATCCGCTGGCCGAGGGCCTGACGCTGGCTTCGCTGCCGCTGCCGCCCGGCCGCCTGGTTCTGGAAGCGCGCGCCCAGTTGCGCGTCGCCAATCCGCGCTCGCGCGAGGTCGAATTCGCCGCCGTGCTGGCGCCCGACGCCGAGCGGGCGAAGCTGCTTCTGTCGGGAAAGGCGCAGCCCGAGCCGGGCGAAGGCGCCTCATCCTGGGTGGCGGCAGGGCCGCGCACGCCGGGTTCGCTCAGCGTTCTCGCCCGCTCCGGGCCTCGCGCGCCGCGCAGAGAGCCTGCCCGCCTCTTCCTCGCCACGCGCATGGCGCGGCCGGGCCAGGCCGATTTCGCCTGGGCGCGCTTTGCCGACATCGCGCTGCGGATCGGAACATGATCGGCGCGCGGCCTCTCGCCCTCGGCGCCGCTGTTCTGGCGCTCGTCGCCGGCTCGCCCCTTTCGGCCGCCGCGCTCCTTGGCGTCGGCACGCCCAATCTCGGTCGCGAGACGCAAGCGGAAATCTCAGCGACGCTGGACGCCGTGGAGCGCGCCGGGTTCCAGCGCATCCGCCTCGGCTGGAAGCCGCCCTATGACGGCGCCCGCCGCGCCCTGGCCGAGGCCGCCCGGCGCGACGTCGCGGTGCTCGTCACCCTGCCGCTGACCGGGGCGGAAACCGCGCGCGAGGGCACAACCGCCCGGCCGGCGCGGGACGGTTTTTTTCCCGCCTATGGCCTCTCCACCCTGAACCCGGCCCGCGTCGAGGCCGAGGCGGCGGCGCTGCTTCAGGCGGTGCGGGACAGCGGAGCCGAGCTCATCGGCCTCGAGCTCGGCAACGAGATGAACTGGTCGGGCTACAATGGCGATCTCGCCCTCCAGCCCGCCGGCAAAGGCCGTGTCGCCGCCGATCTCGGCGCTCTGTCCGCGACGGAGGCCGAGGCCCTGCGCGCGGGCATAGCGCTCTATGCGGAGAGCGCGCGCCGCGTCGCCGCCCGGCTGGCGCAGTCAGAGCCCGCCGCGCCCTTGCTCGTCGGCGGGCTGGCGGATGTGAACGACGCCTATGTCCGCCAGCGCGGGGCGACGCTGCTTTCCCCCGACGCCTTTCGCGCGCTTCTGAGAGAAGCCGGCGTGTTCGAGACCGTCGGCGCGGTGGGCGTCCATCTCTACGAGCCGCTGCGCCTGAAGCGCGGCGACGAGGCCGAGCGCGTGGCGCTTCTGGAACAAGACCTGAAGCCCTGCGGCACGCCGGCCTTCGCCGGGCGCCCCTGCTGGCTCACCGAATTCGGCAGCGCCGAACCGGCCGAGGCGCGCTGCGACCGGACGGATGCGGAGCGCCGGGCGCTGCTTCAGCCGGTGCTGCGCTATCTCGCGCGACCGGAACAAGAAAGCCGCGTGAAGGCGGCCTTCTGGCACGATTGGGAAGGCGACGGCGCCTTCAGTCTGGTGCGCTGCGGCGTGGCCACGACGCTCGCCAACGATCTGGCCCGCGCCCTTCCCTCCAAGGCTCCCGGGCCCGCGACCGCCCCCTGACCCTCCTCCCCGTTCCTCACCCCCTTCGGAACGACAGCGAAAGGACCGACCCCATGAAACGTCTCTGCTTCGGACGCCAGCCGGCCGACACGCGCTATCGCTACCATCCCGGCCTGCCCTTCTCGGAAGGCCTGCCGCGCTCCAACGACGCGAGCTACGCCGCGATCAACCGGAATTTCTATCTGACCTCCAACAAGGGCAACATGCTGATCGGCGAAGGCGCGGCGCGCATCTTCGACTGCGACCGCAACTACAGCGCCATGCTGAGCGTCCATGTCCTCTACAATCACTATCAGGGCTCGGACGACGCGATCGGCTGGATCAACAAGAACTTCGACGCGCTGGTCCTGCCCATGGCCAACGAGATCCGGCCCAATCTCAACCACCGTTCGCTGGTGGACGCGCTGACCGAGGTGAAGATTCCCATCGTCGTTCTTGGCATGGGCATGCAGAACGATCTCGGCCCCGACATGTCGGAGCTCGACCCCAGCACCGCCGAGCTGCTGCATCTCCTCGACGAGAAGGCGCATATCTTCGGCGTGCGCGGCTTCTACACCGAGGCCTGGCTGCGCAGCCAGAGGCTGAAGAAGCCGGTGGCCATGGGCTGCCCGAGCATGATGCTCTATCCCCGCAACATCCTCTCCATCAAGGCGCCGGAAGGCGGGGCGGCGGGAAAACGCTTCATGACGGCGGGCTATCTCACGCCGCAGTCGCGGCGCGGGCTGCAGCTTGCCCGCTTCTTCGAGGGGCAGGACGTGTCCTACGTCTTCCAGGACGAGATCTTCGCCTTCAAGAGCGAGCTGGCGGACCGGCGCTTCTTCAACGACGCCACCAACCAGCTCGACCCCGCCGCGCTGAAGCCGCTGATGGACGCGGCGCTCGGCACCGACACGCCCTTCCGCCGCTATTTCCACTTCGACAGCGTCGAGTCCTGGCGCCAGTCCTATAGCTGGCACGACGTCTTCATCGGCGATCGCTTCCACGGCGCCGTCGCCGCGCTGCAGACGGGCCTGCCTACTGCCATCCTGCACAAGGACCTGCGCGTGAAGGAAATGTCGGAGTTCTTCGGCATTCCCAACGCCACGATGGACGAAGCCCACACGATGGGGCTCGAGGCCTTCATGGCCAAGCATCTCTCCACCGAGAGCATCGCGCGCTTCCACCAGACCTACCGCGAGCGCGTGCGCAACTTCCAGTCCATTGCCGAGGCCGGCGGGCTGCGCTTCGTGGATCGCATCGAGGACGATCTTTTGGGCGCCGCCCCGGCACGCGAGCTGGATCTCGTCGCCTGATGCGCCCGCTCCGCGTCACGGTGATCGGCGGCTCCAACACGGTGATGGAGCCGGGCTATCTCGGCCAATCCCTTCGCGCCGCCGCGCTCCGTGGCGTGGAGATCGGCGAGGTCGAGAACCTCGCCATCGGCGGCACCACCAGCGCCTGCGGCCTCTACCGCCTGAAGACGGCGGCGCAGCTGGAGGAGAGCGACGTTCTCCTGATCGAGTTCGCGCTCAACGACGCCTTCATCTATGGCGACGAGCGGCGCCCGACCCGGCATTGGGCGCGGCTCTACGAGGGGCTGCTGCGCCATGCGCTGGCGCGCAATCCGAAGCTCAAGATCGTCTCTCTCGTCTTCGGCGCGCGCTCAGGCAGCTTCCTCCAGTCGGTGCCGGCGATCGACGCCGGCATCCACTACCTCTCCGCCTGGTATGGCACCTCGGTGGTGGATGTCAGCCGCGAGCTGCTGCGCCGACATGGGCGCGAGGTGGTGGAGCATCCCGGCTTCTATGCCGACCAGGGCCATTACGCCCGCCCGCTCGCCACCGCCATGGTGGCCGAGATCGTGGCCGACGCCCTGGTGGAGGCCGCCCATGCCCCGCCCCGCGCCGGCGCCCTGCCGGAGCCGATCGACCCGTCCGAGTTCGGCGCGGCCGGCGTGGTGGAGGCCGCCGATCTGGCGGCGCTGGCCGGAACGCAACTGCGCCGTTTCGAGAACCGGCGCTTCGGCTTCGACGGGTTCGACGCCGAGGCGCACGAGATCCACTTCCGCCTCGCCGGCGGGCAGCTGCTCGGCCTTCTCTATGTCGCGGAAGCCGCCACCGGCACGCTGGAAATCGAAAGAAACGGCGCCGTCCGCCAGGCAGCGCTCGCCAAGGGCGGCGTCACGGCCGGGCGCTTCCGCTTTCTCGCCGCCCTGCTGCCGGCGGATTTCCTTTATGGCACGGCGCTGGTCTCCGGCCAGCCGGACGGCGGAACCTATCGCCTGAGGCTGGCCGCCGCGCCCGACCCCGCGCTTCTCCATGTGCCCAAGGACAGTCTCGCTGGCCCGCCACCGTCCGGTGCCGCCACGCTGCCGATCCTCGGCCTCCTCCATTCCGGCACGTTGAGCGATCTCGCCGTTCGCCCGCGCGCCGAGCTTGCCGCTCCCAGCCGCTCCCAATCCCCCCTCGCTTCCCAATCCGTTGCCGCCTGACCGGAAGGGTCCCGCCTCTCCCATGCCCAGCCGCACCTCGATTCCTCACCGCGCCGCCTCGCCGCTTCCGCCCCCCGCACCGCCGCAGGCGACCTCTACGGCCCTGGTGGCCGCCGCGCCCCGCTCGCTCGCCTCGCTCCTGTTGGGGCCGATCGTCTTCAGCTGCGACGCCGACCCGGCGGCGCGCGCGCCGGCCGGCTGCCCCGTGCTCACCCTTCTGCGCTTCGAGCGCGGCGTGCCGGTGATCCTTTGGGGCGGCGCGGCGCGCCCGCTTCTCGACGCGCCCGCCCTGCCGCTCGCCATCCTCGCCGGCGAGCCGGAGAGCGACACGCCGCGCCGGCTGGTCGCGTGGCTCGGTGAGCGCGGCCTCGCCCCGCCGCCCGTCCTCCCTTGGGAGAAGGGCGGCGAGGAGATGGCGCTGCGCCAGTTGGCCGCTCTCCTACGCCGCGATGCAATCGCCGCCGATCGCAGCGCCGAGCGGGCGCGGGCCGACGTTCGCCGCGTCGCGCTCATGAACCGGCGCCTGCGCGAGCGCTTCACCTCCGCCGAAGAGGCCCTGACGCGGCGCGGCGCCCTGCCCTTCGCCGTAGCGCTCGCCAACGAACCCGCCCGCTCCCCGGCGCAGACCCTGCCGCTTGGCGAAGGCACCGGCGCGCTGCGCCAGATCCTGCCGCTGGCGAGCACGGGCCTTGCCGCCGTCGCGGTGCATCTCAGCGGTGTGCCGGAGAGCGGCGCGGCGCCGCTTCTGGCCGAGCTGCGCACGCTGGAGGACGGGGCGACGGTCGGCCGCTGGGCCGTGCCGGGCGAGCGGCTTTCCTCCGGCTGGGCCGTGCTGGCGCTGGCCCGTGCCCTGTCCGGGCAGCAGCGCACGCTGGAACTCCATCTTTCCGCCGGGCCGGAGGGTCTGCCGGTGCAGGTCTCGCTCGGCGTCGAGCAGCCCATTCCCGATTTTCAGGTGCAGGCCCCGGGGCTCGGCCCGATCACGCCCAACGCGCTCGCGCTGCAGCTCTGGCGCGGCCTGCCCGGCGCCGGGGTGCCGGAGGTCGAAGGTCACCACCGGCCGGCCGGCGAGCGCCCGGCGCGCGGCGGGTTTCGCGAGCGCGCGGTGGCCCCGGCCCGGCTTCTTCTGGCGAGCCACGCCAACCCGGACATGGTGCGCTTCGAGTTTCCCGCCGTCGAGGCGCCGCCGGGCGAGGGCTCGGTGATCTGCCATCCGCCGAGCCACGGCTTCACGCTCGGCATCCTGCCCGGCGCGGTGCCGCCCAAGGCCGTGCGCGTTTCGGCCAGCGTGCATGTCGCCAACGAGCGGGCGCAGGCGGTGGACTTCGCGCTCTGTGCCGCCCCCGATGCGGAGCGCGCCAAGGCGCTGTTCGAGGGCCGCGCCCGGCCGGAGGCGGGCGAGGCGCTGGGCGCCTTCTGCCGCGTGCCGCATGGCGAGACCCGGCGCATCAGCGCCTTCGCGGCCGGCCTTGGCGAAAGCGCTCAGGATCTCTTCATCGCCACGCGCATGTCGACGCCCGGCGACAACAGCTACGCCTGGGCCCGCTTTTCCCATTTCAGCGTTCTGGAGCAGCCATGACCGACGCTCTGACCGAACGGGCCTCCGCGCCCGCCCGCCGCTTCGCGCCGCGCATCGCCGTGGTGATCCCCGTCTACAAGCATTCCGCGCTTCTGGCCGAGGCGATCGAATCCGTTCTCGCTCAGACCGCGCCCTTCGACATCGCGACCATTGTCGTGGACGACGGTTGCCCCTTTCCCGAGACGGCGGAGGTCGCGCGCGCCTATGCCATGGCGCACGCCAACGTCTTCTATCTCCGGAAGCCCAATGGCGGCCTGTCCTCGGCCCGCAATGCCGGCATCGACTATGCGCTGCGCCACTTTCCCGGCTTCGAGGCGATCTATCTGCTCGACGCCGACAACCGCGTCACGCCCAACGCGCTGGAGGTGCTGCTCGCCTTTCTCCAGTCTCGGCCGGACATCGACTGGGTCTATCCCAATATCGACAAGTTCGGCATCAGCTGGAGCGGCAACTACACGACCGAATACTCCCGCCTCCTGCACCTGACCTTCGACAATATCTGCGAGGCCGGCAGTCTCGTGTCGCGGCGGATGATCGATGCCGGCGTGCGCTTCGACGAGACGATGCGCTCGGGCTTCGAGGACTGGGACTTCTGGCTGCAGGCCATGGGGCGCGGCTTCAAAGGCGCCAATCACCCCCATTTCGGCTTCGAATATCGCCAGCGCGCCGAGAGCATGCTGCGCGACAGCAACCGGACGCGCGAAAGCATTCTCTCGTACATCCGCCAGAAGCATAAGGCGCTGTTCCAGCCCGATACACTGATCGCCTGCGAACATGCCGAGGCGCCGCGCTATGCCTCGATCGGCATCGGCACCTATGTCGTGCGCGCCTTCACCGACCCGGACGTGGCCCATGAATCCTACGAGCTCGGCGAGTTCGTGCGCCGCTTCTGGGCCGCGCGCAACGAGCCCGACACCTATGGCGCGCCGCCTTTCCTTCTCTGGATGACCGACGCGCAGCGGCGCGCCCTGTCGCGCATGAAGCTCCTGCACAATGTGCTCTGGCTGGGCGAGCGCCTGTCGGAGCGGTTCAACTTCGTCGCCATCCGCTTTCGCTCCGCGCCCTCGCGCATGGAGATGGAGGTGCGCCCGGTTTCGGCCACCGAGCCGCTGGAGGCCAAGCTGTCGGGCTGGATGACGACCCATCGCATCCTTTCGGCCTGCGTGGACGACAAGAGCGACGACTGGGTCCGCACGCTGCGCCAGCCCCATCCCGGCCCGAGCGTCGTGGAACTCGTCATCACCGCGCCCTTCACCCCGCGCGAGATGCAAGGGGCCGTGCTCTCTCCCACCAACGCGCTTCTGGCGACGCTCGGCGCCTTGCGCGATTCCGGCTTCCGCGCCGCGCGCGGCCAGAAATGGATCTGGCGCGAAAGCTATCTGCCGGACCGCTCGCGCTATCACGAACTGCTGCGCCGCGCGCTCGGCACCGAGGCGGTGATGCCGCGCCTGCCCGCGCCCGAGCGCCCCTTGCGCGTCGGCATGCTCCTGCCGATCGCCAGTTTCGGCGGGGTGGAGAAGGTCGCCTTCGCCCTGTCGCGGGTGCTCAAGGCGGCCGGCTGCGAGGTGCATCTCTTCATCCTCGGCAAGCCGGTCTACGAACTTCATCGCGAGAACGAGGGGCTCTTCACCTCGGTCAACTTCCTCGCCTCGGACTATCCGATCTGGGGCGGCGCGCATGTCTATAGCGGGCACGAGCTTTTGATGGAGGGCGACGAGGCCGCCATCGCGCCGACGCTGATGGGCCTTCTCACCGGGCTCGACGTGATCGTGAACAATCAGGTCGCCTCGGTGAACTCGGTGCTCGGGAGCCTCCGCCGCTCCGGCGTCAAGGTGCTGAACTATCTCCATGTGCTGGACCGCACACAGCACGGGCGCGACGCCGGCCATCCTTATCTCGCGCTGGCCTTCGAGCATGTCTACGACGCGCTGCTCACCTGCTCGGAAGACATGGTGGACTGGCTCCACGCCATGGGCGTGCCGCGCGCCAAGCTGCTGCATGTGCCCAACGCCCCGAGCTACGAACTGGCCGAGGCCGACCGGCTCGCCGTTCTGACCGACCGACCGACGCGCCCGGCCGGGCCGCTGCGCGCGCTCTTCATCGGCCGGTTCGACGCGCAGAAGGGCGTCGAGCGCCTGCATGGCTGCGCCGGCGAGCTGGTGCGCCGAGGCGTCCCGGTCGACTGGCGCGTGGTCGGCCGCGACGTGCTTGACGAGGGCGCCGGCCAGTCCTGGCAGGCGCGCTTCGCCGAAATCGGCATCGCCACCATCCCGCCGCTCTACGACCCGCGCGATCTCACCCGCGCCTTCGGCTGGGCCGATGTCGTGGTCATGCCGTCCCGCTGGGAAGGCGCGCCGCTCACCATTCTGGAGGCGCAGCGCGTCGGCTGCGTGCCGCTTTCGACCGCCGTCGGCGCGGTGGGGGAGCTGGTGAGCGACGGGCAGGACGGGCTTCTCGTGCGGGCCGAAGGCGAAGGCGCCGTGGCGCTGGCCTTCGCGGACGCTCTGGCCCGGCTGGCGGGAGACCGGGCGGAACTGGCTCGCCTTCGCGACGGCGCGGCCGCCAGAGCTGCCGAGACGCGCTGGGAGCGCTCGGCCGAGGGCGTGCTGAAGCTCCTCGACGGCTGGTTCCCCAAGCGGCTCGCCAACCTGCCCAAGGGCGCGCCGCGCTTGATCCAAGTGCGCGCCAAGCCGACCGTCGTCGCCAAGCCTGCCCGCCTCGCGCCGCCGCGCCCGGCTCCGCTGGTGGCGCCGCCGGTCGTGTAGCTCCAAGATCTCGAACCTTCAAAAAGGCTCGTCGCTCCAAGCGGCGGGCCTTTTTCGTGCCGCCGTTCTCTCAACGAAAAGAGGGCGCCCGGTTCGCGCCGGACGCCCTCCTGTTTTCAGGATGCGGGAAGTGCTGCCGGTCAGACCGGCTCCGCCACGGGCGCGGGAACGGTCAGGGATCGGTAGAGGGCGAGATGCTGCCGGGCGGCCTCGGCGGGCGGCTCGCGCGGGCGGATGCCGCCGCGCAGCCGGCGCCAAAGCTTGGGATCCCTGGCGCGCATCAGCGTCTCGGCCAGAGCTTGCGGGTCACCGGGCGTGAAAAGAAGCGCGTCGCGCTCCGCCGTCAGCTTCTCGGCGAGCCCGCCCAGCGCCGCGCCGATCACCGGACGCCCGGCGCAAAACGCCTCCTGCACCACGAGTGGCGAGTTCTCCCACCAGCGCGAGGGCACGACGACCCAATCCGCCTCCGCCATCAGCCGGGGCAGCGCGTCGCGGCTATAGGCGCCGTGAAGCGTCACGCCGGGCGGGGCTTGCGCCAGAAGTCGGGCGATCTCCGCCTGGAAGTCTTCGCGCTGGCGCTCCAGATTCGCGCCGTGGATGGCGAGTTCGCAGCCCTCCCATTCGCCTACGGCATGGAGGCGCACCACCGCCTCGAGAAGGAGATCGACGCCCTTGTAGGGGTTGATCTGCCCGAAAAAGGCGAAGCGCCCGCGCCTCCGCCCGGCTGGGCCGGAGCGGCGCGGGCGAAGGCGCGGCAGGGCTTCAACCGCGTTTTCGAGACAGGTGATGCGCTCGGCCGGCAGGCCCCAGTCGCGATAGCGCGCGGCGAGAAAGGCGCTGGGCGCCAGGAAGCGGTCCACCAGCGAGAAGAGCGCGCGCAGCGTGGCGGCGCGCGAGAGGAAGCGCTCGGGCGTGTGCTGGGGAAAGCAGCCGGCGCAGCGCGCGGGGCTGGATCGATCGCAAAGCTCCATCGTGCCCGGGCGCACCATCTGCCCGTCCTGCCGGCAGATCGGCTGGTATTCGTGCAGCGTCAAGACGAGGGCTGCGCTGGGAAAGGCGCGGCGCAGCGCGAAGAGGAGATCGGCGCCGAAGCCGAGAACGTGATGGAGATGGATTGTGTCCGGCTGGAACGCGGCCAAGGCCTCCAGCACCGCGCGCGGCTCGGCCGGGTCGCGCGACAGGAGGCGGAACGGATCGATCGCCTGCGCGGGCACGAAGCGGACGCCCGGCGCGCCTTCCCCGCCGGCCAGCGCGTGCCCCTCGGGCACGCAGGCGACAAGCAGAGCCTCCACATCGTCCCGCTGACGAAGCGCCTGAAACAGCGTGTGCGCCGCCAGCTCCGCCCCGCCCGCCGAAAGCGCGGGATGGCCATGGGCGAGAACAGCGACGCGGTGGGGGCGCGTCACCGGACACTCACCGACGGGCGCGCCAGGGTGCGCAGCTCGCCGGCCCGCCGATCGGCCCGCCGGGCCAGCCGCATCCAAGGCCCGGCCGCGCCGGATTCGCGCGTCGTGGCAAGACGCACGGCCGGCGTGCGATGAAGGCCGAGGCCACCGGCGAGAAGGCGGCGGATCGTGTCGCGCTCCTTCTCGTCCGGGTCGAGAAAGGCGCCTTGCGCGCTGCCGAGCGAAAGAAGCCGCGCGCGGGCAACGAGACAGCCGTCGAGCCGGCGGTTCTCGCCCCGGTCGCTGGCGCGCCGGCCGAGCGCGGCGGGAATGGTGATGCCGGGCTCCGCATCGTCCAGCGCCGGCAGCACGGCTTCCGCCCCGGCCGCCGCGCGAGCCGCGATGAGCACCGAGAGCCAGCGCGGTGTCGCCGGCACGACGCGGGGGGTGAGGAGGCACACGAGTTCGGTCTCGGCCCATTGCGCGCCGGCCATCAGCGCGTCGGTCGCGTCCTCCAGATCGCTGGCGAAGACGAGGCGCAGGTTCAGCCCGTAGAAGGCGCTCGCGCGCTCGATGTCGCCGGCCTGGACGCCGAGATCGCGCGCCTCGCCGCAGACGAGAATGGGCAGCAGCGCCAGCGCCGGATCGTCCGCTGCCAGCAGCGCCAGAAGCGGCGCCACGCCCTCCGCATCGCCCGCGCAGCCGATGACGAGCGTCGCCAAGGCTTCCGGCGCCGCCTCGCCGCCGCGCATGCCGATCAGCCTCGGCACCGCGCCGGGCAGCCGCGCAAGCGCGGGGGCGACCTGGCGATCCACTACGTCGAGCGAGGCGGGCAGGTCGGGGTCGAGCCGGCGCAGCGCCGCCCGCAGAAGCGGCACCGCCCGCCCCGGCCGCACGACGAGCGGCACATGCAGCGGCGGCGCGCCGGCCATGTCCAGCGTCAGATGCAACTCGTCGCCGCCGGCGCCGGGCTCCGGCACCAGCGCGACGAAGCCATGAACCGCGCCCGGCGCGCCATAGGCGGCAAGGCGGGGCTCGTCGCCCAGCGCCTCGGCCGCGTCGGGTCGCGGCAGGATCGCCCAGTCCCCGTCGAGCCGGCGGCGCGCCTCGCCCTCGCAAAGGTGAACCGACGCCACCAGCCGCTCGGGGTCGAAGAGCCAGCCGCTGAGATAAAGCCCGGCGGCCCCGAGGCGAGCGCATTCGTCGATGCCGACGCGCACCGGCAGGGGGGAGCGCGCGAGCGTGTCGGTGCCGTCGAACCGGCTCGCCGCGCGCCCCAGCCGCGCCCGCGCCTCGCCCGCGCGGCCCGCGTCCAGGATCTCGCGCAGGAGATTGACGGCGGTGCCTTCACTCAAGAGCTGCGCGCTGGCGTAGCGTGGCAGAAGGGCGGAGGGGCCGGCCTCGGCGGGAAAGAGCAGCCCTTCGATAGCGCCGGGATCGGGCACCTCGCCGCAATCCACGATGCCGTAGAAGCCGGTGGCGGGGCCTGTGTCGGGCCGGTCGCGCCAGCCGGCGTGGAAGCGACCGGGAAGCACCCGTGTGCCGGCCTCCTCGCGCAGCAGCAACAGGGCTCCCGCGCCGGGTGCGGGCGCCGCGTCGCACCAGCCGCCGACGAAGAGCGCGCCCCCGCCGAGATCGGCGAGGAGTTCGAGCGTGCCGGCCTGGCGCATGGCGGGCGCGGCGGGCTTGGGAGCGGGGCTGGCGGGGGCCATCTCTAACTCGCCACGAAGGTGAGAACGGCGCCCATCACCGTGCCGGACAGAACCGCCAGAAGCAGAAGCGCGGCGCGCCCCTCGTCGCGGCCGACGCGCTCCATGGCCCGCAGCCGTGCGTCGAAGCCGCCCAGCGTTTCGTCGATGCGCGCCAGGATGCCTTCGGTCTGTGTCAGGCGCTCGCCCATCTCCGTGTCGAGTCGCTTTGCGGTTTCGAGCGCCGTGCCGATCTCGCGGCCCACACCGGCCGCCTCATCGAGCTTTTCCACGGAGGCGCGAAACCCCTGCGCCACCTCGCGCTGCGCCAGATGCAGCTGGCGCTGGGCGGCGAGCATGACGTCGAGCCGCTCCATGATGCGCGCGGCGGGCGCGGCCACGGCGGCCTCGGCGGTGCGCTCGCCGGTGGAGGGAATGCGCAGGAGCAGCGTCTCGCCGCCCTCCGCCAGAGCCCGCACCACCAGCCGCCCTTCGGCCAGCACCGCTTCCGGCACCTCCTCGGGCAGCGCCAGGGTGAAGGCGTGGGAGCCGTCTCCGATGCCGTTGCGGCGCAGGTCCACCCGCGCGCCGTCGGCGGTGGCGCTCGCCACCACCGCGCCGTCGATCAGCGCCTCGACGCGCAGCCGCTCGGCCGGGCGCTCGGCATGCCAGGCCCAGCCGAGCAGCGACTGCCGGTCCAGCCCTTCGACGCGGCCCTGGAGGGGGCTCTGCGCCTCGTTTCTGGTGGTGACGACCGCCTTCATGCCAATTCCCTTTCGGCTGCGCGTGCCGGCGCGAAGAGCTTGAGATGCGCCGCCGCCGTCGCGTCGATCGTCGGCGGCGGCGCGACGGAGGCGGCGAGTTGCGCAAGCAAGCCGGGTTCCTCGATCAGCCGCGCCATGGCGCGGGCGAGATCGTGCGGATCGTTGGGCCGGGCATGGAGCCCGTCGACCCCGTCGCGCACCATCTCGGCCATCCCGCCGATGCCGCTGGCAATCACCGGCCGGCCGTGCTGGAAGGCCTCGGAGATGACGAGCGGAGCGTTTTCCCACCAGATCGAGGGAACGACCACGGCGTCCACGGGCTCCATCAGCTCGCCCATCCGATCCCGCCCATAGGGGCCGAGGCGCAGCAGCCGGTCGCCCAGCGGCTCGGCCAGTTCCTCCAGCCGCTCGCGGAACTCCGGCGTCTGGAACGGCGCCCCGCCATGCAGGCGCAGCGTGAAGTCGAGGCCGCGCTCCGCCAGGAGTCTGGCCGCGCGAAGCAGCACGGGCACGCCCTTCCAGGGGTTGAGATTGCCGAAATAGCCGAAGGTGACGCGTCCGCCAGGCACTGGGCGGGGCGCGGCAGGCGCTGCGGGCCGGCCGTTGGGAACCACCACGATGCGCTCGGCCGGCAGGCCCCAGTCGACATAGCGATCGCGCAGGAAGCGGCTCGGCGCGACGAACTGGTCGACGCTGCCGAGCAGCGTGCGCAGCTTGTGCTCGCGAAGGAGAAACCGGTCCGCCCCGATCTGGGGAAAGCAGCCCTTGCAGGCGGAGGGCGAGGCGCGGCGGCAAGGCTCGTGCGTGCCGGTCTTCAACATCAGCCCGTCATGGTGGCAGATCGGGTAATAGTCGTGCAGCGTCAACACGATGCGCGCCTCCGGCAGAACCCGGCGGGCGAGGAAGGGCAGCTCCGCCCCGGCCAGCAGGAGATGGTGCAGGTGGATCACGTCCGGCCTGAACTCGGCCAGAAGCCGCGCCATGTCCTGCAGCGTGCCGAAACTGTCGGTCTGGCTGAGATAGAACCGATCGAAATGCCCGGCCCAGACCACGACCTCGTCGCCGGACGGGCCGACCGTCTGGAAGCTCGTGCCCGGGCGCGGCTCGCGGTGGAGCGCGTTGGTGGCCGCGACGAACAGCGCTTCCGCGCCCTGGCGCTGATAGGCCTTGAACAGGTCGTGCGCGAAGATCTCCGTGCCGCCGGGGTGAAATTCGGGATGGTTGTGGGCGAGGACCAGGATGCGCATCAGCGGGTGTCCGGCTTTCGCGCCACGAGAATGTCCTGATAATGCGCGGCCTCGCCGCCCCGCCAATGGCCGGGGCTCTCGGTGACGCAGTCGAGACCCGCCCAGCGCAGGCAGGCGCGCAGCCAGCCGGCGTCGAAGGCGACGGCGCCCAGCGGCGCGCTGGGGTCGGCGTGCCAGTCCGGCCCCTCGCTCGTTCGCACGAAGCCCCGGCGCGGGTCGCGCACCGAGGACCGCCGGGCCGCCTCGTCCATCTCGAAATGCGTGACGAAGAGCGTGCCGCCGGGCGCGAGGACCCGCGCCGCCTCGCGGGCATAGCGGGCGATCTCGGCCGGGCGCAGATGGGTGGCGACGGAGACCATGAAGGCGAAATCCACCGACCTGTCCCCCACGGGGAGAACCAGCGTCTCGCCGGTGAGCAGGCCTTGCGGGTTGTAGATCTCGTGCGCGATGTCGAGATGGCGGAAGCGGAAGGCGGGATAGACCGGGGCGATCTCGGCCCGGCACCAGTCGATGCCCTCGCGCACGGGGTCGAGCCCGAGATAGGAGCCTTCGTCACCGAGATATTGCGTCAGCGGCACGGCGATGCGCCCGATGCCGCAGCCGATGTCGAGAACCCGTGCCTCGGGCCGCAGTCCGCCGAGCCGCACGAGATGGCCGAGGAACTCCGCGCCGATCAGTCGATAATCGCCATCGCCCACGAAGACGCTGCCGGGCTGCGGCGCGGGCAGGAAGCGGTTGCGACGGATCGTGGCGAGAAGCGCTTCCAGCGCCGCATCCTCCGGCATCGTCTCGATCAGGGAAGGCTCGACGGGCACGGCGGAGCCGGCCGGGCTCTGGGCCAGCGCGCTCATGCGGCGGCGGCCTTGGCGAGAGCGAAGGGCCCGTGCATCAGCGCCTCCATGTCGGCGCGCCAGCGCCCCTCGTGCAGCCAGGAATTGTAGAAGGCGGCGACGCCCTTGGTGTAGTCGGCGTTTTCGTTCATCGAGCGGCGCTCCAGATGGTAGAGTTCGGCCGAGGGCACGTAACGGATTTCGCCGCCGCCCCGGCGCAGCTTGAGGCAGAGGTCGCTGTCCTCGTAGTCGCCGATCACGTAGTCCTGCGTGAACCCGCCGACGGCCTCGAAATCGCGGCGGCGCAGCACGAGGCAGGCGCCCGTCACGCCCGGCACGGCGCGCTCGCGCCCCGCCGGCGCGTAATGGCGCGGCATACCCTTGTAGTAGTGATGGTTCAGCCAGCGGCCGCGATGATCGGGCGCGAAGTAGAGCCCGGCATGCTGGATGGAATCGTCCTCGAAGAGAAGCTTCGGCCCGCTGGCAACCACGGCCGGGTCCTCCAGCCTTGCGGCCAGAGCCTCCAGCCAGCCGGGGCGCACGGGCACGACGTCGGAATTGACCAGCGCCAGAACCGGCGCGCGGGCGAGCGCGGCGGCGCGGTTGTTGGCCAGCGCATAGCCGCCATTGCGCGCCATGACGGCGAGCGTCACGGGCAGGCCGTAGACGAGATTCAGCCCGGTCAGGAGATGCTCGGCGACATCGGCCTGATCGGGACTGTCGAGCACATAGATGATCTCGCAGCGTCCGGCGATGACGGGGTCCGAGGCGAAGGCGGCGATCTGGAAGGGCAGGAAGTCGAGGACGCGGTAGAGCGGCACGATGATGGTGGCGACGGGATCGGCGACGGGCCGGCCGATCGGCTTGACGATCGGCGCGCCGACCCCGGCGCAGGCCTCGGCCTGGAGATCGGCCAGCGCCGGCCCCAGCGCCTCGCGCATCAGCCGGTCGTCCAGGGCCTGGGGCGCCACGGCGCGCAGCGCCGCCGCCCTCCGCGCCGCGCCGTCGAAGGGCTGAACGGGGGGCGTCAGGGCGCGCCGGGCGCCCGAGCCGAGGCGCAGCAGGAAGCGCGGCTGCAGCAGCGGCCCGCGCACCTCGGGCAGAAAGGCGAGAAAGCCGGTGGCCGGCGCGGCGCGCCCGCCCGGCTCCGCCACCTTGCCCGCAAAGCGATGGAGCCGCGTGCCGAAGGCGACCGGCGCCTCGCTGTCGGAGAGGATTTCGAGATCGTCCAGAAAGCCGCCGGGATCGCGCAGCCAGCCGGCGGCGAGCGTTCCCGATGCGCCGGCCAGGGCGATCTGGATCTCGGCGGCGGGCAGCGTTCCTCCGCCCCGCTCGGCGCGGGCGGTGAGCGGGCAGCGCAGCTGAAACTCGGTGCAGGCCGCGCGCGAGGCGGGCGAGCGGCGCGACAGGGCGGCGATCAGCGCCTGGCGCAGGCCGGGGTCGCGCCCTTCCGTCTGCTCCCACCAGGCGCGTAAGCCCGGCACGCGGCGCGGCTCGCGCCAGCGCCGCAGAACGAAGCCCCCTTCCCCGCGCAGCGCGAGAAGACACTCGGCCTCGCCCGGTGCAAGAGCGGGGCGAGGCAGGAGAAGCCGGCGCGGCCCGCGCTCGCCGGGCAGCGTGTCGGGCACCAGCGACACGAGGCCGGCGCGCGAAACGAGCGTGGCCGCACGGACCGCCCCGAAGCGCGGGGGCAGCGCGCATTCGATCACGGCGTCTCCCTCCGTGCCGACCAGCGCGCGCGCTTCGCCCGCCGCGCCGTCTGGCGCGCGCAGGAGGGCGCGGATCGCGGCGAGATAGGTTGGCGCGCGCGCAAGGCGAAACAGACGGGGCCAGTCGCTCAAGAGCGCTGCGACGAGGCGCGTGCGGGCGGCCGGCGCGAGCCCGTCGAAGAGAGTGGCGTCGGCGATGGGAGCGGCAGCGGCGTCGAACCGCTCCAGCGCGATGGTGGTCCCGCCCGTATCCAGTGCAAGGGTGGCGTTCTGCGCGACAAGGCTCGGCAGGGCCCAGACGAAGCGTGTGCCGCCCTCGCCCCCGGCCAGCGCCAGGGCGCTCAGCGGCGCGGGCGGCGCGCCCGTCTCGTCCCGCAGCACGGGCCGGGTGGCGGGGGCGCCCTTCCCGCGCCAGACGAGAAGCGCCAGATCGTGGCCGAGACGGAGAAAGCGCGGTGCGCCATCGGTCATCCAAAACGCTCCGAGAGGGGGCTGGGGTTAGAGCTTGTCATGAGAAGGGAGCGGGTCTTGCGCCGGCCCGGCGACGCCCTGGTGCGCAAGGGTGGGCGCGAAGAACGAGACGAGCGCCGCTTCCCTAACCGGCTGGATCGATCGGCCATGACGGTCAGCCTTGGCGGACCTCGTTTGCCAGATACCGAACCCTTCCAACTGCCATGACGGACCTCGCGGGTGGAAAGGGCGCCCGAAGGCGCCCTTCCCGGAGAAGGTCAGTGGACCGTGAAGTAGCTGGACGGATTGTCCTGAATGTCCTCGAGGCTGACATTCTTCAGGAGAACCGTGTCGCCGTTGCCGAGATTGATCAGCGTGCTCTTGCCGACCTGCACGGCGTTGGCCACCACGTCCTCGGCGGACTGGATGCCGCTGCCGTTGATGTCGGCCTCGATCTGCAGGAGATCGTCGCCCGGCTGGAAGTCGATCACCACGTCGTTGCCGCCGCCGCTCTCGAACACGAAGACGTCCTGCCCGGCGCCGCCGGAGAGAATGTCGTTGCCCGCGCCGCCGGCCAGGATGTCGTTTCCAAGGCCGCCGGTCAGGATGTCGCCACCCGCGCCGCCGTCCAGATAGTCGTTGCCGGCGCCGCCGAGCAGCGTGTCGGCCCCGTCTCCGCCGAACAGGAAGTCGTCACCGACCCCGCCGTCCAGAAGATCGTCGCCGGCTTCGCCCGCCAGGTAGTCGGAGCCCTGACCTCCGAAGAGATGATCGCTGCCATTGCCGCCGAACAGGATGTCGTCACCCTTGTCGCCGAAGACGAAATCGTCACCATCGCCCGCAGAGACGAAATCGTTCCCCGCCTTGGCGAAGATGAAGTCGCTGAAGCGAGTGCCCAACAACGTATCGTCGAACTGCCCACCTTCTACAGTTGCCATTTCTGGCCTCCTATATCGCGTACAATTGGGAGGTTGCGTCAAAACTGTATTGTTCTGACTTGCGAAGATTACATGCAAGTAATGTTCAGACAACCGGCAGTTTTTATCGTCAACGGATATGGTTAACGGCATCGCTCGGTCGCGAAAGCCTATTCCTCCCGGAAGGCCGTGTTGACGCTGTCGGTGAGCGGCGACAGGAGATAGTCGATCGCGAGGCGCGGCCGGTTGAGAACGAGCAGGTCCGCCGGCATGCCGGGATAGAGCTTGACCGTGGGATGTGCCTCCAGCGAGGCGGGTGCGACCTCGGCGCGCACGAGATAGAAGGCGAGCGAGGTCTTCTCGTCCACCGTCTGGTCGGGCGCCACATAGGTCAGCGTGCCTTCGAGATAGGGCACCTCACGCGTGTTGTAGGAAGGAAGGCGCACGCGCACGGGCGAGCCGGGATGCACCGCGTCGATGTCGCGCGGGTTGATGCGCGCCTCGATCACCCGCGCGTCGTTGACCGGAACGATGTCGAGAACGGGCATGCCCGCGCCGATCACCGTGCCCGGCGCGCGGATGCGGATGTCGGCCACGATCCCCGCCTCGGGCGCGCGCACCTCGACCCGGCTCAACGTGTCGGCCGCCGCGCGCTGCTGGTCGAGCGAGGCGTTCAGCTCGATGCGCGCGGACTGGATCTGGTCGGCGATGTCGCTCTGGCGCGCCATCTCGGCGCGGGCGATCTCGGCCTGGAGACCGGCCATGGCCTGGCGCGCCCGCGCTTCGCCCGCCGCGTGCTCGCCGCGATTGCCGGCCAGCACCGACAGGCGCGCTTCGAGCTCGGCGATCTGGGCGCGCGTGGCGAAGCCCTGCGTCGCCAGCTTCGAGATCGCCGCCATCTGCTCGCGCACCAGCACTTCGCCCGCCTCCGCAGCGCGGCGCTGCGCGCTCGAGGCGGCGCCCTCGGCGGCCTGCGTCGCGATCTGCGCTTCCAGGGATTCCACCACGCGGCGCTGCATGTCGCGCCGGCTTTCGAACAGGCGCACCTCGTTGGACAGGATCGCCTCGGCGGTTCCGTCGCCCCCCGCCGTCAGCTCGGGCGGAAAGCGCACGCCGGACGCGCCCGACTGCTCGGCGCCGAGCCGCGCCAGCCGAGCGAGCTGGCCGAGGCGCCGCGCTTCCAGCTGGCCGAGCTCGACGCGGGCGCGCTTGTCCTCCATCACGAAAAGCACCTGGCCGGCCGAGACCTCCTCGCCGTCGCGCACCCGCATCTCGCGCAGGAGGCCCCCCTCCAGATGGGTCACGGACTTGCGCCTCGTGTCCACCACCACGGTTCCGGGGCCGACCGAGGCGCTGTCGAGCCGCGCGGTGAATCCCCAGAGGGCCAGCCCTCCGAAGCCCAGCGCGATCGCCAGCCCGGCGGCCAGCATGTTGGGCCAGAGGCTGGGCAAGGGCGGCGGCGCGGCGGCGGCGCGGCGGCCGGGCGCAGCGGGAACGAGGGCGCGGCTCATGCCGCGTCTCCCGCATTGTTCAAGGCGACGCGCTCGGCCGGGCCGCCGACGGCAGCAGTCACCGCTTCGGCCGGGCCGAACTGCCAGGCGCCGTCGCGGCCCAGCATGAGAAGCTTGTCGGCCGCCTGGAGCACGGCGGCGCGATGGGCGATCACCACCACCACGGCGCCGGCCGCCTTCAGCCGCGCGATGGCGCGCACCACGGCCTGTTCGCCCTCGACGTCGAGATGGGCGTTGGGCTCGTCCAGCACCACCAGCGCCGGCTCGCCGTAGACCGCGCGGGCGATGCCGATGCGCTGCATCTGGCCGCCCGAAAGGTTCAGCCGGGCGTCGCCGATGCGCGTGTCATAGCCGAGCGGCATGCGGCCGATCATGTCGTGGACACCGGCGAGGCGCGCCGCGCGCACCGTGTCGGCCGGATCGTCCTCCTCCGTGCGCAGCCTTGCGATATTGTCGCGGATCGTGCCGTCGAGCAGGCCGACCGATTGCGGGAGATAGCCGATCCAGCGCCCGAAGGACTGGCGCTCGGCGGTGTAGACATTGTGTCCGCCGAGATAGGCGCCACCGGAATTGGGCTTGGCCACCCCGGCCAGCAGCCGCGCCAGCGTGCTCTTGCCGGCAGCGGACGGACCGACGACGCCCAGCACCTCGCCCGGCAGGACCGAAAAATCCAGCGATTTCAGGATCGGACTGGTGGAGCCGGGCACGGCATAGACCAGCTTTTCCACCACCAGCCCGCCCTCTGGCTTCGGCAGAGGCGTCGTGTCGCGCTCGGCGCCCTCGGTCGCCAGCGCCTCCCTCACCCGGCCCCAGGCGGCGCGCGCCCCGCGCCACTGGCGCCAGTTCTCCACCATGGAATCGAAGGGCTGCAGCGTGCGCGCCATAAGAATACTGGCCGCCATCATCGTGCCCGGCGACACGTTGCCGCCGATTACCAGAATGGCGCCGAGCGCGAGCGCCGCGATCTGCATGCCGTAGCGCACGGTCTTGGAGGCGGCGGAAATCATCTTGTTGCGCCGCATGCCGATGGCGAAATAACCGTCGGCCCGCACCTGCATGGCCTGCCAGCGCCGGCCTAGCGGCCCGATCATACCCATGGAGTCGATCGCCTCGGCATGGCGCAGACTGGCGCCGACGGAGGCATAGACCTCCACCTGGGCGGCGTTGGACTCCTTGATGAAGGATTTCGAGACGAGATCGCCGAGCAGGCTGAAGGCGAGGATCAGGAGCGAGGAGAGGAGCGCGATCAGCCCGTAGAGCGGGTGGAAGCTCGCCAGTGCCAGCATGAAGATCGGCGACCATGCCGCCTCCAGCGGCGCACCGGCCGCGCCATTGGCAAAGAAGCCGCGGATTTCGGTGAGATCGCGCAGCGCCTGCGAGGCCTTGGCCGAGCCTTCACGCAGCGAGGCATGCAGCGCCGCCTCGACCAGGGGCAGGTTCAGCCGGCGCAGGAACTGGGCGCCGAGCGTCAGCAGCGCCGCACCGCGCAGGAACTCGAGGAGCCCGAGAAGGAGAAGGCCGCCCACGGTCAAGAGCGTCAGCAGCGTCAGCGTGTCCATGCTGCGGCTGGACAGGACGCGGTCATGCACCTGCATCATGTAGAGCGGCACGAGAAGCTGCAGCAGGTTCAGGACCGCGCTGAGCAGGCCGACATAGACAATGCCGCGCAGCATCGCGCGGCGGCTGCCGGCGACGAGGGCGTCTCTCTGAGATCGTGCGGTGTCAGCCGCCATCGGCTCGTCCTGCGCTTTATCGTCCATTTCCGGATTGCAAGCAGGATCGACGCGGCATTGCTGCGACGCAATACCGTATCCTTAACGAGACTGAACGCTTCCTGACGCCGATCGATAAAATTGAGCGGATCGGGCGGCAGAACCCTGGATGTCGCGAGGTAAGACTGGAGCATTTTCGATGAATAGAAATTCATCGAAAATGCTCCGGCTCTCTGACTTTGCCGCATTGTCGCGACGGCAAAGCGTGCCCGCTTTGCCTGGAAATGCTTTAGCGGTTCTGGCTATGAAGATAGGCGATGAGATCGGCGCGCGCCAAAGCGTCCGGCATGCCGGGGAAGGTCATCTTGGTGCCGGGCGCGAAGCGGGCGGGGTCGGCGAGCCAGGCGTCCATGGCCTCGTCGCTCCAGACGCCGCCGACCGCGCGCAGCGCCGCCGTGTAGCCGTATCGATCATGCCGGCGCCCGATCGGCGCGCCCATGACGGCGTAAAGATTGGGGCCGGCGAGGTCCACGCCGCCTCGGCCGATCGTGTGGCAGGCCGCGCAAGGGCCGAACAGCGACGCGCCGGCGGAAGGGTCGGCGATCGCCATCCGCGCTTCCAACGTCGGGTCGGGGCCGAGTTTGGCCCGGCGCGCCTCGCGCTCGCCGTCGCCGCAGCCGACAAGCAGCAGGGCGCAGAGCAGGAGGGCCGCGCCGCGCGGTGGCCGGCGGCCCGAAGGCCCGGCGACCTGCCCGCCCCGTATCGCCATCCATCCGTCCTTCCCAAAGCGCCATGCGATGCGGCGCAACTCGCGAGGCTGGACATGCCATTGCTCAAGACACGCGTGCAAGCGGCATCCCTCCCCGTTCCACTCGGCCGTCAGTCGCCGCCCGCTCCGCGACATTTCGCCTCATGCCGTTGCTGTAAGGGAAACTTGCCCCAAGCTGGGCTCGGAGTGTCCCTGTCCCGTCTCACGGAGATGCTCCCAACCAGTCGGAACGCGCTGAGAAACAGGCCTTCGCCTCCCAAGCTCAGGCCGCTCGATCAAGAGCTGCTTGATGAAAGAAGACGCAGCCGAAACCTCAGATTATGCCCCCAACTTTCCAGCCTTGTAGGTGGGCCGGAGCCGATAGGTCAGATTGGCGTCAGTTTCGCAAGCAAGCCTTAAGCCGCGTCACCGACCGTGCGCCGCACCATAAAAGGGATTGCGCGATGAAAGATCTGACGGGCTACACGCTGACCTTCAGCGACGAGTTCAACACGCGCAGCATCTCGCAGAACGGTGCGGGAACCGTCTGGGCGGACATCCGCCCCGAATGGCGCTTCGACGCGCAGTCCGACATCGGCTTCGGCCGCTCGTCCTTCGTCGATCCCGGCTCGGGCTACGATCCGTTCAAGGTCGAGAACGGCATTCTCACCATCACCGCCGTGCCCGATCGCACGCCCTACGGCATGTCCGGCAGCTGGGAGTCCGGCCTCATCCACACGCGCGGCTCGTTTCAACAGACCTACGGCTATTTCGAGATGCGCGCCGACCTCTCGGAGACCAAGGGAGCCTGGGATGCCTTCTGGCTGCTGCCGACCAAGCAGATCAACGAGGGCAAGAACGGCGGCTGGCAGGAGCTCGACATCGTCGAGCACTACGGCAACAACCCGAACGGCGTGTATCGCTGGCTGCACACGACCGACCCCCATGCCGACCCGAACGCCGATCTTCAGGTCTATAGCGACCACGCCAACCAGTCCCAAGGCTTCCACACCTACGGGATGGACTGGAACAAGGACACGATCAGCTTCTACTACGACGGCCAGCTGATCGGCACCAAGGCGACGCCGAGCGACATGCACGGGCCGATGTACATCCTTGCCAATCTGGCGATGGAAGCGGGCGCCGATCCGTCCGGCCCCGCGCCCGAGATGAAGATCGACTACATCCGCGCCTATGCGGAAAAGCCGGCCACGGCCCCGGTGCCCGTGGAGACGCCGATCAACGTCATCACCGGTACGGCGGCGCGCGACGTTCTGACCGGAACCGATGGGCGGGACCGGCTGGTCGGCCTGGACGGACCGGACGTGCTGCGCGGCGGCAAGGGCGCCGACGAGCTGATCGGCGGCGACGGCAACGACACCGCCTCCTACGCCACGGCCGGATCGGGCGTGACGGCGAGCCTCATCGACCCCACGAAGAACACGGGCGACGCGGCCGGGGACACCTATTCCTCCATCGAGCGCCTGGACGGCAGCCGGTTCGCAGACGTGCTGGAGGGCGATGGCGGCGACAACGTCATCAATGGCGGCGCGGGCGCCGACCGGATGATCGGCGGCGGCGGCAACGACACGTTCCATGTCGACAATCCCGGCGATGTCGTGATCGAGGGCGCCAAGGGTGGCTGGGACGCCGTGATCGCCTATGTCGACTACACGCTGACGCCGGGCCAGGAGATCGAAGGGCTGCACGCGGCCGGAGGCACGGTCAATCTCACGCTCACCGGCAACGAGTTCAACAACTATCTCTATGGAAACGAGACCGCGAACGAGCTGCATGGCGGGGCCGGAAAGGATGTCCTGTCGGGCGGCGCGGGCGACGACCGCCTGTTCGGCGAGGATGGCTCCGACAAGCTGACCGGAGGCGCCGGCCGCGACACGTTCGTCTTCTCCACGGCGCTGAAGCCCGGCGAGTTCGACACGATCACCGACTTCAACCCGGCGGACGATACGATCGCGCTCGCGATCTCGGTCTTCGACAAGGCCGGGCCGGCCGGCACTCTCGCCCCCTCCGCCTTCTACGCCGCCCCCGGCGGCGTCGCCCATGCGGCCGCGGACCGGATTGTCTACGACACGAAATCGGGCGATCTGTTCTACGACGCGGACGGTTCCGGTTCGGGCGCCGCCGTGCGCTTTGCCCATCTGGAGCCGGGCCTCGCCCTGACCAGCTCCGATTTCACACTCTTCGGCTGAGAACCGGGACGATGATCGAGACCGGAACATGGGAAGGGATTCGTCCCTTCCCCCGCAGCGCAGCCGAGAGCGTCTGGTAGAACGTCCGCTTGCGCGTTGGGAGGGCGCGACCTCTTCTCTCGAACCGGCCTCGGGCGACGGTCGAAGCGCTTCTGCGGCGGGAGCGGCCACATCCACCGACTGCCCGCGTGTGCATCTGCGACCAGGCGGCCGCAACAGGTCGCGCCGAGACCCAGGCACACCATGGTCTCACAGACGCGCAAAACGTCCCGTTCGCGGTGAGCGTAGCAGGCGCCACGGTCAGCGACAGCCGCCGGGCAAGACCTTCGAACCGCGAACAAAATTTCATGAGGGGCCGATCAAGGAATCTCGCTCGAAGACAAGACGCGGACAAACCCCTTGCCGATCCTCCAGCGGAGGTCTTGTCTCGAACTCTTGTTCGCTGCCCTACCCTTGGTCCGCCAGTGGCCGGGACCGCCCGGCCGAGCTGCACACCGAAGACATGCGATCACATTTGTCCTGCCATCGCATTAGCGCACACAGCGCCGAAAGCTGCCAAGACTTGGATCGAGAACAAGTGGCTCCTGCGACGCACCCTGGGAAGGCTGCCCCAGTTTCGACGCTTCGCCCTTCTTTGCGAGCGACGCGCTGACAGCTCTCGTCGCCGCCCCGGTCGCAACGCACCCGGCCCGGCAGGCCCGGCCAAAACGTCCGTGAGCGCCTGACCGACACCTTTAGATCACTCAGTTTGTCCATCTGCACAGCTTTGGCGGCAGAACCGATCTCCGTGCTTCGGCGCTGACGGCCCAGCTGCATTTTATCCAGCGAAAGGCAATCGCGAATTTTCATCCTGCGGTTTCAAAACACCCTTCACTCCGAGACGACACGTCGCTGCCAGCCGCACTCATCTCCCGCCCCACAGGCCTACTGGGCCGGAAGAATCCTATTCTGTCCCAACATCTTACTCGCATAAGTAGCGATCCATTGTATGGAACGCGTCCTATTGCTTTGCAACATAACTTAAGGTTTATCTTATTGAGATTTCTTTAACACTTTCGACATCCCGGATGGGGTCTCGCGAAGGTGGAGGGTGGGTCGCTTCGGCACCGGTCTCTGGCGCCCGAGGTCCTTGAGACGCTTCGCCGAGCCGATCGACGAGGCGTACGAATCCTTCCCCCGCGCTCCCTCGTCCTCGGCGGCTGGATCATTCTGATGCATGACGGGACGACGGATCGGCCGGCCTTCAGTGTGGAACTGCACGGGGCGAGAGGGCTGTTTTCGCTTCTCGTCTTCGTCTTCCATGTCGAGAATTCCGGCCTGCCCCAGCTGTTCGGTTGGGAGTTTATGGCCACGCTTCTCGATCCGCTGAAGTTCGGCGTCGAGCTGTTCTTCGCGCTCAGCGGCTATGTCATCATCGGAACTTTGGCCCGCGCCCGCACGCCCCTCGCCTTCCTTTTCGACCGGGCGACACGCATCTATCCCGTCCTGTGGATCGGCGTTCTGACCGTGGTTCTTCTGTCGCTCGTCAGCGGGCGGGAAGCGCCGGCGAGCTTCGCGGGCTGGCCCCTTCTACTGCACACGCTGGCCAATCTGGCGGCTCTGCCCAACCTACTGCCGTTTCCGCTCTTTCTCGCGCCGGCTTGGACGCTCAGCTACGAGCTCTGCTTCTATCTGTTCGGCTGTATCTATCTCGTCTGTCGGCGCCGGCTGTCGCTCAACATTTTCCCGATCCTGCTCGTCCTCAGCCTGCCGATCATCGACACGCATCCGCGCGCGCTCTTCTTCCTGAGCGGCATTCTGGTGGCGACGGGATACAGCCGTTACCTGCGCCTTCCCATTCTCGCGGAACGGCCCGTTCTGTCACTTCTCGTCTTTCTCTGGAGCTGGAACTCGGTCCACCTGCTCAATCTGCCCGAGTTTCGAACGATGACGCAGTGGTTCGACGGATCGGCTTGGCTCTACGCCGTCATCGCCTTCGCCTCGGCGGCCCTGTTTCTGGACGGGCTCGTGCGGTCCAAGGGCCGCCTCTCGGCCTTTCTTCGCTCGCCGGCCATGCTCTACTTCGGCACGATCAGCTACAGCTTCTACCTCTGGCACCCCGTGGTGATGGCGATCGTCAAGAGCACGCTCGCCTCACTCGGCCTGTTCACCGTGGCGGGGAACCTCTCGCAGTTCCTCTTCTTCCTCGCGGCGCTGCCCCCGTCCATTCTGGTCGGCCATCTCAGCCAGCGGTGGATCGAACGCGACCTCACCCGCCTCATCCGCACCAAGCTCCGCCCCCGCCCCCTCACCCCCGTCCTTCCAATCGAGATCGCGCCGGCTCCGTAAGGGCAGCGCAAAGCGGGTCGCCGGCGGACGCCAAGGCGTGCCTCGTAAAAATGCGGATTTGGGGAGAATGGTGATCCCAGTTGGATTCGAACCAACGACCCCCAGATTAGGAATCTGGTGCTCTATCCTGCTGAGCTATGGGACCCTCAGGGACTTATAGCGGACGCGGCGGGGTTGGCCAAGGGCGGGGGCTGCATTCGCTGGGTCAGCGGCGCGCCGGGTCGGCTTGGAGAAGAAGGATCGCGCGGCCGGTTTCCAGGCCGAGGCGGATCGGGCCGGTCGCTTCGTTGGACTGGGTCAGGATCGAGGGGAAGGGAATCTCCACGCGGGCGAGCGGAAAGCGCGCGCCCTCGACCGTCAGGCCAGTGAGATCGGTGAACTTAAGCAGCGAGAACTGCGCGCCCGGCTCGGCCTCGATGTCCGTCCAGCCGGGGCGCAGCGGCAGGGCGTGCTCGATCCCGTCGAACAGCGCGAGAGTCAGCGAGGGGTCCGCCTCCACTTCCCGCAATGCGATGACCAGATGGGAAAAGGCGTGGTCGCTGCGCCCGCCGAGCGCGCCGACAAGGAGAAGGTCGCGTCCGCCGAGAAGCTTCGCGGCTTCGATCGCGAGTTCGCCGTCGGTGCGATCCTTGTCGCGCGGAAAGGCCTCGCGCGCCATCGCGCAGTCGCGCAGCGCAGCCGGCGGCTCGGACGGGGCGGAGTCGAAATCGCCGATCCAGAGTTCGGGGCAAAGGCCCAGCGCCACGGCATGCGCGATGCCGCCATCCGCCGCGATCACGCGACGGCCGGCGACGGCTTGGCGCAGCGCGGGCGTCGGGTCGATCGGCCCGGCCAGAAGGATGGCAAAACGGCTCATGTGAATTCCTCCGAACCTCCATAGGCCCCTCCCCGGAGGATGGAGCCAGTTCGGTTGCGGCATGCAAGGCCGACCCGGGCGGTATCACGCCCGATCGGCAGGCCGCGAGAGCGGCCCGCCTTGCAAGGGTTTCGATCAACGCCTCATAGGGTGCGGCCAGTCCGAATGCCAGAGGGCTGGCTTGCCCCTGCGCTCGTGGGTCCGATGCTGCCCTTTGCTGCCTGGACCCAGCCGAACGCGACACGGCTCGATGCTCAACAAGGTTTGGTCAGCGCTTTCTAGCAAGTGACGATCGACAGGCGCCTGCCACCCCGTGGTCCCGCGCGCCAAACGCCCTTGCCGCGTTTCCTCTGCCCCGCTAGTTAAGATCCCGCTCACACGGGGTGCCCTTCGGGGCTGAGAGGCGCTACGGCCCAACCCGACGAACCTGATCCGGCTCGCACCGGCGGAGGGATGGAGAGCGTCGCGGCACTGGCCCGAGGGCGTTTTCGTTCATCCGAAACCATGGAGAACGGGATGCTTCGCCCTGCCCTCGCCGTCGGACTTCTGGCCTCCCTCGCGGGTCTTTCCCCCGCCCTGGCGCAGGACAGCGGCAAGCCCGTCCTCACCGTCTATACCTATGAGAGCTTCGTGCCGGACTGGGGTCCCGGCCCCAAGGTCGAGGCGGCCTTCGAGGCCGAATGCGGCTGCGACCTGCGCTTCGTCGGGTTGGAGGATGGCGTCGCCATTCTCAACCGGCTGAAGCTGGAGGGCGAGAGCACGCAGGCCGATGTCGCGCTCGGCCTCACCGCGGAGCTGGTGCCGGAGTTCAAGAAGACCGGGCTATTCGCGCCGTCCGGCGTCGATCTGTCACCGCTCGCCATTCCCGGCGGCTTCTCGGACGATGTCTTCGTGCCCTTCGACTATTCCTATCTCGCCTTCGTCTACGACACGGAGGTGGTGAAGACCCCGCCCGCCAGCCTGGACGAGCTGGTGAACGGCGATCCCGAGCAGAAGATCGCGATCCAAGATCCGCGCACCTCGACGCCGGGCCTCGGCTTTCTCCTTTGGATGAAGGCGGTCTATGGCGATGGCGCCGAGGAAAAGTGGCGCACGCTTTCGCGGCGCATCCTGACCGTGACGCCCGGCTGGAGCGAGGCCTATGGCCTCTTCACCAAGGGCGAGGTGCCGATGGTCCTCTCCTACACCACCTCCCCCGCCTATCATCAGATCGAGGAAGGCACCGAGCGCTACAAGGCGGCGGCCTTCTCGGAGGGGCACTATCTCCAGGTGGAGCTTGCGGGCCGGCTGCGCACGTCGAAACAGCCCGAGCTCGCGCAGCGCTTCCTCGCCTTCACCCTGACGCCTGCTTTCCAGAAGCTGATCCCGACCGGCAATTGGGCCCTACCCGCCACCAAACCCGCCGAGCCGCTGCCGCCGGCCTTCGAAACGCTGGTGCAGCCGGCCAAGCCGCTGGCGATCGATGCCGAGACGGTGGCCACCCATCGCGAAGCCTGGACGGCCGAATGGCTTCGCGCGCTGGGGCGTTGAGCGGGCAGAGACTGATCGCCGGCTTGTCGGCGACCTTTTCCCCGCGCGCGCTCGGGCCATTCCTTTGAACGAGGGCGCCGAGCAGGACCGCTTGTTTCTATCTGCTGCCGACCGGCGCTTTCGGCGCGGGGCGGCGCTGGGTGCGCTTGCGCTCGTTCTGGCCTTCCTGTTCGCGCCCTTCCTGATCCTGGGCACCGGGACGGAGGGGCTGTCGCCGGCGCTGGCGAGCCTCACCGATTCCTATATCCTAGGCGTCATCCGCTTCACGCTGACCCAGGCGATCCTCTCGACGCTGCTGTCGCTCCTGTTCGGCGTTCCCTTCGCCCTGGCGCTGCATCGCAACCGCCTGCCCGGCCACGCGCTTCTCCTGAAGCTTCTGCTCCTGCCGCAGGCGCTGCCCGTGCTGGTCGGCGCGCTGGGGCTCGTCACGGTGTTCGGGCGAAACGGCGTGGTGGCGGATCTCATGGTCTGGGCCGGGCTTCCCCGCCCCTCGATCTACGGCCTGCCCGGAATCCTAATCGCCCATGTCTTCTTCAACATGCCGCTGGTGACGCGCATGGCGCTGGGCGGGTTGCAGGCGGTGCCGGCGGAAAGCTGGAAGCTCGCGGGCCAATTGGCGCTGTCGCCGCTCGCGACATTTCGCCTCGTGGAGGCGTTGGCGCTCCGCGCCGTGCTGCCGGGCGCGGCCGCCCTCGTCTTCATGCTCTGCTTCACGAGCTTCACCCTGGTTCTGGTGCTCGGCGGCGGGCCGGCGGGGACGACGCTGCAGGTCGCGATCTATCAGGCGCTGCGCTATGATTTCGCGCCCGGCCGCGCGCTGGCGCTGGCCTTGGCGCAGGTCGCCCTCGTCGCGCTGTTCCTGCTGCCGACGATCTTGGCGCGCGCGGGCGGGGCTCTTGGCGGCTTTGGACTCGGCGCGCCGGAGCGCCGCTTCGACCCGCCCGCCCCGCTGAAACGCGCCGCCGATTGGCTGGTGCTGACCCTTGGGCTCCTGTTTCTCCTAGCGCCCTTCGCCGCGATCGTCTGGAGCGGATTGCAGGCCGATCTCGGCAGGCTCGTCGCCGATCCGCAGTTCCAGCGTGCTGCGCTGACCAGCCTCGCCATCGCCGGCAGCGCGACGGTGCTGGGTCTCGCCTTGTCGCTGGCGCTCGTCCTGTCCTCCGGCCTGTCCGGCAGGCTTGGGCTGGTCCTGCGCCTCGTGCCGGCGCTCGGGCTCGTGGTGCCCTCCATCGTCATCGGGGCCGGTTGGTTTCTGGCGCTCCGACTTCTTGGGGATGTCACGCGCTTCGCGCCCTTCGTTGCGGTGCTCTCCAACGCCATGGTGATCCTGCCCTATGCCACGCGCATTCTGGCGCCGGAGGCCGAGGCGGCGGCCGTTCGGACCGGGCGTCTGGCGTCCAGCCTCGGCCTTCGCGGCTGGGCGCGGCTGCGCCATGTGGAACTCGCCGCGCTGCGCCGGCCGCTGGCGCTCGCGGCGTCTTTGGGTCTTGCGACGGCGCTGGGCGATCTTGGCTCGGTCGCGCTGTTCGGGAGCCAGGATTTCGTGACGCTGCCGACCCTGCTTCTTCAGCGCATGGGGTCCTACCGCTCCACCGACGCGGAAGGTCTGGCGCTGCTCCTGGGCGCGCTCTGCCTCGGTCTCATCTTCCTCGCTGAACGCGGATTTCAGGAAAGGGGGGCCGCATGACGGCGATCGAGCTGGATGGCGTGACGCACCGCTACGAGGGCGCCGAAATGCGTTTCGACCTCGCAGTGGGAACAGGCGAATGGCTGGCGCTGATCGGCCCGTCGGGTGCCGGCAAGTCGACGCTGCTCGATCTCGTCGCCGGGTTCCTGCGGCCGGAATCGGGCACGGTCCGGCTTCAAGGGGTGGACCGGACGCGGGACGAGCCCGCCACGCGGCCGATCAGCATGATGTTTCAGGACAACAACCTATTTGCCCATCTGACGGCCGAGGAGAATGTCGCGATCGGCATCGAACCCCACGCCCGGCTTGGCCGCGCCGCGCGCGAGCGGGCCAGGTCGGCGCTGGCCGAGGTCGGGCTGGAAGGCTTCGCCAAGCGGCGGCCGTCGGACATGTCGGGCGGCGAGCGCCAGCGCGTCGCGCTCGCCCGCGTCATCCTGCGCGAGCGGCCCATTCTGCTTCTGGACGAACCCTTCGCCGCGCTGGGGCCGGCGCTGCGGGCCGAGATGCTGGCGCTCGTTGCGTCCCTGCGCACCCGAAGCCCCCGGCCGCCGACCATCGTCATGGTGACGCACCACCCGGACGACGCGCGCGGCTTTGCCGACCGGCTCGCCTTTCTGGAAGACGGGCATATCCGCCTGACCGGGCCGGTGGCCGAGCTTCTCGACCGGAGCGCGGACCCGCGACTTCGGGCCTATCTCGGCGAGCGCGCCCCGCCACGCGAAGGCCTCTGACGCAACCTCAAGGGGAAGTGATGCGAGGTATTCTGCGAAGCCCAACGTCGGTGCGAGGACGCAACGGCGATGCACTCGCCTTCGAAAGCCCGAGGCATCCCGACCGCCCGGCGCTGGAAACCGTAATTTGGTCCTTTTCCCAAGGCATCGCGAAAAGAAACGACCCATGTGTCGTTTTGAAATTCTGTGTGACGCGCCAACCCTTTCGCGGTGCGGCGGGTCTGGGATAGATCAGGTCGATCTCGCAGGAACGTTACCGCAGGGAATCGTCGGACATGGTGCATGAGGTTTCGCCGCTCGGCGTCGCACGAACCAGCTCGATGGTTCGCCGCGCGCTCAAGGGGGCGATCGTCGCGGGGCCGCTCTGGTTTCTCGCCGGCTGCACCACTCTGGGTGCCGGGCTGGAGGAAGCGGCCGTCAGTCCCGACGTGCAGTCGGGCTATCTGCCGGGGCAGAGCCGGCAGCCCGTGTCGTTCGACGCGGTGCAGGCCTCCGACCCGCAATCGACCATCGGCAAGTCCCAGCATCCCAAGATCCTGACCGCCTATGGCGGCGCCTATTCCGATCCCAAGCTCGAGCTGATGCTGGCCGGCATCGTCGGCAAGCTCGCCGCCGTGTCGGAGGACCCGAACCGCGCCTATCGCATTACCGTCCTCAACTCGCCCAACATCAACGCCTTCGCCCTGCCCGGCGGCTTTCTCTACGTGACGCGCGGCCTGCTCGCGCTTGCCAACGACTCGGCCGAAGTGGCGGCCGTGCTGGCCCACGAGATGGGCCACGTGCGCGCCAATCACGGCATCGAGCGCCAGCAGCGCGAGGAGGCGGCGGAGCTTGCCGGGCGTGTCGTGTCCGAGGTCCTGTCCAGCGACACGGCGGCGCGGGCGGCCCTGGCGCGCGGGCGGCTGAACCTTGCCAGCTTCTCGCGCAATCAGGAGCTTCAGGCCGACGCGATGGGCATCAAGCAGACGGGCGATGCCGGCTACGATCCTTATGCCGCCGCCCGATTCCTGAAGGCGATGGACAGTTTCTCCAATTTCCGCAACGCCTTCCAGGCCACCAATCCGCAGCTCGACTTTCTCGCTTCGCACCCTGCCGCGCCGCAGCGCATGGAGCTGGCGCGCCGGCACGCGGCTGTCTTCGGGCCGGAAGGCACGGGCGTGACCGATCGCAACCGATATCTCAACGGCATCGACGGCATGCTGTTCGGCGACACGGCGTCGGAAGGCTATGTGCGCGCCCGCACCTTCTACCATCCCGGCCTCGGCATCACCTTCTCGGTGCCCGAAGGCTTCGTGATCGACAACACGGCCGAAGCGGTTCTGGCCACTGGCCCAGGCGACACGGCCGTGCGCTTCGACGGCATCGCCGTGCCGGAATCGACCAGTTTGACCGACTATATCCAGAGCGGTTGGGTCGGCGGTCTCGACAAGACGTCGATCCGCACCATTCAGGTGAACGGGTTGCCGGCCGTGACGGCGCAGGCCGCCGGCGGGTCCTATGTGTTCAACGTCACGGTGATCCGCATCGGCGGGCAGGTCTATCGCTTCCTGACCGCCCTGCCGGCGGACTCGTCCAGCCGGCTCGCCGGCATTTCCGGTGGCATCGCCCAGTCGTTCCGGCTTCTCTCGCCGGCCGAGCGCGACAATCTGAAACCCTTGCGCATCCGCATCGTCACCGCCAAGGCCGGCGACACGGAAGCCTCGATCGCCAATCGCATCCAGGGCGTGGATCGCAAGGTGGACATGTTCCGTCTGCTGAACGACATGACCGCCGACAGCGAAGTGGAACCGGGCGAGCGCTACAAGATCGTCGCGGAGTAGGGCCGACTTCGACGAGCCGAACCTGCCCAACGAAAAGGCCGCCTTTCGGCGGCCTTTCTCATTTCAAGACCGGAGCGAACCTGCCTTCTAGCTGATGAAGGCGGCCTCGTCCGGGTTGGCCTTGAGAAGCGCGGCGCGGAGCTTTTCCAGAGCGCGGGTCTCGATCTGGCGCACGCGCTCCTTGGAGATGCCGAGCTTGGAGCCGAGCGCTTCCAGCGTCGCGCCCTCGTCCTGCAGGCGGCGTTCGCGGATGATTTTCAACTCGCGCTCGCTGAGAACATCCAGCGCGGAGCGCAGCCAGATGACGCGGCGCTCGTCGTCGATCGAGGCGGACACCATCTCGTCCGGCAGCGGCTCGTTGGAGACGAGGAAGTCCTGACGGTCGGCCGAGCCGGACTCGTCTTCCATCAGCGGGGCGTTGAGCGAGGAGTCGGGGCCGGACAAGCGCGAGTCCATCAATGCCACGTCGCCCTCGGACACTTTCAGCGCCGTCGCGATTTCCTTGTACATCTCCGTGCCCGACAGGCTCTCGCTGCCCTGGCTGAGACGGGCGCGCAGACGACGCAGGTTGAAGAACAGCGCCTTCTGGGCGGACGAGGTGCCACCTCGCACGATCGACCAGTTGCGCAGGATGTAATCTTGGATCGAGGCACGGATCCACCAGGTGGCGTAGGTGGAGAAGCGCACTTCCCGCTCCGGCTCGAACCGGGCGGCGGCTTCCAGCAGGCCGACATGGCCTTCCTGGATCAGGTCGTTCATCGCCAGACCGAAATGGCGGAACTTCGAAGCCATGGAGATCACGAGTCGCATATGCGACGAGGTGATCTTGTGAAGCGCCTCCTGATCCTGGTTCTCCTTCCAGCGCACGGCCAGCTCGTATTCCTCCTCCCTCGCCAGATAGGGAGCAGCCATTGCGGCCTGAATGAGGTGGCGACGCGTGGACTGGGACTTCATGGCGGGAACCTTCCGAGGACGTCGAAAACACAGATCACATGGGACAGCGCCAGCCCGGGGCACACGCCGTCCTTCATGAGCTAAAATGCGTGTCTCGACGGAAGGTTCCGGCAACCGGAAACTTTTTTGCGCAAGATAGCGCATTATTTTCAAGGTCAAGGAGAAGGGGGAAAAGCATGGGGAGTCATGGCTCGACCCATGTTTCGGTCGTATCAGGTCTTGACGCATAAGAAAAGCCGGCCAGGAGTCTGGCCGGCTTTTTCAAGGGAAGCGCAGAAGCGAAAGGGCCTTAGGCGGCTTCTTCCTGCTCGGCTTCGGCGACGAGATCGTCCTCGCCTTCGCCTTCCGACTCGTCCTCGTCCAGAACCTTGGCGTTGCGCTTGGGGTTCTTGTTGAGGTTGGTCTCGATCAGGCGAACCGCCTCGGTCTCGCTGACCTCGTTCACGGCGGCGAGTTCGCGCGCCATGCGGCCGAGCGCGGCTTCATAGAGCTGGCGTTCGGAATAGGACTGCTCGGGCTGCGATTCGGCGCGATAGAGATCGCGCACCACCTCGGCGATGGCGATCAGATCGCCGGAATTAATCTTGGCGTCGTATTCCTGCGCACGACGGCTCCACATGGTGCGCTTCACGCGGGCCCGGCCCTGGACGACCTTCAGGGCGCGTTCCACGAAATCCGTTTCGGACAGCTTGCGCATCCCGACCTGCTCGGCCTTGGCGACCGGCACCTTGAGACGCATCTTGTCCTTCTCGAAGTCGATCACGAAGAGTTCGAGCTTCATGCCCGCGACCACCTGCTCTTCGATCGCCACGATCTGGCCCACGCCGTGAGCGGGGTAGACGATGCTCTCGCCGGTCTTGAAACCCTGACGCTGGGAGGTCTTCTTCTGATTGCTCATACGCTGGTAAACTCCCTGTTGTGCAGAGCGACGAAGGCCGCTATGCACGGCACGACCGCAAGGCCGCGGACTGAGCGTGCCGACCCGAATGAGCCGGTGCAGTCTGGACCTCCGGGACCGACCTTCACGACGACCAAGCGACAGCCCGCCTGAGCGGTGGCGGTCGCAGGACGCGGACGTTCGGGAAGACCTTTCGGAAGCGCCGTGAGCGTCGGCCGGATGCGAGCATTCGGCGGCAACGTTCGACTGTTGCAGAAATAATACCCTCTTCCGATCAAAAATTCAACCAAAATGCGCACCTCTAGACGCACGCACGCGCGCATCTTTCGCGTGTGCGAAAGAGAATGCGTCGCCGCCGGCCGACCGGAGGGCATTCGAGGGGTGACGGGCCGGGTTGAACGACCGCTGGTGATCCGCCCAGGCCGCTCGGGCTCGGCCGAGGCGGCCCGCCCATGGCGGCACACGAAACCGACGTTAGAAGCAGGCGACGCCGGGATCAAGCGGCAAGTCGCCTCCCCTGTCCCGAAGCTTGCGTCCCGGTCTCGAAACCGGAACTAGGCCTTGAGCCCATAGACGTGCCGCCTGCTCGCGCGCAACGCTTGAGGAACATGGGCGGCGATCCTGGACTTCGAGACCGGTTCTGCGAGACCCAGACTGGCAGGCGGCTTGCTCGGTCAACCAAGCCATCGGGCCGGACTGTGCAGATACCCGCGCGCCGCCCCACCCTCGCGGAGGCGAACGCTTTACCGCCAAAGGATGTCCGTCAAAAGTCTCACCCGTCCGTTCGGGAGGGCGAGACCCTGGTGTCCTCAGTCGCCCTGCCCCGGAGCAGTGGAGAAGAACTTCTCTAGCTTGCCGTCGACGCCGTCCATCTCCTTGGCGTCCGCCGGTGCGTCGCGCTTCACGGTGATGTTGGGCCACTGCGTGGCATAATCGGCATTCAGCTTCAGCCACTGGTCGAGATTGGGCTCGGTGTCGGGCTTGATCGCCTCGGCCGGGCATTCCGGCTCGCAGACGCCGCAGTCGATGCATTCGTCGGGATGAATGACCAGCATGTTCTCGCCTTCGTAGAAGCAGTCCACCGGACAGACTTCCACGCAGTCCATGTACTTGCAGCGAATGCAGTTGTCGGTGACGACATAGGTCATGGCATGTTCCCGAAACTGAGCGCCCAATCCGTGCCGCACGGACCCTGGCCCGGAAAGAACGCTCTCTTGAGGAGATGGCGAGACGCCACGCCGAAATCGGGGACGCTTCGCAAGGACGCGAGGATCGGCCGCGCCCGGTTGATGGCGGAGGTAGCCCCTCGCAGCCCCGCTGGCAAGGGACTCCTTGCTCTAATTGCCGCCAATGCGGGAAGGATCGTCCTCGCCCTGACAAAGCGCCGCAGGGTGTTGGACGGAAGGCGACATGGCTCGCAACCGCTCGGCTCCATCAATACCAGATGCGCTGGGGTGAACGGACCGGCGACAGCGCCAGCTAGGAACACGAAACAAAACCTGCGAGCAGGAATGCGAGAGACTTGGGTCCCTCACGGGGGTGAAGCGCAGTCGAGGCGGGCGGCTTAGCTTAAGCGCTCACGATGAAGTAACCCGACAAGGGACCCACCCGATCGACCCCCGGGAGCCTTTATCCCGAGTTTCCAGACCGAAACTGCCGTCAATTCTCCTCGCCGGCCGCCTCGTCCTCGGCGCCGACGAGATCGCTGAGGTCCCCGTCGTCCGCTCGGCGCTGGGCCGGCGGCGTCAGATCCTCGAACAGGCGCGCCGCTTCGCTGGCCGGGCCACGGCGTAGGCCCGAGTCCAACACGCGAAGCACGCGGACGCGCTCATGCACGGAGATGGTGAGAACGTCGCCAGGCCGCACGATGCGAGCGGCATGGCCGATCTTTTCGCGATTGACGCGCACGGCGCCGGACACCGCGAGCTTTTGGGCCAGAGAGCGCGATTTGACGACGCGCGCGAAGAACAGCCACTTGTCGATGCGCTGTTCGCCGCCTGCCACCATGCGTCCTCCGGCCTCCTTACTTCAGCTTGTCCTTGAGCGCCGCGAGCTTGGCGAAGGGGCTGTCGGGATCGATCGGCTTCCCCTTGTTGTCGGAGCGACGCGGCTCGTGACCGCCGCCGTTCCGACCAGCATCGCGCTCGGGCTTGGCGTGGGCCTTGCCGCCGCCGCGCGGACCGCCGAAACGCTCCTCCCGGCTGCCGCCCTCGCCGCCTCGGCCCTGCTCGCGCGGGCCGTCGTGGCGGGCGCCCTCGCGCCGCTCACCACCGCCTTTGCCGCCAAAGCGCTGGCCGCGACCCTCGCCACCGCCTTCGCCCCGACCGGCACCCTGGCCTTGGCCCTGCCCCTGGCCCTGGCCGCCGCGCCCGAAGCGCTGGCGGTTGTCGGGACGCGCCTCGCCGGCTTCCCCGACCGGCGCTTCGCCGGCACGAGGCCCGGCCGAGCGACCGCCACCGCCATGACGGCCCGGGCCACGTGCGCCGGGCGCACCGCGCCCCTGGCCGCGGCTGCGGTTCTCGCCGCGATAGGGACGCCAGACCTGAACGAGCTTGGCCGGCTCGGCCGGCTCCAGATCGGCCACCGTCCCCGCATCTTCAGGTGTCGGCTCCGACAGGGCGGTCTCGATCGGCGTTTCCTGCGCGACGGGATCGGACACGGAACCGGCAGAATGGACCTCAACTTCGTCGGCGCTCGACACCGGCTCGTCGCTGAGGATCGAATCGACCGGACGCGGATCGTCGCCCGAAACGGCGGCGAGTTCATCGTCCTGCAGCGCCGCGCCTGGCTGCATGGCGGGCTGCAGATCGGACGCGGACAGGCTCTCGACTGAGGCCAGAGGCTCGGCGACCGCGTCTTCCGAAGCGATCCCATCCTGCGCCGGCACGTCGCCGAGAAGCGCGAGCGTCGCGCCCTCTTCGAGGATCTTGGCGTCGTCCGCGCTGACCTCAGCGGACTGGCGATTGGCGGCCTGCGCGGCGAGAGCCGCCTCATCCTGGCGTGCGATGGTGGACTCCACCTCGCGCTGATCGATACCTTGCGAGCGGTAGCCGAGACCCTTCAGGATCTCGTCCATGTCGTCGGCCGTGGCGCCGAGGATCGACATCATGGCGGGCGTCACCAGGAACTCGCGCCCGTTATAGGCGCCGTCCGGCCGCTTGCCGGTGCCGGGGTTCCAGGCGAGCGCAGGGCGGATCAGATCGGCCAAGCGCTCCAGAATGTCGATGCGCACCGCGCGACGGCCGAGCAGGCGATAGCCCGCCAGCGAATAGAAGATCGGGTCGAAGGTCGCGTCCGGCTGAACCGAGGTGCGGCCGGTGGCGAGAAGCTGCGTCACCTCGCCGAAGCCCGCGCGCTCGCGCCCGTCGTTGGCGACGGACCAAAGCAGCGTCATCAGGGCGGCGGGGGCCGGCTTCACCAGAGCGGGAAGAAAGATGTGATAGGCGCCGAAGCGAACGCCGAGGCGGCGCAGCGCCGCGCGCGCGTCCTGGTCGAGGCCGCGCACCTCTTCGGAGATGTCGCGGCGCTGGATCAGGCCGAAATTCTCGTAGAGGCGGAAGGCGATGCCCCGTGCCGTGCCGTCCACGCCCTCGGGCTCGCGCAGGTCGGCGAGCGGCTTGAGGATGGTCGAGATCTGGTAGGTGACGAAGCGCTCGACCCGCTGGGCGACCTTGTCGCGCGCCGGGCCGGTAAGCCCGTCGTCGGCCAGGAGCACGGTGCGCGGACGCAGCGGGTCCTCGCCGGCCGCGAGCGAGGCGACCGGCGCGCCGAGCCAGCGCACGAGCGCGTCGCTGCCCAGCGCCAGATCGCCGTTCGGCGCATTGAAGAACCGCTCGGCCCGCTTGTCGTACTCGCCCGCCAAGGCTTTCTGCGAGGCGGCGCGAACGGCTTTGGCGTCGGGCCCGTCGGACTTGGTGTCCGGCGTGAACCTGAACCCTTGCAGCTCGCCCACAAGGTGGCCCTCCACGAGCACCGTGCCGTCGCTGCCGATTTCAGCTTCCATGAATGCGTTCTCTCTCAGCCGCTTCATCAGGACGCTTGTCCTGCGATCTACGAAGCGTTTCGTCAACCGCTCGTGAAGCGCGTCCGACAATCGATCTTCGATTGCCCGTGTGTTTTCCTGCCAGTGTGTCGGATCAGACAGCCAGCCGGGGCGATGGGAAATATAGGTCCACGTACGGATTTCGGCGATCCGCTGCGAGAGCGTGTCGATGTCGCCCTCGGTGGAATCGGCGCGCCGCACCTGCGAGGCCATGTAGTCTTCCGCCACCGCGCCGCGCCGCACCAGATCGCCGTAGATCGAGGCGATGATCTCGGCGTGCTGAGCGGGTGCGATGCGGCGATAGTCGGGAAGCTTGCAGGCTTCCCATAGCAGTTCGACGTTCTTGGCCCCCTTGGCCGCTGCCATAACACCCTCGTCGCGCGTCAGGAAGTCCAGCGCGCGCTGGTCCACCGCCGGAAGCGCGCGAACCAGCATCTCGTCCGGCGGAAGCGCGTCCAGGCTGCGCTTCAGAGCGTCGATCGAGGCGAAGTCGAGCTGGCGCGAGCGCCATTGCAGAACCTTCACCGAGTCGAAATGGTGCGATTCCAGCGCCTCCACCAGCTCCTGGGGCAGCGGATCGACCCGGCCGGTGACGCCGAACGTGCCGTCGCGCACGTGGCGACCGGCGCGGCCGGCGATCTGACCGTATTCGGACGGGGTCAGCTGGCGATACTGGAACCCGTCATATTTCCAGTCCTGCGCGAAGGCGACATGATCGACGTCGAGATTGAGCCCCATGCCGATCGCGTCGGTGGCGACAAGGAACTCGACCTCGCCGTTCTGATAAAGCTCCACCTGCTTGTTGCGCGTGCGCGGCGACAAGGCGCCGAGAACCACGGCCGCCCCGCCGCGCTGGCGCCGGATCAGCTCGGCGATCGCATAGACCTCCTCGGCGGAGAAGGCGACGATGGCCGAGCGGCGCGGCAGGCGCGTGATCTTCTTGGAGCCGGCATAAAGGAGCTGCGACATGCGCGGGCGCGTCACGCACTGGATGCCCGGCAGCAGCCGCTCCAGGACGCCGCGCATCGTGGCCGAGCCGAGAAGCAGCGTTTCGGAGCGGCCGCGCGTGTGAAGGATGCGGTCAGTGAAGATGTGGCCACGCTCGAGATCGCCGGCCAGCTGCACCTCGTCGATCGCGACGAACTCGGCCGGCGTCTCGCGCGGCATCGCTTCGACCGTGCAGACCTGATAGCGCGCGTTGGGCGGCTTGATCTTCTCCTCGCCCGTGATGAGCGAGACGGCGCCGATGCCGACGCGCTCCACCACGCGTTGATAGACCTCGCGCGCGAGCAGGCGCAGCGGCAGGCCGATGACGCCGGAGGAATGCGCCACCATCCGCTCGATCGCCAGAAAGGTCTTGCCGGTGTTGGTGGGTCCCAGAACGGCGGTGACGCCGCGCCCGTCGAAACGAGAGGCCGGCCGCTTGTCCTTGGAGGGGGTAATGCGCATGTCCATCATGGTCGGACCATAGGTGGGTTCGCGTCCGGGAAACGCAAACGATTCTGTTCCGGAAGTTGCGCAGCCACGCCCGGGTGGGCGGCACGCAGGGCTCCGCCGGCCAGAAGCGCTCCGACAAGCGAAAGCCGCCCCGCCTCGAAGGCGCAAGCGGCTTTCGGTGAAAGGGCGGAGACTGGGGTCAGCGAACGTCCAGAACGTCGCCGCTGCGCGCGTCGATGATCACCGTGATGTCGTCGCCTTGGCGATCGCCGCCGTCGACGCGAATGGTGCGGCCCCGGCGGGACACGTTGTCCACGTCGCGCAGGCCCTCGGTGCGGGCGATGCGGATCGCCTCGCGATCGCTGAGCGAGCGGCGGCCCGGAGGCGGGGGCGGCGGGCCATCGCGCCAGTTCGGCGGCGGGCCACGGTCATAGGGGGGCGGGGGCGGCGGGCCGCGCCGGTCGTCGTCGGGCACGACGCGCAGGCCGCCCGGCCCCAGTTCCAGCGACTGCGCCATCGCCGGCAGCGTCGTGGCCAAGGTCAGGACGGCCAGACCTCCCACGCGCAAGAAACGCTTCATCATCTCTCGTCTCCCATGCGCCCCATTGGTGGAGCGCTCACGATTTGGCGACCTGAAAGCCTTGGCCCGGCAGAAAGGTTCCCGTCAAACGAATCGGAGGCCTCCTGCCCTTTTCGCGAGGCGAGCAGGCTTCCGACAGGCTCAGGCTGGAGACACGAAAAAGGCGGCGCCATGGCGCCGCCCGATAGACTGATCGAAATTTCGGCTCAGCGAACGGCCAGCACTTCGCCCGTCCGACGGTCGACATCGACCTGAATATCGTCGCCCTGGCGATCCGTGCCCATAACGCGGAAGCTGTTGCGCATGCGGGTGACGTCGTCCACCTCGCGAACGCCCTGCGAGCGGGCGATGCGCACCGCGTCCCGCTCGCCGATCTCGCGGCCACGGCGGTCGTCGCGGCGCATGTCGTCACGCTGGTTCGGGTTGCGCTGCTGGTTGGGATCGACGAGACGAACGCCATCACGGCCGATCTCGATACCCTGGGCAAGCGAGGGGGCCGCAGTGCCCAGAAGGGCGACGGCGGCGAGAGCCAAGGTCAGGTTCTTGCGGATCATAGGTCGAATCCTCGGAAGGGTCGCAACCTGGCGCGGTTGCTTGTCGCCTCCAAAATGATCAGCCCGTGCTTCGGTTCCCGTTTTCGCGCGGACACCCGATGAGTTTAATGGTTCAACTTCGAGGCTTTCGGCGAAAACTGGCTCGCCGAAAGCAGAATTGCTGCGATGCCGCAAGGGTCAGGCGAAATACTGACCGCCGTTCACCGTAAGCGTCGAACCGGTGATGAAGCCTGCCTCGTCGGACGCAAGGAAAAGAACCGTGCGGGCGATCTCCTCGGGCTCGCCGAGGCGGCCCACCGGGATCTGCGGCAGGATGCGCTCGTTCAGCACCTTCTCGTCGATGGCGCGCACCATGTCCGTGCCGATATAGCCGGGGCAGATGGCGTTCACGGTGATGCCGACGCGCGCGCCTTCCTGCGCCAGCGCCTTGGTGAAGCCGATGTCGCCGGCCTTGGCGGCGGAATAGTTGACCTGACCCGCCTGGCCCTTCTGGCCGTTGATCGAGGAGATGTTGATGACGCGGCCGAAGCGGCGCTCGCGCATCCCCTCCCAGGCCGGTCGGGTCATGTTGAAGAGGCCGGTGAGATTGGTGTTGATGACGGCGCTCCACTGCTCGGGCGTCATCTTGTGGAACATCGCGTCGCGCGTGATGCCGGCATTGTTGACGAGGATCGCGAGGGGCCCGAGTTCCGCCTCGACCTTCTTGATGCCATCAGTGCAGGACTCGTAGGAGCCGACATCCCATTTGAACACGGCAATCCCCGTCTCGGCCCGAAAAGCCTCGGCCGCCGCGTCGTTGCCGGCGTAGTTGGCCGCCACGGTGTAGCCCGCGCGCTGGAGCGCCTTGGAGACGGCGGCGCCGATGCCCCGCGTTCCACCCGTCACGATCGCCACTTTGCTCATCTGTTTCCTCCGGTTTCTTATGATTGCATCGGACGACACGAAGCGGGCCGCGACCGGGAAGGTCGCGAACCGAAGCGTGGTCGGGAATGGCTGAGAAGAAGCGGCGGAGGAGAGCGGCGCGCCCTCCTCCGCCTTCGAAGCGTCAGAAGCGCTCGAGGCACATGGCGACACCCATGCCGCCGCCGACGCAGAGCGTGGCGAGGCCGCGCTTCACCTCGCGCCGGCGCATCTCGTAGAGAAGCGTGTTGAGGCAGCGGGCGCCGGACGCGCCGATCGGATGGCCGATCGCGATGGCGCCGCCGTTGACGTTGACGATGTCGGGATTCCAGCCGAGATCCTTGTTCACCGCGCAGGCCTGCGCGGCGAAGGCCTCGTTGGCCTCGACGAGCTCGAGATCCTCGATCCGCCAGCCCGCCTTTTCCAGCGCGCGGCGGGACGCGGGGATCGGGCCGGAGCCCATCACGGCCGGATCGACGCCGACAGTGGCGAAGGAGGCGATGCGGGCGAGCGGCGTCAAGCCGCGCCGCGTGGCCTCCTCCTCGGTCATCAGCACCAAGGCGGCCGCACCGTCGTTGATGCCCGACGCGTTGCCGGCGGTGACCGTGCCTTCTTTGTCGAAGGCGGGCTTCAGCTTCTGCACTTTGTCCAGCGTCGTGCCGGGTTTGATGTACTCGTCTTCCTCGACCACCACGTCGCCCTTGCGGCTGGACACGGTAAAGGGAACGATCTCGTCCTTGAAGCGGCCGGCCTTCTGCGCGGCTTCCGCCTTGTTCTGCGAGCGGACGGCGAATTCGTCCTGCTCGTCGCGCGTGATCTGCCACTGGCGGGCGACGTTCTCGGCCGTGTTGCCCATGTGGTAGCCCTGGAAGGCGTCGATCAGGCCGTCCTTCAGCATCGTGTCGATGAACTTCAGGTCGCCCATCTTCTGGCCGGCGCGCAAGTGCGCGGCATGGGGCGCCATGGACATGGACTCCTGCCCGCCTGCAACCACGACGCGCGCATCGCCCGTGGCGATCTGCTGCGCGCCGAGCGCCACGGCGCGAAGGCCCGAGCCGCAGAGCTGGTTGAGCCCCCAGGCCGAAGCCTCCTTCGGCACGCCCGCCTTCATGGCCGCCTGGCGCGCGGGATTCTGCCCTTCGGCCGCCTGGAGGACCTGGCCGAGGATCACCTCGTCCACCTCGCCGGGCTCGACGCCGGCGCGCTTCAGCGCCTCGGTGATGGCGGCGACGCCGAGAAGATGGGCCGGGACGTTGGCGAAGGCTCCGTTGAAGGAGCCGACCGGCGTACGGGCCGCTCCGACGATGACGATCCGCTGCAATGCGCTCATGCCCTGACCCTTCTCTCCCAGTCCTGCCGCCTCTTGCCGGCGGCATTCGGCCCGACCTTTGCAGAGTGGCGCGGAGCCTGTCAAACACAACGGCTGATTTCAATCTCGCCGGCCGGGGAGTGCGCTGCGCTCTCGGCGCGCGAACGGGGATTTCCCAAGAAATTCAGATGGAAAAGTTTGGAATGTCGGCCAAAACATGCCTATCCTTTCGCAAGGGCAGCGAAGAATGGGCCCAAACTCTGGATCGCCTTGGGAGAGAGCGAATGGCACGCAGCAACGAACCGACCGTCATCAAAAAATACGCCAATCGCCGCCTCTACAACACCGGCACCAGCATGTACGTGACGCTCGAGAATCTCGCCGCGATGGTGAAGGGGAACGAGGACTTCGTGGTGCAGGACGCCAAGACGGGTGAGGACATCACCCATTCCGTCCTGACCCAGATCATTTTCGAGCAGGAGAACAAGGGCGGGCAGAACCTCATGCCCATCGCCTTCCTGCGCCAGCTCATCCGCTTCTACGGCGACCAGATGCAGATGGTGATTCCCGCCTATCTCGAACAGTCCATGGCCGCCTTCTCGCGCGAGCAGGAATCCTATCGCCCCACGCCCGGCAGCAATCCGCTGCAGCTGATGGAAACGCAGGTGCGCCGCAACACCGAGATGTTCCGCGAGGCGATGGGCATGTTCAATCCCTTCCTCGCCAGCGCCATGGGCATGCCGGACAAGGGCGGCGCCCGCGCAGCACCCGAGCGCGCGCCCGAGCCGGCGGCGGCCACGCCCACGGCAGACGATTTCAGCGCCATGCGCGAACAGCTCGCCGCCATGCAGCGCCGGCTGGAAGAGATGGACAAGAAGGGCAACTGACGCCTTCCGGCGGGCGTGAGGGCGCGGCTTCGCCGCCCTTCGCCAGCCGGCTCCGGCGTTCGGCCCCAGCGTTCCCCCATACGAAAAAAGCCGGACGCTCGCGCATCCGGCTTTTTCAATGTGTCAGGGTCGCGAGACCCAAGCCTGAAATCAGGCGTCCTGCTTGACCGCGAGGATCTGACGGCCGCGATACATGCCGGACTTCAGGTCGATGTGGTGCGGGCGGCGCAGCTCGCCCGAGTTCTTGTCCTCGACATAGGTCGGGGCCTTCAGCGCGTCGGCCGAACGGCGCATGCCGCGCTTGGAGGGGGAGGTTTTGCGTTTGGGGACGGCCATCGGTTTCTCCGTTCACGTCGGCGGCGCTGAGTTCCGTCGAGGACGAACCGCGTCGAATGGTTGTTGTTCTTGGTTTGGCCGGCGCGGGAGCGCCGCGAAAGCCGATCCCGATCAAACGACCGACCGTCGAAGCCCAGAGGGTTCGAATTCGGCCCTATCGAATTGACGGGAATTCGGCCCTGCCCTTAGCAAAGATGCCTCCCCTTGGAAAGGGGTGAGCCGGTTTTTTACACCCTCAACGCTTATCGGGCACCCAGCACGCAGCCGGTATAGTCGCCCGACGCGCGCGCCCGCGCCTCCACGACCTGCGCCAGACGCCGCAGCCCGGCCGAGGGCCGCGCGGGGTCGCGCGTGCGCGGCGAGGGCAACGTGACGGCGAGAAGCGCGGCCTGCCGGGCGGTGAGCTGCGCGGGCGGCTTGTTGAAATAGAAGCGCGAGGCCGCGCCGATTCCGTAGATGCCGTCGCCCCATTCGGCGATGTTGAGATAGATTTCCATGGTGCGCCGCTTCGACCAGACGAAGTCGGCATAGATCGCCAGCGGCAGTTCCAACCCCTTTCGCAGGAAGGAGCGCCCGTTCCAGAGGAACAGGTTCTTCGCCGTCTGCATGGGGATGGTAGACGCGCCCCGGCTGGCCTCGCCCTCGTTCACCGCCTGATCCACCACCGTGCCCAGCGCGTTCCAGTCGACGCCGCCATGGAAGCAATATTGCCCGTCTTCCGACATCATGACGGAGCTGACCAGAACCGGCGCGATGTCGCCGATCGGCGTCCATTCGCGGTCATAGGGCTGAAAGCTGAAATGCTCGGCCAGCATCAGGGTCGAGACCGGCCGCACGCCGGGAATGGCATAGATCGGAACCAGGGCGGCGGGCAGCGCCGCCAAGCCCACCAGCACCAGAAGCGCGGCATAAAGGGCGCGGCGGATCATCGAGGGCCTGAACGGCCGGGCGCCCGAATCCGGCGTCCCGCTGGCGTCATGGGGATCCACCTCGCGCGTGTCGGCCGCCCATTCGGGCGCGGGAAAGGCCCGCTCCACCGGAAGGCCGGGCTCGCCCCCTCCCCTATCAATCCGGTCGGCCACGCGTCTTGTCCATGATCTCCCCGGGATCGGCGGCAGGATGCCTCTGGCCTCCGTCATAGCAAGGCTTTGGAAACTCGGGCAACGCCCGGCCGAACACGACTTGCGGCAGCGCGCGCCGATTGGCACAGAGACACCACCCATTCGCACCCCCGGCCCTGGAGCCCCCATGACGGACATCGCCGCGCGGCACGCCTTCGAAACCTCGCTCAAGGACGCCGCCGCGCGCATGGAGGCCGCCTTGGAAGCGGCGCTGGCGGGCGACACGGCGCTTCTCGACGGCGCCCCGAACCGGCTCCTCCAGGCCATGCGCCATGGTGCGCTGGGCGGCGGCAAGCGGCTGCGCCCTCTTCTGGTGGAGGCCTCGGCCGCCCTGTTCGGCGCCTCAGCGGACCTGGCGTCCCCGGTCGGCGCGGCGTTGGAATGCATCCATTGCTACTCGCTGGTGCATGACGACCTGCCGGCCATGGACGACGACGACCTGCGCCGGGGCCGGCCCACCGTCCACCGCGCCTTCGACGAGGCAACGGCGATTCTCGCCGGCGACGCGCTGTTGACACTGGCCTTCGGGCTGGTGGCCGAGGCGGAGACGATCGAGCCGGCGGCAAGGCTCAAGCTCGTCGCGCTCCTGTCGCGCGAGGCGGGCGCGGCGGGCATGGCTGGCGGACAGGCGCTGGACCTCGCCGCCGAAACGGAAACGCTCGGCGAAGCCGAGATCGCGCGGATGCAGGCGATGAAGACCGGCGCGCTGATCGCCTTCGCGGCGGAATCGGGCGCGATTCTAGCCGGTGCCAAGCAAGCCGATCGCGCCGCGCTGCGCCGCTACGGCGAGATCGTCGGCCTCGCCTTCCAGCTCGCCGACGATCTGCTGGACGAGACCGCCGACGCCGCGACGCTCGGCAAGGCCACCGGCAAGGATCAGGCGCGCGGCAAGAAGACCTTGCCGGCGCTGCGCGGCCAGGACTGGACGCGGGGCGAACTGGCCCAGCTCGTCGGCGAGGCCGAGGCGCTGCTCGCGCCCTATGGCGAGCGGGCCGATACGCTGAAGCAGATCGCCCGCTTCGTCGCCTTCCGCGATCATTGAGAACCACAAACGAAACCTGCCGGGTCGGCTGGCCGGGTCTTTCGTTCGCTCCTTGCGACCGAACGAATTTCCCCGCCCATCCTCCGCCCGCAGGCATCGTCCCCGGTTCCAAACGCTGCTCCCATTCTCAGGCAGACCGCCGCGATGTCGCGCTCCGAACGGCTTCTGGATCTTCTCGCCCTTCTGCGCCGGCATCGCCAGCCGGTGAGCGGACATGCGCTCGCCGAGACGCTGGGCGTCAGCCTGCGCACGCTTTACCGCGATATCGCCAGCCTTCAGGCGCTGGGTGCCGAGGTCGAGGGCGAGGCCGGTGTCGGCTATGTCCTGCGGCCGGGCTTCCACCTGCCACCCCTGATGTTTCGCCCGGAAGAGCTGGAGGCCCTGGCGCTCGGCTCGCGCTGGGTGGCGGGTCAGGCCGACCCCGCCCTGCGGGATGCCGCCCTCTCGGCCCTGTCGCGCATCGCCGCCGTTTTGCCGCCCGAGCTTCGCGCCGAACTCGACGCGTCCAGCCTCATGGTCGGCCCCGGCAAGACGCGCCTTGCCGATTCCATCGACCCCGCGCTGCTGCGCCTCGCGATCCGGCGCGAGCGCAAGCTGCGCCTTGCCTACCAGGACGCGGCGGGCAGCGCGTCGGATCGCGTGATCTGGCCTTTCGCGCTCGCCTTTTTCGAGGGCGCGCGCATTCTTCTCGGCTGGTGCGAGATGCGCGGCGACTTCCGCCATTTCCGCACCGACCGGATCGCCTCCGCCGAGCTTCTGGACGAGCGCAGCCCCAGGCGAAGAGCGCAGCTTCTGAAGGAATGGCGTCTGTCGCAGGGCATCGTGGCGGATCGGCGTTAGAAGAGCCCATCGCTCGGGACTCGCGAAAGGCAAAGGAAGAAGCGTCATGGAACTCGACGAACGGCATGTGAGCAATGCGATCGCCTTTCGTCGCCGGCTTCATCAGGCGCCCGAAGTCTCGGGCGAAGAGGCGGAGACCGCCGAGGCCGTCGCCGCGCGGCTCGCCGCCTTTCGGCCCGACCAGCTGCTGCGCGGCCTCGGCGGCCATGGCGTGGCAGCGGTGTTCGAGGGCGCGGCGCCGGGGCGGAGCCTGCTGCTTCGCTGCGAGCTGGACGCCCTGCCGATTCAGGAAATCAGCGACGTGCCGCATCGCTCGCGCGTGCCGGGCAAGGGGCATCTGTGCGGCCATGACGGCCATTCGGCGATTCTGACGCTGGTTGCGGCCGAGCTGAGCCGGCGGAGGCCGGCGCGCGGTCGGGTCGTCCTCCTGTTTCAGCCGGCGGAGGAGACCGGCGCCGGCGCGGCGGCGGTGATCGCCGATCCCGCCTTCTCCGCCATCGCGCCCGACATGGCGCTGTCCCTGCACAATTGGCCGGGCCTGTCGCTCGGTGAGGTCGCGCTGCGCGAAGGGCCGGTCAACTGCGCCTCGCGCGGCTTGCGGATCACGCTGTCCGGCAAGACGGCCCATGCTTCCATGCCGCAGGACGGCCTCTCGCCCATGCCGGCGCTCGCCCGGCTCATGCCGGCGCTCGCAGCGCTCGGACCCGGCGGCGCGCTGGACGAGCGCTTCCGCCTCGTCACCGTCACCCATGCGAGGCTGGGCGAGCCCGCCTTCGGCATCGCGCCGGGCGAGGCCGAAATCTGGGCGACGCTGCGAACGCTGCGCAACGAAGCGATGGACGCGCTGGTTCGAGAGGCCGAAGCGCTGGTCGCCGCCGAGGCGGAGGCTGCCGGCCTGCGATACGCGCTCGCCTATGACGATGTGTTCCGCCATTGCGAAAACCACCCCGAGGCGGTCGCGCTGCTGCGCCGCGCGCTCGACGCGGCAGGGATCGCGCATGCGCCGGGCACGCCGATGTATCCGTCGGAGGATTTCGGCCGCTTCGCGGACCTGTCGCCCTCGGCCATGCTCTTTCTCGGCGCCGGCACGGACCATCCGCGCTTGCACAATCCCGACTACGATTTTCCCGACGAGCTCATTGCCATCGGCGCGCGGGTCTTCCTTCGCGCCGCAAGGGAGTTTCTGGAGTAAAGCTCCGCTTCAATCCCTCGGCGCGATCGGCTCCCAGCCCTGCAACAGGGCGAGGTCCGGCAAGGACGCGCGCCAGACATGGCCTTGGAAGGGCTGGTCCTCGCGGCGCGAGATCGGGCGGCCGGCGAGCGCTGAGAGAAGCAGCGCGCCGACCGCGCCATGGGCGACGATCGCGAGATCGCCGCCCTCGTGCCGCTCCGCAATAGTGCGCACGGCGCGGGCAATGCGGCTTTGCGCGTCCACCGCCCGCTCCCAGCCGCGCACGCTCTGCTCGGGCGCGGCGAAGAACGCGTCAGCCACCGCTTCGAACTCGGGCGGCGGCAGGAAGCCGGTGGCGCTGCGATCGTTCTCGCCGAGCGCCCGTTCGGTCTGCACGCCAAGGCCGAAGCGCGCCGCCAGAAGACCCGCCGCCTCGATCGCCTTGGTCTCCGTGCTCGCCCACACGGCGCCGATCCCCTTCAGCTCCTCGCGAGCCGCGAAGTGCCGCATCCGGGCGATGCCGCGTTCGGACAGGTGCCAGCGCTCCACCGGCGTGTGCGGATCGACCACGACCTCCGGGTGGGTGACGAAGAAGAGCGTCGCCATCTCAGCGGTTCTTCATGACCACGCAGGAGCCGCCGACGCCGCGATATTTCGCGCAGAACGCGTCGGCCGCGCCCCGCGTGTTGGCGCCGATGCGGATCGCGGTGATGCGGCGCGGGCCGGACAGGGGTCGGGTGCGCATGACGATGGGCTCCACGCCGCCGAGCACGCCGGGATAGCGGTCCTGCAGCTTGCGATAAAGGCGAACGGCGATCGCCTCGTTGGGATGGCCGGCGACCTGCGCGCCCCAGGGGCGCATGGGCGCGCTTTCGGCCGCCGCGAAGACGGTTCGCGTCGGCAGGATGGGCAGGCGGCGGCAGCCGAGCGCGAAGTCGAGATCCTTCACCAGCGGCGCCACCTCCGCCTCGCGCTTTTCCTCGCGGAAGAAGGCGGCGGGCTGCGCGGTGATGGAAAGGACATAGTCCTCGGTCTCGTAGGGAAGCCGCCCGCCGCTCTGCATCCAGCGTTTGACGCGATTGATGCCGCCATTATAGGCCGCCGCCGCCAAGCCCCACGAGCCGAGTTCGGCGCGCAGGTCCCGCAGGTAGCGGGCGGAATGGCGCAGCGCCTCGCGCTTGTCGAACGGGTCCGTCAGGCCTCGCTCCCTGGCGGTGTAGGGCATGAACTGGGCGATGCCCTGCGCGCCGACCGGCGAAAGGGCGGATTCGTCGAAGCGCGACTCCTTCCAGATCAGCCGCGCAAAGAAGGCCGGCTCCATGCCGACCGCACCGGCATTCTCGGCGATGAGGTCGCAGATTTCCGCCACGCGCGGATTGTTCTTCTCGCCCGTCTTGTCCTCGGCCAGGGCAAGTGACGGCCCGGCCACGACGAGCGCGGCCCCGACCAGGGCGGAGCGCAGGAGGTGTCGCGTCATTCGGCGGCGGCGCGCCCGCCCCCGAAGCGGCGCTCGATATAGGCGAGAACCATCTCATGGAACTCCTGTGCGATGCCGGCGCCGCGCAGCGTCGCAACCTTCACCCCGTCCATATAGACCGGGGCGGAGGGCACCTCGGCCGTGCCGGGCAGCGAGATGCCGATATCGGCGTGCTTGGACTCGCCCGGCCCGTTGACGATGCAGCCCATGACGGCGACCGACAGCGCCTCGACGCCGGGATAGCGCTCGCGCCAAACCGGCATGTTGCGGCGAATGTCGTTCTGGATCGTCTCGGCCAGTTCCTGGAAGAGCGTGGAGGTCGTGCGCCCGCAACCCGGGCAGGCCGCGACGATCGGGATGAACTGCCGGAAGCCCATGGTCTGGAGGAGTTCCTGCGCGACCTGCACCTCCTTGGTGCGGTCGCCGCCGGGCTCGGGCGTCAGCGAAACGCGGATCGTGTCGCCGATGCCCTCCTGCAGGAGAATGCCCATGGCGGCCGAGGAGGCGACGATGCCCTTGGAGCCCATGCCCGCTTCCGTCAGGCCGAGATGGATCGCATGGTCGGTGCGGCGCGACAGGTCACGATAAACGGCGATGAGGTCCTGCACGTTGGAGACCTTGGCCGAAAGGATGATGCGCTCGCGCGCAAGGCCCGTCTCCTCCGCCAGCGCGGCGGACAGAAGCGCCGACTGGATGATCGCCTCGCGCATCACGGCCCGGGCCGGGCGTGGCTCGGATAGCGCCGAGTTCTGGTCCATAAGCCGCGTCAGCAGCTCCTGGTCGAGCGAGCCCCAGTTGACGCCGATGCGCACGGGCTTGTCGTGCCGGATCGCCATCTCGACAATCTCAATGAACTGCCGGTCCTTCTTGTCCTTGAAGCCGACATTGCCGGGATTGATGCGGTACTTGGCGAGCGCGGCGGCGCAGTCGGGATAGTCGGCGAGCAGCTTGTGGCCGATATAGTGAAAGTCGCCGACCAGCGGCACGGAAAGGCCGAGCCGATCCAGCCGCTCGCGAATGCGCGGCACGGCGGCGGCGGATTCCGGCCGGTCCACGGTAATGCGCACGATCTCGGAGCCGGCGCGCGACAGCTGCGCCACCTGCGCCACGGTGGCGTCGATATCAGCCGTGTCGGTGTTGGTCATGGACTGCACCACGACCGGCGCCGCGCCGCCGACGAGAACGCCGCCGACATCGACGCCCACCGTCCGGCGACGGGGCAACGGATCGGCGAGAACGGGTTCGAGCGGCGTGGCTGAGGTCATGAGGTCGGCTTCCCAGCGAAAAGGGCGGTGGCGCTCCGGCGAGCCGCGAACGCGTTTCCCGTCTATATCGCCTCGCGCGCGTGTCAAATGAAGAGACTTCGTGTCGCGAGCATGACGCGAGGCGCATCGTGACCACCCCGCCCCGCTTGCGGCGGCGGCCGAGGCCTGTCACCTCCTCCCGGTCCGATTCATTTCGGGTCGCCGTTCGAGGTCTCGCGGGCGGCCCGCCCCTGCCCCTCCTAGAGGAAAGCCCATGCCCATCGGCGCCGCCCTGAGCCTGTTCTGCCTTCTCCTGCTGCTCGGCTTCCTGCCGATCTGGCCCTGGTCGCGCGGGTGGTCCTATCGACCGGCGCTTCTGGTCGGCGTGGTCTTCACCTTCGCGGTGATGATTTGGGTGACGATCCTGGTCTAAGGGATCGCTCGGCGAGCCCGACACCGAACAAAAAGGTTCCTGCGGCAAATTGTGTCGGGAATGTGGAACCCGGACACGGGCACGTGAGTTTCACTGGCACGATTGTTCCAAGTGGAGTTCCCCATGTCCATCGGCACCATTCTCCTGATCGTCCTGATCCTCCTCCTGATCGGCGCCTTTCCCGGCTGGGGCTACTCGCGCGGTTGGGGCTACGGCCCAAGCGGCCTTCTCGGCTTCCTTCTCGTGGTGGTTCTGATCCTCGTCCTGCTCGGACGAATCTGACCCACCCCAAAGAGGTGGCCGCTCAGGCGGCCACCTTTTCCCGCGCCTCGGCCACCGGGGCGACCTGCCGCCGGTCGGCCCCGTGCATCAGGCCCGACAGTGCGAAGACCACGAGAAGACAGACGCAAAGGCCGAGGAACACCGGCGAGAAGCCGAAATGCTCGGCGAAGAAGCCGATCGCCGATGGCGCGATGAGAATGCCGCTATAGCCGATCGAGGTCGCGATCGAGATCGCGATGCCGGGCTTCATCCCCTCCAGATTGCCGGCCGCCGAAAAGGCGATAGGCACGAGGTTGGACAAGCCGATCCCTAGGATCGCAAAGCCCAAGAGCGCCAGCGCCAAGCCGTTGGCAAGGCTCACCAGCACCAGACCCGCCATGGCGAAGCCGAGCGACAGGCGGATGGTCCGCACCGCACCGAGCCGATCGCGGATCACATCCCCCAGGAAGCGGAACAGCGCCATCGTGGCCGAGAAGGCGGCGAAGGCGAGGCCGGAGGTCGTGGTGTCCGCGCCCAGATCCCGCCGGAGATAAATGGCGCTCCAGTCGATCGCCGCGCCTTCCGGCACCATCGAAAACAGCGCGCAGACGCCGAGCGCCACCGCGATCAGCCTGCCCGATCCTTTGGGCACGGTGGCCGACGCCCCGCCGCCTTGCGCGGAGGCGGCCTTGGCCTCGGTCTCGGCCGGGCTTTCGCGGTCGTCCATCATGAAGCGGCCAATTGGCCAGAGCGCGGCGAGCATGACGAGGCAAACCATCGTGGCCTGACCCAGTGAGCCGAGCGCCACGATCAACGGGCCGCCCAGCGTCGCGCCGAGCACGCCGCCGATCGACCAGAACCCGTGGCAGGAGGACATCATGGCCGAGGGCAAGGTGCGCTCGGTGGCGACCGCATTGGCGTTCATGGCCACGTCCATGCCGCCCATCGTCATGCCGAAGAAGAGAATGGCGGCCGCCGCCGTCCACGGTGTCGGCGCCAGAACCAGAAGCGGCAAGGCGAAGGCGAGCAGCGCCTGGAGCGCGAGCGTCGGCACGCGTGAGCCAAGGCGGGCCGTCGCCGCGCCGACCAGCGGCATGGCGGCCACTGCGCCGACGCCGAAGACGAGGATGAGAAGTCCGAGGCGCCCTTCGCTGAGCGACAGGCGATCCGCCAGAAGCGGGATCTGCGGCGTCCAATTGCCGAGAATGAAGCCGTTGACGAGGAAGGCGAGCGAGACCGCGATCCGGCGCGCCGGCCAGGCGGACGCGCGGCGGGAAAGAGAGGGGGACACGGGCTGTTTCCTTGGGCTTGAACAGGGGCCGGCTTGGGCGGGGCCGGGTTGAACGGCGATCAGACTTAACTCAGGAGGCCTTGCGGGCGGATTTGGCCGCGGGGCCGCGCTCGGCCAGGGGCGGACGGGCGCGCAGGAGACGAAGGCCCGCAGCCTCCATCGGGCCAAGCGCGGCCTCCGGCGCGTCATGTTCGATAACCAATGTGTCGAGCTGGCCCGTGTCGAGCACGGGAAAAGGCGCGACGCTGGCGAGCTTCTCGTTCACCACCGCAGCCACCACCGCGCCGGCCCGCGCCGCGATGGCGCGCTTGAAGGCGGCGTCGTCATAGTCCTGCGCGGTAATGCCGATTTCGGCATCGACACCGCAAATACCGAGCACGAGAAGATCCGGACGCATGGTCTCGGCCTCGCCCTGGCTGCGCGCGCCGAGGCAGGCACCGGCATGCCGGTTCACGCGTCCGCCGAGAAGCACGACATCGATCAGGGGCTTGCCGTCGAGCGCGCAGGCAATGGCGGGCGCATGGGTGACGACAGTCAGGGGCAAATCGTCCCGCAGCGCTTCGGCCACCAGGATATTGGTCGAGCCGGCGTCGATGAAGAGCGTGGCGTTGGCGGGCATCATCTCGCCTATGCGCTCAGCCAGGGCCTGCGCCAGGGTCCGCTTGCGATCGCTCGACTCCTCCCGCCGCCGGCTGAGCGAGACCAGTCCGGGCGCCGGCGGCAGGGCGCCGCCATAGACGCGGCGGCACAGTCCCGACGAAGCGAGTTCGCGCAGGTCCCGCCGGATCGTGTCCTCCGACACGCCGAATTCGCGCGCGAGGTCGGAGGCGAGAACGCGCCCGTCCCGCGCCAAACGATCGCGAATGAGGGTCTGCCGCTCGGGCGTGAGAGAAAGCATGATCATGCCGGATGTTCCGATGAAGTCGAAACACTCTATGCACGTTTCCGCCCGATTCGTCAAAAATAAGAACGCAGCCTTGTTCGCCAAATGCGGGCCAACTTGCTGCATGCAACAAAAAACCCGCCACGAGGGCGGGTTCTCTGGGAGTTTCAGGCTTCGAAGCTCCGATGGGGGATCGCTTCGCTCACAGCGCCCGGGCAGCGGGCTTGGGCAAGGCGGGTGCCGTACGGCGATCCTCGCCACCGCCCAGCGTCATCATGCCGCAGAAGCCGACCAGCGCCATGCCGGCGACGGCCAGCGGATCGGGGAACTCGCCGAACAGGAGGGCGCCAAGCAGGGCTGCCCAGACGATCTGGCTATACTGCGTCGGCGCGAGACGGCTGGCGGGCGCGAGGCGGGCGGCCACCACCATGGCGATGTTGCCGATGCCCGCGCACAGACCGCCCACCACGAGGATCGGCCAATGCGCGGTGGAGGGCATGACGAAATGCGGGATCATCAGGAGGCCGTTGGTCAGCGTCGCGGCCATAAGCACGCCGCCGACCAGCGTCAGCCGCTTTTCCGTCTGCCCGAGCGAGCGCAGGAGAATGGCGCTGAGCGCGCCGGAAAAGGCGCAGACGATCGCCGCCAGATGTCCCAGCGTCAAGGCGTTGAAACCGGGGCGCACCACCAGCATGACGCCGGCGAGTCCGCCCAGCAGCGCCAGCCAGCGGCCCGGGCCGACCGACTCCCTCAGGAGCACCATGGAGAGGATCGCGACGAAGACCGGCAGCAGGAAGATCAGCGAATAGGCCTGCGCCATCGGCAGATGCGTGAAGGCGTAGATGGCCGACATGCCGCCCACCGTGCCTGTGGTCATGCGCGCGAGCACCAGCCAGGGGCGGTGCGGACGCACGATCGAGCGCCAGGTCTCGCCCGGCCGCTTCGACAGGAGCGCCGGCCCCAGCGCGATCAGCGATACGAAGAAGCCGATCTCGAAGGTCGGAAGCGACGAACCCAGCAGTTTGCCGGCAGCGTCCGAGCAGGAATAGGAGAGATAGGCCAGGAAGGCCAAGAGGATGCCGGTCTGCATGGATGCGACTTTGCAAAAACAGGGATAGCCGGCATCGCGATCGGTCGATCGTTTGCCCTTGCGGGCGCGTATTCGGGACGGGAAGGTCGGCAAGCGCACTATCGCGCTTCCCGGTTGATAATTCCTTTCGAGGCGCCTTCGCAACGGCGGCAAGCCGCTGATTCCGATCATATAATCTTACGCCGTCACGGTCGGCGTGATTGTACTGCATCGCCGCGGAGAGTGCGGCGAAACCAAGGAAAATCCTGCGGCGAAAATAAGAATTCCGGCTTGGTGCGCAGAGATCGCAGAGATCGCAGAGATCGCAGAGATCGCAGAGATCGCAGAGGCCAAGAGACGGTCTGACGACGCGGTTTAGAAGGGTCGTCGCGTGATTTCTCACGCATTCGCGGGGCATCAAACGTGAAGGATGGTCGGGCATCGGTGAAGATCGACAACGGTCTATGCGGACAGGCGAGCCATCTGATGCGCTTGCGCAGTTCCAATGCACCTGTGCGCCGTGGCGCGCCGTGTGGACGGAAGGAAAAGCGCTGACTGACCAACCGACCCGGCTGTCAAACGGTGTCTGAGGGCTTTTGCCCGTAGGCGCCGCTCGGAGCCATCCGTAAAAGCCGGCCCAGTACGTGGATTTCCCCCGTCGGGCCGGCTTTCATATCCCAGCCGTCAGTTGACCGGCAGCATGCGCCCCTCTTCGTCCGAGACGAAGCAGAGGTCCAAGAGCTTCTGGATGCCGGCAGCGTGGCGGAAGTTCGGCTGGCCGTTCTCCCCGGTCATCAGCGCCAGGGCGAAGCGGTGCTCGTTTCGCGGCGTCACGGGGCAGTCCACCTTGACCCAGGTCTGGGTTTCGCGGTCGGCGCCGAGGCAAACTTCCAGGCGCGATTCCAGATGGTTGGCCCAGATGCGCAGCGCCCCCTCCTCGCCATAGATCGCGAGGTTGAGATCGTTCAGATTGCCCGTGGCATAGCGCGACATGTGGACGACGCCGAGCGCGCCGTTTCGCATCTCCACCGTCATCGCGACGCTGTCGTTCACATCGAGCCTGTACGCGCCGATCGCGCCGCCCTCGGCCTTGTCGTAGGTCTTCATCCGCGCCTGGAGGGCGGCGAACTCGAGACCCGTGCCAAAGGTCACGAAGTCGAGAATGTGGATGCCGATGTCGCCCAGCACGCCCTTGGAGCCGTGCGCGGAGGACAGGCGCCAGAGCCAGCGCTCGTCGGTGCGCCAGTCGCCCCAGTGGCCGGCCGTCAGCCAGCTCTGGAGATAGCTCGCCTCGAAATGGCGGATCGTGCCGATGCGCCCGTCGTCCACCATGCGCCGCGCCATCTGGATGGCATGGGCGTTGCGATAGGTGAGGTTCACCATGTTGACGAGGCCGGCGCCCTCCGCCGCCTCGGTCATCGCCAGCGCGTCGGGATAGTTCACCGCCAGCGGCTTCTCGCAGAAGACCGGCTTGCCGGCCTCGATCAGCTGCAGCGTCGTCGCCTTGTGGACGCCGTCCGGCGTCGAGTTCACCGCCGCGTCGAACTCACCCCAGGCGATGGCCTCGCCGAGCGAAGCGAAGGTCTGCGGGATGGAATGCTCCAGCGCGAAGAGCCGGGCGCGCTCCAGATTGGTGTCGACGGCGGCCACGACCCGCATGTTGGGAATGGAGGAGAAATGCTCGGCATGGCGGGCAGCGATGCCGCCCGTGCCGAGGATCAGGATGCGCTTCTCCTCGCTCATCGATAGCCCGCCTCGCCGGCCTTGTGCAGCGAGCCGCCCTTCTGCTCGATCTTTTCGCGCGCCTGGTCGATCGGCACGTTGGGCGCCTCGGCGACCTCGCGCCAGGGCTTGGCGGGGTTGTAGGCCCAGCGCGCGGCGTTGCGCAGAACGCGGCGCACGTTCGGGTCGTGATAGATCGGATAGGTCTCGTGGCCTGGCTCGAAGTAGAAGATGCGGCCCGCCCCGCGCTGGTAGGTGAGGCCCGAGCGGAACACCTCGCCGCCCTCGAACCAGGACACGAAGACCGTTTCCAGCGGCTCGGGAACCAGGAAGGGCTCGCCGTACATCTCCGAATTCGGAAGCTCGATCGCCTTGTCGATGCCTTGCGTGATGGGGTGGCTGGGATTGATGACCCAGAGCCGCTCGCGCTCGCCCGCCTCGCGCCAGCGCAAGGAACAGGGCGTGCCCATCAGCCGCTTGAAGATCTTCGAGAAATGGCCGGAATGGAGGACGATAAGCCCCATGCCTTCGTGGATGCGCTGCGCGACGCGCTCGACCACGGCATCCTCGACTTTCGCATGCGCCTTGTGGCCCCACCAGACGAGAACGTCGGTCTCGTCCAGCCGCGCCTTCGACAGGCCATGCTCGGGCTCTTCCAGCGTCGCCGTGGAGACCTCGAACCCCTCCTCCTCGCGAAGCCCCCCTGCGATCGCGTTGTGCAGCCCGTCCGGGTAGATCTCGCGGACGACCGCATTCTCCTTTTCGTGCAGATACTCGTTCCAGACGACAACGCGGATCGACATCAGGCGCCTCCCATCCTGCTGGGCGCGGGGACACACGCCCCGCGCGTTTCGGCCTTGGGTCCCAAGGCTTTTCAGTCGGCGAGAAGCAGCGCGAGGGGGAGCTCGGCCAGAACCTCGCTCAGCTTCAGGCTCGCGCCCGTACCGACCGTCTTCTGCGTCAAGATGTCATCAAACCGGGCGCTCGCAAGGTGAGACGGCAAACGAACGGCCGTATCTCCCCAGCTTTTCGCGTCCAACATCGGCCGCTCCGCCTTGTCGCCCAGGAGTTGCAGCGCGAGGCGCGGGACGATCGTCACGGCCGCCCGCCCATCGGCATCGGTGCGTGCGAAGGCGACGACGTGAGCCGCCTTCTCGCCCGTTACCTCGAGCGGGATGTAGCGCCCCTTGGTGAAGAGCTCGGGCGCCTTGATGCGCGCCTTCAGCGCCGCGGCGGTGAGCTTGGCCTTGACGCGCCCGTCGCGCCAATGCGCGAGGCTTTCGGCAACGGAGTGCCCGTCCTCCATCGCCGTCTGCCGGGCGGCGAAGTCGATCTTGCGCCGGTTGTCGGGGTCGACAAGGCTGAGGTCGTAGAACTCGGTGCCCTGGTAGATATCGGGAACGCCCGGCGCCGTGAGCTTGATCAGCGTCTGCGACAGGGAGTTGAGCGCGCCGGCCACGACGAAGGGCTGCGACTTCAGCCAGAAGTCCGCGAGGAGGCCGCCGGTCTCGCCCTCGCGCAGGATGGCGGACACGAATCCCTTCAGCGCTTCCTCGTAAGCCTCGTCCGGCGCGGTCCAGCTCGTGTAGCGCTTGGCCTCGCGCACGGCTTTCTCGGCGAAGGCCAGAAGCCGCTCTTCCAGAGCTTTGCGCGCCTCGGCGTCGGCCGGATCGAAATCGGCCGGCAGCACGCCGAGCAGCGACTGGTAGAAGCCCCATTCGGTGGCCGGGTCGGGGGACACATGCGTCTCGCCGGACGACGCCTCGCCCAGCACTTTGCGCCAGGGCTCCAGGGCGCCCGCCATCTCTTCCACCAAAGCGGCCCAGCGTTCGGGCGCCTCGCTCAGCGTGTACAGCCGGGCGCGCGCATCCTCGCCGCGCTTGGTGTCATGGGTGGAGGAGGCCATGAGACCGTCCGGCTGGTCCTCCAGGCGGATCGCCATCTCGTCGTGGAAACGCGGGGTCGAGGTGCCGTAATGGTCGGGCTCGCCGCCCACCTCGTTCAGAGCGATCAAGCGGTTGTAGCGATAGAAGACCGTGTCCTCCACGGCCTTGGCCATCACCGCGCCGGTGGTCTGCTGGAAGCGCCGCGTGAAGTTCAGCGCTCCGGTCACGTCGCGCCCGTCCTCGAAGGCGAGCTTCAGGAGCCGGCCGACAAAGGCGATCGGCTCGTCGGCCTCGACCTTGCGGGTGCTCTTGGCCAGTTCCACCGCGTCGTCGATGACCTCGACATCCTTGTCCGGCACGCCGGCGACGCCGCAATAGGTGCGGTAGACCGGCAAGGCGGTCGCCACCTCGACGATGGAGCGGCTCATGTCGTCGCGCCCGAAATCGCGCGTTTCGAGATCATTGGCCGCCACCTGCATGGCGGTCTCGGTCAGAACCTGCAGCTCACCCGCCAGATTGTGGGTGAAGATCGCCCGCTTCTGGTCGGCGATCATACTGCGCAGGTCCTCGTCGGTGCCGACGAAGGCCGTATAAGCCTTGCTCATCGCCTCCTCCTTGGAGGCGTCGACATAGAGCCCGGCGACGGCGGTGATGAACTCGTAGCCCGTGGTGCCGGCGATGTTCCAGCTTTTGCGCAGTCGCTCCGGCCCGGTCAGGATCTTCTCGACATGGATCGAGACGTCGCGGCGCAGCGCCTCGAAGCCGGCGGCGAGTTCGCTGAGATAGCCCTTCGGGTCGGCGACGCCGTCGACATGGTCGATGCGGATGCCGTCCAGCCGGCGCTCGCGCGCCAGCTGGAAGATGGTGCGATGCGAGTCGCGGAAGACGCGGCGCATTTCCTGGCGCACGCCGATCAGGTCCGCGATCTCGAAGAACCGGCGATAGGAGAGTTTTTCGCGCGCGAGACGCCACCAGGCGAGACGCCAGGCTTGCACCTCGTGGAAGGCGTGCAGAGCCTGGCTGTCGGCGTTCAGCGCCTCGATGCCCTTCTTGAGCGCGGCGAGAAAGGCGGGGTCGGCGACATGCTCGGCGAAGCGCTCGGTCAGCTCCTCGCCGTCGGTCGGCAGCGAAGCGGCGAAGCGGCGCACCAGACTGTCGCGGTGCTCGTGCTCGACGAAGCCGAAGACGTGGCTGAGCGTGCGCGGGTCCACCGGCAGGCCGTAGCCATTGGCGGAAAAGCGCACCTCGCCGCGCGCCTCGTCATAGACCACCTTCAGCGCGCCGGTGCGCAGCGCCTCGCCATAGGGCGCGCCCAGCGTCGGAATGAGGATCTTCTCCTCGTCCCAGGAAATGTCGAAGGTCTGCGCGTAGCGGCTTTCGCGGCCCCAGCGCAGCACGTCCTCCCACCAGGGGTTCTCCTGGGAGACGCCCATGTGGTTGGGCACGAAGTCGAGGATCAGGCCGAGATCGGCGGCCATCAGCGCGTCGCTCATCCGGCCGAAACCGGCGTCGCCGCCCAGATCCGCCTCGAAGCGGTTGTAGTCCACCACGTCGTAGCCGTGGGTCGAGCCGGGCGAGGCGGAGAAGACGGGCGAGGCGTAGAGGTGGCTCGTCCCCAGCACCTTGAGATAGGGCACGAGGTCCTGAGCCTCAGAGAAGCCCGTCCCCTCGCGGAACTGCAGTCGATAGGTCGCGATCAGGGGACGGCTCATGGGGTCTCCGGTCTCTCGTCGCGCATCGCGCGGGCCATGGCTTGGAAACGCTCGTCGCCCGCCAGCTCTTCCAGGCGGATGTCGGAGCGGATGCGCCAGTTGGGATATTCATCGGTCGTGCCCGGCAGGTTCGGCTGCTTTTCCGAACCGATCATGTCCTCCATCTGCACGGCGAAGAGCATGGAGCGGGTGCGCGCGCCGAAGCGGTGGATCGCGAGCGCCAGCTCGAAAGGCAGCCGCGCCGGCAAGGTGGCGCCGCCGTCCGCCAGCGCGATCTCCTCGGGCGGCAGGAGGTTCTCGTGGCGCAGCGCCGCCATCAGCGTGCGCCGGTCGCGGTCGCGCTCGGCCATATCGCGCTGCGTAGCGGCCGCGTTCTGCCGCCCCGTCTCGGCGCGCAGGCGCACGTCCGACCCGTGCCACCAGCCCGAAAGGGTGGCGAGATCATGGGTCGAGATGCAGGCGAGCGAGGTCTCGGGATACTCGCCCGTCGCCTTGAACAGCCCGTCCTTCCAGCGCTCGAAATAGAGCACCTTATAGGAAAGGATGTGGCTGTCGGTCATGGCCTCTCGGAAGCCCTCCGGTACGGTGCCGAGATCCTCGCCGATCACCAGACAGTTCGTGTCCTGCGACACGCGGGCCAGGGCATCCACCATGGCGCCGAGGGGATAGCGGACATAGCCGCCCCCGCCCGAGCGCTCGCCCTCGGGAATCCACCAGAGGCGCGCAAGGCCCATGGCGTGGTCGATGCGGATCGCGCCGGCATGTTCCATCAGGCTGGCATAGGCGGCCGAAAGGGGCGCGTATTGCCGCTCGGCCAGGGCCTTGGGCGAGAGCGGCGCGAGGCCCCAGTCCTGCCCGTCCGAGTTGAACATGTCGGGCGGCGAGCCGACGCGCGCCTCGCGCACCGTCAGCGCCGGGTCGGCCCAGGTCTCGGCCCCGTCGGGCGAGACGCCGACGGCGAAGTCGAGATAAAGGCCGATGCCCATGCCCGCCGCCTTGGCGCGGCGCTGCGCCTCGGCCAGCTGCCGGTCGCACTGGTACTGGAGCCAGACGTGGAAGCGGATCTGATCCTCGTGCCCGGCCTCGAAGACGCGCGCGCCCTCGCCGTTGCGGTCGCGCAGATCCTCGGGCCAATGGTGCCAGCCGGCACTGCCGCCGTCCGCGCGCACGCTTTCGGAGATCGCCTCGAACAGGGCGAAGCCGCGCAGCGCGTCGCCGCCCCGCTCCAGGAAAGCGCGGAAGCTTTCGTCGCGCCCCAGCCCGTCCTTGGCCCGTTCATAGAGAGTGCGCAGCAGCGGCACCTTCACGCGCGCCACGGCGCGGTAGTCCACCAGCTCGCCGTCCAGCCCCTCGAACAGGTCTGGCTCGGCCTCGCGCAGCGCCGCGATGGCCTCCGCCCCACCGTCGATCGTATCGACCGCGAGATAGAACGGGTTGATGAAGCGGCGCGTCGAGGGCGAATAGGGGCTGTAATGCCCGGCATCGGCCAGAAACAGCGCATGCAGCGGATTGACGCCGACAAAGGACGCGCCGGTCGGCGCGACGGTCTCGGCCAGCGCGGCCAGGTCCTCGAAATCGCCGATGCCGAGATTGCGCGCCGAACGCAGGCTGTAGAGCTGGCAGGTGACGCCCCAGGCGCGGCGCGAGGCGACGCTGCCCGGCAGCGCGCAGGCAAGGCTCGCCTTGTGCTCGGCCTGTGCGAAGTGCCCGGCCTCGCCCCCAACGGGGTCGACCTGCAGCGCGCGCAGGAGCCCGTCCTGCGCCGCTTCGCCGATCTCCTTCGGCTCGCCCATCTCGGAGACGTAGCGGATCTGGATGCCGTGGCTTTCCGCCAGGGTTTCGAGCGGCTTATTCATCGTCCGGCTCCGCGATCAGCAACGTGTCCGACAGGATAGCGAGGACGCAGCAGGCCGGCACCGCGCCGCCGGTCACTTCCTCGAAGGCGTTCTTGTGGTTGGTGTAGACGCAGCTGGCCCGCCCGATCTGGTCTTCCACCAGCGCGTCCTCCAGGTCCCAGACCTCGTCCGACAGATTGGCGACGAGATGCCAGAAGCGGCCGGGCTGAAGCTCCCAGGCGACCACGAAGCCGAGCCCTTCCACCAGCGCCATGCCCGTGCCGCCGGGCGCGGCGCCCAGAAGCGGCATCAGCGTTTCCTGCCGGATGGTCAGAAGCTTGCGCGTCACCTGCAGGCGCCGCTTGTGCGTCGGCTGGGTCAGCCGGCCCCAGTCGAGGCGGGAAATCTCGAAGGTGCGCTCGTCGTTCGGGTCGGGGAAGATGTCGGCGGCCTCGGGGTCCTCGAAGGCGGCAAAGCTCTTGAACTCGCGCTTGCGCCCCTTCGACACCGAATTGGCCAGTTCGCCGTCGAAATCGGTGAAGAAGCAGAAGGAGTTGGTGTCGCCGAATTCGTCGCCCTGGAACATCAGGGGGATCTGCGGCGACAGGAGCAGGATCGACTGGAGGCAGTCGTAGACGCGGCCCGAGGAAAGCGAGCGCAGCCGGTCGCCGAAGGCTCGGTTGCCGATCTGGTCGTGGTTCTGGATGAAGTTGACGAAGGCGGTGGGCGGCAGTTCGGCCGAATCGGTGCCGACGCGCCGCTTGCGATGCTCGGACTCCTGCCCCTGGAACACGAAGCCCGTGGCGAGCGCGGTCGCCATCTGCTCGGCCGAGTTCGGGTCGTAGTCCCGGTAATAGCCTTCCTGGTCGTTGGTGCCGATCACATGGGCGGTGTGGTGGAAGTCGTCGTTCCACTCGCCAGAGACGAGCGGAATCTTGCCCCCCTCGCCGCGCTCGATGTGCCAGCGGATGTTGCGGTCGTCCTCGGTGGTGATGTGGACGTGCCGATCGGTGATGGTCTCTCGCACGCGGGCGGCGAGTTCCTTCACCAGCGGCGTTTCGGTCGTGTCCTTGATGGAGTCGATCGCGTCCAGCCGCAGCCCGTCGATGCGGAACTCGTTCATCCAGTAGAGCGCGTTCTCGATCATGAACTCGCGCACCGGCGCCTCGTCATAGGCGATGGCCGCGCCCCAGGGCGTCGCGATTTCCGAATGGAAGAACTCCGGCACGTATTCGGGCAGGTAGTTCCCGTCCGGGCCGAAGTGGTTGTAGACGACGTCGAGAAAGACCATCAGCCCGCGCTCGTGCGCGGCGTCCACCAGACGCTTCAGCCCTTCCGGCCCGCCATAGACCTGATGCGGGGCGTAGAGCAGCACGCCGTCATAGCCCCAGCCGCGCTGCCCGCCGAACTGCGCGATGGGCATGAGTTCGATCGCGGTGATGCCGGTGTCCCTTAGATGGTCGAGCTTGCCGATGACCGCATCGAACGTGCCCTCCGGCGTGAAGGTGCCGACATGCAGCTCGTAGAAGACGCATTCGTGCCAGGGCCGGCCGGCCCATTCGGCGCTGCGCCACTTGTGCGCGTTGGGATCGACGACGCGCGACAGCCAGTGGACGTCGCCCCCTTGCGCGCGCGCCGCCGGATCGGGCCTCACCTTGCCGCCGTCGAAGCGGAAGCCGTAGCCGTCGCCCGGCTGGACCTGATCGGTCACCAGTTCCCACCAGCCGCCCTCGCCCTTCGTCATCGGCTCGAAGCGCTCGCACTGGTACTCGTCGGATTCCGCGCTGGCGACATCGACGCTTCCCGCGCTCGGCGCCCAGATGCGGAAGCGCGTGCGCCCGTCCTCGTATTGCGCGCCCCACCCTAGGTCGAAAGAAAAAGTCCTGGCACCGTTCATAGGGGCTCCGCCGGTTCGCAAAAGGTCATGCACGATGGGTGAGACGCCCCTTCGCTTGCGCGAAGGCGAAGGGGCGTCGTCGCTGCTGTTGCTCAGCTTAAGTGGAGCGGGAAAGGGCAGTGCCAGTGACCGGAAGGGGAAATTTTCCAGTCGCTCGCGCCAGCCCCCGCGCCTCAGCCGGCCGCCACCATCGGCTCGTTCGCTGCGTTGGACTGGCGGCCGAGGTCCTCGGCCTCTTCCGACATGCCGTGCGCCTCGTCGGCGCCCGCGCGCTGGCCGACCCGGCCGTGAACGAGATCGTGGATGAAGCCAAGCTTGGCGATGACGGTCGGCGACAGAACGAAGGGATAAAGGTCCTGCAGGCCCATGGCGCGGTTCATGGAGTTCAGCGCCTGGCTGAGCGCCAGCCACGCGTCGGCGATCTCCTCCATCGTCGTGTTGGGGTCGTAGACCTTGAGGCCCAGATCGGTGGTCAGGATGCCGTCGCGGTCGAGCCGCGGCTGGATGGCAATGCCGTAGGAACCGCCGACCTCAAGCGTGTCGATGATGTGGAGATAGTGCGCCCAGGTCTCGGCGAAGTCCTCCCAGGCGTGGGAGCCAGCATAGGAAGAGACGAACTCGTCCTGCCAGTTCGGCTTGGGGCCGTTGTTGTAGTGGTTCTGCAGCGCCTGGCCGTAGTCCTCGCGGTCGTCGCCGAACACGGCGCGGCACTGGTCGAGCAGGTTGCCGTCGCGCACCAGGATGTCCCAGTACCAATGGCCGACCTCGTGGCGGAAATGGCCGAGCAGCGTGCGATAAGGCTCGCCCATCGAGGTCCGGCGCTTCTCGCGCTCGGCATCGTCCGCTTCCGCCAGCGCCACGGTGATGATGCCCTCGTCATGGCCGGTCATCACTTTCTGGTCCGAGTTCGGATCGTCGGCCAGGAACTTGAAGCCGAGGCCTTCGGGATGCTCGTCGCGCGTATAGAGCGGCAGGTCCAGGCGCAGCAGCGTGTAGAAGAGCCGGTGCTTGGCCGCTTCCATCTTGGCCCAGAGCGCCTGGTTCTCGGGGTCGGACAGGTCGGGTACCATCAGATTGTGGCGGTCCGCCAGGCACAGGCGCTCCACGCCCTCGGCGGGCACCAGCCAGTTGCACACCCCGTACTGGTAGTTGTCGCAATAGCGCCAGTGCGATCCGTCGCTGCCCCGGCCGACCGAAACCCAGCCGTCGTCGGCCGCTTCCAGCGCCAGCACGCGGTTGGCGCGCGGCTCGTAGCCCAAGGCATGACCGCAGCGCTCGCACACCACGTTGTTGAAGAAGACGACCTGATCGCAGGACGGGCAGGAGAAGAGTTTCATCGAAAAAGTTCCTGATGGCGGGCTTTGGCCAATTCCCGCGCCTAACTCGGGTCCTTCCGCCTTGTTCCGCACCGCAACCGATTCCGTTAATAATTCCGGAAAGCGCGCAGTTTGTGCAACGCGAAGGTTTCGGTGGCGGCGCCTTGTGCCTATGCTGCCCGTTCGACTGGTCATGTGTAAGGGAACCGATGCCGATCCTCGCCGCACTCCGCCACCTGACCCATTATCGCTACGACCGACCCGTTACCCTCGGCCCGCAGACGATCCGGCTTCGGCCAGCCCCCCATTCGCGCACGCGCACCCCCGCCTATTCTCTGCGCATCGAGCCGGCGAACCATTTCGTGAACTGGCAGCAGGACCCGTTCGGCAACTGGCTGGCGCGCGTCGTCTTTCCCGAGAAGGTGCGCGAGCTGCGCATCGAGGTCGATCTTCTCGCCGACATGACAGTCTACAATCCGTTCGACTTCTTCATGGAGACATGGGCGGAGACCTATCCCTTCGCCTATGGCGACGATCTCCTCATCGACCTCAAGCCCTATCTCGCGCACGAGCCGGCAGGCCCCCTGCTCCAGACCTTCCTGACGCAGGTCGACCGCACGCCCCGGCGCACGATCGACTTCCTCGTCGAGATCAACCGGCTGGTCCAGCAGCGCATCGACTATCTCATCCGCATGGAACCCGGCGTCCAGACGCCGGAGGAGACGCTGGAAAAGGGCTCGGGCTCCTGCCGCGACTCCTCCTGGCTCCTGGTCAACGCGCTGCGCCATCTCGGCCTCGCCGCCCGCTTCGTCTCGGGCTACCTGATCCAGCTGAAGCCCGACCGCGTCGCGCTGGACGGGCCGGCCGGCACGGCGGTCGACTTCTGCGATCTGCATGCATGGGTGGAGGTCTACGTGCCGGGTGCCGGCTGGATCGGCTTCGACCCGACCTCCGGCCTGATGACCGGCGAAAGCCACGTGCCGCTGGCGGCGACCCCGCACTACCGCTCCGCCGCGCCGATCGCCGGCGGGGTGGATTTCGCCGAGACCGAGTTCGACTTCGCCATGGAGGTGACGCGCGTTTCCGAAGCGCCGCGCGTCTCGAAACCCTTTTCCGACGAGAGCTGGGAGGCGCTCGACGCGCTTGGGGCAAAGGTGGACGGCGACCTCCAATCCATGGACGTGCGCCTCACCATGGGCGGCGAGCCGACCTTCGTTTCGATCGACGATTTCGAGGCGGCCGAGTGGAACGCCGACGCGACGGGGCCGCGCAAGCGGGGCTTGGCCGACGGTCTGATCCGCCGGCTGCGGCAGCGCTTCGCGCCGGGCGGCTTTCTCCATCACGGCCAGGGCAAGTGGTATCCCGGCGAATCCCTGCCGCGCTGGACCTATTCGCTCTACTGGCGCAAGGACGGCAAGCCGATCTGGCGCAACCCCGATCTGTTCGCCGCCGAAGCGGGCTCGGGCGAGGAGACACCCGGCGAGGCGACGGCCGAGACGGCGCGGGTGCTTCTCGAGGGCGTGGCCAAGCGGCTCGGCGTCGAGCCCGGCAACGCGCTGCCCGCCTTCGAGGACCCGTCCTACTGGCTCGTGCGCGAGGCGCAGCTGCCCGAGAACGTTTCGCCGGACAATTCCAGGCTGGAAAACCCGGAGGAGCGCGCGCGCCTCGCCCGCGTGTTCGATCGGGGGCTGAACAATCCTGTCGGCTACGTCATGCCGGTGCAGGCGTGGCAGGCGCTGCCGGCCCGTTGGATGTCGGAGCGCTGGTCGACGCGGCGCGGCCAGCTCTTCCTGGTGCCGGGCGACTCGGCGCTGGGCTACCGCCTGCCGCTGGCCGCCCTGCCCTGGTTGCCGCCGGCACGCTATCCCTACACGCACCCGGCCGATCCGATGCAGCGTTTCCCCGACCTGCCGGAGCGCGAGATCCTGGGCCAGGTGCAGAAGCGCATCTCGCAGGCCGACCCGGCGCCTGCCTGGTCGCCGCCCGAGCCCGGGCCGGAAGCCGAGATCGGCGGCTATGTCCGCACCGCCGTCGCCATCGAGCCGCGCGACGGCGTTCTCCATGTCTTCATGCCGCCCCTGGAATCGGCCGAGGCCTATCTCGACCTTCTCGCCGCCGTGGAGGACGAGGCCGAGGCGATGGCGCTGCCCGTGCGCATCGAGGGCTATGCCCCGCCTTTCGACCCGCGCCTCGACGTGATGCGCGTCGCGCCCGACCCGGGCGTGATCGAGGTGAACGTCCATCCCGCCGCGTCCTGGGGCGAGGCGGTGGCCATTACGCAAGGCGTCTACGAGGACGCGCGCCAATCCCGGCTCGGCACCGACAAGTTCATGGTGGACGGGCGCCATGCCGGCACGGGCGGCGGCAACCATGTGGTGATCGGTGGCGCGACGCCGATCGACAGCCCCTTCCTGCGCCGACCCGACCTTCTGAAGTCGCTGGTGCTCTATTGGCAGCGTCACCCGTCGCTGTCCTACCTCTTTTCCGGCCTCTTCATCGGGCCGACCAGCCAAGCGCCGCGCATCGACGAAGCCCGGCACGACCAGCTTTACGAGCTCGAGATCGCCATGGCGCAGGTGCCCGCGCCCGGCGAGGGCGCAGCGCCCCCGCCCTGGCTGGTGGACCGCCTGTTCCGCAATCTCCTGGTGGACGTGACGGGCAACACGCACCGCTCGGAAATCTGCATCGACAAGCTTTATTCGCCCGACGGCCCGACCGGGCGGCTCGGCCTCGTGGAGTTTCGCGGCTTCGAGATGCCGCCAGACGCGCGCATGAGTCTGGCCCAGCAGCTTCTGATCCGCGCGCTCATCGCGCGCTTCTGGCGCGAGCCGCAGGCCGGGCGCTTCGCGCGCTGGGGCACGCAGCTGCACGACCGCTTCATGCTGCCGGCCTTCGTCTGGGAGGATTTTCTCGCCGTTCTGGCCGAGCTGACGCGCGCCGGCTATCCCGTGCGGCCGGAATGGTTCGAGGCGCAATGGGAGTTCCGCTTCCCCTTCTGCGGCGAAGTGCGCCACGAGGGCGTGACGCTGGAGCTGCGCCAAGCGCTGGAGCCCTGGCACGTCATGGGCGAGACGGGCGCCATCGGCGGTACGGTTCGCTTCGTGGATTCCTCCGTCGAGCGCCTTCAGGTGAAGCTCTCCGGCTTCGACACCTCGCGCCACATCGTCACCTGCAACGGGCGGCCGGTGCCGCTGGCCCCCACGCGGGATGTCGGCACCTTTGTCGGCGGCGTGCGCTTCAAGGCGTGGCAGCCGGCCTCGGGCCTGCATCCCACCATCCCCGTCCACGCGCCGCTGACCTTCGACATCTACGACCGCTGGTCGGGCCGCTCGCTCGGCGGCTGCACCTATCATGTCGCCCATCCCGGCGGGCGCTCGTACGACACGTTCCCGGTCAACGCCAACGAGGCCGAGGCGCGGCGTCTGGCGCGGTTCGAGGCGATCGGCCACACGCCGGGCGCCTTCCAGCCTCCGGCCGAAATCCCCGACCCGAGCTTCCCGCACACGCTCGATCTCAGACGGCCTGCCTTCCTTGCCGTCTGAGACCATCCCCATCGAAGCCGGCAAAGCCGCCGCTCCGCCCGCCGCCCGCTACGACGAGATGCGGGCGGCGGACGGCTCCGTGCGCCCGCATTACCGCCCGCTGACGGAGGCGCTGGCCGGCTGGAGCGAAGCCGAGCGCGAGACGCGCTTTCGCGCCGCGCGGCAATATCTGGGCGAGGCCGGCGTCTTCTACCGATCGGGCACGGATGGCGGTGAGCGGCTTTGGCCGATCGCCTTTCCGCCCGTGGTCATCGAGGCCGAGGAATGGCGGCGGCTGGAAGCGGGGCTGCGCCAACGCGCCGTCTATCTCGAACGGCTGCTGACCGATCTCTACGGTGAGCGGCGCATGGTCCGCGAGGGGCACCTGCCGGGCCTGCTTCTGGCCGGCAACCCGGAGTTCCTGCGCCCGCTTGCCGACCAGGGCCGCACCGGCCGCCCGCTGATCCGCTTCATCGCCGTGGATCTCGGCCGGGGGCCGGACGGGCGCTGGTACGTGATCGGAGACCGCACGCAGGCGCCCTCGGGCTCGGGCTTCGCGTTGGAAAATCGCGTCGCCACTTCGCGCGCCTTTCCCGACCTCGCCCGCTCGCTTCACGTCCGGCGCCTCGCCGGTTTCTTTGGCCGCTTCCGTGAGACGCTGAACGAGCTCAACGGCACGGAAGGGGCGCGCGTCGGCCTGCTGACCCCCGGCCCGCTGAACGAGACGTATTTCGAGCATTCCTATCTCGCCCGCTATCTCGGCTTCCACCTTCTAGAAGGCGGCGATCTCGTGGTGCGGGGAGACGAGGCCAAAATCCGCACCGTGGACGGCTTGCGTCCCGTGCGCGTCCTCTGGCGCCGGCTCGACGCCGACTATGCCGATCCGCTTGAGCTTTATTCCCGCTCGCGCATCGGCACGCCCGGCCTCGTGCGCGCCATCCGCGCCGGCAAGCTCGAACTCGTCAACGCGCTGGGCTCGGGGCTTCTGGAAACGCCGGCCTTCGCCGCCTTCGAACAGGGCATGGCGCGGGCGCTGATCGGCGAGCCCCTGCAACTCGCCTCGGCCGAAACGCGCTGGCTGGGCGAGCCGGGCGCTCAAGGGTTCGCTCACGCCTTGCCACCCGGCTGGCGTCTTGCCCGCGCCCTGCCCGCTCCCTCCGGCCCCGAGGCGCCGATCTCGGCCGAGGAACTGGCCGAGCGGGCTAAGGGGCGCGGCGGGGCGGATGTCGTGGCGCTGCGCCAACCGCCGCTCTCCACCGTGCCCGTGTTCGGCGAGGGGGAACTCGAAAGCCGCCCGGTGACCTTGCGGGTGTTTCTGGCGCGCGGCCCGGACGGATGGGACGTCATGCCCGGCGGCTTTGCCCGCGCCGCCCATGACGAGCGGGGCGATGCGTTGGGCATCGCCGCCGGCGGGCGCTCCGTCGATGTCTGGATCGCCGGCGAGGCGGACGAACGGCCCGTTTCGCTGCTGGCCTCTCCGGAAGCTGGCTACCACCGCCGCCTGCCGGGCTCGCTTCCCGCCCGCGCGGCCGACAATCTCTTCTGGCTCGGGCGCTATGTCGAGCGGCTGGAAGTCGCCTTCCGGCACTGGCGCGCCGCGATCGAGCGCGCCGAGGCGGGCGAGGACCCCGCGCCCGTGGACGAGGCGCGCATCAACCTCCTGCGCGTGGCCGGCGTCGGCCTTGGCGGGGCGGACCCGATCCACGGCCTGAAGGAACTCGCCGACAGCGCCTTCCATCTCGCCTCGCGCATTCGCGACCGGTTCTCGCCCGATGCCTGGCGGGTTCTGGCCGAGATCGCGGAGGTGACGGCCGAGGCCATGCGCCTGCCCCCGCGCGAGCGCGACGACGCGCTGCTCGCTGGCCGGGTGCTGACGCGCCTCGCCGGCTTCGCCGGTCTGGTGCAGGAGAACATGTATCGCTTCACCGGCTGGCGCTTCCACGAATGCGGCCGGCGGCTGGAGCGCCTTTCGGCCACGGCAGAGGCGGCGGGCGCCTTCATGGCGGCGGGCGGCGACGGCGTGTTCGAGGCGCTGCTGGAATTCACCGACAGCCGGATGACCTATCGCCGTCGCTTCTCGGTGCAACTCGGCAGCAGCACGGTGATCGACCTCGCGCTGCTCGACCCGCTCAACCCGCGCTCCCTCGCTTTCCAGGCAAGGGCGCTGGAAGCCGCGCTGGCGGAACTGCCGGGCAATCTCATGGGCGAAAGCCTGGACCCGGCCTCGCGCCGCACGGCGCGGCTGCAGGTGCGCCTGCGCACGGCCCAGCCCGGCGAGGTGACGCCGGCGTTCCTCCGGCGTGTGGCGCGCGACGGATACGAGATCTCCGACCTTCTCTCGCAGCGCTATTTCGCCCTGGCGCCGCGCGGCGAGGCGGAACGCTCGGACACGGAATAGACCGCCCATGAGCCGCTACGACATCCGCCTCGCGATCGGCTACAGCTATCCCGGCTTCGTGCGCGACGCCCGGCATATCCTGCGCGTTTCGCCGCGACAGACCGCCGGTCAGCGTATCGAGCGCTTCTCGCTCGAAGTCGCCCCCGCCCCGGCGGAAACGGCTTCGGAAACCGACTTCTTCGGCAACGCGATCGACCATATCCTGATCGACCAGCCGCACGAGGCGCTGAGCATCGAGATGCGCGCCCGGGTCGCGGTGGACCGGCCGCTGCCGGATCTTGCCCGGACGCCCTCGCTCGGCGCCATCGTCGAGCTGGCGCGAAAGTCCCGCGCCAGCGAGGGCGAGAGCCCGTTGCATTTCCTGGGCTCCGGGCGACTCGTCACTCCTTCCGCGCGCGTCGCGGCCTATCTCGAAGAGGGGCTCGATTTCAGCCGACCGATCGGCGAAGCGACACTCGATCTGGCGCGTCGCATCCGCTCTGACTTTCGCTTCCAGGCTGGCGTCACCACGATTTCGACCGGCGTGGAGGAGACCTTCGCCGCGCGCCGTGGCGTGTGCCAAGACTTCTCGCATCTGATGATCGCGGGGCTGCGCGGCGTCGGTCTGCCCGCCGCCTATGCCAGTGGCTTCCTGCGCACCGAACCGCCGCCCGGCCGGCCGAGGCTGGAAGGCGCCGACGCCATGCATGCCTGGGTCGAAGTGTGGACGGGGCCGGAGGGGGGCTGGCTCGGCTTCGACCCGACCAATGGCTGCTTTGCCGGCGAAGACCATGTCCTGGTGGCGCGCGGGCGGGACTATGCCGACGTCGCGCCGATCGACGGCGTCCTCATGACCTCCGGGCCGCAGCGCCATCACCATTCCGTCGACATGGTGCCGATCGAGGAGACCGAGGACGCATCGCTCCCTTCGCGATAGGCGCCCGCTCTCATCGCGCCTCGTTTAAAATCTTCCGTTTCTCGCAAGCGATCTTTTCAAACCGGCACGCTAAGTTACGCTTCGTAAGGAGCGATGCAAATCCATGCAGATCGACCTCTCCACCCTCTATGTGCTCGTGCTTGGGACGCTCGGCGTCTCGGCATCGCTGACCTATTGGGAGCGCCGTTTCCAGCCGCACCGGCAAACCGTCCTCGCCCGCTGGGCGCTCGGCCATGTCGCCTTCGCGACCGGCTGCGCCCTGTCGGTCTTCCCGCTGATCGAAAGCCCGCACCAGCGCGCGCCGATCTTTCTTCTCATGATGTGCGGCTACGGTACGATGCTGGCCGGCGTCCTGATGCTGAACAATCAGAGCATTCCGCGCTTGTGGTGGGCTGGCGCGCTGCTCTTCGCCGCGCTTTGCTTCGCGCTGTTTCCCCATATCACGCTGGAACAGTGGCATATGTTCGCCGGCGCCTCGATCGCCCTCATCTCGGGCGCCACGGGCCTCGTCCTGCGGCGCGGAGCGGCCTTCCTTTCCTTGCGCTCGCGGCGGCCGGCAGCGCTGGTCTTCCTGTTCCACGCCGGCTTCTATGTCGCGCGCGTCGCGGTCTTCCTGGTCTTCGACCTCACGAGCGGCCCGGTGATTCTCGCCTCGCTCGCCAAACTCACGATGTTCGAGGCGGTGCTTTTCGCCGTCGCCGCCCCGATGCTGCTGCTCTCGCTGGTGCGGGAGGAAGGCGAGGCGCATCTCTTCACCGCGTCCCAGACCGACTATCTCACCGGCCTTCCCAACCGCCGCGCCCTGTTCGAGCGCGCGGAGCGGCGGCTGCGCGAGGCCGACGAGACGGGCGAGGCCGTTTCGGTGTTGGTGTTCGATCTCGACCATTTCAAAAGCATCAACGACACGCATGGGCATCAGATCGGGGACGAGGTGCTGAAGCTCTTCGCCCGGACCGCCGAGCGCGAGCTGCGCTCGATCGACCTGATCGCCCGGTTCGGCGGCGAAGAGTTCGTGGCCGTGGTGGCCGGGCGCAGCCTGGAGGAGGTGCGCGGCGATGCCCAGCGCGTCGCCCGCAGCTTCTCGGCCGAAGCCGCAGGCTTCGGCCGGCTTGGCCTCCATGCCACCGTCAGCGTCGGCCTTGCCCATACCACCGGACGCGATGCCGACCTGTCCCGGCTCCTGAGCCAGGCGGACGCCGCGCTCTACCGCGCCAAGACGCTCGGGCGCGATCGGATCGAGCAGGCCCCACCGCTCGCGGCCGTCGCCTGATCCTCAAGCGATCCTCCTCATGAAAAAAGGCCGGATCGCTCCGGCCTTTTCGGTTTTCACTCAAGCCCGGCGAGGCTTCACGCCTTGGCGAGATCCTGTTCGTCCAGCAGCTTGACGCCCAGCTCGGTCTCGACCTGCGCCTGGGCCTCGCGCCGGGGCGCGAAGACGATCGTGGAAAGCGGCGGCAGGCTCAGCGAGAGCGAGAAGGGCCGGCCGTTGGAGTGGACTTCCTCGGCCTCGCGCCCGCCCATATTGCCGACATTCGACCCGCCGTAGATCTCGGCATCGGTGTTCAGCACTTCCTCCCAGAAGCCGCCATGAGGCACGCCAACGCGGTAGTCATGGTGGACATTGGGCGTGAAATTGCAGACCACCAGCGCCGCGCCGCCGTTCTTGTCCTTACGCAGATAGGCCAGGACCGACTGCTCGACATTGGAGGTGTCGACCCATTCGAAGCCGTGTGGGTCGCAATCGTTCTCGTAGAGCGCCGGCAGGCCGCGATAGAGCGTGTTGAGATCGCGCACCAGACGCTGCACGCCCGAATGCTCGCGATATTCGAGAAGGTGCCAGTCAAGCGACTGGTCGTGGTTCCACTCCTCGGCCTGACCGAACTCGCTGCCCATGAAGAGCAGCTTCTTGCCGGGATGGGTCCACATGAACCCGTAATAGGCGCGCAGATTGGCGAATTTCTGCCACCAGTCGCCCGGCATCTTGCCCAGGATCGAGCCTTTCCCATAGACCACTTCGTCATGGCTGAGCGGCAGGACGAAGTTCTCGGAATAGGCGTAGACCATGCCGAAGGTCATGTGGTGCATGTGGTATTTGCGGTTGATCGGGTCTTCCTGCATGAAATGCAGCGTGTCGTGCATCCAGCCCATGTTCCACTTGAAGTGGAAGCCGAGGCCCCCGGCATAGGTCGGGCGCGACACGTTGGGGAAGGAGGTCGATTCCTCTGCATGGGTCGTGGCGTTGGGGAATTGCCCGCCGACCTGCTCGTTGGTTTCCTTCAGGAAGGCCATGGCCTCCAGGTTCTCGCGCCCGCCATGGATGTTGGGCTCCCATTCGCCGTGATTGCGCGAATAGTCGAGATAGAGCATCGAGGCGACCGCATCGACCCGCAGTCCGTCGACATGGAATCGGTCGAGCCAGTAGAGCCCGTTGGAGACGAGGTAGTTCTTCACCTCGGTCCGGCCGTAATCGTAGATCAGCGTGTTCCAGTCCTTGTGGAATCCCCGGCGCGGATCGGCATGTTCATAGAGCGCCGTGCCGTCGAACCGGCCGAGCCCGTGGATATCGGTCGGGAAATGGCCGGGCACCCAATCGAGAAGCACGCCGATATCGGCCTGGTGGAAGGCGTCCACCAGCCGCGCGAAGCCCGCCGGATCGCCATAGCGCGCGGTCGGCGCGTAGAGGCCGATCGGCTGATAGCCCCAGGAGCCGTAGAACGGGTGCTCGGACACGGGCAGGAACTCGACATGGGTGAAGCCCATGTCGCGGCAGTAGTCCACGAGTTCGCGCGCCAGCGTGTCGTAGTCGAGAAAGCTGTTGCTCTCGCCCCGTCGCCAGGAGCCCAGATGCACCTCGTAGATCGAGATCGGCTTGTCGGCGGCCTGCCAGTCGCTCGGCTTGGCGCGGAAGGCGTCGTCCGCCCAATCGTGCTCCACCAGTCCTTCCACGATCGAAGCGGTGGAGGGCGCCAGTTCCTGGCGGAAGCCGACCGGATCGGCCTTCAGCGGCAGAACCTCGCCATGCCCGCCGATCATCTCGTATTTGTAGACCTCGCCCCGGTCGAGGCCGGGAACGAAGATCTCGAACAGCCCGGCGTCGACGCGCTTGCGCATGACATGGCGCCGCCCGTCCCAGGCGTTGAAATTGCCGACCACCGAGACGCGGCGAGCATTGGGCGCCCAGACCGCGAAGGCCACGCCCTTCACGCCGTCGATCTCGGTCGGATGCGCGCCGAGCTTCTCGTAGAGCCGGTAATGCCGGCCCTCGTTCAGGAGGTAGATGTCGAGATCGCCCAGAATCGTGCCGAAGCGGTAGGTGTCCTCCTCCTCCCAGGACTCGTCGCCGTGCCAGAAGCGATAGCGATGGTCCTCGAAGGCTTGCGGAACCACGCCGGAGAACAGGCCCTCCACCTCGCCGCGCTCCAGCTCGCCGAGCAGCTTGCCGGAGCGGTCCAGCACCTCGGCCCGCTCGGCGCCGGGGCGGAAGGCGCGCAGCACCGCGCCGCCATCCTCAGTGCGATGGGCGCCGAGCACCGAGAACGGGTTCTCGTGCAGCCCCCTGGCCAGCGCGCGCGCCTCGTCCCCGTGCAGGCCGTGGTCGATGCCGCTGGCGGCGGATTGGGTCTGGCTCATCAAAGGACCTGTCGTTTCTGGAGAAGGGACACGATTCCACGCAGCGGAATCGACAGCCAGGCGGGACGCATCGCCGCCTCGTAGCGCAATTCGTAGAAGGCTTTCTGCAGCAGAAAGAGATCCAGCAGCCGCGCGTTCCCCTCGTCCGCGAGATCGACGCCGCTGGCGCTCTCCCAGGCCGAAAGGAAGGACGCGGAGGTCTCGTCGCGCCAGCGCTCGGCGGCGTCCCGCGCCCGCTCGGCCAGCGCCGGGTTCTCGCTGCGCAGAGAGTCGAGCGCCGCGAAGGCGGCATAGTCGTAGGAGCGCAGCATGCCGGCCACGTCGCGAAGCGACGAGGTCTTGGCGCGGCGCTCAGGCAAAGGCCGGCCCGGCTCGCCCTCGAAGTCGAGAATGACGATGTCATCACCGCGCACCAGAAGCTGGCCGAGATGGTAGTCGCCATGGATGCGAGTGCGGCGGCCTGCCGGCTCCAGCTGCTCGAAGCTCTCGAACCAGCGGGCGATCTCGCCCTCGCGCGCGCCCAGCGCCGCGATGTCGGCGGCGACATCCGCCCCGCCCTCGACACCGCGCAGAAGCGCGATGGCGCCGGCCGCCTCGTGCTTGGCCTCGTCCACGATGCGGGCGAGCGACACGCGGTCAAGCGGCTCGGGGTCGAAGGCGGCATCGCCCGTCTCGCTCGCCAGCGCGGCGTGCATCTCGCCCGTGCGTCGCCCGATCGTGCGGCCGGGATCGAAGGCGAACTCGGCCGCCCCGCCCTCGCCCGCCCGCAGATGCGCGGCCAGCGAGCCCGTGACGGAGGCCCACGCGTCGCCTGCGTTGCCAATGCGCTCAAACAGGGCGGCCACCGCCGCGCGGCTGCCGTCCGCGCGCGACAGTTCCAGCGAGCCGAGCAGCGCCGGCGCCGCCGTGAAGCCGGTGTTCTCCGTCAGAAAGGACGTGACTTCGAGTTCCGGTTGCTCGCCGTCGCGCAGCAGGCGGTAGAATTTCAGGATCGCGACGCGGCCGATGCCGACCGAGGTGTTGGACTGCTCGCCCGACAAAGGGGCGATATCGGATGGGTCCACCGCCACCGCCTCGCGCAGCTGCTCGGCCCGGGCGGCGGAGGCCGTGGCGCGCAATGCGCCGCCTCCGGTCTCTGTCCGGCCGCCGGCCGCGATCAGTGCCACCACGGCCCGGCAGAAGTCGGGGTCGCGCGTGGCGTCCACCAGCGCCCGCTCGCCCTCCAGCTCGGCCAGGAGATTGGCCCCGACACCCCGCCCGCGTGGGCGCAACGCGAGCGGCAGGAAATAGCGCTGCTCGCCATCAATCGTGCGCACCACCGCCTCGCCGGCCAGCGCATCGCCCGCGCCGTCCACCGTGCCGAGCGGCGCGAAGGAGACGGCGTCCAGCCGCTCGGACTTGGCGGCGAACCAGCGCTGCTGCTGGAGAAAGCGCCGGAGCGCCGCTTCCAGCGCGGCGCCCTCCGCGCCCACGAGATCAGACAGGGAAGCGACACGCCCGAAGGCGGGAAGCATGTCGGGCGCGCCCGCGCCGGGCTTGGACTGCGTGTCGGTCATGGGCATCCATCATCGTCATGGGTCCGCCGCGGCGGGCCTGGCAAAAGCGAGCGAAAGGGCCGGAGCGCGGGTCTCTCGACCCGCGCTGCACCCGCGTCAGACGGAAAGACGGAAAATGGCGTAGGGAAGTTCCCCCGGTTCGAACCACCAATGCTGAACCTTGCCGGCCCAGACGAACTGACGGTCGGACACGAGGTCCTCCACCTTCACCGTGCCATTGTCGGGAAGGCCGAATTCCCAGAGCGGCACCTCGAAATGGCCGCCCTGCGGCTGGTGCGGATCGAGCGTCACCATGACGAGAATGAACGAGGAGAGATCGGCCGTCCGCTTGCCGAAATAGAGGACGTTGTCGTTCCAGAACTGATAGAATTCCAGGTTGCGAAAATCGCGCAGAGCCGGCTCGGAGCGGCGCAGCCGGTTGAGCAGCGCGAAGTCGTCGCGGATATGCCCTTCGCGCTTCCAGTCGAAGGCGCGGACCTCGTATTTCTCTGAGTCCTTGTACTCTTCCTTGCCGGTGACGAGCGGCTCGTATTCGCACAGCTCGAAGCCGGAATAGACGCCGTAATTGCCGGCGAGCGTCGCCGCCAGCGCGGCGCGGATGCGAAAGCCCGGCCGGCCGCTCGTATGGAGAAAGAGCGGGTTGATGTCGGGCGTGTTCACAAAGAAGTTCGGCCGCATGTATTCGGCGCATTCCTCCTTCGTCAGCTCGGTCAGATATTCGCGCAGCTCCCATTTAAGGTTGCGCCAGGTGAAGTAGGAATAGCTCTGGTTATAGCCGACCTTGGCGAGGCGCTTCATGAGCTTGGGCCGGGTGAAGGCCTCCGCCAGAAAGATCACGCCGGGGTCCACCGCCCGCACTTCCGCGATCATCCACTCCCAGAAGGGGAAGGGCTTGGTGTGCGGATTGTCGACGCGGAAGATACGCACGCCCTTGTCCAGCCAGAACAGGACGATGTCGCGCAGCTCGACCCAGAGAGAGGGGATCGCATCAGGCCCGTAGAAGTCGACATTGACGATGTCCTGATACTTCTTGGGCGGGTTCTCCGCGTATTTGATCGAGCCGTCGGGCCGCCAGTCGAACCAGCCCTTGTGCTGCTTGATCCAGGGATGGTCGGGCGAGCACTGGATGGCGAAGTCGAGCGCGAGTTCCAGCCCATGGTCGGCCGCGCGGGTGACGAGGCGCTGGAAGTCGGCAAAGGAGCCGAGCTGCGGATGCAGATCCTTATGGCCGCCCTCGTCCGAGCCGATCGCATAGGGGCTGCCGGGCTCGCCCGGCTTGGCGGTGACGCTGTTGTTCTTGCCCTTGCGGTTGATCTTGCCGATCGGGTGGATGGGCGGGAAATACAGGACGTCGAAGCCCATGTCCTTGATGTCGGGCAGGCGCGCGATGACGTCGTCGAACGTGCCGTGCCGCGCCGTGTCGCCGGACTGGGAGCGCGGCATCAGCTCGTACCAAGCCGAGAAGCCCGCCGCCTCGCGGTCCACCCAGACCGGCACCTCGCCGGGGTGGCGGGTCAGGTTGGCGCGCACGCCGGCCCGGCGCAGAAGCTCGATCGTCTCGCCCTGCATGAACAGGGCGTAGAGCGCGTCCTCGTCCTTAAGCTTGCGCAGCTTCTCGACCCGGCCGCGCAGATCCTTCAGCGCCTTGCCGTCCTCGCGCGAGCCGCGACCGGAGCCGGCGGCCTGCTCCAGCAAGAGCTCGCCCTCGCGAAGTTCCAGCGCGATGTCGACGCCGGCGTCGCGCTTCTTCTTGGTGTCGCTCGCCCAGGTGCCGAACACGTCGCGCCAGGCGATGATGGAATAGCGATAGGGACCGGGCGTCCTGAAGCGCACGGTGGCGCCCCAGCGGTCGTTGCCGATGAAGACGAAGGGCGTTTCCAGCCCTTCCATCTCGCCGCCATGGGTGATGAGCGCGGCGGCGATGATCTCGTGGCCGTCGGAGAAGATGTCGGCCGTCACCGTCAGCGGCTCGTTCTCGACCCGCTTCACCGCGAATCTGCCGCCGTCGATCAGCGGTTCGACGCCTTCGATCACCACGCGGCTGGCAGCCAGTTCCTTCAGCCAGGAGAGCGACTGCTCCTGGGCGGCGGCCTGCGAGGCCGCGCGCTTTTTGGGCTTGACCGCGACGGGTTCGGGGAGAGCCATGGACGAACCTTCTTTGCCGTTGCAACGACGGGAGAGCGGTCCCCCCGTTCTTGGCAAAGGAATAGAGGGCAAACCCGATTCATCCAGTCATGGAGCGCCGTTTCTCTCCCCGGCTACGCTCTTATTCGGGCTGGCCGGACACGACCTGCCGTTGTTCGCCCAGATGCGCGTTGCCCAGCGTCACGATGTCGCCCGCCTTCAGGAAGACCGGCGGCTTCATACCCGCGCCGACGCCTGCCGGCGTGCCTGTGGTGACGATGTCGCCCGGCTCCAGCGCGAAGAATTCCGAGGCGTAGGACACGATCGTGGCGAAGTCGAAGATCATGTCGGCCGTGGTGCCGGTCTGCTTCCGCTGGCCGTTGACGTCGAGCCAGAGTTCCAGCGCGCCGGGGTTCTCCAGCTCGTCCCGCGTCACCAGCCAGGGGCCGAGCGGGCCGAAGCCGGGGGCGCTCTTGCCCTTCAGCCATTGCCCGCCGCGCTCCTTCTGCCACGTGCGCTCCGACACGTCGTTGCACAGGCAGAAACCGGCGACGTAATCCAGCGCCTCTTCTTTGGAAACCTGATAGCAGCGCTCGCCGATGACGATGGCGACCTCGACTTCCCAATCGACCTGGGTGGCACCCTTGGGAATGGCGAAGCCATCGCGCGGGCCGGCGATGCAGCTGACCGCCTTGTTGAACAGGAGGGGCTCGCTCGGCGTCTCTGAGCCGGTCTCGGCCGCGTGCTCGGCATAGTTCCGGCCGACCGCGACGAAGTTGCGTGTGCCGGCGACCGGCGCGCCCAGCCGGTGGCTCGGGTCGGCCTTGGGCAGGCTCTTGGGGTCGAGCGCACGCAGCCGCTCCAGACCCTGGCGCGAAAGAACCGCGCCGGCGATGTCGTCGATCTCGCCCGACAGGTCGCGAATGCGGTTTTCCTCGTCGATCAGCCCCGGCTTCTCGGCCCCCGGCTCTCCGAATCGCACCAGTCTCATGCCTGTCCCTCCTGCCCCGCGCCGGTCTGTTGGTCCGGCGGGTTGTCGTTCCTTCGCCGTCCGCCGCCCCTCACGCAAGGGGAGGCGCAGGGCTCACGATGATTTTTAGCTGCTCGGCCCGGCCAGCCCGCCATGAGCGAGCGGCGGCGGCTCGCTGACGCCGCGCGCATGGAGCCGGCGCCCGGCCGCGTAGGTTGCGACCACGCAGCGGTCGTCGCCCAGCGTCGCCAGCGCGAACAGCTCCTCCTCCAGCGTCTCGATCCGCTCGGCGCGCTGACGCAGGGCCGGCGTGGCGCGCGCGTCGAGCAGCGTCAGATCCGCCTCGAAGCCGGGCGCGACCTGCCCGATGCGGTGGCCGAAGCCGATCGCGTCGGCATTGCCGGCGGTCATCATGTAGAAGGCGGCGTGGCCCGGCAGGCGCTGGCCGCGCAGGGCCAGCACCTTGTAGCCCTCGCCCGCCGTCTGCAGCATGGAATAGGACGTGCCGCCGCCGATATCGGTGGCGAGCCCCATGCGCAGCCCGGCCGCGAGCGCCGCGTCGCGGTCGAACAGGCCGGAGCCGAGGAACAGGTTCGAGGTCGGGCAGAACACCGCCGTCGCCTGATGGTCGGCGAGCGCGGCGCGCTCGCGCTCCGACAGGTGGATGCAATGGCCGAACAGGGCGCGGCGGCGCACCAGCCCGTAGCGCTCGTAGATGGCGGTGTAGTCCTCGGCCCAGGGGAAGAGTTCCTTGACGAAGGCGATCTCGCCGAGGTTTTCGGAAAGATGCGTCTGGATCGCCATGTCGGGATGCGCCTCGGCGAGCGCGCCGGCCACCTCCAGCTGCGCCTCGCTCGAGGTCGGCGCGAAGCGCGGCGACAGCGCCACCTCCAGCCGCCCCGCCCCGTGCCAGCGCTGGACGAGCGCCAGCGTCTCGTCATGGGCGCGCTCCGGCGTGTCGGTCAGCGCCGGCGGGGCGTTGCGGTCCATCATGACCTTGCCGCCGATCATGCGAAGGCCGAGCCGGGCGCTTTCCGCGAAGAAGCTTTCGGCCGACTGCGGATGCGAGGTGCAGAAGGCGACCGCCGTGGTCGTGCCGTTGCGCAGGAGTTCATGCAGCAGGAACTGCGCCGCCGCGTCCGCCACCGCGGGGTCGCCGTAGCGGGACTCTTCGGGGAACGTGTATTTGGCCAGCCATTCCATCAGCTCCGTGCCGTAGGAGGCGATGACCTGGGTCTGCGGCATGTGCAGATGCGGGTCGATGAAGCCCGCCGTCAGCAGGAAGGGCCGGTAGTCGGTGACGGAGAGATCGGGCGACAGGGTCGGCAGCAGGTCGCCGGCCTCGCCCACGGCCTCGATCGAGCCGTCGCGCACGACCACGAGCCCGTCCTCGATGAAGCGGGCGGCCGGCGTCTGGCCGGGGGCGAGGTGCTGCACCTCGTAGGACAGGACGCGCGCGCGCAGGGCGAGCGTGCCGCCTTGGGGAAAGAGAATGTCGGTCATGGTCTCAGGGTTTACCCCCAACGGCGCGGCAGGGCCAGAGTCTGGCTGGTTAGGCGGGCGTCAGGGGCGAAAGCGGCCGCTGCCGGACTCCAGCCAGCGCGAGAGCGTCAGCCGCTCCTCGGGCTCGAGGCCGGTGATGTTGCCGGGCGGCATGGCATGCGAGCGCACGGCCTGCCGCTCGATCAGCGAGGCGTTCAGCACGATGTCGCGGCCGTTTTCCAGAAGCACGGCTTTGGGCGCATGGCCGATGCCGGGCCAGAGCGGCTTGCGTGCATGGCACATGGAGCAGCGCGACTGGACGATGGATTCCGCCTCCGGGAAGAGCGGCGAGCGCGCCAGCGCCAATTGCGGATCGGCGGGAAAGTCGAGGCTGGAATTGGTGGAGGACGCGACGTCCGCCGTCGAGGCGCGCCAGCCCGGCGCGCCCGAAAGCGTGATGACGAGGACGAAGAGCACGCCCGCCACGGCCCAGCACCACCAGAGATGCTGCCCCGTCTTATGCTTGGTGTTGAAGAAATGGCGCACCACGGCGCCGATCAGCAGCACCAGCCCGGCGATCGCCCAGTTCCACTCCGTCGCGAAGGCGAGCGGATAGTGGTTGGAGAGCATGAGGAAGATGACGGGCAGCGTCAGATAGTTGTTGTGCAGCGAGCGCTGCTTGGCCGCCGCGCCGAGGCGCGGGTCGGGCGAGCGCCCGGCCTTGAGGTCCGCCACCACGATCTTCTGGTTGGGGATGATCAGCATGGCGACATTGGCGGTCATGATCGTCGCGATCATGGCGCCGGTGTGCAGCATGGCGCCGCGCCCCGAAAAGAGCTGGCTGAACACGAAGCTGGCCGCCACGACATAGACGAAGACGATGCCGAGCAGCGTGGAATCGTTCTTTCCGAGCGGCGACTTGCAGATCGCGTCATAGACGACCCAGCCGAGCGCGAGGCCGGCAATGCCGATCAGCGTCGCGCCCCAGGCCGGCAGGTCGGCGCGAGCGGGGTCGATGAGATAGAGATCGGCCCCGAGATAATAGATGAGGAACAGGAGCGCCGCGCCCGACAGCCAGGTGGCGTAGCTTTCCCATTTGAACCAGGTCAGGTCCTCCGGCATGTGCGGCGGGGCGACCATGTATTTCTGGATGTGGTAGAAGCCGCCGCCATGGACCTGCCAGGCCTCGCCGCCGACGCCCACCAAGGGCGCGCCATGCGGCCTGCGCAGGCCGAGGTCGAGGGCGATGAAGTAGAAGGACGAGCCGATCCAGGCGATTGCGGTGACGACATGCACCCAGCGCACGGCGAATTGCAGCCATTCGGCGAAATAGGTCCACATGGGATGACCCCCGAAGCGCCGCCCCCTTGTCGCGGAACGCCCCAAAATGAATCCGATGTGCCTTTGCGGGCCCCTCGCCGTTCAGGAGACGGTGGGAGGAGCAGGCGTTGGGAGCGAAGGGCGCGAGGCGCGCCCTTCGCGGCTTTCTCTGGACTGGCGCACCCTTCTCTCAGGGCGCGACAGGAGGGTCGTGATGGCGAGTCGTATGGCGTGGAGTCGCGAGACCCGGAGCGGAGCGGACTTGCCGTCCGTGAGCACCGGAAGCGCAGCGAACCGCGCCAGACGGCCGCCAGCGCGAGCCGTGGCGATTAGTTGCGCACGCCTTCGACGTACCAGTCCATCTTCAGAAGGTCCGCATCCGGCACGACCGTTCCGGCGGCGATCTTCTCGGCGCCGGACTGATCCTTGATCGGGCCGGTGAAGATCTCGAACGTGCCGGCCTTGGTCTCGTCGACGATCTTCTGCGCGGCGGCCTTCACGTTGTCTGGCATCGCGGCATTGAACGGGGCCATCTCGACCTCGCCTTCCTTCATGCCGAGCCAGACGTCGCTGCGCTTCCAGGTGCCGTCCATCACCGCCTGAACGCGGCTGACATAGTACGGGCCCCACTGGTCGACGATCGCCGTCATATGGGCTTTGGGCGCGAAGTTCGTCATGTCCCAGGCCTGACCGAAGGCGATGGCGCCGCGCTTCTCGGCTTCCTGCAAGGGGCCGGGCGAGTCGGTGTGCTGGGTGATGACGTCGGCGCCCTGGTCGAACAGGGCCGAGGCGGCCTGCGCTTCCTTGGCCGGGTCGTACCAGGAATTGACCCAGACGACCTGCGTTTCGAACTTCGGGTTCACCTTGCGGGCGGCGAGCGTGAAGGCGTTGATGCCCATCACGACCTCCGGGATCGGGAAGGAGGCGACGTAGCCGGCCTTGCCGGACTTCGACATCATACCGGCGATCGTGCCCAGCACGGCGCGGCCCTGGTAGAAGCGCGAATTGTAGGCGCTCATGTTGGGCGCGGTCTGGTAGCCCGTGGCGTGCTCGAACTTCACGTTCGGGAACTGCTTGGCGACCTTCAGCGTCGGGTTCATGAAGCCGAAGGAGGTGGCGAAGATGATGTCGTTGCCGTCCTGCGCGAGCTGGCGGATGACGCGCTCGGCGTCCGGCCCTTCGGCGACGTTCTCGACATAGCTCGTCTGCACCTTGTCGCCGAGCTTTTCGGCCAGATACTTGCGGCCCTGGTCATGGGCGAAGGAATAGCCGAAATCGCCGATCGGGCCGACATAGACGAAGGCGGCCTTCACCGGGCGGTCCTTCACCTGGGCGAAGGCGGGCGCGCCGATAGCCAGCGTGGCGGCGAGCGCGGCGCCCCCGAGAAGAACCTGACGGCGATTGAGAAGGATCATCGAACACTCCTTGCGATGGTGCGGGGTCAGGCCGAGGCCCGGAAGGGTTTGCCGAGGCAGGCGGGCGCGGCGCTGCGGGTGCGCGCCCGGCCCGAGATGAGGGCGAGGACGAGGATCGTCGCGAGATACGGAAGGCTGGTCAGGAACTCGGGCGCAAAGAGCGACCAGCCGGCCGCCTTGGCCTGCAGTTCCAGCGTGATGACGGCGCCGAAGAGATAGGCGCCGAGCAGCAGCCGGCCCGGCCGCCAGGAGGCGAAGACCACGAGCGCGATGGCGATCCAGCCGCGCCCGGCGGTCAGCCGCTCGGCCCACATCGGGGTCAGCACCAGCGAATAGTAGGCGCCGGCCAGCCCCGCCATGGCGCCGCCGAACAGCACCGCGCAATAGCGCACCTTGAGAACGGGATAGCCGATCGAATGGGCCGAGGCGTCGCTCTCCCCCACGGCGCGGAGCACGAGGCCGGCGCGAGAGTGCTTGAGGAACCACCAGACCGCGAAGGTCAGCGCGAAGGAGGCGTAGACGATCGGCGAATAGCCGAACAGGACGCGCCAGATCGGATCGGTGCTGAGCGAAGCGGGAAAGACCGGGCCGAAGATCGGCGTGGTGATGCCCACGAAGGAGGCGCCCGCCAGCGCCGAGACGCCGGTGCCGAAGATGGTGAGCGCCAGACCGGTCGCGACCTGGTTGGCGGTAAGGGTCAGCGTCAGGAAAGCGAAGATCAGCGAGGCGGCGGCCGCCGCCGCCATGCCGCCCAGCGCGCCCAGGGCCGGCACGCCGGTCGTCACCGACACGATGAAGCCGGTGACGGCGCCGATCAGCATCATGCCCTCGACGCCGAGATTGAGGACGCCCGACTTCTCCACCACCAGTTCGCCCAGCGCCGCGATCAGGATGGGCGTGGCGGAGGTAACGATGGCGACGATGATGGCGACGACGAGCGCTTCGTTCATGCCGTCACCTCGCCCTTCGCCTTGTTCGCTTCGGGCAGCGTCGCCGCGCCCGCCGGGGGCGCCAGCGTCGCGGGCGCGGGGCCGCCTAGCCCGCCGGAGCCGCCGAGCGCCAGCCGGTAGCGCACCAGAACGTCCACCGCGAGCAGGAAGAACAGCATCATGGCCTGGAACACGCCGATCGCCGCCGCCGGCAGGCCGATCGCGGTCTGCGCACTTTCGCCGCCGACATAGGTCAGCGCCAGGACGAGGGCGGCCAAAACGATGCCGATCGGATGCAGCCGGCCGAGAAAGGCGACGATGATGGCGGTGAAGCCGTAGCCGACGGGAAAGGCGGGGACCATCTGGCCGAAGGGTCCTGCCGCCTCGAAAATGCCGGCCAGCCCGGCCAACGCGCCGCCAAGGGCCAGCGTCATCCAGACCACCCGGTTCTCGCGAAAGCCGCCATAGCGCGCCGCCTGCGGGCTGAGGCCGACGACGCGGACCTGAAAGCCCGCCACCGTACGCGACACGGCGAACCAGAGCGCCAGCGCCACAGCGAGAGCCACAGGAATGCCGAGATGGATCAGCGTGCCCGGCACCACGAAGGGCAGGGTCTGGTCGGCCGAGAACATGGCCGTCTGCGGGAAGTTGAACCCCATCGGGTCCTTCCACGGGCCGCGCATGAGATAATAGAGAATCTGGATCGCGACGTAGTTCAGCATCAGGCTGGACAGGATTTCCGAGACGCCGAGCGCGGTGCGCAGAAGCGCCGGGATCGCCGCCCAGACCACGCCGCCGACGATGCCGGCCACGACCATGAACGGCAGGATCCAGGGGCCGGTCATCTCGAGCGTAAGAAGCGCGACACCGGTGCCGGCGAGGCCGCCCATGACGTATTGCCCCTCGGCGCCGATATTCCAGACATTGGCGCGAAAGCCGACCGAAAGGCCGACGGCAATCAGCGCCAAGGGCGCGGCCTTTACCAGAAGGTCCTGCCAGCGATAGGGGTTGAACAGGGGTGTGACGAAGATCTCGCGCACGGCGCCGAACCCGTCATAGCCGAGCAGCGTGAAAACAACGGCGCCGACAACGAGCGTCAGCACCACCGCGAGCACGGGCGTCGCAAAGAGCATGGTGCGGCTCGGCTCGCGCCGGGGAACGAAGCGCGGAGCCATCAGGCGGCGACCTCCGCATGGGGCTCGCCATGGATGCCGCCCATCAGAAGGCCGACGCGCTCGATCGAAATGCCCTTCACCTCCATCGCGGGCGACAGGCGCCCCTCGTTGATCACGGCCAGCCGGTCGCAGAGTTCCAGAAGCTCGTCGAGATCCTGGCTGACCACGACGATGGCCGCGCCCCGCGCAGCGAGGTCGATCATCGCCTGCCGGATGAAGGCGGCGGCGCCCGCATCGACGCCCCAGGTCGGCTGCGAGACGACGAGCACGGTCGGCTCCTGGCCGATCTCGCGGCCCATGATGAATTTCTGCAGATTTCCGCCCGAGAGCGAACGCGCGGCGGCGCGCGGCCCCGTCGCTTTGACGCCGAAGCTCTTGATGACCCCCTCGGCAAAACGGCTCGCGGCTGCGGTGCGCAGGAGGCCCCCTGAGGCCAGCCCCTTGCGGGCGCGGGCCGAAAGGATGGCGTTTTCGCTTAGCGTCATGTCCGGCACGGCGGCGTGGCCGTTGCGCTCTTCCGGCACGGTGGCGAGCCCCGCCCGGCGCCGCGCCGAGACGCCGGCTTGGCCGAGTTCGCGTCCGTCGATGGCAATGCGGCCGGAAACGCCGGCCGTGCGCTCGCCGGACAGCACTTCCAGAAGCTCGTTCTGCCCGTTGCCGGCCACCCCCGCGATGCCGAGGATTTCGCCCGCGCGCACGCAAAAGCCGATCTCCTTCAGGCTCGTGCCGAAAGGCAGCAGGCCGGGGGCGGACAGGCTGGAGACCGCGAACCGCTCGGCCCCGGCGCTGCTGGCGGGCTTTTGCGAGAGCGCCTTCAGCGAACCGCCGATCATCAGCTCGGCCATGGAGCGCGCGGTTTCCGCGCGCGGGTCGCAGGTGCCGACGACGCGCCCGCCGCGCAGGATGGTGGCGGTCGAGCAGAGCGTGCGGATTTCGTCCAGCTTGTGCGAGATATAGAGGATCGAGCAGCCCTCGCCCTGCAGCTGGCGCAGCACAGCAAAGAGCGCCTCCACCTCCTGCGGCGTCAGGACCGAGGTCGGCTCGTCCATGATCAGGAGCTTGGGCCGGCCGAGCAGGGCGCGCACGATTTCGATGCGCTGGCGCTCGCCGACCGAAAGCGTGTGGACTTCGCGATGCGGGTCGAGCGCGAGGCCATAGCTGGTCATCACCTCGCGCACGCGCGCTTCCAGCGCGCGCCGGGGCGGCGGATCGTCCATGCCGAGCGCGATGTTCTCCAGCACCGTCATCGCCTCGAACAGGCAGAAATGCTGGAACACCATGCCGATGCCGAGACGCCGCGCCTCGCGCGGCGAGCCGACGCGCACGGGGCGGCCGTCGAACAGAATCGTGCCCTCGTCGGCGCCCTGCACGCCGTAGATGATCTTGACCAGCGTGGACTTGCCGGCCCCGTTCTCGCCGAGCAGCGCATGGATGGCGCCGGGGGCGACGGAAAAGGAGATGTCGTCGTTCGCCACAACGCCCGGAAAGCGCTTCGAAACGGACTGAAGCTCAAGACGAGGCGACATGGAAGAGGTCCGACGCGATTCAACCATCTGGGTTATTGCACTCGTTTTGCACAAGCGCAAAGCCTGAGCAGCGGTTTTCCTCAGCCGTCGATAGGATCGCGGTCAAGATTTCGGCAGCCGCCAAGGCGGCGATCACCGCCGGCCGCTTGTCGCGCACTTGATGCCCACCGATCGGCAGCGTGAGGCGGGCCGCGAGCGCCCCCTTCCCCGCTTCCGTCAGGCGTCGCCGAAAGGTCTCGCGCTTGGTGGCCGAGCCGATCATGCCGACATAGGCCGCGTCCGCGCGCCGCAGAGCCTCAGTCGTGATCAGGAAATCCAACGCATGGTCATGCGTCATCACCACGAAGGCGGAACCGGCGGGCGCACCAGCAATCTCGGCCTCGGGCAGCGCGCGCAGGCGGCGCTCGGGGCCGACGGGCAAGGCGGCCAGCCGGTCGGCCCGCGTGTCGACGACGATCGTCCGCAGCGGCAGCGGTGCAAGGGCCTGGGCCAGCGCCTGGCCGGTGTGGCCGGCGCCGAACAGGAAGACGCTCGGCCAGGCGTCTCTCTCCCGCGCCTCCAGCGCTTCCATCTCGGCGAGCAGAGCGGCGTCGAGCCGGCGCAGGCCCAGCCCGACATGGCCGCCGCAGCACTGGCCGATGGCCGGCCCGAGCGGGATGGCGAGATCGCTCCGCGCCTCGCCGGCCGCCAGAAGCCGGCGCGCCTCGATGATCGCCTCCATCTCCAGCGCACCGCCGCCGACCGTGCCGCTGGCATCCTGTACCGTCACCAGCATGAAGGCGCCGACCTCGCGCGGGGTGGAGCCGCGTGCCGTCTCGACACGAACGAAGATGGCGGGCCGCCCCTCGACCAGGGCGGCGCGAAGGGCGGGCAGAGCGCTCATACGGCGCGCACCGCGCGCACGGCCGACAGGATTCGCTCGGGCGTCGCCGGGGCGTCGAGCTGGGGAAAGCGCCGGCCCTCGCCGGCCGCCAGCACCGCGTCCGTCAAGGCGGAGAAGACCGAGAGCGCCAGCATGAAGGGCGGCTCGCCCACCGCCTTGGAGCGGAAGACGGTTTCGGCCGGGTTGCGGCCCTTGTCCCAGAGCTTGATTCGGAGATCGTCCGGCCGGTCGTTGGCGGTCGGGATCTTGTACGTGGACGGCGCATGGGTGCGCAGCCGCCCCGCCTTGTCCCAGACCAGCTCTTCGGTGGTGAGCCAACCCATGCCCTGGATGAAACCGCCCTCGATCTGGCCGAGATCGACCGCCGGGTTCAGCGACTGGCCGACATCGTGGAGAATGTCGGCGCGCAGCAACCGGTTCTCGCCGGTCAGCGTGTCGATCACCACTTCGGCGCAAGCCGCGCCATAGGCATAGTAGTAAAAGGGCTTGCCGCTCGCCGTGTCGCGATCGTAGCTGATGCCGGGAGTCGCGTAGAAGCCGGTGGAAGAGAGCGAGACGCGGCCGAGATAGGCCTCGCCCACGAGGTCGCAGAAGCGCTTTTCCAGGGAGCCGATCCGCACCCGGTTCGGTAGGAACTCGATCGCCTCCGGGCTGACGCGGTAGCGATCAGCGGCAAAGGCCACCAGCCGCTCCTTGATCGTGCGCGCGGCGGCCTGCGCGGCCATGCCGTTGAGATCCGAGCCGGAGGAGGCGGCGGTGGCGGAGGTATTGGGCACCTTGGCCGTGGTGGTCGCGGTGATCTTCACCTTGTCCACGTCGATCTGGAATTCCTCGGCCACGACCTGCGCGACCTTGGTGAAGAGGCCCTGCCCCATTTCCGTGCCGCCGTGGTTCAGGTGAACCGAGCCGTCCTTGTAGACATGGACCAGCGCGCCGGCCTGGTTGAGATGCGAGGTGGTGAAGGAAATGCCGAACTTCACCGGCGTCAGCGCAAGGCCCTTTTTCAGGACCGGGCTCGCCGCGTTGAAGGCACGGAGGGCTTCGCGCCGGGCGCGGTAGTGCGAGGAAGCTTCCAGTTCCTCCACGATCTCGGCGATGACGCTGTCCTCGACGCTCTGGCGATAGGGCGTCACGCCCGGCTCGGCGCTGCCCATGGCGGGGTAGAAATTGCGCTTGCGCACGTCGAGGGGATCGATCCCGAGATCGAAGCCGATCCGGTCCATCGCCCGCTCGATCGCCACCATGCCCTGCGGCCCGCCGAAGCCGCGAAAGGCGGTGTTGGAGACCGTGTGCGTCTTCAGGCGGCGCGAATGGATATGGGCGGCCTTCAGGTCATAGGCATTGTCGGCGTGGAACATCGCGCGATCGGCGATGGCGCCCGACAGATCCTTGGAATAGCCGCAGCGGATGAACTGCCGGAACTCGGCGCCGACGAGCCGCCCCTCGCCGTCATGGCCGACGCGGTAGTCGGTGCGGCATTCGTGCCGTTTGCCGGTCATTTCCATGTCGTCGTCGCGGTCGAGCCGGCACTTGGCCGGACGACCGGTCTTCAGTGCCACCAGCGCGGCGACGCTGGCAAAGAGCGCGGGCTGCGATTCCTTGCCGCCGAAGCCGCCGCCCATGCGCCGCACTTCGACCGTCACCGCATGGTCGGCGCGGCCGATGGCTTTGGCGACATTGTGCTGCACTTCGGAAGGGTGCTGGGTGGAGGAGCGCACCACCACGTCGCCGTCCTCCTGCGGCCAGGCATAGGCGATCTGGCCTTCGAGGTAGAAATGGTCCTGCCCGCCGGTCTCGACCCGGCCTTCCACCACATGCGGCGCGGCGGCGAGAGCCCCCTCCAAGTCGCCGAGGCGCATTTCGTGCGGAGCGAGAAGGTCCTCGCCGGCCGTATCGGCCGCCGCGATCGCCTCGTCCAGCGTCACGGCCGCCGGCAGATCCTCGTAGGAAACCACGGCGAGCTTGGCCGCGGCGCGCGCCTGCTTCACGCTCTCGGCGGCCACGGCGAAAAGCGGCTGACCGACGAAGCTGACTAGCCCGTCGGCAAAGATCGGATCGTCGCCGAAGACGGGAGAATAGTCGTTGATGCCCGGCACATCCTCGACGGAAAGGACGCAGGCGACGCCCGGCGCGGCGCGCACGGAAGCCAAATCCATGGAGAGGATGCGCGCATGGGCCTTGGGGCTCATGGCGAGGAAGATTTGCAGCGTGCCCGGAAGCTCAGGATCGTCATCGAGATAGCGCGCCTCGCCCGAGACATGCTTGGCGCCGCTATCGTGGCGGATCGGCTGGCCGACGCCGCCCTTGAGGCGCGTCTGTTGCAGCGGCGGCGCTTCGCCGAGCACGGTGGGCTCGACCGTGCCGGCTTCGCCCCGGTCCTGAATGCGGGTCTCGTCCATCACGCCACCTCGTCGATGCGGGTCGGGACGCCGGCGAGTTGCAACCGGAAGCGCTCCAGGCAGCCGGCGGCGGCGAGAAGCCGATAGTCGGCGCTGGCGCGCAGATCGTCCAGCGGCTGAAAATCCTCGCGCAGCGCCGCTCCAGCCAGCGCCACGGCTTCAGTGTCGAAGGGCCGGCCGGTCAGCGCGCGCTCGGCGGCGAGCGCCCGCTTCGGCGTTCCCGCCATGCCGCCGAAGGCAAGGCGCGCCTCGCTCACCACGCCGTCTTCGAGCGTCAGCTTGAAGGCGGCGAGCACGGCGGAAATGTCGGAATCCTGCCGCTTGGAAATCTTGTAGGCAGCGAAGCGCTCGTCCTCCTTCAGGAGCGGCACTTCGATGGCGGCGACGAACTCGCCGGGCACGCGGTCCTGCTTTCCATAGGCGATGAAGAACTCTTCCAAGGGCAGCGTCCGCATATCGTCACCCCGGCGCAGGAAGAGATTGGCGCCCAGCGCGATCAGCATGGGCGGCAGGTCGCCGATCGGCGAGCCATTGGCGATGTTGCCGCCGACTGTGCCAGTGTTGCGGATCTGATAGCCGGCAAAGCGGCGCATGACCTCGCCGAGATCGGGGTGGATCTCGGCCAGCCGCAGCCGCGCCTCAGCATGCGTCACGCCCGCGCCGAAGAAAAGCGAGTGCGGCCCTTCCTCGACATGGCGAAGGTCCTCGACGCGCGAAACGTCGATCATCACCGGCAGGTCGCGATGCTGCTTGGTGACCCAGAGCCCAACATCGGTGGCGCCCGCGACCAGCGTGGCGTCGGGATGCGCGGCATAGCAGTCGGCGAGATCGTCCACATTGCCGGGCGAGAGCCAGAGCCGGCCCTCCGCCTCATAACGAAAGACGCTTTCGCCGCGCGCGGCGCGCAGCCGCTTGGCGGTTCCCGCATCCGCGCTCGCCGTATCGGGCAGCGGCTGCTTGGCGAGATCGAGCCCGGCATCCACGATCGGCCCATAGCCGGTGCAGCGGCAGAGATTGCCGGACACGAGATCCTTCACCGACTGACGATCACCGAGCGCACCGGTTTGCCAGCCCGCATAGAGCTGCATCACGAAGCCCGGCGTGCAGAAGCCGCATTGGCTGGCATGCCGCTCCACCATGGCGCTCTGGATCGGGTGCGGCCCGTCTTGGCCGAGATGCTCCACCGTCACCACCGAGCGCCCGTGCAGCGCCGGCAGGAAGAGGATGCAGCTGTTGACGGCGCGGCGCCGGAGGCCGCCTTCCCCGTCCGGCTCCTCGATCAGGACCGTGCAGGCGCCGCAATCGCCCTCAGCGCAGCCTTCCTTCGTGCCGGTCAGCCGCTCGGTGGGGCCTCTGAGATAATCGAGAACCGTGGTCGTGGGCATGAGGCCCTCGACGCTGCGGTCCTCGCCGTTCAGGAGAAAGCGGATCGCCTCGCTCATCGTGTCTCAGCTCCCGCGATAGGTGGAATAGCCGAAGGGCGAGATGAGAAGAGGCACATGGTAGTGCCGCGTCTCGGCCACGCCGAAGCGGATCACCACGTCGTCCAGGAATTTCGGCGCCGGCAGCTCGGTGCCGTTTCCGTCGAAATAGGGGCCGCAGAAGAAGGTCAGCTCGTAGACGCCGGGCCGGCAGCTCTCGCCCTCCAGAAGCGGCTTGTCGCAGCGCCCGTCAGCATTGGTGCGCGTTTCCACCACCAGCTCGCGCCGGTCGCCCTCCACACGGTGGAGCACGAGTTCCAGGCCGCTCGCGGGCACGCCGCGCGCCGTGTCGAGGACATGCGTCGTCAGCCGGCCGGCCGGCGCGTCGTTGGCTGTCATGAATCGAGGGATCCTTCGGTCTTGACCATCCGGTCAATCAGTCTGCACCGCTTCAGGCGCCCTCGTCCAGTCTCGGAACGATTCCAGGGAACGATCCCGCGCCCGGACGGCCATGGAAATCGGCGGTGGATCGTCGTATCCGAAAGGGACGCCTGAGACCGGAGAGCCGCGCCATGACCACAGCCTATCCCCGCGACATGCTCGGATACGGACGCCGCACCCCCGATCCGCGCTGGCCGAACCCCGGCGGCACCGGCCCGGCCAGGATCTGCGTCCAGTTCGTGGTGAACTACGAGGAAGGCGGCGAGAACGCGGTGATCCACGGCGACAAGGCCTCCGAGGGCTTTCTGTCGGAGATCGTCGGCGCAGCGCCCTGGCCGGGCCAGCGCCACATGAACATGGAATCGATCTACGAATACGGCGCGCGCGCCGGCTTCTGGCGGCTCTGGCGGATGTTCACCGAGCGCCGGCTGCCGGTGACCGTCTATGGCGTGGCCACCGCCCTGGAGCGCAGCCCCGAACAGGTCGCCGCCATGCAAGAAGCCGGCTGGGAGATCGCCTCGCACGGGCTGAAATGGATCGACTATCGCGATCACACGATCGAGGCCGAGCGCGCCGACATGGACGAGGCGCTGGCGCTGCACGAGGCGGTGACGGGCGAGGCGCCGCTCGGCTGGTACACCGGCCGCTCCTCGCAGCACACGCTGGAACTCGCCGCCGAGCGCGACTTCCTCTACGCCTCCGACGCCTATGCCGACGATCTGCCCTATTGGCAGGAAACGCGCACCAAGCCGCTCCTGATCCTGCCCTACACGCTGGACAGCAACGACATGCGCTTCGCCACGCCCCAGGGCTTCAACACGGGCGAGCAGTTCTTCACCTATCTGAAGGACGCGTTCGACTGTCTCTATGCCGAGGGAGGCGAAGGCCAGGCGAAGATGCTGAATATCGGCCTGCATTGCCGGCTGGTCGGCCGCCCCGGCCGGGCGCAGGCGCTCGCGCGCTTCCTCGACTATATCCAGTCCAAGCCCGACGTCTGGGTGGCGACGCGCGCCGACATCGCCCGCCACTGGCGCGAGCACTTCCCCTATCGCCCGTCGATCCAGCCGAGCCGGCTGGAGAGCGCGGTCTTCCTGCGAATGTTCGGCGGCGTGTTCGAGCACTCGGCCTATCTGGCCGAGCGGGTTCTGGATCGCGGCATCGGCCCGGCCCACGACACGGCTCCTAGCCTTTCCGCCGCCTTCGCCGCCACGTTCCGCCGGGCGAGCCAAGCCGAGCGCCTCGCCGTCCTCCGTGCCCATCCCGATCTCGCCGGTCGGCTGGCGCTGGCCGGCGGGCTGACCGCGGAATCCTCCGCCGAGCAGGCCTCGGCCGGGCTGGACCAGCTGACGCCGGAGGAGCTGGAGCGCTTCACCGCCCTCAACGGGCGCTACACCGAGCGCTTCGGGTTTCCCTTCATCATCGCCGTGCGCGGCCTTTCCAAGCACGGCATCCTCGCCGCCTTCGAGAGGCGGGTGGAAAACGGCGAGACGCAGGAATTTGCCGCCGCCTGCCGCGAGGTCGAAAAGATCGCCCGCCTGCGCATCGCCGCGATCCTGGGAGAGCGAGCCGCGTCATGAAGCGCCTTTCGCCCCGCCCGCTCGACGCCGACAGCTTTCGCCCCTTCGGCGAAGTGATCGAGCCCGACAATTCCACCGAAATCCGCCTCATCAACAACGGCACGACGACGCGCTTCCATGACATCGCGCCGGTGGACGTGGCGTCCGGCGGCGGCCACGCCTTGATCTCGATCTTCCGGGGCAAGCCCTTCTCCCTGCCGCTGGAGATTTCCATGCTGGAGCGCCATCCGCTGGGCAGCCAGGCCTTCATGCCGCTGGAGGGCCGACCCTATCTCGTGGTCGTCGCGCCCGATCGGGACGGCCAGCCCGGCGAGCCGGTGGCCTTTCTGGCAAGCGGCCGGCAGGGCGTCTCCTACGCCAAGGGCACATGGCACCACCCGCTGATCGCGCTGGAGGACGTGTCGGACTTTCTGGTGGTGGATCGCGGCGGGACGGGCAGCAATCTCGTGGAATTCCTTCTGCCCGAGCCGGTGCGCGTCGATCCAATCTAGCGCCCCGCTTCAGTCGGTTCGACGGCGCCTGTGCGCCGTTGGAGCCGGTCGAGCCTGACACCTTGCGCGCATCGAGAAGGCACTGCCGCTCGTTTGCGCCAGGGACGGGGCATGGCATTCCGCAGGGGTTAGCCGGCAAAGGCGTCCGCTCCAGCTTCTTTGGCTCCCCTCCGCAGAGCCATTGCTCCGCCCGCGCACAGCGTTTCTCACCGAGATTCGACCGGGTCGGACCTAATCTTCCCGTTTGCGTGAGGTTTTGGCTTGAAGCCCTTTCGCAGCGCGACATCTCGCACCAGTCGTCGCCGCGAAGGAACCCGACCATGCCCGGCCGCTCTCCCCCACCTGCCCTTCTTGTTCTTTCCATCCTCCTCGCCGTATTCGGCCTGGCACTGCTCGCGGGCGGTGCCTGGCTCCTCCTGAAGGGCGGCTCGGCCTATTATCTCGTCGCCTCGGTTCTCTTCCTCGTCACCGCCATTCTTCTCTACCGGCGCAAGCCGGAAGCGCTGGCGGTCTATGCGCTGCTGGTTCTCGGCACGCTGATCTGGGCGCTCTACGAAGTCGGCTTCGACTGGTGGCCCTTGGCGGCGCGCGGCGATGTCGTGTTCGTGCTCGGCGCCGTGCTGCTCCTGCCCTTCGTGACGCGCGAGCTCGGCCGACGCAGCGTGGCGGACGCGCTGGACGGGCGGGCCTTTACGCCCCCTTCGGCCCTTCGCGGCACCGGCGCCATGCTGAGCGGCTCGCTGGTCGTGGCGGTCGCCGTGGCCATCACGTCCTGGTTCGTGGATCTGCACCGGATCGAGGGCGAGTTGCCGGGCGTGCGCACCCGCATCTCTGCCGACGCCTCGGGCATTCCGGCGGGCGAATGGCACGCCTATGGGCGCACGCAGGCCGGCCAGCGCTGGTCGCCGCTCGCCGACATCACGCCGGCCAACGTGTCGAACCTGGAAGAAGCCTGGCAATTCCACACCGGCGACCTGCCGCAGCCCGGCGACCCCGTCGAGACCACGTTCCAGGTGACGCCGCTGAAGATCGGCGAGCGCCTCTACCTCTGCACGCCGCACCAGAGCGTCATCGCGCTCAATGCGACGACCGGCGCCGAGGTCTGGCGCTATGACCCGCGCATCCAGGGTGCGCTGGCGCTCCAACACCTGACCTGCCGCGGCCTCGCCTACCAGCCGCCCGGCTCCGCCAACAGCGCTCAAGCCGCCGCGCAGCCGGCCCCGACCAACGTCGCCGAAAACCCGAACGCCCCTGCCGGTACGGCCTCCGAACTCGCCGCACAAGGCGGACTGACCGCGCCGCAGGAACGCGGCGCAAGCGGCGCTTCGAGCGAAGGCGCGCCCACCCAGCAGAACGCCGGCTCGGCCGATCCCGGCCTGCCGGTGGCGGCCGCCAATGCCGAGACGGCCGTCTGCGACGCCAAGCTCTTCATGCCGACGGCGGACGCGCGCCTCATCGCGCTCGATCCTGAGACCGGCCATGTCTGCTCGAATTTCGGCGGCGGTGACGGGCAGATCGATCTTTGGAACCGGATGCCCAACGTCAATCCGGGCTCCTACTATTCCACCTCGCCCCCGGTCGTGGCCGACAATCTCGTGATCGTCGGCGGCACGGTTCTGGACAATGTCTCGACCGCTGAGGCTTCCGGCGTCATCCGCGCCTTCGACACCACGACCGGCGATCTCGTCTGGAACTGGGATTCGGGCAATCCGACCGACACGGCGCCGATCGGCGAAGGCGGGACCTACACGCCGAACTCGCCCAATTCCTGGTCGATCATGAGCGCGGACCCCGCGCTCGGCATGGTCTACGTGCCGCTCGGCAACCAGCCGCCGGACCAGTGGGGCGCCAACCGCTCGGAGAATGTGGAGCGCTATTCCTCCTCGGTCGTCGCGCTGGACATCCGCACGGGTCAGGTCCGCTGGCACTTCCAGACCGTGCATCACGATCTCTGGGACTATGACGTGCCCTCGCAGGCTAGCCTGATCGATCTGCCGATCAACGGCGAGACCGTGCCCACTCTGGTTCAGCCGACCAAGCAGGGCGAGGTCTTCGTGCTCGACCGGCGCACCGGCACGCCCGTTCTGCCCGTTCGCGAGAAGCCAGCGCCCGGCGGGGCCGTCGCGCCCGACCACACGGCGCCGACGCAGCCGGTCTCGCAGGTCAGCTTCGATCCCAAGCCGCTGCGCGAGCGCGACATGTGGGGCGCGACCATGTTCGACCAGCTCTTCTGCCGCATCGCCTTCCATTCCTATCGCTATGACGGGCGCTTCACGCCGCCCTCGCTGGAAGGCTCGATCATCTATCCCGGCAATTTCGGCGTCTTCAACTGGGGCTCCGTGGCGGTCGATCCGCAGCGCGGCGTCCTGTTCGGCACGCCGGCCCATCTCGCCTTCCTGTCCACCCTCGTGCCGCGCCCGCAGGACCGGACGCTGGTGGTGAACAAGGAAAAGCCGGAAGGCGCCCTGCCGGCCCTGAACGAGAATTTCGGCGCGCCCTATGCCGTGAAGCTTCGGCCCTTCACCTCCGTGCTCGGCCTGCCCTGCCAGGCGCCGCCTTGGGGCAATGTCGCGGGCGTCGATCTGACCACCGGCGAAGTCGCCTGGATGCACAAGAACGGCACCGTGCGCGACGCCGCGCCCGTGCCCATGATCCCCTTCCGCATGGGCGTGCCCAATCTCGGCGGCCCGGTGATGACGGCAGGCGGCGTCGCCTTCCTGTCCGGCACGCTGGACCAGTATGTGCGCGGATACGACGTGACGACCGGCGCGGAACTCTGGCGCTCGCGCCTGCCGGCCGGCGGTCAGGCGACGCCCATGACCTATCGCGGTGCCGACGGGCGGCAGTATGTGCTGGTGGTGGCCGGCGGCCACGGCTCGCTCGGCACCAAGCGGGGGGACAGCGTGATCGCCTACGCGCTGCCGAAGGCGCAGTGAGCGGACAAGGAGTCCACGAGGCGGCGCGCGAGGGCTATTCGCGCGCCGCCGAGACCTATGCCAGGGGCCGACCGGGCTATCCCGAGGCGCTTGGCGGCTGGCTGTCGCAGCGCATCGCGCCGGGCGAGCGAGTGCTCGATCTCGGCGCCGGCACGGGCAAGTTCACCGGGCTTCTTCTCGCCACCGGGGCGAGCGTGGTGGCGGCCGAGCCGGTGGCCGCCATGCGCGAGGGGTTTGCCGCCGCCCATCCCGGCGTGCCGGTGATCGATGCGGTGGCCGACGCCCTGCCCTTCGAGGACGCGGCCTTTTCGGCCGTGTGCTGCGCCCAGTCCTTTCATTGGTTCGCGACGCGCAGCGCCTTGGCCGAGATCCGGCGCGTGCTGCGGCCCGGCGGCTCGCTCATCCTCATCTGGAACATGCGCGACGAGAGCGTGCCCTGGCTGCACCAATTGGGCGACATCATGCGGAGGCTGGCCGGCGACACGCCGCGCCACGAAAGTGGCGCGTGGCGAGCGCTCTTCCCAGCCAAGGGTTTCGGCCCGCTGGCGGAAACGCAACTGCGCAACAAGCAGGTCGGCCCGCCCGAGCGCGTGGTGGTCGATCGTTGCCTGTCGGTCAGCTATGTCGCCGCCCTGCCCGCCGAGGAGCAGGAGGCGGTGGCGGGCCGTCTGCGCCGCCTTCTGGTCGAGACGCCGGAAACGGCGGGGCAGGACGAGATCACCGTTCCCTATGTGACGAGCGCTTATCAGGCGCGAGCGATCTGACAGCCGCCCTCAGGGCGTGAGATGCGTGCGGACCTCGTGCAGGTCGGCGGCGACGAGCCGGCAAAGGGCGCGGATTTCGTCGGTGGCCGGCAGGAGATCGGGCACCATGACCGTTCGCATTCCGGCCGCCGCCGCCGCGCGCACGCCATTGTGCGAGTCTTCCAGCGCCAGACACTCACTGGGATCGACGCCGAGAACTTCTGCCGCGCGCAGGAACGGGTCGGGCGCCGGCTTGCCCTTGGTATAGTCGCCGCTCGCGATCACCGCGTCGAAGCGATGCGCCAACCCGTGCAGCGCCAGATTGAAGGCGACGTCCTCGTGGACGGACGAGGTGCAGATGGCGCGCGGGATCTTCAAGGCGTCGAGATGGTCGAGAAACTCCACCACCCCTGCCTTCAGCGCCAGCGTTGCTTTTCCAGCGACATAGTGCCGGCGCCAGACCGCGCCGAAGGCCTCGATATCCAGCGCCTCGCCGAAGAAGTCTTGGAGATAGACACGGTTGATCGTCCAGGGCCGGCCGACCATGACGAGGAAATCCGCCTCGCTCGCCGCCCGTCCGATCTCGCTGGACGCGGAAAGAAAGGCGTCGCGGCTGAGGATCTCCGAGTCGAACAGCAGCCCGTCCATGTCGAAGATCACGGCAGCGGGCAGAGCGGGAGCGGCACTTGCGGTCACGGGCGGTTCTTTCTTCCCAGAGGTCCAGGCACGTTCTCACCAAATCTCCCGCGTTTTGCCAGGAAGTTTTACGGCGAAGGCCATGCTTTGCGGGCACGCAGTCTCATGAGGCGGTGGAGTGCCGGGGCAAAGGATTTCTCTTCCGGCGGTGTTGGAACGCGGCGCGGCGGATAAGAGAGTGTAGCGCCCTGCCCTTGGCTAGCCTTCCCTCCCCAAGTGTCGGATGGTCGGCCCTGTGAGGTTTGGGCAGACATCTCCGGCCGGAGCACAACCGGCTCGGTTCATCCGATACACCAGACGCATTGCGGGCCCATGACGGCCCGGTGGCGGCCACGGCGAGGGCCGGCAGCGGCGATGCCGTGACCGAAGGGCCCATCCGGCGGCGAAACGAACCCGCTTCGCCTCCGGATGGTTCAGGTCAGCCGCGCTTGCGCACGAACTCGGTGCGCAGCACCAGACCTTTGATCGCCTCATGGCGGCAGTCGATCTCTTCCGGGTTTTCGGTCAGGCGGATGGAGCGGATCACCGTGCCCTGCTTGAGGGTCTGGCCCGCGCCCTTCACCTTCAAATCCTTGATGAGGGTGACGCTGTCGCCGTCCGCCAGGACGTTGCCAGCCGCGTCGCGCGCTTCCGGCTTGGCGCCGGCGGCTTCCGCCATTTCCGAGGCTGGGCGCCATTCGCCGGTGGCCTCGTCATAGATGTAGTCGTCGTTCGCGTCGCTCATGATGCGCCTCGCAGCCTTCTGTCTTCGGGTTCGCCCTGCCGCAAGCCGGCGCCCTCCCCTCCCCGGCGCATCCGCGAAAGGCGGGCCAGCGTCGTCGCGTCGGAGGGTACAAGTCTGCGGCAGGTGTTTCGGCGCTTATCGCACCTGCGACATTCTGTCCAACCCGAGCTCTGACATCAGGCGAAGCGGCGCGCCGCAGCGCCATGTTCGGCGCGCAGCCGGGCGAGATCGATGCCGATCGGCTGCCCGTCCACGACGCGCCAGCGCCCGGCGACCATGACCCGGTCCGCCCGCGTCGCGCCGCAGAGCACGAGCGCCGATATCGGATCGTGCGCGCCGGAAAAGCGCAGCTCGTCCAGCGTGAAGAGCGCAAGATCGGCCTGCAGCCCCGGCGCGATACGGCCGATATCGGCGCGTCCAAGACACGCCGCCGAGCCTTCGGTGGCATAGCGGAAGGCGTCCCGCGCCGTGACCGAAGAGGCCGAGCCGGTGCGCAGCCGCCCGAGCATCAGCGCGTGGCGCACGCCCTCCATCATGTTGGAGGAATCGTTGGAGGCCGAGCCATCGACGCCGAGCCCGACGGGGCTCCCCGCCGCCTCCAGTTCCCCCACCTTGCAGAAGCCCGAGGCGAGTACCGCGTTGGAGGTCGGGCAATGGCAGACGCCGACCTTGTGCGCGCCGAGCCGCCGGCATTCGTCGGAGGTGAAATGGATGCCATGCGCCAGCCAGGTGCGCGGCCCCATCCAGCCGACCTCTTCGAGATAGTCCACCGGGCGGCAGCGGAAGCGCTCCTCGCAGAAGCGGTTCTCGTCCTCGGTCTCGCCGAGATGGGTATGGAGCCGGCAGTCGAAGCGCTCGGCCAGCGCCGCGCTCTTTTCCATCAGGCTCTTGGTCACCGAAAAGGGCGAGCAGGGTGCCAGCGCGATCTGCACCATCGCGCCGTCGGAGCGATCGTGAAGCCGGTTCAGCAGCCGCTCGGAATCGGCGAGAATCGTGTCCTCGTCCTGCACCACGGAGTCAGGCGGCAGGCCGCCATCCTTTTGGCTGAGATTCATCGAGCCGCGCGTCAGCGTCACGCGGATGCCCAGCGCCTTCGCCTCCTCGGCCTCGATGTCGATCGCCTCCTCTAGCCCCTGCGGGAAGAGATAGTGATGGTCGGCCGCCGTGGTGCAGCCCGACAGCAGGAGTTCGGTCAGCGCCAGGCGCACCGACTGGCGAAAGCTGTCGGGGTCGAGCCGCGCCCAGATCGGATAAAGCGCCTGCAGCCAGGGAAAGAGTTCCTTGTCGATGGCTTCCGGGTGGGCGCGCGTCAGCGTCTGGTAGAAATGATGGTGCGTGTTGACGAGGCCAGGCAGCACGACATGGCGCGAGGCGTCGAAGACCTCGTCCACGGGGGCGGAGGGCTCGGCCCCGCTCGGCACGAGTTCGGCGATCCGCCCCGCTTCCACGACGATCCCGCCCGCCGCCAGCGGCTCCAAGACGGCGAGCGGATTTTTGAGAAACAGCCGGCTCATGCCGCCTCGCGAAGCGGCACAAGGCCCCCAGTCCGCGCCAGGAAGTCGAGGATCGCGGCCAGCCCCTCGCGGCGCGACAGGTCGGCGAAGACGAAGGGCAAGGGGCCGCGCCCCTTGGCGGCGTCCCGCTTCATGCGCTCCAGATCGGCTCCGACATAGGGCGCCAGATCGGCCTTGTTGACCACGAGAAGATCGGAGCGAGTGATGGCCGGCCCGCCCTTGCGGGGAATGTCGTCGCCCTGGCAGACGGAGATGACGTAGATCGACAGGTCCACCAGATCGGGCGAGAAGGTCGCGGCGAGATTGTCGCCGCCCGATTCCACCAGGATCAGATCGAGATCGGGATGGCGGGCGTTCAGCTCGGCGATGGCGCGCAGGTTCAGCGAGGCGTCCTCGCGAATCGCCGTGTGCGGGCAGCCGCCCGTCTCCACGCCGATGATCCGGTCCGCCGTCAGCGCCTGCCGGCGCACCAGGGCTTCGGCATCCTCGGTCGTGTAGATGTCGTTGGTGACGACGCCTATCGACCATTGGTCGCGCGCGGCGAGGCAGATCTTCTCGCACAGCGTCGTCTTGCCGGAGCCGACCGGGCCGCCGATGCCGACGCGAAGCGGGCCGTGGCGGCGGCGGGACGGGCTCTCGGTCGCGGACGAATGGCTCATGTCAGGAACAGCCTCGGTTGCAGGGTTTCGTGGCGTAGCGCCGCGATGTCGGACAGGATCGCGGCCGAGCCGAGATCGTCCAGTGTCGAGCCCGCGGCGCGCCGGGCGGCGCTGCCGACGACCGGCTCCAGCCGGCGAATAACGCGCACCGCCTCGCGCTGGCCGAGCGGCACGAGGCGCACGGCGACGCTGGCGAGATTGGCGGCGAAGGCATGGGCGAAGGCGGCAAGGCAGGGCAGAAGCGGCACGCCCTCTCGCGCGGCCAGCGCGCCGAAAGCCAGCGTATAGGGCACGGGCGCCGCTCCGGGCTGAAGCGGCTCGGCCCAAGGCGCGGCGGCCTCCGCGAAGGCGCGTCCGAGATCCATCACCTCGCGCCGCCGCTCCGCCGATCCGGCGGAGGCGCGGGCGAGTGCCACAAGATCGTCCCAGCCCGGCCCCGTCTCGCCCTGGCTCGCCAGCCGATGGGCCTCGGTGAGAAAGACGAGGTCGTTCCAGCCCGAACCATGCAGAAGCAGGGTCTCGATCCAGCCGAACAGCGCCTCGCCGTCCCGCACCCGCCCCTCGGCGATCACCGCTTCCAGCCCGTGTGAAAAGGCGAAGGCGCCGACGGGAAAGGCTGGCGAGGTCCAGGTCAGAAGCCGGACCAGCGCCGCGATCCCGGCGCTTTCCCCCGAAGCTCCGGCCGGGCCCAGCTCAGCCATGCCCGTGATGGCCGTGGCCATGCGAATGCGCGGCCGCGCCGGGGCTGGCATAGGCGCCGCCGACGGGATCGAAGGCGGCCTCGACCTCCTCGACATGGGCGCCCAGCTCGCGCAGCATCTCGCGGATCACATGGTCACGGCGCAGGAGAATGCGCTTGGCCTCGATCTGGCAGGGCAGGTGCCGGTTGCCGATCTGCCAGGCCAGCGTCAGAAGATGCACGCTGTCGCGCCCTTCCACGGCGTAGAGTTCCTCGGGCTTGGCCAGGACCTGGACGTAGCGCCCGTCCGACAGGACGATCATGTCGCCCTCGCGCAGGAGCCGCGCCTCCTCGAGATCGAGCAGGAAGGCGATGCCCTTGTCGCTGACCATGGCCATACGCCGGCGATGGCGCTGCGCCTCGTCCAGCGTGATGGTGTCCGCGGCCTCGCCCAGGAAGGCGCCGCGCTCGATGATGCTATTGGCCTCGATCACGCCGTTTCACTCGCTCGAAATTGTCGTCAAAGGGGTTCGTCCGCCAGGGTGAAAACGGCGGAGCAAAGACGTCGCAGCCGTGAGGCGCCATGGGAGACCATGCCCCGTCTGTCGCAAGCCCGAGCGGCGTCATCTGCGTCTCCTGCGGCTGTGCCGATGCGCGGTTGCCCGAATCTAGAACAGGAAATAGCGCTGCGCCATGGGCAGCACCTTGGCGGGCTCGCAGGTCAGCAACTCGCCGTCGGCGCGCACCTCGTAGGTTTCGGGATCGACCTCGATATGCGGCGTCAGGTCGTTGAGGATCATCGAAGCCTTGGTGAGGCCGCCGCGCGTGTTCTCCACCGCCAGGAAGGTCTTCTCGCAGCCGAGCTTCTCGCGCAGGCCGTCGGCCATGGCGGCACCCGAGACGAAGGTGACGCCGGAGGCGCCGATCGCCTTGCCGTAGGCTCCGAACATCGGGCGATAATGCACGGGCTGCGGCGTCGGGATGGAGGCGTTGGGATCGCCCATGGGCGCGGCGACGATCGTGCCGCCGAGCAGCACCATGGCCGGCTTCACGCCGAAGAAGGCGGTGTCCCAGAGCACGAGATCGGCGCGCTTGCCGACCTCGACCGAGCCGATCTCGCGGCCCATGCCCTGCGCCAGCGCCGGATTGATCGTCACCTTGGCGATGTAGCGGCGCACCCGCAGATTGTCGTTGTCGCCCGTCTCGCCGGCCAAGCGGCCGCGCTGCTTCTTCATCTTGTCGGCGGTCTGGAAGGTGCGGATGATAACCTCGCCGACGCGGCCCATGGCCTGGCTGTCAGAGGAGATGATCGAGAAGGCGCCGATATCGTGCAGGATGTCCTCGGCCGCGATCGTCTCCTTGCGGATGCGCGACTCGGCAAAGGCGATGTCCTCAGGGATGGACGGGTCGAGATGGTGGCACACCATGAGCATGTCGAGATGCTCTTCCAGCGTGTTGATCGTGTAGGGCCGGGTCGGATTGGTGGAGCCCGGCAGGACGTTGGGCAGGCCGCAGACCTTAATGATATCGGGCGCGTGGCCGCCGCCCGCCCCTTCCGTGTGGAAGGCGTGGATCGTGCGGCCCCGGAAAGCGCCGACCGTGTCTTCCACGAAGCCCGATTCGTTCAGCGTGTCGGTGTGGATCATCACCTGCACGTCGTATTCGTCGGCCACCGTCAGGCAGCAGTCGATGGCGGCCGGGGTCGTGCCCCAGTCCTCGTGCAGCTTCAGCGCCGCCGCGCCCGCGCGCACCATCTCGACCAGCGCCTGCGGCTGCGAGGCGTTGCCCTTGCCCGACAGGGCGAAGTTCATGGGAAAGCCGTCGAGCGACTGGAGCATGCGCGCCATGTGCCAGGGGCCGGGCGTGCAGGTGGTGGCCAGCGTGCCGTGCGCCGGGCCGGTGCCCCCGCCCACCATGCAGGTGACGCCGGAAAACAGCGCCTCCTCGATCTGCTGCGGGCAGATGAAATGGATGTGGCTGTCCACCGCGCCGGCGGTGAGGATCTTGCCCTCGCCGGCAATCACTTCCGTGCCGGGGCCGACGACGATGGTGACGCCCGGCTGCGTGTCGGGGTTGCCGGCTTTGCCGATGGCGTGGATGCGGCCGCCGCGAAGCCCCACATCGGCCTTGTAGATGCCGCTATGGTCGAGGATCAGCGCGTTGGTGATGACCGTGTCCACCGCGCCCTCGGCCCGGCTCGCCTGGGACTGACCCATGCCGTCGCGGATCACCTTGCCGCCGCCGAACTTGACCTCCTCGCCATAGGTGGTGAGATCGCGCTCGACCTCGATGATGAGGTCCGTATCGGCCAGCCGCACCCGGTCGCCCACGGTTGGTCCGTACATGGCGGCGTAGCTGGCGCGGCTGATGGATGCGGGCATGAATCGGGTCTCCTCGGCGCATTCGGCGGGGGCAGATTAGTTCGATCGCGGAAGCTTGTCTTCTCTCGCAATGCGGGAAAGTTGAGCTTTTCGCCGGCTTGCGCGTTTAGGAAGCATGATGCCCTTGTCCAACCTTCTTCGTCCGACCTTGCTGCCCGCCCTCGGTCTCGCCCTCATGGGCGGAATGGCGCAGGCCCAGCCCTTCGACCCCGGCCCGCCGGGCACGCCGGTCGGCTCCTCCATGTCGGGCGCGTCGATCGCCGGCGCGCCGAAGGTGCGCGCGCCGCTCGCCATTCCCAACGCGCCGGTGTTTGGGGACACGGTGGAGGAGCGGCAATACGGACGCGACTACGACAACAGCTATCTGAAGCCGCGCATTCCCCGGCCGGACGCGGACGGTACCTCGACGCGGCTGCGCGCCCGCGAGGGCGACCCGGCGATCGGGCCGGGCCGCGCAGGCGACTTCGCCCGATCGGACGGATCGGTCATCAACGAGAGCGGCGTGACGCGGCCCCTCACGCCGCCGCGCCGGGCGCGCATCGTGCCGAACGCGAAGGCGCGCTGAAGGGAGCTTCGCGCTAACCAAAGCGCGAAGGAAAGCGGATGGCAGGCTTGGAAGGGGAACGGGAAGCGCGTTTTCCTGTTTGGGAACAAAGGGGTCCATCGGGCCCGATTCGAGCCATCCGGCGGGCCTCTGATCCCGCCCCAGAACGAGGCAAAGCGATGCGCGTCCTTTCACCCTCCTTGATCGCCCTCGCCGCAGGGCTGGCCTTCGCCGCACCCGCCGCGGCCCAAAGCGTCGGCGGCGGCGGTGGCATCAGCGGCAGCAGCGCCGGCGGCGGTGTCGGCGGCAGCAGTATCGGCAGCGGCAGCGCGGGCGCCAGCGGTGCGACCACGCCCAGCCTCGGCGGAGCGACCAACGCGGTCGGCTCGTCGGGCGGCGTCGGCTCCAGCAGCACCTCGACGCAGGAGCGCGCGACGGCGGGCTCCTCGACATTGAACTCGGTGAACGCAGACGCGGCGGCGCGCAGCGGCAATATCGGCGCCGCCACGACGATCGGCGGCTCCACCGGCTCGGCCACGGGCAGCACGTCCCAGAGCACGGCCGGCACCGGGCCGGCGGCGCTCTACAACATTCCGAGCCCGCGCGTTCAGGTCGACCTCGGTTCGATCCGCAGCGCCCTGCGCCAGGGGCCCAACGCGACGCCGGACCGCACCGGCAACTGAGCCGTCCTCGACCGCTCGCAAGGAAAGGCGCCTCGCGGCGCCTTTCTTTTTGGTCAGAGTTGGCTTTTCGGTCAGAGTTGCCCCTGAACGCGGCCGTTGAAACCGAATACGCGCCGGTTTCCCGACAGCGGGATCAGCCGCACGTCGCGGGACTGGCCGGGCTCGAAGCGCACCGCCGTTCCGGCGGCGATGTCGAGGCGATAGCCCCGCGCCGCTTCGCGGTCGAAGCGCAGGGCCCCGTTGGTCTCGGCGAAATGATAGTGCGAGCCGACCTGCACCGGCCGGTCGCCCGCATTGGCGACGTGAAGTTCGATCGCCTCCCGCCCCTCGTTCAGGACGATGTCGCCCTCGGCGACGAAGACTTCGCCGGGAATCATCTCAGCCCACCATCAGCGCGAGGCCGCCCAGGGCCGTAGCGCCGCCGAGCAGGCGCGGCAGAAGGCCCGAGCCGCCGAGCGAGCGGCCGAGAACGAGGCCGAGCCCGTGCAGGACGGCGGTGGACAGGGCGAAGCCGAACGCGAAGCTGCCGGCACCCGCACCGCCCAGCTCGCCGCCATGGGCGTAGCCGTGGAACAGCGCGAAGAGGCCGACGACGACCGCCGAAAGCGCGGTCGGCAGGCGAACCGCCAGCGCCACGAGAAGGCCGAGCGCCACGACGGAGGCGAGAATGGCGGGCTCCACGAAGGGAAGCGAGACGCCCGACAGGGCCAGCGCGAAGCCGACCAGCATGGTGCCGACAAAGGCGGAGGGCACGAGCCAGAGAGCGCGCCCGCCGATCAGCGCGGCCCAGAGGCCGACCGCGACCATGGCGAGGATATGATCGGCGCCGAACAGCGGATGGCTGACACCCGCCATGAACGAGCCGTGCTCGGCCGGGTTCATGTGCGCGAAGGCCGGCGCCGTGGCGGCGGCGAGCGTTGCGGCGGTCAGGATGGATCGTCTCAGCATGATGAATGTCCCTCGTTTGGTCGACAAGCGCCCGTGTGTCGGTCGCGCCGCTCCGCCCTTGGCACGGGCGGCCCCGCCCCGGCAATCCCGACGGGTTTCGAACAGGCAGGATGGAAGCGCCGGAGCGGCTTGTCAAAGGGCGGAACGGCCGGGGCTGCACCGAGGCTCGGGACTGGATCGATAAAATTGACGCCGAGCCCGTCACCGAACCGAAATTCAGCCGGTCTATGATGAGGGGCAGAAGCGAAGAGACGCGAAGGCGGCGCCAAGCCGGCCGTGTCTCGTGGTGGGACGCGCGAGAAGTGATGAAAGCGAAGCTCGTGACCTTTTCGATCGCCCTGGCGGTTCTGGGCGCCAGTTTCGGCCTCGTCTCGGCGGCCGGAACGCCGGAGCCCTTCCAGGTGCGCACCGTCATCATGAACGGCGTCAGCGGGCCGGCCTACTACTCGCGGTCGGCGGGCACGTTCCGCTTTCTCGCCGCGCAGCCGAGCGGCCAGATGGCGGCGCTGGACACGCAGGGGCGCTGAGACTTCGGAACAGGGCTTGCGGACACGGCGTGGGCGGAAGAAGTCGCCCGTTCACGAAGCTCAGGCTTCGCGGCGAATCGGGCGGGGAACGCTCGAAGGCCCTACCCCGCCCCCGACATTCAGCGAATCGGCTCGTGGACCGTCACCAGCTTCGTGCCGTCGGGAAAGGTGGCCTCGACCTGCACGTCGTGGATCATCTCGGCGATGCCTTCCATCACCTGATCCCGGCCGACGACATGGGCGCCCGCTTCCATGAGATCGGCCACCGAGCGCCCGTCGCGCGCGCCTTCCACCACGAAGTCGGTGATCAGCGCGATCGCCTCCGGGTGGTTCAGCTTGACGCCCCGCTCCAGCCGCTTGCGCGCCACGACGGCCGCCATGGCGATCAGAAGCTTGTCCTTTTCGCGGGGGGTGAGGTTCATCAGCACGATCTCCACTGAAACAGGTCCGCGCCCGAGACGACGAATCGACCGGCGCGGGCACCGAAGGTGTCAGAGCGACCATACGCGGGGAAGGCCGCCCTGCGAAAGCAGGCCGAGCGCCGGCACGAGCCGCTTTCGCAGCGCATAATAGCTCGGCGCGACGATCCGGGCGATGCCGAACCCGTCGAGAAGGCTGGCGCCCCCACCCTCTCCCAGAAGCGCGCGAAGCTCCGGCAGCAGCAGATCCGCCCGCTCGTCCTGCCAAAACACCGTCGCGAAAGCGCGCGCGCCGTTCAGCGAAGCAGCGGCGCCGGTTAGCGCGTCGATCGCGCCGTCCAGCCGCAGATCGTCGGCGAAGACGAGTTGCCCCTCGCGCCGGATGCGCCAGCGATCGCGCAAGGCGCCGCTGCGCACGCTCTCGCCCATGGCCTCGCGGCCAAGCACCACGCTTTCGCATAGGAGCACCCGGCTCGTGGCGTGGGCCTCGACCTCCAGCGTGCGGGCCAACCGCCCGCCGTCGAACAGGATGGTTTCCTGCGGCAGGAAGCGGAGCGCGGCACCCTCGCCCACCTGAAGCCGCGTATCGAGCCGCGCGTCCGCCCCGGTGGAGCGATACACGCGCTCGCAGGCCTGCGTAGTGACGCTGAGCGCGCCGCCCGGCTCGACCTCGAAGCCTTGCGACAGGGCGTCCCCACCCGCGAGGCCGCCGGCCGTGTTGACGAGAACGGCCTCGGCCGAGGGCTGGCGGGGAAAGCGCAGCTTGAGCGCGCCGGCCTGATGCAGGCGGCGAAGCCGCGTCGCGCCGCCTGGCCCCGCCGGGCCGAACACGGCGCGCGCCTCGCCCCGCGCGCGCTGGGCGCGGCCGGGCGCGGGCTCGCCTTCAGGCGGCCGAGCGTCAAGCGGCCGAGCGCCGTCGATCAGCATGGAGCGGGAAAACGGGGAATGGGAAAAGGCCTACTGCGCGGCTTCCGCAAAGGCGGTGTGCGGCTGTTCGGAGGAGACTTCCCGGCCCGGCACCACGCCTTCGCCGAAGCGGCGGCCGGAGACGGCGAGATCGGAGGGACCCGCGACATAGACCCGGGTGGACGGATGGAGAAAGGCCACGAAGGACGGGTCCACCACGCCGGCGGCGGAAATCGCCTGGAGGCTGGAGCCGGCCGGCACGTCGATCTGCTTGATGAGGCAGAGCGGAGAGCCGGGGAGCCGCGCGGCGAGCCAGGCGGCGACGCTGTCGGACGTAACGTTCCAGTTGTGCTCGACGCCCTCGCTCGACGAAATCATCTCATAGGGCATCCAGACCGGCACAAAGCCCCGCGCCTGCGCCGATTCGATGGCTTCCAGGGTGCGGGCCGGAACCAGCTTCTGGCCGAGCGCGACCAGCGCGTGGCCGAACTGCTCCATGGCCAGAAGCGCCATGCGATAGGCGGCCTCGCCATCGTAGCCGATGCGGGTCTGGAACTGGCGAACCGTGTTGGCGAAGGGGCCGCCGCCGGGCACGACGACGAGCGGGCGCGTCGTCTTCTCGATGGCCTGGACCCATTTGTGGAGATCGGGCGAGGCGATCGAACTTCCGCCGAACTTCACGATCAGCATGGATTTCGTCATCATCCTCTCCTTCCGGTCCATGGGCGTGCCGGGGGCACGATTATGTGCATCATGTGAACACGTTTTAACATGGTTGCAAAGTTGCGTGACCATTCGTTGCACGCAAAGGTGCCATGCATTGCCCGTTATCGCGGCAAACCGTTCGGAAGGAGATTTCTGTTTCCAGCCCGCCAAAGGCCCCGTTCAGAGCTGCCTTTGAAGCAAAGATCTCCGGCGTCTTTCCCGCAGACGCCTCTCAGAAGCCGCGATCCTCGCGCCGGCGTCGAATCACGACGCCCACCGCCTCGGGCCCGAGATCGAGCTTTTCCACTTGAATCTCGACCGAAAGGAGCCGGCTGTCGCCGAGGAGATCGGCCGCCAGATCCTCGGCCAGCGCTTCCACCAGATCGGTGTGGCCCTGGTCGGCGAGACGGCGGATCGCGTCCGTCACGATGTCGTAGGAATAGACCTCGCTGACCTCGCGCGGGGTGCGGCTGGGGCGGCGCACCTCGGCCTCCACGGTGAAGCGCAGGCGCTGCGAGCGATCGCGCTCGAACCGATAGGCCCCGACGCGGAAGGGCAGCGTGAAGCCGCGCACGAAGATGCGGTCCGTTTCCGGCAAGTCACGCTCGGGCGCCAGCGGCGCGGCGGGCGTGCTCAACATGCGCCGGCCGGTCGCCAGCGTTTCGGCATCGAGTTCCTCAAACACCAGCGCGTCGGGCGCCAGCACCAGAAGGCGCGGAATGTCGGGCAGTTCGAGCCGGCCGCCGAACCAGCATTCCAAGCCGGCCTCGCGGCAGGCGCGCTGGAACTCGGCCAGGGTTTCCAGCGAAAAGGCGCGCAGCAGCGCTCGGTCGGGATCGAGCAGCACGACGGAATAGCCGCCGCGCAGCACGCCGACGAACTCGTCCGGCGCTTCCAGCCGCGCCACGCGCAGCGGGTCCGCCGGCAACGTGACGTCGCCGGCCATGGCGAAGTAGAGTTCGGGCTGGCCGTCGCCGCGCCGCTCCACCGTCCCGGCGGCGCCCGGCCGATCCCGCCGCGCCGGCGCCAGGACGTAGTCCGCCCCCGCCTCCAGCGCGCGGCGCGCCTCCTCGGGGGAGCGCACGGCGATGGCGAAGCGACAGGGGGGTTTGGAAAGCGTCATGTCACGGTGTTCCGGCGCTGGAAGCGTTCGTCCTCGTGGCGGCCGGAGGCGAGAAGCGCCGCCATCGTATCCGCCGCATGGAGGGCATCGGCAAAGGAATTGTAGAGCGGCGCGAAGCCGAAGCGCAGGATGTCCGGCGCCCGGAAATCGCCCACGACCCCGGCGGCGATCAGCGCCTGACACAGGGCGTAGGCGGCGGGGTGGTGAAAGGAGATCTGGCTGCCGCGCAGGGCCGGCTCGCGCGGGCCGGCGAGCGTGAGGCCCCGGCCCTCGCAAAGCGTCTCCACCGCCTCCACGAAGAAGGCGGTCAGCGCCATCGACTTCTCGCGCAGCCGGGACATCTCCACCCCCTCGAACGCATCGAGCGCCGCGTCGAGCGCCGACAGCGCCAGAACCGAGGGTGTGCCGGTAAGGAAGCGGGCGATGCCCGGCGCCGGCCGGTAGCCCGGCTCGAAGCCGAAGGGCGCGGCATGGCCGAACCAGCCGGACAGAGGCTGGCGGGCCGCCTCGCCGTGGCGCGGGGCGACATAAAGGAAGGCCGGCGCGCCGGGGCCGCCGTTCAGATATTTGTAGCCGCAGCCGACGGCGAAATCCGCTCCGTCGCGCGACAGGTCCACGGGCAGGGCGCCGGCGGAATGCGCGAGATCCCAGAGCGCCAGGGCGCCGTGGTCGTGCGCGAGGGCCGACAGAGCCGCCATGTCATGCAGCGCGCCGGTGCGATAGTTCACCTGCGTCAGCATCAGGACGGCGGTGTCGCCATCCACAAGCGCGGGGATTTCCTCCGCGCTGTCCGCCAGACGCAACTCGTGCCCCTGCCCGAGCAGGGCAGCGAGCCCTTCGGCCATGTAGAGATCGGTCGGGAAGTTGGACCGCTCCGACACGATCACACGCCGGCCGGGGCGCAGCGCCAGAGCGGCGGACAGGACCTTGAACAGGTTGACCGAGGTGGAGTCGCAGGCAACGAGCGCCCCCTCCTCCGCCCCGACGAGGCGGGCGATGCGCGCGCCGACGCGGGCAGGCAGGTCCACCCAGGAGGCCGCGTTCCACGAGGAGATCAGCCCCTCGCCCCATTCCTGGTCGACGACATGGCGCAGCCGCTCGCGCGCGGCATAGGTGAGGCAACCCAGCGAATTGCCGTCGAGATAGGTCACGCCATCCGGCAGGTGGAACAGCGCGCGGCGCGAGCGAAGCAGATCGGCCCGGTCGGCCTCCCGCGCGCGATCACTTAAATCCTGAAGCGGCGCCAGCGGGGCGTCAGCCACGTCCGAAGGCCTTGAAGGCGACGGTGGTGAACGTGTCCATGACGCCGTCCACGGTCTGCAACCGCTCGGTCACGAAATGGCCTATGTCGCGCCCAGCCTCGAGATAGAACTTGGCGAGAAGATCGTATTGGCCGGAGGTGGAGTAGACTTCCGAAATCTCCTCCACGCTTTCCACCAGGGCGTCGGCCACGGCATAGGCCGCGCCGGGGCGGCATTTGAACTGAACGAAAATCGCTTGCATCGAGAGAGCGCCTCCACCGGCGGAGAGCTATCAGAGCGAGGCGCCCGCCGTCAAAATCCTTGTGACCTGCGATCCTGGGACGGCCAATTCCTCCACCACGTCGAAATGGTGCCGGCCGGGAATTTCCGCCGCCTCGATCGGCGCGCCGAGCCCGGCCCAGGCGGAGGCGAGCGCAAAGGTCTGGCGCCGCAGCTCGGGGAGCTCCGCCGCGCCGACCACAGCATGGACCGGGCAGGGATGCACGGGCTCCAGCAGCATCGGGCTCTCGCTCAGCGCCTCGGCCGCGTCGATGCGCAGCGTGTCGTTCATGCGCGTGCGGCGGATGGGGCGAAGGTCGTGGAGGCCGCTGACGGGAACGACACGGTCGATGCGCCCCAGCACCGGGCCGGGCAGCGGCGTGCCGGACGAAACCATGCGTGCGACGAGATGACCACCGGCGGAATGGCCGACGAGGCGCACCGGGCCGGCGATGCGCTCGGCCGCCAGCGCGACGGCGCGCGCCACGTCGGCGGCAATGTCGGTCAGCCGCGCCTCGGGCGCCAGGCGGTAGCTCGGGATGGCGAAGGCGAAGCCGGACTCCACCGCGCCTCGTGCCAGATGCGACCAGACATCCTTGGAAAGCGCTTTCCAGTAGCCGCCATGGACGAAGACCACGAGGCCCCGCGCCTGCCCCTCCGGGTGGAACAGGTCGAGGCGATGGCGGGGATTGTCGCCATAGGGCAGGTCGATCTCGGCGCGCCGGCGGGCAGTCAGCGCCTCGCGGAAGCCCGCCGCCTCGCGCTCCCAGCGCGGCACGAAAGTCTCGGCGCCGCTGACGGCGCCGGAATTGTCATAGGCCGCATCGAAATCGGCGACCGGGTTCCACTGGGTCATGACACATCCTCCCTGCGGCAACAGGAATAGGGCGCCATGGCCGCCGCGTCACGCCCCCGACATCACGCCCTCCGGTGGGACGCCCGGTCGTCAGTCGACGAAGGCGCGCTCCACGACATAGGTGCCGGGCTTGGAATTGGCGCCCTCGTCCAGGCCGAACTTTTCGCAGAGCGCGGCCGTTTCCTTCAGCATTTCCATGGAGCCGCAGATCATGGCGCGGTCCACCGCCGGGTCGATCCGGGGAAGACCGAGATCGGTGAAGAGCTTGCCGGTTTCCAGAAGCGTGGTGACGCGCTCGCCCTTGTGGTCGCCCTCACGAGTGGCGGAGCCGTGGTAAAGCAGCTTGTCGCCGACGATCTCGGACAGGATCTCGTCGGTCTTGATCGCCTCCACCAGCTCCTGCCCATAGTGCAGCTCGGCCAGCGTGCGCGTCGTGTGGGTGAGCACGACCTGCTCGAACTTCTCATAGGTCTCGGGGTCGCGGATCACGCCCGCGAAGGGCGCGATGCCGGTGCCGGTGGAAAAGAGATAGAGCCGCTTGCCCGGCAGAAGCGCGTCGAGCACCAGCGTGCCCGTCGGCTTCTTGCGCATCAGCACGGTGTCGCCCGGCTGGATGCGCTGGAGATGCTCGGTCAGCGGGCCGCCCGGCACCTTGATGGAGAAGAATTCGAGCTCTTCGTCCCAGGAGGGGCTGGCGATGGAATAGGCGCGGAACACCGGCTTCTCGGCATTGGGCAGGCCGATCATGGCGAACTCGCCGGTGCGGAAGCGGAAGCTCGCCGGCCGTGTCATGCGGAACTTGAACAGGTGGTCGGTGTAGTGCTTCACCTCCGTCACGGTCTCGGCGAAGACATTGGCCGGGATCGGAAAGGCGGGCGCGTCGGAGGCGAGCGGGGTCTGGACGGGGGCGTTCATCGGGGGCCCTTCGGCAGCATGGGGGACACGGCGCGGCAGGCCGAGGGGCAAGCCGGCATCGCGGCGCGAGACCGCACCGCAAACGGATTTCCCCTCTCCTGACCCATCGAGCCCCTAAAAAAAAGGTCGATTATTCTCAAACCAGCACGTCGCGCGAAATTTCCGCCTTGGTGCCGAAGATGCGGCGATAACGCTCGATGTCGGCGGCGGTGCCCGTCGCCTTGGCCGGATTGTCCGACAGCTTCACCGCCGGGCGCCCGTCGGCGTCCATCACCTTGCAGACCAGCGAGATCGGATGGAGGCCCGGCGTGTCCTCGGGCGCGACACCGCGGAAGTCGTTGGTGAGATTGGTGCCCCAGCCGAAGCTCATGCGCACCCTCCCGTCGAAATGGCGATAGGTCTCCTCGATGGAATCGACGTCCATCCCGTCGGAGAAGACAAGCAGCTTGTCGCGCGGGTCGACGCCCTTGGAGCGCCACCATGCCATGATCGCCTCGCCGCCCTCGATCGGGGGCGCGGAGTCGGGGCGAAAGCCCGTCCAGTTCGCCACCCAGCCCGGCGCGCGCTCCAGGAAGGACGCCGTGCCGAACGTGTCGGGCAACACCACCAGAAGATTGCCGCCATACCAGCTCTGCCAGGCTTTCAGCACCTCGTAGGGCGCGTCGCGCAGCTCCGCGTCCGAGCGCGCCAAGGCGGCGTAGACCATGGGCAGTTCGTGCGCATTGGTGCCGATGGCTTCGAGATCGGTCTCCATGGCGAGAAGCACGTTGGAGGAGCCGATGAAACGGTCGCCCAGCTTTTCCTTCAGCGCTTCGACGCACCAGCGCTGCCACAGGAAGGAATGGCGCCGCCGCGTGCCGAAGTCGGACATGCGGATGGCGGGCAGCTTGTCCAGCCGCTCCACCTTCTCCCACATCTTGGCCTTGGCCCGGGCATAGAGCACGTCCAGCTCGAAGCGGCCGTAATCCTTCATCGCGGCGCGCGAGCGCAGCTCGTTGATGATGGCGAGCGCCGGGATTTCCCACATCATCGTGTGGGTCCAGGGCCCGTGGAACATCAGCTCGTACTGCCCGTCGCGCTTGGCCAGCTCGTAGGGCGGCAGCTGGAAGTCGCGCAGCCATTCCAGAAAGGCGGGCAGGAAGATCTGCCGCTCGCCATAGAAGGAGTTGCCCGCCAGCCAGATCATCTCGCGCTTGGAGAAGCGCACCGAGCGGGCATGGTCGAGCTGGGCGCGAAGCTCGCCCTCGTCGATCTCGTCGGCGATCCGCACGGTGCGGGTCCGGTTGATGAGCCGGAAGGTGACCTGCGTGGTCGGGTGCAGGCCCCAGACCATCTGCAGCATCAGGAGCTTGTAGAAATCCGTGTCGAGCAGCGAGCGCACGATCGGGTCGAGCTTGAACGTGTGGTTCCACACGCGCGTCGCGATATCCGTGGCGACCATGAGCGGTCCTTCCGATGCGCCTGGCGATTCGGTCCTGATCCTTATCCTATCGTCGGGGGCGATTGTAGTGCGTGCCGGTCAACATCACGTCTGGGGTGGCACTGCCTGCTTGCGAGCAACGCTTGAGAAGCCATTGCGCATCGCCGGCGGCTTGCGTGACGCCATTCGTGGTCTGATCGGATCGATTAGAGATGACCAAGCTAAAGCCCCCACGTCCCTCCTCGCCCACCGCCTCCCATCCCGTTGCCGTCGAGCACGTCCGGAACCTGAGCGCGGGCGCTGCCTCGACGCCTCCGCCGCCCTGTGCCACAAACCCGCCGGATGCCGAAACCGAGGGTCCTTGCCATGTCGCTTCGCCCGGCCCGCCTCGCCGCCCTTCTCGCCGGGGGCCTCGCGCTGTCCGCGCCCGCCGAGGCCGAGGATACAAGCCGCCTGGGACTTCCCGTCACCTGCGAGATCGGCCGGGACTGCTTCGTCCAGCAACTGCCCGACATGGAGGCCGGCCCCGGCGTCCGCGATCCGTTCTGCGGCATCGCCGCCTATGACGGGCACGACGGCATCGACATCCGCCTCCTTTCGCTGCGCGACATCGCCCGCGGAGAGCCGGTGGTCGCCGCGCTCGCCGGCACGGTGAAGGGCGGGCGCGACGGCATGGAGGACCGGCTGGCCTCGACGCCGGCCCTTCGCGACGCGGTGCAGTCCGTCGAATGCGGCAACGGCGTCGTTCTCGACCATGGCGAAGGACTAGAAACCCAATATTGCCATCTGCGCAAGGGGTCCGTGCGCGTGCGGTCGGGCGAGCGGGTGGAGGCGGGCCAGACGCTCGGGGAGATCGGCGCCTCGGGTCTGGCCGAGTTTCCCCATGTGCATCTGTCCGTGCGGCGGAACGGCGAGCGGATCGACCCTATATCCGGCCATTCCGTCGGCGGCGGCTGCGTGGCCGAGGACACCGAGCGCGACACCCTGTTCACGCTTGATGCCGCCGCGCGCCTCCTGCGTCCGACGACGCAGGTCCTGGCCATGGGCCTTGCCGGCGAGATGGTGGACTACGGCAGGCTCGTTCAGGACGGGCCGCCGCCGCCGGCGACGCTCCGCTCTCCCATCACGGTCGGCTGGGCCTGGCTCGCCAATCTGCGCAAAGGCGACCGCGTCCGCTTTCAGCTGACCGATCCCGGCGGCGCACAGGTTCTCGACACAACGGCCGAGCCGCTGGACAACAACAAGGCGGTCTATTCCGGCTTGGCCGGCCTGCGGCGCCCGCCCGCGCCCGGCCCGTGGACCGTCGCCGTCGAGATCCTGCGCGAGGGAAGCCCGGTTCTGCACGAAACACGGCAGATCGACCTGCGCTGACTGCGCCGGGCCCGCCGAGACCGGCCGCCGCAAGACCGGAGCACGACAGGGCCGAAGCGTGACAAGGCCGCCGGAAGGGGGCAGTCTCCCCTCAGTCGCCTCGCCATGGGCGGCACAACGCCGGAGGAGCCGCGCCATGCCTCGCCCATTCCGCCTTGTCCTTGCCACCTGCCTCGTCGTCAGTTTCGCCAGCGGCGCCAGTGCGGCCTCGCCCGCGCCGGTCGGGGCCGAGCACGGCATGGTCGTCACCGCGCAGCGCCTCGCCTCCGAGGTCGGCGTGGCCGTGCTGCGGGCTGGCGGCAACGCGGTGGATGCCGCCGTGGCGGTGGGCTACGCACTGGCCGTCACCTATCCCACCGCGGGCAATCTCGGCGGCGGCGGCTTCATGACGCTGCGCATGAAGGACGGGCGCACGCGCTTCCTCGACTTTCGCGAGCGCGCGCCCGGCCGGGCCTCGAAGGACATGTATCTCGACGCCAAGGGCGAGCCCGTGCCGGGCCTTTCCACCGACGGCTATCTCGCGGTCGGCGTGCCCGGCTCGGTCGCCGGCTTCGAGCTGGCGCGCGAAAAATACGGCACCAAGGATCGCGCCGCGCTGATCGCCCCGGCGATCCGTCTGGCGCGCGAGGGCTTCGTGCTCTCGCCGGGCGATGTGGAAAGCTTCGCCGACGCCAATGCCGATCTCGCCAAGGACGCGGGCGCCAGCGCCATCTTCCTGAAGAACGGCACCGAACCCTATCGCGCCGGGGAGCGGCTGGTGCAGAGCGATCTGGCCGGCGTTCTGGACGCCATCGCCCAGCGCGGGCCGGACGGGTTCTACCGGGGTGCGGCGGCGGAAGCGATCGCCAAGGCCAGCGCCGCCCATGGCGGCATTCTGGAGACCGCCGATTTCGAGGCCTACAAGGTGCGCGAGCTCGATCCCGTTCGCTGCGACTATCGCGGTTACGAGATCATCTCCTCCCCGCCGCCGAGTTCGGGCGGCGTGGTGATCTGCGAAATCCTCAACATCTTGGAAGCCTATCCCCTGAGCTATACCGGCTACGGCTCGGCCGAGACGGTGCATCTCATGGCGGAAGCCATGCGGCAGGGCTTCGTCGATCGCAACTCGGCGCTGGGCGACCCCGACTTCGTGAAGAACCCGACCGAGACGCTGCTCTCGCAGGCCTATGCCGACAAGGTGCGCGCGCGCATCGACCCGAACCGGGCCGGCGTTTCGAGCGCTATGAAGCCGGTCGGCAGCGAAAGCCACGAGACCACGCATTATTCCATCATCGACAAGGACGGAAACGCCGTCGCCGTGACCTACACGCTGAACGGCTCGTTCGGCGCGCGGGTCGTGGCGCCGGGCACGGGCGTCCTTCTCAACAACGAGATGGACGACTTCACACAGAAGGTCGGCGTGCCCAATCTCTACGGCCTGATCCAAGGCGAGGCCAATGCCATCGCGCCGGGCAAGACGCCGCTTTCCTCCATGAGCCCGACGATCCTGACTGAGAACGGCGAGCCGGTGATGGTGATCGGCTCGCCCGGCGGCTCGCGCATCATCACCATCGTCGCCGAGGCGATCATGAACGTGGTGGACCACGGCATGACCATTCAGGAGGCGGTGGATGCGCCCCGCATCCACCATCAATGGCAGCCCGACCGGATCACGATCGAGCCGCGCGCCCTCTCGCCCGACACGATCCGGCTTCTCGCCGCCAAGGGCCACAAGGTGAGCGAGGACCCGAACTGGCCGGTCTGGGGTCAGGCGGCGGGCATTCTCGTCGGCGGCCCCAGCCTGAAGGCACGCGACCCCGCCAACCCCGAACGCTTCTTCGGCGCGATCGACGCGCGGGCGGGCTCGGGCGCCGCGATCGGCTACTGACCGCCCGCTCGCCCGACAGGCCACGCTGCCGCCATCCTTTGGCCACGACTTCGCCTCGCAGGGATCGGTTTGCCGCATTGCAGCGTTTCCGCAGCGAGGCTCGGTTCGGCCTCGCGGCAGGAACGGCCAAGGGGGCAAGAGGCGATGGGCGAACGGACGCAATCCAGGCGATGGGCCGGGGTATCGGCCAAGGCACCGGGGGCGAGATCGGCCAAGGGATCTGCCAAGGGTCTGGCTAAGGGATCGGCGACGGGCGACGTGCTTCTCGGTCTCGTGTCGGCGGGCGCGCTGACCGCCATCGGATTCGTCGCCGGCAAGAGCGAGACTTGGAGAGACCGGGACAGCGAAGGCCCCTGGCCCGGGGAGACTGAGAGCAACAAGCCCGGCTGGGCCGACAGCGCCGCCCCCGAGGGCGAAACGGCCAAGGTGCCGGCCGACGAGGCGGCGCGCGGGCGCACGGCGGCCAAGCCCACGGCCATTCCCGCCCAAGGCTGGAAGGACGTGCTCTGGCGCACCTACGAGGAATTCTCAAGCGACCGGCTGATGCTGGTCGGCGCCGGCGTCACCTTCTACGTGCTCCTCGCGCTGTTTCCCGCGATCACCGCCTTCATCTCGATCTACGGCCTGTTCAACGACCCCGCCAGCGTCAATGACCAGTTGCAGAACATGGCGGGCGTCCTGCCCAGCGGCGCGCTGCAGATCATCGGCGAGCAGATGCAGCGCGTCACCTCCAAGGAAGGCGCCAAGCTCGGCTTCGGCATGGTGTTCGGCCTCGGCGTCGCGCTGTGGAGCGCCAATGCAGGCATGAAGACGCTCTTCGACGCCATGAACATCGTCTACGACGAAAAGGAGAAGCGCGACTTCGTCAAGCTGACGCTCGTGACGCTCGCCTTCACGCTCGGCACGATCTTCGCCCTGATCGTGGCGCTCGCCGGCGTGGTCGTCCTGCCCATCGTGCTGGAATTCCTGCATCTCGGCGGGCTGGAGACCTGGCTCCTCGTCCTGCGCTGGCCGATCCTTCTCGTGCTGGTCGCGCTCGGTCTCTCCATGGTCTACCGCATCGGCCCCAGCCGTTCGGCGGCCAAATGGCGCTGGATCGCGCCGGGCAGCCTGTTCGCCGCCGCGCTCTGGGTGGTCTTCTCGCTCCTCTTCTCCTGGTACGCGCAGAATTTCGGCTCCTATGACGAGACCTACGGCTCGTTGGGCGCGGCGATCGGCTTCATGACCTGGATCTGGATCTCCACGATCGTGGTGCTGTTGGGCGCGGAGCTGAATGCCGAACTGGAGCACCAGACGGCGATCGACTCCACCACCAGCCCCGCCCAGCCCATGGGCCAGCGCGGCGCGTCCATGGCGGACACGCTGGGCAAGCCCAAGGTCTGAGGCATCGGCTGGCGAGGGTCCTTCGTCAGCCAAACTCTCCGGGCGGAACCGCCCTTCGAAACCTCCTGTTAACCCTTGGACACCGGCGGGGCCGAGCGCCCGCCCGGCCCCGATGGAGGTTTCATGAAAGCGCTGACCTGGCACGGCAAAGGCGACATCCGCTGCGAAAGCGTCCCCGACCCGAAGATCGAGGATGCGCGGGACGTGATCATCAAGGTGACGTCCTGCGCCATCTGCGGCTCCGACCTGCATATCTACGACGGCGTCATTCCCGACATGCATTCGGGCGACATTCTCGGCCACGAGACCATGGGCGAAGTGGTGGAAGCAGGCTCGGGCGCGGGCGACCTGAAGGTCGGCGACCGGGTGGTGGTGCCCTTCACCATTTCCTGCGGCGAGTGCTTCTTCTGCAAGCGCGGCTTCTTCTCCGGTTGCGAGCGCTCCAACCCGAACAAGGCCCGCGCCGAAAAGCTCTGGGGCCATTCGCCCGCCGGCCTGTTCGGCTATTCCCATCTTCTCGGCGGCTATAGCGGCGGCCAGGCCGAATATCTGCGAGTGCCCTATGCCGATGTCGGGCCGATCAAGGTGCCGGAGGGGCTGACCGACGATCAGGTCCTGTTCCTGTCCGACATCTTTCCCACCGGCTACATGGCCGCCGATTTCTGCGACATCAAGCCGGGCGATACGATCGCGGTCTGGGGTTGCGGGCCGGTCGGCCAAATGGCGATCAAGAGCGCCTTCATCCTCGGCGCCGAGCGCGTGCTGGCCATCGACACCGTGCCGGAGCGCCTCGCCCTCGCCGCGAAGAGCGGCGCGATCACGCTCGATTTCATGGACGAGGACATCTACGAGCGCATCCAGGAGCTGACCAACGGGCGCGGGGTCGACGCTTCGATCGACGCGGTCGGATCGGAAGCCCATGCCACGGGCTCGCTCGACGCCATCATCGACCGGGTGAAGGTCGCGACCTTCATGGGCACCGACCGGCCGCATGTCCTACGCCAGGCCATCCACTGCACGCGCAATTTCGGTACCGTGTCGATCGTCGGCGTCTATGGCGGCTTCCTCGACAAGATCCCGATGGGCTCGGCCATCAACCGGGGCCTCACCTTCCGCATGGCACAGACCCCGGTGCAGCGCTACCTGCCGCTCCTGATGGAGCGCATCGTCAAGGGCGAGATAGACCCGTCCTTCATCATCACCCACACGGGATCGCTGGAAGACGGGCCGGAGCTCTACAAGACCTTCCGCGACAAGAAGGATTCCTGTGTCAAAGTGGTGCTGAAGCCATGAGCGCGGCAAACGAGGCGGCAGGCCGCCCTCTAGCCCTGGTGACTGGGGCCTCCAGCGGCATCGGTCGGGAACTCGCCCGGCTCTGCGCGGCGGAGGGTTTCGATCTGGTGATCGCAGCCGACGAGCCCGAGATCGAAGCCGCCGCCGCCGAGCTTCGCCGCTCGGGCGTAAGCGTGGATGCACTGGAAACCGATCTCTCGAGCGTGGAAGGCGTCGATACGCTTCTCGCCGCGCTTGCAGGGCGCCCGGTCGACAGCCTCTTCGCCAATGCCGGCCGGGCGCTCGGCCACGCCTTTCTCGACCAGGACTTCACCGAGGCACGCCACGTCCTCGACACCAACCTGACCGGCACGCTCTACCTCATCCATCAGGTGGGCCGGGACATGCGCCGGCGCGGCACGGGGCGCATCCTCATTACCGGCTCGATCGCCGGCTTCGTGCCCGGTCCCTTCATGGCGGTCTACAACGGCACCAAGGCGTTCCTGAACAGTTTCGCCTTTGCCCTGCGCAACGAGCTGAAGGATTCAGGCGTCACGGTCTCCTGCCTCATGCCCGGCGCGACCGACACGGAGGTCTTCGCACGCGCCGACATGCTGGACACCGCGATCGGCCAGGCGCCCAAGGACGACGCGGCCGAGGTGGCGCGCGTCGGCTTCGAGGCCGTCATGCAGGGCAAGGGCGACGTGGTGAGCGGCTGGAAGAACAAACTCGCCTCGGCGCTGGCCAATGTCACGCCCGCCCCGATCCTGGCCGAGCAGAACCGCAAGCTCGCCGAGCCCGGCTCGGCCTGAGGCCGGCAGGCCAGCAGCCATGCCGATCCGGCGCATCGGGTTTTGCCGGATCGGCCTTCCAACCCGGCAGGGAGACAGTTCATGACGTCCGACCCGTTCGATCTCCGGCGCTTCGTCGTCGCGCAGGAAGGCGTCTATGCCGATGCGCTGGCCGAGCTGAACCGGGGCCGCAAGGCGAGCCATTGGATGTGGTTCGTGTTTCCGCAGATCGAGGGGCTGGGGCGCAGCGAAACGGCGCGCCGCTTCGCGCTTCGCTCGCTGGACGAGGCCAAAGCCTATCTCGCCCATCCCCTGCTCGGGCCCCGGCTTCGCAAGGCGGTGACGGCTGCCTGCGAAAGCGGCGAGCGTTCCGTGCATACGCTGTTCGGCTCGCCCGACGACATGAAGTTCCACTCCTCGCTAACCCTGTTCCGCGAGGCGGCTCAGGGAGACGACAGGCGTCTGTTCGACGAGGCGCTCGCCCTCTTCTTTGGCGGCGAAGCGGACGGAGCGACTTTGGCGAGACTCCCCTCGTCGGCGCGCTGACGCCGGTCACGCGGATTTCACTTCGGCGCGAAGGCGCAAGGGTCGGCCGAACCCTTCGCCCATGGCGGCATTGAGGATGTGAGGACCTCATCGACGCGCCGTCCGGTCCGAAACGGCGCTGCGCCTATGCGGGCCATGATCCCGACGCCTGCCCGATCGATACACCCTGCTTTCGCCCCGCCAGACCTTCGCCCGCCAGACAATGGACCGCTCCCATGCCCGACGCGCCCGACCTCGCTGCCCCGCATGGGGCCGCCGACCTGCCGGTGGCGCGGGTCGAGAGCCACAGTCTCGACATTCGCGAGGATGGCGGGTTCCTAGGGGACAAGGCCAGCGAGACCGCTTTCCGCACGCTTCTGGACCTTTGGCGCGAACGCCTGTCGGGCCAGGGCGACACGCCCTTCGGCAACGCGTCGACGCAGGAGCTGGAGCGCGACGAGCTGGACGAGACGCTGCATCGGCCGGACAATGCCGGCGAGGCCGAGGCGCTGGACGGCGCGCTGCAGGATTTCGCCGTCGATCTCGCCGATGTGCTGGACCGATTTCTGGCAAACGCCTCCTGGGCGGGGGTGGAGCGCATCGTGTGCGGCGGCGGCCTCCAGTCGAGCCGCGTCGGCGAGGAGGCCGTGCGCCGGGCCGAGGCGATTCTGCGGGAGGAGCATGGCCGCCCTATCCCGCTTTCCTCGCTGCACCATGCGCCGGACGATGGCGGCATGGTGGGCTGGGCCTATGCCGCGCCGACCGAGGTGCTGGGCGCGGGCAACGCCTTTCTCGCGGTGGACATTGGGGGCACCAATCTTCGCTGCGGCGTCGTGGCGCTGGAGAAGGAGGGCCGGGAACCCCGCGTCGTCCATCGCGAGAAATGGTGCCATGCCGACGACGAGCCGAGCCGCGAGGAGGTGCTGGAGCGCATGGGGATGCTTCTATGCCAGGCCGCCGACGAGGCCGGGCGAGAGGGGCTTCGTCTGGCACCCTTCGTCGGACTGTCCTGCCCCGGCCTCGTTCGGCCGGACGGCAGCTTCGCGGGCGGCGTGCAGAATCTGCCGGGCGACTGGACCGAGCCGGGCTTTCGCCTGCCCGAGCTCGTGCGCCGCGCCGTTCCGCGCCTGCGCGGCCATCCCACCATGATCCGCCTGCACAATGACGCGGTGATCCAGGGGCTCAGCGAATGGCCCTTCATGCGCGACGTGGAACGCTGGGCCGCGGTGACCATCGGCACCGGCCTCGGCAATTGCGCCTTCCGCAACCGCTCTCGGGGATGAAGGGGCGGCGCGCCGGTTGGGTTAAGGACTCGCTTACCCCTCCCGGCGATAGTGCCCCCGGTTCATTCAGGAAGGAGTCACCATGTCGGACACGGTTGGCATCGGCGGCAGTCGCATCCGCTCGTTCGTGGAGCGCGTGGAACAGCTGGATCAGGAGATTCAGGATCTGATGGAAGGCAAGAAGGAGGTCTTCGCCGAGGCCAAGGGCGAGGGATTCGACGTCAAGATCCTGAAAGAGATCATCAAGCTGCGCAAGCAGGACAAGGACGAGCGCGACGAGCACGAGACGCTGCTCGACCTCTATCTGCGCGCCATGGACGAGGCCCCGGCCGAAACCGCCAAGGCCGCTTAAGCCCAGCTCGCTCGCTTTCGCAGGCAGCGAAAAGCCCTCTCCGCCGTCAGGCCGGGAGGGCTTTTTATGGGCCGGCCTCAACCGGCCCGGTCGCTCAGTTCTGCGACACGCCGCGATAGTCCACCAGCGGGTCGGCTTCGACCTTGGTCATGTTGGTGATCCCGAGGAACACGACGCCCCCAGCGAACAGAAGGCTGAGAATAAGAAGGCTGTAGCGAAGGGCACGAAGGTGGAAAGGGCTGCGACTGCGGCTGCGCATGGGCGTTGATCCGTTGGAAGATGTCGCCTCAAGAATTCGCGAGCGGCCTTCGAGGTTCCAGCCCCTTTCAAAAGAAGGCGCACTGTTGCGCCTAAATCATCAACCCTACCAGACGGATAAGACCGGCACGATCAGGACCCCGCTCCCGAGCGAGCGGCGCGTCATCCTCTCGCCTTCGCGGGGCCGAACCGAGGCCGCTTTCTCATGCTGCAATGCAACCAAGCGTTCTTCGGTTCGTTTGGCCGTCCACATAAGGAGTTGCGCATGGTCTTGCCCGAGTCTGCCCGTCTGCCGCGCATGCTTCGCTATGTAGGCTGGCCGCTGGTGCTGCTCCTGATCTGGGACGTCATCGTCACGCTGGCCTATGTCTACCTGCCGCATCCCGGCTTTGACCTGCCGATCCTGCCGATGACGCTGCTCGGTTCGGCGCTGGCGCTGTTTCTGGGCTTTCGCAACAACAACGCCTATAATCGCTGGTGGGAAGCGCGAACGCTCTGGGGTGCCATGGTCAACGCCTCGCGCTCCTATGGCCGCGCCGTGTTCCATCTCATCGATACACGGCCGGAAAGCCACGACCTGCGCCAGGCGCTGGTGATGCGGCAGATCGCCTATGTCAACGCGCTGCGCTGCCATCTGCGCCGCCAGCCCTGCCTGGACGAGATCCGCCCTTTTCTCGGCGAGGCCGAGACGGAGGGTCTGACCGACGTCTCCAACGTGCCCAACGCGGTTCTCAACGAGACCGCCGCGCTTCTCTCGGACGCCACCCGGCAAGGCTGGATGGACTCGATCCGCCGCACGCAGGTCGAGCAGCTTCTGGTGGACATGAGCAATGCCCAGGGCGGCATGGAGCGGATCAAGAACACGCCGCTGCCGCGCGAGTACGACTACTTTCCCACGCTCTTCGTCCATGTCTTCTGCGTGCTCCTGCCCGTCGGGCTGGTCGACAGCCTCGGCATCTACACGCCGCTCGCCTCCACGATCGTCGGGTTCATGATGCTGGCCATGGACCAGATCGGCAGCGACCTGCAGGACCCGTTCGAGAACCGGGACCACGACGTACCCCTCACCTCGATCTGCCGCACGATCCAGATCGATCTCGAACATCTTCGCGGCAAGATGGACGCGCCGGCCCCCGTGCGCCCGGTTAACCACGTTCTCTGGTAGGTCGAAGGCCGGAGGGCGCCTCACTCCCCGGCAAGACTTCGTTAACCCCGACCATGGTTTCTGAACCCTTCCCAAGCGTTCGAAGGTTTGAACCATGGATCTCGTGACGACCTTGTTCTCATTCATCCTGACGATGGGCGGCTTTGCGGTTCTGGTCTCCGTCGCCCTCCAGCTTTCCGGCGACCACCGTCCCAAGCCGCGTGGCGCGCGCTGACCGAACCATTCCGGTCCCATTTCCATTCCCCATGGCTCGGCCCCGTCCTGCGGCGCCGGGCCATTTTCGCGTGGGGCCGACGTCCGGACGCGTCAAAATTGCAACGCTGGCGTCTAACCCGCATGCGGCTACTTAAACGTCCCAAGCTCACGTCAGCGTGATTCTATTCTCACATGGGCCAATTCAAGACTGTTGAGAGACTTCAAAAACCCCAGCCTGTCGGGTTTTTCCCTGCCTCACCTCTCGTCCTTTCCGCTATTTCGAAGAACAACTCATTCATCACGCGCCGGTGAACTGCGTTACATCTCAGCAACACGGATGGGATTCATGCGGAAGGCGGCTTGAGCGGCGAAAAATTTCAGGCATCTTCTGAGCAACGGCGCAACGCTGGCGAAGAGGCAAGTCCTCGTCGCGGCACGGCGCCCCGATCCTCGACGGGGGCCGCCAGTGCCTTTCGCAACCGGAGTTTGTGCCATGAAGACCCTCGCTCTCCTTCTCGCTTCGGCCGCGACGCTGGGCCTCGCCTCGCAGGCGCTCGCCGCCGACGTCGTCTATTCCGAGCCGGCTCCCCCGGTCGCCATGGCCCCGGTCATGACCTGGACCGGCCTTTATCTCGGCGTGCAGGCCGGCGGCGCGTTCAACCCTGACAATGGCGACAATCTCGCCATCGTGCCGAACTTCGGCGGCGCGGGCGCGGCCTTCCTGACCAACGCCTTCGGCTCCAGCTTCACCTCGGAATTCGAGTCGAGCTTCGTCGGCGGCGCGCATGTCGGCTACGACTATCAGGCCGGCGCCTTCGTGATCGGCGCGCTGGCCGACATCAATGCGCTCGACATCTCGCAGCGCGCCAGCGCCTTCTCCAACACGCCGGCCGTCTACACCGCCGAGCGCAGCCTCGACTATCTCGTGACCGGCCGCCTGCGCGCTGGCTACCTCGTCACCGACAGCGCGCTGCTCTACGCCACGGGCGGTTTCGCCTATGGTCAGGTGGACTACCGCTTCGGCACCAACAGCCCGGCCGTGACGGCCGCCTTCCCGGCGATCTCGCGCGAGAACGAAGACGAGTGGGGCTACTCGGTCGGCGGCGGCATGGAAGTGAAGGTGACGCAGAACATCTCCTTCGGTGCCGAATATCTCTACACCAACCTCGGCGACGGCGGCTCCTTCACCCGCCTGAACGGCGGCCCGTTCGACGGTTCGGGCGCGGCGGTGATCGCCGGCCAGTACACCGACTTCCGCACGCGCGGCGACTTCGACTTCCACACCGTGACGGCGAAGCTCTCCTACCGCTTCAACTGATACGACCTCGAACTGATCCGATGCGGGTCGCGCGTTCCCCACGCGGCCCAAGAGAGGCCCGCCCGGTGCTAAGCCGCGGCGGGCTTTTTTTGTCACGCAGGGCAAAAAACATCGGCCCGATCCGAGACTTGGGCGATCGCGCATCTTTTCGCAAGGCGCGCGAGCCATAGGTCATGGCGCATCGAGGCCGGAGAATGTCATGCCATCGGACGAGGATCCGATCATCACGGTGTTGCGGCTTTCGGAAGAAACCGACGACCCAACCGAACTGACACAGCGGTTCCGGGAAACCCATCCCGAGCTTCCGCATCAGGCGTTTCTGGACGCCTGCATGGTGGCGCTCGACATTATCGGCTCGCGCCCCGCACGACTGCACTAGAAACCCGGGACGAGACTTGCGGGAGGTTTGCACAGCAAGACCTCTGCCCGCTTGCGTCGTCGAAGCCTGAAGGCTCGGCCGCCAGCTTCCACTGCACCCCCTAGTCTGAAATCCGACGCCGTCTCCCCGCCGACCGCACCGCCGGCCTCGGCAGCGCGATGGGCGCAAATCGAGGCCCCGATCGTAAGCTCGAAGTAATACTGATGGTCTTATCTCCAGTGTTTCGGCGCCATTTTTAACCTCCTCTTCAGCAAACAGGGAGGTCTATGGGGGTCGCTGTGGGCCAATTGGTGAAGCGCGCGTTAGGCATTCGTGCAGAGCGAGAGAGGCAGGTCCTGGGCGTCGGGGCAGACATGGGTTCGCTAGGATCGAAGCCGCGTCTGACCTGAGCCGGCGGACCGCCCGAAAAGGCCGGTTCGGCAAGGTCGCAGGGTGGAAGCGAATGACGCGAGCGAGTTTGGTGGCGCCGTTCACACGTCTGACGGCCTTCCTGATCGACTACGATCCGCGGGAAGCGCGCGCCGTCGGCCCCCTGCCCGACCAAGTCCATGTCGAGCGGGTGGACGTCGCGCTGCGCCTGGCGCCGCTGACCGCGATCACCGCCTTCATGGTGGTGCAGGTCATCATCGTCCTCTTCTGGCATAGAAGCTACGTGCCCTATCTCGTGGGACTTCAGGTCGGCAGCGTCGCGCTGGCCCTGTGCACGCTGGAAAGCTGCTGGCGCTGGCGCTCGCGCGCGCCCAACCTGCCGATCGGCCCGCGCTTCAGGGCGTTGATGACCTGGGTCTCTCTCCTGGCGGGCCTGTTCCTGGCGTCGATCCCGATCGTGCTCTTCGCCGATAGCGACATGAACGGGCGGCTCGTGATCGCCTCGACCTGTGCCGGCCTGATCGCGACGGGCATGTGCCTCGCCACGGTGCCGCGCGCCTCCTTCGCCTATGTCGGGCCGATCGTCTTCGGCTCCTTTCTGGCGCTGGCGATGACGGGCGAGGCGGTGAACGTCTATGTCGCGCTGCTGCTCGCCTTCTACGCGCTGTTCATCTTCACCGCGATGTTCCACCTGCGCCGCCTCGTGACCAAGCGGGTACTGACGCAGATCGAGCTCGGCCGCCAGCAGGAGCTGACCAATCTCCTCCTCAACGATTTCGAGGCCCATGCCAGCGACTGGCTGTGGGAAACCGACGCCGACCTGAAGCTCCAGCACATTTCGCCGCGTCTGGCGGAGGTGGTGGAACTGCCCGAGAGCGTCCTTCACGGCCTCACCTTCGACCGGCTGGTGGGCGGCATCGGCGCCTCGGCCAGTGCCTTGGAGGAAAGCGGGGATCTGGCCCGCCTGTTCGAGACCATGCGGGCGCATAAGGAGTTTCACGGGCTGCAGATCCGCCTGTCGGTGGTCGGCGAGCAGCGTTGGTGGAGCCTCAGCGGCAAGCCGATCCAGGATTGCGACGGGGTCTTCACTGGCTATCGCGGCGTCGGCTCAGACATCACGGTCCAAAAACGCTCGCAGGAGCGCCTGTCCCATCTGGCCACCCACGATCCGCTGACCGACCTGCCCAACCGCGCCCTGTTTCAGCAAAGGCTCGACGCGCTGCTGGCGCGCGAGCCGGCCGCGTGCTTCGCCGTGATGTGCCTCGACCTCGACGAGTTCAAGAACGCCAACGACGCCTTCGGCCACGCGGTGGGCGACGCTCTGCTCAAGGAGGTAGCGCGCCGGCTGCAGAGTTTCGTCAAGCCGGGCACCTTCGTCGCCCGGCTGGCGGGCGACGAGTTCATGGTGCTGCACGAGACCGCCGACCGGGCCGCCGTCAGGTGCCTGGCCGAGCGCATTGTCTCGGCGGTCGGCCGTCCCTGCCGAATCGGCGACATTCATCTGGGCGTCGGCGTCAGCATCGGCATCGCGCTGGCCCCGGCTGACGGCGCAACCGATCTCGTGCGCCGGGCGGACCTTGCGCTCTACCGCACCAAGCGCGAAGGCAGGAACGGCTTCCGCTTCTACGAGGCCGAGATGGACGAGCGGCAGGAGAAGCAGCGGGCGCTGGCCTCGGACCTGCGCGGCGCGCTGGATCGCGGCGAGTTCCAGCTCCACTACCAGCCGCAGGTCGACGCGCGCACCGGCCTCGTCTGTGGCTTCGAGGCGCTGCTCCGCTGGAACCATCCCTTGCGCGGCAAAGTCCCGCCGTCCGACTTCATCCCCATCGCGGAGGAGACTGGCGTCATCATGCCGCTCAGTCGCTGGGCGCTGCGCGAAGCCTGCCGGGTCGCCACGCTCTGGCCGGAGACGATCGGCATTGCGGTCAATCTATCGCCGATCCAGCTGCGCCATTCCGACGTGCCGGCCCTGGTGGAGGAGGCGCTGGTCGGCTCCGGCCTCGCGCCCGAGCGGCTGGAACTGGAGATCACCGAATCCGTGCTTCTCGACGCGGGGTCCAACGTCAACGCTTCGATCGCGCGGCTGCGCGCGCTCAACGTGCGGCTGGCGCTGGACGATTTCGGCACGGGCTATTCCAGCTTGGCCTATCTCAGCCGCATCGCCTTCGACAAGCTGAAGATCGACCGCAGCTTCATCACCGACCTACCCGGCGAAGGCGCCAGCCTGCCGATCGTTCAGGCCATCGTCTCGCTCGCCAAAGCGCTGGGCATGACCGTGATCGCCGAGGGCGTGGAGAACGAAGCCCAGCACGCTTGCCTTGTGGATCTCGGCTGCGACGAATGCCAGGGCTACCTGTTCGGTCCGGCCATGCCGGCCGAGGCCGCCAACGCCCTGGTCCGCCCGGTCGGCGAGCGGCCCAATTCCTTGAAGATGGCGGGCTGACGACGCCTGTTCGATGAACCGGACACGCTTCAGGTGCGCCGTCGGGTCACATCACCGCGTCGGACAGGCTCGGCCCGGCCTCGCGCACGCGGTCCGTGATCGAGGAGCCCTTCGGCCAATAGGGCAGGAAGCCGCGAATGATGCTGCCGGGAATGTCGAGTGGACGGTAATCCTTGATGTCCACGAACATCAGCGACTGCGAGCCGCGCCCGAGAAGGCCATGGTTCTCGCTGTGGATCTCGTGCTCCAGCGTCACGAATTTCCGATTGTGCGAGGCGATGCGGATGCGCACCACGATCGGCTCGAACTCCTGCGCCTCGCGGCGGAAGTCGTGCTGGAACGAGCGCGTCAGCACATAGAAGGACGTGTCGGCCAGACTGAATTCCGGCATGCAGAGATTGAAGAAAAGCTCGCGCGCCTTGCCGACCCAGCGCATGTAATTGGCGAAGTAGACGTTGCCGACCGAATTCGTGTCGTCATAGGTCGGCGTCATGCGCATGACGAACCAGTCGCCGTCGAACCCGTGCGCGGCCGACAATTGCGCGACATGGCCCACGGGCTGCGCGGGCACGAGCGGCGTGAAACGCGGCGCCGCGCCGGTGCCCTCAGTGGATAGCGGAACCTCCGCCGCCTTCGGCTCGCCGAGAAGAACGGGCAGCGCGCCGACCAGACCGACGAGTCCCGAAAGGGCCATGAGGCTCGGCACCGGCCCGGCATAGCCAAGAGCGAAGAGAAGCAGCGCGGCGAGGCCGATGAGATAGCAGAGGGTGGAATCGTAGCGCCCGCCGCGCCCGAGGACGCGCGCCACCAGCGAGGCCGCCGGCCCGGCGAAGAGCGTGGCGAAAGGCGCCATGAGATAGATCATCGGCAGGTCCGACTGGACGCCAAGGGCGGCCAGCCCCACGGCCGCACCCAGCACCCAAAGCGGCGAGGCGACGAGCGCCGCAGGGACGATGGCCAGAAGCGGACTCTTGCTGCGGGCCGTCACCGAGGTGAGAAGCCAGCGCAGGGCGCAGTAGCTGCTGTCCGCCGTGGACAGGAGCGCGATCGTCGCCCAGACCACGAAAGCCACTGCGGCCAGCGTGTTCGGCGCCCCGGCCAGGGCCGTCGCCACCGCCGCCTGCTCGCCGAAGCTTCCGTCGAAGAAGGCGAGTGGCGGCACGATGCCCGCCGCCATGGCGAGAGCGGCATTGAGGCCGATCAGCCCGAGAAACATGATCGAGCCGAGACCGTAGCTCAGCGTCGGCGAGCCGCCGGAGCGATGGATCTCGACGACGCGCTGCCACTGCTGGACGTCCGTCCAGGGGCCGAGCAGAAAGCCCACCAGCGAGGGCACGACCAGGCCGAAGAAGCGCCCGTCCCAGCCCAGCACCGCCTCCGGCAGGGGCGGGAGCGCGCCGCGCAGCGCAAACAGCGCGTAGAGCGCCGCGCCGATGCCAAGCGGAAGATAAACGGCATGCGCCCAACGCAGAACGCGCAGCGAGAAGGCCTGCCCCGTGGCGCAGGCGACCAGCAGTGTCAGCCCCGCCAGAAGCGCCATGCCCGCCGTGCCGCCGAGCGGCGCGAGATAGGAAACGAAAGCGTGGAGGCTGATGCCCACCGCCGCCACCTGCGCCAGCAGGAAGAGGCCGGCGAAGGGTCCTTGAAGACGGGAGAAGAGCGCGGCGGGGTCGCGTCCCCGCCGTCCCAGCACCCAACCGAACAGGAAGAGGCCCAGCGCGTTGGGCAGAGCGAAGGCAAGGAAGCCCGTCCAGCCATAGCTGCGCGCCATGTGCAGCGAATAAAAGAAGCCCAGCCCCCAGAGCCAGGAAAGAGCGACCGTGGGAACCCAACCGACGGATGTCCGAATCGCTGTGAGCGGCATTTCCATTCGCCTAAGACGTGTAAATTTTGACTAAAACCTGTTCCGTCTTCACGCCTTGGTCAATCGTATTTGGTCAGTCTCCCAAAGAATTTTCACCCGTATGGGGTAAGGATTCGCCTCGTCGGCACGATATCATCGGTGCTCAGCCAATAGTGCGACAATAGATCGCCTCGGCCATGACAGCTCGAAGACACGCAACCAGGGAGCATATCGAAGGAAACGCCCGGACCGGCGGCCTCGCCGCGAAGGACGAGATGCGAGGCCCCGGAACGGGAGCGGAGCGCTCAGGCGCCGGTGGCGCGCTGGGCCACGCGGGCGCGCTCGCCGCTGATCTCGTCGAGAATCGGGCAGTCCGGCCCCTGGCCCTTTTCGCAATCCTGCGTCAGCGAGGCGAGCGAGCGCTTGAGGGTCTGGAGTTCCTCGATCTTGCGGTCGATCTCGACCAGGCGGCGGCTGGCGAGGCGGCGCACCTCGTCGCGCTGGCTCCCCTCCCCCGCATAGAGCGACAGGAGCTTGCGCGCTTCTTCGATGGAGAAGCCGAGCGAGCGCGAGCGCTGAAGAAAGCGCAGGACATGCACGTCGCGCTCGACATAGTCGCGATAGCCGTTGGCCGCCCGCGCAGGCCGCACGAGACCCACGTCCTCGTAATAGCGAATGGTCTTCGGCGGCAGGCCGGACCGCCGCGAAGCCTCTCCGATATTCATCCCAACCCCCGGAGTGTCACCCCGTTTCCACAGGACAGGGCAAGAGATGTCGCGGCCTTGTGGATCGTCAACTGTGTTCGCACCGCAACAACAAAATCTTAACCACACAAGGTCTCTACTACCCTCGTTGCCAGCGATGGGTCAGAGGCGTACGAACAAGCAACCCCATCGGGATCGCTTGTCCGGGGACTTGGGCCGTTGCTTGGCCGCTCGACCCCCGCAGCCTGCACCGGACGTTTCATGAAGACCCGCTCGAATCCGCTTCTCCTCGGCGTTTGCCTCGTTGCCATGGCTGCCCTGGGCGCCTGCACCACGACACAGCAGCGCGCCTCGATCTCCCAGACCGCGCCGTTGGCTCAGGCCTATGTCGCGCCGGCGGAGGAGATCAAGTCGGGCGGGCCCCTGGGTCCGGTCGAACTGACCGCCTACGACGCGTTCGAGGACGGCGGCTTCAAGCTTCCCAAGATCCCGGCCAACAAGATCGACGCGCAGTTCCTGCGCCAGCGCGTGGTCTACAACGGCGAGGGCCTGGAGCCCGGCACCGTCGTGGTCGACACCAACAACCACTTCCTCTACGTGGTCGAGCCGCGCGGCACGGCGATGCGCTACGGCATCGGCGTCGGCAAGGCGGGATTTGCCTGGTCCGGCGAGGCTCAGATCAAGGACAAGCAGCACTGGCCGAAGTGGTTTCCGCCGGTCGAGATGATCGCGCGTCGCCCCGAGCTCAAGCCCTACGGCAACGAAGTCGGCATGAACCCCGGCCTGCAGAACCCGCTCGGCGCCCGCGCCCTGTATCTCTACCAGGGCAACAAGGACACGCTGTTCCGCCTGCACGGCACGCCGGAATGGTGGTCGATCGGCAAGTCGGTCTCCTCGGGCTGCATCCGCCTGATGAACCAGGACATCGTCGATCTCTATGACCGCGTTCCGATGAACGCCCGCGTCATCGTGCTCCAGGGCAAGGAAACGCTCGAGGATCACCGCCGCTCGGCGCCGCAGAGCTAAGACACAGTTTCAAGGGCGGGGGACCGCTCTGGCCGGGCGCTTCGGGGGAAGCGCCCGGCCTTTTTTCGTTTATGGCCTTCGACTCAGAGACTGTTTGACAACTCGGCGGCGGAAGGCCGCGGGATGATTTTTCGGTGTCGCAAGGCGCCAAACTAGAGTGATGCCAGCGCCATCGACAAGGATTGGCAACGGTCCATGGGGACGGGCGACGGCGAAAAACGCTGGCGGACCGACCCGACCGGGTTGTCAAACAGTCTCTTGGCGAGGCTCGAGCCGGCGCAGCGCGACGCGCAGGCAGAGCGCCAGCACCAGCGCGTTCAGCCCATGCCAGAGGAAATGCGTGCCGAGCGGCCAGCGAGGGCAAAGCGGCTCGTCCATCATGCGGAAGGCGAGCGAGAGGGTGAAGATTCCGGCGGCCCAAAGCAGCCCTCGCCCGCCCGGCCGCCCTTCCCACACCAGCCAGGCGCCGATGCCGAGAAGCGCCAGCAGGGCCGGCAAGTAGGCGGCGGAGGAGCCGAGAAGCGGCTCGGCCAGCGGCGCGCCGAACTGGCCCGCCAGCGCGAAGGCAAGCGTGCCAAAAAGGCTGGCGGTCAGCCGGAGGCCGACCAGACGATGCAGCGCCAGCGCAAAGAAACCGTAGATGAACAGCGCGATCGGCAGCACGTCGGCCAGGGCCGACCAGCGATTGGCGAAGGTGTGGAACAGGAAGGAGCCGAGCGCGATCACGGCGACGAGGGCGATCAGCATGAGCACCGCGCCGTCGCCCCGCCCCTGCCGCCGCCAGCGCGCGAAGGCCCAGAGGGCGGCGAGCAGAAAGGCGGCATTGCTGAGCGCATTCACCGGCTCCGCCCAGAAGCCGGGACTCAAGCGCTCGCAATAGGCATCGATCGGCGCCGTCCAGTCCATACCCGAGCCTCCACGCGCGAGGGGCGCGTCAGCCGCCCCAGAGGCCGAGCGTTGCGGCCGCCACCGCGATATAGCGCGCGCCTTTGCCGACGCCCACGAGCGGCACGAACCAGACCAGCCGGACATGCAGCAGTCCGGCGATGACGGTCAACGCGTCGCCCACGACGGGAAGCCAGGCGAAGAGGAGCGAGGGCAGGCCGAAGCGCTTGAACTGACGCTCGGCGCGCGCGAGTTGTGCGCCCTTGGCGGGAAACCAGCTGCGATCGCGGTAATGCGCCAGAGCCCGGCCGCAGCCCCAGTTGAACACCGCGCCCAGCGTGTTGCCCAGCGTCGCGGCCGCCACCAGCCCGGCCGCATCACCCTCGCCGCTCACGAGCAAGCCCGCCAGCACCGCCTCCGACGAGGCGGGAAAAAGCGTCGCCGCGACGAAGCCGCTGGAGAACACCGCGAGATAGGGCCAAAGCTCGAACATCATCGCGGGTATTGTCGGATCACAAGGGAAGAACGTCGCCGGTTTCGATCAGGCAGCGACTCAGATCGCAAGCGACTCGACCGCTCGGTGTGACGAACGAGGAGAGCCGAGGCCCCCCGAGGGAGCGCTCGGCGTCGATAGCTCAGGCGCGGCGCGCGTCGGCCTTCTTCTCCAGGCGGCGGCGGTGCAGGACCGGCTCGGTATAGCCGTTCGGCTGCTCACGGCCCTTGAGCACGAGATCGAGCGCCGCCTGGAAGGCGATGGAGCGGTCGAACTCGGGCGCCATCGGCTGATAGAGCGGATCGCCCGCGTTCTGCCCATCCACCACGGCGGCCATGCGCTTCATCGTCTCCACCACCTGCGCCTGCGTGACGACGCCGTGCAGCAGCCAGTTGGCGATGTGCTGCGAGGAGATGCGGCAGGTGGCGCGGTCTTCCATCAGGCCGACATTGTTGATGTCTGGCACCTTGGAACAGCCGACGCCGGCATCCACCCAGCGCACGACATAGCCGAGAATGCCCTGCGCGTTGTTGTCGAGCTCGGCCTGCACATCCTCGGGCGTCCAGTTCGGGCGCACGGCGACGGGAATGGTGAGGATGTCGGTGAGCTGGGTGCGCGGGTGGCCCTCGAGCTTGGCCTGCACCTCGGCGACATCCACCTCGTGATAATGCGTGGCGTGCAGCGTCGCGGCGGTAGGCGATGGCACCCAAGCCGTGTTGGCGCCGGCCTTGGGATGGCCGATCTTCTGCTCCAGCATCGCGGCCATCTTGTCGGGCATGGCCCACATGCCCTTGCCGATCTGCGCATGCCCCTTCAGGCCGCAGGCAAGGCCGGTGTCGACATTGCGGTCCTCGTAGGCCTTGATCCAGGTTGAGGCCTTCATGTCGCCCTTGCGGATCATGGGGCCGAGTTCCATCGACGTGTGCATCTCGTCGCCGGTCCGGTCGAGGAAGCCGGTGTTGATGAAGACGACGCGGCGGCGCGCCCGGCGGATGCACTCCTTGAGGTTGGCCGTGGTGCGGCGCTCCTCATCCATGATGCCCATCTTCACCGTGTTGGGCTCGAGGCCCAGCGCGGCCTCGACGCGGGCGAAGATTTCGTCGGCGAACTCCACCTCGTCCGGCCCGTGCATCTTGGGCTTCACGATATAGACCGAGCCGGCTCGGCTGTTGCGCGGGCCTTCGGTCTTCTGCAGGTCGTGCAGCGCGATCGTGACGGTGAACAGCGCGTCGAGCAGACCTTCGGGCGCCTCCGAGCCATCGGCCAGGAGCACGGCGGGGTTGGTCATGAGGTGGCCGACATTGCGCACCAGCATGAGCGAGCGGCCCGGCAGGGTGAGCGTCGAGCCGTCCGGCGCGGTGTAGGTTCGGTCCGCCTCCAGGCGGCGGGTCACGGTCTCGCCGCCCTTCTGGAAGGTTTCGACGAGGTCGCCCCGCATCAGACCCAGCCAGTTACGATAGACAGCCGCCTTGTCCTCGGCGTCCACCGCCGCGACGGAATCCTCGCAATCCTGGATCGTCGTCACCGCGCTTTCGAGCAGCACGTCGGAAATGCCGGCATGGTCGGTGCGTCCGATCGCGGACGTGCGGTCGATGACGATTTCGAGGTGCAGGCCGTTGTTGCGCAGGAGCAGCCCGGTCGGGCTCGACACCTCGCCCTTGTAGCCGGCGAAGGCAGCGGGGTCGGCCAGCGGCACGAGGCGCGCGTCGCCCAGGCGCGCGCAGAGCCGGCCGTTCTCGATCTCGAAGCTTTTGGCGTCGCGCCAGGAGGCGCCGTTCAGCGCCACGGCGCGGTCGAGGAAGTCGCGCGCCCAAGCGACGACCTTGGCGCCGCGCTGCGCGTTGTAGCCCTTGCCGCGCTCGGCGCCGCCCTCGTCGGAAATGGCGTCGGTGCCGTAGAGCGCGTCGTAGAGCGAACCCCAACGCGCGTTCGCCGCGTTCAGCGCGAAGCGGGCGTTCAGCACCGGCACGACGAGCTGCGGTCCGGCGATGGTGGCGATCTCGGGATCGACATTGGCGGTCTCGACCGAAAAGGCCGGGCCTTCGGGCACGAGATAGCCGATCTCGCGCAGGAAGCTCTCGGCCTCCGCGCCGTCCACCGCCGCGCCCTTGTGCTCGCGGCACCAGGCGTCGATCTGAGCCTGCAGCTCGTCGCGGCGCTGGAGAAGCTCGCGGTTGCGCGGGGCGAGGTCGGTCAGGAGATCGGCGAGCGCGTGCCAGAAGCGGTCGGGCTCGATGCCGGTTCCCGGCAGCGCCTCGGTCTCGGCGAAATCCTTGAGGATGGGCGAGACCTTCAGGCCATGAAGCTCGACGTAATCGGACATGGGACGCTCCCCTCGCATACGGTCTTGAGTAAGACGGGTCGGGAAAGCTGTGTCGGGCATGGCCGGGCGCCTGTCAAACGGACTTTACCGAAAGCTGCGAGGAACGGGCTTCCCAAACGGCGCGCGGGCTGGGAATCATGCAAAGGCCCCGCCCGACCGCATCCGAAGGACCCCTGCCTCATGAAATCCTGCCTCTTCGGTCTCGCCGCCCTTCTCGCCGCCGGCACCGCCCTGCCCGCCCAGGCCTTCGACCTGACCATCCTGCACATCAACGATTTTCACAGCCGGGTCGAGCCGATCAACAAGTATGACGGCCCCTGCTCGGCCAAGGAGGCGGCGGAAAAGAGCTGCTTCGGCGGCATCGCGCGCATCGCCTCCGCCGTCGCGGCCGAGCGCAAGGCAGCCGGCAGCCGCCCCGTCCTGCTTCTCGACGCGGGAGACCAGAGCCAGGGCTCGCTCTTCTACACCTACTACAAGGACAAGGACTCGGCCGAGTTCATGAACCGCATCGGCTTCGAGGCCATGGCGGTCGGCAATCACGAGTTCGACGACGGCGTGCCGGTGATACAGAGCTTTGCCGGCGCGGTGAAGTTTCCCATGCTCATGGCCAACGCCGATCTCGCCCGCGAGCCGGAGCTCGCCGAGCTCGTCAAACCCTCGACCGTGATCGAGAAGGACGGCGAGCGCATCGGGATCATCGGCCTCACCCCGCGCGACAACCAGGAGCTGACCGCCGCCGGCAAGTCCATCACCTTCACCGACCCGGTGGAAGCGGCCAAGCGCGAGGCGGAAAAGCTGACGGCCGAGGGCGTCAACAAGATCATCCTCCTCAGCCATTCCGGCTACGAGGTGGACAAGCGCCTCGCGGCCGAGGTGCCGGGCCTCGACGTGATCGTCGGCGGCCATTCGCACACGCTCCTGTCCAGCACCGACCCCAAGGCCGCCGGTCCTTATCCGACCCGCGTCAAGGGGCCGGACGGGCGCGAAGTGCCGATCGTCCAGGCCTATGCCTATTCGAAATATCTCGGCAAGCTGGACGTGAGCTTCGACGACGAAGGCCATGTGACGAAGGCGGAAGGGGCGCCGATCCTGCTCGACGCCTCGGTGCCGGAAGATGAAAGCTTTGTGGCGCGCGTCGCCGAACTCGCCAAGCCCTTGGAGGAAATCCGCAACAAGGTCGTGGCCCAGACCGCCGAGCCGATCGACGGCGCGCGCGAGACCTGCCGCAAGGCCGAATGCGCCATGGGCGATCTCGTGGCCGACGCGCTGCTCGACCGCACCAAGGACCAGGGCGTCACCATCGCCATCGGCAATGGCGGCAATGTGCGCGCCTCGATCGACGCGGGCGACGTGACGATGGGCGAAATCCTCACCGTCCTGCCGTTCCAGAACACGATCGCGACCTTCCAACTCACCGGCGCCGACATCAAGGCTGCGCTGGAAAACGGCGTCAGCCAGGTCGAGGACGGCGCAGGCCGCTTCCCGCAGGTCGCCGGCCTCCAGTTCGACTGGTCGCGCAAGGGCCAGCCGGGCGTCGATCGCGTGAAGGCGGTGCGCGTCAAGGACGCGGGCGGCCAGTGGGTGCCGATCGACCCCGCCGCCACCTATACCGTCGTTTCCAACAACTTCCTGCGCCAGGGCGGCGATGGCTACAAGACCTTCGCGGAAAAGGCCGTGAACGCTTATGATTACGGTCCGAACATGGAGGAAGCGGTGGTCAGCTATCTCCAGGCCAAGAACGCGCCCTACAAGCCCTATACGGACGGGCGCATCCGCGAAGTCGAGTAGAGCGAGGCAGGGATGAACGGGTTTTCGATGGGAGCGGAGTTCGGGCTGGGCAGCGTGCTCGTGGTGGTGGCCGCCTTCGCGGTGCTCGTGGTCCTGGCCTCGACGGTCAAGATCGTGCCGCAGGGCTACAACTACACGGTCGAGAATTTCGGCCGCTACGTGCGCACGCTGACGCCCGGGCTCAACCTCATCGTGCCCTTCGTCGAGCGCATCGGCCGGCGGATCAACATGATGGAGCAGGTGCTCGACGTCCCCACGCAGGAGGTCATCACCCGCGACAACGCCTCCGTCGCCGCCGACGGCGTCGCCTTCTATCAGATCCTCGACGCCGCCTCGGCGGCCTATGAGGTGGCGAACCTGCAGAACGCCGTCCTCAATCTGGTGATGACCAACCTGCGCTCGGTCATGGGCTCGATGGACCTCGACGATCTCCTGTCGAACCGCGACGCCATTTCCGAGCGCATCCTGCGCGTGGTGGACCAGGCGGCCCACGCCTGGGGCATCAAGATCACCCGCATCGAGATCAAGGACATCAACCCGCCGGCCAAGCTGGTGGAATCCATGGGCCGGCAGATGATGGCCGAGCGCGAGAAGCGCGCCGAAATCCTGGAGGCCGAGGGCGCGAGGGCGGCCAAGATCCTGCGCGCCGAGGGTGAGAAGCAGGCGCAGATCCTGGAGGCGGAGGGCAAGCGCGAGGCGGCCTATCGCGAGGCGGAGGCGCGCGAGCGTCTGGCCGAGGCCGAGGCCAAGGCGACGCAGATGGTCTCCGAGGCGATCGCGGCCGGCGACGTGCAGGCGATCAACTACTTCATCGCCCAGCGCTACACCGAAGCCCTGTCGAAGCTGGCGTCCGCGCCCAACCAGCGTGTCATCCTGATGCCGCTCGAAGCCTCCTCGCTCATCGGCTCGCTCGGCGGCATCGCGGAACTGGCGCGCGCGAGCTTTCCCGAGAACCGCCCGGAGCCCGGCGGCGCGGCGAGAGCTGCCTCCGCCAAGCCCTCCCCCGCCTCCCTGGCGGGCCAATCCCGGCCGGCCGCCTCCCCGGCGGGGCAATCATCGTCCCCCTCGTCCACCGCCGGGCGCGGCGTCGTGTTTCCCCGGCCCGAGGCCTGAGCGCCATGGCGGGCCTCGTGTCGAGCTATGGCTGGTGGCTTCTCGGCGTGCTGCTCCTTTTGGGCGAGCTTCTGCTGCCGGGCGTCTATCTCCTGTTTCTGGGAATCGGCGCGATCGTGGTCGGCGCCAACGCGCTCTGGCTTCCCGATCTCAGCTGGCAGAGCCAGCTCGTCGGCTTCGCCGTGGTGTCCGGCGTCGCGGCCCTGATCGGCCATCGCTTCTACGGCCAGCGCGCCCGCCGGGCGGGCGGAGCGCCGCTCAACGAGCCGGGGCTCCGGCTTGTCGGGCGCCGGGCGAAGGTCAGCGAGGCGATCGAGGGCGGGCGCGGGCGCGTCGCCGTGGATGATGGCTGGTGGAGCGCCGAAGGGCCGGACCTGCCCGTCGGAGCTCCGGTCGTGATCGAATCGGTGCAGGGCTCGCTTCTCAAGGTGCGGCCGGCGGCCGATTGAGAGCGATCCCTATCGCTCGGCCAGGAGAACCCGGTGGTCGAGCAGGAACTTGGCGAAGAAGGGCAGGCTGGCCGAGCCGACCTCGCGCGCCGAGCGGCCGATCGAGCCTTCAGTGACCGCGATCGGCTGCAGGCCCTGGAAATCGAAATCGCTCAGCGCCTGGCGCGTGGCGTCCACCAGCCGGGCGCGCACGGCGGCGGGAAAGCTGCCGTCGATCACCGCGCGCTCGAAATCATAGACCGCGATCGAGGCGGCGATGGCATGGGCGAGCCCCTCGGCGGCGATGCCGATCCATTCGTCCAGAAGAGGTCCGAGATCGGTCCAGTCCGCGTCGCGCCGCCATAGCTCGACGGCCGAGCGGCCCGAGGCCTCGACCATGCGCTCCAGCACATGGATCGAGGCGACATGGACAAGCTGGCGCCGCTCGCCGATACGCGTCGGCACCGGCATGGAGCCGAGCGCGCCGGCATTGCCGAGCCGCCCCGGCACCAGCGCGCCGTCCATCACGATGCCCCCGCCGACAAAGGCGCCCACGAAGAAATAGACGAAATTGGCCGAGACATCCGTGCCGAAGGCCTGTTCGGCGCCGCAGGCAGCGGTCACGTCGTTGGCGATGAAGACGGATTCGCCCGTCGCCTGCTCCAGTTCGGCGCCGAAATCGACGCTGCGCCAATCCTCCATCTCGCCCGGCGGCGCGCCGTTGGCCTCGCCCCAGGACCAAATCTCGAAGGGCATGCCGACGCCCAGGCCCACGATGCGCCGGCGATGGACGGGCGAGAGCGACTGGCGCAGTTCGACGCTCGCCTTCTCCACGAAGCGCATGACCTCGGTTCGGCGGGGGAAGCGATAAAGGATGGCCCGGCTCTCGCGCACGCGGCCGACGAAATCCATCAGCACCATCTCGCTGGTGCGCCGGCCGAGCTTGAGGCCGAGCGCGAAGGCGCCGTCCGGATTGAGCCGCATGGGAACGGAGGGCTGCCCGACGCGGCCGCGCCGCGGCTCGCCCGCCAGAACCAGCCCGTCCGCCTCCAGCGAACGCATGATGACGGAGGCCGTCTGCGGCGACAGGCGCGACAGGCGCGCGATCTCGGATTTCGCCAGTTCCCCGTGTCGGCGGATGAGCGAAAGCACGGCCCGCTCGTTGTGGGCGCGCAGTCCCGCTTGGTTCGATCCGCGAAGCGATTCGTCCCGCTCGACCGAGCGGCCGTCCGCGACCGATGTCGTCGCCGCATCCACACCCAAAGGCCGACCCTCCCCGTCGACGTCCGCCCTGCCCCTAGAGACTGTGTGACAACCCGGCCGGGTCGGCCTCTCGGCGCTTCTCCGCCGCCGAGTTGTCAAACAGTCTCTTACGCGGTTCGTGACGCGACCATGACGGAGACCTTACCGAGGTGTCAATAAATAAATCCATGTGAGTTATTGATTGACAGGCAACTTGGGATCGTGTCAGCTTGGGTCATTCGATCCCGGCGTGGAGGCTGGGATCGGGCCGTGTCGCCCGAGCGGGACCGGTCTGTTTCGGGAGGATTTCTGGTGAATCTGCGTCATCTCTTCGCGTCCGCCGCCGTGGGCGCCTTCGGCCTTCTCGCGCTGTCCGGCACGGCTTCGGCCCAGGGCGCCACGACGGTCTGTCTCATCACCAAGACCGACACCAACCCGTTCTTCGTGAAGATGAAGGAAGGCGCCGAGGCCAAGGCCAAGGAACTGGGCATCAACCTCCAGTCCTATGCCGGCCGCGTGGACGGCGATTCCGACAGCCAGGTCCAGGCGATCGAGAGCTGCATCGCCGGTGGCGCCAAGGGCATTCTGATCGCGGCCTCCGATACCAAGGGCATCGTGCCGACCGTGAAGAAGGCGCGCGACGCCGGCCTCATCGTGATCGCGCTCGACACGCCGCTGGAGCCGCTGGCCTCGGCCGACGCCACCTTCGCGACCGACAATTACGAAGCCGGCGTGCTGATCGGCCAGTGGGCCAAGGCCAAGATGGGCGCTGAAGCCGCCAACGCCAAGATCGCCTTCCTCGACCTCACCCCGCAGCAGCCCTCCGTCGCCGTCCTGCGCGACCAGGGCTTCATGCAGGGCTTCGGCATCGACGTGAAGGACAAGGCGATCGTCGGCGACGAAAGCGACAAGCGTATCGTCGGCCATGACGTGACCAACGGCAACGAGGAAGGCGGCCGTCAGGCCATGGAGAACCTTCTCCAGAAGGATCCTTCGATCAACCTCGTCTACACGATCAACGAGCCGGCCGCCGCCGGCGCCTACGAAGCGCTGAAGAGCCTCGGCGTCGCCGACAAGGTGACGATCGTCTCCGTCGACGGCGGCTGCCCCGGCATCGCCAACGTCAAGGCCGGCGTGATCGGCGCGACCTCCATGCAGTACCCGCTGAAAATGGCGGCGATGGGCGTGGAAGCGGTCAAGACCTTCGTGGAATCGGGCAAGAAGCCGGAAGCCTCGGCCGGTCTCGACATCACCAACACGGGCGTCGACCTCGTCACCGACAAGCCGGTCGACGGCGTGAAGTCGATGGACTCCGCCGCCGCCTCCAAGGCCTGCTGGGGCTGATCGGCCGCAACGCAGGGGCTTAAGCCCCTGCACCCCACCAGGGGACATGATGTCCCCTGGACCCCACGCCATTTTGCGATGTGTCCCCGATCCGGCAGGGCCGGCGGCCCTGCCGGATCGGGGAAAGTTCCAAAAAATGGGCAAGGGTCCGGGAACGCCGTTCCCGGGCGGGGATCGGGGCGGCAGCCCCGCACGAACGACCTCACCCCCTCAGGAGGCTCCGGCGCATGAGCGAAACATCCACCCGCAAGGGCAGCGACTTCGAGCAGCAGCTCGACAAGAGCGACACGCGCGTCGCCGAGTTTTCCGGTCACGGTCGCACCCCGCTCCAGCATCTCCAGCATTTCCTCCATGGCAATCCGACCATGGTTCCGGTGATCGTCCTTCTGGTCGGCATCGGCATTTTCGGCTCGCTGATCGGCGGCCGCTTCTTCAACGCCTTCACCATGACGCTGATCCTTCAGCAGGTGGCGATCGTCGGCATCGTCGGCGTGGCGCAGACCCTCATCATCCTCACCGCCGGCATCGACCTTTCGGTGGGCGCGATCATGGTCCTTTCCTCGGTGATCATGGGCAATCTGGCGGTGGTGAACGGCGTGCCGGCCCCGCTGGCGCTCCTGATCGGCTTTGCCGTCGGCACGTTCTGCGGCGCGGTGAACGGCGTGCTCGTCGCCAAGGTCAAGCTGCCGCCCTTCATCGTGACGCTGGGCATGTGGTTCGTGTTCGAGGCGGTCAACTTCATCTACACGCAGAACGCCACGATCCGCGCGCAGGACGTGGAGGCGGCGGCGCCGCTTCTGCAGTTCCTTGGCAACACGTTCCAGATCGGCGGCGCGGTGTTCACCTATGCCGTGGTCTCGGTGCTGCTTCTCGTGGCGCTGTTCTACTACATCCTCAACAACACGGCCTGGGGCCGACATGTCTACGCCATCGGCGACGACGAGGACGCAGCGCGCCTGTCGGGCATCAGCTCCAGCCGCGTTCTGATCTCGGTCTACGCCGTGTCGGGTCTGATCTGCGCCTTTGCCGGCTGGGCCCTGATCGGGCGCATCGGCTCGGTCTCCCCGACATCGGGCTATGAGGCCAACATCCAGGCCATCACGGCGGTGGTCATCGGCGGCACCTCGCTCTTCGGCGGACGCGGGTCGGTGATCGGCACGCTGGTCGGCGCCCTGATCGTCGGCGTCTTCGCCATGGGCCTGCGCATTTACGGCACCGACCCGCAATGGACGCGCCTCACCGTCGGGGCCCTCATCATCCTGGCCGTCGCGGCCGACCAGTGGATCCGGAAGGTATCGGCCTGACATGTCCCATCTCGGCACCCAACCCGTCCTTCGCGCCCGCAACCTGCGCAAGAGCTACGGCCGCGTCGTCGCCATCGACAACGCCGACTTCGACCTCTATCCCGGCGAAATCCTCGCCGTGATCGGCGACAACGGCGCCGGCAAGTCGACCCTGATCAAGGCCCTGTCGGGCGCGGTGAACCCGGATGCGGGCGAGATCCTGCTCGACGGCAAGCCGGTCTCCTTCGCCAATCCGCAGTCGGCGCGCGACGCCGGCATCGAGACGGTCTACCAGCAGCTCGCGCTGTCGCCGGCCCTTTCGATCGCCGACAACATGTTCCTCGGCCGCGAGATCCGCCGAACCGGCCCGATGGGGGACTGGTTCCGGATGCTCGACAAGCCGAAGATGCGCAAGATCGCCCGCGAAAAGCTCACCGAGCTTGGCCTGATGACGATTCAGAACATCGACCAGGCGGTGGAAACGCTGTCCGGCGGCCAGCGCCAGGGCGTGGCGGTGGCGCGCGCCGCCGCCTTCGGCTCCAAGGTTCTGATCCTCGACGAGCCCACCGCCGCGCTCGGCGTCAAGGAATCGCGAAAGGTTCTCGACCTCATCCTCGAGGTGCGCTCGCGCGGCCTGCCGATCGTCCTGATCTCGCACAACATGCCGCATGTCTTCGAGATCGCCGACCGCATCCACATCCACCGCCTGTCCAAGCGCCTCTGCGTCGTGGACCCCAAGACCATCACCATGTCCGACGCCGTGGCGCTGATGACCGGCGCCAAGACGCCTGAACCGGCGATGATGGCGGCCTGACACGCGGCCGATCCCATCCCAAGCGAAAGGCCGGCACCCTTCGGGGCGCCGGCCTTTTCGTTTTCGAACCACGAAGCGAGCGCGCTCAGCCGCGCCCGGCCCGGACATGCAGGAAGATCGGCGCGACGCGGGTGTCGGCCACGATCGGTTCGGCGCAAGCTACCTCCTCCGACGCCATGGGCTCCCCGAAGGCTTGAATGGAGAGCCCCGCCCCCACCAGCATCGCCACCCAGGACGAGAGTGTCCGGTGAAAGCGGGGAACGGAGAAGGGTTCGAGCCCCGCGCGCTCCTCGTCGGAGACGCCCGAGAAGAGCCAGCGCTCGACGCGCCCGCCCGTTTCATTGAAGTAATCCGCGAGTTCGACCGCAACCGCCTCGCCGCGTTCGTTGCGGATGTTGCGGCGCCTGGGCGGCACGAAGCAGGGATGCAGGATCGAGAACTGCAGGAAGCCACCCGGCTTCAGGACACGGGCCACTTCCTTCAGCACCTCGGCCTGATCGGCCATGTCCATCATCGACATGAAGGCCGTGACGAAGTCGAAGCTCCCGCCTTCGAACGGCAGGATCAGCCCGTCGCCCAGGACATAGCGGATGTCGAGCGGGTCCGCGGCTTCCGTTTCGCGGGCGTGCTGCAGAAAGGTCGGCGCGATGTCGAGCCCGGTCATGGCAGCCCCCAGCCGCGCGACGGCCCGCGTGTTGGTGCCCTCCCCGCAGCCGAGGTCCAGCCCCTTCAGCCCCTCGACCGGGGGCAACAGGGCGAGAAAGGCCGGCGTGTTCAGCGCGTCGCGGTATCGGTCATGCCCGGCGCGGGACAGGGCCGTCCAGGTCGCCGCATTGCTCTCCCAATGCGCGGCCACCGCCTTGGCATCCATTCTCTCCCCATCCATGCGCCCCGCCTCCCGATCCAAAGGGCCTCGGAGGTAGCACTTGTCTGTGACGAGGACGAGACGACGGGCTTGCTACGGGATAGGCGCCGAGCCGAGGCTCTCCGCGGTGTCAGTTCGACCTCATCCCGCCAAGGCTTCCAGCGGCGGCGCTTGCCTATCCTTCATCCGCCGCGCGGCCTCGTCGCCCGCGAAATGACAGGCGGCGCGATGCGTGTCGGAGACGGGGGTGAGCTCGGGCGGGACCTCGGTGCAGACGGGTTCCGCGATCGGGCAGCGGGTGCGAAAGGCGCAGCCGGACGGCGGGTTCACCGGCGAGGGCGGGTCGCCCTGCAGCACCGTGCGACGGCGCGTGCGCGCGATGGCGGGGTCGGGGATCGGCGCGGCCGAGAGGAGCGCCCGGGCATAGGGATGCGCGGGGTTCTCGAAGACTTCCGCGCGCGTCCCCTCCTCCACCACGCGGCCGAGATAGAGAACCAGGATGCGGTCCGACACGAGGCGCACGACGGACAGGTCGTGGCTGATGAAGAGCAGGGTCAGGCCGCGACGGCGGCGAAGGTCGGCCAGGAGATTGACGATCTGCGCCTGGATCGACACGTCGAGCGCCGAGACCGGCTCGTCGCAGACGATGAGCTTGGGCTCGGTGATGATGGCCCGCGCGATACCGATGCGCTGCGCCTGCCCGCCGGAGAACTCGTGCGGATAGCGGTTGATCATGTCGGCGACGAGGCCGACCTCCTCCATGACCTTTTCCACCCTCGCCCGGCGCTCGCGCCGGGACAGGCCCGGCTCGGCGACGCGCAAGGGCTCGGAGATGATGTCGCCCACCGTCATGCGAGGGTCGAGCGAGGCGATCGGGTCCTGGAAGATGATCGAGAGATCGCGCCGCGCCGCGCGCATGTCGGCGGCGGAAAGCTCGGCGAGATTGCGCCCCTGCCAGACGACCTGCCCCTCGGTCGGCTCGATGAGGCGCAGAATGGAGCGGCCGAGCGTGGACTTGCCGCAGCCAGATTCTCCGACGATGCCGAGCGTTTCGCCCTCGCGCACCGTGAAGGACACGTCACGCACCGCCTTCAGGGTCTGGACCTTGGGGAAAAAGCCCTTGCCCTTCAGCCGGAACTCGGTGGAGAGGTGGCGCACGTCGAGAAGCGGGGCGCCCGCGCCGCTGCCGGTTTCGGCCTTCATCTCAGACTTCATCTCAGACATGGGCGAACTCCGTCTTGGCAGTTCCCTTGGCCGCGTCCACGAAGGCGCGCCAGCAGGCGGCCCGGCGCGGGCCCGTACCCTCGCGAGCCACCGCATCGAGCGGCGGGCGCTCCACCGTGCAGCGCTCCACCGCGAAACCGCAGCGGGTGTGGAAGGCGCAGCCGGACGGCGGACGGATCAGATTGGGCGGACGGCCGGGGATCGGCTCGACGCCGGCGGCGTCCCGGTCGACGCGCGGGATCGAGCCCAGCAGCGCCGCCGTGTAGGGATGGGCGGGCGCGGCGAAGACATCGTCCACGCGCCCCTCCTCCACGATGCGACCGGCATACATGACCGCGATGCGATCGGCGACGCCGGCCACCACGCCGAGATCGTGGGTGATGAGCACCAGCGCCGTCTTATCGCCGGTGAGTTCGGCGAAGAGCTCCAGGATCTGCGCCTGGATCGTCACGTCCAGCGCCGTGGTCGGCTCGTCGGCGACGATGACCTTGGGTCGGCAGAGAAGCGCCATGGCGATCACGACGCGCTGGCGCATGCCGCCCGAAAGCTCGTGCGGATATTGCTCGATGCGCCGCTCGGCGTCGGGAATGCCGACGCGCTTCAGCATAGCCAGCGCCTCGGCCTCCGCCTCGCGCCGCCGGACGCCTTTGTGGACCTCCAGCGTCTCGGCCAGCTGGCGCTTGATCTTCAGCGTCGGGTTGAGCGCGGTCATGGGGTCCTGAAACACCATGGCCATGTCGCGCCCGCGCACGCGGTCGAGATCGCGCAGCGAGAGCTTCAGAAGGTCCGTGCCGTCGAGCTTCGCCTGGCCTTCGGTCCGCCCGTTCTTGGCCAGGAGGCCGAAGACGCCGTTGAAGGTCTGCGACTTGCCCGAGCCCGATTCGCCGACGATTGCCAGCGTCTCGCCGGGATGGACCTCGAAGCTGAGATCGCTCACCGCCTGCACGTCGCCGTCGGGCGTCGAGAAGCGGATGGAATAGTTGGAAAGGGCCAGGACCGGCGCCGTCTTGTTGTCTGGGGTCATGGGATCACCGGTCCTTCGGGTCGAAGGCATCGCGCAGGCCGTCGCCGATAAAGGCGAGCGACAGGAGAAGCGACACGAGAACGCCGCCGGGAAAGAGCAGCAGCCAGGGCATGATCTCCAGCGTGTCCGCGCCTTCCGAGATCAGCGTTCCCAGCGAGGTCAGCGGCTCCTGCACGCCAAAGCCGAGATAGGACAGGAAGCTTTCCGTCGCGATGATTTCGGGAATGGTCAGCGTCGCGAAGATCACCACCGGGCCGACCAGATTGGGCACGATATGGCGGCGGATGATCGTGAAGGTCGAGACGCCCGAGGCGCGCGCCGCCTCCACGAACTCGCGCTCCTTCAGCGACAAGGTCTGGCCCCGCACGATGCGCGCCATGGTCAGCCATTCCAGAAGGCCGATCGCGGCGAAGAGTAGGTAGACGTTGCGCCCGAAGATCACCATCAGGAGGATGACGAAGAGGATGTAGGGCAGCGCGTACATGACATCGACGAAGCGCATCATGGCTGCGTCGACGCGCCCGCCGACGAAGCCCGACACCGCGCCGTAGAGAATGCCGACCAGCACCGAGACGGCGGTGGCGATGAGCGCCACCAGAAGCGAGACGCGCGTGCCGTAGAGCGTGCGGGCGAGGAGATCGCGCCCGTTCTGATCGGTGCCGAAATAGTGCCCGGTCTCGATCGAGGGCGGGGCGCGGAACGCGGCCCAGTCCGGCGTCTCGTAGTCGAACGGGACGAGCCAGGGGCCGACCACGGCAGCCAGCACGATGAAGAGGAAGACCGCCAGCGACACCATCGCCGCCTTGTTGGAGCCGAAGCGCCGCAGCGCGTCGCGCGTCAGCGAGCGGGGCTTGCCGTGAAAGGCCTCCGCCTCGTGGACGACGAAGGGTTCGAGCGCCTCGCGCTTGTCGACGTAAAGGGTCATCGCGCGCGCACCCTCGGGTCGAGCCAGGCATAGGCGAGATCGACGAGAAGATTGAGGATCACGATCAGCACCATGTAGAAGACGACCGTCCCCAGAACCATGCCGTAGTCGCGGTTGAGGGCGGCCTGGATGAAGTAGCGGCCAAGGCCGGGAATGCCGAAGATCTGCTCCACGACGATCGAGCCGGTGAGGAGATAGCCGGCGGCGGGGCCGAGATAGGAGACGACCGGCGTCAGCGCGGGTTTGAGCGCATGGCGCATCACCACCAGCCGCGAGCCGACGCCCTTGGCGCGGGCCGTGCGGATGTAGTTGGAGTTCAAGACCTCTATCATCGAGCCGCGCATGAGGCGCGAGATGCGCCCGGCATGGGGAAAGGCGAGCACGAAGACCGGCAGCACCAGATGCGGCCAGGACCCGTCGCCCCAGCCGCCCACCGGCAACCAGCCGAGCCGGACGCCGAAGACGAGCTGCAGAATGGGCGCGACCAGGAAGTTCGGCACCACGACGCCGATCATGATGACGCCCGCAATCAGATAGTCCGCGCCCCGGTTCTGGTAGAGCGCGCCGTAGATGCCGGCCGCCAGCCCCACCACGACCGCGACCACGAAGGCCGAACCGCCGAGAATCAGCGTGTAGGGCAGGCCGATGGCGATCTGCTGCCCGACCGTGAAGTCCTTGGTCACGAAGGACGGCCCGAGATCGCCCTGCAGGAGCCGGCCGAGATAGAGCAGGTACTGCTGCACCAGCGGCAGGTCGAGATTGTAGTGGGCCCGCAGGTTGGCGAGAATCTCCGGCGGCAGGGCGCGCTCCTGATCGAACGGGCCGCCCGGCGCCAGCCGGAGAATGAAGAAGCAGGCGGTGACTGCGAACAGCACCACCGGGATCGCCGTCAAGAGACGGCGAAGGGCGAAGGACAGCATCGCTTGGAGTCCAAAGGGGCATCGGCGAAAGGCGCGGGGGCGATCCCCGGGCGGCCGGATGCGTGGATTTCGAAAGTTGCGCGCGGGGCGTCTCGGCCCATGACCGGGCGGCACGTCGGAGCAAAGCGCGAAGGGACGGCGGCGATCGAGCATCGAGCCGCGGGGCGTCCCGGCGGCTTCGGCCTGCCGCCACTGCGGGGGCGGGCCGAGGTTCGGCCTGAACCCGGGAGAAAGGCCGGCGCCGGATGCCCGGCGCAGGCCTGAGCCGACGGGCGGGCGGCGAAGGGTGGGCGGTGCTCCGCCCTCCCCGGCTGCATCACCCGCTCCGCGTTACTCGGCCTTGGCCAACCAGCGCGTGCGGTGAATGTCCTTCACATTGTCCTCGAAGCCGGTGATCTTCGGCGAGACGACGTTCTTGGTCACGTAATAGTAGATCGGCACCGCCGCCGAATCGTTGAGGGCGATCGTCTCGGCCTGCTTCAGAAGGCCGGCGCGCGCCTTCAGATCCTGCGTCGTCTGCGCTTCCGTCAGAAGCTTGTCGTACTCCGCGTTCGTCCAGCGGCCGTAGTTCATCTCGATCCCGCCCTTGAGCAGGTCGAGGAAGTTCGTCGGATCGTCGTAGTCGGCCAGCCAGCCGGCGCGGCCGACCTGGAACTCGCCGGCCCGCAGGTCGGCGTAGTGGACTTTGACCTCGCTGTTGACGAGTTCGACCTCGACGCCGAGCGGCTTCCACATGGAGGCGATGGCGACGGCGACGCGCTTGTGGTTCTCGTCCGTGTTGTAGCGAAGCTGCAGCTTCAGCGGCTTGGAGGCGGAATAGCCCTCGGCCTCCAGAAGCTTCTTGGCTTCGGCGATCTTCTGGCCCTGCGGCAGGTCCTTCCAATCGACATAGGCCGGGCCGCCTTCGTAGTTGGCGATGCCGGGCGGCACCCAGCTATAAGCGGGAAGCTCGCCGGTGCCCAGAATCTGCGGGCCGATCGCCTCGCGCACCACGGCCATGGACAGGGCCTTGCGCACATTGGCGTTGTCGAGCGGCGGCTTGGAGCTGTTCAGCACGTAGTAATAGAGGCCGGCGAAGGGCGTCACATGCGCCTGGCCCGGCATGTTCTCCTGCAGCCACTTGTACTGGTCGGCCGGGAACTGGGTGAGCATGTCGAACTCGCCGGAGCGGTAGCGGCGCAGCGCGGCCGGAATGTCCTCCAGCGTGAAGAACTTGGTGCCGTCGATCTTCAGCGAGGCGGTGTCGTACCAATTGGGATTCTTCTCGGTCAGGACATGGCTGCCCGGCACCCATTCCACCGGCTTGTAGGGGCCGTTGGTCGCGATGTTGCCGATCTGGACCCAGGCGTCGCCCTTGGCCTTCACGACATGCTCGGGCAGCGGATAGGCGGTGTAGTGGGTGAGCGCGCCGAGATAGAAGGGCGTCGGGTTCTCCAGCGTGATCTCGACGGTCTTGTCGTCGATCGCCTTGATGCCGAGCTGATCCATGTCGGCCAGCTTGCCCTTGTTGATCGCCTCGGCGTTCTTCATCGGGTACTGCAGATAGGCGTACTGCGCGGCCTGCTTGGGGTCCATCAGGCGACGGAAGGCGAAGACGAAGTCCGAGGCCTTCACCGGCTCGCCGTCCGACCACTTCACGCCGTCGCGCAGCTTGAACGTGTAGACGAGGCCGTCCGGCGAGATGGTCCAGCTTTCCGCCATGCCGGGGATCGGATGGGCCTTGGCATCCTCCGTCACCAGCCCCTCGAAAATGTCGCCGGCCACCCGGTTCTCCCAGTCGCCCGAAAGGCGCTGCGGGTCGAGCGAGGTGACGTCACCCCCATTGTGCAGGTTCAGCGTGGCGGCGTCGGCGGCAGAGACCGCCATGAGCGTGGCGAGGGACGCGGCGCCGAGAAAGGAGCGGAAGGACATCGTCAAAGGTTGAACCTCCTTGAGCTTGGCCTAAGAACCGACCAGCGGAAAGCGCGTCTTCAATCACAGCCGGAGCGGGTTTGTCCAGCACTGCGATGGTGAACATTTGTTCGTTACGCGGCGATGACGGCATTATGGGCAGTGCAGCATAACACCTTCAAGTTATACGAAAACCCGATCTTACCTTAACGGAAGGTGTGGGAACTTCCGAGCATTGTCACGGGTTTCAGAAGCCTTCCCGCCGCCTTGGCGCGGCCCCGCAGCGCAACCCGCCGAGTCCCGATGAACGATCGTTTCGACCTCTACTACTGGCCAGAAATCCAGGGACGCGGCGAATTTCCGCGGCTCGTGCTTGAAGCCGCCGAGGCGCCCTATCGCGACGTGGCGCGCCTGCCGGCGAGCGAGGGCGGCGGCGCGGAGGCGATGATGCGGCTGATGGACCAAGCCGACCGACCGCCCTTCGCCCCGCCCTTTCTCGTGCATGGGGCGCTCGTCCTGTCCCAGGCCGCCGCGATCAGCGCCTATTGCGGCGAACGTCTGGGGCTCGCGCCGGCGGGCGAGACCGACCGGCTCTTCGCGCGCGCGGTAGCCGAGACCACGGCCGATTTCGTGGCCGAGGCGCACGACACGCATCATCCCGTGGGCACCAGCCTCTATTACGAAGATCAGAAGCCCGAGGCGCTGCGCCGGGCCGGCGAGTTCCGCCACCAGCGCATGACCAAGTTCCTCGGCTGGTACGAGCGCGTCGCCAAGGCCAACCCGTCCCTTTCGGGCTGGCTGGTGGGCGAGCATATGACCTATGTCGATCTCGGTCTGTTTCAGGTGGTGGAAGGGCTGCGCTACGCCTTCCCCCGGCGCATGGCGCGGATCGAGGCGAACAGCCCGGCCGCCCTCGCGATCCACGATCGCGTGGCCGAAATGCCGGCCGTTGCCCGCTATCTCGCGAGCCCCCGCCGCATCCCCTTCAACGAAAGCGGCATCTTCCGCCCCTATCCCGAACTCGACGGGGAGTAGTCGGTCGGACGAGACTTTTCCATGCGGATATCCTGGCCCGAGGCGCTCGTCTCGCGCCAGCCGCGACGCCGATACAATTCGGCCGCCCGGCTATTCCGGTCGGTCTCCAGCCAGATCCGATCGAACTGGCTGAACAAGGCCGCCTCGGCGCGCGCGATCAGGGCTCGGCCGATGCCCCGTCCCTCAAAGGCAGGCAGAACGAAAGCCGCGAAAAGACTACCCTCTTCCTCGTCGATCATCGAGAAGCCAACCACGCGGTCATCCACGGAGGCGACCCAGGCGCAGGGGCGGGAGGCGGACAGCATCGCCGCCACCGTTGTTTCCGTCAGGCCGATCGCCGCAAGGTCCGCCAGGGACATCGCGTTCTCGCGAACGCTGGTGCGGATGTGAAAAAGAGCGGCGGCGTCCCGCGCCACCGCCCGTCTCAAGGTCCAGCCCGTCTCGCCCATGCGAGCCCGAGCCCTGCCGTCAGTTGGCGAGCTTGGAGGCAAAGAGGGCGAGGCCCTGCTGGTAGACGCTGGCGCGGTTCCAGTCTTCCAGGCGCGCGAAGTTCGGCTCGCCCGGATTGTAGCCGGCGCCCGCGATCCAGCCGTGCTGCTTCAGGAAGTTGGCGGTGGAGGCGAGCACGTCGGCCTTGGAGCGGATCAGGTCGCGGCGGCCGTCGCCGTCGAAATCCACGGCGTAGCGCAGGTAGTTCTTGGCCAGGAACTGCGTTTGGCCGATCTCGCCGGCCCAGGCGCCCTTCATGTCGCTGGCCTGCTTGTCGCCCCGGTCGACGATCTGCAGCGCGGCGAGCAGTTCCTCGGTGAAGAAGTCCGAGCGGCGGCAGTCGTAGGACAGGGTCGCCAGCGAACGGAAGATGTTCATGTTGCCGGAATTGGCGCCGAAGCCGGTTTCCATGCCCCAGATGGCGACGAGGATCTCCTTCTGGACGCCGAAGCGCTGCTCGATCCGGTTCAGGAGATCGCGGTTCTGCGCGATGATGCTCTTGCCCTTCTTGACAAAGGAGGCCGGCGCGCGGCGCTCCATGAAGGCGTCGAGCGAGAGCTTGAAGCTCTTCTGGTTGCGGTCGAGGCCGATGACCTTGCTGTCGTAGGTCACGCCGCCGAGCGCGGTCTGAAGCGTGTTCTGCGAAATGCCCTGCGAGGCGGCTTGCCGCTTGAAGCTCTCGAGCCAGGAGGGGAAGCCGGCCGGGCCGTTGCCGCAGCTCTGGGCGAAGGCGGGCGAAGCCGCAAGGAGGACGGCGGCGCCAAGCGCCGCGGCTTTCAGGGTCTGGAGGACGCGCAAGAGGCTGTTCCCTTTTTGTCAGTGTTCGTCCGCGCGAGCGGGAGAGTTCGCCCGTTCGCCAACCCCGGAGAGGAGGGCGGCGAGGCCCGAGCGGAGCGCCATGGATTGGCTTCATAGAGGACATGGAAAGGTTTGCGTAGGGTTACGGAAGACTTGATTCGCCTCACGATCGCGCGAGGCGCGCCCGCCCTTGGGCTTCCCCGCGCCCTCCCCTATGTTCCCAGCGCAACCAGAAAGCCGGAGGCCCTTCCATGTTCATCGCCATGAACCGCTTCAAGGTCATCAAGGAGGCGGCGGAGGATTTCGAGACGCTCTGGAAGAGCCGCGAATCGCATCTCACCACCGTTCCCGGCTTCGAGGAATTCCATCTCTTGAAAGGCCCGGAGCGCGAGGACCATCACCTTTATTCCTCGCACACGATCTGGGCGAGCCGCGAGGATTTCGAGGCCTGGACGCGCTCGGAAGCCTTCCGCGCCTCGCATCGGGGCGCCGGCGGCACCAAGCCGCTTTATCTCGGCCATCCCGAATTCGAGGGCTTCGACGTCATCCAGACCATTGCCCGCGACTGAAGGTCGGGGAAAGTCGGCTGAGGGGAAAGAGGACGCGACCGGGGAAAAGCTGGCGAAACTCTTAATGCTGGCTTATCTCGAGCAGGCTCCCGGCCGCGACACCCGCGACCGGCCGGACGCCTCCTCGGATCGTTTTCATGCAGCCTCTCGACGGACTTGCCCAACCCCAGCGCACGCTCGCCTTCGCGACCGTCGCGCTGACGCTTTTCGTCGCCGTGCTCGACGGCGCGATCGCCAACATCGCCCTGCCGCCCATCACGCAGAGCCTCGGCATTCGGCCGGTGGACGCGATCTGGGTGGTGAACGCCTATCAGCTCGCCGTCACCATGATGCTGCTGCCGCTCGCCAAGCTCGGCGAAGTGGTCGGCTACAAGCGCGTCTATCTCTGCGGGCTGGCGCTGTTCACGCTCGCCTCCGGCCTTTGCGCGGTCGCCGATTCGCTGGGAATGCTGATCTTCGCCCGCGCCGTCCAGGGCCTTGGCGCCGCCGGCATCATGAGCGTCAACATCGCGCTCGTGCGCTTCATCTTTCCGCGTGCCCAGCTTGGCCGGGCGGTCGGCAACGTCGCCGTGATCGTCGGCGTGTCCGCCGCCACGGGGCCGACCATCGCGGGTCTGATCCTCGCCGTCGCGCCCTGGCAGGCGCTGTTCCTGGTCAACGTGCCGGTGGGCCTTCTCGCGCTTCTGGTCGGCGCGCGGACCCTGCCCGTCACGCCCGCCTCGGGCGAGCGGTTCGACTTCAAGAGCGCGGCCCTGAGCGCGGCGACCTTCGGTCTCGTGATCTCGGGCGTCAACGCGCTCGGCCATTCCGAAGGGCTGGTGCTGGCACTCGGCCAGATCGCGGCGGGGCTTGCGATCGGCACGGTCTTCGTGCGCTCGCAGCTGCGCCTGTCGGCGCCCATCCTGCCGGTGGATCTCCTGGCGCGGCCGATCTTCGCCCTTTCGGCCCTGACCTCCGTCCTGTCCTTTTCCGCGCAGATGCTGGCCTTCGTCGCGCTGCCCTTCTTCCTGCACGACACGCTGGGACGCAGCGCCTCGGAAACGGGTCTTCTGATGACGCCCTGGCCGATCGCCACCGCGCTCGCCGCCTTCGTGTCGGGCCGCGTGTCGGATCATCTGCGCGAGCCCGGCCGCCTCGCCGCCGTCGGCCTCGCGGTCTTCTCGGCGGGCCTCCTGTCGCTGGCGCTCCTGCCGGCGCAGCCCGCCGATCTCGATCTGGTCTGGCGCCTCGTCGTCGCGGGCCTTGGCTTTGGAATGTTTCAGGCGCCCAACAACAAGATCCTCGTTACCAGCGCCCCGCGCGAGCGCGCCGGTGGGGCGAGCGGCATCCAATCCACCGCGCGTCTCGTCGGCCAGTCCATGGGCGTGGCGCTTCTTGCGGTGATCTTCGGCCTCGCGCCCGACCATGCGATCGGCGCGGCGCTGGGTCTCGCGACCGTGCTCGCCGCCATCGGCGTGGTGCCGAGCGCCCTGCGCAGGGTGGAGCAGGAGCCCGACGCCCCTTCGGAGCCCCTGCCCGCCGCCACTGCTCGCAACCCCGCCGAATAGGTCCGGCGGGCGGACCCGATCGACGCCCTATTCGGCGGCGATCGGCTTCACCCAGAGGCTGGAGCACACGATGCGGCTCGTGTCGCAGCGGTCGCGATGCTTTTCGGCGACGCGCACCACCTCGTCGAGGAGCCCGTCCGACAGGCGCGTCGGCTCCAGACCCAGCTTGATCAGCGTGTCGTTGGCGACCACGAGATCGTTCTCGGCCATTTCCTTGCGCGGATTGTCGCGATGCTCCACCGGCGCGCCGGTCATGCGCGACACCATCTCGGCGAGGTCGCTGACGCGGTGTGTCTCGGTCATCTGGTTCATGATGCGCACCCGCTCGCCCCGCTCGGGCGCAGAGCGCAGCGCCAGTCCGATGCAGCGCACCGTGTCGCGAATATGGATGAAGGCGCGCGTCTGCCCACCCGAACCGTGGACAGTGAGCGGATGGCCGATCGCGGCTTGGCAGAGGAAGCGGTTGAGCACCGTTCCGTAGTCGCCGTCATAATCGAAACGGTTGACGAGGCGCTCGTCGAGATCGGTCTCCGGCGTCGAGGTGCCCCAGACGATGCCCTGGTGCAGATCGGTGATCTTCAGCCCGTCGTTCTTGGCGTAGTACTGGAACAGGAGCTGATCCAGCGTCTTGGTCATGTGGTAGATCGAGCCGGGGTCCACGGGATAAAGGATCTCGACATTGGCCTCCTGGCCGGCCGAGCGCAGGGTCGCCTCGATATAGCCTTCCGGGATCGTCATGCCCTTGGTCTTGCCGTAGCCATAGACGCCCATCGTGCCGAGATGCACGAGATGGGCCTCCGGGCAGGCCTCGACCATGGCGCAGAGCACCGCGCTGGTCGCGTTGACATTGTTGTCCACGGTGTAGCGCTTGTGCCAGGGCGACTTCATGGAATAGGGCGCGGCGCGCTGCTCGGCGAAATGCACGATCGCGTCCGGCTGCACGCGGGCGAACAGCGCCTCCAGCCGGTCGTAGTCCTTGGCGACGTCGAGCTCCACGAACTCGATCGGCGAGTTGCGCGTTTCGCGCCAAGCCTGGAGCCGCTCGGCCATGGGCCGGATCGGCGTCAGGCTCTGCACGCCCAGTTCCTCGTCGGTTCGCCGGCGAACCATATTGTCCACGATCGTCACGTCGTGGCCTTCGGCCGAAAGATGAAGCGAGGTGGCCCACCCGCAGAATCCGTCGCCTCCTAGAACGATTACCTTCATGACCGGAACACCTCGAACATTTTTCCCGCATGCATCTTGACGGTGCTATCTGGCGCAAGCTCTAGCATTGCGTAGGTCCGAGAGAAACGGACCGAAACTTTCTCGGGACCAAAAGAGCGCGACATGCGTATTCTCATTGCTTCTGATGCCGCCCCGCCGCAGATCAACGGCGTGGTCCGGGTTCTCGACACCACGGCCGACTGGCTGAGGCGTTTCGGTCACGAGGTCCGGCTGGTCGGCCCGGCGGACTTTTCCGCCAGCCTGCCCGCCCCGGGCTATCCCGAGGTGCGCCTGGCCCTGACGCTCGGCCGCACGCTCGGCCGCATTATCGAGGATTTCCAGCCCGACACGATCCACATTCCGGTTGAGGGCACCATCGGCCTTGCCGCCCGCCACTATTGCCGGCGGCGCGGCATTCCCTTCACCACGTCCTTCCATACCCGCTTCGGCGACTATTTCGAGAAGCGCCTCGGCGTCGGCTCGCCGCTGGCCTACGGGTTCCAGCGCTGGTTCCACAATGGCGGCAACGGCATCATGGTGCAGACCGAGACGCTGGAGCACGAACTGGCGGAGCGGGGCTATCGCAACATCCGCCGCTGGGGCCGGGCGGTGGACACCGAGCTCTTCACTCCCTGCCGTTTGGAACCGGGCTTCGACCCGGATTTTTTACGCCTGCCGCGCCCGATCTTCCTTTATCTCGGCCGCATCTCGCCGGAAAAGAATCTCGACGCCTTCCTCGGCCTCGACCTGCCGGGCTCCAAGGTCCTGGTGGGCGACGGGCCGGCGATGGAGGGCTTGAAGAGCCGCTATCCCAAGGCGCATTTCCTCGGGCGCCGCACCGGGCGCGCGCTGGCCGAGCATTTCTCGGCGGCCGACGTCTTCGTTTTCCCCTCGCGCTTCGAGACCTTCGGTCTCGTGGTTCTGGAATCGCTCGCCTGCGGAACACCGGTGGCGGCCCTTCCCGTGCCCGGTCCGATGGACATCGTGGGCGGCACGCCTCACGCCGTCCTGTCGGAGGATCTGCGCAGCGCCGCGCTCCAGGCGTTGGAGATCGACCGCGCCGGCTGCCGTCGCCATGCCGAGACCTATTCCTGGGAGCAATGCTCGCGCGAGTTCGAAAGCAATCTCGTGCCCATCCCGCCCTCCGTCTGGCAGCGGCTCGCGGCCTGAGCCGCTTGGGGGAGGCCCGCCCCGGCGGGTCACCCCTCTCATCTGCCTGCAAGCGCCGGGAGGCGGACGAAACACTTGGCGCTTGCCGCAATTTTCGCCATGATGCTTGCGTTAGCATGGTGAAAAGGGAGATCGCCTCGTGAACCGCTTGTCCGCCGGCCGCGCCTCCACGCCCGAAACGCCGGCCCTGAAGGTCGGCTTCGTTCTCGCGCACAATTTCACCCTGTCGGCGCTTTCCCTCTTCGTGGACGCGCTGCGCCTCGCCGGCGACGAAGGCGATCGCTCTCGCCCGATCCGCTGCGGCTGGAGCGTCATGGCCGCGCGGCCCGAGCCGGTGCGATCGTCCTGCGGCGTGCAGGTGTCGCGCACGGCGCCGCTCACCGACCCCCGTCAGTTCGACTATATCGTCGTGGTCGGCGGCCTGCTCCATGCCGGCGACCAGATGGAAGACGCCGCCGTCACCTACCTGCGTTCGGCCGCCAGCGCGGGCGTGCCGCTCGTCGGCGTCTGCACCGGCTCCTTCGTACTGGCGCGCGCCGGCCTGATGCGGGGGCGGCGCTGCTGCGTCTCGTGGTATCACCATGCCGATTTCGAGGCGGAGTTTTCCGACATCGTGCCGGATGCCGACCAGCTCTTCGTGGTGGACCGCGACCGCATCACCTGTGCCGGCGGCTCGGGCGTCGCCGATCTCGCAGCCTTCCTGATCGAACGCCATGTCGGCGCCTCGGCCGCGCAGAAGAGCCTGCACGTGCTCCAGTTGCAGAACCGGCGGCAGGGCAGCGACGCCCAGCCTCATGCGGCAACCGGCTCGTCCGGCGGCGACGACCGCGTGCGCCGCGCCATTCTCCTGATGGAGCAGCACATGGCCGAGCCGCTTTCGGTAGAAACCATCGCGATGCGCCTGCAGCTTTCCTCGCGCCAGCTGGAGCGCCTGTTCCAGGAAACGCTCGCCGTCAGCCCCGCGGTCGCCTATCGCCAGTTGCGCCTGGGCTATGCCAAGCGCCTCCTGCAGACGACGCGCAAGAGCGTCACCGATATCGCGGTGGAGGCCGGTTTCTGCGACGGCGCGCATTTCGCCCGCCAGTTCCGCGCCCATTTCGGCATTGCCCCGCGCGACATGCGCGCGCCCGATACGCCCCTGATGGCCGGCGCGCATCCGGCGGCCTCGATCGACGCGCCTATGCCGCCGATGCCGCGCATCTGAACAGGGCCTAACAAATAGTCATCACGAATAAAGAGATGTCGGCTTTCTACAGGTGAATGTCTGGATCGACATCGTAACCCCGTCGCACTCTCGTCACGATCCCTCCATCGCCATTTGGAGCCGTTCTTAGAAAGGATCGGCTTTCCGCGACGGAGGACGGTTCGATCACGCAAGTCCCCTCTCCCCCCGCTACGGAGCGCATTCGCGTTTCCGACATCGTAAAGCTCTTCGGCGACCGTGAGAAAGCTGCGCTCGCCCGGTTGAACGAGGGCGCGAGCAAGGCCGAAATCCTGGCCGAGACCGGCTCGGTGCTGGGGCTCGACCGCGTGAGCTTTTCCGTCAACGAGGGGGAAATCCTCGTCGTCATGGGCCTGTCGGGCTCCGGCAAGTCCACCATGCTGCGCTGCCTGAACCGGCTGGTGGAGCCCACCGCCGGCTCCATCCGGGTCGACGGGACCGAGGTCACCAGCCTTTCCACCAAGGCTTTGCGCGAATTTCGCCGCGAGACCTTCGGCATGGTGTTCCAGCACTTCGCGCTGTTTCCCAACCGCACCATCGCCGAGAATGTCGAGTACGGCCTGGAAATCCAGGGGTTGGACCGCAAGACGCGCCGCGAGCGCGCGCTGGAGGCAATCGAGCTGGTCGGCCTCAAGGGCTGGGACAGCAAGGTGCCGCGCCAGCTGTCGGGCGGCATGCAGCAGCGGGCGGGTCTGGCTCGCGCGCTTTGCGCCGACGCCGGCATTCTCCTGATGGACGAGGCCTTCTCGGCGCTCGACCCGCTGATCCGCCGCGACATGCAGAACGAGCTTCGCGCGCTGCAGCGCAAGCTGCGCAAAACCATCGTCTTCGTCAGCCACGATCTCGACGAGGCCATTCATCTGGGCGGCCGCATCGTCCTGATGAAGGACGGCGCCATCGCACAGAGCGGCACGGCGGAGGAAATCCTGCTCGATCCGCAGGGCGAATATGTCCGGCGCTTCGTGGAGCATATCGACGTGTCCTCCGTGGTGACGCTCGGTCGCCTCGTGCGCCCGCAGCCGCGCCTCTTCGAGGGCGCGGCGGCCGAGGACGCCTGGCCGCTGGTCGAGCCACGCGGCGGCAGGGCGGAGGACATTTTCGTCGTCACCTGCGAGCGCGACATGCCGGTCGGGCGCATCGACCGGAACCGGCTCACCGCGCCCGCCTCGCGCGGCCAGCGGCTCGACCGGCTGATGGATGGCGGCATCGCCCGCGCCCCGGCCGGCACCGTTCTAAAAAGCGTTCTCCCGCTTCTGGCCAGCGAGCCGCACGGCATCGCGGTGGTGGACGACGACAACCGCTTTCTTGGCCTTCTCACCCGCGAAACCGCCCTGCGCGCCCTGTCGGGCCAGCGGCCGAACGAGGAAAGGGATACCGCATGGAATGGCTCCTCACCGACGATGGAAGCATCCGCAAATTCCCTCTGGACGACATCTCCAGCAACGCCCTCGATTGGCTCACCCTCCATCTCTCGTCACTGACGCGCGGCCTTTCGGCCTTCGTCGCGGCGTGGATTCAGACCGGCACGGAGCTTCTTCTCTTCATACCGCCCTGGCTCCTGATCGTGGCGCTGGCGGGCGGCGCGTTTCTGCTAGCCGGGCGGCGCGTCGGGCTGCTGGCGCTTATCGGCTTCCTGTTCCTCTGGAACCTCCGGCTCTGGGGCGCGACGGTCGAGACGCTGGTTCTCGTCACGCTCTCGACGCTTGCCGCGCTGCTGGTCGGCTTGCCGATCGGCATCGGCTGCGCCCTGTCGGAGCGCGCCTGGAAAACCGTGTCGCCTGCGCTCGACATGATGCAGACCATGCCGAGCTTCGTTTATCTCATTCCGGCCATTCCGTTCTTCGGGCTCGGCTCGGTTTCGGCGGTGTTCGCCACGGTCATCTTCTCCATGCCGCCGGTGATCCGCCTGACGGCGCTCGGCATTCGCGGCGTGCCGCATGACCTGACGGAGGCGGCCGACGCCTTCGGCACCTCGCCCGTCCAGAAGCTCGTGAAGGTGCAGCTGCCGCTCGCCCTGCCCACGATCATGGCCGGCATCAACCAGACCATCATGCTCGGCCTGTCCATGGTGGTGATCGCCTCCATGATCGGCGCCGGCGGCCTCGGCCGCGAAGTCTGGCGCTCGATCCAACGGCTCGACGCGGGTTCGGGCTTTCAGGCCGGCATCGCGATCGTCATCCTCGCAGTGGTGCTCGACCGCGTCACCCAGGCCATGGCGCGCCGCACGCGCCCGGCCTGACCCCTTCTCCTCTTTTCGCAAGTCCCCTTTTCCTCTCGACGGAGTTCCGAGACCCATGCTGAAGATCCTGACAGCCGCCGCTCTCGCCTCAAGCCTCATGACGGGCCTAGCCTCGGCCGCGGAGAAGAAGGTGAACCTCGCCTATGTCGAATGGTCCGACGCGGTGGTCGCGACCAATCTCCTGGCCGAGACCCTGAAGGGCAAAGGCTACGACGTCACGCTGACGCCGCTGCCGGCCGCCGCCATGTGGCAGGCCGTCGCCACCGGCGAGGCGGACGCAATGGTCGCCGCCTGGCTGCCCGCCACGCATGCGGCCTATTACGCCAAGCTGAAGGACCAGATCGATCTCGTCGGCCCCAACGTCCAGGGCGCCAAGATCGGTTGGGCCGTTCCCGCCTATGTCGACATCGCCTCGGTCGAGGACCTGAAGACCAAGGGCAGCGAGGTCGGCAACAAGGTGATCGGCATCGACCCCGGCGCCGGGCTGATGCAGGCCTCGGAAAAGGCCATCAAGGACTACGACCTCTCCTCCGTCAATCTGGTGGACGGTTCCGACGCCACGATGACCGCCGCGCTGAAGGACGCGATCGACCGCAAGGAGCCGATCGTCGTCACCACTTGGACGCCGCATTGGATGTTCGGCCGCTGGGACCTGAAATATCTCGCCGACCCCAAGGGCTCCTTCGGCGGCGAGGAAACGGTGAACACGGTCGCCCGCAAGGGTCTCGCAGCGGACATGCCGGAGGTTCACAAGATCCTGACCAACTTCAAGCTCTCGCTCGACGACGAGCAGAAGCTGATGCTGCAGAACGAGCAGAAGGGCACCGATCCCGCCGCCACCGCCAAGGCCTGGATCGCCGCCAACCCGGACAAGGTCGCGGCCTGGACCAAGTAGGCTGAAGCCCTCTTCGCGGCGCCGGCGCCCCGTTTGGAGCACGGCGTCGATTGGGCGACAAACCTCGAACGAAGGTTTGACTAAGCAGGGCTGGCCGAAAGGCCGGCCCTGTTTTGTCTCGACCCCCCTCGCTTCGAAGGCAGCGGAGAGACGGTGCGGCTAGCCATGAAACCCCAGCCGTCCGATGCGCTCAGCCGAAACGGAAGACCGGGAAACCCCGCACTCCCGACCCCGGCGTCGCGACCCTGCGGCTTCGTCAGGCCGCCTTGCGCAGGCGCGGCGCCGCCCGTTCGCTCTGCTTGGCGCTCAACTGCTGGCCTGTCCGGTCGAGATGGTTGATCGCCTGGCTGATCTGCTCGGCGCCGATCGACTGTTCGCGGCAGGCGGCGGAGATTTCCGAGACGAGCTCTGCCGTGCGGCGGATATCGGGGACCAGGGCGCGCAGGGCGCCGCCCGCTTCTTCAGAGACTTCCAGCGAGCGGGCGGACAGCTCGCCGATCTCGCCGGCCGCGATCGTCACGCGCTCGGCCAGCTTCCGCACCTCCGAGGCGACCACCGCGAAGCCCTTGCCGTGCGATCCCGCGCGCGCCGCTTCGATCGCGGCGTTGAGGGCCAGAAGATCGGTCTGGCGCGCGATTTCCTGAATGACCTGGATCTTGCCGGCAATGGTGCGCGTCGCCTCCACCGCCTTGCCCACGGCATCGCCGCCGCGATCGGCGTTCATCGACGCCTGGCCGGCGATCTTTTCCGTGGTGGTGGCGTTGTCCGCGTTCTGGCGGATATTGGCGGTCATCTCTTCCATGGCGGCCGAGGCGTCGCCGAGCGCGCGCGCCTGTTCGCTCGCCACATGCTCGCGCTCGGATTCCATGCGCGTCTTGTCGGCGGCGAGCGCCTCCAGATAGGTCGACACGCCATAGTCCATGTCGAGAATGGCGACCTTGACCAGAAGGCCGAGGACAGCGGCCGCCTCGTCCACCTTACCCCGCCGCAGGAGGCCGCCGGCCAGGAGACGCGGCAGCATGACCTTGATCGCCTCTTCCAGGATCAGCGCATAGCCGCCGAGATACCAGCGCGGCTCCAGCCCGATCCGCGCATGGGTACGGCCGATGCGCTCCACGTCTCCGACATAGCTGTCGTCGATCTGGCCGCTCGCGATCTTGGCCCAATGCTTGTTCTGGGAGGTTTCGGCGCTCTGGCGCATGCCTTCGTTGGCGAAGAAGGCCTGAAGCTCCGGCACCTTCACCATCTGCTCGTAAAAAGCCGTGATGCCGCTCGCCGTCGCTTCGCTGATCAGTTCCGCCTTGGACCCGATCTTCTGAAGCGCTGCCTCGTCGAGCTGCAAAAACTCGAGACGATTCAGAAGATCGATGCGGGCGGTCATGATTTGGCTCTCCCTGGTGACCAGAGAAGATTAGCCCACAACAAATTGCGAAACGGTTAGATTTTTAAGCAATGTGAGGCGGCCAACAAAACTTGTCGTTGCACCCCCCAATCTGCGGGCGGAAACCTTGCGCTTGTCAGGCCGCCGAGGCGGCCTTGCGCTTGGGGGCAGCTTTCGCAACCTTGGTGGACGACTTGGCTGTCTTGCGCTTGGGCGCGGCGGCCGCAATCTGCTCGGCCAGCACGGTAGCCTCTGCTTCCTGGGCGAGGCGCATGGCCTTGAGGCGAGCGGTCTTCTCGTCGCGCGCCTTGGTTTCGGCACGGATCAGCGTCAGCGCGGTTCCCTTCTCCGAACGGTTCGCGATGTCGCCAAGACGCGTGTTTTCACGCTGTTGGGTCGAGGTTTGCGCGTCCATGGAAGTGCCCCTGTCTGGCCGGAACCCGCGCTTGGCCGCATCATGCGGCTGTGGCGTCCGGCGGCGCGGCCAGAGAAGACCGCGTCAGAATTCACATAGGGCAGGCACGCCAAACAACGAGTGCGACGAGGCGTCCCGCCATGCGGCGGGACCCCTCTGAGGCCGGACAGCTAAAGCGTGACGTAGGTGCCGAGTTCCACCACGCGGTTGGCCGGGATGCGGTAATAGTCGATCGCATCGTAGGAATGGCGCGCCATCTTGATGAAGAGCTGGCTTTGCCAGCGCGGCATGTCGCTGCGCGCCGCCGCCTTGATGCGCCGCCGGCCAACGAAGAACGTGGTCGACATGACGTCGAACTTCACGCCGAGCTCGCGCAGCTGGATCAGCGCCTGCAGGAGATTGGGCTCGTCCAGGAAGCCGTAATGCAGCTCGACGCGCGCGAAGGCGGGCGAAAGCGGATGGTAGGTCAGCCGGTCCGCCGAGGAGACATAGGGCACGTCGGCAGTGCGGATCGTGACGATGACGTTCTTCTCGTGCAGGACGCGATTGTGCTTGAGGTTGTGCAGAAGCGCGGAGGGCACCGTCTCGGGCGTCGAGGTCAAATACATCGCCGTGCCGGAGACGTGGGTGACGGAGGAGGTCTCCATCGCCTTGATGAAGGTCTCCAACGAGAGGTTCTGCTGCTGGGCCTTGGTGTTGAGAAGCCGCGTGCCCCGCACCCAGATGGCCATCAGCACCATGATGCAGCCGCCGATCACCAGCGGCAGGTAGCCGCCGTCCGCGAGCTTCAGGAGATTGGCCGCCAGGAAGGCGCTGTCGATCGCGATAAGGGGCGTGACCACGAGGACGGCAAGCCCGAGGCCCCAGCCCCAGCCATAGGCGAAGACGACGATGCCGAGCAGGCTCGTGATGATCATCGTGCCGGTGACGGCGATGCCGTAGGCTGCGGCCAGCGAGGACGAGTCCTGGAAGAAGACGATCAGGATCACCACGCCCACCAGCATCAGCCAGTTGACGGTCGGCAGATAGATCTGCCCGCGCTCGGATTCGGATGTGTGCTCGATCTGGAGGCGCGGCAGGAGGCCGAGCTGGATCGCCTGCTGGGTCAGCGAGAAGGCGCCGGTGATGACAGCCTGGCCGGCGATGATCGTGGCGAGCGTGGCGAGGATCACCAGCGGCAGCCGGAACCAGTCAGGCGCCGACAGGAAGAAGAGATTGGGCAGGGCCTCGGCATTGTTGAGCGCGAAGGCGCCCTGGCCGAGATAGTTGAGGATCAGCGCGGGACCGACGAAGCCGAGCCAGGCGATGCGGATCGGCCGCTTTCCGAAATGGCCCATGTCGGCATAGAGCGCCTCGGCGCCGGTGACGGCAAGGAACACCGAGCCGAGGACCGTGAAGCCGAGAATGCCGTGCGAGGTCATGAACCAGAACCCGTTGACCGGGTTCAGGGCATGGAGGATCTGCGGCGCGTCGCCGATATGGGACAGGCCCATCAGCGCCAGCGTGACGAACCAGACCGCCATGATCGGCCCGAAGAACACCGCGACCTTGGCCGTTCCGAAGGACTGCACGGCATAGAGGCCGATGATGATGGCGAGCGCGATCGGCACGATATAGGGATCGAGCCCCGGCGTCGTGACCTTGAGGCCCTCCACCGCCGATAGAACCGAGACGGCCGGGGTCAGGATGGCGTCGCCGTAGAACAGCGCGGCGCCGATCATGCCGAGCGTCAGGATCACGCGGTTGGGCCGCTTCAAGGCTGTCTGCGCCAGCGCCATGAGCGATAGCGCCCCACCCTCGCCCTGGTTGTCGGCGCGCAGGACCAGCATCACGTATTTCACCGTGACGACGATCACCAGCGACCAGACCAGCAGCGACACGATGCCGATGATCTCGGACGCAGAGGGAACGCCGCCGACATGCAGCAGCGATTCCTTCATCGCGTAGAGGGGACTTGTCCCGATATCGCCGTAAACGACACCGATGCTGCCGAGGACGACGACGGGCAGGCTCTTGCGCGCGTGACCGTCATGGCCGTGCGCTGTCGTCTCGGCCGTGGAGGCCGCTTCGCCGCTGATCATTCCTCTGACGAGGCCTCCGGTGGAATGGACATCATGGAGCAGAAAAGCGCAGCGCCGACTTCCGGGCGACCTGGAGCGGCCGCGACCACAGTTCCATGGAAGAAGAGCTGCGGGTGGAACACGCCCGAACTCCGACGATAAGATCGCGTGCGTCTAACACGGAACGCAGACAAGGCAAAGGGCGACGCCGTCGCGGCCCTTCGCAACCCTTTGAAGCACCGGAGATAAGCCTGCCTGACCAACCGGCCGGACGGCTCCGATGCAGTGGCTCGTGCCTACGCCTCGCGCCGTTTCGTCTCCCGCGATCTCGGCAAGCCTCCATCCGCTCTCATCTTTAGCCGCACAAAGGAAGGCACAGGCCCGGAACATGTTCGGGTGCTATCCCGCCCTCGTCTCGTCCTCACGCCAATAAAATTAGCGATCATATGACGTTCGTGACTGTTCGTGAGGGTTACAGGGGATATGTCTTAAGGGAAGACCTGCTCATGCGCCTCCCCCGCTCCGTTCCCGTAGAGACCGGTTGCGAGGTCGACGCGAAGGGATTGGCGGGGACGAAGGCGAGGATCACATGACGACAGCATCCGACAGGGACCAAGAAATCCGCAATCTGGCTTATTTCCTCTGGGAAAAGGCGGGACGCCCGACCGGCAAGGAGCACGACTTCTGGGCCGAGGCGGCACGCACGGTCGAGGGCGAGGAGCCGTTCGAGGCGCCTGTGCGCGAAAATCGATTCGTGGCGCGCTGATTAGCGATTCGAAAGATCGACCTCGGGCATGCATCCCGATCGCGCCTGGCGCGTTTCCCTGATCCAACCGCAGGGAAAGAAGCTATGCTCGATCGGATCAAGGAACATATGGAAGTGATCGGCGCGGACGGCGTGCATGTGGGCACGGTCGACCGCGTCGTGGGCGATCGCATCAAGCTGACCAAGAAGGACAGCGGCGAGGGCCATCACGAAGGCCATCACCACTTCATCTCGGGCGGCCTCGTGGCCGAGGTCGAGGGCGACAAGGTGCGCCTGTCCGCCAACGCCGATGTCGCCGTGACCTTCGAGGAAGAAGAGGACGGAAAGGCGGCCTGATCGCCTTCCCCCTCCCGATGGCCTCGAAGGCCGCCTGTTAAAAATCGGTGCATTCGCGAATCGAGCGGAAGACGGCGAACCTGTCTTCCGCTCGATTGGCATTTTGAGGGCCGATGGCCCATCCAGCCGAGAGTCGGTCAAGCCGAAGCGGCGTCCGCTTCGGAGACCACGGCGGTTTCGGCCCGCTTCGCCGGCTTGTCCTGCGCCACGAACGCCGCCGTCCAAAGCGCCAGCGCGAACAGGGCGTGGCTCGCGAGAAAGGCGATCACGAGCCCTTCGATCCCGTCCAACCGCGCGCCGAGCGCCATGACGATACCGAAGCCGAAGGCGGCGATCACCGAGAGAATGGCGCGCAGTCCCTGTCGCCCCGCCCCCGTCAGCGCGTCGGCGGCGGGATATTGAATGGCGATCAGCGGCAGGCTGAGGCCGAGCGCGGCAGTGATGCCGACCATGCTCTCGAAATCTCGCCCCAGGACATCGGGCGCGAACCAGCCGGCCAGCGCCACGGCGGCGCTGGCGGCGAGCCCCACCAGAAGCATTACCGGCATGACGCGCAGGGCGTAGCGCCGGCTGGCCCGGATGCCGCCTTTGCCGTGCACGAAGAAGTTGGGATAGGTCATTCGCGTGACGACCTGGATCGGAAACAGGCCGAGCGCCAGAACCCGAGACGCCGCGCCGTAGATGCCGACGCTGGCCGCGTCCGCGAAGCGGCTGAGCACGATCCGGTCGAGGCTCCCCTGCGAGGAGCGCGAGGCCTGGTTGACGCAAAAGGCGAAGCCCGCCTTCAGGTCGGCGGTCAGCAGCACCGGTTTCGGCCGGCCATAAAGGCCGATGGCGAGCGCGACATAGACCAGCGTCGTCGCCACGGACTGGATGAACGCCGCCCAGATCCAGCCGCCGAGATCGGAGCGCCCGAGCGCGAGAAAGAAGACCGCCGCCGTCAGCAGCCGGATCGAGGCCGTGGCGAAGCGGATGGCGCCGGCGCGCACGGTGTGCCGATGGGCCACCATGATGAGCTCCAGCGAGGCCGCCGCTCGGCCGACCAGGATCTCGCCGCCGATCACCAGCGCGACCGGTAGGAACCCGAGCGGCGTGCCCATGAGATCGCGCGCCACGAAGACGCCGCCCAGCACAACCGGCGGCAGCGTCAGCACGGTCAGGATCAGAAGATTTCCGAACAGGGCGGGAAAGCGCGCCGGCTCATGCGCGACGCCGCGCACCAGAAGATCCGCCCCGCCCAGACCCACCAGCTCGACGCTGAGCACCGAAACCGCCAGAAGCGCGGTGTAGACGCCGAACGGCTCCAGCCCCAGGCTGCGCGCCGTCAGCGCGAAGGCGACGAGTTGCACGCCGAGCGCCGACACCGTGGGAAGCAGCGTGCCGGCGAAGGTCAGAAGGCGGAAGCGCTTTTCCAGCTGCGCCGCCAGCGGGCCGAGCCGCTGCTTCAGCGCCCGCATCGCGCTTGCCCCTCAGCCGCAGGCATGGTCGTTCTCGTGGGCAGGCGGGCCGCCCGGCTTGGCAGCGGCAGCGTCTGCGGGCTTCGGCCGCGCGTATTCCACGAAGACGCCCCCCAGATGCGCCTTGAAGCGCCCACGCACCTTGTCCATCTCCAAGAGCCAGCCGAGAAACGGCGATTCGGGCTCGCGCCGCAGCAGCGGATAGATCGCGAGGCGCGCGGTGAGCCCCAGCGTCTTGGCCAGCGAGCGCCGGGGTCCGGCATCGAGGCTTTCCCAGCGCACGGCATGATTGCCGACGCGGAAGCGGCGCTGGCGCATCCATTTGAGCGAAGCGCGCGAAGGCGGCACCTCCTCGTAGACGAAGGCCTCCTCAGACCACGCCATGGGCAAGCCGGCATAGAAGAGGCGGCGGAAGAACACCGTGTCGCCGCCGCCGCTGAGGCCGAAGGCCTCGTCGAAGAAGGGGCGCGGAACGGAGCCGGCGGCATCGAGGTCGATCAGGAAATTGCAGGTGCAGAAGACGAAGGGCTTGCCTTCGAGAAACTGCTTCTGCACCGACCAGTAGCGGGCGTAGCGCTCAAGACGCGCGGCGTCTTCGGGAAAGACGGGGCGCACCGGCCCGCCGACCACGGCCGCCCCCTCCTCCGCCTGCCGGCGCAGGAGCGCGGCGAGCCAGTCGGGCGAGGGCCATTCGTCGTCGTCGATCATCGCCACGAAGCGCACGCGCAGCTTTTCCGCCTCGTCGAACACGGCGTTGCGCGCGGCCGAAATGCCGGGATGGGCCTCGATGCGATAGCGCAGGTCCAGCCCCGTGCGGCTGGCGAAGGCGCCCATGGCGAGCCCCACGGCCGGGTCCTGCCCGTCATTGTCGACCACGATGATCGTCGGGCGCTCGGGCAGCGCCTTGGCGCTCTCCGCGATGTGGTCGAGCAGACGCAGGAGGGAGTCGAGGCGCTTGTAGGTGCACAGGCCGACGGCGAGCCCGCTTCGAGCCGAGGCGGTGGAAGACGGGGCGTTCATGGGCGATTCCGTTGCAGGAGGCGGGGAGGCCATCAGCGATAGGTCTGCGCGTGCAGGGCGCCGACCCGGGCGGGGTCGTAGGCCGACAGATCCACCGATGCGCCGGGCGAGAGCGCGCCCTCGTGAATCAAGGCGCGGATCGGCTCCTCGACCGTGTCGTCGAAGACCCGCACCCAGGGCGGCCCGATCTCGCGCGCAAGGGCGGCGATGCTGCCGAGATTGGGCGCGATCACCGGCACGTCGAGCGACAGCGAGGCGAAGACGCTGCCCGAGTTCAGGATGTTGCGGTAGTTCAGAACGTTGATGTCGACGCAGCCGAGGATCGAGGCGTATTCGTCGTTTTCCAAGGGCTTGGGCGCGTAGACGATGCGCTCGTCACCCCCGATCGCGGCGCGGATCTGCCCGTCCAGCACCTCGTCGTAGCAATGGCCGGCGATCAGGAGACGGTGCTCGGGCAGCAAGACGCGCCGCGCGATCTCGATCAGCTCGATCAGCCCCTTGTAAGGGCGCACCGTGCCGATGGAGCCCAGCACCAGCGCGTCTTCCGGCAGGCCGAGCTGGCGGCGCTGCTCGGCGCGCGGGCGCCGGCTGGTGTAGATGCTGCGATAATGCGGGTGCGGAATGACGTCGAACCGCGCCTGAGCAAGGCTCGGCCAGGCGGCCTGCACCTGCGGAATGGAGTCGGCGCTGAGCGCCACGACCCGGTCCACCAGCGGCGTCGTTTCCTCGCGCCAATGGCGCCAGGCCTTTGGAAAGCGATCCGTCAGCCGATCGTGCGGCACGACATTGTGCGCCGTCCACACGAAATGTCCACCGCGCGCGCGCAGCCGCTCCATGCCCCGCGTGAAGATCTTCAGCCAGCCAAGGGCCAGTTCGTCGACATAGCGATAGGGCCGGCGGTGAAACAGCACCTCCAGCATCTGGACGTGGACCGCGGCGATCTCGCGGCCCATGAGCCCGTCGCGCAGCAACCGGAAATCCGCCGCCTCGACACCGCTTTCCGCCAAGCCCTGGCGAACCAGGGTGACGTAGTCGTTCCGGGCCATGTTTCCCGGAAACATGCTGATCTTCATGCGCCATCATACCCTTGGAGCGAGAAGCGCCCCGCCGCGCCCATCGCGCATTCGGCGGGGCAAAACCGCCGGTTCTTGGCCCTGTTCATGACATTGCTGCGGCGCAACGGCAAACGGTTGACTTTTATCTTATATCCTACATAGTTTGGGTGAAGCAAAATTGAGACAGCTCATGGTGTGCAACGCTTGAGGTTCCACTGCTCGCTGCCGAAGGGCTGATCGGGCCTGTCGCCCTAACGAATTTCCACGCCGGAGCAACATCCGATGAACGACGGCACGCCGCCGGCTCGCGAAGCGATTCTGCTTGCGATACCGGCCCTGAACGAAGCCAACACCATCATCGGCGTCCTCGAGCGGCTGACCCGCAATCCCCCCAAAGGATATGACCTGCGTGTCTGCGTGGTGGATGGCGGCAGTACCGACGGGACCACCGAGCTCGTTCGCGCCTACGCCCGGCAGCACCCTTTCGTGTTTCTGGAATGCAACAGTCGGCGCATTCAGAGCGCTGGCGTGAACCTCGCGGTCGCCCTTCATGGCGAGGGCGCGCGCTGGCTGGTTCGCTGCGACGCCCATGCGAACTACCCCCGTGATTTCCTGCGCCGCCTCCTGCGAACGCAAGCCCAGACCGCCGCCAGTTCCGTCGTGGTGCCGATGGATTCGATCGGCTGCACGCGCTTCCAGAAGGCCGTCGCCTGGGTGTCGGATAGCCTCGTCGGCTCGGGCGGATCGGCCCATCGCGGCGGGCGCAGGAGCGGCTTCGTCGATCACGGCCACCACGCGCTGATCTCGCTCGACCTGTTCCGGCGCGTCGGCGGCTACGACGAAAGCTTCACACACAACGAGGACGCCGAGTTCGACTGCCGGCTGCGGGCGCTCGGCGGCACGATCTATCTCGACGGTCGCATTCGGCTGGAATATCACCCACGCGATAGTTTCCACCGCCTCTGGCGGCAATATTTCAACTACGGCAAGGGCCGCTCGCGCACCGTGCGCCGGCACCCGACCTCGCTGCGTCCGCGCCAGTTCGCGGTGCCGAGTTTCCTGGCGCTTTGCTTTGCCTGCCTTCTCGCCTCGCCTTTCCGCGCCGAATGGCTGCTCCTGCCGCTGGTCTATCTCGCGGCGCTGGCGGCGACCTCGCTGCAGATCATGTGGAAGCACCGCTCGCTTTGCGGCCTTCTGGCCGGGCCCGTGGCGGGCGTCATGCACGCGGCCTGGGCCTGCGGCTTCTACACCGGGCTGATCAAGACGCGCGAGGAGCGCTGGCAACCCGACGACGCGAAAACCCTGGCGAAGACGGCATGAGGGACGCGCCCACCGGCGCGCCTTCGCTCGACGCCCTGCTTCTCGACCCTTCGCTCTTCACGCCGGCCTATGATGCCGGTCTTTCCGGCGGCCTCCGGCAGGCGGGCGTTCGCCCGCGCTGGCTGACGCGCCCCTTGCGCGCCGGGGAGGAAGCCGAACTCGACCCCGCCGAATGCGAGCCGGCCTTCTACCGCCGCGTCGAGCGCATCGCGCCCGCCCGCGCCAAGCTACGCGCGCTGGCCAAGGGCGTGTCGCATTTGGCAGATTTGGCCGCGCTGCTGCGCCGTGCCGGGCGGGAGCGGCCGGACGTGCTTCACCTGCAATGGGCCGTCCTGCCGGCCTTCGACGCGGCGGCGATCCTGGCGCTGCGCCGGCGCTGCCCCGTGGTGATGACCGTCCACGACACCGTGCCGTTCAACGGCGAGCGCATTTCCTTCCTGCAGAACAAGGGCTTCGACCTGCCGCTGCGAGTAGCGGACAGGCTGATCGTCCACACCGAGGCGGCACGAGGCAATCTTCTGGAGCGCGGACTTTCGGCCGAGAAAATCCACGTCATCCCTCACGGGCCTCTCGCCCTGAAAGCCCAGCCGGGCGCGGCCGCGCTCGCGAGGGCGCGCGATCCCCGTTTCACGCTCGTCCTGTTCGGCCAGATCAAGCCCTACAAGGGGCTCGACCTCTTGGTGGAGGCGCTGGGGCGGCTCGATCCGGCGTTGCGCGCGAAGGGGCGGGTGATTGTGGCCGGAGCTGCGATGATGGACATGGCGCCGATCACCGCGCGCGCCGAGACGCTGGGGCTCGGCGCCTCGCTCGAGCTGCGCCTCGGCCGGCTCGACACGCAGGCCATGGCCGATCTCTTCCACGAGGCCGACGGCTTCGTGTTTCCCTATCGCCAGATCGACGCCAGTGGCGTTTATTTCCTTCTCAAACCCCTCGGCAAATGGATGGTGGCGAGCCGCGTCGGCATCTTCGCGCAGGACATCCTCGAGGGCGAAGGCGGAACGCTGGTTCCGCCCGAAGACATCGAGAGCTTGAGTTCGGCGCTCGCCGACGCCTTTCTCAGGCGCCCCCCTCCCCGGCCAGCCGGCACCGGCGAAAGCTGGGCCGAGATCGGCCTTGCCACCCGCCGCGTCTACGAGGGCGCGATCACCGAGCGAGCCGCGCCGCGGTGACCCAGCCCCCTGCCCGTTCCAGCGAAAGTCCGTCCGCCATGACGAATCCGCGCGTTGCCATCATCACGCCGTCCTATCGCAACGATTTCGAACTGGCGCGCGATCTCTGCCGGAGCGTCGACGAGTTCGTCCGCTTCGACCACGAGCATATCCTGATCGTTCCCAAGCGCGACGAGGCGCTGTTTGCGCCGCTGGCCGGGCCCAACCGGCGCATCCTGACGCCGGAAAGCATCCTGCATCGCCACGGCATTCACCGTCTGCCGCTGCCGACCCGCATTCCCCTGCCCTTCGGCAAGTCGCGCCGGCTGCGGGAGCAATATTACCTGCGAGGCGCCGGGCGCATCAGCGGTTGGCTGGTGCAGCAGATCGTGAAGCTTTCGGCCGCCGAGTTCTCGAAGGCCGACATCTTCATCTTCGCCGACAGCGACGTGCATCTGTTCCGCCCCTTCACCTTCGACATGCTGCGCCTGGGCGACGCGCTGCATCTCCAGCGCCATGTGCAGGGCCGCGATCTCGACACGCATCGCGGCTGGCGCGCGACCGCCCATCGCCTGCTGGGCGTCACCAAGCCCAAGGCCGAGGAAGCCTTCAACTATATCGGCGTGCTTATCATCTGGCGCCGCCCGGTGCTCGAAGCGCTGCTCGCCCGCGTGGAAACCGTCACCGGCCAGACCTGGCAGCGCGCGCTGACCAAGGCGCGCACCGTGTCGGAATACATTCTCTACGGCGAGTTCGTGGCCGAAGGGCTGGCCGAGCCAAGCGGCCATGCGGCGGCCGATCGCAAGCTCTACAATTCCGTCTGGTCGCCGGAGGAAACGGTGGATATCGAGGCGATCGTGGCCACCGTCGAGCCCCAGCATGTCGCCATGCTGATCCAGTCCACCAACCCGATCCCGATCGAGAAGCGTCGCGCCGCCATTGCCGCCATCAAGGCGCGCGTGCCGGCCGAGGCCAGCCCCAGCACGGGCGCCTGACGCCGGCCGGCGTCAGCGCGACACGGCGCGCCAGACGCGCGGGTCCTCCGCAGAGGCGATCTTCGACCAATGAAGATCGGTCTCGTTCCAGCGTTTCAACTGGCCGAAGCGATTGTCGAGAACCATGTCGCCCGCCGTGGTGGCGACCACCAGCACCGCGTGCCACTCGCCCTCCGCCGTGGTGGCCACCGCCATGCGCAGCGCGCCGGGGGGCAGGCCTTTTTGCAGGAGTGCGCGTCGCTTGGTCAGTGCGTAGTCGTTGCAGTCCCCCTGCGCGACATCGGCGCGCCAGATGTCCACCGCGTCCCGCACCGGCTTGATGCGCCGGTTCACCGCAAGATTGGTGTTGGTCAGAAGCGCCCGGTTGGCGGGCGTCCAGTCGATCACCGCGACGCCGCTGGCGGTCGCGCAGTCGCCCGCATTGGCGAGGCAGAACTGGATATAGGGAAAGGGCGCCAGCGCGCCGGCGCCGGCCGGCACGTGGGAGGCGCGCGTCGCCTTGCCCTCCACGGCCGAAACCTCGCCGGGAAACGCGGCGATGGACAGGAGAAGCGCACCCGTCAAGGTGAGGAACGAGGCTCGGGACACAGGCGGGACTCCTTCCGCTGTTCTTTGCCCAATGGCACCACGCCGCCTCCCGACAGAGGGTTCAACCGCACCTTTGCATTTTATTAAAACCGCATTTTTGGATGTATATCCGTCCGCATCGACAATACATCATCGACAAGCCGAAGATGATTTTCTCCGAATTTGCCGCGAAAGCAGGCTTTTTTTGAGTTGAATTCGGCGGGCATTTGTGGCGCATTTTCCGCAAATGCCAGGCATGGGCGGCCGGCCGCGCGCGCCGCTGCCCGAGGGCGGAAGGAGGGCCGGAGCCCTCCTCCTTGAGCTTCAGGCTTCGGCGACGGTCACGTCATCGAACGGGCGCAGGAGATTGCCGCGCCGTCCGCTGCGCTCGAACTTGTCGATGCCGGCGAAGAAGCGGTCGTCGTCGCCGGGCATCTTGAGAAGCGTCGCGTTGTCGACCGCCTCCTGCGTCGCGCCGCTGCCGGTGAAGATCGGCGAGCCGTTGCCGAAGGCGACCCGCTGGCCGGCGACGAAGGGCGAGCCAGACGCCGTCAGCGTGATGCGGTCCGCGCCCGAGATCGCGGCCGAGAAGCCGGTCTCCAGCCAGCCCGAACCGACCTGCACCGAGCCGCCGACCGGGGGCGCGACGCGAAAGCCGGCAAGGCCGGAGGTGCTGCCGTCGGCACTCGCCAGCGCGCGCCCAGTGGCCAGATCGAAGCGCAGCTCGATCGCCTGCCGGCTGCTGTCGGTAAAGCGCGCCGAGCGCAGAACCGGCCCTTCGGCGCCAAGCCCCGGCGTGAAGAGCGCGGCGCAGCCGACGCCGAGCCGCTCTCCCAGCGTCCGGCTGCCGATCCGCGCGGACGGGTGCGGGCCGGTGTTGTTGGCCAGTTCCAGGTCGAGCGTGTCGCCGAGTGAGCGCACGAAAGCGCGCGCCGCCGCCCATTGCCGCTGGCGTAGCGCCATCGGCCGGTAGGTAAGGCGCTCCTCTGCGGAGGCGGAGCGGCCGGGAAAGGCGAGGCCCCAGGGCGTGTCGGCGCCTTGCGGATAAAGCGCGTCGAGCCGCGCCTTGAACCGATCCATCACCGCAGGGAAGCCGGCGTTGCCGGCCGCGCTTTCCATCGAGGTGTACCAGTACATCCGATAGAGCGAGGGGGCGACGCCGCGAAGTCGCGCCAGATGCACCTGAAGGCGCCCGGTCCGGTTGGTTCGGTCGAGCGGCATACCCTCTTCGCCCCAGAGCGACCAGCGACCGGCCGCGATGGTCTGGCTGGTTTCGGGCGCGGTGGCGAAAAAGCGGAACGAGCCCGAGACGGCGGTTCCGCTGGCGGGCGCCGCCGCGAAGGTGAGGTTCGACACCTTGCCCGTCGCATAGTCGATCGTCCCGGCCGTCACGCCGCTGCCCGTCAGATTGCCCGCACCGTCGTCCACGATATCGATCGTGCCGACGCGGATCGCGAAGGAGCCGGGCACCACGGCCGGCGCCGGGTTGAAGCCCTCGCCCGACAGGCCGGCGGCCGTGGGCGTGAAGGTGAACGCCGTGGCGGCACCGTCCGGGGTGAACAGGGTGGCATAGGCAAAGCGCTTGCGGTCGAAGCTCCAGCCATTGGGATGGGAGCCGGGCACGGCGGTGTCGACGATCATCACCGGCAGGCCGGCAAGACGACGGATCGCCTCGAAGGTGACGATGTTGCCGTCGCCGTGCTGGTCCGCCTTGTAGGGCTGAAACAGCGCGACCGAGCCCTTGGGGCCGCCGAAGCCCTGCGCCTGCCCATGCAACGAGGAGGGCTGCTTGAGAATCGAGAAGAAGAGGTTCGGGTCCAGCGTCGGCGCCAGCTGGCGCCCGCCCCCGCCGCCCACCGTGTCGTCCATCGCATAGCCCTGATAGGCCAGCTGCGACTGGCCGATATCCACCAGAACGAGGCCGATGGCGAGCCGGTCGCCCCCGTTCACCACGTTCGACGGCTGGCCCTTGCGCCGGATCTCGCGGCGAAAGGCGATGGCGGCGGGAACGTCCTTGAGCGTGCCGGAAAAGCGGCGCGCCGTCTTGTCGATCTCGGCATTCAGCGCGGTCCAGCCGACGAGCTCGGCGCCCGTGTCGGCGCGCAACAGCCGCACCTCGAACCCGTCCGCCGGCGCCTCCCCCGCATAGGTGCCGCTGAACGGCACGGTGCCGATCCGCGTCGCGTCGCGCAGCGGCAGAACGAACCGGTCGCCGAACGGGCGCAGGCGCAGCGCGGGCGGCCGGCGCAGCGGCGCGGCGGCATAGGGCGGAGCCAGCGGGGCCTTGCCCGTCTCCACCATGGCTTGCGTCACCGCGCCGCGCGGGTCGGCCGCGACATCGCCCGGCCCCTTCAGATCGGCAGCGAAGCGCAGCGTGCCGGGCAGGCGCGCGGCGAGGCCCGCCGGGTCCAGCGTGCCGCCAGCCAGCTCCAACAGGGTGGCCCCGTCGGGCAGCCCACTCTGGAAGGGAAACGAGCCCCAAACATTGAAGAAGCCCGCCACCGTGCCGCCGGCCGCGAAGCGATTGCCGCCGTCTGCGATATCCACGATGCCGCCGAGCCCGGACAGGAACTCGTAGGACCCGGCCGCCGTCCAGGCCGGCTGCGTGCTGTTGCGGTCGAGATAGCGCCAGGAGCTCGGCCCATCGTTGGGCGTGCCGACCTGAAGCGAGGTCAGGTCCGGCGCGGCCTCGCCGTCGGCGGACACGCGCACGACGCATTGAAACGGCAGGTTGCCCTTCTGGCCGTAGACCAGGAGATAGTCGGCGCCGCGCTCCAGGCTGGCGCTGCGATTGAGGCCCGTACCCCAGCCCCGCGTGATGGCATTCTGCGCCGAAACCAGGACGCTGAGCGGCGTGAGGCCGCCAGCCTCGAAGCCGCCGCGCAGCGTGATGCGCGATACGTCGCTGCTGCCTGATGCGCCCTTGGCGGCTAGAACGAAGTTCACCGCCTGCTGGCGCAGCATTTCATCGACGCCGAAGAAGAAGCCCTGAAACCAGTCCTCCGTCACCAGCGGCAGGGCCGAGGCGCCAGCGGGAAAGAGGAGCCCGCGCTGGTCGGCCTCCTCCAGATGGTTGGCCGAGCCGAAACCATAGGACGTAAAGGAAGGAAGACCGGACGCCATGTCGGGCAGCCGGGCGGAGACGAGGCGCGGCGCGCGTGACAGGAGCCCCGCCCCGAACGGGCGGGCGCTGACGGGAGAGCGGAACAGCGCATTCATGCGTAGAACGACACCGAGCCGACCGTCGCGGCCGGCGCGCGAAGGCATAGATGCGTCGGGCGCGTGACGCCGTCGGGCAGGAATTCGGGAATGCGGCGCGCCGCCGGATTCCACTCCGCGCCCGAGCCGTCGCTGGTGGTGCGCGGATCGGACAGGCTCGTGGTCTTCGTGCCGAGGCGCACCCGCACATGACCGTCGAACGAGAAGAGCGCGAAGCGCGCTCCGTCGGGAAGCGGAACGAGGGTCGAGGTGTCGGCGCTGAGCTTCACCTCCTCCACATAGTCGGGAAAGACGGGCGCCAGCGCTGGCCGATTGGAGCTGAAGGGAAAGTTCTCGATAAACGCTCGCATTGGACCTCCGAGTTGGGAGGCCCATGAGTAGGGGCGCGGCGCGCGAGGGGGATAAATCGGGGAAAGATCGGGGATAAGAAGGCCGCTTTTCGACCTCCGCGAAGTTGCCCGGAACCCTAAATTCTGTTGCGGTGCGACATCACCCACAGGGTTCTTCACCCGAAATCGCGAGAAGATTCGCTTGACCCGGCTTTTTTAGGTATCTGAGTCCGAAGAAAAATGACGCCGCGTTAAGCGGCCCTTTACCACGGCGAGCCCGCAAGCCTCGCCGGGAGGGGCGTTCTGGCGCTGCGGCGCGGTTCTTCCGCGAAGCAAGAAGCGGGTCCAAGCACCGTGATGCACGGCAGCAAGCCGTCGGACGGGATGAGAGGTTTTGTATGCGGTCTTACGGCAAAGCCTATTTCGCGAGCGTTGCGTCAGCCTTGCTCGCCTTGTCGGGCTGCTCGACGTTGCCGCGCTCCGGGCCGGACGATCAGGCGATCGAGCGGCAGGCTTCCGTGTACCTCGCCGCCCAGAAGACCGAGCAGACCCCCTATGCGCTGGTGGATCTCACCGCCAACGTCCTGGGCTTCTTCCCGCTGGAAGCCAACAAGACGCTGAGCACGGGTTTCGGCCCGAGCCGCAAGGGGCCGCCGAGCCTGCCGCTGGGCGTGGGCGACGTGGTGTCGATCACCTTGTTCGAGTCGGCCGCCGGCGGCTTGTTCATTCCCGCCGACGCGGGCAGCCGCCCGGGCAACTTCATCACCCTGCCGAACCAGACGGTCGACACGCGCGGCCAGATCAACGTGCCCTATGCCGGGGCGATCCGTGCCGCCGGCCGCCTGCCGGAAGAGATTCGCGCCGATATCGAGCAGCGCCTCGCCGACCGCGCCATCGAGCCGCAGGTCGTCATCAACCTCGTGCAAAGCCGGTCCAGCCAGATTTCCGTTCTGGGCGATGTGAACGGGGCGGCCAAGATCGAGATCAATCCGAACGGCGAGCGGGTGCTGGACGCGATCTCCGGGGCCGGGGGCCTCAGCGCGCCGGGCCGCGAAAGCTACGTCACGCTCCAGCGCGGCAGCACCACGGCGACGGTGCCCTTCGAGGAGCTTTTGTCCAACCCGCGCGAGAACATCTTCCTGTATCCAGGCGATGTGGTCTACGTGAACCGCGAGCGTCGCACATTCCTGGCCTTCGGCGCTTCGGGTCTGTCGGGGCGCGTGGATTTCGACGAGTCGAACCTCACGCTGGCCGAGGCCATCGGCAAGGTCGGCGGCCTGCTCGACAGCCGCGCGGACCCCGCCCAGGTCTTCCTGTATCGTCTCGTGGACGCGCAGACCCTGGCGCGCATGGGCGTTCAGACCGGCGTCACCAAGGGCGGCGACGGGCAGTTCCCGGTGATCTTCCGCCTGAACCTGCGCAAGCCTGACGGATTGTTCCTCGCGCAGAAATTCGGGATGCGCGACAAGGACATTCTCTATATCTCGAACTCCGACTCGGCCGAGGTGACGAAGTTCCTCGCGGTCGTGAACACGGTGACGTCCGGCGTCGCCGGCCCGGCGACCGACGCCGTGCTGGTTCGCAACGCCGAGAGAACCCTGCGCTGAGGCCCTAGCGCATCAGCGGCCCGGAACGTCTCGCCGGCGTCCGGGCCAATCGATTCCGCGCCGAGGCATTCCGCCTCCATAGGACGAATGCCGTCATGACCCGCTCCCTTCTCCTGTCCGCCTCGGCAGCCCTTTCCCTGACGCTCGGCCTCAACCTCGCGGCGCTGGCGCAGGACGCAGGCGCGCCCGCATCGCCCGCTGCCTCGTCGCCCGTGCCCACTCAAGGATCGCCCTCCGAGGGATCGCCCTCCCAGGCAGCGCCCTCCCAGGCAGCATCAACGACAGCCGAGCCGCAGGCCAATGTCAGCCCCACCGCCGAGGCCGCGCCGCCCACCGGCGCCCCGGCAGGCAGCCCGGCGCCGCAGGAAGTCGCCGCGCTCGCGCCCAATAGCGGCGCGACGCCGCCGGCCGCCTATCTCACCGGCCCCGGCCGGGTCGGCGACATCGAACTGCGGGCGTTTCTCGACAATCCCGCGCAGATGCTCTCGACCTATCCCGAGGGCGGCGCGGCCATGGCCAACCAAGTGCGCCGCCTCGCGGCCTCCTCGGCCGAGGCGCTGCCGGCGCTTCTGACGCTGTCCACCGGGGATGGCCTGTCGCCGTCGCAGCGCGCCGCGATCGGCGCCGGGCTCGCCCGCGCCGCGCAGGCCGGACAGTCCATCGCCCCGTCCTATGCCGCCTTCATTCAGGAAACCGTCGCAGCCTCCGCCAACCCGGCGCTGATCGCGGCCTTCACCACCGCCCTGGCCCAGCCCGCCACGGCCGCGCTCGGCGCGGCGGGCGGTGGCGGCGGGGGTGGTGGCGCGGCCGGCGGCGGCGCCGGTGGCGGCGCGGGCTCGCTTTCGGGCGGCGGCGCGGCGGGCACCTCCAACGGCGCCGGCAGCAACAGCACGGTGGCCAACACGGACGCCGGCTCCAGCGCCTCGCGCCCCTCGACCTCGCTGTCCTTCACCGAAGGCTCGGGGTCCGGCGGCACGAGCTTCGTTCTTCTCGGCGCGCCCGCCGGCACGACGACGATCAACAACACCACCAACACGACCAACATCACCACCGCCCCGACGACGCTGCCGCCCGTCACCGAAAACCGGGACGCCAGCCCGTCGAGCTGAGGGTCGGCGCGACCCGATCGCCCCGCCACCCCAGGTTATCGCTGCATCGCAACAATCCCTTGGCCGAGATGCCGAGGCAAAGTGCCGTGTCGCCTCGCGCAACCCGCCAGCAGCTTCGATCCATAGCCGGCCAAACCTGTTGAATGGCGGCCCGCGGAACGCGAAACCTACATAATTTAAACTTTATTGCATGTGCGAATGCGCCGGAACGGGGTAGGATCGGCCCCGTCCGTTTCGAACAGGATCGCCCCGTGCTGCATTTCCCCGAGACCCGTGCCCCCGACGTTCGATCGTCCGAGGCGGCGGACGATCACCAGTTGGGTGGATTGATCGATTTCGAGCGGATTCTCTCGGCCGTTCGCCGGCAATACAAGCTCGTCATCGCCTGTGCGCTGGGCGGTCTGCTTCTCGGCGTCGCCTATATCCTGACCGCCGTTCCCGTCTACACCGCCTCCGCCGACATTTTCATCGACAAGGGCGCGCCGCGCCTGACGGACCAGTTCAGCGAGCCGACCGCGATCCTTCAGGACGAGGCGCAGATGCTGAGCCAGGTCGAGCTTCTGAAGTCGACCCATCTGGCGGAAAGCGTGGCCAAGCGGCTGCATCTCGCCGAGAACGAGGCCTTCATGAAGGCCTCCCCTTCCGTCATCGGGCGCATCACCGGGGCGGTGAAGAGCCTCGTGACCTTCCTGCCGAGCCTGTTCTGGTCGCCCGAGATCGACCCGAGCTCGGACGAGGAGCGGATCGCCGAGGCCGCCTCGCGCCTCGTGCGCAATGTCGAGGTCGAGCGCGTCGGGCGCACCTATGTGCTGAACCTGCAATACAAGGCGGGAACGCCGGTTCTCGCCCAGCAGATCGCGCAGGGCTATGCCGACGCCTATCTCGACGACCAGTTGGAGGCGAAGTACGACGCGACGCGCCGGGCCGGCAACTGGCTGCAGGACCGCATCGCCGAGTTGCAGCGCCAGTCCTACGACGCCGATCTCGCGGTCGAGAAGTTCCGCACCGACAACAACCTGATCGCCAGCAACGGCCAGCTCGTCAGCGAGCAGCAGCTGACCGGCGTCAGCTCGCAGCTGGTGACGGCCAAGGCCGAAACCGCCGAGGCCAAGGCGCGCTACGACCAGATTCGCGGCCTGATGGAAAGCGGGCGGACCGACGCGGTGGTGAACGACGCGCTGGTCAGCACCACGATCAACAGCCTGCGCGAGCAATATCTCTCGGCCTCGCGCCGCGAGGCCGATATCAGCGCCAAGCTCGGCGCCAACCACGTGCAGGCGGTGCGCCTGCGCGACCAGATGAAGGATTACGAGCGGCTGATCTTCGCCGAGCTTGGCCGCATCTCGGAAAGCTACGGCAACGCCTACAAGGTGGCGCTGGCGCGCGAGCAGTCGCTCGAAGCCAACCTCACGCAGTCCCTGGCGGTGAACGCCGACGCCAACACCACTCAGGTGCGCCTGCGCGAGTTGGAGCGCCAGTCGCAGGCCTTCAAGACGCTCTACGAGACCTTCCTCCAGCGCTACCAGGAAACGATCCAGCAGCAGTCCTTCCCGGTGACGCAGGCGCGGATCATCACCCGGGCCGAGGTGCCGCAGAAGGCGAGCGCGCCCAAGAAGCCGCTGATGCTGGCCTTCTTCACCTTCCTCGGCATCGGCGCCGGAACGGCGGCGGGCGCCTGGCGCGAGTATCGCGATCGCTTCTTCCGCGTCGGCGATCAGGTCATCCGCGAGACGGGCCTCGAGTTCCTGGGCTACCTGCCGCTGGTCAAGCCCAATCCGCGACAGGTCTCGGAAGCCGGCGCGTTGGCCGCGGGCGGCGTTCTCTGGGCGCCGGGGGCGATAGCCGCGCACACGCGCGACCACCCCATGTCCTCCTTCGCCGAAACGCTGCGCAACGTGCGCATCGCCGCCGATGTCAGCCTGCCGGACGAGCGCTCCAAGGTAATCGGAATCGTGTCGTGCCTTCCCTCCGAGGGCAAGTCCACGACCTCCTCCAACCTTGCCGTTCTCCTGTCCTCGCAGGATCGGCGCACGATCCTGATCGACGGCGATCTGCGCAATCCCGGCCTCACCCGCAGCCTCGCCACCCGGCCCGAAACGGGCCTCGTGGAAACCATTCTCGACGGGCGCGGCGACGCCGCGCCGCATCTCCTGTGGGACGCCTCGGGCCGGCTAGCCGTGCTGCCCGCCGTGATGAAGCAGCGCATCTCGCATTCCAGCGAGCTTCTAAGCTCGGCCAGCATGGGCGCCCTGATGAAGGAAGCCCGCGCCCATTTCGACTATGTGCTGGTGGACCTGCCGCCGCTCGGCGCCATCGTGGACGCCAAGGCCTTCGCGCACCGGGTCGACGCCTTCGTCTTCGTGGTGGAATGGGGCCGCACGGCGCGCCATGTCGTGCGCAGCATCCTGCGCAACAATCCGACGGTCGCCGCCAAGTGCCTCGGCATCGTCCTAACCAAGTCCGACAGCAGCAGGATGAAGCTCTATCGCGCCTATGGCTCGTCGGAGTACTATTCCTCGCGCTACGACGCCTATTACCGGAACTGACGGACAGAGCGCCGCTCGATGCCAAGGGAGCGTTCGCCCCGATCGGCCGGCACCGAAGACCGCCGGGAGCCCGGCCCGTCCTCGCCGAGCCAGCGCCTAGCGCGGCGACGCCCGAGCCTGATCGCGCTGGCGCTCGCGGCCGTAGTCGGCGCGCTCTCGCTCGGCTTTCTCCGGGCGGAGATTTCGGCTCTGCCGCTGACGCGCACGGCCGAGGCGCTGGAGGCGGCGCGCGCCCTGCCCCGCATCGCGCCCACCTCGCGTGCGGTTCTGGAAGCGGCCTCGCCCGCCGGCTCCGGCTGCGCCGAGCGCCCGCTGCGCGCCCGGCTCAGTGCCGCCTTGTTCCTGCTCGAGCGCGACGTGGCGGACGGGGTCGATCTCGACACGCGCCTCCAGCGCTTCGAGGCAGCGGACGCGGCCGCGCGCGCCTCGCTCGCCTGCGCGCCGCTGGACGGCCAGACCTGGGCGCGCCTTGCCTCGCTGGAGTTCCTGGCCGCGTTCGAGCCGGTGCGCTACGGCGCGATGATGCGCCTGTCGGCGCGCCAGACCCCCTATGAGGGCGCAGCCATGGCGCTGCGCTGGGTGTCGCTAGCCCAAAGCCCCGATCTACCGGAGCAGCTCGCCGATCCGCTCCTGCGGGTTGATCTCTGCCGCTTCCTGGCCGGCGGCGCGCCGGACGACAGCCTCGCGCTTCTCGCCGCGCTCGACCGGCCGGAGACGCGGGTTGGACTTGTGGGCGTGCTCAGCGCCGTCCCCCTGGATCGGCGAGAGCCCCTTCTGGCCCGCGCGGCCAAGCTCGAACAGGCTCAGGTCACCGAGCTTCTGGCGCGGGCCGCCGAGGCGCCGGCGCTTCCCGTGGAAGCCTGCGGCTTCGACGCGCGCCACCCCCTGCCCCCTTCGCCGCGAAAGCCCGTGCGCTTTCTTCAAACGGCGGGCTGAGCGGCGCTCGCGCGCGCCGCCTCTCGCCTTGCGCCCCGCCCGGCGGCGCGCCGGGAGCCGATCGTGCCCACCGCGCCCAAAAAGGCGGCGGCATACAGCGCCATGCCGGGCACTTGCAGCGAGAAGTCCACGAGGCCGTGCAGCGCCAGAAGGATCACCACGCCCAGCCCGACGATCGGCACATGCCGGCGGCGGATGCGGGCGCGGTATCCCGCAAGCAGCATATGGAGAAGCGCGCCGACCAGACAAAAGGCGAGGAGCAGGAACGGCAGGCCGAGATCCACCAGCGCTTCCAGATAGACATTGTGCGCCCGCGACACGCTGACCGGCAGCGCCGCGCAGTCGGCCTGCCGATAGGCGGGGAAGACCCAGTCGAACGTGCCGAGACCGAACCCGAACGCGGGGCGATCGCGAATGGCCTCCAGCGCCGCGCGGTAGAAGCATAGGCGTCCGTCGTCCACGCCCTCTTGCGCGAGGCGCGCGCTGGACAGGCCGCCGAACAGGCCGACCACGAGCCCGACCAGAAGCAGACCGGACGCGGCGGCGAGCAGGAAGCGCCGGACGCGGCTCGGCCGATCCGCCGGCCCATCACGATGGCCCGTGCCGCGCCGGCTGCCGAGATCATGCAGGATCAGCGGCAGAACCACGGCATAGGCGCCGACCGTCGCCATCAGCGCTCCGCGCGATTTGCTGAGAAACAGCGCGAGCACGCAGAGCACCAGAATCCCCGCCGGCAGCAGCCGGTCGGGCGAAATCGAAAAGGCGCCGTCCTCCGGCAGGAGCCGCGTTCGCGGGCTGAGATCGAGCCCCTTCACCGCGTCCACCAGCCAGGCGAGCGCGGCAAGGCTGGCGACGCCCAGCAGCGCGCCGGCCGCGTTTCGGTTCACCCAGAAGCCGGTGAGACTGTCGAGATAATGCTGCTTCTCGAACAGGAGCAGGCTGCCGGGCGCGAGCGTGACCTGCACGAGGCCGAAGGCCGCGAAGGCTCCGCCGAGCAGCGCCAGAAGGCGCAGCAGCCGCGTCGCCGAGCGATCGTCGTGGAAAAAGGCGAGCGTCGCGGCGAAGGCGAGAAAGGGCGCGAGCGCGGTCGGCATGGCCTGAAGCGTCGCGTAGGGCGCGACGGAGATGGCGCCGGGCAACGCGCCGAGAAAGGGTGAGGCCTCGCTCCAGACGGGATGGGCCAAGGGATTTCCCTCGACGCGAAACGCCTGAAACAGCGCGAAGAGGGCTAGAGCGCCGCCGATTAGAAGCGCGCGGTCGAACAGGCGGCCCGCCCCGCCGGCCGGCCGGCAGAACGTCGCAGCTGACGCCAGAAGCGCGAAGGCGAGCGCCGACAAAAGAGCCGGAATAGGCGTCGCGGCCGCCTTCCAAACGAAGCCGGCCGCCAGCACCAAACAGAACGCGAGGCGCCCCAGCCGACGCGGGTCGAGCCGGGCGCCGATCAAGCCGGCCATCGCATCCGCCTCGTGTGCATTGAGCTCCGCTCCGGTTTGCGACGGAGCCGCGCAACCTGCTCTGAAAAGCCGCACAACGGTCCCCAGACCTCTCCCAACCAGTGGCGATTTCGGGGAGCGTATCGGGCCGCGCGGCGTTGCCTGTCCGGTCGGTTCGGTGCCTGCGAAACGCTGGACACCCTGAGGCTGGAGCCGTGCCGGACTTGGCTGCCCCCAGCGGGGGTGCGTCCTCGGTTCATAACAAGCTCTAGCCTCAAACCCGTCGCACGGTCCGCCGCTCTTCCCTATAACGAGGCCCGCATGAGGGAAACAGCGATTTGGCAAGAACGGTGAAGCGGAGGATGGTGAACTGGTTCAGCAAGCGGCTGCTTGCGCTTTCGAACGGACGCGCCAAGCCTTCGCGCAGCGAACCTGGGCGCGAGCCTCTTCCCCGGCTCGCGCTGCCGGGCGAGCCGACCCTGATCTATGCGATCGGCGACGTGCATGGCTGCCTCGACAAGCTGCAGCAGCTGGAAAAGCGGATCGTGGCCGACGGCAAGCGCACGCCCGGCCTGAAGCTCATCGTCATGCTGGGCGACTATGTCGACCGGGGGCCGAACAGCGCTGGCGTGCTGGATCATCTCATTGCCCCGCCGCCCGAGGGCTTTCGCCGCGTCTGCCTGCGCGGCAACCACGACGACATGCTGCTGCGCTTCGTGGAGGGTTCGGTCGACCCCGAATGGTGGCTGGAGTTCGGCGGCACGGAAACGCTGTTCTCCTACGGCTACGATCTCCAGCACCTGGCCGGCAACCGCCGCCGCGCCCTGTCCGACATCATGCTGCGCTTCGCGCAGGAGATCCCGCATAGCCATCTCGCCTTTCTGAAACGACTTCCCGTCGTCCTGTCCACGCCGCGCTATTTCTTCTGCCATGCCGGGGCGCGACCGGGCGTGCCCCTGGAGGCGCAGAGCGACGAGGACCTGATGTGGGTGCGCGGGCCCTTCCTCGAACACGACGGCCCGCCGTTCGAGCGCACGGTGATCCACGGCCACACGCCGACCAAGCTGCCCTTCCTGTCGCGCTATCGGATCGGCGTCGACACGAACGCCTGCCGGGGCGGCAAGCTCAGCGTGGCGCGCCTGGCGAGCGAGGGCGTGAAGGTTCTTTCGGTCTGAGGTCTGCGGCATGGGCGCGCAGCGGCTGCCGGCGAGGGCATCGACGGGCGTGAGTTGGCGGCCACGCTCCCGGCCAACGCTGCCCTTTCGTCGCAAGCCTCGCGCTGCAATATCTGACGGCACACCTGCCCTATCCTGTTTTCGACCGGGGGTTTTATTTTCTCTATTTGAGAACAACCCTGCGGTTCTAGCATCTTGTCCAATCCTCTAGAGGATGTATGTCAGGAAAACCCGGACGCATGACAGGCATACCGCAGTGCAAGGTAAGATCGTCTCGACACTTGCACATGGTCTTGCGCCCACCGCCGAGGCGGGGCCAGGCGCCCCGTCCGCACCCCGGTCCAGCGCCTCTCACCGAGCCCCACAGCCCTACCGCGCCGACATCGACGGGCTGCGCGCGATCGCCGTTCTCTCGGTGCTTCTGTTTCACGCGGCGATGCTGCCGGGCGGCTTCGTCGGCGTCGACATCTTCTTCGTCATTTCCGGCTTCCTGATCTCGCGCATCATCTTTCGCGAGGTGGATGCGGGCGACTTCTCGATCGCGCGCTTCTACGAGCGCCGCATCCGGCGCATCGTGCCCGCGCTCGCCGCCGTCATGGGCGCGACCGCCCTCGTCTTCGCGCTCTTTGCCACACCCATGGATTACAAGATCATGGGCAAGAGCATGGCCGCGACGGCGGGATTCCTGTCCAATCTCTATTTCTATCTGAAGGGCGACTATTTCGATCCCTCCAGCGAGACCGCGCCGCTCCTGCACACATGGTCGCTGGCGGTGGAGGAGCAGTATTACGTCCTGTTCCCGTTGGCGGCGGTGCTGATGGGCCGTGTTTCGGCCGCGCGCCGGCTCGCCTTCGTGCTGGCGGGGTTCCTCCTGTCATTGGCCCTGTCGGTCTGGCTGGTGCGCGTCAACGCTTCGCTGGCCTTCTATCTGCCCTTCTCGCGCTTCTGGGAGATCCTCGCCGGCACGCTGGTCGCGCTCTGGCCCCGCGCGCCCGCGACGCGCGGCGGGGCCGAGTTTTGCGGCCTCGCCGGCCTTCTCCTGATCCTCGGATCGCTCGTTCTGTATCACGACGGAATGCTGTTTCCGGGCGAAAGCGCCCTGCCGCCCTGCCTCGGCGCCGCGCTGCTGCTCCAGGCCGGCCGGCACGGGGACAACCGGATCAGCGCTCTCCTGTCGCTGAAACCCCTCGTCTTCGTCGGGCTCGTGTCCTACTCGCTCTATCTCTGGCACTGGCCGGTTCTGGTCGGCGCGCGCTACGTGCTGATGCGTGAGCTGACCCCGACGGAGGGCGCGCTCGCGCTCGGCGCCACGGGCGTTCTCGCGTTTCTCTCCTGGCGCTTCATCGAGCAGCCTTTCCGACATGCCTGGCCCGGCCAGCAACGGCGCCTGTTCTGGGCGACTGCTGGCCTCGGCGCGCTGACGCTGGCCTTCACCCTCGCCACCCATGTCACCGGCGGCTTCACCGGGCGCTTTCACGAACCGGCCCGCAGCTATGCCGCCGCAGCTCTCGACACCAACCCGCGCCGCGGCGAATGCGACCGGATCGCGATCGATCGCCTCCGGGCCGGCGAGGCCTGCCTGATCGGCGATCCCGGCGCCCAGGCGCCGAGCTTCGTCTTCATCGGGGACAGTTTCGCCGACGCCGAAATGCCGGCCATGGACGAGGCCGCGCGCCGGGCCGGGCGCAAGGGCTATGCCCTCGTTCATAGCGGCTGCTTTCCGCTGGTGGGCGTTCGGCAGAGCAATCTGGAATGCCGCGATTTCGTGGACGCCGCGCTCGCCTTCGTGAAGAGCCATCCCGAACTCGGGCAGGCCATTGTCACCGCGCGCTGGACCAGCGCCCTCCTCGGCAACCGCTTCGGCCAGCTTAGGGGCGAGGGCTGGTTCATCACCGACGACGCCTCGCCCGCACCGGGCTACGCGGAAAACGCCGCCGTGTTTCGCCGCGGCCTCGCGCGCATGGTGGAGGCGCTGAGGCCGCTCGACGTCACGCTCCTCGCCTTCGTGCCGGAGCAGCGTTTCGACGTTCCGCGCGCCTTGATGTTCCACGCGCTGTTCGGCCGTCCCTCGGAAACGAGCCTGCCGCTCTCCCTGCACGAGGCCCGGCAGGCGCCGCTGCGCCAGGCCTTGGCGGAGGTGGCGCGCGCCCATCCGTTCCGCATCGTGGATGTCGGCGCGCGGCTCTGCTCGCCCGAGCGCGGCTGCCCTATGCTGCTGGACGCGACCCCGCTCTATGCCGACGACAACCATCTCAGCCGAAGCGGCGGACTCGCCATCGCGGATCTGTTCGGCAAGGCCTTGGGTCCCAAGGCGTGAGAGCAGGATTGGCTCGGATTTGAACTATATCTTCGCGCGATCCGAACGATCCATTTGCTTTGCTTGCCTGATTTCCCGCAAGAGCCCAAGTCGTTAAAATCATAAATGACATAACCCAGAGGAGTTAGGACTCCCCGCGTAGCATCCTTCCAAGCTCAGAGGGATGCAACATGGCGCTTCAGGATTTCTTCGGGAACCCCGTCAAGCTCAGCGGCGGTTATGTCAAAGCCGGCAATGCCTATACCAGCTCGAAGCTGGTGAACGGCACGGCGACGGGAACGGACGAGAACGACGGGTTTACTGTCGGCGTCGGCAACTACACGCTGATCGGCGGCAACGGCGACGACCGTTACTATCAGGTCCAGACCGGAACCAAGATCGTCGAGAAGGCCGGCGGCGGCATCGACTCAGTCTATCTCAGCGGCAGCTTCGTGATGCCCGACCATGTCGAGAATGCCTTCGTCGGCTATGCCGACGGCGTCTTCGGCAATTCGCTCGCCAACTACATCGTCGGCAACGCCAAGAGCCAGATCATCAATGGCGGCGCCGGCAACGACGTGCTGACCGGCGGCGGTGGCGGCGACATCTTCGACTTCAGCGCCAAGTCTGGCTACGACGTCATCACCGACTTCCACCCCGGCAAGACCTCCAGCCCCTCCATCCTGCCGGACACGATCCGCCTCAGCGGCTACGATTTCACCAGCTTCTCGCAGGTAAAGGCGGCGATGACGCAGGTCGGCAACGATGTCGTCCTGAAGATGTCGGCCACCGATTCCGTGAAGATCCTCGACACGAAGGTCGCCGATTTCAGCGCCGACAATTTTCATCTGAAGCTCGACACTTCGCAGTTCAAGCAGACCTTCAACGAGGATTTCAACAGCCTCAACCTGTCGAACGGCCAGAACGGCGGCACCTGGCGCACCGACTATGGCTGGGGCGGAGATCGCAACGGCGTCGCCGCCCGCACGCTTCCCGCCAACAGCGAGAAGCAGCTTTATGTCGACACCTCCATGGTCGACAAATACGGCAAGTCCGTCTCGATCGACCCGTTCAAGGTCAAGGACGGCGTTCTCACCATCCATGCCGACAAGACGCCGGACGCAAAGCTCGGCGCGCTCTACGGCTACCAGTACACGTCGGGCCTCCTGACCACGCGCGACAGCTTCGCCCAGACCTACGGCTATTTCGAAGCGCGCATGGACGTGCCCGCCGGACAGGGCGTCTGGCCCGCCTTCTGGCTCTACACCACGAGCAAGAGCGGCTCCGAGCTCGACGTCATGGAAAGCCACGGCACGGATCTGTGGACCGCGACGACCCACGACCATTCGACCGGCAAGGACAACCAGCTTTCCAGCACGATCTTCACGCCCGATCTCACCACGGGTTACCACACCTACGGCGTGCTTTGGACGGCCAGCCAGGTGACCTGGTATCTCGACGGAACGGCGGTGAAGTCCGTCGCGACGCCGGCCGACATGCACGGGCCGATGTACATGCTGGTGAATCTGGCCATCGACAAGACGGCGGATGCCTCGACCTTCAACGGCGCGGACCTCAAGGTGGACTATATCCGCGCCTATAGCTTGGCCAACAGCCCGCTCGCCTCGGTGCCGACGAACTCGCTGGTCGCCACGCCGGCCAAGCCCGCATTCCAGGCGCTTGTCGGCACCGCGCGCGACGACACGTTTGTCGTGACCCATTCGGGCGACACGATCCTGGAAAAGGCCGGCGGCGGCACGGACACGGTCCACACCTCGGTGGACTACACGCTGCCCGACAATGTCGAGAACGTCGTCCTCCTGTCGGGCGCGCTAAAGGTGGTGGGCAACGACGAGGCCAACCGCATGTTCGGCAACGCGGAAGCCAACACGCTGATCGGCGGCGCCGGCAACGACACGCTGATGGGCCAGGGCGGCGCCGACACGATGATCGGCGGCACGGGCGACGACTATTACGACGTCGACAATGCGGGCGATCTCGTGGTCGAGAAGCCCGGCGAAGGGCGCGACACCGTCGCCGCCTCGATCGACTACATCCTGCCCGACAATGTCGAGAATCTGACGCTGACCGGCAGCGCCCTGCGGGGCACCGGCAACGCGCTGGACAACACGCTTCTTGGCAACGCCATGAACAACACCCTGTGGGGCGGCGCCGGAAACGACGTGCTGGACGGCGGGGCGGGCGCGGACACGATGGCCGGCGGCACGGGCAACGACACCTATTATGTCGACAATGCCGGCGACAGGGTCGTGGAAGCGGCGGGCGAAGGCTCCGACTGCATCAACTCCTCCGTGGACTACACGCTGCCCGACAATGTCGAGAAGCTTGTCCTCACCGGCAGCGCCCTGCGCGCCACCGGCAACGATCTCGACAATGTCCTGCACGGCAACGCGTTGGACAACATCCTGATCGGCGGCGGCGGAAACGACCAGCTGGACGGCAAGGCCGGCGCGGACACGATGATCGGCGGCACGGGCGACGACATCTACTATGTCGACAATCCGCTCGACCTCGTCATCGAGCGGCCCGGCGAAGGGCGCGACACGGTGATCTCCAGCATCGACATCACCCTGCCCGCCAATGTCGAGCAGTTGATCCTGACCGGCTCGGCCGTTCGGGGCACGGCCGGCGACACGGCCGCCTCGCTCTACGGAAACGCGGTCGGCAACGTTCTCACCGGCGGCGCGGGCAACGACATCATCGACGGCAAGGCCGGCGACGACACGATCCGGGGCGGCGGCGGCAACGACTGGTTGACCGGCGGCTCGGGGCGCGATCTCTTCGTCTTCGGCCCCGGCGGCGGCGCGGACACGATCACCGACTTCAACGCGGCTGAGGACCGGGTCGACTGGTCGGCTTATGGCCATCACGGCCAGCTGCCGGCGATGGTGCAGTCCGGCAGCTCGGTCGTGGTCTTCTTCGACGGCGGCGACAAGGTGACCTTCCTCAACGAGACGGTGAAGGACCTGACCGACCATCACGTCTTCGGCTGAAGCCGGAGCCCATGCCAAAAGGGGCGGAGCCGGGCGGCTCCGCCTTTCGTCGTTCAGTCGCGATTGGGCACGCCGGCCTGCGCGAAAGTCGCCATGCCGTTGTGGCAGGCGATGGCGGCCTTCACCATGGCGCCCGCCAGCGCCGCGCCCGTGCCCTCGCCAAGGCGCATGCCGAGCGCCAGGAGCGGCACCTTGCCCATCCGCGCCAGGGCCGCCTGGTGGCCGGGCTCGGCCGAGACATGGCCGAACAGGCAATGGTCGAGCGCGGTCGGGTCCAGCGCATGAAGCACGGCGGCCGCCGCCGTCGCGACGAACCCGTCCACGATCACCGGCACGCGCTGCAGCCGGGCGCCCAGGATCGCGCCGCTCATCGCCGCGATCTCGCGCCCGCCCAGCCGGCGCAGCACTTCCAGCGGATTGCCGAAATGCGCGCGGTGCAGATCGATCGCCTGCTGCACCACGGCGCGCTTGTGCGCCATGCCGGCCGCGTCCTGCCCCGTGCCCGGCCCGACCCAGTCCGCCGCTTCGCCGCCCAGAAGTGCCGCGAAGAGCGCGGCGGCGACCGCCGTGTTGCCGATGCCCATTTCGCCGATGCAGAGAAGATCGGGCTGGTCGGCGAGGCATTCCATGCCGAAGGCCATGGTCGCCGCGCAGTCCTTCTCGCTGAGCGCCGGCTCCTCCGAAATGTCGTTGGTGGGATAGTCAAGCGCGAGATCGAAGACCTTGAGGCCGAGGTCGAAGGTGGCGCAGATCTGGTTGATCGCCGCGCCCCCGGCCGCAAAATTCTCCACCATCGCCTGCGTCACGCTCGGCGGAAAGGCCGAGACGCCCTTGGCGGCAATGCCGTGATTGGCGGCGAAGACGGCGACCACCGGCCGGTTGACGGTCGGCGCGCGGCCCTGCCACGCCGCCATCCATTCCGCGATGTCCTCCAGCCGGCCGAGGCTGCCGGAGGGCTTGGTCAGTTCCTCCTGCCGGTGGCGCGCATCGTGGCGGGCGCGGATGTCGGGTCCCGGCATCTGGGCGATCAGCGCGCGGATATCGTCGAAGGGCAGGCCGGTGGCGGACATGGAAAGCGGTTCCTCGAAACGATGCGGGCCGGGCGGAACGGACCGTCCGCTGCCGGCGTCGAACCGAGGCGAAGCCGCCGGCCAAAGGCGCGCGGGCGGATCGTCCGGGCCGAACCGCGCCTTTGGCCGGCGCCGCGCCCCGTTTCGGATCGACGCGAAGCTCCTTAAGGAAGAAGCCGGCCGCGCGCAAACGGGACGCTCGTCGGAAGGGCATTCCCGCCGAGCCGCAACGCTTCGCACGGTAGGACGAAAGACGGCGCGCCCGCCCCGGCGCCAGGGTTCACGGGGCAAGCGTCGAGCAAGGGGGATGGAAGCCGATGGATCAGCTTTGGGGACGCTTCTGGCGCGCGAGCGCCTTTCTGACGCGCCTGCCGGCCCCCGCGCGCGTCTTCGACGGCAGCCCTCCGCCGCTGGGGGCCGACGCCTCGGCCTTCGCCCTTGTCGGTCTTATCATTGCCCTGCCCCCGGCCCTCCTGCTCTTGAGCCTTGCGGCCCTGGGCCTGCAGCCGCTCGCCGCTGCGCTGCTCGCCCTTCTGTGTCTGATCGCGCTAACGGGCGCGCTGCACGAAGACGGGCTTGCCGACACGGCGGATGGCCTGTTCGGCCATGCCCCGCGCGAGCGCGCGCTGGAGATCATGAAGGACAGCCGAATCGGCACCTATGGCGCGCTGGCGCTGATCGGCAGCGTGGCCGCCCGCGCCGTGCTGCTCGGCGATCTCGCCGGCCACGCGCCCTCGCTCGCCGCCCTGGCGCTGATCGCGGCCGCCGGCGCCAGCCGGGGGGCCATGGCCTGGGTCTGGTCGAGCCTGCCGTCGGCCCGGCCAGGCGGCCTGTCGAGCCGCATGGAGGCACCGAGCCGAAGGGCGGGCCGGTGGGCCGCCTTCGCCGCGTGGGCGATCGCGGCCTTTGCCGGCGCGGCCATCGGCGGCGTCGCGGGCGCGGTGCTGCCGGCGCTCCTCGGCGTCGGTGGCCTCTGCCTGTTTCGCGCCTTTCTCCTGCGCCGCCTCGGCGGCACGACGGGCGACACGCTGGGCGCCGCGCAGCAGATTTGCGAAATCCTCCTGCTGCTCGGCTTCGCGATTGCGCGCTAGAAGCCGGGCCAAGACCTGCGGACGCAGGATGGGCCAAGGGATTATCGCCGGTTCGCAAGGAGCGAAGCTCGAGTCATGTGAGAGAGCAACGCCAAGCCTTCGCTCTGATATGAGCGCGCGAAAGACCTGGCCCGCCGACCCCGACAGGCTTTTTCCCTGATTCTTAGATCCGCAGCCCCGTGCCCAGCCCCATGGAGGCCAGAATCACCGCTGCGTCCGGCTCGGGCTCGATCACGGGAAGCCCCATCCCGTCGCGCACCGCCATCACGGCGATCTCGGCGTCCTCCGTGCCGGGCACCTCGAAAATGACGGGCGCATCTTCCACGCCCTCGCCTTCGCCGGCTTCCCGCGCGAAGACGCGCGCGTCACGCAGCTTCGTGAAGACCTGGAACTTGCGGGCATCTTCGCAATCGATACGGACTACGTACATTTTCTAGGCCTCCGTTCGGATTGAGGAAAAGTTAAGCACGAGTCTTCGACGCTGCCAAGCGCCTTCGCGGGCACCCTTCCCCGCCGCGATACGCCGCCTTGCGCCCGCGCGCGCGCCGTCGCAAAGGTGGGGCACAAGCCAAGACGGCAAGGAGGCCGCCATGGGAGAGCGATCCAAACCCGAGCGGCCCCGCGTCGCCCTCTTCGTCACCTGCCTCGTCAACGTCATGCGGCCCGGCATCGCCGAGGCGACGCGCGATCTTCTGGTGGCGGCGGGCTGCGAGGTGGACGTGCCGCTGGCGCAGACCTGCTGCGGCCAGCCGGCGTTCAATTCCGGAGACGAGATGGGCGGGCGTGCCATGGCGCGCCACCAGATCGAGGCGCTGGAGGGCTATGCCTATGTGGTGGCGCCGTCCGGCTCCTGCGCAGGCACGATCCGCCACGACTACACCCACACGTTCCGGGACGACCCCGTCTGGCTGCGCCGGGCGGAAGACCTTGCCGCGCGCACCCACGAGATCACCAGCTTTCTCGTGGATGTCATGGATTTCCAGCCCGCTCGGACGCGCTTTGACGCCAAGGCGACCTATCACGACACCTGCTCGGGCCTTCGCGAGCTCGGCGTGCACGACCAGCCGCGCCGCCTGCTCGAAAGCGCCGAGGGGCTCGACCTCGTGCCCCTGCCGGGCAGCAATGTCTGCTGCGGTTTCGGCGGCACGTTCTGCGTGAAATATCCCGCCATCGCCAATGCGGTGGTGGAGGAAAAGGCCGAGGCCGTGGAATCCACGGGCGCCGCGATCCTGCTCGGCGGCGATCTCGGCTGCCTCATGAACATGGCCGGCAAGCTGCAACGGCGCGGCTCGGCCGTGCGCATCTTCCACACGGTGGAGGCCGTGGCCGGGCGGCTTGGCGGCCCCGCGATCGGAGAAAAGCCGTGAGCGCGCCCGCGTCCGCTTCCGAAGCCATGCCGGACTTCCTCGCCCGGGCCGACGGCGCGCTGGGCGATCGCTGGCTGAAGACGGCGATCGACCGCACCACCGGCACAGCGCGCACCAAGCGCGCCGCAATCGTCGGCCAATGGCCGGACTTCGCGGTGGCGCGCGAGCGCGGCAAGGCGATCAAGGATCACGTGGTTCAGAACCTCGGTCATTACCTCGCCGAGTTCGAGCGCAATGCCCGCGCCAGCGGCGCGGTAATTCATTATGCCGAAACGTCGGACAAGGCCTGCCGCATCGTCGTGGACATCTGCCGCAAGGCGGGCGCGAAAAGCGTGACGCGCTCCAAGTCCATGCTGGGCGAAGAGATCGGCCTGCCGCACGCCTTGGAAGAGGCCGGCATCGAGCGGGTCGAGACCGACCTCGCCGAGCATATCGTGCAGCTCGCCGGCGAGCGGCCGAGCCACATCATCTGGCCCGCCATGCACAAGACGCGCGAGCAGATTTCCGAGCTGTTCCGCGCCGCCCATGCCGACCCGCACCGGGAGGAAACGGCGGAGGCCATGGCGGCCTCCGCCCGCCGGCACCTGCGCCAGCGCTTTCTCGACGCCGATATCGGCATTTCCGGCGCCAATTTCCTTATCGCCGACACGGGCAGCGTCTGCACCGTGACGAACGAGGGCAATGCCGAGATGACCACGACGCCGCCCCGCATCCACATCGCGACGGCCGGCATCGAAAAGCTCGTTCCTTCCGCCGCCCATGCCGCGATGATGCTGCGGCTTCTCGTGCGCTCGGCCACGGGCGCGGCGCTGACGCAGTACACGACCTTCCACACCGGCCCCAAGCGCGCGGGCGATCTCGACGGGCCGGAGGAGTTCCACATCGTGCTCGTCGACAACGGGCGCACGCGCATGCTGGCGGGCGAGGAGATGCGCGCCATGCTGCGCTGCATCCGCTGCGGCGCCTGTATGAACCATTGCCCCGTCTTCAACCAGATCGGCGGCCACGCCTATGGCGGCACCTATCCCGGCCCGATGGGCGCGGTGCTGACGCCGATCTTCGACGGGCTGACCCACAAGACGCGCGACCTCGCCCATGCTTGCACGCTGAACGGGCGCTGCCGCGAGGTCTGCCCGGTGGACATTCCGCTGCCGACCCTGCTCAAGGGCTGGCGCACGGCGAGTTGGCGCGAAGGGCTGGAGCCGCGCACCATGCGCGCCGGGCTCGGCCTCTGGCGCTGGCTGGCGACGCATCCCCGGCTTTACCGGCCGGCCACGAGCCTTGCCGCGCGGGCGCTGCATCTCATGGGCGGCGCGCGCGGGCGCATCGCCTCGCTGCCGCTGGTCGGCGGCGCCTGGACGCGCCATCGCGACATGCCGGTGCCTCCCGCCGGCCCGACCTTTCTACAGGCCGAAGCCGCGCGGCAGAAGGCGGCGCAGCGATGAGCGCGCGGGAGGCCATCTTCTCGGCGATCGGCCGGGCGCTCGGCCCAGCCAAGTCCGCTGCCGCGATCCAGGCCGAGGCCGACGTGCTGCTGGCCGAGCCGGAGCGCGTGCGCCCGCGCCTGCCCGAAGGCGATCTCGTTTCGCTGTTCGAAGCGGCGGTGACACGGCTGCCGCCCGGCGCCTCGTCGGAACGCGTCGCCGGCTTGGCGGCCCTGCCCGGCGCTGTGGCGGCGCATCTGGCGCGGCGAGGCCGCGAGCCGGCGCTGAAGCTCCAGCCGCTCCCCGCCCTGCAAAACCTCTCGTGGGCGGACAGCGGCGCCGCGCTGTCGCATGAGGTGGACGATCGCGTCGCCCTGTCGATGGCCGAATGCGCCATCGCGGAAACCGCGAGCCTCGTGATCCGCTCCGGCGCGGATATGGCGATCCTCGACGCGTTCATGCCGCTGCATCACCTCGTCGCGCTGCGCGTGTCCGACATCGTGCCGCATCTGGAAGAGGCCTTCGCCCGCTTCGACCTCGCCCGCAGCCGCAATCTCGTGATCGTCACCGGCCCGAGCGGCACGACCGACATCGAGGGCAGTCTGGTGATCGGCGTCCACGGCCCCGCGACGCTGCACATCTTCCTGATCGAAGACTGAGAGGCGGCGACGCTGGTTCGCAGGTCGGCTTTCGGATCGACAGGCCGGCCGCCAGATTCTATCGGGAGGCGAGACGCTGAGCCCGCCGCCGTTCGGGCAGGCGGGCGAGCGGCAACGAGCAGGGGGAACAGGCCGGCATGTGGCGCGAAGCGTTCGAGGGATGCGATGCGGCGGAGGCCGCCCGGCGCCTGCGCCCGCTCGGCCGCCTCGCCTTTCTCGACAGCGCCGCGCCCGGCGGGCCGAACGGGCGGCGCTCGGCCGTTCTGGCCGCGCCCTTTGCCGGCTTCACCGCATCGCTCGAGGGCGCAAGCCTCGGCACGGAGCGGTTCTCCGGCTGCCCCTTCGCGGCCATCGACCAGGTGCTGGCGCGCTACCGCGCGGAGGGGGACGACAAGACCCGTCTCGGCCCCGGCCTCGCCGGCTTCATCAGCTACGAGGCCAGCCATTTCACTGAGGAGCTGCGCCGGACGCCGGACTTCGAGCCCGCAAGGCCCCTGATCGCGCTCGGCCTCTACGATACCGCCCTCGTCTTCGACCACGAGACAGGCCGCGCCGAGATCGTCTCCAGCGGCTTTTCCTCTCATCTCAACGCCGCCTCGCCGCTCGCCTTGCGCGAGGCGCAGGCGCGGCGGCGGATCGGTGAGTTCCGCAAAGCTCTCTCGACGCCTCCCCCGCCGGACCCGGCCGCGCCAGCGCAGGCCCTTGTCTGGCGCTCCGATCGCACGGTGGAGACCTATGCCGCGATGGTGGAGCGGGTGCGGGACTTCATCCGCGCCGGCGACATCTATCAGGCCAATGTCGCGCGCCGCTTCGAGGCCGATCTGCCGGAGGGCTTCGATCCGTTCGGCTTCTACCGCGTACTGCGCCAGGTGAACCCCGCGCCCTTCGCGGCTTATCTCGACATGGAGGACCGGGTGGTCGCCTCGGCCTCGCCCGAGCTGTTCCTGCGCCTTCGTGGCCGCGATGTGGAAACGCGGCCCATCAAGGGCACCGCGCGGCGGATGGCCGATCCCGAAGAGGACGCGCAGGCGGCGAGCGCGTTGCTCGCCTCCGCCAAGGACCGGGCCGAGAACGTCATGATCGTCGATCTCCTGCGCAACGACCTGTCGCGCGTGGCGGAGCCCGACAGCGTCGAGGTTCCCTCGCTCTGCGCGCTGGAGAGCTTTGCCGGCGTCCACCATCTCGTGTCCGAGGTTCGCGCCCGGCTGCGCCCCGAGGAGGGGATCGGATCGCTCCTGCGGGCCAGCTTTCCCGGCGGCTCCATCACCGGCGCGCCCAAGATCCGCGCCTGCGATATCATCACCGAACTGGAAGGGCGCAGGCGCGACCTTTATTGCGGCGCCATCGCCCATCTCGGCTTCGACGGAGCGGCCGATCTGTCGATCGCCATCCGCACCGTGGAGTTCGAAGCCGGGCGGGCGCGCTTCGGTGCGGGCGGGGGCGTGACGATCCTGTCCGAAGGCGAAGCGGAGTTCCGGGAAACCGCGACCAAGGCCCAGCGCATTCTCGACGCCTTCGCCGCCTATGCAGCCGGGTCAACCATCGAGCCGGGGGACGGGAGCCCGTCGTGATCCTGCTTCTCGACAATTACGACAGCTTCGCCGCCAATCTCGCGCGCTATCTCGAACGCCTCGACCTTCGCGTCCGAAGCGTGCGCAGCGACCGCATCACGCTCGGCGAGATCGAGGCGCTGGCGCCCGATGCCATCGTCCTGTCTCCCGGCCCCTGCGGCCCGGCGGAAGCCGGCGTCAGCCTCGCCTGCGTCCACGCCTTCTCCGGGCGTGTGCCGATGCTCGGCGTGTGCCTGGGGCATCAGGTGATCGGCGCGGCCTTCGGCGGCGTGGTCGGCCCGGCCCTGCGCCCGATGCACGGCATGGCCTCGCCGCTTCGCCACGAGGGCGACGCCCTGTTTGCCGGCTTGCCCGATCCGATGGAGGCCGGGCGCTACCATTCGTTGATCGTGCGCTCGACGGCGGAGATGGAGCGGAGCCTTCGCGCGGTCGCGTGGTCGCCGGAGGGCGAGATCATGGCCCTGCGACATCTCGGCCATCCGACATGGGGAATCCAGTTCCATCCCGAATCGGTCCTAACCCCGCAGGGCAGCCGGATACTGGCCAATTTCAGGACATTGATTGGTCGGAAACGGGTCGATCCCGCGTCGGATCAAGGGACTTGACCGCGTTTTTGCGGATTTTTCGAGACGTCTCAAAGGCTTGAAGCCCCACAGCGGCCCATGGGGCTGAACGCTCGATCAAACAAGGCCACTTTATCGCCTCGGTCGTCAGCCAGCTTATAATTACTTAAATGCGAAACGTCAGGGCTTCTTGCATATCGTTTCGCATGAACGAGCGTATCAGTTTGCGGGGCCAAGGCGTGCCGGACACGATGGTCTCTTCCCCTCCTTCGAATGCGGTGGACGACGAAGCGCAACTGGTCACGGCGCTCCTGTCGATCTCCAAGTCGACGCGCGCCTTTCTCGCCCTTCTCCTGGCGCAGATCGATCTGCATCCGGGCCAGGACCAGCTTCTGGTTCGTCTGACGCCGGGCGAGTCCGTCAGCGTCTCGGCCCTGGCCGAACAGCTGGCCGTTCGCCCCTCCACGGTTTCCAAGATGCTCGATCGCCTGATCGAGAAGAGCCTCGTCCTGCGCGAGTCCAACAGCCGCGACGCCCGGCGGACCATGGTGACGCTGACGCCGGCCGGGGAAGCGGCCAAGCAGCGCGTGCGCACGCTCTGGATGCGGCTCGAGACCGAACTGGGCAATTCCATGGAAGGACCCGAGCGCCAAGGGCTTCTCGCCTCGCTCCAGCAGGTCGACCATCTCCTGAGCGCGCGCCTGCGCCGGCTTCGCTAGAGGCGCGAGTTCGGCGCGCGGGGGTGCGGGGCGAGGGTCCGGTTCGCGGGGGCGGTCCTCATTTCCGCCCAAAAGCTGGGGTCAGCGGGCAGGGTTGCGGCACGTCGTCCCATCGGCGGCGAGCGGCAAGCGGAAATCCTGCCGCGTGTGGCCGGCTAAAGCTGGTGACCTTGTTGGCGAGTTGAGCGAAAGCTAGGCTATTCAAGCCTTTTCGCATATGCTCAAACGCGCGCGCCCTCAACGAGAAGAAGATCGCCATTCCCGTGACGAGACCCTCGCATCTTTCCCGACGCACGGCGTTGAAATACGGCTTGGGCAGTGTGTTCACCCTGCTTTGGGCCGAGGCCCGAGCTCAGGACCCGCAGCCGCAGCCGGCTCCTGCCGCACCGCAGCAGGCCGCGCCCGCGCAGCCCGCCGCCCCGCCCACGACGGTCGATCTCAATGCCTTCTCCTTCGACGCCCTGTCGGCGGCGCTGCGCAACCGCGCGGCCCAGCCCTATCAGGAGCCGCCGAACGAACTGCCGCAGCCGATCACGGATCTCGACTACGACCATTACCGGCGCATCCTCTATCGCCGCGACCAGACGGTCTGGGCGAACGAGCCGCTGAACTTCCAGATGCAGGCCTATTTCCCGGGCTTCCTCTACAAGGCCATCACTCGCATCTACGTGGGCGACGGCGCGCATTTCCAGCCGCAGGTCTTCTCGGGCGCCAATTTCGAGTTCCTCGCGCCGCTCGATCCGTCGGTCTTCCAGAACATCCAGCTTCCCGGCGTCGCCGGCTTCCGCCTCAACTATCCGCTCGACCGGCCCGATCTCTACGACGAGCTCGTGTCCTTCCTCGGCGCGTCCTATTTCCGCGCGCTCGGCATGAACAATCGCTACGGCCTTTCGGCGCGCGGCCTCGCCATCAACACGGCGACCACGACGGCCGAGGAATTCCCGCGCTTCACCGCCTTCTACATCGTGAAGCCGCAGCCGGCCGACGAAACCGTCCAGATCTTCGCCGAGCTGGAAGGGCCGAGCCTGACCGGCGCCTACGCCTTCCTGCTGAAGCCGGGCCCGCAGACCGTCATCGACGTGACGGCGCGCCTGTTCTTCCGCGGCGAGGTGGAGCGGCTGGGCGTCGCGCCGCTGACCTCGATGTATTATTTCGGCGAGAACGACCACGCCACGCGCGAGGATTTCCGCCCCGAGGTCCACGACAGCGACGGCCTGTTCATCCAGCGCCCGAACGGCGAGCGCCTGTGGCGCCCACTCAAGAACCCGGACGATCTCGCGCTCTCCTACTTCGCCGAGACCTCGCCCAAGATGTTCGGCCTCCTGCAGCGCGACCGCGAGTTCTCGCATTACGAGGACGTCCAGGCCCATTACGAAATGCGCCCCTCGCTCCTGATCGAGCCGCTGGGAGACTGGGGCCGGGGCATCATCCAGCTGGTCGAAATCCCGACCGATTCGGAGGCCAACGACAATATCGTCGCCTTCTGGGTTCCCGAGGAGCGGCCCAAGGCCGGCTCGCAATACGAGTTCCGCTACCGCATGCACTGGGGCTATCTCGACGAGATGCGCAGCCATGTGGCGAGCGTGGCGGGAACCTTCGCGGGCGTCGGCGGCAACGCGGCCGACACGTCCGACACCGGCCTTCGCCGCTTCGAGATCAACTTCGCCGGCGGCACGGCCGAGAACCTGCCGGGCGACGCGATCGTCGTGCCGATCATCGACGTGCCGGACGGCGCGCGTCTCGTGCATAGCGGCATCTCCCGCCTGCCGGGCGGCGGCTGGCGCCTGTCGATCGAGCTGGAGAAGCTGAACGCCAGCCCGGTGGAGTTGCGCGCCAAGCTCTCCTTCAACCAGCGCATCATCTCCGAGACGTGGCTCTATCAATGGACGGGACGCCCGTGATCGGCCGCGACACGACGCTCTCGGTGCGCACCAACACGGCGGAGGCCGATCGCTTCTTCGATTCGCGGCCCGTGGGCTATCTCGTGAACCGGCCGGACCTGTCGGAGGAGGAGGTCCTGGCCGCGATCGCCGAGCGGCTCGCCTTCGACGGGCGAACCGGGCCGGAGCCGCAGGTTGTGATCGAGGCCGCGCGCCTGGGCAAGCGCAAGGCGCTCGCCTTCCTGCGCAAGCTGGTTCTGCCCCAGCCTCGCTCGCCGCTCGCCATGCCGGTGCGCCCGATCCTGCGCGAGCACCTGACGCACGGCGTCGGCGAAGGCCATTAGACGATCCAGCGGCGGCCTCCCGGGCCGCCGTCCTCGTTGCCGCAGCGCGGCCTCGCCCGATGTGCTATCGGCGGGGCAGCAAAGCCGGGCCGGCCTGGCTCCCATGATTCCGTCAAGGTCTAATGATGGTGTCCCCGTCCCGCGAAACATCCTTGTGAGCGAGCGCATCCGTGATCGTATTGGGTAGACTGTTCTTCGCGCTCTTCGCGCTTCTCCTCGCCGTGGTGGCGGGCGTGCTCTTCGCCGTGGTCATCACCGCGAACGGCACGACCTGGCTGCATGTGGTGCAGGTGCTGCTCCTGATCGTGTGCTGCCTCTGGCTCGCCTGGGGTTTCAACACGGCGGTGGTCGGCATCTTCTCCCGGCGCGGCCGGCGCTGGACAGCCGCGCCCGACGGGCGCCGCTCGCAAAGCCGCACCGCCATTCTCATGCCGGTCTACAACGAGGACGCCGACGCCGTTCTGGCGCGCGTCGCCGCCATGATCGAGGGCCTGCAGGCGATCCGCCGGCTCGACCATTTCGACGTCCACATCCTCAGCGACTCCACCAAAGCCGAGGCCGTGGCGGCCGAGCGGCGCGCGACCTTCTCGGTCGCCGCTGCGCTGGAGGCCGGCGGCCATCTCTATTATCGCAACCGCAAGAAGAACGTCGGCCGCAAGGCCGGCAACATCGCCGACTTCGTCACCAATTGCGGCGGCGCCTACGACTACATGCTGATCCTCGATGCCGACTCGCTGATGCGGCCCGAGACCATGCTTGAAATGGTCGCGCGCATGGACGCCGATCCCGAGCTGGCGCTGCTGCAGACCCAGCCGCTCATCATCGGCCGGCGCACCATTTTCGGCCGCGCGCTGCAGTTCTCGGCCGGGCTCTACTCGCCAGTCTTCTCGCGCGGCATCGCCTCGCTCCAAGGGCGCGAAGGGCCGTTCTGGGGCCACAACGCCATTATCCGCACCCGTGCCTTCGCCGATCATTGCGGCCTGCCGAACCTGTCGGGCAAGCCGCCCTTCGGCGGCCACATCCTGTCCCACGACTTCGTGGAAGCCGCGCTTCTGGCGCGCTCGGGCTTCAAGGTGCGCGTCGATCCCGATCTCCAGGGCTCGTTCGAGGAAGCGCCGACCAATCTGATCGAATACGCCAAGCGCGACCGGCGCTGGTGCCAGGGCAACCTGCAGCACGGCCGCCTTGTGCCCGCGCCCAATGTCCGGCTCTGGAGCCGGGTATCGATGATCTCCGGCATCATGGCCTATGCGGCCTCGCCGATCTGGCTGCTGTTCCTTGTGGTCAGCCTGCTCGACCCGATTCTGAGCCCGGCGCCCAACTACTTCCCGGCCGACTCGCTCTTCCCGGTCTTTCCGCAGCCCGAAACCGGCAAGGCGCTGCTGCTCCTGCTCGGCATCGTGCTGCTGCTGCTGCTGCCCAAGACGCTGATCGCCTGCTACACCGCCTTCACGCGCCGCTCCACCGCCTTCGGCGGTACGCTCACCACGCTGATCGGCGGCGGCGTCGAGCTGGTGCTGACCAGCGCGCTCGCGCCGATCATGATGATGTTCCAGTCCAAGGCGGTGACGGAAATCCTGCTCGGCCTCGACAGCGGCTGGCCGTCCACCGACCGCGACGACGAGGGCCTGCCGCTCAAGACCGCCTTCCAGGCCTCCTGGTGGATGGTGATCGCCGGCGCGATCCTCCTGTTCCTGACCTTCTTCTACGCGTTCGAACTGTTCTTCTGGGTCTGCCCGATCGCGATCCCACTTCTGATCGCGCCGGTCTTCATCTCGCTCACCGGCAACCCGGCGCTGGGCGACGCGGTGCGCCGGTCCGGCGTCTTCGCAACGCCCTTCGAGCTCGACCCCGAGCCCGTGATCCGCGCCTCGGAGAAGTGGCGTCGCCGCCTCACCGACGAAAGCATCGGGCGCGATCTCCCCGCCCCCAAGGATGCGGCACCCTCGCAAGGACCCGCCACGCTCGTGTCGGCCTGATCGCGCCCATCGCGCCACGTCGTCGTCTCGCAAGGCCGGTTACGCTCGCGCGTAGCCGGCCTTCTGCGTCGGGGCGGATGGCCACCCATTCGAGCCCTGTCAACGCTAGCCTCCTTGCCCTTCCGCGCCGCCGAATGCTTGGCCGCCTCCCATTCGGGGCGGAAAAGACGTTCAGCAGGGGTTCAGGCGGCGGGCTCTAGTCCTAAATCTCTCTTATCGAGTGGAACCTCCCTCGGTCGGGAGCAGGAACGCGCCGTCCCTCGGAAAGGGTCGGCCCTAAGTTCGCCTGCGCGGTCTCGACCGGGCTCGGCCATGACGGTTCGCCGGGGAGCGGACGGATAGCGCTGCGGGATGCCCATGGGCACCGGCAGGACCATCCGGCCGCGCTGCCCGTCGGCGACCGTTCGGCCGGACCGGGCGAACCCGCATTCGCGAACGCGCAAGGAGTGGATCGACTGACCATGACATCCGCCAGGGTTGGCGCGCCGGGCTCGGCGCGCGACAATCGCGTCGATTTCTTTCGTGGCTTCGCCCTTCTGACGATCTTCGTCAATCACGTGCCCGGCGTGATGTGGGAACACCTGACCTCGCGCAATTACGGCTTTTCCGACTCGGCCGAGCTTTTCGTCTTCCTGGCGGGCTTCGCCTCCGCCTTCGCCTATGGCCGGCCCTTCCTGCAAGGTTCTGCGCTGGTCGCGAGTGTCAAAGCTCTGCGCCGGGCGGGCACGCTCTACCTCGTCCACATCACGCTGACGATGATCACCGTCTCGATCTTCGCCTTCGCGGCGATGGGCACGGGCGACGGGCGCTATCTCATGCAGCTCGGCATCGGCTACTTCATGACCCAGCCGATCGAGACGCTGGCGGGCGTCGCGAGCCTGATGCACCAACTCGCCTATCTCAACATCCTGCCGATGTACTGCGTCATCCTTCTGATGCTTCCGGCCATGCTCGCCATCGCGCGCCGCGTCGGGCTCTACGGCCTGCTGATCGTCTCGGCCACGCTCTGGGCCATCGCGGGCACGACCGGCTTCAACCTGCCCAACCACCCCAATCCCGGCGGCTGGCAGTTCAATCCCTTCGCCTGGCAGCTGATCTTCGCCATCGGTCTTGCGGCGGGTCTCGCCAAGGCCGGCGGCCGCGCGCTCGTCGCCTACAATCCGGCGCTCTACACGATTGCACTGGTCTATCTCTTCCTGTCCTTCCTGTTCGTGGAGTTCCAGCTCTGGCACTGGTCCGCCATGGTGCCCGGCCCGTTCCTGATGACGGGCTTCGACAAGACCTTCGTGACACTGCCGCGCCTTCTGCATTTGGCCGCGCTGGTCTATGTCTTCGTCCACGCGCCCTATGGCTCGGTGTTCCGCCGGATCGGAGCGAACAATCCGCTCTGCCTCGTCGGGCGCCATTCGCTGCCGATCTTCGCCACGGGCACGATCCTGTCGATCCTGGCGCAGGCGCTGCGCCTCGACCGCGAACCCGCCTTCCTGTTCGACACGACGCTGATCGCGATCGGCCTCGCGATGCATTTCGCGCTGGCGCTGTTCCTGGAATGGTGGCGCGGAGCGAGCGCGCCCGCCAAGCGCGAGGGGCCGGCCAAGCGCGAGGGGCCGGCCAAGCTAGACGCCAAACCGGCCACCCCTTCCCTGCGGCCCGCCGCCGAGCCCCGGCCCGCCCCCTCGCTCGGCCGCACGACCTAATCTCCCCGCGCCCTCCGTCCGCTTCCGGACGGAGGGCTGAGCGAACAGGGAACTTCGGCGTGTTCGCCGCGCGAAAGCCGGTCGTGTTTCCCGTGCGATCGGCTATAAGAGCGGCCGATCCCGGGACTTGGGCGAAAGGCCTGCCATGAAGGACCAGCACCATCCCTTCTTTCGTCCGCTCTGGCGGCGCGTCCTCGTGGTGGCCGTCTGCTTCCTTTGGGCGGGCGTCGAGCTTTATGCCGGCAGCCAGACCTGGGCGCTGATCTCGGCCGGCATCGGGGCCTACGGCATCTGGATCTTCTTCATCACCTACCAGCCGATCGACGAGCCGCCGCTCCCTCCGCCCGGCGAGCGCTGACGGCGCAGACCCGCGCCCCCCCGGCACGGGCGCTTCGGCCCCCGCATTCTTTCCCCAACCAACGGCAGGACAGGTCTTCATGAGCTTGAAGTTCGGAACCAGCGGCTTGCGCGGTCTCGTCACCGATCTCCTCGGCGAGCCGAGCTATCGCTACACGCTCGCTTTCCTACGGGTGATGAGCGAGCGCGGCGCGCCGAAGAGCCTCCTGATCGGCCGCGACCTGCGCGCCAGCAGCCCCGAGATCGCTGGCCTTGCGGCAGCGGCCGCGCGCGACGCGGGCTTCGAGCCGATCGACGCCGGCGCCGTGCCGACGCCGGCCCTCGCGCTGGAAGCGGCCCGTCTCGGCCTGCCCGCCGTGATGGTGACCGGCAGCCATATCCCCGAGGACCGCAACGGGCTGAAGTTCTACGGGCTGAAGGGCGAGATCACCAAGGAGGACGAGGCCGACATTCTCGCCGCCTTCGAAGCGATCGGCCCCGTCGCGCCCGAAAGCCTGACGCCGCCGGCCAGCCTGCCCACGTCGGAAGCGCGAGCGCTCTATCTCTGGCGTGCGGTGGACGCGTTCGGCACCGAGGCGCTGCGCGGCGCGCGCATCGGCATCTATCAGCACAGTTCCGTGGCGCGCGATCTTCTGGCCGAGGCGGTCGAGGCGCTGGGCGGCGAGGCCGTGCCCTTCGGGCGCGCCGACAGCTTCATTCCGGTGGACACCGAGGCACACCGGCCCGAAGACCTCGCGATCCTCGGTGAGGCCGGGCGGGACGGATACGACGCGATCCTCTCCACCGACGGCGACGCCGACCGCCCCTTGATGGCGGACGAGCGCGGCGAGGTGATCCGGGGCGACGTTCTCGGCCTGATCGCTTCGGGCTATCTCGGCTTCGACACGATCGTGACGCCCGTCACCTCCGGCTCCGCGCTGGAAGGCTCGGGGCTGGTGGACAAGGTGCTGCGCACCCGCGTCGGCTCGCCCTATGTGATCGCCGGCATCGAGCAGGCCCTCGCCGAAGGGCGCAAGGGCGTCGCCGGTTTCGAGGCCAATGGCGGCTTCATCCAGGGCACGGATGCCGAGGTGGACGGGCGGCGCATCCCGGCCCTGCCGACGCGCGATGCGCTGCTGCCGCTTCTTTGCGCGCTGGTTGCGAGCCGCCGGGAAGGCGTGCCGCTCTCCGCGCTGGTGGAGCGCATCGGCGCGAAGCCCGCCGCCTCGCACCGGCTCCAGAACGTGCCGAGCGAGAAGAGCGGCGCGTTCCTCGCGCGCCTCGCGGACGACGAGACGTTCCGTTCCAGCTTCTTCGAAGGGCTCGGCGCGCCCGGCGCGGTGAACCGGCTGGACGGTGTGCATGTCACGCTCGCGAACGGCAACACGATGCATTTCCGCGCCTCCGGCAACGCGCCGGAGCTGCGCTGCTATGCCGAGGCCGAAACGCCGGAGGCCGCCAAGGCCCTGGTGGCGGACGGGCTGGAGCGCGCCGCGCGCGCGCTCTGACCCCGCCCCGACGAACAGGCACCCGATACGAAAAAGGGCCTCCCGAGGGAGGCCCTTTGCTTTTGCGCCAAGGGGTCCAGCCCGCTCAGTTGCGGGCGTAGATGTCCTCGATGCGCACGATGTCGTCCTCGCCGGTATAGGAGCCGACCTGCACTTCGATGAGCTTCAGGTCGATCTTGCCGGGATTGTGCAGGCGATGGGTGCAGCCGATCGGCAGATAGGCGGCCTCGTTCTCGTGGAACAGCTTCACCGTGCCGTCCACCGTCACCTCGGCGGTGCCGCGCACGACGACCCAATGCTCGGCGCGGTGGTAGTGGCGCTGAAGGCTGAGGATGCCGCCCGGCTTCACGCAGATATGCTTGACCTGGAAGCGCTCGCCGATGTCGATGCGCTGGTACCAGCCCCAGGGACGGTGGATCTTGTGGTGCTGCCCGGCCTCGGGCCGGCCCTCGCCATGCAGCTGTGCGACCAGCGATTTGACGTCGCCCGCCCGGTCCTTGGCGGCCACCAGAACCGCGTCCGGCGTCGAGACGACGACGACGTTGTCGAGGCCGACCACGGTGGTCAGCACCTCGTCGGAGCGCACGAAGCTGCCCGTGGTGCCGAGAACCGAGACCGGCCCTTCCAGCACGTTGCGGTCGGCATCCGCCGTCTTGATGTCGTAGAGCGCGTCCCACGAGCCGACGTCGGACCAGCCGAACGAGGCCTGGAGCACGCCGGCGCGCGTGGTCTTCTCCATCACGGCATAGTCGATCGAGATGCGCGGCGCGCTGGCGAAGCGGGCGGCGTCGAGCCGCAGGAAGTCGAGATCGCGCTGCGCGCCGTCCACCGACTCCTCGGCCGCCTTCAGCGTCTCTGGCGCGTTGGCCGTCAGTTCGGCGATCATCAGCGAGGCGGGGAACAGGAAGTTGCCGCTGTTCCAGCTATAACCCTCGGTGATGTAGCGCTCGGCCGTCTCGGCATTGGGCTTCTCGGCGAAGCGGGCAACCTCGAACAGGCGGCCGTTGCCGCCGAGCGGCGCGCCGGGCGCGATGTAGCCATAGCCCGTCGCGGGCCAGCTCGGATGGATGCCGAGCATCATGATGCGCCCCTCGCGCGCCGCCTCTGCGGCGGTCAGGCAGTCGCGCGTGAAGGCTTCGCCGTCGGTGATCACATGGTCGGCGGCCAGCACGAGGCAGAGCGCGTCGGGGTCCCGGCGGCTGGCGATCACCGCGCCGACGGCGACGGCGAGTGCGGAATCGCGGCGCTCGGGCTCGAGCACGATGTCGGCGTCGATGCCGTTGCGGGCGAGTTGCTCGGCCACGGTGAAGCGGAAGTCGGAATGCGTGACCACGACCGGCTTGGCGAAGCGCGGGCCGACGACGCGCAGCATCGTTTCCTCGAAGGTCGTGCGACCGTCACCGAGCAAAGGCACGAACTGCTTGGGCATGGTGTCGCGGGAGACCGGCCAAAGGCGTGTTCCCGCGCCGCCCGCAATGATGATGGGATGCACGTCGAAGGCGCTCATGTCTTTTCCTTCCGGGTGATGATCGCCGGCCCGCGTCCGGTCTCGAGATAGGGCCCTTTGTGCTGGAGTGGGCACTGCAGCGCAACCGTGGAATCCATTCCGCACCCAGCTTGTGCTTTTTGCGGTAAAGAGGCATGAGTTTCGCGCGGGCGACGCCATCTGTCCGCGTTAAGCCACTGGCAACCTTGTTCCGCGTCGCCGCCAGCCTTTAAGACAACAAAAACAGCCTTGCCGCTTAATGGGTTAACTGACCTTAGGCATGGGCTTCGGGCAGGGCGGGACGTGTCTTCCATGAATGCGATCGAGCGCGTGCGCGGCGTCGTCTGGGCCGGACTGGCCGGGCTGATGGGGTTCACCTTCGTGGTGAACATGCTTTTGCTGACTCAGCCCGTCTACATGCTGCAGGTCTATGACCGCGTCCTGTCGTCCGGCTCGGTCGACACCTTGATCTACATCTCGATTCTCGCCGCCGCCGCCCTTCTTCTGATGGGCGTGCTCGACGCGGTGCGCAACGCCATCGCCAGCCGCATCGGCGCGCAGATCGAGGTCGCCGCAGCCAACGACGCGATGATCGCCGCCATGAGCGGCTCGCGCGCCTCCGTGGGCGACACGCAGCCGCTGCGCGATCTCCAGACCGTGCGCAGCTTCATCGGCGGGCGGGCGATCTTCGCTTATCTCGACCTGCCCTTCGCCCCGCTCTTCATCGGGCTTCTCTGGTTTCTCCACCCGGTGCTGTTCTTCCTGACGCTCGGCGGCGCGGCCGTTCTGGCGCTTCTGGCCTTTCTGAACCAGCAGGCCACGGCCCGCGCGGCGAGCGCGGCCAGCGAGCATTCCATGGCCGCCATGCTGTCGGCCCAGAGCTTCGTGCGCAATGCCGAGAGCATTCGCGCCATGGGCATGATGGGCAACACGATCGACGCCTGGGGCGCCTCGGAAGCGCGTTCGCTAGCGGCGCAGGACCGGATGAACCGCGTCAACGCCTGGTTCGCCGGCGCCTCCAAGGCCTTCCGCCTGGGGCTTCAAATCGCGATCCTTGGCACCGGCGGCTATCTCGTGCTGCAGCGTGAAATCTCCGGCGGCATGATCTTCGCCTCCTCGCTCATCTCGGGTCGCGGCCTGCAGCCGATCGACCAGGTGATCGCCGGCTGGAAGCAGCTGGTGGACGCGCGCAAGGCATGGGATCGCCTGCAAAAGGCGCTCGCCAGCGCGCCGCTTCGGCCCAAGGCGACCGAACTGCCCGACCCCGCCGGCACGCTGTCGATGCACCAGCTCGTGGTCATGGCGCCGAACGGCGCCTCCGCCGAACCGCTGATCAAGCGCGTCTCCGCGCAGGTCCCGGCGGGAAGCTGCATGGTGCTCGTCGGCCCGTCGGGCGCCGGCAAGTCGACGCTGGTGCGCACGCTGGTCGGCGCCATGCCGATCCAGTCCGGCTCGGTCCGGGTCGACGGCGCCGACATCCGCAACTGGGATTCCGAACAGCTCGGCCGGCGCATCGGCTATCTCGCGCAGGATGTGGAGATGCTGCCGGGAACGGTGGCGCAGAACATCGCCCGCTTCGATCCCGCCGCTACCGATGCCGAGATCGTCGAGGCCGCCCAGAAGGCGCAGGTCCACGAGCTGATCCAGCGCCTGCCCAAGGGCTACGACACGCCGCTCGGCCCCGCCGGGCACCAGCTTTCGGGCGGCCAGCGCCAGCGTGTGGGCCTCGCGCGCGCCTTTTTCGGCGGTCCGCGCCTCCTGCTTCTGGACGAGCCCAACGCCCATCTCGACAACGAGGGCGACGTCGCGCTCGAACGGGCGCTGCGCAACGCGCGCCAGGACGGGGTGACGGTGCTGCTCGTCACGCAGCGGCGCAACGTCGCCGATCTCGCCGACAGCATCATGATCCTGCGCGACGGGATCATCGAGGATGTCGGGCCGAAGGCCGACGTCTATGCCCGCCAGGCCGCTCGCCGGAAGGCGGAGGAGGAGCAGCGCGAGGCGCAGGCCCGCCGCAAGCTCGAAAATCTCGTGGTCAAGGGCCAGTTCGGTCAAGGCCAGCAGCCCGCCGCCGGGGCCCAAGGAGCAGCGCGATGAGCCAGGACGCCCTGATCCCCCGCCCCGCGGGCCCAAGCGAAGCGCTCGCCATCCGGCCGAGCTGGACCGACGGCGTGCCGACCAATTCGCGCACCATGACGCTGGTCGGCCTGCTCACCTCCGGCGCCTTTCTCCTCGGGTTCGGCATCTGGGCCACCACGGCGCCGTTGTCCGGCGCGGCGATCGCCCATGGCTATGTCGCCGCCGCCGGGCGCAATCTTCAGATCCAGCATCTGGAAGGCGGCATCATTTCCGACATCCTGGTGCGCGAGGGGGACCGGATCGACTCCAACCAGGCGCTCTACCGGATGGACTCCACGGGCGCGGCGGCGCAGCGCAACCGGCTGCGCAACCAGCTTTTCGCGCTGGAAGCACGCGCCGCGCGGCTGGCGGCCGAGCGCGACGGCGAGCGGGCTCTCGTCTTCCCCGACGCGCTGCAGGTGCGCCCTGAGGACCCGGCGCTGGCCAAGGTGCTGGACGAGCAGGTGAAGGAGTTCACCACCAAGCTGGAAGGGCACCGCCGCGAAATGGCGATCATCCAGCAGCAGATCGCCGCGCTGGAAGAGCAGATCCGGGGCCTGGGGGACCAGAAGGTCGCCGCGCAGGAACAGCTCGCCGTGGTCAAGGACGAGCTGAAGCGCCGCAAGAGCCTGCTCGACCGAGGCCTCGCCAACCGGCGCGAATACACCGACTTTCTCCTGTCACAGGCGCAGCTCACCGGCCAGATCGGCGAGTTCGGCGCCAGCGTTCTGGCCGCCCGCACGCAGATGGAGGAGCGGCGCGAGCAGATCGCGCGCCTCCAGAGCAAGCGCGTCGAGACGGCGGCCTCCGACCTCAACGAGGCGCGGGCGCGCATCGCCGATATCGACGAGCAGCTTCAGGCCGCCGAAACCGTCTTGGAACGCGTCACCGTGCGCTCGCCCAGCGCCGGAATCGTGGTGAAGCTGAACTACAACGCGCGCGGCGCGGTGGTCTCGCCCGGCCAGCCCATGGCGGAGATTCTGCCGACCGGCGAAAGCATGATCGTGGAAGCGCGGCTGACGCCGCAGGACATCGATCAGGTCCACACCAACCAGCCGGCCGAGCTGCGCTTTCCCGCGCTCAACCGGCTGACGCCGAGCGTCGACGCGACGGTGACCTTCGTCTCGCCCGACCGCATCGTCGATCCGCGCACGGACCAGCCCTACTACATCGCCCGCCTGCGGCTGGCCGAACGGCTGCCGCCGGGCGTGGATCTCGCACAGATCTACCCCGGCATGCCGGTCGAGACCTATATCAAGACGGGCGAGCGCACCTTCCTGGAATATCTCCTGAAGCCGCTGGAAGACAGTTTCAGCCGGGCCTTCCGCGAAACCTGAGGGCCTGTCTCTCAAGGCCACCGCGCGTCCCCGTCTGCCTCCCATCCTGCTTTCCCGTATCTTGCCGCGCTGCACTATATCGGCATAGTGGCGGCCACCGGGGCATGGCCCCACGGGAAAAGGCGGAAAGAGTAGCATGACGGTTCTTGTTACCGGCGGTGCCGGCTATATCGGCAGCCACATGGTCTGGAACCTCGTCGATTCCGGCGAGGACGTGGTGGTGATCGATCGCCTGTCGACGGGCTTCGACTGGGCCGTGCCGCCCGAGGCGCGGCTGCAGGTCGGCGACATCAACGACCAGCCCTTCGTGGAGCGCGTCCTCAAGGAGTTCGGGGTCAGCGAGATCATCCATTTCGCCGGCTCGATCGTGGTGCCGGAATCGGTCTCGGACCCGCTTGGCTACTATCTCAACAACACGGTCGCCAGCCGCGCGCTGATCGAGAGCGCGGTGCGCTGCGGGGTGAAGAACTTCATCTTCTCCTCCACCGCCGCCGTCTACGGCTCGCCCCGCCAGATGCCGGTGCAGGAAACCCAGCCGCCCGCACCCGAATCCCCCTATGGCACGTCGAAATGGATGACGGAGCTTATGCTGCGCGACACGGCGGCGGCCCACCCGCTGACCTTCGCGGCGCTGCGCTACTTCAACGTGGCGGGCGCCGATCCCAAGGGGCGCACCGGCCAGTCCACCAAGGGCGCGACGCATCTCATCAAGGTCGCGAGCGAGACCGCGCTCGGCAAGCGGAGCCATATCGACGTGTTCGGCACCGACTACGACACGCCGGATGGCACCTGCGTGCGCGACTATATCCATGTCAGCGATCTCGCGGACGCCCATGCGCAGGCGCTGCGCTATCTCCGGGCCGGCGGCGGGTCGATAATCGCCAATTGCGGCTATGGCCACGGCTATTCCGTGCTGGAGGTGCTCGACACGGTACGCCGGGTCGTCGGGCGCGAGTTCGAGGTCCGCATGTCCGGCCGCCGGCCGGGCGACGCGACCTCGATCGTCGCCGATGCGGGTCTGGCGCGCGCGCGCTTCGGCTGGGAGCCGCGCTTCGACGATCTCGACCGCATCGTCGCCGACGCCCTCGCCTGGGAAGAGCGCCTGTCCCGCCGCAACGCCGTCTGAGGCGGCCTCAGTCAAGGGGTCGGTTCAGGCCCCGAACCCTTAGCGCCGGCGGCAGAACGCCGCCGGCCGCACCGCGAGGCCATCACTACGGCTGCCCCCCCTCACCCATACCGGCCGACGCCAAGCCGGCGGGTGGATAGCCTTTCGGCATGGCGGCATGCGGGTCGAACCGATCCGTCGCGCCTCCTTCGAAGGGGCGCGGCAGGAGGATGGTGAGATTGAAGCGCCGGATGTCCGCGCGCTCCGTCTTCAAGCCGATCTTCGCCCCGCCAGCCTGCGCCTCGAAGGGCTCGAACCGGGCGAGTGCGGACAGCGTCGTGGCTCCCGGCGCGAGCCCCGCCGCGTCCAGAAGCGCCACCAGGGCGGCCGACACGTCGCGCCCCGCCGCCTCCGCCGCGCCTTCGTCGTAGAGATTGATCTTCACGCGGATGTCGAGAGCCGCGTCCTCCATGCCCCGCGCGCCGCGCGCCAGCGCGAAGAGGCGCGTCGCTTGGCCGCCGGCGGGCTTGGGATAGACGCGAGTCAGCGCGCATTCCTCCCGCTCGCCGCCCGGTGCCGCGCCCGCGCGGTCCCGCGCCCAGCCGGTCTGCAACAAGCGCGCGCAGAGATCGGCCGGCGCGACGCCGTGCTTGGGCTGAAAGGCGAAGCGCGCCTCCCCCAGGGCCAGCGGGCGAAACCAGCGCCGGGCCTGATCGGGACTGAGAGCCGGGCGCGGCTTGGCCTGCGGCGGCGGAGGCGCAACAGGCAGAAGCACGGGCTGGCGCACCGTCGGCATCGCGCTTGGCTCCTCCCCTTCCCGCTGCCAGACCGGCAGGAGAAACAGCGCCCCGCCGATCACGAGGATCAACAGGATCAGGCGCAGGGCCATCGCGCCGGCCGCGGACGCCCCGAAGACGCGAAGGGTCTCGAACAAGAAAGGCCCGCCCTTTCGCTCTTGGATGGAAGCTTCCTGTCTTGCACCCGCGTAGGCCTCGCGCGCAAGCGTCGGACGGGCAGCGGGCTTGCGGCAAAGAACCCCGACTGGGGCCTCGCGAACGGGCAATAAGCGAGGAGTTCGAGCCGCTTGAGAGGCGTGAGGGATAGCTTCGGCCAACCTGCCCGGGCGGATTTTGTCCCCGGCTTCGAAGCGGTCTATGCTGCTCCTCCCGGCCTGCGCCGCGCGGCATGGCGCGCGCGAGGCCGGATGGTGGAGACGACCTGATGACGATGCGCTTTCGACGCTGGCTGCCGGTCTTCGGCTGTCTCGCGCTGCTGATTCCCGAAGCGGCGCTCGCGCAGACCGTGCGCCAATGCGAAGGCAACGATGCCGCTTGTCGCCAGATCGAACGCCGCACGACGGCGCAAGGCACACCGCCGCGCCCGTCCTCACGCACCCTGCGACAGGGCAGCGACGGAACGCTGGCGCCGCGCACCGGCCGCTACCGCGAAAACGGCATTTTCGGCCAAGGCCAGCGGAACGGCGGCTGCGACACGCGCAGCGTCGGACGTGGGCAGCGCGCGAACACGGTTCCGAACTGCTGAACGCTCGATCGGAGGGGTGGTGGCGGGGACGCCCCAAGGCCTGCCGAATGCGGAGTTCGAAAGGTGTCATGGCGGATAGGCAGGGCGTCAGCGACCGGGACCAGACAGGCCGAGTCTCCGCCGCACGTCAGGCTTGGCATTGCTTTGCGTCGAGGCGCGTAGGCTCCCTCGACGCGGAGAAGCCAGTCGACCCGATCCCATTTCCAAACAGGATCAGTGGACGAACGATACGACCCGGCGCGCTTTGGCACGACGGCGAAACTTGCAGAGCGAATCGGACGGGATCGACCCAGCCGAATGACCGAAGGAATCCCGACGTCGGCGCCGTGCTCGGAGACTGGCCGACCACTTGGCGGCGTAAGGGTGACGAATGACGTTTCGACGTTAGCGAAGCATCAAACCCGAGTGATGCAAGGGCGCGGGAAAGGATGACCAAGCGCCATGTCTCACCTTGGGGCGCGGGCTGAAAAGCCGATCGGACCGACGGCTTGTCGAACCGCCTCTCAGCGGTCCTGACGGGCGAGCCGCTGCCAGAGATCGGGTCGGCGTTCGCGCGTCAGGCGCTCGGCCTCGGCCTGTCGCCAGCGCTCCACCGCGCCATGATCGCCGGAGGTGAGGACGGCGGGGATTTCGCGCCCTTCCCACACGGCTGGGCGCGTGTAGTGGGGATGCTCCAGCAGTCCGTTCTCGAAGCTTTCGGTTTCGCCCGATCGGCTGTTGCCCATCACACCGGGCAGGAGACGCACCACGGCGTCGAGCAGCACCAGCGCCGCCATCTCGCCGCCGGACAGGATATAGTCTCCGATCGAGACTTCGCGCAGGTTCCGCCCTTCGATGACGCGCTCGTCCACGCCCTCGAACCGGCCGCAGACGATCACCGCCCCCTCCCCGCCGGCCAGCTCGCGCACGGCGTCCTGCGTGAGCGGGCGGCCGCGCGGGCTCATGAGAAGGCGCGGCCGCGTGTCGCCGGCTGGACTCGCCTGGTCGATGGCGCGGGCCAACACGTCGGCCCGCAGCACCATGCCGGGCGAGCCGCCGGCAGGCGTGTCGTCCACCAGACGATGCCGGCCCTCGCCGAACTCGCGGATGAAGCTCGTCTCCAGCGTCCAGTCGCCCCGCTCCAGCGCCCGGCCGGCCAGCGAGGTGCCGAGCGGCCCGGGAAACATCTCGGGATAGAGCGTGAGGACGGACGCGCGGAAACCCATGGGCTCAGCCGAAATCCTCGACCGACGAGACTTCGATCAGGTGGAGATTCGCCTCGGCGCCGCCGGCCTCCGCCAGCGCCTTGTGCCAAGCCGCGACATGGGCGGTCTTGACGTGGGCGGCCAGCAGCTCGCGGCTTTCCCATTCCTCGTAGATGCGCAGGAGGCCCGGCTCCAGCACGTCTCGCGCGAAGGAGTAGACGATGCAGCCCGCTTCGCGGCGCGTTTCCTCAAGCACCGTGCGCATGGCCGAGGCCAGCGCGTCCAGGCGTTCGTCGGTGGCCTTCAGCGTGCCCGACAGGATAATCATGATGGGTGGCTCCTTCCGCAGGGTGACTGCGCCGCCAGCGATAATGCGCTCGGCCGCCGATGGCAACGCGCCTCAGGCGGCGGCGCGGCGGGAAATCAGGCTCCGCCGTCCCTGCCCGTCTCGCCCCCGCTCTCGTTCTCGCTCTCGTCCGCGTCGTCGTCCTCGTCGCCTTCGCGCACTTCCACCGCGCCGGACAGGCCAGCCGCCACCGGCTCCACCAGAAGGAAGCCGAGGTCGAGATCGACCTCCGGCACGGCCACCTCGGTGAAGGGAATCATGACGCTGGTGCCGTTTTCGGGCGCGATCTCCAGAATGTCGCCGGCGCCGAAGTCGTGAAAGGCCACGACCTCGCCGATCACCGTCCCGTCGGTCAGCCGCGCCACGAGGCCGACAAGGTCGGACTGGTAGAACTCGTCCTCGCCCTCGGCGGGCAGGACGGAGCGATCCACGAAAAGCTCCGTGCCGTTCAGGCGCTCGGCGGCGTTTCGATCCGTCACCTCGGCGATGCGGGCCACCACGACGTTCTTCTGCACCCGCGCCGACCGCACGGTGTAGCGCTTGCCCTGCGCGTCGAAGAGCGGCCCATAGGCGCCGAGATCCTCAGGGTCCTCGGTAAAGGACTTCACCCGCACCTCGCCGCGAATGCCATGCGCACCCCCTACGATGCCAAGAAGAACGGGGTCGGTCGGCGCTTTGGGATCGGACACGGCGGGCGGACTCGGCAGATTGGGCCTTTCGGGGGCGGCCGGGGTCGGGCGCTCCGCGAAGGCGGATTGGAGTTTTTCGCTCGGCGAGCGAGGGCGCTTTTGGTTCGGGCGAGGCTTCGGCACGTCGCGAAACGCGTGGCGTGTTTGACGGCGTGAGGCGGCGCCGTCAACTCCCGTGCCTAAGAGGCGTCAGAGCGGCAGGCCGCGCCGGTCTGCGCCAGAGGTCTCGTAGAAGCGCCGCTTGACCTCGTACATCAGGAGGTCGGCCCGCCGCATCAGGTCTTCCAGCCGCTCGCCCGGCAGCAAAGTGGCGACGCCCATGGCGAGCGACAGGTCGGCGCCAGGATAGAACTGGTTGTTCACCTCGCAAAGCTCGGTGATGGAGTTCATGAGCGAGGTCGCCTCGGCGAGCGTCGCGCCCGGCATGAGCACGGTGAACTCGTCGCCCCCGATGCGCGCCGCCGTCCAGGGCGCACGCACGGCTTCGGCCAGAACCTCGCCCGCGCGGCGCAGCAGCGTGTCGCCGGCCGCATGGCCGAGCTGATCGTTCAAGCTCTTCAACCCGTTGAGATCGGCCACCAGCACGCTGAAGGTCTCGGTCTTGCGCCGCTCGATCCGGTTCAGCTCGTCATTGTAGAAGGAGCGATTGTAGAGCTTGGTCAGGACGTCGTGCTTGCCGAGATATTCGAGATAGGCCTCCGCCTTCTTGCGCGCGGTGATGTCGGTCAGCGCGATCTGGACAAGCGACCAGTCCGCCTCGTGGCCGGGCAGGACGCTGAACTGCATGACGAAATGCATTTCCTCCCCGTCCAGCGAATAGTTCACGACCTCACGGCTCTGGAACAGGCGGCTGTTCCAGAGGTCCACCAGTTGCTCCTTGAACGGGTGGACCATCTGGTCGCGAAACACGTCGCCGAGCCGCGACAGGAGCGTTTCGAACCGGTCGGCCCGGAAGGTGCCGAGCGTCTGGCGGTTGACGGCTACGACGCGGATCTCGCTCATGCAGCGCGTGATGAACTCCGGATGCACATCCAGAAAGATGCGGAAGTCCGCGACGCCCGTGGCACGCACGTCTTCCAGAAGCTCGCGGATCGCGGAGAAATCCTCCACCCAGAGCGAGACCGGCGAATTCTCGAACAGGCCCATCGCATAGGCCTCGCTCTCGGCCAGACCCCGGCGGGCGCGTTCGCGCTCTGTGACATCCTCGGTCGCGATCAGGACGCGCTCCCAGCTCGCCTCGTAGCCCGGCAGGATGCGGCCCTTGAGCTGGATGTCGAGCCGCCGGCCGGACAGCGTGTGGTTGACCGCCTGGCTGCTAAACTCCGCGGCTCCACCAGCGATCTGAACGATCTCCTCGCGGTGGCTTTCCACCATCGCGCCCTGGAACACGTCCGCGAGGCGTCCGACGAGTTCGGCCGTGTCGCGCGCCTCGAACAGGCGCAGCGTCGCGGCGTTCACCTCAATGATGCGGATCGCCTCCATCGAGGCGCGGACGCGGGCGGGATCGGCGGCGAGAAAGGCGGCGGGGTCCGTCATCCCGTCCTTGCGCCATTGGTCCACCAAGCGGCGGATGCCGCTCCAATCCTCCAGCCAGAGCGGAACGGGTGTGAGCTGGAAGATGGGAAAGAGATCGGCGGAAGCGGCGGTCGATGCGGGGCCGAGGGCAGATTCGGGTGTCGTGGGCTCACGCTTCATGCACACAGACCTTCGCGAAGGGGCCGGACGGCGACACAAAAATGGCGCGCCGGAAAGACCGGCGCGCCACCTTACTATCACAAAAGCTTAAAAGCTCCGTTCGAACAAGCCTTAAGCGGCGTTCGAGGCCAGCAGCCTTATTCGGCCGAGCCTTCCGCCTGCTCGGCAGCGGCCTTCTCGGCGGCAGCGCGAGCGTCTTCCTCGCGCTGCTTGCGCTCAGCCTCGCGCTCCTGCGCCTTCTTGCCGGGCAGGCCCTTGGTGAGGTTCTCGCGAGCCGGGCGGTTCACGATGCCGGCCTTATCGAGGAAGCGCAGCACGCGATCGGTCGGCTGGGCGCCTTCGCTCAGCCAATGCTTGACGCGGTCTTCCTTGAGCGTGACGCGCTCAGCGTCCTTCGGCAGCATCGGGTTCCAGGAGCCGATATTCTCGACGAAGCGGCCATCGCGCGGCGAGCGGGCGTCGGCGACGACGATGTGGTAGTAGGGGCGCTTCTTGGAGCCGGCACGGGCGAGGCGCATCTTCAGGGGCATGGGTCTATCCTTGTCTTCTTAAGTCCCGGCGTCTTTTTGGCGTCGCCGTGGGTTCGTTTGTCAGAGGTGTCGTGGTCGAGAAACCGGAAGGCCGGTTCCTATCTCTTCTTGCCCGGCAGGCCGGGAAGCTTGGGAAGGCCGCCGGGCAGGCCGGGGAGCCCGCCGAGGCCGGGAGGCAGGCCGCCGGGCAGCCCGCCCATTCCGCCAAGGCCGCCCTTCTGGAGCGACTTGGCCATCTCTTCGAGCTGCTTGGGGTCCATCTTGGACAGGTCCGGCATGCCGCCGGCGCCGAGGCCCCCGGGCAGGCCCATCTTGGCGCCAAGGCCGCCCATGAGCTTGCCCATGATGCCGGCGCCCTTGCCGCCCTTGCCGCCCATCGCCTTCATCATGTCCGCCATCTGGCGGTGCATCTTGAGCAGCTTGTTGATGTCGGCCGCGTCCGTGCCCGAGCCCGCCGCGATCCGCTTCTTGCGCGAATGCTTGAGGAGGTCGGGATTGGCGCGCTCCCACTGCGTCATGGACGAGATGATCGCGAGCTGGCGCTTAAGGAGCTTGTCGTCGAGGCCGGCCGAGGCGATCTGGTCCTTCATCTTGGCCATGCCGGGCATCATGCCCATGACGCCGCCCATGCCGCCGAGCTTCTGCATCTGCCCGATCTGGTCGGCCAGATCGTTCAGGTCGAACTTGCCTGACTGCATCTTCTTGGCCATCGCCGCGGCCTTGTCCGCGTCGATGTTCTCGGCGGCGCGCTCGACCAGCGAGACGATGTCGCCCATGCCGAGAATGCGGTCGGCGATGCGCGCGGGATGGAAATCCTCCAGCGCGTCCATCTTCTCGCCGGTGCCGATCAGCTTGATCGGCTTGCCGGTGACGGCGCGCATGGACAGCGCGGCGCCGCCGCGCCCGTCGCCGTCGACGCGGGTCAGCACGATGCCGGAAATGCCGACGCGCTCGTCGAAGGAGCGGGCGAGATTCACCGCGTCCTGGCCGGTCAGCGAATCGGCCACAAGAAGGATTTCGTGGGGCGCGGTCCTGGCCTTGATCTCGGCCATCTCCGCCATCAGCGGCTCGTCGATATGCGTGCGGCCGGCCGTGTCGAGGATCAGGACGTCGTAGCCGCCGAGCCGGGCGGCCTGGGAGGCGCGCGCGGCGATCTCGACCGGGTCCTGGCCCGCGATGATCGGCAGCGTGGCGACGCCCGTCTGCTCGCCGAGCACGCGCAACTGCTCCTGCGCGGCGGGGCGGCGCGTGTCGAGCGAGGCCATGAGGACGCGCTTCTTCTGGCGCTCCGTCAGCCGCTTGCCGATCTTGCCCGTGGTGGTGGTCTTGCCCGAGCCTTGGAGGCCGACCATCATGATCGTGACCGGCGCGGGGGCGTTCAGGTCGATCGCCACCTGATCGGAGCCCAGCGTGGCGACCAGCTCGTCATGGACGATCTTGACCACCATCTGGCCGGGCTTGATCGACTTGACGATCTCGGCGCCCACGGCTTTCTCGCGCACCCGGTCGGTGAAGGAGCGCACCACTTCCAGCGAGACGTCGGCTTCCAGAAGCGCCCTGCGCACCTCGCGCAGCGCGGCCGCCACGTCGGAGTCCGACAGGGCGCCGCGGCCGGTGAGGCCGTTCAGGATGGACCCGAGGCGGTCCTGGAGCGATTCGAACATCCGTGTCCTTCAAGTCCTGGTTCTTGCGCTGAGGCAAGAATGGGAACCCAAAACGCCCTTTCCAAGCCGCAACGCCAAAGCGGAACGCATCCGCGGGCGAATCTCGCTGGCGGATGGGGACCTCCATGCGGCTCGGCGAGCGAGGGGCATGGTCGGCGGTTTGCGGACGGAACGGTCGCAAGAATGGGGTCTTTAATCCCAACAGGAGCCGAAAAGTCAAGCCCCGGCAGCCGATTGCGAGCGGAAAGGCGCCGGCCTTCACGCTTTGTCAGAGAATCCAGGCCAAGAAACCACGCGGCCTGCCTTATCCGGTCGTCGCCACTTTCTTAAGTGTCGGATGCTATTGTTCCGATCAGCCCCTTCCTATTGTCCAACGTGCGATGAACATCCTGCGCTTCCCTTCCGTCCGCATCGTCGGAGCCTCCTCGCGGGGCTCACGCGATGACGCGCGCGTGGAAGACGGTGTCATCGACCCGCCGCTGAGCCGACCGCCGCCTTTCGCGCCTGGGCACGACCAGCCCGCGCTGCATCTTCTCCTGGCCGCCACGAGCCTCCACCAGTCCGCGATCACGGCCTTGCTCGTTCAGAGTCAGAGGATGCGAGCCGTGCTTGATGCGTTTCGCGTTCCAGCTCCCGTCGGCTCGCCGGCCAATGGCGATTCGGGCAACAACCTGGACGCCTGATCTTAGAATCACCGATAATTGATCGACGCTGGACTGTCGCGCCGCATCTTGTTATGAGAACGATCGTTCGCTCTCAGCTTGAACCGGATCGTCATGTCCACTCTTTCCGCCGTGCCTCCGCAGGACGATCTCGCCGCCGCACCGACGCGCAAGGATCATATCCTGGGCGCGGCCCGCATTTGCTTTTCGCGCTCCGGCTTTCACCGCGCCTCGATGAGCGAGATCTGCGCCGAGGCGAAGATGAGCCCGGGCGCGCTTTATCGCTACTACCCGTCCAAGGACGCGATCATCGAGGCCATCGCCGAGGAGGAGCGCGTCGCGGCCGGCGCCTGCCTTGCGGGCCTGGAAGGACCCGGCCCGGTCGTGGATCGGATCACCGAGGCCGCTCTCGCCTATCTCACCGGCGCCTGCGATCCCGAGACCGGCAACCTGATCGTCGAGATCTGCTCGGAATCCCTTCGCAACACCGCCGTCGGCGCTCGCTTCCAAATGGTCGAGGACGAAGCGCGCAGTCGCATCCGCCAGGCGCTGAAAGGCGCGCAGGACCAGGGCGAGATCCCCGGCGATCTCGATCTCGAACTCGCGCTGACCCTTCTCATGAGCATCGGCGACGGGCTCGTCATGCGGCTTCGGCTGGAGCCGGAGCGACCGCTCGAGACCCTTCGCCCCTATCTCCATCGCATGATCGCGAGCCTGCTCGGAGCGAGCCAGGCATGACGAATTCTTTCGCCCCTTCCTTGCCTCGCCCCGCCCGCTTGCGGAGTTTTCCCATGCTGAAATGTCTTTCGCTCGCGCTTGCCGCGTCGGTCGCCCTCGCAGCGCCTTTCGCGCCGGCCCTGGCGGCCGAGCCCGCGCCCGTCGCAGCGCCCGCGCCGCCCAACATTTCCGTCCTGCCGGCCGAGGCGCGCGAGATCGTCGCGACCGTCACGGTGACGGGCACGCTGACCCCGCGCGAGACCGTGACGGTCGGCGCCGACGTCGACGGCTTGCGGGTTCGCGAACTCCTGGTGGACGAGGGCGACGAGGTGAAGGCGGGGCAGGTTCTCGCCCGGCTGGAAACCGACGTCGTGGAGGTCAACCTTGCCCGCTCGGCTTCGCAGGTGGCGCGCGCCGAGGCGGCGATCACGCAGGCCAACGCCCTGATCGGCGAGGCCGAGCCGACCCTGGTCGAGGCCGAGGCCTCGCTTAAGCGCGCCCGCGCGCTCAGCGAGAAGGGCATCGTCGGCCAGGATGTGCTCGACACCAAGGTCTCCGCCGCCGCCGGCGCCGCCGCGCGCCTGGCCTCGGCCCGCCAAAGCGTGGCGCTGGCCGAAGCGGATCTTGCCGCCACCCGCGCCGAGCGGGCCGAGCTGGAGCTGCGCCGCGCCAAGGCCGAGATCAAGGCGCCGACCGACGGGCTGGTGCTGCGCCGCGTGGCCCAGCTTGGGCAGATCGTCTCGGCGGCCGGCGGCGGCTTGTTCGAGATGGCGCGCGACGGGCTGATCGAACTCGACGCCGACGTGTCGGAAACAGCACTCGGCCAGCTGCGCAAGGGCGAGCCGGCTAAAATCACCGCCGCCGGCGGCGCTGAGGTGACGGGCGAGGTGCGCCTCGTCTCGCCGCGCGTCGACCAGGCCTCGCGCCTCGGCCGCGTGCGCATCGCCCTGCCGCGCGAGGCGGGCCTTCGGGTCGGCGCCTTCGCCCGCGCCGTGGTGGAAACCGCGCGCACCAATGGCGTCGCCGTGCCACGCACCGCCGTCAACACCGGGCCGAAGGGCGATTTCGTCCAGGTCGTGGTGGACGGCACGGTGCAGACGCGCAGCGTCAAGACCGGTCTTGGCGCCGGCAACGTGGTGGAAATTCGCTCCGGCCTCCAGGCCGGCGAAACCGTGGTGGCGGTGGCCGGCACCTTCGTGCGCGATGGCGACAAGGTGACCCCGGTCGCCGCCGAGACGCTGGAAACGGCGGAGGTGACGCGATGAACTGGAACATCTCCGCCTGGGCGATCCGCAATCCGGTTCCGCCCATCCTCCTCTTCGTGGTGCTGGTGGCCTTCGGCGTCGTCAGCTTCCTGAACCTGCCGATCACCCGATTTCCCAATATCGACGTGCCGGTGATTTCCGTCACCGTGACGGAATCGGGCTCGGCTCCGGCCGAACTCGAAACCCAGGTGACCAAGCTGGTGGAGGACGCCGTCGCCGGCGTCTCGGGCATCAAGCACATCACCTCCACCGTGACGGACGGCCAGTCCGTGACGGCGGCCGAGTTCCGCCTGGAGATCAACACCGACCGCGCCTTGAACGACGTGAAGGACGCGATCGCCAAGATCCGGGGCAACCTGCCCCGCACGATCGAGGAGCCGATCGTCCAGCGCATCGAGGTCGAGAACCAGTCGATCGTCACCTATGCCGCGTCCTCGCCGGGCATGACGCCCGAGCAGCTGTCCTGGTTCGTGGACGACACGGTGGTTCGCGCCCTCCAGGGCATCAAGGGCGTCGGCCGCGTCGAGCGCATGGGCGGCGTCCAGCGCGAGGTGCAGGTGCGCCTCGATCCCGATCGTCTCGGCGCGCTCGGCATCACGGCGGCCGACGTGAACGCGCAGCTGCGCGCCACCAATGTCGACCTGTCGGGCGGGCGCGGCGAGTTCGGCGGCCAAGAACAGGCGATCCGCACCCTGTCCCAGGCCGGCACCGTGCAGGCCCTGGCCGACACGCGCATTGCCCTCTCGGGTGGGCGTCAGGTGCGTTTGTCCGAGCTCGGCACGGTGACCGACACGGTGCAGGAGCCCCGCTCCTTCGCCCGGCTCGACGGGCAGCCCGTGGTCGCCTTCTCGATCTACCGCTCCAAGGGGGCGAGCGACACAACGGTCGCCGGCCTTGCCGCCACGCGCATCGCCGAGCTCGCCAAGGCGCATCCGCAGGTCGGCTTCACGCGCATCGACGACAGCGTGACCTACACCTACGGCAATTTCGAATCCGCCATGGAGACGCTCGGCGAAGGCGCCTTCCTGGCCGTCGTCGTGGTGCTTCTGTTCCTGCGAGACTGGCGCGCCACGGCGGTCGCAGCCATTACGCTGCCGCTCGCCGCGATCCCGACCTTCGCGGCGATGAGCATGATGGGCTTCTCGCTGAACCTCGTCAGCCTTCTCGCCATCACGCTCGTCACCGGCATCCTGGTGGACGACGCGATCGTCGAGATCGAGAACATCGAGCGCCACATGGCCATGGGCAAGCCGCCCTACAAAGCTTCGATGGAAGCGGCGGACGAGATCGGCCTCGCCGTGATCGCCATCACGCTCACCATCATGGCGGTCTTCGCGCCGGTCTCCTTCATGGGCGGCGTCGCCGGCCAGTATTTCAAGCAGTTCGGCCTGACGGTCGCGGTGGCGGTGTTCTTCTCGTTGCTCGTCGCGCGCCTGATCACGCCCATGCTGGCGGCCTATTTCTTCCGCCCGCAGCGGCACGAAGGGCCGGGCTTCGGCCGTCTTCTGCGCCGCTACGTCCTCGGCCTCGCGCCACTGGCGGGCCTTGCCATCGGCGCCGTCTTCGCGCTTGCCGCCCTGCCGGATACGGCCGGCCGCAACGGCGCGCTCGACTGGCTGCGCCTGCACGCCCCCATGGTGACCTGGGACCAGGCCGGCGCGTGGTCCATGCGCATCGCCATCGGCGCGGCGGTGGCCGCCTTGCTTCTCGCCTTCCTCAACCGCCCGCACCCCGCCGAGCAGCGGGACGGCACGCTGATGCGGGCCTATACCGGCTTCCTAGGCTTCACCGTGCGCTGGCGCTGGCTGACGCTGGCGGTGGGAGTCGGCCTGTTCTTCCTGTCGATGGACGCCACGAAATATCTGCCGACGGGCTTCATCCCGAAGGAAGACGCCTCGCGCATCGTGGTCTCGGTCGAGCTGCCGCCCGGCACGACGCTGGACTCCACCCGCCGCGCGGTGGACCGGGCGGCCGCCAGCATCCGCGAACTGCCCGAAGTGCGCTCCGTCCTGTCGATCGGCGGTTCCTCGCCCACCGGCACGCTGGAGGTGCGCCGCGCCGCGCTGACGATCAATCTCGTGCGCAAGTTCGAGCGTTATCGCTCCCAGGCGCAGCTGGAGCCCGTGATCGCCGCCAAGCTCGCCGCCATCCCCGATCTTCGCTCCTATTTCGTCAACGACCGGGGCGAGCGCGAACTGTCCGTCGGCCTCCTCGGCAGCGACGGCGAGGCGGTGAGCGAGGCGGCGGCGCGGCTGGAAAGCGAGATGCGGCGCGAGCCGATCTTCGCCAACCCGTCGGCCATGATGTCCTTCGCGCGGCCCGAGCTTCGCATCCATCCGCGCCTCGACCAGGCGGCCGATCTCGGCATCGCGCCCGAGGCCATCTCGCAGACCGTGCGCGTCGCCACGATCGGCGATGCGGACGCCAACCTCGCCAAGTTCAATGTCGGCACGCGGCAGGTTCCGATCCGCGTGCAGATCAGCGAGACGGCGCGCCAGGATCTGGGCTCCGTCCAGTCGCTGCGCGTCCAAACGGCCAAGGGCGGCACCGTGCCGCTCGACGCCATCGCCGATATCGGCTTCGGCCAGGGCCCCTCGACCATCGATCGCTACGACCGCGAGCGGCTGGCCAAGGTCGGCACCGCCATGGCGCCGGGCCACGAGATCGGCGAAGGCTCGGCCTGGATCGCGCAGAGCGAGGCGGTTCGCAACCTGCCGCCCGGCGTGCGCCTCCAGCAGGTCGGCGACGCCGAGATCCAGGGCGAGGTCTTCGCCGGCTTCGCCTCGGCCATGGGCGCCGGCATCATGATGGTGCTGGTGGTGCTAATCCTCCTGTTCGGCAGCGTCTTCGTGCCGATCACGATCCTCGCCGCCCTGCCCTTGTCGATCGGCGGCGTGGTGGGCGCGCTGTGGCTCACGCACAACGCCATCTCCATGCCCGTGGTCATCGGCATCCTGATGCTGATGGGCATCGTCACCAAGAACACGATCATGCTGGTCGACTTCGCGGTCGAGCAGGAGAAGCACGGCATGAACCAGCGCGACGCGATCATCGACGCGGGTCGCAAGCGCGCCCGGCCGATCATCATGACCACGATCGCCATGGCGGCGGGCATGATGCCGGCGGCGATGGCGTCGGGCGAAGGCGGCGAGTTCCGCGCGCCCATGGCGATCGCGGTGATCGGCGGCCTGCTTGTCTCCACCGTCCTGTCGCTGATCTTCATCCCCTCGCTCTACACGCTGATGGACGATCTCAGCCGCGTCACGGGCCGGCTCTTCGGCAAGCTCCTGAAGCCCAACCAGGCCGAGGGTTCGGAAGGCGCTCCCGCCCATGCCGGCCACCATCACGCCCACCCCGCCCCCTCGCTGGCGCCCGATCTCGACGCCACGCCGGACTGGAAGCGGGTAACGGAGTTCGGCGGTCGCAAGAGCGGCAACGAGAACAAGGGCGGCGGCGCGCTTCAGCCGGCGGCGGAATAGATACCGAGCCGCCTTTACCATCCCGACACGAGGGCCGGTTTTCGAACCGGCCCTTTTTCGTTTGCGATGGTCTTCTCGTCGGATCGTCGCGCCAACCGCTGGGGCGCCAGAGCTGAAAGAACGGGCAATTCGATGAATTGCCATGCATCCAATGCAGACCCGCTTGCCGCTGTTTCGCCACAAGCCCTGCGAAAGCGTTACGATCTCCTTGTGGTCTTTAACGGGCCGTGCGCTTGGGGCATGGCTCTTATGCGGCCTGCTGCATTGCAGCATGAACTTGGCAAGCGTATCTTATGGCTAATTCCTCAGCCGATTGGATCACTGCCATGAAGTTCACCACACGCCTTCGCGAGGCCCTTCGCCCCATCCGCGACAGCGAGCGCGAAGCCGCCTATCTCAACGAAGCCACTTCGCTGGTCGATCTCGAAAGCCGTCAGCGCGAAATCGATCGCGGTCGCTACAACCGCAACCGCAGCGCCTTCTGATCCTGACGCGACCAACCCGCCGCGCCCGTTTCGCGGCGGCCGGGTGACGGTGCTTTCACCCATCCCTGCTCGACAGCCGAGACCGGAGCCCGCATAGACTGGCTCCGCTCGGGCCGAGGCCGATAGGCCGGTCCGAGCCTGTCGACGACGCTGCCACGCGAGACTTCCGCCGACCCTTGCACCTTTGCTAAGGATCGCGCGCCGAGCCTTCAGCCCAGCAGATGTCCCGATAGCTCCCCTTGCGGTCTGGTTCGCGGAGCTTTCCCATGACCTCTTCCATCGACTTCGGGTCCCTCGAATTCGGGCTCGATACGTTCGGCGACGTGACGCGCGGCCCGGACGGCGCGCTGCGCCCCCATGCCGCCGTCCTGCGCGAGGTCGTGGAACAGGGCGTGCTGGCCGATAGCGTGGGCGTCGATTTCTTTGGCGTCGGCGAGCATCACCGCGTCGACTTCGCCGTGTCAGCGCCGGACGTGGTCCTGGCTGCCATCGCCGCGCGCACGACGCGCATCCGCCTGGGCTCGGCGGTCACGGTGCTGAGCTCCGACGATCCGATCCGCGTGTTTCAGCGCTTCTCCACCCTCGACGGGCTTTCGGGCGGCCGGGCCGAGGTGATCCTAGGGCGCGGCTCCTTCACCGAATCCTTCCCCCTGTTCGGCTTCGACCTCCGGCAATACGAGACGCTGTTCGAGGAGAAGCTGGATCTGTTCGCGGCGCTGCGCTCCGGCGGGCCGGTGACATGGCAGGGCTCGATCCGCCCGCCGCTCACGCAGCAGAGCGTCTTTCCGCCGCCGGAGAGCCAGCCGCTGCGCACTTGGATCGGCGTCGGCGGCAGCCCGGAATCGGTGGTGCGCGCGGCGCGCTACGACATGCCCATGCTGCTCGCCATCATCGGCGGCGATCCCGCGCGCTTCCGCCCCTATGTCGATCTATCCGCGCGGGCCGCGGCCGAGTTCAACCGCCCGGTGCAGCCGATCGGCGTCCATTCGCCCGGCTTCGTCGGAGAAACGGACGAGGCGGCGCGCGAAACCTTCTGGCCCGACTACAAGCGGATGCACGATCAGATCGGCTCCGAGCGCGGCTGGCCGCCTCTGGAAAAGACGAGCTTTGAGCGCGAGATCGAGCGCGGCTCGCTTTATGTCGGCTCGCCGGAAACCGTCGCCGCAAAGATCGCCCGAACGGTCAAGAAGCTCGGCCTGTCGCGCTTCCAGCTGAAATACAGCGCCGGCCCCCTGCCCCACGAGGCGCTGCTCCGCTGCATCGAACTCTATGGCACCCGCGTCATGCCCCTCGTGCGCGAGCATCTCCAAAGCTGAAACAAAAAAGGCCGGCTCTCGCGAGCCGGCCTTTTTATTCAAGTCATGGCCTCTCAGGCGCTGAGCCGCTCGAAGCCGCCGTCCTCCAGATCGAGATCGAAGCCGGATGGTGCATTCGAGCGAGGCGCCGGGGCGGGCTGCGGCTTGGCGGCGCGCGGACCGGGAGCCGGCTGGGCCTTGACCGGAGCGGGTGCCACCTTCGCGGAGGCTGGCGCGGCGGGGGCGGTCGACGCAGCGGAGCGGATTTCGCCGAGCTTGAAGAACGAGGCCCGCTCGGCCAGGCGCCGTGCCTCGCCCGAGAGCTGTTCGGAGGTCGCCGCCATCTGCGTCGCCGCGCTGGCGGTGGACTGCGTGACTTGATCGAGCTGCGTGATCGCCTGGTTGATCTGCTCGGCGCCGATCGACTGCTCGCGGCAAGCGGCCGAAATCTCCAGGACGAGCTCGGCCGTGCGCTGGATATCGGGCAGCAGCGCGGCGAGCTTCACCTGCGCGCCTTCGGCGACCACCAGCGTGGACGTGGACAAGGTGCCGATCTCGGCGGCGGCGATCTGGCTGCGCTCGGCAAGTTTGCGGACCTCGGAGGCCACCACGGCAAAGCCCTTGCCATGCTGCCCGGCGCGCGCGGCCTCGATCGCCGCGTTGAGCGCAAGCAAGTCTGTCTGGCGCGCGATCTCCTGCACCACGGCGATCTTCTCGGCGATGCTGCGCATCGCCTCGGTGGACTGAACCACGGCCGCGCCGCTTTCGGCGGCATGGCGCGCCGCCTGGGCCGCGATCTTCTCCGTGGTGGCGGCGTTGTCGGCGGTCTGGCGGATGTTGGCCGTCATCTGCTCCACGGCGGCGGACGATTCCTCGCTGGCCGCCGCCTGCTCGGTGGAGCCGGAGGAAAGGGACTCGGCCGTGGCGGCCGACTGGCCGGAGCCCGTGGCCACCATGGCGGCCGAACTGGACACCTCGCCCACGATCTCGCGCAGCTTGGCGTTCATCGCCGTCATGGCGCGCTGGAGATCGCCGATCTCGTCCGAGCCCTTGGGCTCGATCCGCTGCGACAGGTCGCCTCGGCCGATCGCCTCGGCCACCGCGACCGAACCGGACAGGCGACGCGTGATGTTGCGCGTGACGAGAAAGCCGCCGATCGCCATCAGAAGCGCCATGCCCGCCAGCCAGCAGGCCGCCTCGATCATACGCTGGCGCAGAACGACCTGGATGTCGTCGACATAGACGCCCGTGGCAATGACCCAGTCCCAAGGCTTGAAATAGGCGGAATAGGCGTATTTCGGCACGTCTTCCGTGCCGCCGAGCCGCTTGGTGGAATAGCTGGTGTAGCCGCCGCCTTCCATGCCGCGCCGGATCATCTCTTGGTTGAGGTACACGCCGTTCCCGTCGCGCCGCTCCCAGCCGCTTTCGCCTTCCTGCTCGGCCTTGGGGAAGATCGTGCGGATGCCCTTGGAGTCGAAGCTGACGAGATAATTGTCGCCGCCGAAGCGGATGGGCCGCAGAACGGCGCGCGCTGTCTTCTGCGCTTCCTCGACGGTCAGCTCGCCGGCATCCACACGGGCCTGAAGCGAGGCCATGGTCGAGAGCGAGGCGTCGATCTGCGCCTTGAGAAGGTCGGCCCGATCGGCCCAGAGCTGATCGCGCAAGGTCCAGAGCTGAACACCGGCATAGCCGATGGCGATGGCGATCGCGAAGGCCATGAGCAGGAAAAGCTTCCTGCCAACCGTCATACGCATATCTCGATACTCCTGTGACGCGTTGTGTGCCCTCGAAATGCAAGGCCAGGAGTCGCCGAAACGGGTTAAGGAAAGGCCAGTGGGAAACATTCATTTCGCAGCTGCGAAATGTTGAGGTTAGGATTTCCCAAACTCGCCTTGCTTCCGTCGCCGCCGGCTCGCGACTCTGAGGCCCGCTTCGAGCCGGACTTCCCTGCGGTACGTGGGAAAAACGTCAGGGCAGAAACAGCGCCAGCCCCACCCAACCTGCCGCCAGAAGCATGGCCAAGGCCGTGCCATGGACGAAGATCGTCACCAAGGTCTCGATCCGCATAAACCCCTCCCCCACTCGCAGTGGCCGGCGCTTGCGCGATGCTAAGATGCCGGTTCGAGCCGACGATAGCGAAGGTCGGTGCGCGAGGTGTTTCCAGGGACAGGGAAATCCGCTTCATCCACGGAAAAAGAAAAAGCCCACTCGGGGGAGGACCGAGTGGGCTAAGAATGCAAGGTATCTGGGAGGAAACAATGCAACGCCACATAACCATGTTGCGGCGCAATTGAGCAAGCTCGGTTTCGCATGGCTGCCATGCAATACCTTCTATTCCTGCATGGATCGGAACGCGCCGGATCGGCAAAACGAGGGTCTGCCAAACGTCGCTCTGGCCTTCCGCGCCGGGCTTCGCTAGCGGAGGGAAACGCAGGCGCTCAAGGGATGTGGGGCGCGAGAAGGGGGAGAGCGAGCGATGGCGAACAATCACGATTCGGTGAAGCCTTGGGTGATGCGGGGGGCGCATCGGCAATGGCTCCTGCGCGAGGCGGACGACCTGTTCCGCTTTTTCGAGGCGGCGAGCCTCGGCCCCTCCGGCTCCATCGCGGTGCCCGACACCGACGGGCGACCGCTGGCCAGCGACGGCACCACCGAACTCCACACCACGACCCGCCTCGTGCATTGCTTCGCGCTGGCCAGCCTTCAGGGCCGGCCCGGCGCCGATGCGATCGTCGATCACGGCATGCGCGCCCTGTGGGAGCGCCATCGCGACGCCCAGCATGGCGGCTACGCCTGGAGCTTCGGCCCGTCCGGCTTCGTGGACGACAAGAAGCAGGCCTATGGCCATGCCTTCGTGCTGCTCGCCGCCTCCAGCGCGCTGCTGGCCGGCCATCCCGACGCCGGCCGGCTGCTCGCCGACGTGACGGAGATTCTCGACACGCGCTTCTGGGAAGAGGCGCACGGCGCCTCCGCCGAGGAGTTCACGCGCGACTGGCGGCCTTTCGACACCTATCGCGGCCAGAACTCCAACATGCACCTGACGGAGGCCCTGATGGCCGCCTTCGAGGCGACGGGCGAGCGGGCCTATCTGGAGAAGGCGCATCGCATCGCCGATCTCGTGGTCAATCGCCATGCCCGCGCCAACGGCTGGCACCTGCCGGAGCATTTCACGACGGACTGGCAGGTCGACCGCGCCTATGACGGCAACCCGATCTTCCGCCCCTTCGGCACGACGCCCGGCCATTGGCTGGAATGGGCGCGGCTTCTGGTACAGCTCTGGGAGCTGGAAGGGCGCGCGAGCGACTGGATGCTGGAATCCGCCCGCTCCCTCTTCGCGCAGGCCGTGGCCGACGGGTGGGACGGCGAGCGCGGCGGCTTCTACTATACGCTCGGCTGGGACGGGCAGGCGCGCATCGCGGACCGCTACTGGTGGCCGGCCTGCGAGGGCATCGCGGCGGCGGCGGCCCTTCGCGGCGTGACGGGCGAGGCCTTCTACGAAGACTGGTATCGCCGCATCTGGGACTTCTCGGCGCTTTACCTGATCGACCGCCGCCATGGCGGCTGGCACCCGCAGCTCGGCCCCGACAACCGCCCCAAGCCGGAGCCCTTCGCCGGCAAGCCCGATCTCTACCACGCGCTCCAGGCCTGCCTTCTGCCCCTGCTGCCGACCGACATCGGCCTCGCCAAGGGTCTTCGCGAAGGTCGGCTGGACGGCGAAAAGAGCATCGCCTCCTGACTTGCCCCGCGCTCCCAGGCGAGGCGACGCCGCGCCTGGGAGTCGCGTCAAAGCGACGTGGTTATGCCCCCGTCGACATAGAGCGTGTGGCCGTTGACGAAGGAGGCGGCGTCGGAGGCGAGGAACACCGCCGCGCCGACCAACTCTTCCACCCGGCCCCAGCGCCCGGCCGGCGTGCGCTTGGCGAGCCAAGCGCTGAATTCGGCGTCCTCCACCAGCGCCCGGTTCAGCTCCGTCTCGAAATAGCCGGGCGCGATGGCGTTGCATTGCAGCCCGTGGCGCGCCCAGTCCGCCGCCATGCCGCGCGTCAGCTGGCGAATGGCGCCCTTGGTGGCCGTGTAGGGGGCGATGCCGGGCCGGGCGAGTTCGCTCTGCACCGAGGCGATGTTGATGATCTTGCCGCGCCCGCGAGCGATCATGCCCCGCGCCGCCGCGCGGGCCGACAGAAAGGCCGAGTCGACATTGACGCGGAACATCTCGCTCCAGCGTTCCACGGGGAACTCGTCCAAAGGCGCGCGGTGCTGCATTCCGGCGTTGTTGACGAGAATGTCCAGCGCGCCGAAGCGCTGCTCCAACTCGGCAAAGCCCGCCTCCACGGCGGCGGGGTCCGACACGTCGAAGGCAAGCGTTTCCGCCTCAATGCCGGCGGAGGCCAGACCGTCCCGCGCCTCGGCCAACCGAGCCGCGTCCCGCCCGTTGAGCAGGATGCGCGCCCCGTGCTCGGCCAGACCTTGGGCGAGCGCGAGGCCGATCCCCTTGCTGGAGCCGGTGACGAGCGCCAGCCGCCCGGACAGGTCGAACAATCCAGACGTCATCGGCCAACTCTCCCAACATCTCCGCCCGCGCGGCTCTCAGCCGAGGGAAGTAGCAGAGATCGCCGGGAGGGAAACCGGCGGGCGATGCCGCAGCGCAGCATGGCTTTCGCTTGCGCTCGGGCGCGATCCGTCGTTCCCCTGTTTCCCGCCGCTGGCCAAGCGATTCCGGGAGGGAGGCGCAACCGCGGCGCAGCAGACGAGAGTGATCGATGAGCCCTTCTTCTCCCCTGCCGGTGGATGCCGGCGACGCCCTTCTGGTCGGCCGCCTGTTCGACCCCGAGATCGGCGGCCCGGCCGTGGTCCATGTCAGGGGAGATCGGCTGGTGGACGTGTCCGCCGCAGCGCCGACCGTTTCGCAGCTTCTGGAAGAGGCCGACCCGGCCGCCCGGCTGCGCGGGGCAGAGGGCGGCCGGTCCTGGAACCTCGCCGAGGTTCTGGCGGCAAGCGAATCCGGCGGCGACGGCCCCGTTCTGCTCGCGCCTTGCGATCTTCAGGCCGTGAAGGCCTGCGGCGTCACCTTCGCCCGCTCCATGGTGGAGCGCGTGATCGAGGAGCGCGCCAAGGGCGACTTCGCACAGGCCAACGCCATTCGCGGCGAGATCGGCTCGGTGATCGGCGGTGCGCTGGCCGACGTCGTGCCGGGTTCGCCAAAGTCGGCCGAGGTGAAGCGCATCCTGCAGGAGCGCGGATACTGGTCGCAATATCTCGAGGTCGGCATCGGGCCGGACGCCGAGGTCTTCACCAAGGCGCCCGTGCTCGCCAGCGTCGGCCACGGCGCCGAGGTCGGCATCCTGCCCTCCTCCGAATGGAACAATCCCGAGCCGGAAGTGGTGCTCGCGGTCAATTCTCTTGGGCAAATCCGGGGCGCGACGCTCGGCAACGACGTGAACCTGCGCGATGTCGAAGGGCGCTCGGCGCTGCTTCTGGGCAAGGCCAAGGACAACAACGCCTCCTGCTCGATCGGCCCCTTCATCCGCCTGTTCGACGCCGGCTTCACGCTGGACGACGTGCGCGCCGCCGAACTGACGCTGACCGTCGAGGGCGCGGGCGACGGATACCGCATGGAGGGCTTCTCCTCCATGCGCGAGATCAGCCGCGACCCGGCCGATCTCGTCGCCCAGGCGCTCGGCCCCCATCACCAATATCCCGACGGGATGATGCTGTTTCTCGGCACGCTGTTCGCCCCGGTGGAGGATCGCGACGCCCCAGGAAAGGGCTTCACGCACAAGCTGGGAGACCGCGTCAGCATCGGCTCGCCGCGCCTCGGCACGCTCACCAACACCGTGACCCACACCGACAAGGCGCCGCCCTGGCGCTTCGGCCTTGCGGCCCTGATGCGCAATCTCGCCGCGCGCGGGCTTCTGGCCTAAGGGGCCGCGAGCAATAAAATCGGAGGGCGGACAGATAGTTTGTCCGCCCTTGTGTCTTCAAACGGCTTGTGATCGTCACATTTTAACGCCATTCCAGATGGCCATTCGACTTGCCGTTGATCCCACATGAAGGAAGCCTCTTCCATGGCCGATCCCGTCACGAGCCGCGCCGTTCCCTACGAGACGGAAACGCGACGCCTGCTGGAAGGGTTCGACTGGTCGACCACCTCGCTCGGTCCGCGCGAGAGCTGGCCCGAGCGGCTGACCATGGCCGTGGACACGGTGGTGGATTCGCCGGTGGCCAAGGTCCTTATGTGGGGGCCGGATCATGTGATGATCTACAACGATCCCTATATCGAGGTCGCCGGCGGCTATCATCCTCGCGCCTTCGGCGGGCGCGTGGCCGAGGTGTGGCCCGAAATCTGGGATTGGAACAGCCGCGTCCTGGAGGCCGGCTTCCGGGGCGAGATCCAGTCCTACACCGATCAGGTCTTGCAGCTGCGCCGCCACGGCGAGCCGGAGGACGTGTATTTCGACCTGTTCTACACGCCCATCCGAAACCAGGACGGCGGCATCGGCGGCGTGCTCTGCACGGTTCTGGAAAAGACCGACCGGGTCGTCGCCGAGCGCGAGACCTTCCGTTCCAACCAGCGCTTCCGCGCGGCGATGGACGCCATCCACGGCACGATCTGGACCAACAGCGCCGACGGGCGCATGGTCGGCGAGCAGCCCGGCTGGGGTCGCCTGACCGGCCAGACCTATGCCGACTATCAGGGCTTCGGCTGGTCCAAGGCCGTGCATCCCGAAGACGTGCCGGCCTCCATCGCGGCCTGGCAGGAGGCGGTGGACAGCGGACAGACCTTCGTTCACGAGCACCGCGTCCTCGTGGCGGGCGGGGACTATCGCCGCTTCGCCGTGCGCGCCGTGCCGACCTTCGACGAGAAGGGCACGCTGCGCGAATGGGTCGGCGTCCACACCGATGTCGAGGACGTGCGCGCCTACGAGGATTCGCTGCGCGAGCACGCCGAGATGCTGGAGCGGCAGGTGCGCCACCGCCAGCGCGCCGAGGAGCAGCTTCGCCAGTTGAACGAGACGCTGGAAAGCCGCGTGATCGAGGCGCTGGAGGAGCGCCGGCAGGCGCAGGTGGCGCTCGCCCAGTCGCAGAAGCTGGAAACGATCGGCAAGCTCACCGGCGGCGTGGCGCACGACTTCAACAACCTGCTTCAGGTCGTGTCCGGCAATCTTCAGCTTCTCCTGCGCGATCTCACCGGCAACGAGCGGGCCGAACGGCGTATCGGCAACGCGCTGGCGGGCGTGGCGCGTGGCTCCAAGCTCGCCTCGCAGCTTCTCGCCTTCGGCCGCCGGCAGGCGCTGGAGCCCAAGGTCGTCAACGTGACGCGCTTCGTGCGCGGCATGGACGACATGCTGCGCCGGGCGCTGGGCGAAGGGATCGAGATCGAGACCGTGGTGGGCGGCGGCTTGTGGAACACGTTCATCGATCCGACGCAGATCGAGAACGCGCTCCTGAATCTGGCCATCAACGCGCGCGACGCGATGGAGGGCCAGGGCAAGCTGACGATCGAACTCGGCAACGCCTCGCTGGACGACACCTATGCCCGCACCCATGCCGAGGTGACGCCGGGCCAATATGTCATGCTGGCGGTGAGCGACACCGGCTGCGGCATGAGCGCCGACATCATCGAGAAGGTCTTCGAGCCCTTCTTCTCCACCAAGGCCGAGGGCAAGGGCTCCGGCCTTGGCCTTTCCATGGTCTACGGCTTCGTCAAGCAGTCCGGCGGCCACGTGAAGATCTATTCCGAGGTCGACCACGGCACCACGATCAAGCTCTATCTGCCCCGCGCCGAACAGGCCGAGGATGTCGAGGTCGCGATCGACACCGGCCCGATCTCGGGCGGTACGGAAACCGTTCTCGTGGTGGAGGACGACGACGAGGTTCGCGCCACCGTGGTGGAGATGCTGACCGATCTCGGCTACCGCGTGCTGAAGGCCGTGGATGCGCAGTCGGCGCTGAACGTCGTGGAAAGCGGCATCCCGCTCGACATCCTGTTCACCGACGTCGTGATGCCCGGCAAGCTGAAGAGCCCGGAACTGGCCCGCAAGGCCAAGGAGCGCTTGCCCGATCTCGCGGTTCTCTTCACCTCCGGCTACACCGAGAACTCCATCGTGCATGGCGGGCGGCTGGACTCGGGCGTCGAGCTTCTGTCCAAGCCCTATACGCGGGAAGCGCTGGCGCGGAAGTTCCGCCACGTCCTGGCCAACCGCGCCCAGAAGAACCAGCGCCGGCCCGACATCGCCAGCCCCGCGCTCGCCGGGGAGCCGCTCGTCCAGCGCGCCTCCGCCCCCGGTGCCGTGTCCTCGCAAGGCCCGGCCGAGCAGCCCGGCCCGCGCCACTTCAAGCCCTGCACCGTGCTCTTCGTGGAGGACGACGCGCTGATCCGCATGAACACGGCCGACATGATGAAGGATCTCGGCCATGTCGTGGTGGAAGCGGGCAGCGCGGAGGACGCGCTGGTCGCCCTCGAAACCGCGCCGGTGGACGTGCTCGTGACGGACGTGAACCTGCCCGGCATGTCCGGCCCCGATCTCGCCCGGCGCGCGGTGGCCTCCCGCCCACGCATCGGCATCGTCTTCGCCACGGGCGATCGGCACGTGCCGGGGATCGAGAGCTTCGCCGCCAACACCGCGCTGCTCCTGAAGCCTTACGACATGAGCGATCTCGACAAGGCCATCGCCAAGGCCAGCGCGCAGAGCCGCGTTGAGGCCTGAGCTGCGCCTTGTCGGCGACCTTGGCCGGACGAAGCCCCGGCCGAGGTTTTTTGCAATGCGGCAACGCTCTGCCCTTTGTTCGGGCGCGGTCCTGAGCTAGGAAGCGGCCGAATGTCAGGCCCTTGCAGGCTAAGGAGTTGCCATGTCCGATCAGCCCCAGAACCAGGCCAGCGTCCTTGCCGAGGCGCTGCCCTACATGCAGGCCTACGAGAACAAGACGGTCGTGGTGAAATATGGCGGCCATGCCATGGGCGACGCCAAGCTCGGCCGCGCCTTCGCCCGCGACATCGCCCTGCTCAAGCAGTCCGGCATAAACCCCATCGTCGTGCATGGCGGCGGGCCGCAGATCGGCCGCATGCTCGAGAAGATGGGCATCGAATCGCGCTTTGAGCACGGGCTTCGCGTCACCGACCAGCGCACGGTCGAGATCGTCGAGATGGTTCTGGCCGGCTCCATCAACAAGGAGATCGTCGCGCTCATCAACGCCGAAGGCGAATGGGCGATCGGCCTGTGCGGCAAGGACGGCAACATGGTCTTCGCCGAGAAGGCCACGAAGACGGTCGTCGATCCCGACTCCAACATCGAGCGCGTTCTCGATCTCGGCTTCGTCGGCGAGCCGGTGGAGGTCGATCGCACGCTGCTCGACCTTCTCGCCCGCTCCGAGATGATCCCCGTGATCGCGCCGGTGGCGCCAGGCCGCGACGGCTCGACCTACAACATCAACGCCGACACGTTCGCCGGCGCCATCGCCGGCGCGGTGAAGGCCGCGCGGCTCCTGTTCCTGACCGACGTGCCGGGCGTTCTCGACAAGAACGGCCAGCTCATCAAGGAACTCTCGGTCGGCGAGGCGCGCGCCCTGATCAAGGACGGCACGATCTCGGGCGGCATGATCCCCAAGGTTGAGACCTGCATCGAGGCGCTGGATCGCGGCGTCGAGGGTGTCGTGATCCTGAACGGCAAGGTGCTCCATGCCGTGCTGCTGGAGCTCCTGACCGAGCACGGGGCCGGCACGCTTCTCGTGCCCTGACCCTCGTCCCTTCCCAGCTAGATAGAGATTTCGGCCGGATCGACCTCGCGTCGGTTCGGCCGTTCGTTTGTCGGGGGCAGAGCCGCCGCTCCGATGTTTTGCAAGTCTGGCTTGGTGTTTCGGCTTGCAAGCGGGCGTAACGTCAGTTACTCCCGCAACGCGTACCCTGCGTTACGCTTCCTGGTCCCACTGAAAGCCCGTGCCTTGTCCGCCGTTCCCGCTTCCCCTTCCGAGGGCGCACCCGCCAATTCTCGCGCGCGCGTCCTGTTCGCCAGCCTCATCGGCACCACGATCGAATTCTTCGATTTCTACATCTACGCGACGGCGGCGGTTCTCGTATTTCCCAAGCTCTTCTTCCCGGGGTCCGACGCGACCTCCGCGACGCTGCAGAGCTTCGCCACCTTCGCCATCGCCTTCTTCGCCCGCCCCATCGGCGCGGCGATCTTCGGCCATTTCGGGGATCGGGTCGGGCGCAAGGCGACGCTCGTCGCCGCGCTCATGACCATGGGCCTGTCCACTGTGGCGATCGGCCTGCTTCCGACCTATGCCTCCGCCGGCGTCCTCGCGCCGCTGCTCCTGGCGCTCTGCCGCCTCGGCCAGGGCCTCGGGCTCGGCGGCGAATGGGGCGGCGCGGTGCTGCTCGCCACTGAGAACGCCCCTCCCGGCAAGCGCGCCTGGTACGGCATGTTCCCGCAACTCGGCGCGCCGATCGGCTTCATCTGCGCCACGGGCTCGTTCCTGATCCTGTCGGACGTGCTGACCGACGAGCAGTTCTTCCAGTTCGGCTGGCGCATTCCCTTCATCGCCTCGGCGCTTCTGGTGTTCGTCGGCCTCTGGGTCCGCCTGAAGATCCACGAGACGCCGGCTTTCCAGAAGGCTGTGGAGCGGCACGAGCGGGTCAAGGTTCCGCTGCTCTCGGTTTTCGCCGAGCACAAGGGCCGGCTTCTGGCCGGCACCTTCGCCGCGCTCGCCACCTTCGTCCTGTTCTACCTGATGACGACCTTCGTCCTGTCCTGGGGCACGTCGGCGCTGGGCTACAGCCGCTCCAGCTTCCTGCCGATCCAGATGCTCGGCGTCGTCTTCTTCGGCCTCGCCATTCCCGTTTCGGCGGTGATGGCGGACAGGATCGGCTCGCGCACGACCCTCCTCCTCGCGACGCTCGGCATCGGCCTGTTCGGCTTCCTGTTCCACCCGCTCTTCGGCGCGGGGACGGTCGGCAGCGTCATCGCCTTCCAGATCGTCGGCTTCGCGCTGATGGGCATGACCTACGGCCCGCTCGGCACGGCGCTGTCGGATCTCTTCCCGACGGCGGTGCGCTACACCGGCGCTTCGCTGACCTTTAATTTCGGCGGCATCGTCGGCGCCTCGCTGGCCCCCTATCTCGCGACGCGCCTTGCCACCGACCACGGCCTCGCGGCTGTCGGCTACTACCTTTCGGCCGCAGCCGTCATCACGGCGATCGCGCTCATGGCGACGCCGCGCCGGGGCGAGTTCGCCTGAGCCGAGCCGTTCTCCCGCCTGGATCCAAGGCCCGGCGCTCCCAAGGCGCCGGGCCTTTTCGTTCGGGCGCGCTCACCGGCTTTGCCGCCGCCCTGTGGCCTGGCGGCACTGGCATGTGACGCGTCCCGCTGCCACGAGTTTTCCTCCATGCGAAGGAAGACGATCATGTCGCGCGCTGCCCTGGTTCTCGCCTGCCTGGCCCTCCCCCTTCCGCCGATTGTCGCCACCGCCTCGGCCGGGGAGCGCGGCGAGGCCTCGCTGGCCGAGCGCCTGGAAACCGCGCCCGAGATCGGCACGCAGGATCGCTACCTCCGCCTGTCGCCCTACGTGCAGTTCGACGGCGGCTGGGCCTCCTCCTCGCCGGACGATCTCGTCGCTCCGGAAGACCGGCGCAATGGCGAGGTCCGGCGCGGGCGTCTCTATGCCGACTTCGCCTATGACGATTTCGGCGGCCGGCTGACGCTCGACTTCGCCAATTGGGAAGAGGAAGCCGTCACCTACGCCTATCTCAACTACAAGATTTCCGAGGCCCTGACCGTTCAGGCCGGTTATCAGGACGTGCCCTTCTCGCTGCAGAACATCATGGGCAGCCGCTCGGCCACCTTCGCCGAGGACGGGCTAAACTCGACGCTGCAACTGGCCGACGCGGTGGGCGTCGTGGCGCTGATGGGGGGCGATCGCTGGAGCTTTCAGGCCGGCGTATTCGGCGGCGACATCAACGCCCAGCCCTTCGACGATGGCGTGACGCTCGGCGCCCGCGCCACCTATGCGCCCTGGATGGAGGGCGAGGACGCGGTGCATCTCGGTCTTGGCCTTGCCGGCGGCTTCGACCGGCAGGAGCCGCTTTCCTTCTCCGGCGGCACAGGCACCGATCTCGTCGCCGCCTCGCCCATCTCCACCGGCGACTTCACGGGCTCGGCCAAGCTCCTGTCGGCGAACGCGGAGCTGGCCGCGACGCTCGGCCGCTTCACGCTCCAGAGCGAATACACGGTGAGCCGCGTCGAGGCGCGCGACGGCGGCGAAGCGACCCTGCATGGCGGCTATCTCTCCGCGCTCCTGTTCCTGACCGACGACCACCGCGTCTATGAGGCGAAGGAAGGCCAGTTCGAGCGGGTGAAGCCGGCCCATTCCGTGTCGAAGGGCGGCATTGGCGCCTTCGAGATCGGCGCGCGGCTGGACGGGCTGGACCTGACCGACGCCGAGGACGGGGGCGCCGAGATCGCCGGCACCGCGATCCTCAACTGGTATCCGACCGATGTGCTGCGCTTCACCGCGAGCCACACCTATACCGAGGTGACCGCCGGCCCGGACGAAGGCGACAGGGTCAACGCGACGCTGCTGCGCGCCACGATCGTCTATTGAACCTGAGGGTGCATGCGCTCTTGCGCAGGATTGACGCCGCAGCGCCGGCATGCGGAAAGAAGCGATGAACGAGCAAACCACGATCCTCCGCACCGCCGACGCCACGCCGCAGGACTTTTCCCATGTCCACACATGGGTCTTCGACCTCGACAACACGCTCTACCCCCGCCGCACCGATCTGTTTCGCCAGATCGACGAGCGGATGACGAGCTTCGTGGGCGAGCTTCTGGGCGTCGCCCCGGACGAGGCGAAGGACGTGCAGAAGCGCTACTACCGCGAATACGGCACGACGCTGCGCGGGCTGATGTCGGTCCACGACATCGATCCCGACGCCTTCCTGCGCTATGTCCACAATATCGACTATTCCTGGCTGTCGCCGGACCCCGAGCTCGGCGCCGAGATCGCCGCGCTGCCGGGCCGCAAGTTCATCTTTACCAATGGCGACCGGGGCCATGCCGAGCGCACGGCGCGCCAGCTCGGCATCTTCGAGCATTTCGAGGACGTGTTCGACATCGTGGCCGCAGGTCTCGTTCCCAAGCCCGCCGCCGTGACCTACGACAAGTTCATGGCGCTGCACCGGGTGGACACGGCCCATGCCGCCATGTTCGAGGATCTCGCCCGCAATCTGGAAGTGCCGAAGGCGCTGGGCATGCGCACCGTCCTCATCGTGCCGGAGAATTTCGAGACGGCGATCGGCGATGCCTGGGAGCACGAAGGGCGCGAGGGCGAGCATATCGATTTCGTCACCGACAATCTTACGACCTTCCTGCGTTCGATCCGCACGGCTTAGCACCGAATACAGAAACGGCCGGAGCACCTGCCCCGGCCGTTTTCATGGAATCGAATGGCGCTACGAGCCGAGAACGGACCGGTCCGGGCGCACGAGCGAGGCCGCGCCGTCGGTCGCGCGGTCTTCCATCATATTGGTTTCGGCTTGGCCCTCGCCGGCGCGCTTGTTGGAATTGAAGATCGCGTCCATCTGCTCGTTGGCATAAACGGCTTGGCCGGCCTTGGACGCCTCGCGCGCCGCCCGGCTTTCGGGGTCGAGATCGGTCGGCGACGCCTTGCCCCCCGTCTCGTCCTCCGCCAGCGTCTCGGATACGTCCTGGCCCTGCTGCCGCCGCATCATGGCGGAATCCGTGTCGAGATCGCCCATGGCACATCTCCTCCCCAGTTGTGATTGGCTTGGGGCTGAAACGGACGGCGCGAAGGCGAGTTCCGCTCCGGGCTCAGAACTCGTAGGCGCGGCGAATGATCTCCCATCCCTCTTCGGCCGTGTCCACGAAGTTGAGGAGGCCGAGATCGTCCGGCGCGATGGTGCCTTCCTCGGCCAGGAAGTCGAAATCCACGACGCGGTGCCAGAACTCCTTGCCGAACAGGACCACCGGGATGCGTGCCATGCGCCGTGTCTGAATCAGCGTCAGCGCCTCGAACAGCTCGTCCAGGGTCCCGAAGCCGCCGGGGAAGATCGCCATGGCCTTGGCCCGCAGAAGGAAATGCATCTTGCGGATCGCGAAATAATGGAAGTTGAAGCAGAGCTCGGGCGTCGCATAGGGATTGGGCGCCTGCTCGTGCGGCAGCGTGATGTTGAGGGCGATCGACACCGCGCCGACATCGGCCGCGCCGCGATTGCCCGCTTCCATGACGCCCGGCCCGCCGCCGGTGACGATCACGAATTCCTTGCCGCCGGAGGAATTGGCCGAATGCTGCGAGGCGAGCTGCGCGAAGCGCCGCGCCTCCTCGTAATAGTGGCTGTTGGCGCGCAGGCGTTCGGCCTGCCCCTCGTTGCGCGCCGCCCAGGGCTCGTGCCCCGGCTCGGGGATGCGCGCGCCGCCGAATAGAACGACCGTCGACAGGATGCCGGCCTCCGCCAGCGCCATGTCCGGCTTCATCAGCTCCAGCTGCAGCCGCACGCCGCGCATCGGCTCGGAGGCGAGGAAGTCGGGGTCGTCATAGGCCAGCCGATAGGTCGGCGAAAGCGTCTGGGGCGTGCGGGGCTTGGCCGTCTGGCGTGCCCGGTCCTCGCCGGAACTCGGAAAAGGCGTGAAGGCCTCTTCGCCCTCGCCGCCGGAGAGAAGGTCCTTGTCGGTCTCAGCCACCACGCGCACCGCTCCTTCGCGTTGATTGTCCCAGAGGCTTCCCCTAGAGGAAGCGTCATGCCCCAAGCTTTCAGGCCGTCGCAAGAGGACACCGGGATGACCGACCACGCAGCGCTCGAACAGATCGTCGAAACCGCCTTCGACAACCGGGACTCCATCAACGCACAGACGGGCGGGGAGGTCCGCGAGGCCGTCGATCAGGCCCTCGACGGGCTGGACCGCGGCGCGCTCAAGGTCGCGACGCGTTCGGCCGACGGCAGCTGGACCGTGCATCAGTGGCTGAAGAAGGCGGTGCTCCTGTCGTTCCGCCTCAACGACATGGAACTCGTCTCGAACGGCCCTGGCGAGGCCAAGTGGTGGGACAAGGTGCCCTCGAAGTTCGACGGCTGGGGCGAGAACCGTTTTCGCGAGGCGGGCTTTCGCGCCGTGCCGGGCGCCATCGTGCGCCGCTCGGCCCATATCGGCCGCAACGCCATCCTGATGCCGAGCTTCGTCAATCTCGGCGCCTCGGTCGGCGAGGGCACGATGGTGGACACCTGGGCGACCGTCGGCTCCTGCGCGCAGATCGGCGCGCATGTGCATCTTTCGGGGGGCGTCGGCATCGGCGGCGTTCTGGAGCCGCTGCAGGCCGGGCCGACCATCATCGAGGACAATTGCTTCATCGGCGCCCGCTCGGAAGTCGTGGAAGGCTGCATCGTGCGCGAGGGCTCGGTGCTCGGCATGGGCGTCTTCATCGGCCAGTCCACCAAGATCGTGGACCGCGAGACCGGCGCGATCACCTATGGCGAAGTGCCGCCCTATTCCGTCGTGGTCGCCGGCTCGCTGCCCGGCAAGCCGATGGGCAATGGCGAGCCCGGCCCGGCGCTCTACTGTGCGGTGATCGTCAAGCGCGTGGACGAGCGCACCCGCTCCAAGACTTCGATCAACGACCTGCTTCGCGCCTGATCTTCAACGGCGGCGGCCGGGCTGCCTCGGCCGCCGCTCGTTGAATTTCCTTGCCTGGCTATCTTATTCGCGACTTCGCGGAGCGGTAGAATTTGCCCGACTCAGTGGAGTGCGACCGGGCATGAGAACACGCGATCTTTTCTTCTCTTTTCGAGGCACGATCCCACGGCAACTCTGGTGGCTCGGCACCTGTACGCACGTCGTGGCGGTGTTCGCCTTGACGACGTGTCTCATTGCCCCTCTCGCCCCTTTGTCCTCGCGTACACCGATCAGGCCGCCAAAGGCGTTCCCCCGGTCCATCTCTGGATGACCGAAAGCTCCCTGCCGATCCCGCAGCCTTACGCTCTTCCCGTTCAGATCGCCTGGGTGTGCTGCTGGGTCCTGATGATGACCCCGGCATATGCTTTGGCCGCCAAGAGGCTTCGAGATGTCGATGGGTCCGTTCTGCGGTTCCTTTTGATCGTTCCGCCGCCCGTCTTGGGTTTGACACTGCCTTGGGTGATCGATCCGCCGAAAGCGGCCCATGGCATCGTGATAGGGGTAACTTTCACCTGCGGGCTTCTGCTGACGATCGCGCTGGGATTCAAGAAGGGTCAAGCTTCCACCTGACGCCAGAACTTCCACCATTCGTCATGAAAAAGGCCGGGTCGAAGACCCGGCCTTTTTCATGACGAATGGTGGAAGCGGATCAGTTGTAGCCAAGGCCGCCGTTGCTGGCAGGCGCAGTTGAAGCGGCCGGCGTGGAGGCGTCGAAGGCGCCACCGAAACGGTCGCGGTCGATCTCGGGCTGCGAGCGGTGGACGACGCGGCCGCCGACGGGCACGCCCGCCTCGTTGCGCGAGGGGCCGATCAGCGGGGCGATGCGGTTTTCGGCAAGGCGAATGATCGGGCGCGGCGCGGGAACCGGCGCGGCGATCGCTGCGGCGGCGCCGTTGGCCGGCGCGCTCGCGGCAGGCGCCAGGGCTGCGGCGGCGCTCGCCACCTCGGTGGCCTCGGCGGAATGGGCGGCGGCGGTCAGCGCGGCAGGCGCCTCGGCCTTGGCGGCATGCGTCTTGAGCGTCTCGGCCTGCCCACGCGCTTCGGCCGGCTTGGCGGCGACGGTGCGGGCCACGATGCCCTTGCGGACCGTCGGCTCCACGGCGGCGACGAGCGTGGCGGTATCGGACATGGCCGGCGTCTTGCGCGAGCGGATCTCGGCCATGTGACGCTTGACGTTGGAGCAGTAGACGCTGGCGGATTTCGACATCACCGTGGTGCGGTGGCCGCCCTTGTACTTCATGGCCGTCTGGCAGACGTCGCCATTGCCTTCCTCGTAGGCGCCCTTGAGATAGCGCATGCCGTAGCGAAGGTTGGTCTCGGGATCGAGCAGCGCCTCGGCGGGGCCGGAGAAGCCGAGGCCCCGGGCCGTGGCCGGCTTGATCTGCGACAGGCCATAGACGCCGGCGCCCTTGGCGCGCGGATTGTAATGGCTCTCGACGCGCACCACGGCATAGGCCAGTTCGCGCGGAATGGCGTTCTCGTCGGCGGCGGCGGCGATCATCCGATCGATCTTCGGATCGCCCGTGATCGAATCCTTGGCGGCCTGCGCGACGTTCTGGATCGTGGCGGCGGACACGGAGGCTACGGCTACGGCGCCCGCCCCGACCCTGGCCGCGCCGGCCACGACGCTGTTCTTGGCGGCGACGGCGGTGCCATAGGCCCGGCTGCCGAGGGACGGCGCGGCGGGCGCCGGCTGCGCTTGCGCCACCTTGGTGGCGACCACGCGCCCGCCCTTGGAGTCCGCGGCGGCCGTCTTGGCATCGGGCTTGGTGGAGGGGGCGACGATCCGGGTCGGGCCCTTGTCGTTGCCGGCCACTTCCACGACGCCCGTCCGGGCCGCCGTCTTGGTGGGGGAAATGTCGGCTGTGCCGCTGAGCTTGTCGCCATCGGACACGCAGGCCGAAAGCATCAAAGGTGCGAGGAGGGCCAGGCTGGCCACCGAAACCATACGGCCGGAACGCGAAGGCGCGGTCCGGGCTCCATCGGCCCGTTGATGCGTCATGCAGGAACCCCCAAAGCTGTTTCGCTCGGTTCGCATTCAGGCCCAAACCCGGCCGAAACGTGGCAGGCCTGGATCGAAGGTTACGAACCGTTCACGAAGGTTACCGCAACGTGACCAAAAAGCACCAGTCCCAAAAAACGACAAATCCAGCCTGTGGACAAGTTCGGTGGCGAAGCGGCGCGTCGCGCGCTATCACGAAGGCATGGACACGCTGCCCCTCGCCCCCTCGCTCGACCCCGCCGACATCCTCGTCCGGCTGATCCGCTGCGCCTCCGTGACGCCCGCCGACGCGGGCGCTCTGGGATTGGTGGAATCCCTCCTGAAGCCATTGGGATTCCACGCGGAACGCCCGATCTTCGAGGAGCCGGGAACACCCGCGATCGAGAACCTTCTGGCGACGCTTGGGCAGGCCGGACCGCATCTGTGCTTTGCCGGCCACACGGACGTCGTGCCTCCCGGATCAGAGGCCGATTGGTCGCTTCCGCCTTTTTCGGGCGAGGTGAAAAATGGCGAACTTTATGGCCGGGGCGCTGTGGATATGAAGGGCGGAATCGCCTGTTTCCTCGCCGCGCTCGCCCGACTCGAATCAAAAGGTGCCATTCCACCCGGGCGAATCTCCCTTCTCGTCACCGGCGACGAGGAGGGGCCGGCCATCAACGGCACGGTGAAGCTCCTCGATTATGCCGAGGCACGGGGCCACCGGTTCGACGCCTGCCTCTTGGGCGAGCCGACCAATCCGGAGGCGCTGGGGGACATGATCAAGATCGGCCGACGCGGCTCGCTCACGGGCGTCGTCACGCTTCTCGGGCGGCAGGGCCATGTCGCCTATCCCCATCTCGCCGACAATCCGACGCGGCGCCTCGCGCCAGTGCTGGCCGCCCTTCTGGATACCCCGCTGGACGCGGGCACCGAGCGCTTCCAGCCGTCCAATTTCGAAGTCACCACGGTCGACACGGGCAATCCGGCGAGCAACGTCATTCCGGCGCGCGTCGAGCTTCGCTTCAACATCCGCTTCAACGACCGCTGGACGCCGGACTCGCTGCGGGCCGAAGTGCTGCGGCGGATCGAAGCGGGGCTCGCGGCCTCGGGCGCGGAGGGCAAGGCGGCGGACCTCTACGAGGTGATCTGGCGCACGCCGGTGTCGGACGTGTTCGTCACCTCGCCCGGGCCGCTGGTGGAGGCGCTTTCGGCCTCGGTCGAGGCGGTGACGGGCCGGGTGCCCGAACTCTCCACCTCGGGCGGCACGTCGGACGCCCGTTTCATCAAGAACCATTGCCCGGTGGTGGAATTCGGGCTTGTCGGCCGTACGATGCATATGGCCAATGAATGCGTGGCTCTTTCCGACCTCGAAACGTTGACGGCTATCTATGAGACCTTCGTCACCCGCTGGTTCGCCGCCCAGTCCTGATTTCATGCCGAGTCTGGCCGAGATCGTGCGCTACTTCACGGGAGCTGCACGACTCATGGCCGGGCGGCGCGATGGGCTGGCCCTTCTCGATCTCAGCGCCGACGGGTTCTGGCGCTCCTTCGCCGCGCTCGTCGTCGCCCTGCCGCCGACCGTTCTGGCCTGGCTGGAATACGAGACGGTAGAGCGCCCGCCCTTTTCGCCCCATCCGGGGCGGCTGGCGATCTACGGCGCCCATGCGCTGGCGGATGTGACCGCCTGGCTCCTGCCGATCCTGCTTCTGGCTTCGTTCGCGCGCCCGCTCGGCTTCTCGCGCAAGATGGTGCCGCTGGTGGTGGCGACGAACTGGGGCGGGGCGCTCCTGGCCTGGATCTTCTCGCCCTTCTTCGTCCTCCTGCTTCTCGCGGGGTCGAGCGACGTGACGGCGCTGATCGGCCTTTTCGTGGCGATCGCCTCGATCGTGCTCACTGTGCGGCTCGTCGCCAACGCAACCGTGACGGAACTGCCGCTCTCGGTCGCCATCGTCACGATGATGGTCTTCGTCTCACTCCTCTCCTACGCCGCCGTCTCCGATCTCTTCGGCGTTACCCTCGCCTGAGGGCGGAGCGCTGGATGTCTCGAGTGCGGCACTCGAAAGATCGAGTGCGGCATAGTCCACCCGGGTGAGGTAAAGCCCGTCCGGCGGGGCGACCGGGCCGCAGCGCTTGCGGTCGCGCGATTCCAGTGCGGCCACGAGATCGGCCTCGCTCCAGCGATGCTCGCCGACGAGCTTCAGCGAGCCGGCGAAGGAGCGGATCTGGTTGTGCAGGAAGGACTGCGCCGAGGCGTGAATATGCACCTCCTCGCCGGGCCCCCGCACCACGTCCAGCCGCTCCAGCGTGCGCACCGGGCTCTTGGCCTGGCAGTTCACCGAGCGGAACGTGTTGAAGTCGTGCGTGCCGAGCAGGCGCTTGGCGGCGCGGTCCATGGCCTCGACATCCAGCCGCTTCCAGCACCACCAGACCTGCCCCTTGAGGATGCTCGGCGGCGGGCGGCGGTTCAGGATCCGGTAGAGATAATGCCGCTTGCGGGCGGAGAAGCGCGCATCGAACGTCTCCGGCACCAGCTCGGCCGAGAGGATGGCGACGCCCCCTTCCTCGCGCAGCCGCGCGTTCAGCGCGTCGCGCACTGTGTCGGTTCGCCAGAGCTTGGGGATGTCGACATGGGCAACCTGGCCCGTGGCGTGGACCCCGGCGTCGGTGCGCCCCGCGCCGAACAGTGTCACGTCCTCGCCGCAGAAGGCCTGGAGCGCGATCTCGATCGTCTCCTGAACCGACATCCCGTTCTTCTGCCGCTGCCAGCCGCAATAGGCCGTGCCGTCATATTCGATGGTCAGCTTGTAGCGGGGCATGACCTATCCCAGCCGCGTGCCGGCGGGAACGCTCGCGCCGCGCAGGAAAAGTTCCGCCGGCCCCGCCTTGCCGCCCGCCCGCTGCACGTCGAGAAGGCGCACCGCCCTCTCCCCCGCCGCCACGAGAAGCCGGTCGTCCAGCGCCGTGCCGGGCGCGCCCGAGCCCTCGGCGCTTTCCGCGCGCAGGAGTTTCAACCGCTCGCCGGCGAGCGTGGTCCAGGCGCCGGGAAACGGCGAAAAGGCGTTGATGCGCCGGGCGATCTCGCCGGAGCCTCGAGTCCAGTCGATCTCAGCCTCGCTCTTCTCGATCTTGCGGGCGTAAAGCACCTCGCGCCCGGTGCGCGCGGCGATCTCATCCTGTGGCTCGAAGCGAATCGTTCCCGCTTCCAGCGCGTCCAGCGCCCGCACCATCAGCGCGGCGGAGGAGAGGGACAGCCGGTCGTGCAGCTCGCCCGCCGTTTCTCGCGCGCCGATGGTGAGCGTGTCGGTGAGCGCCACCGGGCCGGTGTCGAGGCCGGCTTCCATGCGCATCACCATCATGCCGGTCTCGGCATCGCCCGCCTCGATCGCGCGCTGGATGGGCGCCGCGCCGCGCCAGCGCGGCAGGAGCGAGCCATGGCCATTCAAGGCGCCGAGACGCGGGGCGTCCAGGATCGCGGGCGGCAGGAGAAGTCCGTAGGCCACCACCACCGCGACATCCGCGTTGACGGCGGCGAAGGCGGCTTGCTCTTCCGCGCCCTTCAGCGAGGCGGGTGTGCGCACCTCGATGCCCAGCCGCTCGGCCTCCAGCGCAATGGGCGAGGGCGTCGGCGCGAGGCCTCGCCGGCCCGCCGGGCGCGGCGGCTGCGAGTAGACGGCGGGGATGTCGTGCCCGGCCTCGGCCAGCGCGCGCAGCGTCGGCACCGAGAAGGCCGGCGTGCCCATGAAGACGACGCGAAGCGTCATGATCTCGCCCTTTCGGGGTCTGCGGCGGTGGAAGGCCTCGAGCGAACCGTTCGGCGAGCGGCGGCTGCGCCGGGCCGTCTCAAAGCGGCTTCTTGGCGGCCTTGGTGAACTTGCGGATCACCATGTCCCGCTTCAGCTTGGAAATATGGTCGATGAAGAGGACGCCGTTCAGATGGTCCAACTCGTGCTGGAGGCAGGTGGCGAGCAGCCCCTCCGCCTCGATCTCCTTGGTCTCGCCCGACAGGTCGAGATAGCGAACGCGCACCGTCGCGGGGCGCTCGACCTCGGCATAGTAGTCGGGGATCGAGAGGCAGCCTTCCTCATAGACCGAGCGCTCGTCCGAGGAGGCGAGGATCTCCGGGTTGAGGAAGACCTGCGGCGCCTTCTCCTCGTCTTCCTTGGCGAGGTCGATCACCAGCATGCGCAGCGGCTCGCCCACCTGGATGGCGGCAAGGCCGATGCCCGGCGCGTCGTACATGGTTTCCAGCATGTCGTCGGCGAAACGGCGCACGCCATCGTCGATGCGGGCCACCGGTTCGGACACGCGGCGAAGGATCGGATCGGGCAGGATGACAAGGGGCTTGACGGTCATGCGCGTCAGGTAAACGCAGGCGCGAGAACGGTCAACTGACCCGGCGATGTTCCCGTTTTGATCTGGTGGCTTTCAGGCGAATCGGATAGGCTCGCCGTCATGAGCTTCGTGCAGATCGCCAGCCTTCTCGACAGTCCGCTTTTCGCGCTCGGCCAGCGGCCGGTAAGCGTCGGCGAAGTGCTGCTCGCCCTGGCCGCGCTGATCTTTCTCTGGCGCCTCGTTCGGCGTCTCGGCGGCGCGGACGAAGCGCCTGGCGAGGGTGCCGAGGCCATTCTACGGGCGCAGGCCGAGCTGGCGGGGCGGCTTCATTCCATGGGCGAGATGCTGGGCGCGCGGCAGGCCGAGCTGGCCCACACCGTGGCCGAGCGGCTGGACGGGATGGGCCACCGGGTCGGGCGCACACTGGCCGAGGCGCAGATACAGACTGGCGAGACCCTGTCGCGCCTGTCGGAGCGGCTGGCGGTGATCGACCGGGCGCAGGGCGAAATCCGGGGGCTGGCTGGCGAGGTCGTGCGGCTGCAGGACATCCTCGCCAACAAGCAGGCGCGCGGCGCCTTCGGGCAAGCGCGGATGGAGGCGATCGTCATGGATTCGCTGCCGCGCGGCAGCTACTCCTTCCAGGCGACACTCTCCAACGGCAAGCGGCCGGACTGCGTGATCCCCATGCCGAACGGTGCGCCGGGGCTGGTGATCGACGCGAAGTTTCCGCTGGAATCCTGGAACGCCTTTCGCGAGGCCCCGAGCGACGAGGCGCGCGACGCCGCCGCCACGCGCCTGCGCCGCGATATGGACGTTCACATCAAGGCGGTGTCGGAGAAGTATCTCCTGCCGGGCGAGACGCAGGACACGGCCTTCCTCTTCGTGCCATCCGAATCGGTCTTCGCCGAGTTGAACGAGCATTTCGAGGACATCATCCGCCGAGCCCACCGGGTCCGCGTGGTGATCGTCTCCCCCTCGCTCCTGATGCTCTCGATCGAGGTGGTAAAAGCGCTGTTGAAGGACCAGAGAATGCGTCAGGAAGCGGGGCGCATTCAGAAGGAAGTCATGCTTCTGGCGGAAGATCTGCAACGACTCGACGCCCGCGTCGCCGCGCTCAAGACCCACTTCCACCAGACCGGTCGGGATGTCGACCAGATCCTGGTCTCGACGGAGAAGCTGGTGCGGCGGGGCGAGCGGATCGCCGGGCTGGAACTGGAACCGAGCGAGCCCGAACGCTTCGCTCCGAGCTGAGAGGCGATGCCATTGGGTCTTCAGCAAGATCGATTCAAGTCGACGAATTTTCGAGACGAATCAGAAACCTCGCCGAAAATTCCGACAGTCAATTCTTGACAATCTGCTAACGTGGCGGGATCGAAAACGGCTTCGCCGCGTTTTCCACAAGATTGGGAATTCGGGGACACACGCCATGCGCGGGATGTTGAAGGCAGTTCTGGCAGGTCTCGTACTGTGCGCGTCGCCGGTGGCGCTTCCGATGGCCGTTTCTCCCGCCTTCGCCAGCACCGATCTTGCCTCGGCCTACAACGACAACACCGATGCCGCCTTCCGCATTGGCCTCCAGACGCGCCTTGCCTGGACGGGCGATTATGTCGGCACGTTCGACGGCCGTGTCGGACCCCAGACATTGCGCGCCATCCGCGATTTTCAAGCCCGCAACGGCTTTTCCGCCGACGGCGTGATGACCGATGCCTTCCTCAAGAAGGTGATCGCGGAAAGCGACAAGGCGCGCGACGCGCTGGGCTTCCATCTCGTGCGCGACGACCGCACCGGCGTGCGCTTCGGTCTGCCCGGCGCGCTCGTCTCGCCCGCCGGTGAGACCGAGGTCGGCTCGATCTGGCGCTCGGCCGACAGCGGTGTGGAGATCGAGACCGTTCGCTTCCACGACGAAGGTTATTCGCTGGAAGGCGTCTTCAACGTCCTGTCCACGCAAGCCGAGAACAAAACCGTTTCCTCCTCGTCGCTGGCCGGCGACGCCTTCACGATTCGCGGCCAGGAAGACGGGCGCTCCTTCCTAATCCGCTTTTCGGGTCGGGACGGCGATCTGCGCGGCTTCTCCGTGGCGTGGGACAAGGCGCATGACGGCGACGTGAAGCCCTACACCGTGGTCGCCGAGAACACGTTCGACCCCTTCTCCGGCGAGCCGCGCGCCAACGATATCGGCCCCATGGCCAAGCTGTTCCGCTCGGGCCGCGCCGAGGGCGTCGCTTTCGGCGAACACGAGCCGGCGCCGCAGCCGCAGGGTCCGGCGCTGGCCGCCCCCGGTTTCGACTCCTCGGGCACCGGCTTCGTCGTGTCCAAGGACGGGTGGCTTCTTACCAACGCCCATGTCGCCAAGAGCTGCAAGACCGTTCTGGTCGGCGATCTCGGCGCCGCGAGCCAAGTGATCGTGGACGAAGACCACGATCTCGCGCTGGTGAAGGTAGATGCCGCGCTCGGCCAGCCGCTGCCGATCATCTCCAGCAAGCCGCGCCTGGGCGAGGACATTTTGGCGCTAGGCTTCCCGCTGCGCTCGATCCTGGCCGACAGCCTCAACGTGACGCGTGGCAACATCTCCTCGCTCATGGGCCTGATGAACGACGCGAACTACCTGCAGATTTCGGCGCCCGTGCAGCCCGGCAATTCGGGCGGCCCGCTGATCGACCTCGCCGGCCGGGTCGTTGGCGTCGTCACCGCCAAGCTGAACGCCGTGGCCGTGGCCGATCTGACGGGCGATATTCCGCAGTCCATCAACTTCGCCATTCGCCCGGACGCAGCCGCTCGCTTCCTGACGCAGCACCATGTCGCCTTCGAGACGGCTGACGCCAAGGCGGCACTGGAAAGCGTGCCGGACGCGACGGCCAAGGTGCAGGAGTCGATCTACCCCGTCCTCTGCCTCGGGACGAAGTAAGCGCCCGCTACCCAACACCGCAAATTCGCTGTATAAGGACGGCCACGGGCAGAGAGCCCCGGCCGTCCGCAGGCGTTTCGACACCTTGGTGAAGCTCTCTTCGATCTCGGCTTATCGGTCATTCCTGTTCAGGCATGTCGCGAGCGGCAACGCGGACTCCCCTCGCCTCGAAGACATGCCGAGAGTGGAGACCGCTATGACTCATCTTGCACCCCTTCCCGCGCTCGAAGGCTTGAAGGATCAGGCCAAGCGCCTGCGCGCCGCTCTGTCGCGCGGTGGCGAAAGCCTGACCCATTCGCGGGCGCTCGAACTCGTCGCCGCGCAATATGGCTATCGCGACTGGAACACGCTTCACGCCCGCGTCGGCAATCGCGGCGCGTTCGATCCCTACCGGGTCGGAGCGCGCGTGCGCGGCTTCTATCTCGGCCAGCCCTTCGAGGCATCCATCCTCGGCATCGAGGCGCTGCCCGGCGAGGCCGATCGGTTCCGCCTCGTTCTTCGCTTCGACCAGCCGGTGGACGTCGTGACCTTCGAGAGCTTTTCCGCCTTCCGCCAGCGCGTCTCCTGCCGCGTCGACCGGACCGGCCGCACGCTGGAGAAGACTTCTGACGGGCGCCCGCATGTCGAGTTGCTCTGGTAGCTCTTCCCTTCTCCCCCATCCGCCGGCCTCGCGAAGGCTGGCGGACGGGCCTGAAATCGGGATCCGGCGCCAAGGAAGCGATCACGCCCGATCGCGTTCGCATCACCTTTTCCTGAGTTGACGCGGCGGCGCCGGGCTTTGTTAAGCCTCGCGTGCTTTGTGTCATGGGCCTGTTATCTCGGCCTCCTAGGGCGCGCTGGAACCGTTCCAGACTAGCGCGAAGGACCCGAGATGACCGAGCACGCCCTGCCCCGCCACGCCGCCTTTCCCACCAGCCGGCTCGAGGATGCCGATGGCGAAGGTCTGAACCCCACCGCAAACCGCACCATGGGCGAGATCATCACCGCCCGCTTCTCGCGCCGCGACCTGCTGCGCGGCGCGCTGGCCACGACCGCCATCGCGGCGACGCTCGGCCCGGTGGCGCTCCTGAGCGCGGGCGACGCCAAGGCCGAAGGCCCGGCTTCGCGCTTCGACTTCACCGAGGTCGAGGCCGGGGTGGACGAGACGCATCATGTCGCCAGCGGCTACGACGCCGACGTGCTGCTGCGCTGGGGCGACCCGCTCTTTGCCGACTCGTCCGCCTTCGACCCGCGCAACCAGACGCCGGAGGCCCAGGCCCGCCAGTTCGGCTACAACAACGACTATGTCGGCTTCATTCCGCTGAACGGCTCGTCCGAGCACGGGCTGCTGGTAGTGAACCACGAATACACGAACGAGCATCTGATGTTCCCCGGCATCGTCAGCTTGAGCGAGAAGGCGGACGAAAAGAACCCGGAAAAGAAGATCCCGATTCTCGCTATCAAGGACGCCGATCGGACGCGCGTCGACATCGAGATGGCCGCCCATGGCGGCACGGTGGTCGAAATCCGCAAGGTGGAGGGCAAGTGGCAGGTGGTGCGGGACGGCGCGCTCAACCGCCGCATCACCGCCGGAACCGAGATGGAACTGACCGGCCCCGCCGCCGGGCACCTCCGCCTCCAGACCGCAGCAGACCCGAGCGGGCGCCGCGTCTTCGGCACGATCAACAATTGCGCCGGCGGCGTCACGCCCTGGGGCACCTACATCATGGCCGAGGAGAACATCCACGGCTACTTCACCGGCAAGCTGCCGGAGGGCCACCGCGAGGCCGCCAACTACAAGCGCATGGGCATTCCCGAGGGCACCTATCAGTGGGGGCGCTTTCACGAGCGCTTCGACGTGTCCAAGGCGCCCAACGAGCCGAACCGCTTCGGCTGGGTGGTCGAGGTCGACGTCATGGACCCGAACTCGGTGCCCAAGAAGCGCACCGCGCTCGGCCGCTTCAAGCACGAGGGCGCCGAATCCATCGTCTCGAAGGATGGGCGGGTCGTCTTCTATCTCGGTGACGACGAGCGCTTCGACTATGTCTACAAGTTCGTGACCAAGGATCGCTTCGTCGAGGGCGACCGCGCCGCCAATATGCGCCTTCTCGACGAGGGCACGCTCTTCGTCGCCAAGTTCGGCGAGGACGGCACGATGGAATGGCTGCCGCTGGTCCAAGGCCAAGGCAAGCTCACCGCCGAGAACGGCTTCGAAACCCAGGCCGACGTGTTGATCGAGACGCGCCGCGCCGCCGATCTTCTCGGCGCGACGCCCATGGACCGGCCGGAGGACGTGGAGCCGAACGCCACGAACGGCCGTGTCTACGTCATGCTGACCAACAACACGCGGCGCAAGGAAGAGCAGGTCGACGCCGCCAACCCGCGCGCCAAGAACGCCTTCGGCCACATTATCGAGATCCATGAAGAGGGCGGCGACTTCGCCGCCGCCAAGGGCCGCTGGGAAGTGCTCTTGAAATGCGGCGACCCCAGCGTCGCCGAGGTCGGCGCCACCTTCTCCTCGGAGACCACGAAGAACGGCTGGTTCGGCATGCCGGACAATTGCTCGGTCGACACGGAGGGCCGGCTCTGGGTCTCCACAGATGGCAACTCGCCCAAGGGCACCGGCCGCACGGACGGGCTCTGGGCGGTGGAGACGGAAGGCGCGGCGCGCGGCACCTCGAAGCTCTTCTTCCGCGTGCCGGTGGGCGCGGAAATGTGCGGCCCCCTGCTCCTGCCCGACATGCAGACCGCCTTCGTCGCCGTGCAGCATCCCGGCGACGGCGGGGAGGATTGGGAAGGCTTCGGCCGTCTGTCCTATTACGAGGACCTCTCCACCCGCTGGCCCGACTTCCAGCCCGACATGCCGACCCGCCCCTCGGTGGTCGCCATCACCAGGCAAGGCGGCGGGCGCATAGCCTGAGATCGGCGGCATCCGACAAAGCCCCCGGAGCGATCCGGGGGCCTTTTTGTAAGATGGGCGGAGGCTTTGCATGGGCTTGCAGGTAACAAGCCTGCTCATAAAACCCCAAGGTCGCTAGCTGCCCATTACCTTGCGGGAAGGGCTTTGCGAAATTGGACCTCGCCACCAAAGCCCAAGAGCATGGGCGATGTGCTTTACGGGTCGAATTTACCGATTTTGGTTTGGTCCAACATGGGCGGTCTCGGAGCTCTCGGCGGCTTCACTCCGCTCCGCACCCAGGCCATGAAGGCGGCTCCCGCCAAAACCATAGCCAAAAAGAACACGTAGACACCAACGGAGAACCAAAAGGCATCAGGGTTTTCGTGCATCGACACGATCCCCTGCCTGCGTGCTCGGATCGTCCCGTAGCTCCAAGCTCCGTAGAGTTCGAAGACGGCGAAACTTGCCCCGCCGCCTATAGCAATAGCTCCGGCAGCAATCTTGACGCGCTCGATCAAACGGTCGCGATCGAAACGGTTCAACGATACCCCTCCGTTATCACGCTCGACGCCATCCTATAGCTTGTCGAAATTAAGAGTCGTTAACGGATGCACTGAAACTCAGGACGCTATCAAACGCCCCTTCGGAGAAAGCCGATCCATCGCCCAAGCTCTTATCGATGGATCGAAGCCCGGCCCGCCCGATCAAACCGCCCATTTCTCGTCACCCGTGAACGCCAAGGTCAGCCAACGGTCCGGGCCGGCGCCGCCGATGGCCGCGCCGACTTCCTCGCGCACCGCGTCGAAGGCGTCGATCGTGCCGAACATCCGGTCCCTGGGGACGACGAAATGGATCTCCACCATGCGCGAGCGTCCGGCCTTGGAGACATAGGTGTGGGCGCGCAGGAAGCCGTGGCGCTGGACGGTCTCGTCCGCCACGCGCCGCGCCAGGGCGTCGAGATCGGCCGGGGCGAGCAGCAGGATGTCGTGCACGGCCTGCACCACCGTCCGCAACGGCATGGGAATGAGGCAGAGCGTCAGGACGGCGAGGATCGCCGGATCGACATAGGGCGTCCAATGCGCATAGGCCGTGCCCTCCAGTGCGAAGGCGACGATGAAGGCGCCAAGCAGGGCGGCGGTGATCGCGGCGGACATAGTCCAGCCCTTGACGTCCAGCGCGATGAAGGAGGAGCCGATCACGCGGTTGGCGCGCCGCCCATAAAGCGCCATGACGACGCAGACCACGACCACGAAGAAGCTGTAGACGATGGCCCAGCCGAATTCGAGCGCCCGGCCGCCGTCGAGGATCGTGCCCACCGCGTTGACGAAGGCGTAGAAGGACAGGAGCGAAAGGAGCCCGCCGTTGAAGGCGAGCACCATGGGCTCGAAATGCCAGAAGCCCATCTGGAAGCGCCGACTGGTGTCGCGCGCGATGAGCTGCGTGACGAGCAGCGCCATGCCGGTCATCGACGCGTCCACCACGGAGAAGACGCCGTCGAAGGCGATGGACAGCGAGCCCGAGAGAATGCCGAAGACGACCCCCGTCGCCCCGACGAGCAGCGTCATCGCGATGGATCGCTTCAAGACGGTGCTTTCCTCGGGCGCGGCGGGCATGGGTCTCGGCTCCTTTCTGGCGTTGCCAAGGAGCTAGGGCAGCGGGGTTAAAGAAGCAGGCTTAGCCGCGACCGCTTTTCAGCCGAAGACGCGTCATCCGAGCCGCTTGGCGAGGGCCGGCGTCGGCCAGCAGGTGGCGGGCAGGCCGAGCTTTTCCTCCGCCTCGCCGATGGAGCGGCGCGTCTTGAAGCCGGCGAGCCCGTCCGTTCCGCCGACATCGTAGCCTGCGCGCTGAAGACGCTCCTGCAGGCGCGAGACGTCGCCGCGCGTCAGGCCGGAGGCGCCCGGCCAGCGCCCGGCAAAGGCGCCGCCGCCGGCGATCCGGTCGGCGACATGGCCGATGAACAGGGCGTAGAGATCGGAATTGTTGTATTCCTTGATGACGTAGAAATTGGGCGTCGCGACGAAGCCCGGCCCGGCGCGGCCCGCCGGCATCAGGAGATGGCCGGGGCGCGCAAGCTCCGCTGCTGGGAAGGGCCGCCCGGCGGCGCGCGCGACGCCGGCCTTGGCGAAATCCGCGATCGGGCGCGGCCGGTCCGGCCCCTCGCCGGTGCAGGAAACGCCGGCGGGGAAGCTCGCCTCGTAGCCCCAGGGCCGGCCCCGCTGCCAGCCGCTCTTCTGGAGATAATGGGCGATCGAGGCCAGCGTGTCGGGCACCGAGCGCCAGATGTCGGGGCGGCCGTCGCCATCCTCGTCCACCGCAAGGGCGCGGAACTTGGACGGCATGAACTGCGGCTGGCCGAGCGCGCCGGCCCAGGAGGATTTCATGTCGGCGACGGTAAGATGCCCTTCCTGGACGATCTGCAGCGCGGCGATCAGCTCGGCTCGGAACATGTCCTTGCGGCGCGAGAGATAGGCCTTGGTGCTCAGCACCTCGAAGGCGTTGTAGGGAATCTTCGCCGCGCCATAGCCGGACTCGCGACCCCAGACGGCGAGCACGATCGGCCCCGGCACGCCCGTTTCGGCCTCGATGCGCTTGAGAAGCGCGGCATGGGTCTGGAGCAGCGCCCGGCCTTTCTGCACCACGCCGGCGATCTTTTGCTCGTTGAAATAGCCGGCGGGGCTCTGGAACTCGGCCTGCCGGTTCACCTCCTCCACCTTCGGCTTCTCGCCGGGCAATTGCAGGTCGGGCAGGGTGAGATTGGGCTTCACGCCGCGAAAGGCGGCGTCGAAGACCGGCCGCGAAACGCCGCCCGCCCGCGCTTCCGGCCAGATTTCCGTGTCGAGGAAGCGGCGGAAACCGGCTTCGATCTCCGGCTTGGAGGCGGCCGCCGCCGGGCTCGCAAGGGCCGCGAAGGCGACGAGGAGGGTCGCAAGGCGCTTCATCATGTCCGAAAATCCCCCGAGGCAAGTCCCACTCCTGCCGGAAGGCTCCTTGTGCCAAGCTTGCGCCGATCTCGTGGCGGTCGGGTTCACGCCTTCGCGAGCCGGTCCGCCAGAAGGCGCAGCACGCTTGCGGGATCACCGGTCACTCCCGCGCCCGGCGCCCCCTGGCGGTCGAGCGCCAGCACCGCCAGCCCATGCACCAGGGCCCAGCAGGCGAGCACGGCGTCGGGATCGTCGGTCAGCGTCGCGACGCGGGCGGCGAGCACGCCATAGGCCGTCTCGCCGCTTGGGCTCGGCGTGTCGCAGGCGCCCGAGAACATCAGGCGAAACAGCGCCGGATGGGCCTGCGCGAACCGGTAATAGGCAAGCCCCTGCGCCACCACGGCCGCGCTGCCCTCCGCCTCCGCGTCGGCTTCGAGAACGGCGGCGCGAAGCTGCTCGAAGCCATGGCCGGCGACGGCTCCCATCAGCGCGGCCTTGTCGGTGAAATGCCGGTAGGGCGCCATGGCCGAGACACCGGCCTCGCGCGCCAACGCACGCAGGCTGACATCGCTCTCGCCACGCTCCAGCGCCTGGACCGCCACCGCGATCAGCCGCTCGCGCAAAGATCCGTCTTCGGTGGCCATGCCTGTTTACACCGTACACATTCCGCGTTACGTTTACGATGTAAACAGCGAGGGCATCGTCATGCAAGCCAAACCGTATCGCCAGACGGTGGACCTTTCGGCCCATCCCGATCTTGTTCTCGTGCTTCTGGGGTTTCAGGTGCGGGGCTGGCGCGGCGTGCCGGCGCTGATGCGCATCGGGCGCGGGCTGCGAAGCCTGCGCGACCAGCCACCGGAAGGGCTGCTCTGGGACCAGCAGTTCCTTTATAGCTGGAACCATGTCGGCATTCGTCAATATTGGCGCGACCCCGAGAGTCTGGAGCGCTTCACGCGCGCGACGCCGCATTCGCTCTGGTGGCGCGATTTCTCGCGCGACGCGCAGACGTGCGGCTTCTGGCACGAGGCCTATCACGCCAAAGGCGGGGTCGAGGGGATCTACGTCAATCTGGATCGCCCCGGCGGCCTTGCCGGCTTCGCGCCCGAACGCGCCCCGACCGGCCCCTTCATGACTGGCGGCGACCGGCTGCGCGCCGACGCGGACGCGCGGCGGGCAGCCGGCTAGATCTTCGTTCGCGAGCGCATCGCCGCCGAGAGCGTGCCCTCGTCGAGATAGTCGAGCTCGCCGCCGACGGGGACGCCATGGGCGAGGCGCGTCACCGAGACCTCGAACCCGTCGAGCTGGTCGATGATGTAATGGGCCGTGGTCTGGCCCTCGACGGTGGCGTTCACTGCGATGACGATCTCCGAGATGCCGCCCTCGGCGACGCGCTCCACCAGGCGGCGGATGGTGAGATCGTCCGGCCCGACGCCTTCCAGCGGCGACAGGACGCCGCCGAGCACGTGGTAGCTGGCGTTCAGCGCCTTGGCCCGCTCCAGCGCCCAAAGGTCCGACACGTCCTCCACCACCACCACGGTGGAGCGGTCGCGTGCGGGGTCGGTGCAGATCGTGCAAGGGTCGCGCGAGTCGATATTGCCGCAATTGGAACAGATCTTCACCTCCTCGGCCGCTTCCGCCATGGCGGCGCCGAGCGGGCGAAGCAATTGCTCGCGCCGTTTCACGAGGTGCAGCGCGGCCCGGCGCGCCGAGCGGGGGCCGAGGCCGGGAAGCTTGGCGAGAAGCTGGATCAGCCGCTCGATCTCCGGACCGGCGATGGACTTGGCCATGCGGACGTCTGCTTTCGGGAAGGGGTCGTCGAAACGAGGAGCGGGCGGCCGCGCGGGGCCGCCCAGGCAGGCCTTGGGCGAAGGACTAGAAGGGCAGCTTGAGGCCGGGGGGCAGCGGCAGGCCGGCGGTGAGGGCCTGCGTCTTTTCCTGGATCAGGGCGTCGAGCTTGCGCTTGGCGTCGGCATGGGCGGCGACGATCAGGTCTTCCAGAATGTCCTTCTCGTCGGCCTTGAGGAGCGAGGGGTCGAGGTTCAGCGACTCCAGCTCGCCCGAGCCCTTCAGCGTCACCGACACGACGCCGCCGCCGGCCTGGCCCGTGGCACTCGCCTCGGCGATCTCGGCCTGCAGATTGCCCATCTTCTCCTGCATGGCCTTGGCCTGTTTCATCATGCCCATGAGATCTTTCATGCCGGGCTGCGCTCCTTGGCTGGGTTGGTCGCCGGTGTCCGGCGGTCTCGGTCAGTCGTCGTCTTCGGCTTCGCTCGGATCGAGCGAGGCGTCGAACTCCATGTCGTCATCCGGCCCGCCCATGCCAAGGTCGGGCTCGCCGACATCGTACTGCTCGGGCAGACCGTCATCGGCGAGGAAAGCCTCCGTGGGCTCCGCAGGTTCCCGCGTGGCTTCCGGCTCGGGCTCGCCGCGCAGGCGCACCTCGAGCACCTTGGCGCCCGGCATGGCGGCCAGGATCGCCGCGACATCCGGGTCGGCCTCGGCCTCGCGGATCAGCGCCGCGCGCCGCGCGGCCTCGATTTCCTCCAGCGTCTCGCCGCCGCCCGGCGCCACGCTGATCGACCAGCGCACTCCGGTCCAGTCGAAGAGGCGCTTCTGCAGATCGGCCGCGAGCGTCACCGGCGCGCCGTCGGCCGGGCAGAATTCCAGCCGCCCCGGCTCGATGCGCACGAGGCGCAGATAGCGCCGAATGCGCGCCTTCATCAGCGAATCGCGCTTCTCGGTCGCGAGCTTTTCGAGATCGCGCAGGGAGGCCGGCATGGCCTCGGGCGCCACCGGCTCCGCCGCGCCGAAGCGGGCGGGCTGCGCGTCCGGCGCGGGCGCGGCCATGCGCGCGGCCAGCGACTGGCCCCCGCCGGGAATGGTGCGCAGCTGCATGACGGGCGCGGGGGCACCCGGCCCCTCGCCGCCCGAGGGCGAAGAAGCGCGGGCATCTGTCGTGCCGCCGCCATTCGGCGAGCCGGCATTGGGCGAGCCGCCGTTCGGCCCCCCATTATTGGAACGCGCCCCCGCACCGGCGGAACCGACCGAAGCGCCGATGCGGGCGAGCTGGTCGCCGCCTTCGCGCAGGAGCTTCAGGAGCTCGTCCGGCGAGGGCAGGTCGGCGGCATGGGCGATGCGAATCAGCGCCATCTCGGCGGCCTGGCGCGGCGAGGCGGCGGCGCGCGCCTCCTCGATCGCCTTGAGCAGCATCTGCCAGACTTCCGACAGGGTGCGCACGGAGAGGCGCGCGGCGAAGTCGCGCCCGCGCTCCACCTCGTCGGGCGAAAGCGAGGCGTCGCCCGCCGTTTCCGGCACGAAGCGCAGCGAGGTGACGAGATGGGTGAAATCGGCGAGATCCGTCAGCACCACGACCGGATCGGCCCCGGCCTGATACTGCTCGGAAAACTCGCGCAGCGCGGCCGCGCCGTCGCCCTTCATCAGAAGTTCGAACAGATCCACGACGCGGGCGCGGTCGGCGAGACCCAGCATGTCGCGCACGGTGGCGGCCGAGACATGGCCCGCGCCATGGGCGATGGCCTGATCGGTAAGCGACAGCGCGTCGCGCACCGAGCCTTCCGAGGCGCGGGCGATCAGCCGCAGCGCGGGCTCCTCGGCCTCCACCTTCTCGGCGCCGAGCACGCGATTGAGATGCGCCATCATCGTGGCGGGGTCGACGCGGCGCAGGTCGAAGCGCTGGCAGCGCGACAGGACGGTGATGGGAACCTTGCGGATCTCGGTCGTGGCGAAGACGAACTTCACATGCTCGGGCGGCTCTTCCAGCGTCTTCAGCAGGCCGTTGAAGGCCTGCGTCGAGAGCATGTGCACCTCGTCGATGATATAGACCTTGTAGCGCGCCGAAACGGGGCGGTAGCGCACCTGGGCGATGATCTCGCGAATGTCGTCGATGCCGGTGTGGGAGGCGGCATCCATCTCCACCACGTCGACATGCCGGCCTTCCATGATGGCCTGATCGTGGACGCCCGGCTCGATCATGTGGATGGTCGGCTGGTGGACCGTTGCGGTCTCGTAGTTCAGGGCGCGGGCCAGGATGCGGGCCGTGGTGGTCTTGCCGACGCCGCGCACGCCCGTCAGCATCCAGGCCTGGGCGATGCGGTTCGCCTCGAAGGCGTTGGTCAGCGTGCGCACCATCGGCTCCTGGCCGATCAGGTCGTCGAAGGAGCGCGGCCGGTACTTGCGCGCAAGCACGCGATAGGAGCCCGTGGAGCGTCCCGTCTCACCCTGGTCGTGCGTGCTCTCAGCCATGCCGTCTCGTCTAGATGCGCCTTGCGCCCGGACACTAAAGGAACGGGCGTCGATTGGAACCCGCCCCGGGCCGTCCCGAGCGGCTTTTGGCCGGATGTGGGCCGATCGGCAAGCAGGCTTTCGGAAAGCCCGGCGTTCAAAGAGCCCAGCCCACGAAAAAGCGAAGCCGGCAAATCCGGGGATGGTGCGGCACCGCGCCGCAAAGTCGCCGCCTTCCGCTCAGACTGGAGGAGGAACGAATACGATCGCCCATTGCCCCCTGCCGCTCCCCTTTGCCGCCCATTGGGCCGGCACCCAGAAGAGGCCCGCTCCATGACCCTGTCCCGGTTCCAGAAGCTTCGCCGCCTCATGCTGGCACTGGGGCTGGCGGCGAGCCTTGCGCCGCTTCTCTTCATCCGGCCGGTCTGGGGCGAGGCGAATCACTTCACGATCGAGATGGCCGGCGCGGCGCTGATCGCGATCGGGATTCTGGGCCGGCTCTGGTGCACGCTCTATATCGGCGGGCGCAAGGCGCGCGAGATCGTCGATGTCGGCCCCTACTCCATGTCGCGCAATCCGCTCTACGTCTTTTCAGCGATCGCCGCGGCCGGCATGGGGGCGCAGACCGGCAGCCTCCTCATGGCGCTCGCCTTCGCGCTTCTGACCTGGCTCGCCTTTTCCGTGGTGATCCGGCGCGAAGAGCAGCATCTCGCGGCGCTGTTCGGCGCGCCCTATCTCGCCTATTGCGCGCGCGTGCCGCGCTTCCTGCCCGACCCCCGCCTGTTTCGAGACGACAACACGCTGACCGTGACGCCGCACCGGCTGTATCGCACGCTCGGAGACGGCCTGTTCTTCTTCGCCGCCATTCCCGCCTTCGAGACGATCGAGCACCTACAGCAGTCCGGCGTCATCGACGCGGCGCTCTACGTCTACTAGACCTCAGGACAGGACATGCGGGCTAGGTGTTTTGCCCGATCACGAGGCGCGAGGCTTGAGCGATGCCGGCAGTGCGGCTCGGCATTAGCGACGATGTGAGCGGGGAAAGGACGCCAGCCGGCTTCGTCCCAGGCTCCAAAACGCGCGAGCCGAAAACCCCCGCCCCGGTCGAGGCTTGGCGCAGCGCTGAAAAAGGGCGAGGAAAAGGGTGGGAGGCTGGCACGATGACCCGCGCCGGATTCACCTGGGCTGCTTCCTTCCGGACCTGACCCGGTTGGCGAGCGGCTCGTCCACCACCAACCTCCCGCCGCTCATATCGTGGAGAATTCAGCCGAATGCAAGCCGCATCCGATCACGAACTCGACGCGCGCCTTCGCGCCGACACGTTTCCTGTCCTCGACCTGCCCTTGTCCCAGCTTCTCCTAATGAACGACCGGCGCTGGCCCTGGGCCATCCTCGTGCCGCGCCGCCCGGGCATCACCGAGCTTTTCGACCTCGATGAAGCCGACCGGCATCAGCTCGACGCCGAGGCCTGCCGCGTGGCGCAGGCGCTAAAGACGCTTGCCGGCGCCGAAAAGATGAACATCGCCACCCTCGGCAATGTGGTGCGGCAGTTCCATCTCCATGTCGTCGCGCGCTCCTCGGGCGATGCGAACTGGCCCGCCCCCGTCTGGGGGTTCGGCTCGCGCCAAGCCTATTCCCCGTTCGAGGCCGAGGCGACCGTCGCCCGCCTGCAAGAAAGCCTGTCATGACAGATCAGCCCATTCGCCTCGGCTTTGCCGGCAACCGCCTCGTCCGCGACGGGGAAACGAGGGGCGAGGCGACGCTTGAAGAGGCGCTCGCGCACGAAGACGCCGGCCTTTACATCCAGGCGGACGGGCTCTGGCTGGCGCGCGCGGCGGGCGAGGCGGTGGATGCGCTGTTCGACCTGCCCGCCGCCCGGGCGATCCTCGGAGAGACCGAGATCGAGATCCTGCTCGGCCACACGGCAGAGGGCCAACCCCGCCTTGCCGCCCGACTGGGAGCGGAGCGGATCGCCGCGCTCGGCCTTGAGGGCGAAGGCGTGGAGCGAAGGCTGGGCGGCCTGCCCATGCTCGATCTGCGCGCACTCGCCATGCGGGCCGCGCTCGACGCGGACACCGAAGGCCAGTTGGCCCAGGCCGCCCATCTCCTGAACTGGCACGGCTCGGCGCGCTTCTGTGGGCGTTGCGGCTCGCCCACCGTCTCCGATTCGGCAGGCTTTCGGCGGCGCTGCACGGCCTGCGACCACATGATCTTTCCGCGCACCGACCCGGTGTCGATCATGCTGGTGCATGACGGGGCGGGGAACTGCCTGCTCGGGCGCCAGCCGCATTTTCCCGAGAAGATGTGGTCCTGCCTCGCCGGCTTCATCGAGGCGGGCGAGACGATCGAGGACGCGGTGCGGCGCGAGACCTTCGAGGAGGCCGGGCTCATGGTCGGCGCGGTCGCCTACCACTCGTCCCAACCCTGGCCCTTTCCTGGCTCGCTGATGATCGGCTGCATGGCCCATGCGCTGACGCGGGAGATCCATTTCGACGGGCTGGAACTGGAGGACTGCCGCTGGTTCAGCCGCGAGGCGGTGCGGGCCATGCTGGAGGAGCGGCACGAGGAGGGCATCACGCTGCCAGCGCCGTTCGCCATCGCGCACCATCTGATCCGTGCCTTTTGCGAAGGCAAAGAGAGTGCGATTGCCGCCATTTGAGGCAGAAGCTTAACCGAAGATGAAGAGCGAACTGGTCATGCCATGCGCAGGCTGCACAACTGGCGTGCAGAGTTTGCTCTCCTAGAAGGCAGGTCGGAGGCGTATATCAGGGTCAACGAACGAACCCACTGGAACAATCCGATGATCACCGACATCGCCTCCCGCCTCCGCAATTTCCGCTCGCACCGCCGCACCGTTGCCGAGCTCGCCCGCATGGACGACCGCATGCTGAGCGACATCGGCGTTCTGCGCGGCGACATCGAGCGCATGGTCCGCGTAGGCCGCTAAGCGCGCGCGACCTTCGAAGCCTCCAAGGTTTCAAATGACGAAAGCCCCGCCGAGCGGGGCTTTTTGCTGTCTGGACCTTAGAGTCTGTTTGGAAACTCGGCCGGGTCGGTCCAACGGGTCTTTTTCGCTGTCGCTTCGTTGCCAATCCTCGCCGATGCCGCCGGCATCGACTGCGGTTGGCGTCTCGCGACACCCAAAAGTCCCTCGCCGGCCCTCCGCCGCCGAGTTTCCAAACAGACTCTTGGATGACGAAAGCGGCGGCCGAAGCCGCCCTTGCCTATTCGCCGATAGCGGGCGCTGGAATGTCGGGCCGGTTGGCCGCCGCCGGGTAGACGCCGAGAATGGCGAGGCGCTTGGAGAAGAAGGCCAGTTCCTCCAGCGCGTGGGCGACGCCGACATCCTCCGGGTGGCCCTCGATATCGGCATAGAACTGCGTCGCCACGAACTTGCCTTCCAGCTGGTAGCTTTCGAGCTTGGTCATGTTGACGCCGTTGGTGGCAAAGCCGCCCAGCGCCTTGTAGAGCGCGGCCGCGACGTTGCGCACTTCGAACACGAAGGTCGTCACCACGCGCTGGCCGTTGTTGGCGGCCCAGAGCGCCTTGCCCGCCTCCTTGCGTGTGAGAACGACGAAGCGCGTGGCGTTGTGCTCGGCGTCCTCGACATTCTCGGCCAGGATGTCGAGCCCGTAGAGCTCGGCCGCCAGACGCGGCGCGAGGGCGGCGACGTTGCGCTCCTCCATTTCCGAGACGATGCGCGCGGCGCCGGCCGTGTCGCCCGAAACCACCGGCTTCCAGCCATTGCGCCGGATGATGCCCCGGCACTGGCCGAGCGCATGGACATGGCTGTGCACCTCGGAAATCTCCGAGAGCTTCGTGCCGCGCTTGGCCATGAGCTGAAAACGGATCGGCAGGAAGAACTCGCCGACGATATGCAGGCCCGAGGCGGGCAGGAGATGGTGAACGTCGGCGACGCGCCCCGCCAGCGTGTTCTCGATCGGGATCATGGCGAGATCGGCCGCGCCGTTCTGCACGGCGGCGAAGGCGTCCTCGAAGCTCGGGCAGGGCAAGGGCTCGAGCCCGGGATACATGGTCTGGCAGGCCATGTCGGAATTGGCGCCGCGCTCGCCCTGGAAGGCGATGCGCCCGGTGCGCGTGGGCGGCCGGAAGGCGCGGCGCGCTTCCTCCAGCTGATAGGCCGTGTCGACGCCGAGCGGCACGGCATCGACGATCTCGGCGTCGATCCGCATCCCCGCTTCCAGCGCGCGCAGCTGCTCCAGCCGCTCGCGCATCTCCAGCGGCGAAGGCGGCAGCGCCACGAAGCGCTCCAGCGCGGCGCGGCGATAGGCATAGATGCCGACATGGTGGAACAGCGGACCCTCGCCCGTCGGGGCGGTGGCACGGGTGAAATAGAGCGCGTTCAGCCGGCGGTCGCCGTTCGGCGTGCCGATCAGCTTCACGACATTGGGATCCTTCGCGTCGGCCTCGGTCGCGATCTCCACCACGACGGTCGCGATATCGCAGGCCGGGTTCTCGAAGGGCTTCAGCACGGCGCGCACCGTGTCCGGCTCGATGGTCGGCAGATCCCCTTGCAGGTTGACGATCACGTCCACCTCGCCGACCGGGTCGATCGCCCGCAAGGCCTCGAAGATGCGGTCCGAGCCGGACGGGTGGTCGGCGCGCGTCATCACCGCCTCGAAGCCCGCCGCCTCCACCGCGCGCAGCACCTCCGCGCTGTCGGTCGCCACCACGACGCGGCCGATCGCGGCGTCGCGCGCCCGCTCCGCCACGCGCACGATCATCGGCGCGCCGGCGATGTCGGCCAGTGGCTTGTTGGGCAGGCGCGTCGAGGCAAGGCGCGCGGGAATGAGGACGAGTGTGGACATGACAAGGATTCCGGCCCGAATGCGCGCCATCTCGCGCCCGAATGCGCGAGATAGTACGGAGCTGTGACAGGTGGGCGCTTGATCCATTCCGGACGGAATGTCAGAACGCTTCCAGACTTTGCGTGCCTTTGGAAAGCTGGGGGACCGAAGGCTGGCGCGAGAGGGCGAACCAGCCGGCCTCCCGAGCTATCGAAAGACACGCCAGGGGGCTTATAGGGGGTGCCGTCACACGGCAAAAGCCCCGATGCGTTTCGAGGGAAAGGAGAAACTCTCTTTTCCCGCCCGAAACGGAAATGAGATTACGGAGGCCGGGGCAACAGCTGCGAAGCGGCTGGGGTTGCGGCATCCGACACGACGTGTCCGCAGTGTTCGCCGGTCGCCGGGCCGGTTGGAGAGGGAGCCGCCCAGCAACATGGATTCATTCGAGGCCAATAAGATCTTCGGCGCCATTCTGGGCTCCGTGTTCGTTCTGTTCGGCGGCAGCCTTCTGGCCGAAGCCATCTTCCATTCCGAAGCGCCGGAAAAGCCGGGATTCGCCATCACCGCCGCCGAGCCGACCGCTAGCGGCGGCGCGGCGCCGGCTGCCAACGAGGTGACGCCGGTCGGCAAGATCATGCAGACCGCCAACGCCGAGGCGGGCGCGGCCGTGTTCAAGCGCTGCCAGGCCTGCCATAGCGGCGAGAAGGGCGGCCCCAACAAGGTCGGTCCCGACCTCTGGGGCATCGTGAACCGGCCCATGGCCGCGCACGAAGGCTTCTCCTATTCCGCGGCGATGACCGAGTTCTCCAAGGGCAAGACCGTCGCCTGGGACTGGGATCACCTGAACCACTTCCTGCACGGCCCCAAGCAGTACATTTCCGGCACGGCCATGGGCTTTGCCGGCCTGCCGAAGGACCAGGAGCGGGCCGATCTCCTGGCCTATCTCGGAACGCTGGCCGACAGCCCGGTTCCCCCGCCCGCGCCCGATGCCGGCGCGAGCGAGGCGGCCGCCGAGGCCCCGGCCGAGGGCGACGCCGCCGCGCCGGCCCCGACCAATCCGGCCACCACCACAAACACCGGCACGGTGGGCAACGATCCGGTGACGCAGCCACAGGGCGCCGGCACGACCGACGCCACCACGGGCGCGACGCCGACCACCCCGCCATCGGGCGCCGTGCCTGTGACCGGCGGCAACGCGACCTCGGCACCGCCGCAGGCGCCGACCCCGGCCGAGGCGCAGAACCCCGGCAACGCTCCGGCCCCGCCGGCTCCGCTGCCCGACGCACCGGCAGCGCCCGCCCCCGCTGCCCCGGCGGCCCCTGCCCCGGCGCAGTGATCGCAGCCGACTGACACCGAAAAGGCCGGGCGGCAACGCCCGGCCTTTTCGTGTTGTGGCAACGCTTAACTGCTTCTCATGGTGGCTTTGCGCGGAAGCCGGCGCCCGCTGCGACAGTTCGCCCCGCGTGATGGAAGCGGCCCTCGTACCGGCCGCTGCAAGACCGCCGCTACGCCGCGCCGCCAAAACCTGCGGGCATGGACACGAGCGCTGCGAAGATTACACTTTGCCGTATGAAGCGCCTCCCGCCCGAGGATGGCCATATTGATCCCGCCGTCTGTACGGGCTGGGCCGTCTCGGCCTTGTCCGTGCCCCTCCCATCTGGAGTTCGTCTTGCCGATCGCATCCCGCGCCGCCTCCCTCCTTCTCGCGTCCGCGCTTCTCGCCGGCACCGCGCTGCCCAGCTTCGCGCAAGGGGCGCCCACGCAGGCGGAACAAGCCGGCACCGCCGCCGCACCGGCGGCCCAGGAAGGCGAATGGAAGACGTGGTCCTCGCTGGTTGGACCGTCCAAATACGCGAGCGACTTCAAGCACTACGACTATGTGAACCCGGATGCGCCGAAGGGCGGCGTGCTCAATCAGGTCGCGCCCGGCACCTATGACAGCTTCAACCCGTTCATCGTCCGTGGCACCCCGGCGGCCGGCATGGCAAACGGCCCCGGCGGCTTCGGTGGCGGCCTGATCTACGACACGCTGACCTCGCAATCGCCCGACGAAGGCGCGACCTCGCATGGGATGATCGCCGAAGCCATGCGCTTCGCGCCCGATTATTCGTCCGCGACGTTCCGGCTCGACAAGCGTGCGAAATGGCATGACGGGCAGCCCATCACCGTCGAGGACGTGCTCTGGAGCTTCGAAACGCTGCGGTCGCTGCATCCGCAATGGACGAGCTACTATCACAACGTCGTCAAGGCCGAGCAGACCGGCGAGAACGAAGTCACCTTCACCTTCGACCAGGCCGGGAACCGGGAGCTTCCCAACATCATGGGCGATCTCGTCGTCCTCCCCAAGCACTGGTGGACGGGAACCGATGCCAACGGAAAGGCGCGCGACATCACCCAGCCGACGCTGGAACCGCCGCTTGGGTCCGGCCCCTACAAGATCGCCTCGTGGCGCCCCGGCGACTCCATCGAATGGGAGCGCGTTCCCGATGCCTGGGCCGCCGACCATCCCGTCAATGTCGGGCGCTACAATTTCGACCGTATCCGATATGTCTATATCCGCGATTCGAACGCGAGTTGGGAAGCCTTCAAGAAGGGCGGACTGGACGACTGGCGGATCGAGAACAGCTCGCAGCGCTGGACCAACGGCTATAATTTCCCGGCTGCCGTTGATGGCCGGGTCGTCAAGAAGACGCTCGAAGACCATCAGGTCAAATCGATGCAGGCCTATGTTCTCAACAACCGGCTGCCGAAATTCTCCGACCCGCGCGTGCGAAAAGCCCTGACGCTCGCGTTCAACTTCGAGGATATGAACCGCAACATCTTCTTCGGCCTGAACGAGCGGATCAGCAGCTACTGGTTCAACAGCGAGTTGGCGGCGACGGGTCTGCCCAGCGAAGGGGAGCTGAAATATCTGGAACCGCTGCGGGGCCAGATCCCGGACGAGGTCTTCACGCAGGAGTTCAAGCTCCCGGTCTACGACACGCCCGCCGCGACCCGAGACCATCTGCGCGAGGCGCTCGCCCTTCTGCGCGAGGCCGGCTATCGAACGGAGGGCACGACCTTGGTGGATGCCGCCGGCAAGCCCTTCACCATCGAGTTTCTGGGAGACGACCCCAGCGACACCCGGGTCCTCGAACCCTATGCCAGACAACTCGAACGGTTGGGTATCCGCACCAATGTTCGCATCGTGGACGGTGCGCAATATATCGATCGGATGCGCAATTTCGACTTCGAATCCGTCGGAATGGCCTACTATCCGCAGTCCGTCTCGCCGGGCAACGAGCAGCGCGACTTCTGGGGTTCGGCTGCGGCCGACAGTCCGGGCAGCCGCAACTATGCCGGCGTCAAGAGCCCCGTGGTGGACAAGCTGATCGACGATATCGTCTTCGCCCCGGACCGTGCGTCTCTGGTCGCCGCGACGCGCGCGCTCGACCGGGTCATGCTCTGGAACTGGTATGTCGTGCCGCAATGGACGCGGACCCAGACGTGGCTGTCCTACTGGAACAAGTTCGGCATGCCCGAGAAGCAGCCGGCCTATGCCGGGATCGACCCGTTCTCTTGGTGGGTGAAGGGCGAGGTGCCCGTCAACACGCCGGCCGACGCGGCGGCGGCGGAGAAGGCCGATCCGGCCGCGCCGCCCGCCATCCCCCCCGCGCAGCCCCCGGTCACGCCGTGACGGAGAGCTTCCGCATCCTGTCGCGCCGGGACTTCGGCAAGCTGGCGCTCGCCGGGGCGGCGCTCGCGAGCGCGCCCGGCCGCCTTTTCGCCGCCAGCCCCCCGGACACCAAGCTGCATGGGCTTTCGGCCTTCGGCGATGTGAAATATCCCGCCGGCTACGAGCGGTTCGACTATGCCAGCCCGGAAGCGCCGGAGGGTGGGCGCTTCGTGTTCACCGTGCCGAACTGGGTCCTCAATCAGGCGCCCGACACGTTCGACACGTTCAACACCTTCATCCTGCAGGGCAACGCGCCGCCGCGTATCGAGCTGCTTTATGAAGGGCTGATGCTCTCCACCCTAGACGAGCCGGACGCGATCTACTGCCATCTGGCGGAAAGCGTCTCGGTCTCGGCGGACGGCAACACGTTCCGCTTCGAGCTTCGGCCGGAGGCGCGTTTTTCCACCGGGGCGCCCGTGCTGGCCGGGGACGTCGCCTTCTCTTATCGCACGATGAAGGCCGAGGGGCATCCGAGCCTTGCCATCGCGCTGGCGGAAGTGGCCGAGGTGACGGCGGAGGGCGAGCGCACGGTCGCGATCCGCTTCACCGGGCGCCAGACGCTGCCGACCGCGCTTCAGGCCCTGTCGATCCCGATCGTTCCCGAGAGCTTCTTCAAGGACCGCCGCTTCACCGAGGGCGGCTTTACCGAGATCCCGGGCTCGGGTCCCTATAAGGTCGGCCGCTACATCGCGGGGCGCTTCATCGAATACGAGAAGCGAGCGGACCATTGGGCCAAGGACATGCCCTTCTCGCGCGGGCTCGACCATTTCCAGACGATCCGCGTCGAGTTCTTCCGCGACCGGCAGGCCGCACTGGAGGCCTTCAAGAAAGGCGACTCGACGTTCCGCGAGGAGTTCACGACGCGGGCCTGGGCAACGGAATACGACTTCCCTGCCCTTCGCGCCGGGCGCGTGAAGAAGGCGCAGATCCCGGGCGAGAAATGGCCGCGCTTCCAGTGCTGGGCGCTGAACCAGCGGCGCCAGCAGTTCGTGGACGCGCGGGTGCGGCGCGCCATCAATCTCTGCTTCGACTTCGAATGGACCAACGCCAATCTTCTCTACGGGCTGCGCGTCCATTCGCAGTCGCCCTTCGAGAACTCCGACTTCGTGGCGACGGGTGCCCCCTCGCCCGAGGAGCTGGCGCTTCTGGAGCCGCTGCGCGCCGACCTGCCAGCGGAAGTCTTCGGCGAAGTCTGGCGCCAGCCGGTCTCGGACGGGTCGGGGACCGACCGGCGGCTCCTGCGCGAGGCCTCGACGCTGCTTCAGGCCGCCGGCTGGACACGCAAGGGCTCGCAGCTGGTGGACGCGAAAGGCACGGTGTTCCGGCTGGAATTCCTCATCAACGACCCCGAGCAGGCCCGCGTCTACGGCAAGATGATCGAGAACATGAAGCTTCTCGGCATCGACGCATCGATGCGTCTGGTGGACGCCGCGCAATATCAGGACCGGCAGAACCGCTTCGACTTCGACATGATCCTCGGCGCCTTCTCGTTCAATGGCACGCCGACGCGCGAGGGCATGGGCCTGTTCTTCGGCTCGGCGGCGCGCGAGCGGAACGGCTCCTACAACTATCCCGGCACGGCGAGCCCGGCGGTGGACGCCTTGATCGACAGGATCGGCGAGGCCAAGAGCCGCGCCGATCTCGTCACCGCCATGCGCGCGCTCGACCGGGTGCTGCGCTGGCGGCTCGACTGGCTGCCTAATATCGGCTCGCCCGGCCACAACATCGCCTGGTGGGACATGTTCGGCTTTCGGGACGAGAAGCCCGATTACGGGTTTCCGGTGGAACGCCTCTGGTGGTACGACGAATCCAAGGCGAAGGCGGCGGGGCGCGCTTGAGCGGCGACGCCCGCCGCCCTCCCCCTCGCATGACCGCCCCCCTTTGGAACCGGTGAATGGCCGCCTATATCCTTCGACGTCTGGCTCTCATGATTCCGACCCTGTTCGGGATCATGGCCGTTTCCTTCATTGTCATCCAGTTCGCGCCGGGCGGGCCGGTGGAACAGGTCATCGCCGGGCTGCAGGGCCAGGGCGGCGGCGCGGCCGACCGGCTGGGCGGCGGGGGCGGCGATCTGGCGGCCCAGAGCGGCGACACGTCGGGCTATCGCGGCGCGCAGGGGCTCGACCCCGAATTCATCAAGCGGCTGGAGGTGCAGTTCGGCTTCGACAAGCCGGCCTATGTCCGCTTCGGCGAGATGATCTGGAACTATGCCCGCTTCGACTTCGGAACGAGCTTCTTCTCCAACGCGACGGTCATCGACCTGATCGTCCAGAAACTGCCGGTGTCGATCTCGCTCGGCCTGTGGATCACGCTTCTGTCCTACGTCATCTCGATCCCGCTCGGCATCCGCAAGGCGCTGAAGGAGGGCTCGCGCTTCGACACCTGGACCAGCGCCGTCATCATCGTCGCCTATGCGATCCCCGGCTTCCTCTTCGCGGTTCTCTTGATCGTTCTCTTTGCCGGCGGCTCGTTTCTGGACTGGTTCCCGCTGCGGGGCCTCACCTCCGACAATTGGGCCCAGCTTTCCTGGCCGGATCGGATCGTGGACTATTTCTGGCACCTGACGCTGCCGCTCATCGCCCTGGCGCTTTCGGCCTTCGCCACCACGACGCTGCTCACCAAGAACTCGTTCCTGGACGAGATCCGCAAGCAATATGTCACCACCGCGCGGGCCAAGGGCCTCAGCGAGCGGCGCGTGCTTTACGGCCATGTCTTCCGCAACGCGATGCTCATCATCGTCGCCGGTTTTCCCGGCGCCTTCATCTCGGCCTTCTTCTCCGGCTCGCTCCTGATCGAGACCATCTTCTCGCTGGACGGGCTGGGGCTTCTTTCCTTCGAGAGCATCTACAAGCGCGACTATCCCGTGGTCTTCGCCACGCTCTACATCTTCTCGCTGATGGGCCTCCTGACCACGCTGATCTCCGACCTCACCTATACCTGGATCGATCCGCGCATCGATTTCGAGCGGCGGGAGGTCTGATCCATGGTCAGCTTGCAGGGCCGCCCGCCCGAGACGATCAAGGCCGAGGACGCCAAGGCCGATTCCGGCGCTCTGGCGCAGATGGCGCCGCCGATGGAGACGCTGCGCCCACCGCGCCTTTCGCCTTTGAACCAACGCCGCTGGCAGAACTTCAAGGGCCATCGGCGCGGCTGGTGGTCGCTCTGGATCTTCCTCGTGCTCTTCGTGGTGACGCTCGGCGCCGAGTTCGTCGCCAACGACCGGCCGGTGCTGATCTCCTACAAGGGCGAGTACTACGCGCCGATCTTCAAGGACTATCCGGAAGAGGTCTTCGGCGGCTTCCTGCCCGTCACCAACTACCGCGACCCCTTCATTCAGGAGGAGATCGCGGCCAATGGCTGGATGGTCTGGCCGCCGATCCGTTATTCCTATGCCAGCGTCAACAACGAGATCCCGGTTCCCGCCCCCTCGCCGCCGTCCTGGACCTTCTCGAAGGAGGAGCGTTGCGCCCGTTACCCCGGCGGTGTCAGTGATCCCAACTGCACGATCGGCAACTGGAATTGGCTCGGCACGGACGATCAGGCGCGCGACGTTCTCGCCCGGCTGATCTACGGTTTCCGCGTCTCTGTCCTGTTCGGCCTGATCCTGACCGCCGCCTCGGCCGTGATCGGCGTCTTCGCCGGCGCGGTGCAGGGCTATTTCGGCGGCTGGGTCGATCTTCTCTTCCAGCGCTTCATCGAGATCTGGAGTTCGATCCCGGTTCTCTATCTGCTCTTGATCGTCGCCGCGATCCTGCCGCCGGGCTTCTGGATTCTGCTGGGCATCATGCTGCTCTTCTCCTGGGTCTCGTTCGTGGGCGTGGTGCGCGCCGAGTTCCTGCGCGCGCGCAACTTCGAATATGTGAACGCGGCGCGCGCGCTCGGCGTCGGCGACTGGACCATCATGGGCCGCCACCTCCTTCCCAACGCCATGGTGGCGACGCTGACCTTCCTGCCCTTCATCCTGAACGGCTCGATCACGACGCTGACCTCGCTCGACTTCCTCGGCTTCGGCTTGCCGCCCGGCTCGCCCTCGCTGGGCGAGCTTCTGGCGCAGGGGCGCAACAATCTCCAGGCCCCCTGGCTCGGCATTTCCGGCTTCGTCGTCCTCTCTCTGATGCTGTCGCTGCTCGTCTTCATCGGCGAGGCGGTGCGCGACGCCTTCGACCCCCGCAAGAGCTTCCGGTGACGTAAGATGGGCGAACACAAGCGGATCGTGATAGAGGACTATCCCGTCGAGAACCTGCCCGAGGAACTGCGCGGCGGGATCGAGCCGGGGCACCGGGTGACGGTGACGGTGGAAGAGGCGTCGGATCGCTGGTCCGATCTGTTCCGGCGGATCGACGCCTATCAGAGCGCCAACGCACGGCCCGTCACCACCGAGGAGGCCGTCGCGCGCGTGCGTGCGCTTCGAGACGAGTGGGACTGACGGCCGTGGCTGCGGTCTATCTCGACGCCAATATCCTGATCGAATCCGTGGAAGGCCCGCATGCGGACTTCCTGCGTCTCGTGCGCCGTCTCACCGGTGAGGGGCGCCGCTTCGTGACGAGCGAACTCACGCTGGCGGAGGTGCTGACCAAGCCTTTCGCCGAGGCATCATCCGATCTCCTTTGCATCTACGAGGATCTTCTCGCGGCGGACGGGCTGGTGGAAACGCTGCCGGTCGACCGCGCGGTGCTACGCGAGAGCGCCCGGCTGCGGGCCGAGATCGGGGCGAAGCTGCCGGACATGATCCATCTGGCGACGGCCCGTCTGGCAGGCTGCGAGATTCTGGTTTCGAACGACAAGCGTCTGCGCGACAAGGGGCCTATCGAACGGCTCTCCATTCTCGAGGCTGCGAAAAGGCTGCAACTGCCATGAGCGCGCATCACCACGACCATTCCCACGGCTCGCACGCCCATGCCGGCGGGCACGCCCATGGCGAGGGGCACGACCACGCCGCCCATGCGAGCGAGCGCCGGCTGGCGATCGCGGCGGGGCTGACCGGCCTCTTCATGCTGGCCGAAGTGGCGGGCGGGCTGATCTCGAACTCGCTGGCGCTGCTTGCCGACGCCGGGCACATGCTGGTGGACTTCGCCGGGTTGGCGCTGGCCTTCCTCGCCATCCGCATGGCGCGCCGCCCGGCCGATGCGCGCCGCTCCTTCGGCTACGACCGGTTCCAGATCCTCGTCGCCTATTCCAACGGTCTCGTCCTTTTCGGCATCACCGGCATCATCCTGTTCGAGGCCTGGCGGCGCCTGTCGGACCCCGTGCCCATCCTGGCTGGGCCGATGTTCGCGGTGGCGGTGGGCGGCCTTCTCGTCAACATCGCCGCCTTCTTCGTCCTGCATGGCGGCGACAAGGAGGATCTGAACCTGCGCGGCGCGCTCTTGCACGTGATGGGCGATCTCCTCGGCTCCGTCGCTGCCATCGTCGCCTCGCTGGTCATCTGGCGCACGGGCTGGACGCCGATCGACCCGATCCTCTCGGTGCTGGTCTGCCTCCTGATCCTCACCAATGCTTGGCGACTGGTGCGCGAATCCGGGCATGTCCTTCTCGAAGGCGCGCCGGCAGGCGTCGATGGAGCCGGCATCGCCGGCAGACTGACGGGCCGGGTCGAGGGTCTGGCGGATGTTCATCACGTTCATGTCTGGATGATTACCCCGAAGCGCCGCGCCGCGACGCTTCACGCGCGGCTGGCGCCGGGCGCGGACGGGCCAGGCGTCGTGCGCGCCATCAAGGTGACGCTGCGCGAGGAGTTCGCCATTGGCCACGCGACGGTCGAGGTCGAGGGCGACATCTGCGCCGACGGCGCGCTTGGCTGCACCGACGCGCAGGCGCACGATCATGACCATGACCATGACCATGACCATGACCATGACCATGACCACGATCATTCGCAGGATCAAGGACACGATCAGGGTGGCCGTCACGACCATGGGCATGCTCACGAACACGTGCCGGCCCATGTGCACGGGCCGGGCTGCAGCCACGACCATCACGACCACGACTCCGCCCCTGGCGCGCACGGCTCGGCACACCGCGACGAGACCGCGACGCCGGCCGGCCCGTTGAACGCCCGTCCGGCCTGAGGAGAGCCCCTTGACACTTGCCGCATCCGCCGCCGCCCCGCTTCTCGACGTGCGCGGGCTTCAGGTCGCCTTCTCGCAGGGCGGGGCGACGAGCCTTGCGGTGAAGGGCGTCTCCTTCACCATCGCCAAGGGGGAGACGGTGGCGCTGGTCGGCGAGTCCGGCTCGGGCAAGTCCGTCTCGGCCCTGTCGATCCTGAAGCTCCTGCCGTATCCCGCCGCCAGCCATCCCGGCGGCGAGGTGCTGTTCGGCGGCGAGGACCTGATCCGCGCGCCGGACGCGGCGCTGCGCGCGGTGCGCGGCAACAAGATCTCGATGATCTTCCAAGAGCCCATGTCCTCGCTGAATCCGCTGCACAGTATCGAGCGGCAGATCGGCGAGGTGATGAAGGTCCACCAGGGCCTGTCGGACCGCGCGACGCGCGAGCGCACGCTGGAGCTCCTGCATCAGGTCGGCATCCGCGAGCCGGAAAAGCGGCTCGGCGCCTATCCCCATCAGCTTTCGGGCGGCCAGCGCCAGCGCGTCATGATCGCCATGGCGCTGGCCAACGAGCCCGATCTGCTGATCGCCGACGAGCCCACCACCGCGCTCGACGTCACGGTCCAGGCGCAGATCCTGGAACTCCTGAAAAAGCTTCAGGAAGAGCGGCAGATGGGGCTGCTCTTCATCACGCACGATCTCGGCATCGTGCGTCGCATCGCGGACCGGGTCTGCGTCATGACCAAGGGCGAGATCGTCGAGACGGGGCCGACCGCCGAGATCTTCAGCAATCCGCAGCACCCCTACACTAGGCATCTCCTGGCGGCCGAGCCCAAGGGCCGCCCGCCGGCCGCCAACGCCAACGCACCCGTCGTCATGCAAGGCCAAGACGTGAAGGTCTGGTTCCCCGTGCGCACCGGCCTGTTCCGCAAGATCACCGATCATGTGAAGGCGGTGGACGGGATCGACATCACCGTGCGCGCCGGGCAGACGGTCGGCGTCGTCGGCGAATCGGGGTCGGGCAAGACGACGCTGGGCCTCGCGCTGTGCCGCATGATCTCGAGCAAGGGCCAGATCCGCTTCGACGGCGAGCGGATCGACCAGCGCCCGTTCAAGGCCATGCGTCCCCTGCGCGACCGCATCCAGATCGTGTTCCAGGACCCGTTCGGCTCGCTCTCGCCGCGCATGGCGGTGGGCGACATCATCGCCGAAGGGCTGCGCGTGCATCAGCCGGCGCTGTCTGCCGAGCAGCGCGACGCGCGCGTCGTCTCCGCCCTCAACGAGGTCGGGCTCGACCCGGCGACGCGCTTTCGCTACCCGCATGAATTCTCCGGCGGCCAGCGCCAGCGCATCGCGATCGCCCGCGCCATGGTGCTTCAGCCGCGCTTCGTGATGCTGGACGAGCCCACCTCGGCGCTCGACATGAGCGTGCAGGCGCAGGTCGTGGATCTTCTGCGCGATCTCCAGCGCAAGCACGATCTCGCCTATCTCTTCATCAGCCACGACCTCAAGGTCGTGCGCGCGCTCGCCAACGAGGTGATCGTGATGCGCGGCGGGCAGGTGGTGGAGCATGGCTCCTCCGAAGAAATCTTCGAGCGGCCGAAGACCGACTACACCAAGGCGCTGATGGCGGCGGCCTTTCGCATCGAGGCGGCGGGCGCCCAAGAGGTTTCTGAATGAGCGATCCCTATCGGCAGCGGCTGGAAGACCAGCATCTGGACTTCACCGTGGAGCGTGAGGAGCGGCTCTGCGACGGGTTTCGCCCGCTGGATTCCGTCACCGTGCGCCATGCGCCGTTGGGGCGCGACGCGTGGCTGACCGCCCGGCGCGAGTTCCTGCGCTCGGGCCATGCCGCGATCGTCATTCCCTACGACCCCGCGCGCGACGAGATCGTGGTGATCCGCCAGTTCCGCATCGGCGCGGCCATGACCTCGGGCAAGGCGGCGGCGCTGGAACTGCCCGCCGGGCTGGTGGACGCGGGCGAGGCGCCGCTTCTGGCCGCGCGGCGCGAGCTGGAGGAGGAGACGGGTCTCGTCGCCTCCGCTATCGCCCCCTGCTTCACCGCCCTCTCCTCCCCCGGCCTATGCGACGAGGTCGCGACCTACTTCCTGGCGCTGGTGGATGCCGGCGCGCTGAACGGGCGCGGCGGCAAGCTGGACGAGCAGGAGGACATCATCGCCGTTCGTGCGCCGGTGGACGCCCTAATCGAGGCGGTGGACTCCGGCTCGGTCGAGAACGGCTTCCTCATCACCGCCGCGCACTGGTTCGCCCGCCATGGCCGCGCCCGGGCGCAGCTTCTGCAGGACGCGGCTTAGAACCCGGGCAAACCCACCGGGGTCGGCTGGCCGGGGCTTTTCTCCGCTCACCTCGTTGCGAATGCCTTACCGATGCGCCCTCGCATCCGCTGCGCTTCGTGCCTCGTGAGCGAGAAAAATTCCTCGCTCATCCTCTGGCCGCCGCTATTGTCCGAAGTTCCAAGCGTCTCGCCTCTCTTCTTTCCGACCGCGACGAGTGTTCCATGAGCATCCTTCTTTCCGTCACCGGCTTCGACCCGACCCGCTGGCACGACGCCATGCTGGCGGCCGCGCCCGGCGAGACGATCATCCTGCGCCCGGCGCAGGCCGGCGATCCCTCGATCCGCTATGCAGTGGTCTGGAAGCAGCCGCCGGGCGTTCTGGAAGGCCTGCCGAACCTCGAAGCCGTGTTCTCGCTCGGCGCCGGGGTCGATCACATCCTGGCCGACCGCACGGTGCCGAACGTGCCGATCGTGCGCATCGTGGCCGAGGATCTGACCGCGCGCATGAGCGAATATGTCGTGTGGCGGGTGCTCGACCATCACCGGCGCGGCATGGTGTACCGCGCGCAGCAGGCGGCGCGGCTCTGGAACGAGCGGCGCCAGCCGGCGGCGGGCGAAATCAGGATCGGCATTCTGGGCCTTGGCGAACTCGGGCGGGACGCGGCCCAGAAGCTGCGCGGCCTCGGCTTCCAAGTGGCGGGCTGGAGCCGGCGCGAGAAGCGCGTCGAGGGCGTGGAGACCTTCCATGGCGAGGACGGGCTCGGCCGGATTCTGGCGTCGAGCGACATCCTGGTCGTGCTCCTGCCGCTGACGGCGGACACGCGCGGGCTGATCGACGACGCCTTCCTGTCGCGGCTCAAGCGCGAAACGCCGCTCGGGACGCCGGTTCTCGTCAATGCCGGGCGCGGCGGGCTGCAGGTGGATTCGGCCATCCTGCGCGCGCTCAACGACAACCGCCTGATGGAGGCCTCGCTCGACGTGTTCGAGCGCGAGCCACTGTCTTCCGAGAGCCCGCTCTGGCGCCATCCCCGCGTCTTCGTGACGCCGCACGCCGCCGCCTCGTCCGAGCCGGAAGCGCTGGCCCCGATCATCATGCGCCAGATCGCCGCCCATCGGCGCGGCGAGCCGCTGGAGAATCTGGTGGATCGCGGCGCAGGCTACTGAGAGTCCTCGGGCGGCATCTCCCAATGCCCGATGGCCGGGAGATGCTGCCAACGATCGGAAGCGGACCGTATGGGATGCCGCCAGCCTTCGCCGACGATATCGGCGGCGGAACGCACCTGCCGCTGACATCGCGACGCATCGTCAGGCGCTTGCGAACTCCGGCAGGCGGCGGATTGCCAGAACGGAAACGCCCCGCGCCTCCATGCGCGACACGGCCTCGGCGAGGGGCTCGATCGCCGTCATCATGTGATGGGCGTTGGCATGGAGAAGCCGCGCGCCGTCCAGCATGATGCCGACATGGCCGCGCCAGAACACGAGATCGCCGCGCCGGAGCGGCGCGTCCGTCTCGACGCCCTCGCCCAGCGCGATCTGAAGGTCGGTGTCGCGCGGGGCCGAGAGGCCGCAGGCGTCGAGCGACACCTGCACGAGGCCCGAACAGTCGATCCCCAACGCCGACTTGCCGCCCCAGAGATAGGCGACGCCGAGAAACCCTTCGGCAACGCCCGCGAAATCGGTCTCGAACGCGCCCGCCGGCTTCATGTGTTGCACCACGACGGCGCCGAACGGATCGATCAGCCCGTAGGTGGCGTTGTGGTCGCTCGCCTCGCCTTTGACGCGCAGCCGCGCGCCGAGCGGCAGGTCGTGCATGGGCGGTCGCTTGATGTCGGGGCCGGGAAACACCAGCGTCTGGCGCACGCAGACCCGGTGCGTCGGCTCGGGCGGTTCGCCGCCGACGAGCGTCACCGTCGGAATCCAGCCGACATAGCCGTCGCGCTCCAGCTGCGCCCAGCTCCAGCCCTCCATCGTGTCCTCGAAGACGCGCACCCGCTCGCCGTAGAGCGCCTGGGTTTCCAGCGGCGCGTCGGCCGAGGGACGGCGGCGCAGATCGGCCACGGGCATGGCGACATGGGCGGGCTGGCCTTCCACGAAGCGCGCGGCCTCGAGGCGGCCTTCGAGGCGGCGGTCGGCGAGATCGGGCCGGTGGGCGTGGAGGCGAGGGTCGAGCGCGGCGGTCATCGTCCCAGCGCTCCCGCTTCGCTCACAAGTCGATCCGCCATTTCGGACACGAAGAGACTACCCTCCACGGTGCGGCGCACGAGGACGTTGCGCAGGTCGTTGGGGTCGCGCTGGCGTTCGAGCAGGTTCATGCGTCCCATCGAGTCGAGCGCCCGCGTCACCACGGGCTTGGCCACTTGCAGCTTTTCGGCGAGGCCGCGCACCGTATGGGGCGGCGGGTCGAGATAGATGGTCAGAAGAATCGCGGTCTGCCGGGCGGTGAGATCGGAGCCCGGATGGTGCGCCTGGAGCATGGCGTTGCGATAGAGCAGGCGCAAGGCCTGCGCCGGCTTGATGTCGATACCCATGAGCGCCCTCAGGCGCGCCGATTCGCCTCGTGCCCGGCGCGCATCGCCCAAAATTCCGGCACTTTCGGGCGGATTCAAGACCGCCCGTAGCGCTGCGTCAGGACGTGGGCCAGCGCGCGGATGCCCTGCGCCTCGCCGCCCGCCGGCCCGAGCGGGCCCGCCTGGGGCCGCCAGCCGTAGACGTCGAAATGCGCCCAGCTCTTGGCATTGCGCACGAAGCCCTGGAGAAAAAGCGCCGCCGTCACCGAACCGGCGAACCCGTCCGTGGTCACGTTGTTGGTGTCGGCGATCTTGGAGGCGAGCGCCTTGGCATAGGGCTTCCAGAGCGGCAGGCGCCAGAGCGGATCGTGCAGCGCCTGGCTCGCGAGCGCGATCTCGCCGGCCAGCGACTCGTCGTCGGTGAAGAAGGGCGGAAGCTCAGGTCCGAGCGCCACACGCGCCGCGCCCGTCAGCGTCGCCATGTCGACGAGGATCTCGGGCGATTCCTCGTCGGCCAGCGCCAGGGCGTCGGCCAGGATCAGGCGCCCTTCCGCGTCCGTGTTGCCGATCTCGACGCTCTTGCCGAGCCGGCTGCGCAGGACGTCGCCCGGCCGGAAGCTGTTTGCCGAAATGGCGTTCTCGACGGCGGGAATGAGCACGCGCAGCCGGACCTCGAGCCGGGAGCCCATGACGAGGCGGGCGAGACCCAGAACGTTCGCCGCGCCGCCCATATCCTTCTTCATCAGGAGCATGCCGGAGGCCGGCTTGATGTCGAGCCCGCCCGTGTCGAAGGCGACGCCCTTGCCGACCAGGGTGACGCGCGGCGCGTCGGCCGGCCCCCAGGTGAGGTCGATCAGGCGCGGCGCGACGCTGGACGCGCGGCCGACCGCGTGGATCATCGGGAAGTTCGCCTCGAGCAGCGCGTCGCCCAGCGTCACGCTCACTTCCGCGCCGAACTCCGTCGCGACTTCTCGCGCCGCCGCCTCGATCCCGTCCGGCAGGAGGTCGTTGGTGGGCGTGTTGATGAGGTCGCGCACGAGATGGACGCTCGACGCCAGAAGCCGAACCGCGCTCTCGTCCGCTCCGGCCGGCAGCACGAGGCGAGGGCCGGGCTTGGCGGGCTTGGTCAGATAGCGCTCGAAGCGATAGGCGCCGAGCAGGAAGCCGAGCGCGGCGAGCGTTGGGTCGAGCCCGGCCGCCACATCCAGCGCCCAGTCGCCTTCGGGAAGCGCCTGCGCCAGCGCGCCGGCGAGGAGCGCGCGCTCCGCCTCGCCCTGCCCATCCGGCGCGCCGAGGCCGAGCACGGCGCCGGCCAGCCCCGCCTCGCCTGGCAGAAGCGCGACGGAACCGGCGCCAGCCTTGAAGCCCGTCGCCTCCAGCCAGCGGCGCGCGGCTTCAGGCAGTTGCTCCAGTGCGCCCTCGGGCGCGGCGTGGATCGGCAGGGCGTTGGCGGAGGAGGAGAGAAGGCGGTCGGTCATGGGAAAGGCTCGCGAACGTCAGCCCCGCGAAATGGTCGGGACTTAGGGGTTAACGAAAGATGACCCGTCCGCATCCTGCCCGCGGCGGGTGGAAGGAACGGAAAAGCCGATGCGCCGATTCAGAAACGAGGACGCCGCGCCGACCTACGCCCGCCCGAGGCCGGGTGCAAGGCGAGGCGCGCTGGCCCTGCTGCTTCTGGCAGGTCTGGCGGCGAGCGGCTGCACGCAGACCTCGCGCATGCACACGGGCTCGATCGCCCCGCGCGGCGAGGCGCCACCCAAGCGCGACCTTTCCTCCATGACATCGGAAGAGCTGAGCGGCGCGATCCGCATCTATGGCGCGTCCTACGAGCGCGACCCCAAGAACAAGGACGTGGGCCTCGCCTACGCTTCGGCCCTCCAGACGGCGGGCCGCAACGACCAGTCGCTGGCGGTGATGCAGCAGGTGGCGATCGCCCATCCCAACGACCGCGACGTGCTCGGCGCCTATGGCAAGGCGCTGGCGGCAGCGGGCGAACTGCCCAAGGCGCTGGAGACAATCCGCCGCGCCCAAACGCCGGACCAGCCCGACTGGCGGCTCCTGTCGGCGGAAGGCGCGATCCTCGACCAACTCGGCCAGCCCGACAAGGCGCGCATCGTCTACGAGAAGGCGCTGACGCTGGAGCCAAACGAGCCGTCGATCCTGTCCAATCTCGGCATGTCCTCGCTTCTCCAGAACGACCTGAAAGGCGCCGAGACCTATCTCAGCCGCGCCGCCTCCAAGCCCGGCGCCGATCCGCGCGTTCGCCAGAACCTGGCGCTGGCGGTGGGCCTCCAAGGGCGCTTCGGCGAGGCCGAAAAGATCGCCTCCGATGTGCTCTCGCCCGACGAGGCGCGGGCCAATGTCGCCTATCTCAAGCAGATGCTGGCGCAGCGCAACACCTGGAGCGAGCTGAAGAGCGAACGCCGGGGCTGACGGGCGCCCCGCCTCGCCTTCCCGGCCCGCGAACTGCCGGCGGGACGCTTGGCGGCTGCGTCGCCAGCACGGCGCGCCACCGCCCGCTACAGCATCGGCATGACCTTGATGATGGCCGGGCCGATGATGACGGCGAAGAGCACCGGCAGGAAGAACACCATCATGGGCACGGTGAGCTTGGGCGGCAGCGCGGCGGCCTTGCCCTCGGCCGCCGTCATGCGCTGGTCGCGGCTTTCCTGCGCCAGCGTGCGCAGCGCGACGCCGAGCGGCGTTCCGTACCGCTCGGCCTGGACGAGGGCCGTGCAGACCGAGCGGACCGATTCCAGCCCGGTGCGCGCGGTGAGGTTCTCGTAGGCCTGCCGGCGGTCCGGCAGGTAGGAGAGTTCGGCGCAGACCAGCACCATCTCCTCCGCCAGCGGCACGGACTGAATGCCGATCTCGTCCGCCACGCGCCGGAACGCGGCCTCGATGGAATTGCCCGATTCCACGCAGATCAGGAGAACGTCGAGCGCGTCCGGCCAGGCGCGGCGGATCGACTGCGCGCGCTTCTTGCCGGCATTGCCGACGAAGAGAATGGGGGCGTAGAAGCCGGCATAGGCGCCCAGGATGCAGACGAAGACCCGCATGAAGAAGGCGCGGTCGGCCATCATCCCGAGGCCGAAAATGTAGAAGGCCGCTAGAAGGCCGAACACGAGCGGCAGGGCGACGCGGCAGAATAGGAACAGCGTCAGCGCGCGATGCGTGCGAAAGCCCGCGATGCGCAGCTTCGTCATCGTGGCCTCGTCCAGAAGCGCCTTGCGAAGGTCGAGCGCCTCGACCACCTTGGCGGCGAAGGAGCGGTCCGCCTGCTTGCGCAGGGTGACGCGCCCGCCGTCCCGCTCGTTGGCCATGCGGCTGCGCTCGCGCGCGCGAACCTGATCGCGCTCCAGCGCCACGGCCTTCATGCGCCCCTTCATCTCCTGGCCCGACAGGAGCGGCAGCACCAGGGACACGAGGGTCGCGAACATGGCGACGGCCACGAAAAGGCCGAGCGCCACATGGCTGGACAGGCCGAACATCTGCAACACGGCGTCCATGCGAACCTCAGAAGTCGAAATTGATCATCTTGCGCATCACCAGGATGCCGCACAGCATCCAGAGGCCCGATCCCATCAGGATCATGTGGCCCTTGGGGTCGGTGAACAGAATGGAAATGTAATCGGGCGAGGTGAGATAGACGAGGCCGGCCACGATGATCGGCAGCGAGCCGATGATATAAGCGGAGGCCTTAGCCTCCATGGACATGGCCTTGATCTTGCCCTTCATCTTCTTGCGATCGCGCAGCACGCGCGACAGGTTGTTCAGCGCTTCGGCGAGATTGCCGCCCGACTGGGACTGGATGGAAACGACGATCGCGAAGAAGTTCGTCTCCGGCATGGGCATGCTGGCGTAAAGCCGGCCCACCGCTTCCGTCAGCGGCGCGCCCATCTGCAGCGCCTCGACGATCCGTGCGAATTCCGAACGCACGGGATCGGGCGTTTCGGAGGCGATCATGCGCAGCGTGTCCTGCAGCGGCAGGCCGGACTTGATGCCGCGCACGATGACGTCGAGCGCATTGGCGAACTCGTCGGAAAAGCTGCGCTGGCGCCGGGTGCGGCGCCAACCCAGAAACCAGTGCGGCAGGCCGAGCCCGGCAGACAGGGCAAGGCCGAGCGACAGGAGAAGCGCGCCGGTCAGCATCAGCATGAGCAGGAAGGCGACGACGCCGATCCCGGCGCAGCCGAGCCAGTAGGCGCGCGGCGCGAAGTCGAACCCGGCCTGGCGGATGCGCGCTTCAAGCGTGAGCTTGCGCATGTTGTCGCTGCGCTTGCGGTTCTTTTCCTCGAAGTCCTGAAGCGTCGCCTGCAGCGTCTTGCGCCGCTTGGACACTTCCTGCATCCGGTCGCGCGCCGCCTGGCGCAGGGCCAGATCGTTCTCGGACGCCGAGAACTGCTCGAAGCGCGAGCGCGCGGCCTTGTCGCTTTCGAAGCGAGGCTGAAGCACGCCGTAGAGAAGGGCGCCGGTCGACAGCGCGACGAGGGCCACGAACAGGATCGTGATCACGCCCCGCGCTCCACTTCCACATTCGCCGCGTCGAGCGCGCGGGCCAGTCGCTGTTCCTCGTTGTAGTAGCGCGCGCGGTCCCAGAAGGCGGGCCGGCCGATGCCGGTGGAGCGGTGGCGCCCGACCAGCCGGCCGCGCGAATCCTCGCCCAGGATGTCGTAGAGGAAGAGGTCCTGCGTGATGATCACGTCGCCTTCCATGCCCACGACTTCGGTGATGTGGGTGATGCGGCGCGAGCCGTCGCGAAGGCGCGCGGCCTGGATCACCACGTCCACCGAGCCGACGATGATCTCCTTGACCGTGCGCGAGGGCAGCGAGAAACCGCCCATGGCGATCATGGATTCCATGCGGTTCAGGCATTCGCGCGGGCTGTTGGAGTGGATCGTGCCCATCGAGCCGTCATGGCCCGTGTTCATCGCCTGCAGGAGATCGAAGACCTCGGGTCCGCGCACTTCGCCGACGATGATGCGCTCGGGCCGCATGCGCAGGCAGTTCTTGACGAGGTCACGCATGGTGATCTCACCCTCGCCCTCGATATTGGGCGGGCGGGTTTCGAGGCGCACGACATGGGGCTGCTGGAGCTGGAGCTCGGCCGAGTCCTCGCAGGTGATGATGCGCTCGTCTTCGTCGATATAGCGCGTCAGGCAGTTGAGAAGGGTCGTCTTGCCCGAGCCCGTGCCGCCGGAGATCACCACGTTGCAGCGCACGCGGCCGATGATCTCGAGGATGGTCGCCCCTTCGGGCGAGATGGCGCCGAACTCGACGAGCTGCGGCAGGGTCAGCTTGTCCTTCTTGAACTTGCGGATGGTCAGCACCGTGCCGTCGATGGCGAGCGGCGGCGCGATGACGTTGACGCGCGAGCCGTCCGGCAGGCGCGCGTCGCAGATGGGCGAGGATTCGTCGACGCGCCGGCCGACCTGGCTGACGATGCGCTGGCAGATGTTGAGAAGCTGCTGGTTGTCGCGGAAGCGCACCCCCGCCTCGATCACCTTGCCGTCGACTTCGATGAAGGTCTGGCGCGCGCCGTTCACCATGATATCGGCGATGTCGTCGCGAACCAGAAGCGGCTCCAGCGGGCCGTAGCCGAGAACATCGTTGCAGATGTCGGCGAGCAGGTCCTCCTGCTCGGCGATCGTCATCGCGAAATTCTTGATCGAGATGATGTCGTTGACGATGTCGCGGATTTCCTCGCGCGCCATCTCGGTTTCCAGCCGGGCCAACTGGCTGAGATCGATCGTGTCGATCAGCGCGGCGAAGATCTTGCTCTTGGTCTCGTAATAACTGTCCGAGCGCGCCCGGACGGCCTGCACGGGCGCCGGCGCCTCGGGCGCCGCCTTGGCGGGCGCGGCGCGCGGCGGGGGAGCCGCCTCGCCGCGCGAGACGGGTGCCGGGGCCGGCGTCGCGGGGAGCGCAGGCGCGGCCGGCGCCTGCCGTGCCATCGTGCCCGTCTCGTTTCCACGCTTGCCGAACATGTCGTCCTGTTCCTTCCGCTTGCCTTGCGAGGCCATGGCGGCGCCTCGAACCGTGCCCGCGCCGGCGAACCAGAGCGGGCCTGTCATTCAATCTTGGCGCTAGCGCCGGCGCATCAACGCGCGCAGCCCGCCCAGCGTCTGTTTCGGCGCCTGCTTGGCCACGGCCCGTCCGGTCAGCGCATGCGCCATCTCGTTGAAGGCGAGCGTGGCGGCGTGCTTGCCGTCGAGCTCGGCCAGCATGCGGCCGGTGTTGGCGGCCGTGCCGAACACCAGCGGGTCGAAGGCGATCTGCGCCATGAGTTGGACACCCAGCGGCTCGGCGAACTCGGCCGGGGCGATCTCGGGGCGCTTGGGCACGCCGACCCGGTTCAGTACGAGATGCGGCGGCCGGTCGTTGGGCCGCGCCTTGCGCAGCGTGTCCATCAGGTTCTTGGCGTTGCGAAGGTTGGCAAGGTCCGGCTCGGCCACGAGCACGACCTCGTCCGCCCGCTCCAAGACCGTGCGCGTCCAGCCGTTCCAGACATGCGGCACGTCGAGAACGACATGGGGCGTTCCGCGCTGCGCCGCGTCGATCAGCGCCGAAAAGGCCTCCGCCTCGAAGTCATAGGCACGGTCGAGCGTCGAGGGAGCGGCCAGAAGCGAGAGATGATCAGCGCAGGACACGAGCAACCGGTCGAGAAACACCTCGTCCAGCCGCTCGGCCGAGAACACCGCCTCCGCCACGCCTTGCGGCGGGTCGCGGTCGAAATCGATATTGGCCGTGCCGAAGGGCAAGTCGAGATCGGCCAGCAGAACGTCGTTGCCGAAGAGCCGGGCCATGGTCCAGCCGACATTATGGCAGAGCGTCGAGGCCCCGGCCCCGCCCTTGGCGCCGACAAAGGCCAGAATGCGGCCGAGCGGATCGCTGCCCTCGGCCATGAAGAGCTGCGAGACGATGGCGAGCACGTCGGCCAGATGCACCGGGGCCAGCATGTATTCCGACACGCCGCGCCGCGTCAGCTCGCGGTAGAGCGAGACGTCGTTGTGATGGCCGACGATCACCACCTTGGAGCCGGGATCGCAGACATCGGCGAGCGATTCCAGCTCGCCCAGAAGCTCGTTCGGCCGCAGGGTGGATTCGAGAAACACGAGATTGGGCGTCGGAGCGGTGGCGTAATGCTCCACCGCCGCGCGGATGCCGCCCATGTGAACGCGCACATGCGCCTTCACCATGCGCCGGTCGCCCGCCGCCGCCTCGATCGCCTCGCCCACGGCGGCGGTCTCGCAGAAGGCCTGGATGCTGATGCGCGGGACCGGGCGCAGCGCGTCGAGGCGCTGGCGCAGGTCCGTGTCGGAAAGGCGATAGGGGGAATCGCCGGAAGGAAGATCGATCATCGCTTTCGGCCTACCAATTGTAGTCGGACGCCTGACGCGGCGCCTCGGATGCGGTCCGCTCGCCGCGGCGATACTTCTCGACCACGGTGGAGCGGCGTTCCGCGTCGATCTCGCTCATGCCGCGCGGCCCGAGCAGGTCGCGCGGATCGGCGATCTGCGCGGCCAGGTTGCTCTGCGAGGCGCAACCGAAATTGTGGTAGTTGCGGTTCTCGCTGGTGTCGGCGAGGTCCTCCGGCCAGCGGCCGCAGGGCTCGACTTCGGCCACCACCGCGTTGAACGACAGGAGCAGCGGCGGCACGTCGGCGATGCCCCCCGCCGGATAGGGCGCGATCAGGATGCGCTGGCGCGCCACGCCATGTCGGCGCAGAACCCCGGCGACATTGTCGGCGACGAGCCGGGCCGCCGCCGCATTACGCCCGCCGGACGGCACGCGCAGCCGGATCACCGTCGCCCGCGAGGCGCGAAAGCGCGTGGCGAAGCTTTCCACCCGCGTCTCGTCGGCCGGGGTCAGGCGCGTATCCGAGGAGGCGACGAAGAGTTCCAGATCCTCGGTCGCCTCGCGCACCGTGATCGGGTGCCGCGTGCGATAGTCGTCGGGGATCGCGCCCACCTCGATATGCTGGTTGGCGCAGCCGGCCAGGAGGCCGATAAGGAGTGGGGCGGCCGAGGCCAACGCGAGGCGACGGCGGGGGGAGAAGCGGCGGCGCACGGTCATTTGTAGATGTATCCGACGTTGCCGTGGTAGCGGCCGGGGGGGAGACGGGTGTCGGCGGCGCCATAGACGCGGTTCACGCGGCCCAGGAAGTTGGAGGCGCCGTCGGAGGAGAAATTCAGATTGTCGTCCGGCCGCGCCAGCTGCTGGCGCGCCACGGGCCGCACGAGATAGGGCGTGACGATGACGACGAGTTCGGTCTCGTAGCGCTGGAAGTCGCGCGAGCGGAACAATGTCCCAAGAATCGGGATCTTGGACAGGCCAGGATAGCCGGAAATAACCTGCCGCATCTCGTCGCGCACCAGACCCGCGATCACCAGCGAGCCGCCCGAGGGCAGTTCCACCGTGGTGTCGGCGAGGCGCTTGCGAATGCCGACGAGATTGACGCCCGGCGCGACGCCGCCCGGAATGGCGTAGGGCGACTCGAAGGTGGGCTCGGAGACCGCCGTGCGGATCTTCAGGCTGATGCGCCCCGGCGAAAGAACCACCGGTGTGAAGTCGAGCCCGATGCCGTAGTCGATGTCCTTGTGGTCATAGGTGACGTTCGCCGGCGTCGTGTCGTAGCCGACGATCGCGCCGTTGTTGTTGAGAATGGGTGTGCGCTTTTCCGGCGTTTCCGACTTGCCGCTGGCGACCGAGAACTCGCCGCCGACCTTGAAGGACGCGCTCTCGCCGGAGATCGCGGTTAGGCTCGGCTCCGCTAGCGTGCGCATGACGCCTGCCTGCTCCATGGCGCGCAGCTGGGCCGTGATGCCGTTGCCGCTGTTGCCGCCGTTGAAGACGCTGGCGCCGGCGTTCGAAATCGCCTTACCGAGACCGAAGGGATTGTCGCTCGCGGCCGCGAACGCGATGCCGTCGAGCGAGCCGACGCCGACGCCGTCGATGCCGAGCTGCTTCACGACGGAGCGTTGAACCTCGGCGACCGTCACCTTCAGCGTGACCTGGTCCTCGCCCTGGATCTGGAGGAGGTTGACGATCTGGCTGGTCTGCCGGCGTTCCTGCGCCTGCGACACGCCGCCGATGGCGACCCCTCCACCGCCGGCCGCCGAAGCGCCCGAAGTCGCGGTCTTGATGTATTGGCCGGTCGTGCCCTCGCCGCCGGTCACGAAGATCGTGGCGAGATCCACCGCGCGCTGGGCGTCCTGCGCGTTTTCCACCGTGCCGGTCAGGATCACGTTGTCGTTCAGCATCTCGGCCCGCACGTCGGCGGACGGGATGTACTTGCGGATCGTGGAGGCGAGCGCGGAGATGTCGCGCTCGATCTTGAGGTCGAGAACCGCGATCTCGCGCCCGTTCGCGTCGAAGACGAAGATGTTGGTCTGGCCGATCTGCTTGCCGAAGATGTAGATGCGCCGGGCCGTGCGCGTCACCGCGTCCGCCACCGCGGGGTTGGAAACGACGATGTCGTGGGCGTCTCGCGGCAGGTCGATGACCTTGGACTTGTCGAGGCCGAGCGAGATGGTCTGCTGCGGTCGGTTGACCGCGATCACCGAGCTTTCGGCTAAGGCCGGCAGCGGCAGGAGCGGCCAAAACGCCAGCGAGGCCTGCAGCCCCCCTGCGAGCGCGCGTGTACGGACGGTGCGAAGACGGAGCGCCATGCGTCAGTTCCTCGTGGTGACGTCGGTGGTCTTGCCGTAGCGCACCACGCGGACCTGAGACTTTTGGGGAGCCTGCTCCTGCTCCAAAAGGAAGCGGGCATAGCCGGGGGAGCCGGGCACGGAATCGGCCAGCGAGCGCAGCGACAGGATCAGACGGTCGGTCATGCGGGTGGCCGCCGTCAGCGCTTCGGCCTGCTGCGGATCGACCTCCAGCGTCGCGGTGGACCCGACGACAACGCGCGTGCCGTCCTTTTCCTCGACTGTCTGATCGATGGCGAGAACGCGCAGGTTCTTGAGGATCGTCGTGGTTTCCACGCCGGCGGCCTGCGAGGCTCCGGGCGCGGCCTTCTCGCGCGCCATGATGACGTCGACATGGTCGTTGGGCAGGATGAAGCCGCCGGCCGAAGTGTCGGCGGCGATCTGCACGGCGATGGCGCGCTTGCCCTCCGGTAGGATGGCGGACAGGAAGCCGCGATCGGTCTTCACGAGCTTGGCTTCGCGGATCGGTTCGCCGATGAAGAAGGCCTGCCGGGCGATCGAGCCCTTGGCCTCCTCGAGCGCATTGGGCTTCTGGTCGCGGCGCAGCAGCGCTTCGGAGACGGCGCTTTCGGGCCACTGCACCCATTGCAGCGCGTCGTCGACGCGCTCGCCCATGGCGATGTCGCGCGAGGCGGCCAGAACATCCACCAGCCGGATCGGCGGCTCGGCGGGCTGGGCGGTGATGAGCACGGGTTCGGGCGGAGGCGGCGCCGCCATGTTGATGGCCAGGAGGCCCGCGCCGGCGGCGGCGACACCCGCCACTCCAAAAATCGCCAGACGCGACACACGCATTGCGGCTTCCCCGATCAGGCCGGGCGATCCGCCGCCCTTTGGACCTTTATCGGCGGGAAACTCTCAAGACATGGTTAACGAGGAGGAAACAGGTCTACGGTTCCCGTCAGACCAGGTCGAACAGCGATTGCATCTGGGGGAAGCGGGACACCACGACGAGACCCGCGGCCCCGAGAGCAACGCCATAGGGAACGCCGGACGTGGAGGTCAGAAGCCGATCCACCGAGACATGCCCCGTCGTGGGGCTGAGGCAAGCCCGTGCCAGCAGCAGCATCAGGGTCAGAATGCCGCCGAAGAGACTGGCCAGGAACATATAGTCCCAAAGCTCCGCCGTCGGGCCGAACCAAAGAGCGGTGGCCGCGATCAGTTTGGCGTCCCCTCCCCCCATCCAACCGAGGGCAAAGGCGGCAAATGTAGCCATCAGAACGATCGCGCCCATCGCCACATGCAAGCCGATCAGCGACGCCGGCCAACTTGCCGAAACTGCGAGAACGAAGAAGCCCGCGATCAGGATAAGGATGAGCTGGTTCGGAATGATCATCCGAGCGAGATCGAAAACGCTCGCGGCCGCCATGCAAGCGCAAAAAAGAACGAGCATGGACGTCTCAAACATCGAATCACCCGATCGGATGCGACCCGGCCGGAAGTTCCGACCGGGCCAATCTCTTAAGCAGAGGCAACCAGAGCGTCGCCCTTACTTCGCGGCGCCGCCGCCGGTCGTTGCGGTGTTGCCGCCAACGGTCGAGGCGATCGAGTCGAACTTCTTGTTCAAGGTCGCACCGAGCGAGCCGGCGCCTGCGATGATAGCAACGCCGATCAGGGCGGCGAGCAGGCCGTATTCAATGGCCGTGGCGCCCGATTCGTTCTTCTGGAAGCGAGCGAGAAGCTTCATCATGGGAGGTCTCCTAAAGGCAGCAGGTTGTCGATCTGATCCCGACGATCCGGTCATGCTGGCCTCGTTCGGTTCGCTCCAAATTAGTCCCCGACGATTGCGGCTCGCTTAAAATTGATCGTTAACAAGGCGTTAAGCTGGCTTTCAGCACCCCATGCTAAAGAAACAACCAAGGACTTGGGGAAACTTATCCTTAATTCCATCGCACGATGATGGCGCATCGGGGCCGGTCGAGTCCCCGAGTCCTTGGAGTTCGCCTCGCCATGCGCCGGTTCGCATCCTTCCTGATCGTCGCCTGCCTGGCGCTCGGCGCCTCGCTCGCCTCGGCCGCTTCGCCGGGCGGCCTCGACGTCGCGGTGGATCACGCGCGCATCCTGAAGATCCCGCGCGCGGCCGGCACGATCATCATCGGCAACCCGTCGATCGTCGATGTCACCGTGCACGATGCCGAGACGCTGGTTCTGACGGGCCGATCCTATGGCGTGACCAATGTCGTGGTGCTCGATCCCGGCGGCGAAGTGGTGCTGGACGACGACGTCACCGTCACGAGCCGCGAGGACCGGTCCGTGCGCGTCTACCGCCAGGCGTCGCGCACCACCTATTCCTGTTCCCCGCATTGCGAGCCGAAGGTGACCGTCGGCGACGAACAGAGCAGTTTCGGCCAAGCGCTCGGCCAGTTCCAAAGCCACGAGTCGATGGTCGCCGCCGGCCAGTAAGCCTAAAGGCTCCTTCCAGACCGCGTCGATCTAAACCCCCTGGCCGCAGCCGCCTCGCGCTTAAGGAAATCCGCTCGATCCTTGCCCGTCCGAAGCTTTTGCCAAGCCCTCTTAACGCCTTCGCAAGACGGGTAGCCTTACCGTTTCGGCCAAGACAAGCGCCCCGCCCGCCAAGCCCTCACCGCTTGGGCAAGCGTATGCGGCAGCGCGCCGGAGCGATCATGACCAGAGATACGACCCCTGGCTGGCGAGGCGCGAGAAGCTGCGGAGGCGGGCGCGGATGGAGTCTCCAGCGCTTTCGTCGCGACCGCTCGGGGGCGACGGCGGTGGAATTCGCCATTCTCGCCGTCCCCTTCCTGTTCCTGACCTTCGCCACGATCGAGACGGGGCTTCTGTTCATATCGCAGCTGACGCTGGACGGCGGCGTGGAACAGGTCTCCCGCCTCGTGCGCACAGGACAGCTCGACGCCGACGATCTGAAACCCGAGACCTTTCGCAAGCTGATCTGCGACAGGGTCAGCGTGTTCCTGTCCTGCGACAAGCTGACGATCGACCTGCGCACCTACGCCTCGTTCCAGGACGTCGATCTGTCCCAGCCCGACGCGAGCCAGCAATATGGCACCAAAACCGAGGCCGGCGGCTCCAAGACCATCATGGCGTTGCGCGTCTTCTATCCCTGGACGCCGGTGACCGACTTCCTGAAACTCCTGTCGACATCCAACGGCAAGGTCGTCCTCGCCAGCGTATCGGCCTTCCGCACGGAGCCCTATTGATGCGCCCGGCCTGGACCGCGCTCGCCCGGCGCTTCGGCGGCGACCGGCGCGGCATCGCGGCGGTGGAGTTCGCGCTGGTGGTTCCCGTGATGCTGATCGTCTATATCGGCGCATCGGACGCGACGCTCGCCGTCACCGCCAACCGCAAGCTCCAGGCGACCGCCAATGCGACGGCCGACCTGATCGCGCAGGACACCACCACCACGAAGGCCGCGATCTCGGCCGAGCTCGACGTGGCGCGCGCGCTGATGCAGCCGCTCGACTCAAGCAAGGTGCGGATCGCCTTGTCCTCGATCCTGATCGACGACAAGGGCAAGGCGACGGTGGACTGGTCGCGCGCCGTGAACGGCGCGACCGCCCGGGTTAAGGGCTCGGTCTTCACGCTGCCCGCCTCGCTCGCCGGCCAGAAGTCCACCGCCATCGTGGTGGCCGAGGCGAGCTATCTCTACACCCCGCTCGGCGGCTTCGGCTTCACCTCCGCGATCGAGATGAAGGACATGGCCTATTACTGGCCGCGCGGCACGAGCAACGGGGCCGGCATCACCTGCAGCGACTGCGGCTAGAGCTTGCCCGGTCGATCGGCTTTCGCAAGTCGCCTTGGCGTGCCACAAGTCCGGCGGAGGAGAGTGCCATGACCCGAGCCGTTCTGATCGTTCTGGATTCCTTCGGCATCGGCGGCGCGGCGGATGCGGGCGCGTTCGGCGATGCAGGCGCCGACACGTTCGGCCATATCCAGGAGGCTGCGGCGAGGGGCGAGGCGGATCGGCCGGGGCTGCGCGGGGGGCCGCTCGACCTGCCCCATATGGAGCGGCTCGGCCTGTTCCACGCGGCCGGGCGCGGGCGCGGGCGCGGCGGGGAGCCGGAAGGGATCTGGGGCCGGGCGGCGGAGGTCAGCCGGGGCAAGGACACGCCGTCGGGCCATTGGGAGATCGCGGGCGTTCCGGTGCGGTTCGACTGGGGCTATTTTCCTCGCAGCATTCCCTGCTTTCCGCCCGAGCTGATCGCCGAGATCGTGGATGACACCGGCATCCCCGGCATCCTCGGCGATTGCCATGCCTCGGGCACCGAGATCATCGCGGCGCTGGGCGAGGAGAGCGTGCGAACCGGCCGGCCGATCCTCTACACGTCCAGCGACAGCGTGCTGCAGATCGCGGCGCACGAAGGGCATTTCGGCCTGGATCGGCTCTACGGGCTCTGCGAGGCGGCGCGGCGCCATGTCGATCCGCTCAATATCGGCCGCGTCATCGCCCGCCCCTTCACGGGCGAGAGCAGCGCCACGTTCCGCCGCACGGCGAACCGGCGCGACTATTCCGTGCCGCCGCCCGAGGCGACGATCCTCGACCGCGCCGTGGCCGATGGGCGCCGGGTGATCGGCATCGGCAAGATCGGCGACATCTTCGCCCACCAGGGGATGAGCGAGGTGCGCAAGGGAGACGGCAACATGGCGCTGTTCGACGCCATGCTGAGCGCGGTGCGCGACGCCGCCGACGGCGATCTCGTCTTCGCCAATTTCGTGGATTTCGACATGCTGTTCGGCCATCGGCGCGACGTGCCGGGCTATGCCGCGGCGCTCGAGGCCTTCGATCGCCGCCTGCCGGAGCTGGAAGCCCTGCTGCGCCCCGGGGATCTTGCGATCCTCACCGCCGACCATGGCTGCGACCCGACCTATCCCGGCACCGATCACACGCGCGAGGAGGTACCGATCCTCGGCTTCGGGCCGGGGATCGCCGCCCGCGCCCTCGGCCGCCGCGAGACGTTCAGCGACATCGGGGAAAGCGTCGCCGCCCATCTCGGCCTGCCCGTCGGGCCGCATGGGCGGAGCTTCCTGTGAGCCTTTTCGCGCGCGGCCGCCCCGCCGCCCCCTTTCCGTTGGCCGAGCTTCATTGCCATGTGGAAGGCACGTTGCAGCCCGGCTTCGCCCGCGAACTGGCTGCGCGCCAGGGCGTCGATCTCAGCGGCTTCGCTGACGAGGCGACCTATCGCTGGGAGGGATTTTCCGGCTTTCTCGCCGCCTATGACCGGGCGGCCGCCCTGCTTCGCACCGAAGACGACTATCGCCGCCTCGCCTTCGACTATCTGACCGGCCTCGCCGCGCAGGGCGCGATCTACAGCGAGCTGACGATTTCGCCCGACCATGCGGCGGCAAGCGGCCTGTCGCCCGAGACCTATCTCGGCGCCCTGGCGCGCGGCGCGGCCGAGGCGGAGCGGGAGACCGACATCGTCTGCCGCTTTCTCGTGGTCGGCGTGCGCCATCTCGGGACGGACGCCGTAGAGGCCGCCGCCCGCTTTGCCGCCCGCGCGCCTGGCGTCACCGGCTTCGGCCTTGCCGGCGACGAGCGTCTTTACCGGCCGCGCGATTTCGAGAAGGCGTTCCGCATCGCCGCCGAGGCCGGGCTCGGCCTCACCGCCCATGCCGGCGAGTTCGCCGGGCCGGCGGCAGTCGCGGAAACGCTGGACGCGCTGAACGTCTCGCGCATCGGCCATGGCGTGCGCGCGGTGGAGGATGCGGCGCTGCTCGCCCGGCTGCGCGAGGAGGGCGTCACGCTGGAAGTCTGCCCGCTCTCCAATCTCGCGCTCGGCGTCGCACCCGACGCCGCCAACCATCCGCTTGCGCGCCTGCGGCAGGCCGGGCTGCGGCTCACGGTGAATTCCGACGACCCGCCTTTTTTCGGCAGCGATCTCACCGCCGAATATCGCTTCGCGGCCGAGGCCGGATTCGAGCCGGCGGAGCGCCTGGCGCTGACGCGCAACGCCATCGAGGCCGCTTTCGTGGAGGAGCCGGTGCGCAAGCGCCTCTCCGAGCTGTTGACGATGCGCGCCCTGGCGCTTGGCGCGCCGGGCTCCAGCCTCTAGAGGCTGTCGTGGATTATGGGCATGTCTTGTGCCGCCCGCCCCGATCCGCCGGGTAGGAGCCGGGTGCAGCCGGTAGCGGTGCTACCGGCAAAACCGGCGACGCCCTCCGGCGGATTGGGGCGGGCGGCCCGAAGGGTCGGATCGGGGAAGTCATCCCTGGGCGAGCTGATCCCCGCTGATCCGATACGAGACTTGCCCATGGTCCATGACAGCCTCTAGACCAGAGTGCAGGATAGAACAGGCATAAAGAGGGTTTCCGAATGGACGGCGTCACCGTCATCAACCATCCGCTCGTACAGCACAAGCTGACCCTGATGCGCAAGAAGGAGACCTCCACGGCCAGCTTCCGCCGTCTCCTGCGCGAGATCTCGACGCTCCTGTGCTACGAGGTGACGCGCGATCTCGACCTGACCACCATGCGCATCGAAACGCCGATGCAGGAGATGGACGCCCCGATCCTGGAGGGCAAGAAGCTGGTCTTCGCCTCGATCCTGCGCGCCGGCAACGGTCTTCTGGAAGGCATGCTCGATCTCGTGCCGGCGGCCCGCGTCGCCCATATCGGCATGTATCGCGACCACGACACGCTGGAGCCGGTGGAATACTACTTCAAGGCGCCGGAAGACCTCGCGAGCCGCCTCACCATCGTGGTGGACCCGATGCTGGCGACCGCCAACTCCGCCACCGCCGCGATGGAGAAGCTGAAGGAGCGCGGCGCCAAGAACATCCGCTTCCTCTGCCTCCTGGCCGCGCCCGAGGGCATCAAGCGCTTCCGCGATGCCCATCCCGACATTCCCGTTTTCACGGCCGCGATCGACGAGCGGCTGAACGAGAAGGGCTACATCCTGCCGGGGCTCGGCGACGCGGGCGACCGGATGTACGGCACGAAGTGACCGCGCCCCTCCCCCGCGCCGCGAGGCGAGTGCGGGGGAAGCGGACCCGGCTGACGAGCTTCGGGGCGCTCCGTTTCAGAACCGCGCCCCGGATGCGGGCTCGGCCTTTTCGATCCACGGAAAGGGAGCGATCCCATCTCCCTCCCGTTCCGCAGGCCCATCTCAGCCGCGAGGGTTGCCGCGAGAAGGTGGTCCAGCAACAGGGCGAAGCGTCGCCGCTTCGCCTGAGAATGCTTCAAGGGACACCGGGGAAACATCCGCCAGAACGGGACCCATCGGGGTCTGCGCCAGGATTGGCCGCCGCGCCGGGTTGCGCCAAGACCTGGATACCGCAACCGGCATCATAGCGGCCCCGGCTCCAGGCATTAGCGCTCTGACCGGCCGTACCTGACCGCAGGACGCGGCCCCAGCCGGGCGAGCCAACCAGTTGGCCGCAGGCGCGAGTTTCGGGTGGCGCGGCGAACAGGATAATCCCGACGCCAAGCTGGAATAGCCGGAACGTCAGACGCTACGAGAGGTACGCGCGAGCGGGTCCTTCAGTGTGAAGACGGGGTTATTCATCGCAGCGGCATGGCTTCGGTCGAAGAAGCGTAGCGCAGAACCTTCAGGCAACGCGGTCCCGACTTGCGGCGGCCGGTCGGACCACGACGCTAGGCTCCATGCCGGCGCGAAGATGCTGACGAAGAGCCCTCTACCCCCGCTCGTTGCCCCAGGTGAAGAACGCCGCTCCGCACGGCGCTTCGCCACCAAACCCAAAGACCTCAACCAGCGCTTCAAATGTCTACGAAATGCCAAGGTCTCGTTGACCTTTGAGGGGCAAAGCGCTCCCTTGCCAAGCTTTCGCTAACCCTCCTCCGGCAAGCTTGCGTCCACCGCGCCCCTTGCCTCTGGAAGGACCTTCGCTCATGACCCGGCTTCTCGGCTTTGCCGTTTTCGCCTCGATCATAGCCCTGGCCTTTCCCTCCGCCTTCGAGCGCTACCGAGCGAGCCTCAGCGCGGCCAGCGAGGCCGAGCGGCTCGATCCGCCGGCCAAGGTGGTGGAAGCCTCGCTCCCCGTCCCCAACGGTCGCGTGCTGCGCCTTCGCGCCGACCCGGATGGGCATTTCCGTGCCGAGGCGCGCTTCGACGGACGGGTGGAGCCGGTGCTGGTGGACACGGGCGCGACCTATGTTGCGCTGAGCGAACGCACCGCCCGCCGGCTCGGCATCACTGTTTCGCCGGACAAGTTCACCGCCGTCTCGGAAACCGCCAATGGCCGGGTTCCCGTGGCGCTCGCCACCGCCAAGCGGATCGCGATCGGATCGGTGGAGGTGCGCGACGTCGATGTCATGGTGCTCAAGGGCGAGGCCCTGTCCTCGACGCTTCTCGGCATGAGCTTTCTCAAGCGCCTGAAAAGCTATTCCGTGACCGGCGACACGCTGACGCTGACACCCTGAAGGCCCGCGTCGGGACGCGCGCCGAGTTTCGGGGTTCATTTGCGGCTGGCAAGGCTTTGGACCTTCAGGATGAAGCGCACATCGGAGTAGGGATGCCGGGGCAGGTAAACGCTCTGGCTCACAGACTCGGTCGGGCATCCGATCGCGCGTCCGACCCGATCAGCGAAGCGTGTCAATCACGTCCCGCGCGGCCGGGGCCTCGGTGGCCAGACGAATGGCGGCGGTGATGTCCGCCATCGCCTGCGCGGCGGTGCTCTCGTCACGCGCGTGAACGAAGCCCAACGGCTCGCCCGGCGAAAGCGCCGTGCCGAGCGGACAGAGATCGGACAGGCCGACGGCCGGGTCGATCGCCGCGCCCGGCACCGTGCGCCCGCCGCCCAGCCGCACCACGCAAAGGCCAAGGGCCCGCGTGTCGATCTCGGCCAGAATCCCCGCCGCCGGGGCCGGCACCAGCCGCAGAACGGGCGCGCGGGGCAGGTGCTCGTCCATGCGCTCCACGAAATCCACGGGGCCGCCGAGCCCGGCCACCATGCGGGCGAAGCGCTCCAGCGCGGCGCCGCTGTCCAGCGCCCGGCGGGCCATCGCCTCTCCAGCCTGCGTATCCCCCGCCAGCCCGGCCTGCACCAGCGCCTCGGCCGAGAGCGCCAGCGTCACGCGGCGAAGGCGGGGCGCCTGCGCCTCGCCCGAAAGGAAGCGGACGGCCCCGCGCACCTCCAGCGCATTGCCGGCCTCGCTCGCCAGCGGCTCGCTCATGTCGGTGAGCAAGGCGCTGCAGCGAAGGCCCGCGCCTTTGGCGACATCCACCAGCGCGCGGGCGAGCCCTCGCGCCTCCGCCTCGCCCGCCATGAAGGCGCCCGAGCCGGTCTTCACGTCGAGAACGAGGCTTTCCAGCCCGGCGGCGAGCTTCTTGGACAGGATCGAGGCGACGATCAGCGGCACGGACTCGACCGTCGCCGTGGTGTCGCGCACGGCATAGATGCGCCCGTCGGCCGGGGCGAGACGCGCGGTCTGCCCGACGATGGCGCAGCCGGTGTCGCGCACCACGGCGCGCAGCCGCTCGGCTTGCGGCGTCACGGTATAGCCGGGAATGGCTTCCAGCTTGTCCAGCGTGCCGCCGGTGTGGCCGAGGCCGCGCCCCGAAATCATCGGCACCGCCGCGCCGCAGGCCGCGAGGATCGGCGCGAGCATGAGCGAGACATTGTCGCCCACGCCGCCGGTGGAATGCTTGTCGGCCACGGGGCGGTCGAGGAAGCGCCAGTCCAGCACCTCGCCGGAATCGCGCATGGCGAGCGTCAGGGCCACGGTCTCGTCCGAGCCCATGCCGCGCAGGAAGACCGCCATGCAGAAGGCGGCGATCTGCGCGTCGGGGATCGCCCCTTCGCCAACACCGCGCACGAAATCCGCGATGTCGTCCGCGCTCAGGGTACCGCCATCGCGCTTTCGACGAATGATTTCGGCCGGGAGCTGCATCAGTAGCCGCCGGGAGCCGAGGCGCCACGCGCCGCCGCGCCGGCAACGCACAGGAGATCGGTCAGCACGCCGGAGGCGCCGAGGCGGAAGCGATCCGGCGTGGCCCAGCCGGGGCCGCAGATTTCCTCCGCCATGTCGCGATAAAGCTTGGCGTCCTCGAAACGCCTGATGCCGCCGGACGGCTTGAAGCCGACCCGCCCGCCCGCGTTGGCGATGGCCTGGAGCAGAATGCCAGCGGCTTCCGGCGTCGCGCTGACCGGCACCTTGCCGGTGGAGGTCTTGAGGAAATCCGCCCCGCCCTCGAGCGCCGCCTCGGCGGCCGAAAGAATAAGATCTGGGTCGGCCAGTTCGCCGGTCTCCAGAATCGCCTTGAGCCGCGCCGTGCCGGCCGCTTCCTTCACGGCGCGGACCTGCGCTTCCACGAAACCGGGATCGGCCGCGACGCGGCGATAGCTGATCACGAGATCGATCTCGTCCGCCCCGTCCGCCACCGCCTTGCGTGTCTCTTCTATCGTCGCCGCCACATCCTCGCCGCCGCCGGGAAAGTTCACGACCGTCGCGAGCTGGATGCCGGCGGGGAGAATGGCGCGCGCCTCGGCCACGAAGCGCGGCCAGATGCAGATCGCGGCGACATCGCCTTCCGGCGTGCTTGCGCGCCGGACCAGCGTCTCGACGTCAGCCGACGTGCAATCCTCGTTCAGATCGGTGAGGTCGAGACAGGCGATCAGCTGGCGGGCCTCGGTGGCGCGGTCGCTCATGCCGCGAACTCCGGCAGGGCCTCGGCGAGGATGCGCGCAAGCTTGGCGCCGCCGATCGGCGCCATGTCCTTGGTCTCGGTATGGCTAAGTTCGGCCCCGGTCATGCCCGCGCCGAAATTGGTGACCACCGAAGCCGCGACGACGCGAAGACCGAGGAAACGGCCGAGAATGGTTTCGGGCACGGTGGACATGCCGACCGCATCCGCCCCCAGCACCCGCGCCATGCGGATCTCGGCCGGCGTCTCGAACGAGGGGCCGGAGAACCACATATAGACGCCGCGATGCAGCGGCACTTCGGCCTTGTCGGCGCCGCGCAGCAGCGCCTCGCGCAGCGGCCGATCGTAGGCTGCCGTCATGCCGACGAAGCGTGCATCGGTCGGCTCGCCGATCAAGGGATTGGCGCCGCTGAAGGCGATGTGATCGTCGATCAGCATGACCTCGCCCGGCGCGATGGCGGGGTTTACCGAACCGGCCGCGTTGGTCAGCACCAGGATTTCGACGCCGACCGCCTTCAGCGCCTCCAGCGCCGGGCGCATGGCGGCGGCATTGCCGGCCTCGTAGTAATGGATGCGGCCGGACAGGATGAGGATTTCGACGCCCGCGAGCCGGCCGGAGACGATCTCGCCCGCATGGCCCGACACGGCCGAGACGGGAAAGCCCGGCAACTCGCCATAGGGAATGTGATCGGCGTCCTCGACCTCGCGCACCAAGGCGCCGAGGCCGGAGCCGAGCACGAGTGCGACGCGCGGCCGTCGCGCGCCCAGCCGCTGAAGCAGAGCGTCCGCCGCCGCGCTCACGAGACAGCATCCGTCGGGAAGGCCTTGGGCAGGAGATCGCCCATCAGGATGGTCTCGATCACGCCCTCCGCCGCGTCGCACAGGAAGACGCGCGTGTCGGAACTGGCGAACTCCGCGATGCGCTGGCGGCAGCCGCCGCAAGGCGAGCAGCCGCGCAGCCGCTCTGCCACCACGGCGATCTCGGCGATCCGCCCGCCGCCGTCCATCACCATATGGGCGATGGCCGTGGTCTCGGCGCACCAGCCCTCGGGAAAGCTCACCACCTCGACATTGCAGCCGGAATAGATGCGCCCGTCCTCCGTGCGCAGCGCCGCGCCGACGGGAAAGTTGGAATAGGGCGCATGGCACTTGCGCATGGCCGAGCGCGCCTTGAGAAACAGGTCTTCGGACATGGGTCAGCGCTCTTTCACGTAGGGCACACCGCCGGCCTTGGGCGGGCTCGACTTGCCGACGAAGCCGGCGAGCAGGATCACCGTCAGGATATAGGGCAGCGCCTGGACGAACTGCGGCGGGATCTGGCCGATCAGGGGCAGCGCCGTGGTCTGGAGGCGGATCGAGGCGGCGTCGAGAAAGCCGAACAGGAGGCAGGCCAGCATCACCGGCACCGGCTTCCAATTGGCGAAGATCAGCGCCGCCAGCGCGATATAGCCGCGCCCCGCCGTCATCTCGCGGGCAAAGCCAGCGGACTGGGCGATGGAGAGATAGGTTCCGGCCATGCCGGTCAAGACGCCGCAGATGATGACCGCGCGGTAGCGCAGCCAGGTGACGGAAATGCCGGCCGTGTCCACCGCGCCCGGATTCTCGCCGACCGCCCGAAGCCGGAGGCCGAAGCGCGTGCGGTAGAGCACCCACCAGGTGAAGGGCACAGCGAGAAAGGCGAGATAGACGAGGAGGTTCTGGCCCGACAGGAGGCCGGAATAGACGAAGCCCAGCACCGGTACGTCGCGCACGGCGTCGGCGCCCGGCAGCGCGATGTCGAGAAAGCGCCCGTTGGCCGAAAGGGTCGGCGTGTTGCCGCCCTGGCCGAACCAGGCCGCGCCGAGGATGATGGTCAGCCCCGAGGCGATGAAATTCAGCGCCACGCCCGAGACGATCTGGTTGCCGCGATAGGTGATCGAGGCGAGTCCATGGACGAGCGAGAAGAGGATGGCGACGCCGACGCCGGCCGCCAGCCCCGCGAAGGCGGAATCGGCAAGCGCGGCGACGGCGGCGGAGGCAAAGGCCGCCGCCAGCATCTTGCCCTCCAGCCCGATGTCGAAGACGCCCGAGCGCTCGGAATAAAGGCCGGCCAGCGCGGCGAAGAGCAGCGGCGTCGACAGGCGGATGGTGGAATCGAGGAGGTTGAGAAGGCCGAGCATATCCATCAGCGGGCCTCCTCGGCGGGAACGGGCTTGGTCAGAGGCAGGCGCACGAAGCCGTAGAGCCGGCCGACGCCGGGCCGCAGCATGTTTTCCAAGGCGCCGGCAAACAGGATCACCAATCCTTGAATGATGACGATCATGTCGCGCGAGATGGTGGGCATGTCGAAGGCGAGTTCCGCCCCGCCCTGGTAGAGCACGCCGAAGAGCAAGGCCGCCGGCAGGATGCCGAGCGGATGGCCCCGGCCCATGAGCGCCACGGCAATGCCGACGAAGCCGGCGCCGGCGGGAAAGTTCAACTGCAGCCGGTACTGGTCGCCCATCACCGAATTCAGCGCCATGATGCCGGCGAGCGCGCCGGAGATCAGCATGATGGTGACGACGAGCCGCGTCTCCTTCATGCCGGCATAGCGGGCGGCGGCGGGCGAGAAGCCCAGCGTTCGGATTTCGTAGCCGAGCCGCGTGCGCCAGATCAGCACCCAGACGAAGAGCGCGGCCAGGAGCGCGACGAAGAAGGTGACGTTGAGCGGCGCACCGCCCAGACTCATGCCCAGACTCTCGAACAGGCCGCCGAGCTTGGGCAATTGCCCGCCCGGATCGAACTGGCGCGTTTCGGGCTGCATCGTGCCGAGCGGGCGCAGCGGGCCGACCAGGAGATAGACCATCAGCGCCGAGGCGATGAAGTTGAACATGATCGTGGTGATGACGACATGGCTGCCGCGCTTGGCCTGGAGATAGCCGGGCAGGAAGGCCCACGCCGCGCCGAAGGCGCCGGCCGCCACGACGGCAAGCGGCAGGTTCACCCACCAGGGCAGGATGGAGCCGAAATTGAGCGCCACCAGCGCGACGCCGAGGCCCCCGACATAGGCCTGCCCCTCGCCGCCGATGTTGAACAGGCCGCCATGGAAGGCGACCGCGACGGCGAGGCCCGTCAGGATGAAGTTGGTGGTGTAGTAGAGCGTGAAGCCGAAGCCCTCGCCATAGCCGAAGGCGCCGCGCAGCATGAGGCGCGCGGCCTCCACTGGGCTTTCGCCTACGGCCAGCACCACGAGCCCGGCGACCAGAAAGGCCACCACGACGTTGACGAGCGGAAGGACGCCATGGTCGATCCAGGCGGGAAGCTTGGTATAGGGTCGGCTCATGCCGGGTCCTTCGGCTGGGCGGTGAGATCGAGCCGCCCGGCGGCGTCGAGCGCGAAGTAGGGATTGTGGGCGATCTCCCAGAGATGCCCGTCGGGATCGGCGAAATAGCCGGAATATCCGCCCCAGAACACCTTTTCCGGCGGCTTCACGGCGGTTCCGCCGGCCTCCAGCGCCAGGGCGAAGAACCGGTCGGTCTCGGCCTCGTCGGCCAGATTGATCGCCAGCGTCACCCCGCGAAAGCGCGGCAGCGTCTCCAGCGGAACATCGGCGTCCTTGGCCAGATCCTCCAGCCCGAACAGGGAGAGCACGATCCCCTCGCCTTGCAGGAACACGACGCTCTCGTTGCCCTGGTCCGTCCGCGCCCAGCCCAGCGCCTCGTAGAAACGGGACGAGCGCGTGAGATCGGCGACGCCCAGCGTCACCAGCGTGATGCGGGCGTCCTTCATTGCGCGGCCTCCGCCACGGTCTCGCCGGCCATCATCAGGCCGAGTTCGCCTTCGGAGGTTTCGGGGCCGCGCTCGCCGACGATGCGGCCGGCGCACATCACGAGGATGCGGTCGGACAGGGCGCGGATCTCGTCCAGCTCGACCGAGACGAGAAGAACCGCCTTGCCGGCGTCGCGCATCTCGATGATGCGCTTGTGGATGAACTCGATGGCTCCGACATCGACGCCGCGCGTCGGCTGGCCGATGAGCAGAACCGCCGGGTCGCGCTCCATCTCGCGCGCCAGCACGACCTTCTGCTGGTTGCCGCCGGAGAAATTGGCGGTCCTGAGATCGGGAGACGGCGGGCGGATGTCGTAGGCGGCGATCTTGGCCTGCGCTTCCGCGCGCATGGCGGCGACGTCGAGAAATGGGCCCTTCGCATAGGCGGGGTCGCGGTGATAGCCGAGAATGGCGTTCTCGGCCTCGGTGAAAGGCAGGACGAGGCCCATATGGTGCCGGTCCTCCGGCACATGCGCCATGCCGCGCGTGCGCAGCATGGCCGGGTCCATGTCCCGCTTGAGGTCCAGCGTCTCCCCGCACAGGCGCACGGTGCCGCGCTCGGCCGCGTGGATGCCCGACAGAGCCTCCAGAAGCTCGGACTGGCCGTTGCCGGCGACGCCCGCGATGCCGACGATCTCGCCCGCCCGGATCTGGAAGGAGACGTTCTCCACCATGGCGACGCCGCGCCCGTCCCGCACGGTGAGGTCGGTGACCTCCAGAAGCGGCTCGCGCGGGACGGCCGCGCCTTTCTCGACCCGGAGGAGAACCCGGCGCCCGACCATGAGCTCGGCGAGCTCCGGGGCCGACGTTTCCTTGGTCTTGACGGTCGCCACGATCTCGCCGCGCCGCATGACGGAGACATTGTCCGTCACCGCCAGGATCTCGCGCAGCTTGTGCGTGATGAGGATGACGGTCTTCCCCTCGTCCCTGAGGTGGCGCAGCACGGAGAAGAGCTGGTCCGCCTCGGCCGGGGTGAGCACGCCGGTCGGCTCGTCCAGGATCAGGATCTCGGCGCCGCGATAGAGCGCCTTCAGGATTTCCACCCGCTGCTGGAGGCCGACGGGCAACGTCTCCACCACGGCGTCTGGGTCGATGGCGAGCCCATGCTCGCGCTCCAGCCGCAGGAGCTCGGCCCGCACGCGGCGGATGCCGGAGGACAGAAGGCCCGACTGCTCGGCGCCCAGCATGACGTTTTCGATGACCGTGAAGTTTTCCACCAGCATGAAGTGCTGGTGCACCATGCCGATGCCGGCGGCGATCGCGGCGTTCGAATCGGGGATCGTCAGGCTTGCGCCGTTGACCCGGATTTCGCCCTCGTCGGCCTGATAGAAGCCGTAGAGGATCGACATGAGCGTCGACTTGCCCGCGCCGTTCTCGCCGACGATTCCGTGGATCGTGCCCTTTTCCACCCGCATGTTGATATCGCGGTTGGCCCGCACGGGGCCGAAGCTCTTGGAAATGCCGATCAGTTCGATCGCTGGCGCCATGCCGGTCCTGAGATCCCGAATTTCAATTGCGCGCGAGTTTAGAGAGGCCCGCGCCCGATTGCCAGCCGACTCGATGGGCGCGCCCTCCTTCAGAAAACGGCTTGAACCCGAAGCCGTTGCGGGCCACTCCCCGCACGAACCCTCAAAGCCGGAGCCAGCCAGTCCCATGTCCCCTTCCGAGCCGAGCCCGCCCCGACCGCGCCCTCGCAGCCGCGCCGAGTTCGCCGCCTTCATCGAGGTCTCGACCCGCTGGTCTGACAACGACGCCTATGGCCACATGAACAATGCGGCCTACTACACGTTCTTCGACACGGCGGTGACGAGCTGGCTCCTCCAACAGGGCCTGCCGACGAGCCCGGGCGAGACGCTTCTCTTCGTCGCAGAAACGGGCTGCCGCTATTTTTCCGAGATCGGCTTTCCCGACCGGGTGACGGTGGGCCTTCGCATCGCGCGGCTCGGCTCTTCCTCGATCGCCTACGACATCGCCTTGTTCCGCAACGAGGACGACATCGCCGCCGCGGAAGGGGTTTTCGTGCATGTGCATGTGAGCGCCGAGACGCGCCGCCCCGTGCCGCTGCCGGATGGGCTGCGCGCCATTCTGGAAAGGATCGTGCGATGAGCGCCCTCGACCCGCGCATCACGGAACTGGAAATCCAGGTCGCCCACCAGAACCGGACGATCGAGGAGCTGTCCGCCGAGATGGCGCGCCAGGGCGGCGAGATCGACCGGCTGCGCAAGACGCTGAAGGTTCTGGCCGAGCGCTTCCTGGCGCTGGAAGAAGTGGCGACGCCCCGGCCCGAGATCACCAAGCCGCCGCACTATTGAGCCGAGGGGGCGCAAGCGCCCCACGGCCCGCCCTGCTCAAGGCAGGCGCGCGACGCGCTCCACCAGGAGCCGGAAGAAGCCGTCCGCGTCGCCGCGCCGCACGAAGAAAGCGTTGGGCGCGCGGTCGGTGACGCCCCAGTAATCTACCACCGTCATGCCGCGCGTCAGCACGCTCGCGGTTTCCACCTCGATGTTCACACGCCGTCCCTCGAACAGCTCGGGCGCCACGAGATAGGCGGTGACGCAAGGGTCATGCAGCGGCGCGCCGTCCCAGCCGAACTTCTTGAGATCGTAGGTTTCCGAGAAGCTGAGCATGGCGGCCACCGCCGCGCCCGCCTTGTTGCCGAGGCGCCGGAAGGCCTCGATGCGCTCGGGCGTCGCATGCATGCCATGGGTGACGTCGAGCGGCAGAACGGTGATCTCGGCGCCCGAGCGGAACACGACCCCGGCCGCGTCGGGATCGACATAGATGTTGAACTCGGCGGTAGGCGTGACGTTGCCGACCTCGAAATAGGCCCCGCCCATCAGGACGATGCCCTGCAGCCGCCGGGCGATGTCGGGCGCCTTCAGAAAGGCGAGCGCGATGTTGGTGAGCGGCCCCAGCGCCGCGATCGTCACCGTCTTTTCCGGCAGGCGGCGCACCGTGTCGATGATGAAATCGACCGAATGGCCCTCGCGCACCCGCGTCACGGGCTGCGGCAGGTCCGGCCCATCGAGGCCCGTCTCGCCATGCACATGCTCGGCCGTCACCAGAGCGTGGGCGAAGGGCCGGTCCGCCCCGGCATGGACGGGAATGTCCGGCCGGCCGGCCAGTTCGATCAGGCGCAGCGCGTTGTTGACGGTGTGGTGCAGCGGAATGTTGCCGGCCACCGCCGAGATGCCGATCACCTCGATCTCCTGCTGGGAGCCGAGCGCGGCGAGGATCGCCACCGCGTCGTCCTGCCCCGGATCGGTGTCGAAGATCACCTTGCGCATGGCCTGCCCTTCCCAGCTGTCGAGCCGCGCCTCTAGCACCGGCGGGCCCCGCTTGACCAGATGCGGACCGCTCAAACGAAAAACGGCCCGGAGCAGGACGCCCCGGGCCGCGAACCGCGCTTCAATCCATAGGGATCAATAGGGGCAGGCGTTGTCCGTGTTGTAGTTGTGGACCTTGACCGTGCCGGCGATGATGTCGGCCTTGGCCTTTTCCACGGCGGCCGTCATCTCGGGGGTCAGCAGCGCCTTGTTGTTGTCGTCCACGGCATAGCCGACGCCGTCTTCCTTCAGGCCGAGCGTTACCGTGCCGCCTTTGAACGTGCCGTTCTTGGCGTCGTTGAAGGTCTGGTACACCGCGTTGTCGACGCGCTTCACCATGGAGGTGAGGACATGGCCGGGATGCAGCATGTTCTGGTTGGAGTCGACGCCGATGCCGAACTTGCCGCCGTCCGCCACGGCCTGCAGCACGCCGATGCCGGTGCCGCCGGCGGCGTGGAAGATCACGTCCGCGCCCTGCGACATCTGCGAGCGGGCGAGTTCGCCGCCGCGCACGGGGTCGTTCCAGGCGCTCGCCGTGGTGCCCGTCATGTTCTCGAGATACTTGGCGTCCTTCTTGGCCGCCAGAACGCCGCCCTTGTAGCCGCAGGCGAAGTTGCGGATCAGCGGAATGTCCATGCCGCCGACGAAGCCGACCGTACCGGACTGCGACTTCATCGCCGCCAGCATGCCGACGAGATAGGAGCCCTCCTCCTCCTTGAAGAGGAGCGAGCGCACGTTCGGCAGGTCCACCACCGTGTCGATGATGGCGAACTGGAGGTTGGGATATTCCTTGGCGACATTGGTCACCGCCGCCTGCTGGGCGAAGCCGACGGCGATGATGGGCGAGTTGCCGTCGCGTGCGAAGCGGCGCAGCACCTGCTCGCGCTGCGTCTCGTTCTGCATCTCGAACTCGCGATAGGCGGTGCCCGATTCCTTCTTGAAACGCTCGGCGCCGTTGAAGGCGGCCTCGTTGAAGGATTTGTCGAACTTGCCGCCGAGGTCGAAGATCACGGCGGGCTTCAGGTCCGCAGCGAGGGCGGAGCCGGCCGTGGCGGCGAGGCAAGCGGCGAGAAGGCCGGCGAGGATGGACTTCATGAGTGTCGCGGGTCCCTGTTGAGGAGGCGGGGCGAGCGGCCCCGAGCGGCGCGGCCCGGCTTGTGTCCGCCAGGCTCATTCCAGTTTGCGAAACTGGCACGAAGCGTCGGCGCGCGCAGCAAAAAAGCGGAGATATCCTCAACGCAGCGCCCTGCGGCCGACTTCCCTGCCTCGCCATATCCCAAAAAAAGGCGCGAGGGCCTTCGAGCCCCGCGCCTTTTTCGATTCAACCACCGGCCACGCAGCGCCATTGGTCGTGAGGAACGATGTCCTCCAGCGAGTCGGCTGTCCCGATCCTCCAGTCGGAAACCTCATTCCGACCCGAGGAATGGCATGGACGCCCTTACTCGGCGGCGACCGCGTTCAATCCTACCGGGCAGCTCACGCCCGTACCGCCGAGGCCGCAATAGCCGCGCGGGTTCTTGGCGAGATACTGCTGGTGGTAGGTCTCGGCATAAAAGAATTCCGGCGCCTCCAGAATCTCGGTGGTGATCGGATCGCGGTGGCCGGCCTTGGCGAGAGCCTGCCCATAGGCCGCCTTGGCGCGCTCCGCCGCCTCGCGCTGCGCCTCGCTGGTGACGTAGATGCCGGAGCGATACTGCGTGCCGATATCATTGCCCTGGCGCATGCCCTGCGTCGGGTTGTGCGACTCGAAGAAGAGGGCCAGCAGTTCGTCGTGGGACACGCGCTTGGGATCGAACGCGACGAGCACGACCTCGTTGTGCCCGGTCTGGCCCGAACAGACCTCCTCGTAGGTCGGGTTCGGCGTCAGGCCGGCGGCATAGCCGACCGCCGTGGAAACCACGCCGGGCGTCTGCCAGAACTTGCGCTCCGCGCCCCAGAAGCAGCCGAGGCCGAAGATCGCGGTCTCGACGCCCTCGCCGAACGGGGCCTTCAGCGGCGCGCCGTTGACGAAATGCGTCTCGGCCGTCGGGATCGGCGTCGAGCGGCCGGGCAGCGCCTCTTCGGCGGCGGGCAGCTTGGTCTTCTTCAGAAGGTTCAAACCGAACATCTCTCAGATCCTTCGTGTTGGCTCGCCCGAGCGGGCGGCGCGTGGCGCGCGCCCGGCGGCGAGAAAGACAATTCCGGCGATCCCCAGGACCACCGAGGCCGGTTGCCGGCCGATCTCCGTCATGAGCCGGCCGCGATCCCCGCCCGTGAAGGCCGAGCCGGAGGGCGGGCTCTCGATCGGCGTGTTCCAGCCCGCGACCGCGAGCGTTTCGGAAATGCTCATGAGACGCACATGGCTCGACGCAAGCGAGCGCGCGATATCGCCCACCGCCAGCACCACGCCCGCCGCCAGAATGAGAAGCCCCGCCGCGCGCAGGCACCAGGCAAGAAACCGCAAGGACCCGACCTCCCCGTCATGCGACCCGCGCGCCCGTCGCCCCGGCCGGTCGCACCAGCAACAACAAGGTCCACGGGCGCCAGCCGTCTCGCTGCGTCTCGATGAAGCGGAATATGGGGCTGCCTCCCGCCCCTCGCAATGGCGGCCGGGCGGCGCGGTGCGTCGCAGGGGCTCTGGCGCGGGCAGGAGCGAGGCCGCCAAGCTGGCGCGAGCCCGGATAGATCGCGCGATCCTCGCAAAAGGGCTTGCCACCCTTCCCCTCCCAATGATAGTGCGCCCCATCGGACCAGAGACGCCCCTAACCAAGGCGCCGCAGCGCCGCCTCCCGCGAGGTAGGTGCGTCCGATCCGGAGGGGTGGCCGAGTGGTTGAAGGCGCACGCCTGGAAAGTGTGTATACGGGAAACCGTATCGCGGGTTCGAATCCCGCTCCCTCCGCCATCTAGTCCTCTCTCCGAGTTTCGGATTGCGACCGAGCGCAAACGCCGACGGCTCCGCGCTTCGGACAGGCCAATCCGCACTTCGGAGAGCAAAACAGTCCTTCTCACAGGCCTCAAACTGACTCTATTCTCCGTTCGGCAAAAGTCGGGTTCGGTTTGGCTCAAGCCTAGAATTCAGGAGCCTATCGCGCGGTTAGCAACGCCACATTGGGCCGATACCGGCCTGTCCGCTTTCGGGGTGATCAAGCGAAAAGCCGCCATTCAGCTTTCGACCCTTCTCTGCCCTTCAACGTCGCTCTCCCAACACCTTGAAGCGGACGCGACGCTGCTCCAACCCGCGAGCCGCTCCGTCGTCGCATCGGCGAAGTTCTTTGTGGTGGACTGTCGGCCTCCCACGGCCAGCCGGCATCAAGTGGACAGTCGCCAATCACCAAGACTCGGGTTGATTCTGTCCAGCCAACGACATTTGCAACAACCTGCTTTGAAGGGCGCTTAAGAGAGGTCGGACTATAGCAGCGGGGTACGCGACGATGCAGACGGATCTCCTCGATCGCCTTCTTGTCACGCTTGCCGTCAGGGTTCGATCTTTCTCGGTCTGCCGAATCCAACAGGGTTGGCGGCTGGATTTCAGTCCGTTCGACGCCATCACGATCCACTATGTCCTGCGGGGAAGCGGAAGCCTACAAGTCGGGGACGGTCCCTGGCAGTCCTTCTCCCCGCACAGCATCATCATCGTTCCGTCTCGACAACGGCATGTGCTCGGCGAAGCAGACGATTTCGTTGGGGAGGCTCGCGCCGAGGATCATTGCGCCCTGCATGCTGACGGGCTCGTGAGGTTCACGGCGGGAGATGGCAGTCCCGACACGCTTCTCGTCTGCGGCCAGATCGCGGACACCCATACGGGCGCCCTCGGTTTGTTCGAGCTGTTTCAGGGACCGATCGTCGAAGATTTCGCTGCCAACGCCATCCTCCAAGCCTCCTTCGAGCTGATGCTTGCTGAGGTCGCGTCTCCCGGGGTCGGAACCCAGGCGATGACGGAGGTTCTCATGAAGCAGTGCCTCATTCTTCTCCTCCGGCAACACCTGACGGCCGAGGCGATCTCATCCCCCCTGATGACGGCATTTCGAGAACCCAAATTGGCGCCGGCGGTGATCGCCATTCTGGAAACCCCGGGTGCGGCCTTCACCGTGGAAAGCCTGGCAACGCTATCCGGCATGAGCCGGGCCGCCTTCGCCGAACGGTTCTCGGACGTCTTCCATCAGGGTCCGATGGAATTCGTGCAGCAGGTTCGCCTGCGTATCGCGGCCCGCTTGCTCGGAGGCACCGACCTTCCTGTCAAGGTCATCGCCACCACGATCGGCTACGCCAGCAGGAGCGCTTTCAGTCGGGCTTTCGAGGCGATGTACGCCGTCGCGCCATCGAACTATCGCCGCTTCGGCGGGCAGGAAGAGGCCGAACCCGAGCCCGTCGATCAGTCGAACCCCGCCTGACGCGATCAGCTTTCACCGAGAACCGCAACGAATGGTGCTCCATCGTCCAGATTCTGTTGCCGGACGTCCAAAACGAGGCGAGTCGCGGAACACGGTAGAAAAGCGACTGTTGAGCCTTCGACGTCGGATGAAATGGGGGCGCCATGACGGACGCAACACCCCTTCCGACTTCCCAGCGATCAACAGGAGCGGACCGATGATCACCGACAGACGATCCATGCTGACAGGCCTCGCAGTCGCCGTGGCCAGCCCTCTCGCTCTAGCCACCCTATCGAGCCGCGCGTTTGCTGCCATTCCGATGATCCCGCCGACGGATCTCAAAGCACCGTTGGACTTCTACGGCAGCGTTCTTCCGCGGGCTGAGCTTTCGCTCGCGACGTCGCAGATCGCTGTCGGCATGGCGACCCAGAAGAACACGATGGAGTTCGCCGGCTTCGAGCTCGGCGAAGCGATCACGGTGAACATGGTGCTGAAGGATCTTGGTGCGATGGCGCCGAAGATGGACGGCGACACCATGATGGTGGTCGAGACGATGAAGACCGCCGAGAAGGGTCGCGCGTTCGACGAAGCCTACATCGCGTTGCAGCTCAAGAACCACGAAGAGCTCCGCGATCTCGCGGACGCCTTTCTTCACAACACGGCGGGCGGCACCGATCCAGACGTCAAGCAAGGCCGCCATCTGGCGTCGCTGATGCTGGCCGTCTTCAAGGAGCACGTGGCGATCTGCAAACGCATCAGGGGCGAGTTGAAGGCTTAACGCCGCACCGTCCTTTTCCCGTCCTCGATTGCGAGTATCAATCCATGATGTCGATCAACACCAAATCCGCCCTCGCGCTCGGCCTCCTGGCCGGCGTCGTGATGACGTCACCGCTGGCAATGGCGCAGGGTGCGACGGCCGAGAAAGCCGCCGACGCCGCTATGTCGGACAAGCCGTCGGTCGCCGAAAGCCCGGACAGCGGCACGATGAAGCGTGCTGACCAGGAGGACATGGCCCTCGTGCTCAAGAAGTTGCAGGAGCTTGGCGTCAAGCCGATCGAGTCCCGCACCGTCGAAGAGGCACGCACGCAGCCGACCCCGGCCGATGCCGTGAAGGCTGTCCTCAAGGATCAGGGTAAGGATCCGATGGCCCTGATGGCCGCCATGAAGGTGTCCAAGAAGGACATGACCTACCCGATCGCGGATGGCACGCAGCCGATCCGCATCTATACGCCGGAAGACGCCGGATCGGGTCCGTTGCCGGTGATCGTCTATTATCACGGCGGCGGCTGGGTTATCGCGAACATCGACACCTACGAGTCGTCTGCCATGGCGCTGGCCAAGAAGACCGGCGCCATCGTCGCCAGCGTGGAATACCGGCATGCGCCGGAGAACAAGTTCCCGGCGGCGCACGAGGACTCCTTCGCAGCCTACAAATGGGTGACGGAGCATGCCAGTGAGTTCGGCGGTGATCCGAAGAAGCTGGCGGTCGCGGGCGAAAGCGCTGGGGGCAATCTTGCTGCCAATGTCGCCATCATGGCACGGGACCAGAAGGTCCAAGCGCCGCTGCACATGCTGCTTGTCTACCCCGTGGCGGGCACCGATATGACCACGCCGTCCTACATTGCCAACCAGAACGCCATGCCGCTGTCGAAGGGGGCGATGGGCTGGTTCGTCGACAAGACCCTCGGCAAGCCCGAGGACGCCAAGAGCCCCATGCTGAACCTGACCACGTTGGCCGACCTGAAGGGCCTGCCGCCGGCGACGGTCATCACCGCCGAGATCGACCCGCTCATGTCGGAAGGCAAGATGCTGTCCGAGAAGCTCGCGGCCGCTGGCGTTAGGACGACCTACCAGAACAACGAGGGCGTCACCCACGAGTTCTTCGGCATGGACGCCGTGCTGGACGATGCCAAGCGAGCACAGGACTTCGCCGTGAAGGACTTGAAGGAAGCGTTCGGAACCAAGGTTGAATAAAACGAACGGTCGAAAGAACTGCGTCACAGGCATCGGGATCATGTGTCCCGGTGCCTTTCTTTCTATGAACCGCAACCTATTGCCAAGGCTGGCCGAGGCGTTAACGACGGCGGGCATGACCGGACGCAGCCGCAACACTGTCGCAATCGCGACACGAACCTGCCGAGAGTTGGCAAATCAGACGGGTCGCTACGCCATGCCAGCGCCGCACGCTTCGTCATTGCCGCAACGAACTAGCTCACCAGCGGCTGAGCATCGAGCGGAGGGGGAACGGCGGTTATCCGATGCAATCGGCTGAAAGCTGTCATTCCGGTTTCCATCCAAGTCAGGAGCAATCTAGACGACATAACAGGGTCGAAAGCGGACCAGCAGCTTTTGGACAAGTAATGCTGATAGCCTCCAAGTCCGCACATTCCAAACCCGACGCGACCCTCCAATGTCTCTCTATGCTCTTCAAATCGCTAGGCCGTGAAGAACCAAGGATCCGACAACTGGCGGAATTCAAGCACATTGCTCATTCCGAGAACACCATCTCAGCAAGTGGCGCTGGACGACTTTCTGAATGGTGCCAAGTGTCACCTATCGCGGTCACGATCAGCATTGTCAGGCACCGTCCGTCGCCTCATCCTCGACCGTTAGAACGATCTTGCCCTGGATGCTGCCCCGCTCGGCGCGCTCGTGCGCGCGATGGGCTTGCGCAAGAGGAAAGCGGCTGTCGATCACGACGCGAAGGGTTCCGTTGGACAGAAGCGGAGCGACGTCCCGCAGCTGCGCGCCGCTGGAGCGGACCTGTGTCGCCGAAACCGTGATGCCGAGGCGATCCGCCGCGTCTTGCCCCTCGAAGCCCAACGGAAACACCTGAAACAGGGCGCCGCCCGGTTTCAGAACCTTGAGGAAGCGAGGCGCATCCTTGCCGACGCAATCGAGCACGATATCCACGCCGCGAACGACGTCGTCGGCCGCAACCTGGGTGTAATCGATGAACTGATCGGCACCGAGCTCCAGCAGGAGCGTCTCGTTTTTGCCCGACGCGACGGCGATGACGTGGGCACCCTTCCACCGGGCCAACTGCACCGCCAGGTGTCCGACGCCCCCGCCTGCGCCGTTCACCAGCACCGTCTGTCCGGCGAGCGGTCGGGGCAGGTGCGGGGTCGGCTGGAACGGGTTGGGCGCCTCGTGCCCGAGATCGATCAGGAACTGCCAGGCCGTCAAAAGCGACATAGGCGCGGCCGCCGCCTGCGCATGGTCGAGCCCGACGGGCTTGGGCGCCAGATCGGAGACGGGCACGCTGACGAACTCGGCATAGGCTTTTCCGCCCTCCATCACGTCGTCGGGAAAGCGCACCATCGCGTAGACCTCGTCGCCCACGGTGAACTCCGTCACGCCAGTGCCCAGCCGCTCGACCGTGCCTGAGACATCGGAGCCGAGGATCAAGGGGAAAACGGGATGGGGCTGCCATTCCGGCGGCAGGGACCGGTAGCCCTCGCGCAGGTACCAGTCGGGCGGGTTGAGGCCGATGGCGTGAACACGCACCAGAATTTCGCCCGGCCCCGGCTCGGGCCTCGGCGCATCCTCGTAGCGCAGCACCTCGGGTGCTCCGAACGCATGGAGGCGGACCGCCTTCATCGTATCGCTCATGACTGTCTCCGTTCGACGGTGGAACAAGGACGGATGTAGCAAGACCGCGAGGGGTTGATTACCGGGTCACGTGGCGGTTCAATCGTGCCATGAAGGAACCAATGGTACTCGAGCGACTGACCGGGCTGGCAGCCTTTGCACGGGCCGGCTCGCTCGGCAGCTTCGCGGCGGCAGCCCGATCCCTGTCGGTTTCCCCCTCGGCGGTCAGCAAGAGTGTCCAGCGGCTGGAAACGCAGCTCGGTGTTCCGCTCTTCACCCGAACCACCCGCTCTCTGCGCCTCACCAGCGAGGGCCAAGCCCTCCATGAGCGGGCCGTCAGCTTGCTCCGCGATGCCGAGGAGATCGGGCAGGCCGCGGCAGCGACGCGCTCGGAACCGTCCGGTCCTTTGCGGATCGCGGCGTCCTTGCCGATCGGGGTTCACGTGATCGCGCCGTTGTTGCCGGCCTTCCGCCGAGCGCATCCGAAGGTGAGTGTCGATCTGCGGCTCAGCGACCAGATGGTCGACATTATCGAGGACGGCATCGACGTCGCCGTTCGCATCGGGGAACTGCCGGACACGCGCCTTCTGTCGCGTCGATTGGCACCCTATCGTCTCTGCTGCTTCGCCTCCCCGAGCTATCTCGCCGCGCGCGGCGCGCCGCAGCATCCCGACGAATTGGCCGGTCACGAGACGGTGGTTCTGCGCTACCAGAGCACCGGCCAAGTCCTGCGCTGGCGCTTTCAGACGACGGAGGGAACGCGAGACCTGACACCGGCATCGAGCGTGTCGTCGGATGCAAGCGAGGCGCTGGTGGCGATGTTGGTGGCGGGTGGGGGCATCGGGATGGCCGCTACCTTCGTCGTCGCATCCCGGGTCGCCCGCGGCGAACTGGTCCCGGTTCTGGCCGACTATGCTGTGGAGCGCGACGACATTACCGCGCTGTGGCCGAGCAGTCGTCGCGCCAACCCGGCCGTGCGCGCGTTCCTGTCACTGCTGCAGCACGCATGCCGGGACCGGATGCCAGGTGCAGGCGTGTGATGTCGGCTTCCGCGTTCGGTGCCTGGCGCAAGAATGTCTTGGAAGGGTCATTTCAGCCGCGATCCGTCCCCGGTGCCCGCGTTGGAAGCGTCAATCGGCCCGTATCTGAAACCGACTGGAAGGCATGGGAGGGTGGTTAGCGGTCGGTCTTCTTCTGGAATGGATGCTGGTGGAAGCGGACACTTCTCTTTGGCAATGTCGATTGACACCAATCGATCAGGCTGGGCCCCCTTTGCTGCGACCAACACTAGTTTCGATCATGGTCTCGACCGCGCTGTTCACATCGCCGCCGGCTTTCGCCCAGGAAGTGGCATCGGTCGAAGGCCGACCATCGCATTACACGGTGCGGTTCGGCGCGACGATCGGGGACCTGGAGCCCGTCGCAGGCGAGGTGTTGTGCGCTCGCGATCAAGACTGTGAGATCCTGTTGGCGTTCGTGCCGAAGATCACGCTCCGCCTTCGAGCCGAGGGATGGCGCGGCCCATCACTTTTGGGGATTGCATGACCCGAAGGCGATTATCCTTGGCACCCTTGTCTAAGGTCCGGTTTGAGATGCCGCTCGGCGTTGAAAATGCCCAGCAAACGGTCGTTTGTGGAATCGCAGCTTTTCGCTCGATCACTCCGAAAGCCGCCGGTCGGCTTTCGGCCAATTCATTCGGGTCGGGGGATGGCAAAGAAAAGTGGTTTCCCGACGTTCTGCTTTCGGTAGGAGAAGCGCAAAACCGGACTTGAGAGATAAAGGAGGAAGTAGAGCGCGCAACACGTGCTGTGGCATTGCGAGCCGGCGATTGGCACAGATGACTACCGCAAGCACGCCGTACTTTACGAACGGCGTGCTGGCTTCGAATTCGATTGCGATGGAAGCCCACAACGGCGGTGGGTTAGCTGTCAGACGAATCAAAGGCGCAGAACGGCGCAATCGCGTCGAGGTCGATCTCTGCCCCCATGCCGGGCGTCGTAGGGAGCGCAAGCTTGCCGTTGACGATGGCCTTTTCCGGAGGGTTCTTGAGGACCTGGACGTAGTCGTTCGCGTCGGAAAAATAGGGGTAGGTCTCGAGCGGCATGGCCATCGCTGTCGCCGCCACCGCCTGCATCGAGATGGCGGTGCAGAGCGAGCTGGCGCAGTTGTGGACGGAGACGCGCGCGTTGTAGGCTTCCGCCATGGCGGCGATCTGCACGAGTTCGAACATGCCGCCGCAATTGCCGATGTCGGGCATGATGATGTCCACGCCGCCCGTCTCCAACAGATTGCGGAACCCGCTGCGCGTGTAGATGCGCTCTCCGGCGGCGATGGGAACCGGCCAGCGCCCCTTCAGGTCGCGAAGCCCCTGAAAGTCGAAGGGATCGAGAGGCTCCTCCACCCAAACGAGGTCCAGTTCGGCGCAAACCGCCATGAAGCGGATGAGCTGGTCGTTGTTGAGGCCGCCCGAAAGGTCGAGCATCAGCCCCACATCCGGCCCCACGACCTTTCGCAGGGTCTTGACCCGGTCGATGGCTCGCTTGAACGCCTCGTCGCTGAGCTGACGGCGCTGCACATGGCGCAGCGTCGAGCCCTTTGCCTCCGTGGCGAGCGGATAGCACTTCAGGATCCGATAGCCCTCGGAAAGCGGGCGTTCGGCTGCCTTCGCCCACTCCAGAACGTCGTCGTGCTTGGTGTTCCAGCCATTGGCATAGACTTCGATCGTGCTCTCGAACCTGGCGCCGAACAGGTCGTAGACCGGTACGCCGAGCGCCTTCGCCTTGATGTCCCACAGAGCGTGGTCGATAGCGCTGAGAGCGGCGAAGACGATGGCGCCGCCGCCCTTCGCCCAGAAAGAGTTGTCGTAGATTTCGTGCCAGAAATGGCGGGGGTAGGTCGCGTCCGCACCGATCACCTTGGGTGCGAGGTCCGAGAGCATGCCCGCAACCGAGTTCGCACCCAGGCCGTAGGCGACGGCGGCTTCGCCGTAGCCTGTGATGCCGTCCTTGGTTTTCAGCTCCACGATGACGGGATGCAGCCCCCCGCCACGGATGTTAAAGACGCGCATCGTTTCGATTGCAAGCATGGCATAGCCTCTTTCTTCGTCACCGCGCGCGCTGGCGTCGCGTGATCGGTACGCACGCTCCCTTGCCGCCGGTCGAGGAGTTCAGTCGAGGGAAGGAGCATCCGGTCTTTCGGATGATGTCGGCGCCCGGGCAGACCCCGTGCTTTGGTCTCAGTGCGTGAGCACCCGTCGGAGGAACAGCGACAGGCGGTCCGATTTCGGCGTCTGGAAGATTTCCGCCGGCGGGCCTTCCTCGGCGATGCGCCCCGCGTCCATGAAAACGACGCGGTCGGCGATCTTCTGCGCAAAGCCCATCTCGTGTGTGACGACCATCATGGTCATGCCGGAAGCGGCGAGTTCGGTCATCGTGTCGAGAACCTCGGAGATCATCTCCGGGTCGAGCGCCGAGGTGGGCTCGTCGAACAGCATGATGCGCGGCTGCATGCACAGGGCTCGCGCGATGGCGGCCCGCTGCTGCTGGCCACCGGAAAGCTGCACGGGAAACTTGTGCGCCTGCTCGGCAATGTGGACGCGGCCGAGATAATCGAGGCTGCGCGCCTCGGCGTCCCTGCGGGAGAGCTTGCGCGACTCCATCGGCGCCAGCATGCAGTTTTCCAAGATCGTCAGGTGCGGAAAGAGATTGAACGACTGGAACACCATTCCGACCTCGCGCCGGATGTGGCGCAGGGTCTTGTCGGCCAGCTTGACGCCTTCGACATGGATGTCGCCGCTTTCGTGCCGCTCAAGCCCGTTGATGCAGCGGATGAGGGTCGACTTGCCCGACCCGGACGGCCCGCAGATGACGATCTTCTCGCCGCCTCGTACCGTCAGCGATACATCCTTCAGAATGTGATTGGTGCCGTAGGACTTGTTGACGCCTCGCAGGGTGATCACGCCTTCACGTGCGTCTGGCGCAACAGCCGGCCGTGGCGTCGCGGTGTTCGCGAACTGGCTCATAACGATTTCTCCATGCCCGGAAGGCGGAGAAGACGCTCGCCTTCGCTCGTGCAGTGCTCCTCGCACAGTCTGGCCGCGAGGTCGGCGTCGCGCCGAAGGATCGCCTCCGCGATCGGCCGGTGATGCTCCACGATGATGGTCCCGTGATCGGCGCGGTAGGTTGAACTGATGAACATGCGCACCTGCTGCTCGACCAGTCGGTAGTGATGCTCGATCCGTCCGTTGCCGGAAAGCTCGACGATGCAGCGATGGAACGCGAAGTCCTTGCGCTTCACCTCCGAGACGTCGGCAGACCCGAGCGCGGCGGCGAAGAAGTCCTTGGCGATCGCCTCCAGTCGGGCGGCACCCGCCGCATCCAACCGGTCCGCCGCCAGCCGGGCCGCCGTCGATTCAAGCCCCGCGCGCAAGGTGTAGATTTCCCACAGGTCGTGCGGCTCGAAGCTCGCGACCGACCATCCGGTGTAGGGCGTCAAGACGACCAGCCCAGCGGAGCTCAACTGGTGGAGCGCGATGCGCACTGTGCCGCGCGACACGCCGAACTGATCGGCGAGGCTTGCCTCCGTCAGCCTGTCGCCCGGCTTCAAGGCGCCGGTCAGAATCTCCTCCTTGAGCGCGTCGGCCGCCAGTTGCTCGGCGGGTTGGCGCTTGAGCGTACTGAGCGCCATCTAGCCTTCCTCGATATGCTGGATGGGGCGCGTAGCCATCGGAACTCTCATGCCGCGTTGCCCGAGAAGAGGCCGACCCGGCCCCGGCTGAAGTGCCGCTCCATTGCGCGCTGCAGGAGGCCGTAGAGAAGCGCAAGCCCGAGATACCAGATGGCGACGACGGCGATGACCTCGAAATACTTGAAGTTCATGCTGAACAGGTTGGTGCCCGTCGCGAAGATTTCGGGAATCGCGATCGTGAACAGGAGCGAAGTGTTCTTGATGAGGTTGATGACCTGATTGCCTGCGGGTGGAATGGCGATCCGCACCGCTTGGGGCAGGATCACCTTCGTCATCATCGACCGGTAGCCGAGGCTGAGCGCTTGCGAGGCTTCCCGCTGGCCGCGTTCCACGGACTGAATCCCGGACCGCACGATCTCCGACATATAGGCGCCTTCGTTGATGCCGAGCGCGATGATGCCGGCCGCCACCGCCGGAAGGTTGATCGCCCCACCCGTCAGCGCCGGAAGCCCGTTGTACCAGAACACGATCTGCACGAGCACCGGAATGCCCCGGATCGTCATGACGTATCCGCTGACGATCCGGCGCAGGATCGGCAAGGGTGACGTCAGGACGATACCGCCGAGCGTTCCGATCAGGGTGCCGATCACCATGGAGACCGCCGCGATCCAGACCACCGTCAGCGCAGGCTCCACGAAGGTCGTCGAGAACAGGAGGCTCCAGAAATAAGCAGCGTCGAAATTCATGGGGAAAGCTCCGCAGCGGCCGACGACGAACCGTCGGTCGATCAGGCCTCTGGCCGATCGTGTCGTGAAGAAGGAGGCGGCGTCCGGCGAACGGGAGGGGTAGGGCGACGCAGGCCGGCTGCGCCGGCTCCAGGCCGCGAGACTCAGTCGTTCTCGACTCGGATGTCGCCGTCGGTGAGGTTCCACTTCTTCAGGAGTGCGTCGTACTCACCATCCGCCAGGACGGTGTCGAACGCGGCGGCGAGTGCATCGTGCATCTGCGTTTCGCCCTTGCGCACGACCAGTCCGTTGCGGTTGCGCTGGGTGTTCGGCCCCTTCCCGCTGAGGACCGGGCTGGCCTCCACGAAATCGTTCGGGCGCTGCTGCACGACGTAGGCTGCGAGCGGCCAATCCACGTAGGCGGCGCTGACCGCCTTCTTGGCGACCTCGTTGAGCGCTTCGGTCTGGTTGGTGAAGACCTTCATCTCCATCGGCTTGTCGGCGGGGCATTTGCTCTTCACGCGCTCCAGCGCCGCCATCTGCGTCGAGCCCGCCACGAGCGCTACCGCATGGCCGCACACGTCGGATTCGGTCTTGAAGCGTACGGGGTCGTTCTGGTTCACGACGAGGCGCAAGCCGCCCTTGAAGACCGGCACGAAGTCGTACTTCTGCTTGCGCGCGTCGGTGATACCGATGCTGGCCGAGATGGTGTCGTACTTCTTCGAGTCCATCGCGGGGAACATGCCTGCGAACGGGGTCGCGACGTAGGCGACCTTCAGGCACATCTTCTCGGCGATGGCCGCGGCGAGATCGATGTCAAAGCCCTTCGGCTGACTGCCGTCGAGGAAGCCCATCGGCGGGCCGCCGGGCAGGATGCCGACCGTCAAGGTTCCGTCGGATACCAGGGATGCGGGCGCCGTCGGACAGGCCGCCTGCGCTGCGACGGCGGAGCCGGCCACCAGCATTCCCGCAGCCAGGATCGGCCGAATAGCTATTCCGAACTTCGTCACCACCGGCGTGATCCTTCCGAGATTTCATGGTTGCAGAGTTGCACGATCGCCACCGGAGAGTCGCGTCATCACGGTTGCGATCGATGATTGCTGACAATCATCTAAAGTGATTACGGCTCAAGAAGGGGAAGTTTGTCAATCGGATTGTAGAGAATCCGGCGCTTGCCGGTGCGGGGTACCCATAGGGCCTGTACGGCCTGTGGGGATCTCCGCTCTCTCCGAGCCTTCATGCTCGTGTTGGAGCGATCTAAGCCGAATGCCCTGGCCCTGCGGTTCGCGACGCTCCCCACCACAGCTTTGCCTTCATCAACATTACGGCACTCGGCGGTCTCGGCTTGCCCAATAATATCGGACCCATGGTTGCCGGCCTCCTCGGGCACAAAAACCGTTGGGTCAATGGCCGACGCACTAAGGTTTCGGGCGGTCAGACCATCTGACGCTGGTGCCTTCGACCTTACTGGCGTCGCGAATGGCACCCATGGTGAGGTCGCAACGATCGGCTGTCCGCTTCAAGCCGATCACGTTCCTGCGGTGAGGTGAACGGGAAGACGGCGTCGAATGCGCGCTTTGCGAGCGGCATCCGATTTCAAAGGAATGGCGCGAAAGGGGTCAGATACCTTCCGTCTGCATCAAGCGCTCGACCCGGCGAAAGGACAGCGTTCCGAACCTACGGATCGCAGCGTCCACACGACCCTCATGTGCCCCTCCCAACCAGGGTCGAGGACTCATCATCTCAAGAACCATAGCTGCTCCCGCGTCTCGCTGCGAACGTCCGGTTCCAAAGCGAAGCAGCAAGCTCGAGAACGGCGATGAAAGGTCGTTTTCGGACCGGCAGCTTTCTACTCGATCAACCCGAAAGCCGCCGGTCCGCTATCGGCCCGATTCACCCGGGTCGACAGATGGCGAAGAAGGATGAAAAGCCGATAGTCCGTTTCCAGTCGAAACAAGCGGGAAGGCTCCGCCCGGATGAAGGAGTCTGGATCGTCAGCGGACCTACGCTACAGCCAGTTCGAAGCCCGGGACGTCGCCGAACAAGAACCGCGTCGCTCTTTGCCGATAACGAGAGGATCCGCTCGTATCGCCTGGTTGGCGTTCTCGACCAATTTCACGTCACTTGAAACCTGTCGATTGGGCCTGGGTCTCAACGAGCCAGAGGCTCATTCGGTCCAGCGTCCCGCTGCGGCCGTGCGATCCAAGTGAAGAACGTTTCCGGGTCGGTCTGCTCTGCTGCGACGGCTGCAAGGTAGCGTGGCTTCCAGACGTCTCTGACGAAGGTCTCCAGTTTAGTGGGCAAGGGAGGACGGTCGTCGTGGAACCGCACGCGTCCGTCGTTCAACGCGTCCAGCGTCTGCGTGTCGTCGAGCCACTGCTCCGGGGTGCCGAACCGTTTGAGGTACTCTGCTTCGACCTCGCGCTGCCCTCTGTCTACGAAGTGGTATTCGATCGGTCGCCCGACTTCCCGTCCGATGACGGCGGTCAACTCGGACATCGTGAAGTCCTCACCGAGTTCGCGAACCGTGCGATGTCCGCCGTCGGGGTGCGTCAGTTCGTGGAACGCCAGATGGGCGATGTCCCCCGTGGCCACCCACGGCGTCTTCACGTTCGCCTCCAGCGACCAGGCGATGCGGCCGTATCGGGCCACCGCATCGGTCCAGGCGAACAGGTTCTCCATGAACCAACCCGCCCGCAGGTGCACGAGATCCGTTCCCTCCAGGCGGTTGAGGATCTGATCGAGTTGATAGAACGGCTGGAAGTGGCCTGTACTTCCCCTGACCTCCGACCCCATGGACGTCAGGCTGACAGCGCGCTTGACCGGGGAGTGGCGCAGCGCATCGAAAAACCGGAGGCCGACCTCCGCGTAGTGGCCATGAATGTTGCTCCAGTCCGTCTTGACCATGAGGAACGCAGCGTCGGCATCTCGAAAGAAATGTTCGAGCTTTCCTGTGCCGGCGTCGAAGCTCCCGATGAACGGCTCGGCGCCGATCTCGACCAAGGCGTCGAGGGCCGGACCGCCTCTCGACAGGGCCCGGACCTGATGGCCGGCCTCGAGCAGGGTTCGCGTGAGCTTCGCACCGATCCGTCCGGTGGCACCGACAACAGCAATTCGCATGACTCTCTCCATCAATCGAGATGGACCTTATCGAGTTGCAGAACGGACGGAATTGGCGATAATGCCATATGATCGTTAAGTTAGGCCAACTTGGTGGATACACCACGTCCTGTCATGCTGCCGTCGTGCCGGACGGATCGGGCCGACCGGCAACTGCCTTCCATCTCGACTTCGCCGACTACGAAGCGGAAATGCCACACCATCATCATCGGCAGGGCCAGCTCATCCTGTCCCTGCATGGCGCCGTCACCTGCACTGCTGCCGACGGCCTGTGGATCGTGCCGCCGACATGCGGGGTTTGGATTCCAGGCGGTGTACCGCACAGCAACCACCCCACCCCCAATGCCCGGCTCGCGTACCTCTTCGTAGAACCCGGCGCGGCGGCCATGCCACCGAACTGCTGTACGCTTTCGATCTCGCCGATGGTCCGCGAGATGATCCTGCGCTTGGCGGACGCGCCCGCGGCGACCGAGGCGGACGACCATTTCTCCCGCCTCGCACGCGTGCTTCTCGACGAGTTGGCGCAGATGCCGGGAAGCGGTCTGAGGCTCCCCACCTCCGCGCATCCCAAAATCGCCCTGGTGACCGCGATGATGGCCGCCGCCCCGGCGGATCGGCGCTCGTTAGGCGAATGGGCCCACCATGTCGCCATGAGCGAGAGATCCTTCAAGCGGCTCATGGTTCAGGAGACGGGGCTTAGCTTCGGGCGATGGCGGCGCCAGCTCCACCTCCTCGTCGCGCTGCGGGAACTCGCGAGCGGCGCCAGCGTGCAGCATGTGTCCGGCCTTCTAGGATACGAGTCGCCCACCGCCTTCATCGTCATGTTCAAGAAGGCGATGGGCATGACGCCCGCCCGTTACCTCTCGACTCGATCCGACGAACGCGTGGTTCGATAGCGTCTGCGAACAGATGTGGTTTCTTTCCGGTCCACTTCAGGATCAGATCGTCGGTAAAGCGGACAAGTCGGACTCTGTCAGACGTTCCGCTGCACGCCCGAGCGGGCGAGGACACCGGGCTTCAGGCGTTCGTTTGGCCCGTAGTCCTCGGTGGGGTGGAAGAATAGACGCGGTGTTGTCTCGATCTCACCGAGCCGTTTGGCGTAGGCGTCGAGTTGCGCGTTGCGTCCGTCGCCCCCCATCCGGCTCGGCATGTAGGCGACGAACGGCGGCAGGACGTCGAACCCGCTGTAGCGCAAGAGCCCATTGTGAATCGGCCAGAAAACCGAAAGGATGTCACCGTCGATGCCATCGGGGGCGTAGGTGTCGGCGGAAGTGCCTGTGGTTGCCGAGACCAGGGCGAGCTTTCCCTTGAACATGCCAGTGTCGTACTTGCGTCCCGGCAGGTAGGCAAAGCCCCGGGCAAACACGCGATCCGCCCAGCCCTTCATGATGGCCGGCATGCCGAACCACCAGACGGGGAACTGCAGGATCAGGAGATCGGCGGCTGCCAACTTTTCCTGCTCAGCCACGATGTTGGGCGCCAGCGTCTCTGTCTCGATGGCGCGGGTCTGCTCACGCGGGATCGAGAGGAACTCGGGATCGGCGCGTTCTCCAATGAAGTCGTCCGGTCCCGTTACCGGATCGAAACCCATGGCATAGAGGTCGCTGACGGTCACCTCGTGCCCGGCGGCGGACAGGACGTCTGTGGCCTTGTCTTTCAGGGCACCGTTGAACGACCGGGGTTCGGGGTGAGCGTATACGATCAGGACATTCATGGTGCGTAAAAGGGTTTCCGGCTTGGGGTCGGGTTAAGGGATGCGGTCGTGCGGCTGATCGGGGTTGCGCTTCGCCAACCAAGGCATCGTTACCTAACCGAGATCGCCTTGGAGGATCATTAGTTCGCGAGGCGCCGCGCGCAGCGCCACCCGACGGGCTTCCTGATAGTCCGAATCCTCGTAGCAAGCCTTGGCCGCTTCCGGAGAAGGGAACTCGACGACGATCACATGCGGAGCGTCTCGTACCTCGACCAAGAGCGGCGGAACCTTCGTCGGATTGATGCGCGCCTCGTACCGCTCCTCGATCGGACGCCACAGCCTATTGTATTTCGCCTGCGCCTCCTGATCCGATACCTCAGCCTTCAGGATTAGCCAGTAGCCTTTCACGCGGGTGCTCCTTCAATCAATTGCTGGGGGGTGCGTGAGGTCGAGATTCGGACCCGCTAGCGGGACAGCGCCGTGACCGGCGATCGTTCCATCCGTCGTACCAGAAGGTCGCGCACGCTGACGAGGACGATGCCAAGGAGGATCAGGGCAGTGCCTCCCACGAACTCAGTAGTAAGGTCGTCGCCGAGAACGATGATACCGAAGCCGATTCCGAAGACCGGCGTCATGAGCGACAGGACGCCGAGGCGCGACGCGAGGTAGACGCGCATCAGCGAGAACCATGCGAGATAGCTGGCCGCCGAGAGGATCACCGTCTGATATGCGAGGCTGGCAAGGAGCGTCGCAGTGACGGTCGCCTGCGTCTCGCCGAGCGCCAGCGCAGAGACCAGCGCGAACATGCAGGCGCCCATAAGCTGATACCAGAGCGTGACGGCGGCCGGAGCCCGGGACAGACGGGACGTGCGCACAACAACCGTCGTCGCGCCCCAGACGGCGCCAGCGGCGATTCCGAGAAGGTCGCCGATCCAGGTGGTATCTCCCGTCGTCGCGCCGCCGCGTCCGGAGAACGTCAGCACGATCCCCGCGAAGGCAACAGCGATCCCAATCCATTGCACGAGGGCTAGCCGCTCCTCTACGAGACTGAAGTGCAGACCGAGCGCAGCGAAGATCGGCGCGGTATAGAGAAAGATCGACATGTGCGAGGCGGAGGTGAAGAGGAGCCCCTGCGCGAACAGGACAAACTCCAGCCCGAACAGCACGCCGGCCAAAAGCCCAGGCCGCCAAGCCTCGCCTCCGATCGCCCGATGCTCACGCCGGGCGAACACGACGAAGAGCACGAGAAGCGCAGCGACGCCGGACCGCAATCCGACTTGGAACAGGGGCGCCATGTCGGGCGCTGCCAGTTTGATCGCAACCTGTTGGGTTCCCCACAGCGCGCAGAGGACCACCATCGAGGCTGCTGCACTCGCGTCGATCGGCTTGCGGAGGTCCATGGTGCCACTCCCACTGCGTGCTGTGCAACTCTAGCTCGACAGCTTGGGGAATGCGCTCATTCGATACCCCCGACGCGCAAGTTCCGCTCGCAGAAACGAGGATCGACGCAATGCCCGCTCAAGTGCTCGACGAACAGGACCGGGCCATCCTGCGGCTGCTCCAAGAGGATGCCGCCCGGCCGCAACGAGAGATCGCCGAGGCAGTGAACCTCTCCGCTCCTGCGGTGCAGCGGCGGATCGCCCGGCTGGAGCGAGACGGGATCATCCGGCGGACGGTCGCCGTGGTCGATCCGGTGGCGGTCGGCCTTCCCATCACCGTGCTCGTGGAGGTGACGCTTACCAACGACCGCTCGGCTACCGTGTCGACGGTGAAGCGGTTCTTCCGCGACGCACCGGAGGTGCAGCAGTGCTACTGCGTGACGGGGACGGCGGGCTTTATCCTCGTCCTTCTCGTGCCCTCCATGGAGGACTACGAGACGCGTACGGCGCGCCTCTTCGCCGACAACGAGATGGTCCGCTCGTATCGCACAATCGTGGTGCTGGACCGTGTGAAGGTCACATCCAGCTTACCGATCTGATGTCCGCTCCACAGCAACGTGAAGCACATCGAGCGCATCTGGCAGCAAGAAGGGTTGAAGGTGCCAGGCAGGTAGCCCAAGAGTGCTCGCTTTTAGCTGAACGACGGATCCTGCGTTCGGCTTCGACCTAAGTACTCCAACCACGTCTGCTCCTATGACATCGTAGAGGACCGCACCTGATCCGCCGCCACGTCGGCTATGGGGAACTGACTTTCTCCGAGTTCAAGGCCCTGATGCTCGCTAAGGCCGAGCGGACCGTCGAAGCTCTCCGGCAAGCCGTCGGCGCGTTTGTCGCGCCCTTCCCGCCCAGCGAATGCATCGACGACTTCAAAGCCGCAGGCTATGACGCAGACTGATCGGGAAACGCTCTGGTCCTTTTTCGGCAAAAACGCGGTCATGCGCCTGTGCCGACAGGCCTACGAGCACTTCCCCGTTTCAATCCCAGGTCGCCATGAAGGTAGCTACGATCCGTTTCAAGTTGGCTCGATCCATGCCATCGGCTGCCTGCGTCGCCAAGCCGTGCGCTATCGTGGCGACCAGTGACGCCATAGCCTCCGCGGATGTGCCGTTGGGAAGGTCGTGGGTCTCCATAGTTTCCAGTAGGCGTTCCGCCAGCAATCCGCGCAGAACGGCACGATTGGAGATCAACAAATCACGAATCCCAGCGTCCGTATCAGCCGCTGGCAGGCCACTGGTCACTTCGAGACAGCCCTGAGGCGTGCCGGGTCCGCTGAGGAGGTCGACCGTGCCTAGCAGGACCGCTTCCACCACGCTTCGAGGCGTGTATGCGGCCAGCGCCATCTGCCGAAAGGCGAGCGGTCCAGCGCGGTAGCGCTCGGTGACACGACGGAATAGATCCGCTTTGCTGCCGAACGCCTTGTAGAGCGAAGAGTTGGTCATCTCCATCGCCTCGAGCAATTCGGCGGTGGAGGTTCCATCGTATCCGTGGCGCCAGAACAGGCGCATGGCCCGGTCCAGAACTGTGTTTTCGTCGAACTTGCGGGGGCGTGCCATTGATCTCCCGCCATGTCCAAGGTCAGCGTGCCAGTATCGGCCTCGCTTCCCAGAATGCCAGAACGTCGTTCACCAGATCCTCCGGACATTCCTCGGGAACATGATGGCCGATCCCTTTGTATACCACGCCAGTCACGTCCGAGGCGAACTGGCTCATGGTGCGCAGTAAACCATCATTGTCTGCGTCCGCTCCGCCTATAGTAAAGATCGGCATGTCGAGGCGCTGGCGGCACCGCTGCGAGCTTCGAGCCAAACCTTCGGCGCTGAATGCCTCGCGGTAGTAGTTCATCCCGGCCCGCACGGCTCCAGGAGCTGAGAAGACCCGAAGGTACTCTTCGAAGGCGGCCGGTTCGATACTCCAAGTGCGGGTGCACTTGAAAGGTCCGAAGAACCACTGCAGGAACTCACGCTCACGGCCATGCACCAGTGCTTCGGCGAGCCCTTCGATGCGGTTGAATCCAAAATGCCAAGTGCGGACATTGCGCATCCGGTCCGGAAATCCGGCGGGCGGCTCGGGAGACACGCCTGGAATGAATGCATCGGTGACGACAAGTCGACGGACATCCGCCGGATGCTCGACGGCATGTGCATGGGCGATCCATGTGCCCACGTCGTGGGAGACGATGTCGATCCCTTTTCCATGAGACAGTTCAAGGCCGACGATCAGCCGATGGATGTCGAGGGCTGCCGTGCCTATCTCGTATCCAATGTCGGGCTTATTACTGTCGCCGAAGCCCCTGGGATCGACGGCAATGACCCGGCGGCCCGCTTTCGCAAGCAATGGGATCACGAAACGCCATGCGTACCAGTTCTGTGGCCAACCTGGGATGAGGAGTACCGGCTCGCCTTCGCCACATGTGACGTAATGCAGGCGAACGCCGTCGCCAACGGGGACGAGACCGTGGCGCAACTCGGGGATGGCTGCATCTGCAGGTTCTAACCATGGCGAACGGCTGGCCGGGCTTGCTTGTCTGGACTTAGTCGAACGCGTCAGTGTTGCCTTCGGGCTGCTTACATCGATCATAGCCAATCTCCCTAACCGCTCTCCTGCCAAGGAACTTGTTATGGAGTGATTGAGCCATAATGGTCGGATTGTCGAATTCGTATTGATCAGCCGTCCAAACACTTGCTGTTTCATCAGACCGAATGAAGATATGATCGCGTGGATAATCAGGCGGTTGGACGATCCAGTGGCCGCCAGCTGCTACCGATTGACCCCCTCGGCAGCAGACGCACGGGCGCCTCTCGACCGCTTCTCATTCGGCTTCGATATTGCGACGGATCATCTGCCGATACCAAAGGCCACGCCCACCATGAGCCCTTGCATGAACTTGCCTTCAGCATTAATGGAACGATCGGTCGTTTTGTTGAGTGGTCGGGTATGGGCTGCGTCGATCATGACCTACTCTTTGATTTCGGTGGATGTCGCATGGTGCCTTCGCAATCTCGTTCACGACGAACCATTCCCGCGAAGGGGGAATCAACCCGCACGCGCGTGATCGAGACGGCCGTCAAGGATTTAAGTCGCTATGGCCTGTCGGGCGTCACGATCGGTAGGGTCGCTGAAGGATCCGGGCTGTCGAAGAGCGGAATGTTCGCGCATTTTCGTTCGAAGGAAGCGCTAGAGATCGCGGTCATTGACGAAGCCGCGAGGCTGGCGGGAGATGCCGTCATGGCTGCGGCAGCTGGGAGTGAACCCGGCATTCCGAGACTGCGCAGTATGATTGAGCACTGGTTCGGCTGGCCGGCACGGGCTGGGCTGCCAGGTGGATGCCCGATCGCTGCCGCCGTGTTCGAGCTGGACGACACTGCTGGGCCGGTGCGCGATCGCGTCGCCATGCTAGAGCAGCGGTGGCGGGAAGTGTTCGTTGCCGAGACCAGAACTGCAATCGACCTGAGGCAGATGAGCCAGGACTCGGATGCCGAACAGTTCGTATGGGAACTGTTCGGCATCTATCTCGCCCACCACGCTGCCACTCGATTCTCGGCTGATCCGAAGGCTGCGATACGTGCAAGTATAGCAGTGGAGGCCTTGATCGATAGAATGCAGGTGCAACGTCGTTGTGAGGTCCGGTCGTGAGTGGTTCACATCAACTCGATCGGGATGCGCTTCGTCGCCTGCGCCTTTTCGCACTGGTCGAAGGGTCGACTTTGATCTGCCTCGTTTTCGTGGCGGTGCCGTTGAAGCACTTGCTCGACATACCGATCGCGGTGCGGATCGTGGGGCCGGTCCACGGAACGGCGTTCCTCGCCTTCCTGTGGGCGCTGACGGTCGCCGTGTCCGCTGGCGGCTGGAGGCCTACGGACGTTGCTCGCCTGCTGATCGGTGCTCTGGTCCCGTTTGCCAGCTTTGCCAATGAGCGATGGCTCCGTCGCAAGGAATGCGCTCTCGTGGCCCAGTCGGTCCGGTAATGGACTACGTTTGGTTGAAAGCGCTGCACGTCGCGTCTGTACTGATATTCGTCGGGGGTTTGGTGGCTCAGACGGTTGCGATCGCAAGCCTTCGTATAGAGACGGGTTCGACGCTTGAGGCAGTCGAGCGATGGGACAGGCGAGTTACTACTCCGGCATTGTTCGCCACTTGGCTGCTGGGCATCGTCATCGCTGTGCAGGGCGCCTTCTTCACCAGCGGGTGGCTGATGGCCAAGCTCGCGATCGTGCTAGCGCTTAGCAGCTTGCACGGCATCCAGGCGGGGCGTCTGCGCCGCGCAGTTTACGGGCAACCTGGCGCAATTCGCCGCATGACGGATCGCATGCCCCTTTTCGTGCTCATGGCGCTCATTGCCATTGCGATTCTGGCCGTCGCGAAGCCCTTCTGATGGCATGTCATGCCATGCCGTACGGCCGGTCGGCGGCATAGCTCAGCCTATCCACTCGCCCGAGGCCCGCAGGATTGCCACCAGACCATATCTGCACTCCGAATGACACGCTCAAGCGCCTGATCGTTGGTTGGAAGAGCCGGTTTGGAACACTATCTTCTAAAATCCGTCCATCTTATCTCAGCCACTCCAGCTGCTGCCGCTGAGCAGCGGCATTTTGCTTTCGCTGCAGGTGCGCTCCGACGCTCGAACGACCTCCGTACCTCGCGAGCTGAAGCGTGGATCAATTGCCGGTGAGAAGCGTGAAAACGTCTCGACGGCGGTCAGGATGATGTCACAAGCTGGTCGCGAACAAAGCCCGTCGCCGACCTTTGATCAACATGGATCGCCACCGTTCAGTCGTCCCGCAGCTTGGCCTTGTCATAAGCATCAGCGTTTCAATAAAGACCGAACCTGGGTTCCAAGAGGCCGCTCTGCCGCATACGTTCCAAGGCTTCGAAAGCGGGCCACGCTAGTAGAAAGAGACACCCGTCCGAAGCCGTGCGAACAACATGCTGCGTCTTAATTTGAATCCAGCCCGTATCATTCCAGAGCGACAGATGCGGAAGGATCCTCGGCGTACGCTCCGCATACTCCGCGTAGGACTGCCCGTGAGTTTCGCGGAGGAGTGCCTCTTCATCTCGAACAACAGTGGCGAACACAAAGGCGACCCCGCAGACACCAATAGCAGCAAGAACGATGCTGCCGGACTGGGCAGCCATTCCGAACACGGCAATGTACGTGAACAAGTAGAGAGGGTTTCGGCACAGGGAGTAAGGGCCGACCACCACAAGATGCTCGATCTTTCGTCCGCCGATGTAGAGCGTACACCAGGTTCGCCCCATGATCGCGACGAAGATCGCTAACAGGCCGATTGCCTGAATGGCCTCATATGGAAGGCTGGCTTCCTCCCAAGCGGAAGATCCATATAGAAACAGAGGAGTCAGCATAATCACCAGAACCCGCAACTGGACTTTACGGCGGCGCTGGGTGTGGCGGATGTCAGCCAACAGCTGGCTTATGCGTTGGGCATGTTTGTTTGGGAATGTCATGGTGGCTGTTGACCCTTGCAGAAACCCGTCTTGCTAGGCATCACCTTCGGACGGTGGTGAAGGAGCTTTCGCTGAAAGGAGGCCATGGCGTGGCCGATTGTTCAGATTGGCGAGGATAATCCCAAGACGCCTGGAACTGGGCAGGGTGCGAATGCCCGCAGGGTCGGCTCTGGGCACATATTCGCCAGCGCTGCCCGAGCGGCCTGCGATTGATGTTCGTCCAAAGGGCTGCCAAGTGGGGCGTCGTGAGAGTATCAGCGCGTACGTCGCGATTCAGCCTGTGCGACTTCGCGGCTGGGGCGCGCAGTGGCGGGTGCGTTCACCTTGGACTTTCTGTCAGTCCACTGAGGCGGTGCGCCGAAGTTCGAGGCGATCTTGCCAACTAGACCTGGCGACCGACCGAACGTTTCGCAGGCAGCGTATTTGGGCTTTCCGCCGAACCACGATTGCAGACGTTGACGCGACGGGATCGACACCTCGAGCGGTTTTCCCTCTCGGCCTTTGACGAGAAGTTGCGAGAAATCGCTGCCGAACTTCGCGGCCAGACCGTAGGCGTCGCCAACCTCGGAGTAGAGAGGGTCGCTGGTCAGCGAGTTCGCCCTACGAGCCCAGAGCGTCGCAGCACGTTGCACACCCGTACGATCGATCGCCTCGGCCTCGATTGCGATGCCTCCGAGACCGAAAGGAATGCGCGGGACGGGCACCGGCACTCCGGCGATGTCGGTGCCGAGCGACACGACGGTTGAAGCGCCGGCCAGTGTCTTGTTGGTCGGAACGATATCGGTGATGACGGACCGCACGATCAAGTCAGCGGGCTGACCGGGAGGAACCATACGGTAGCGATCGCTGAGGGCAACGCAGAGTGCGCGATCGAGAGCGTTCGCAACCAGCCGGCGATCGGCCTCCGATTGAACGCGAGACGAGGCTTCCGACGTGTAGGACGTCGGAACGACCAATGCCGTCGCCAATGGTTTCAACCCGGCCCCGTCCACATAGGTCCGACGCTTGCCCAGCATTCCCTTGCTTGGACCCAGGCTGTCGTAGGATGTCAGAGTGTCGCCCTGTTTCAAGGGAACCGAAGTGCAGGCCGTGAGCATCAACATGGACGCCAGAATGATCGGCGGCTTTAAACAAAGAGACCTGAAATGTCTCGAGGGCGAATCTTTCCGGCCGCTGAACGGGATGGTGGTCATCTTCAGTTGTCCCCAGGGGTGTTTCCGAGGGCACCCTGTGGCGGCTCCATTGCAAGAGCATTACGGGAAACGTCGAGACTTGGGCGATGAGAGGCGGCCTTGGAGGCCGAACCTTCTCGACTGAGAAGGCTGGAGCGGCTGAAAAGGGCGGCATCGATCCCTCGCCGAGAGGTGAGGTGATCCTTGGCTTCCAACATCTTACAGATACAACAGAACCGATGTGCCCCGGCCGCTTCCGTCCAGGTCGATCCGACCGTTATGGTTCTCGACGATCTGCTTCACGAGGCTCAGACCGAGACCAGCGCCTTGGCTTTTGGGAACGGCTCGGTAGAAGGGTTCGAACACGTGGCTGCGATGCTCGAGGGGAATGCCCGGCCCTTCGTCATGCACCGCGATGCAACCGTTGCTCGATACGGACACGGAAATCATGCCCGAGCCGCCGCCATGGTCGATTGCGTTGCGGACCAAGTTGGCAATGGCTCGAGGAAGCGCCGTCGGGCTGCCTTGGCGCGTTACGCTGGCGGAGTCGTTCTCGAACGAGATCTCGTAACCAGCGGCGATCGCCAGCGGGGCCAGATCGGCAACCACCATTCTGGTCATTTCGACGAGATCGACGTCCTCGTTGATGTCGGGCGCCTGGTCGTTTCGCTCGAAGTCGAGAAGCTGTTCGGCGGTCTCTCCCAGCCGAGCGACATCGCTCAGCAGGCGGCGCCGCTCCTGCGCGTCGGCTAAACCTTCGATGCGGGTCTGCATGATCGCGATCGGCGTCCTGAGTTCATGCGCAGCATCGATCAGGAAGCGCTGACGCTTTTCCGCATTCTCTTCGATCCGGTCCAGCGCCTGGTTGAACGCCGACACCAGGGGTTTGATCTCTGCCGGAATATCGGAGGACGACAATCTTATTCCATGATGTCGCGGATCGATCCTGGAGGCCTGCGAGGCAACCGCATTAACCCCCTCTAACGCCTGCCTCACGATCATCGGCACAGCGATGAAGATCGCTGGAAGCGCGAGTGCCAGAAGCGAGGCATAGATCGGCCAACTTCTCTGCAGGATGGAAAGGAGCAGCCAGCCCTTGTTCGAAAGGCCGCCGAACAGGACACGGATCTCGCCATAATCAGTTGAAACGGTCTTCACCGAAGCAATCTCGTCGGAACCGGACGCTCCACGAATATCAGCGGCATGAAACAGATGGGCGAGCGGCACGAGTTCGCGATAGACTGGCGGGACTGCGCCGTAACGAGCCAATGACCGATCCGTCGTCGCGACAACATACCAGAATTTGCCATTGTTCTGCTTGAGTTCACGCAAGGCTTTGCCATCGCCTACGCGAGGATTACCCTCACCGTCATAGTACATCGCCTCGGAGATTGCGGCCGCTACTCTGTCTTCCACGCCCTCGTTTGGGGAGAGGACCAAGGTCGCATAAAGGCAAAGGCCGACGATCACCGTCATGACGACGGCAAAGATCAAGGTTCCGATATGCCAGCTCAAACGCCACCAAAGCGAGGCGTTCGCATCCCGCCGCGTGCTCATGCGTCGTCCTTCAGGATGTAGCCTATGCCCCGGATCGTATGAATGCTGGCTTGCGCCTCGGCGTCGGCCAGGCGCTTGCGCAGGCGCGAAATATGGGCGTCGAGAGCGTTGGACTGAATTTCCTCCTCGTAGTTGTAGACGGCGCTTTCCAGGGCCGAACGGAGCACGGTCTTTCCCTGGCGCTTGGCCAGGGTCACGAGAACCTTCAGCTCGCGGCGAGGAAGGTCGAGCGGAGATCCGTTCAGAAAGACGGTCAGATTCAATGGGTCGATCGTTAGCCGGCCGATCACGACACTTGGTTCCACCAAGGCCTGCGGGCGCCGAAGCACCGCACGCAGGCGTGCCAAGAGCTCCTCGATCAAGAATGGCTTGCCGAGATAGTCGTCGGCCCCCGTGTTCAGACCTTCGACGCGCTCCAAGGGTTCGTTGCGGGCCGTCAGCACGATGATGGGCGTGTCGGAGCCCGATTGCCGGAATCGGGCGATGAAGGACAGGCCCTCCCCATCCGGAAGCCGGCGATCCAGCAGGATGGCATCGTAGATGTTCTGGAGAGTCAATTCGAGCGCGTCGGCCAGATGCGTCGTGTGGTCGGTGACGATGCCGTGCTTGGAGAGAGCCGCCGACATCGCGCTCGCCAGTTCCCTTTCATCTTCCACGAGTAGCAGTCTCATCGTCGCTCCTCTCCTTGCTTCGTAGTCCCTTCGTCGCCGGCAAGGATTGCGGCAGCATGACTATGCCAGGCTCGGTTCCACCGGTAATGCCACCGCAATATAGGGGCCCTAGCCATCCTCTCGTTCTCGGCATGTCGCTCAGCTTTCGAACGCGACAGCGCGATACGCGGGAGATGTCTTCATGGCTATCGGATGGAAACGACTGGGTCTGCGCGGCGCGCTTCTCCTTATCAGCCTGCATTCGCTGTTCCCTCAAGCCCATCCGGATGGACGTGTCGCCGGGTCGCTGCTGATCGCCGCAAACGCGACCGCAGCGGGAATCTACGAGTTGACCCCACACGAGGTCACGAGCATCGCGCCCGTGCGGGGAACGGAGCAGCTGCGCATGGTAGGTGATATCCAGCCGTTCCAGAGGGCGACCTTGCGCGCCAAGACCGAGGGTCGGATCGTAACCTTGTCCGCTCGCGAGGGAGATACAGTCCGAGCCGGCGATACGCTCGTATGGTTCGAGACGAGCGATCTCGAGACCGAGTTCCGGCAACGCGAAGCGGAATGGGAAGGAGCTCAGGCGGAGAACCGTCGCGCGCTTCAAACGCTTCGTCGGCTGGAGCAGCTCGCAACCAAGAACATCGCCACGCAGGATCAGCTGGAAACCGCACAGAACGACGTCTTCGTGACGGGAGCCCGCGTCGAGAGCGCGGCAGCCCAGAGGGACATGGCTCGAGCCGCGATACGGGACGCGGCCGCACTCGAACACCTGTCGACCTCGCCGATCCCGTTCGGCAACGGCTCGCATCGATTTCCGGCGTTCGCATCGCGATCATTCAGGCCGGTCTCGGGGGAGGAGCTGCTCCGATCCAGCTCAGCATTTTGGGGAGCGATCAGGTTCTGCTTCAGCGGATCGCATCGGATCTGACCCAGGGCATGCGCCAGATCGCTGGTTTGGTCGACGTCGTTTCCAGCATGGATGACGCGAAAACCGTCTTGTCGATCCGCCTACAGAAGGAACGGGCGAGCGATATGGGCGTGAACGAAGCGAGTATCGTTCGAACGATGTCAGCCTTCGTCATGGGCTTCGAGGTCTCGCGTTGGACCGATCCAGACGGGAAAGTCGCGGACGTCGTTTTGCGCCTTCCCGAGGCTAAACGGAGTGGTCTGACCGCCCTGCTTGGTTTGGAAATGACGGTCGCTTCAGCGGACGGCGCGAGCAAGTCACGCCTGGTTCGGTTGGATCAGGTCGCAGACATTGTTTCGCAAATCGCTCCATCCGAAATTCGGCACCTTGGTGTGACCCGAGAGATACTGCTCAGCGTCGATACGTCCGAAGGTGCGCCTGACGACACGATGGAGAAGCTCGACAGCTTGATTGCTAAACAGAACTTGCCACCGGGGTATCGCATCCGCGCCGGTGGCGAAGACGAAGCGCTTGGCAAGGTGGTCGTCAACATTGTGAAGGCGTTGATCATGGCAGTGGTGTTCATTTATGTCGTGCTGACTTCCCAGTTCGGGAGTTTCCTTCAGCCGCTGGCGATTATGTGTGCCCTCCCATTGTCGCTTGTCGGCGTCTTGTTTGGGCTTCTCGTATCCGGCAGCACGATCAACATGTTCTCCATGATCGGCTTTGTCATGTTGATGGGGCTCGTCACTAAGAACGGCATTCTCTTGGTGGACTTCGCCAACCGCGAACGCAGGCGCGGGCTTTCCTTCTCGGACGCTCTGGTGAAAGCCGGCACCGTCCGGTTCCGGCCGATCATCATGACGATACTGGCCATGATCTTCGGAATGGTTCCTCTGGCCATAGCGTCCTCAGGGGGAGGGGCGCAACGCGATCCGATGGCTCATGCCATCATCGGAGGACTGATCAGCTCGACGCTTCTTACGCTTGTGGTCGTCCCGGTCGCTCTGCTCCACTTGGATCGCCTCGCACGGCGTTTCTCGCAAAATGTTGAGACAGGACGAGCCTGAAAACCCTCTCCCTCTCAAGAGCGTCCGTTGCGAATGGAGCACCCATTGAGAAGCTGGCGAGGTCCGAAACGGACCGCCAGCAGATGGCCGGGCTCTGTTGCATATGTGGACGGCTCGGTTTGCAAGGTGATCGCCGCGTCAATCGCCGTCGGACGGTGCAGTCATATATCCGGCCTGTGGGCGCGGTTGTGGACCGCTGGCCACGACGAGAACCGCAATGTCGATCGCCTGAATCAAAATCACGCGCTCATAGGCGCATTGCACCAGACGGTCTGATCGACATCGAGGTGTCGCCCCTCGTCGCGTCCCCGCGATCCCGCGAGGACATCGAACTCGGTCGCGGTGCGTCCAATCACGTCGTCCTTGGAGAAGCCCGTCATGTCGAGAAAGCCCCGGTTGACCCGGACATGGCGCTGGTCAGCGATACGGCAGATCATGGCGGGCGCGGGATTGGCGTTGAAGGCGCTCTCGAACCGGTCTTCCGCGTCGTAACGCGCGGTCTCGTCTTCCACGATCAGGACGACGAAGTCGGGTTCGCCGTCATCCTTGGTGATGACCTGGAAGCGCAAGGCGTGGACGCGGGACTGGTCTGGCGTTCCGTCAACCCGGACTTCCACGACAATGGGTTCCGACTGCTCGCCAGCAAGAACACCCTCGATCGACAGCCCTGTCCCTCGCACGGGATGCTTGTTGCGATAGGTCAGCCGGAAGCGCTTGCGATAATCATCGACGTCGCAACCGAGATCCTCGATGCGCTCGGCGCCGTGCATCGTCAGGGCGGCGTCGTTGGCCCAAAGCACACGCTGGTCCAAGCCCAAAAGGATGACCCCGTCACGTAGCCCCGAGATCAACTGGTGAAGTTGGCGGCGGTCGGGATCCGTCTCCGTCTTGGGGTTCGCCATGACATCTCATCCTTGCTCCAGCTCTCGAATGCCGGGAAGCTCGATCCGCACCGGCATCGCCATGCCTGTTCACCTGAACGAAGATCGACCGCTTTGGGGACAGAAGCCATGTCGCTTTTGTGCCGTGGATGGGTCGATAGCGGACCGGCAGCTTTCGGGTCAATCGCGCGGAATGCTGCCATTCCGCAAACGCCCGACCACCGCCGTTCCAGGCCTCTACGCTCATGCTCAAAAGCGGACATAGGTCTGCCCGATCTGCAAAGTCCCCCGATCTGCGAAGTCCATTGATGCGAGGTCTTTACGGATGATCGCCGCGCCAGCGCCCAAGGCCTTCAACTTGCCTCGCGCCACGTCGCGGGACAATGGTGCCATGCCGCAGTTGGTGGCGGGGTAGAGCTTGTCTGGATCAACGAACCGGAGCGCCTCGCGCAGGGTTTCCGCGACCTCGTCCGGCGTTTCGATCGTGTCGGTCGCGACATCGATCGCGCCCACCATCACCTTCTTTCCTCGAATGAGCTCGATCAGGTCCATCGGCACACGGGAGTTCCGGCACTCGAGCGAGATGATGTCGATCTTGGACTTCCGGAGGTTGGGGAAGGTCTTCTCGTACTGCCGCCACTCCGATCCGAGAGTCTTCTTCCAGTCGGTATTGGCCTTGATGCCGTAGCCATAGCAGATATGCACGGCCGTCTCAATCTTGAGGCCCTCGGCGGCCCGATCGAGGGCGGCGATCCCCCAGTCGTTCGCCTCGTCGAAGAAGACGTTGAACGCAGGCTCGTCGAACTGCACGATGTCGACGCCGACGGACTCGAGCTCCCTCGCTTCCTCGTTGAGAATCCGCGCGAACTCCCAGGCGAGCTTCTCGCGGCTTCTGTAGTGGGCGTCGTGGAGCGTATCGATCATCGTCATCGGACCGGGCAGCGTCCACTTGATCGGCTGCCCGGTCTGCGCGCGCAGGTACTTCGCGTCCTCGACGAAGACGGGCTTCGTGCGTGAGACGGCGCCGACCACGGTCGGCACGCTGGCATCGTATCGGTCGCGAATCCGGACGACCTCGCGCTTCTCGAAGTCGACGCCGCCGAGATGTTCGACGAAGGTGGTGACGAAATGCTGGCGCGTTTGTTCGCCGTCACCGACGATGTCGATGCCCGCCTGCCGCTGGTCGTCCAAGGCAAGACGCAGGGCGTCCCGCTTGCCGGCGAGTAGATCCTCGCCTTCGAGCCGCCAGGGCGACCAGAGGGTGCGGGGCTCGGCGAGCCAGGACGGCTTGGGCAGACTCCCCGCGGTGGTCGTCGGCAACAGAATCGTCATGCTCGTGGTCCTTTCGTGTCCGTTCCGTTCATAGGCCCGCAGTCGCAGACCAGCGCTCGAGCTGCGCGCCATGCGGCCGAATGACATGCTGTTCGGCAAAACGGCCCTGCTCGACGGCCAGCCGGCTGCGCTCGTCGCGGTCATAGACAATTCGGGTCAGGGAATAGTCCTGGCGGCTCAGGCTCGGCCTGTAGTGTTCCGCCGCCGGGGAGTTGGCGTTGTAGATCTCCGGGCGATAGATTTTCTGGAAGGTCTCCATCGTGGCGACCGTGCTGGCCAGCTCGACGTTGGAATAGTCACCCGTCAGGTCGCCGAGATGGTAGAAGGCCAAGGGCGCGACGCCGCCCGGCGGCAGGAAATAGCGTGCCCGCATCCCCATCCTTGCGAAGTAGTCGTCGGTTCTGGAAAGGCGGTCAGTCCCGTATTCCACCCCGAGGATGGGGTGGACGTTTGCGGTTCGGCGATAGGTCTCTCGGCTGGACACGCTGAGGCAGATGACCGGCGGCTTCGGGAACCGGTCCCGGTAGGCGGCAGAGGCCAAGAATCGCTTGAACAGGTTGCCGTGCAGCTCGCCGAACCCGTCCGGCGCGCCGCCATCGGGGTTCTCGCGGATGTGGCCGGCCAAACGGATGCTGAAGTCGTAGTCGCGGACATAGGAGGAGAAGTTGTTGCCGATCATGCCGTCGTGGCGCTCACCGCTGCGCCTGTCGACGACGGTGGTTGCCAGGATCTCGATCAGCGGGAAGGTCTCGGCCCCGTCGCGCAGGCCGACCGTCAGGTCGGCGGTGACGATCCGAAGCTCGACCGCGTATCGATCTCCCGTCGGATTGTCCCAATGCATGAGGGAGTTGAAGCGGTTGTCGATCATCGCCAAGGTGTTTCGCAGGTTCTCGCGACGACACTCCCCTCGTGCGAGGTTGGCGAAGTTCGTGGTGATGCGCGTGCGGTCGGCGGGACGATAGTCCTCGTCGAACGGAACGCTGCTGATCGTAAATGCGAAGGCGCTGTTCGTCATGACCCACCGTCTTTGGTCAGGCGAGGGCCGAAGGAAGAACGCGCAAGGGCGAGCGCCCCGACGCCAACGGCCAAGGGCACGAACTCCAGGCGCGATCCACCGGAGGAACCCCCGTCCGAGGAACGTTTCGCGTCGGAGGCAGGTCTCCTGGCTCACGGGTCGCTGCGACGGTTCCGGCCTTCCCGATCCTCTTGCGAGGCTCAGTGACACACGATGGATCCGCCGCTCGCCGCTTACAGTTGCGGGGGCAGCGCCAGACTCTGCCCCGGAGGGACACCACTGGCTTCCCGTCTTAGCCCCATCGCCATGTCTGGAACGGGGAACCTCGACAGGCGACATTCAGCACGTCCGCAACCATGCTGTCAATGAAGACATAAGGACATCTTTATGTCCGCATGCGAAGCGTCATGTGACAAACGGGTACGAGAGCCGCGATCACGATCCTTCACCCCGTTCGTACGGGCACTGCCGGTCGGTCCCAGGCAATCGCGCCGCCCTTCTGGTATTCGATGACACGGGTTTCGAAGAAGTTCTTCTCGTTGCTGAGGTCCATGACCTCCGACATCTACGGGAGCGGGTTTTCCGTTTCCGGGAACACGGAAGCCAGCTCGAGCTGTGCGCAGGGGCGGTTGCCGATGAACTCTCAGGTCACACGTTCAGCTGCGGCACCGCCGAGAGTGAGGCGGGGCTTGCGCCATTGCGAGGGACCCGTTTGGTGGATCGAATGCCCCTGCGCGTCCACCGCGACCGTTACGGGCATGTCCTCCACGACGAATTCGTGGATCGCCTCCATGCCGAGATCGGCAAACGCGAGGACGCGGGCCTGCTTGACCGCTTTGGAGACGAGATACGCCGCGCCGCCGACCGCGATCAGATAGGCCGCGCCGTGGCGCTTGATGGACTCGATCGCGGCTGGCCCGCGCTCGGCCTTGCCGATCATGACGAGGAGCCCGGTGGCGTCCAGGACGAGGTCGGTGAAGCCGTCCATGCGGGTGGCCGTGGTCGGGCCGGCGGGGCCCACCACCTCGTCGCGCACTGCGTCCACCGGGCCGACATAGTAGATCGCCCGATCCTTGAGATCGACCGGCAGCGACTCGCCGCGCCCGATCATGTCGGCCATTCGCTTGTGCGCGGCATCCCGGCCGGTCAGCATCCGCCCCGACAGGAGCAGCGTCTCGCCGGCCCGCCAACTGGCCACCTCCTCGCGCGTCAAACGGTCGAGATCGACGCGTCGCGCCTGTGCCGTCTGCTCGCCCCGGTCGATCTCGGGCCAGAGAGACAGATCGGGCGGGGTGAGCCGCGCGGGGCCGGAGCCGTCCAGCGTGAAGGTGAGATGCCGGTCGGCGGCGCATTGGGGAATGAGGCCGACGGGCTTCGAGGCGGCGTGGCAGGGATAGGAGCGGATCTTCACGTCCACCACCGTCGTCAACCCGCCCAGCCCCTGCGCGCCGATGCCGAGCGCGTTGACGCGCTCGTAGATGTCGAGCCGCATCTCCTCCAGCGATGAGGCTGGGCCGCGCCGGATCAGTTCGGCCATGTCGATCGGCTCGAGAAGCGACTCCTTGGCCATGAGCATGGCTTTCTCGGCCGTGCCGCCGACGCCGATGCCGAGCAGCCCCGGCGGGCACCAGCCGGCGCCCAGCGTCTCCACCGTCTGGACCACCCAGTCCGAGACCGAGGCGGCCGGCGCGAGATTGGCGAACTTGGCCTTGTTCTCCGAACCGCCGCCCTTGGCCGCGACGGTGACGCGGACCTCGTCACCGGCCACGACATCGACATGCACAACGGCGGGCGTGTTGTCGCCCGTGTTCTTGCGGCCGAAGAGCGGGTCCTTGACGATCGAGGCGCGCAGCGGATTGTCGGCGTCGGTATAGGCCTTGGCGACGCCTTCGTTGACGAGGTCGGCGAGCGGGCGCGCCGTCTCGATCCGCGCCCCGATGCCGAGCTTGACGAAGACGTTCACCGTGCCTGTGTCCTGGCAGATCGGCCGCCGACCGAAGGCGGCCATGCGCGAGTTGACCAGGATCTGGCCGATCGCGTCGCGCGCCGCCGGGCTCTCTTCCCGCGCATAGGCTTCCGCAAGGCTTTGAACGAAGCTCGGCGGATGGAACACCGCGATATACTGCAGCGCGTCGGCGACGGAGGAGATGAAATCCGCCTCGCGGATCGGGGCCTTCGTGCTCATGCCGAAATCTTTCCCGTGGTGGCCTTGTCCGTGATCCGTCGCGCCGCGCGCAGGATCGCCTGCGCCCTCAGGAGCACGGGCGCGTCCACCATCTCCCCGTCCAGCGCGACGGCGCCGCCGCCCTGCCCGGCCGCGATCGCGCGCTCGGCCCAGGCGATCTCGCCTTCCGCCGGTGCGAAGCTCCGCGCGGCGGGGGCGATCTGGGCGGGATGGATCAGCAGCTTGCCGGCGAAGCCGAGCGCGGCGGCATGGGCCGCATCGGCCTCGATCTCGGCCTCGTCGCGCGTCGAGGCCGTCACCCCGTCGATCGGCGCCGGGCGGCCGGCGAGCCGGCTGGCCAGCACCAGTTCGAGCCGGGCGAGGAGCAGAGCCTCGCGCGTGTGACGACAGCCGAGATCGGCGGCGAAGTCGAAGGAGCCGAAGGCGAGGCGCGCGCTGACCTGCGCCAGCGCCCGCGCATTGGCAAGGCCAGCCGCGCTTTCCACCAGGGCGACGACGGGGTGGCGGGTCGCCGTCGCGACCGTGGCCACCTCCTCGACCCGTTCGCTTTTCGCCAGCATCACGGCAGAAAGCGGCAGGGCTGCGGCGAGCGCCAGATCCGCCTCGTGCTCGCGCGAGCCGACGGCGTTGAGGCGCACGAGCACCAGGCAGGACGCCTCCCCGATAGCGGATGTCGCCTCGCGCAGCGCCACACGGGCGAGCCCTTTCCTGTCCGCTGCCACGGCATCCTCCAGATCGAGGATCACCGCGTCTGCCCCGGCGGCGAAGGCCTTGGCGAAGCGCTCCGGCCGGTCGGCCGGCACGAAGAGAAACAGGGTGGCGGCCTCGACGGCGGACGGCATGGCTCTCCCCCTCCCCTCAAGGGCCTCCCGAACGGCCCCTCGTCTGGAATGCTTCCATCCGATGTGCGTCCACCGGCTCCAACATGGAAATAAGCTTTCGCGCTATCGGGCATAGGCCGCGCCTATGGCGGCGCCATAGAAGGGCGCTATGGGCGAGCAAGGACATCGCTATTGGCGGAGCGACAAACGCCGACGCTAGGCTGGGCGCCATGCGAACCCTGTCCAGTCATTTGCGGGAGCGGCGTCGGTGAACACCGATCTCAAGGATCTTCTCGTCGTCTCGGTCGAGCAGGCGGTGGCGGCGCCCTATCTGTCCAGCCGTCTGGCCGATGCCGGCGCGCGTGTCATCAAAGTGGAGCGGCCGGAGGGCGATTTCGCGCGCGGCTACGACCATCTGGTGAAAGGCGAGAGCGCCTACTTCGTCTGGCTGAACCGGGGCAAGGAATCCGTCTGCCTCGACTTGAAGGCGCCCGCCGATAAGGCGGTCCTCGCCGCCATGATCGAGCGCGCCGACGTCTTCGTCCAGAATCTCGCGCCCGGCGTCATCGACAAGCTGGGCTTCGCCCCGGCCGAGCTGCGACGGCAAAACCCGCGCCTCGTCACCTGCTCCATCTCCGGCTATGGCGACGAGGGACCGTACCGCGACCTGAAGGCTTATGATCTCCTGGTCCAGGCCGAGAGCGGCCTCTCCGCTATCACCGGCAACGAGCAGGGCATGGCGCGGGTCGGCGTCTCGGTCTGCGACATCGCGGCTGGGATGACGGCCTTCCAGGCCGTGTTGCAGGCGCTGCTCGGCCGCGAACGGACGGGGCAAGGGCGCCATATCGACGTCTCGCTCTTCCATGCGCTCGCCGACTGGATGAACGTGCCGTATCTCCAATATGTCTATGGCGGCAAGGAGCCGGCGCGCTCCGGTCTGAACCATCCGACCATCGCGCCCTATGGGGCCTATGCCTGCCGCGACGGCGCCGCCGTTCTGTTCTCCATCCAGAACGAGCGCGAATGGGCCAATCTCTGTCGCGAGGTTCTGCTGGCGCCGGAGGTGGCGAGCGATCCGCAATTCTCCGACAACAGCCGGCGCGTCGCCAACCGAGAGCGGCTCGACGCCATCGTCACCGGCGCCTTTGCGAAAGCCGACCGACCCGAGATGATCGAGCGGCTGGAGCGCGCCCGCATCGCCTATGGCCGTGTCAGCTCCATGCAGGACCTCGCCGACCATCCGCAGAACCGCTTCGTCACGGTGGAGACGCCCGCCGGCCCGGTGCGCTATCTCGCGCCCGGCGCGCGCTTCGACGGCGAGGCCCCGGCGTTCCGCCCCGTTCCCGCGCTCGGCCAGCAGAGCGAAGCGCTGCGCGCCGAGTTCGCCCCCTCCGGCTCCCTCCATAGCGCGGCCTGACGCCGCGCCGCATCGATTGGTCGCAAGGCTTTGGCCGTCCGGTCTGGAGAGCCAGCGATGGCCTGCCAGGGCCCCTCGCCGATCTCTCAGGCCGCCCGCACCGACCGGCCTGGAAGAGCGGGTGGATTGCGTCTGCGAAGCCACTTGCGGCTGCGGATCGGCCCGGCGTTTCGGGGCCGTCGGCCGAGCCGCCGATGCCCTCCGGTCGTTCGGGCGGATGGCCCAAGACGCCGCAGGGGCGACGTCATCCCCGGCGGCCGCCCGTCCGATCCTCACCGATCGGACACGAGACCTATCCAGGATTCCCGTCCGCCTCTAGGCTCCGCGCCGGGAGGAATCGCGTGTGGATGTCAGGCAGCTCAGATATTTCGTCGCCATCGTCGAGAGCGGGTCGATCTCGCGCGCGGCCGGGAAGCTCAACGTCGCCCAGCCGTCGCTCAGCCTCCACATCCGCAACATGGAAGCCGATCTCGGCGTGCCGCTCCTGTTTCGCACGCCGCAGGGCGTGCAGCCGACCGAGGCGGGCGAAATTCTTCTGCGCAACGCCCGCGCCATCGTCGCGCAGTTCGAGGAGGCCGAGCGCGAGATCCGGGGCAGCGGCGCCGAGCCGGCGGGCGAGGTGCGCCTCGGCCTGCCCTCCTCGATCGCGCAGGTTCTGGGCGTGCCCCTCGTCCTCGCCGCCCAGGCGGAACTGCCCAAGGTGAAGCTGCGGATCGCCGAGGCGATGAGCGGCTATGTCCTGGACTGGCTGCGCCTCGGGCGGGTCGATCTCGGCTTGCTCTACGCTTTCGTCGAGGATCGCGGCCTGCGGTCCATCGGCCTCCTCTCGGAAGCGCTGCATCTGTTCGGCCCTGCCGCCGATCCCGATGCCGGCGCCCTGCCGGCGACCGGCAGCAGCGTGCCCGTCGCCCGGCTGGCCGACCTCCCCCTCATCCTGCCGAGCCCCGGCCACGGGTTACGCGATCTCGTGGAGGAGCGCGCGGCGGCCCATGGCGTGCAACTCGCCACCGCCATCGAGATCGACGCCTATGGCGCCATCAAGTCGCTGGTCGAGCAGGGGCTCGGCTATTCCGTGCTGCCGGCCCATGCGATCCGGCGCGAGACCGAGGAGGGCTCGCTGCGCGCCTGGCCCTTCGAGCCGGCCTTCCTGCGCACGGTGCATCTGGTGGAGCCGATCGACCGGCCGCTCTCCCATGCCGTCCAAGCGGTGGAGAAGCTCTGCCGGCGCACGCTGCGCGACCTCGTGCGCTCGGGCGCCTGGAGCGGCGCGCAGATGCGCGTCAGCGCCTGAGCCGGCCTTCCCTCTCCCTCTTCGTTCCCCGTGGGCCGAAGCGCGAGCCATAGGTCCGGCCTATGCGGGAAAGCGCAAACTTGTCTTGGCGAGGCGGGCCGGCGAGGCGGATATCTCTTCCCATACCAACGGCATTGCGGGCGCGCCGGTGGAGGACGGCTAGGCATGTCCAGGCAAAGCGGCCACGCTTTGCCGTCGGATGATGCGGCGAAAGTAGAAGTCTGGAGCGGCAAGCTCGCCGTTCGGCGCGCCCGTGTCCCCCTGCCCTTGATTCGAGGAGCGCCTGCCATGAATGCCCATTCCCCCGCCCGCAGCGCCGCCCAGGGCGTCTTCATCGACAATCGCTGGCACCCCGCCGCGAGCGGTCGCACGATCGAGGTCGTGGCGCCGGCGGAAGGGCTGGTCTTCGCCGAGATCGCGGCCGGCGGGGCGGAGGATGTCGACCGCGCGGTGAAGGCCGCGCGCCGGGCCGTCGAAGGCGGCGCCTGGGGCAAGCTCTCGGCCACCGAACGCGGCCGGCTTCTGTCCAAGCTGGCGCTGGCGATCGAGTCCCATGCCGAGGAGCTGGCGCTTCTGGAAGCGCGCGACACCGGCAAGCCCATGAAACAGGCGCGCGCCGACATGGTGGCGACCGCCCGCTATTTCGAGTTCTACGGCGGCGCTGCCGACAAGGTGCATGGCGAAACCATTCCCTTCCTGCCCGGCTATTTCGTCACCACCGAGCGCGTGCCCTACGGCGTCACCGCCCATGTCATTCCCTGGAACTATCCCGCGCAGATGTTCGGCCGCACGGTCGGCCCGGCGCTCGCCATGGGCAATGCCTGCGTGGTGAAACCCGCCGAGGACGCCTGCCTGACGCCGCTGCGCCTTGCCGAACTCGCGGCCTCGGTCGGCTTCCCCGAAGGCGCGCTTAACATCGTGCCGGGCCTTGGCGAGGAGGCCGGCGCGGCGCTGTCCGGCCATCGCGACATCGACTTCATCTCCTTCACGGGCTCCCCCGAGGTGGGCACGCTGATCCAGAGCGCGGCGGCCAAAAACCACATCGGCTGCACGCTCGAACTCGGCGGCAAGAGCCCGCACGTCCTCTTTGGCGACGCCGACCTGGAAACGGCGGCGAGCACCATCGCCACGACCATGGTGCAGAATGCCGGCCAGACCTGCTCGGCGGGCTCGCGCGTCCTGGTCGAACGCAGCCGCTACGACGAGGTGGTGGAGGCGCTGGCGGACCGCTTCGGCAAGCTCACCGCCGGAACGCCCGAGATGGACCGCGATCTCGGACCCGTCATCAACGCCACGCAGAAGGCGCGCATCGAGGGCTTCTTCGCCCGCGCCGAGGAAAGCGGCGTGCCGGTTCTGGCTTCGGGACAGGTGGCCGAGGGCGTGCCGGAGGCCGGCTTCTTCGTGGCGCCCCGCATCTACGGGCCGGTGCCGCGCGCCAACGAGCTGGCGACCAAGGAAGTGTTCGGCCCGGTCCTGTCGGTCCTACCCTTCGAGGACGAGGCGGATGCGGTGCGCCTGGCCAACGGCACGGATTACGGCCTGATGGCCGCCGTCTGGTCGCATGACGGCAACCGCGCGATGCGCGTGGCGCGCGGCATCAAGGCCGGCCAGGTCTATATCAACGCCTTCGGGGCCGGCGGCGGCATCGAGCTGCCCTTCGGCGGCATGAAGAAGTCCGGCCATGGCCGCGAGAAGGGCTTCGCCGCGCTGCACGACGTCTCGACCCTGCGCACCACGATCCTCAAGCACGGCTGACGCCGCGCGGTTGGGCGCCAGCGCCGCTCGCCCAAGCGTCCCCGCGCCATAGCGGGGCGCGATGGCGGGTGGACAAAAGCCCTATTGGCGGCCCCGCCCCGGGCCGCGTCACTCTTCAGCCAGCCCAGCAAGCAGCGATCGAGGTCGCTCCGGCGTTTCGGGAGGAACCGTCGTTGATCAGCCAGTTCTACATGCCGACGCGCGTCGTCGCCGGACCGGGCTCGCTCGCCACGATAGGGCAGCTGGCGCGCGATCTGAAGATGCGCCGCGTGCTCGTCGTCTCCGATCCCGTCATCTCCACGCAGCCATTCCATGCCGATGCTCTGGCCGCCCTCGAGGAGGCCGGGCTCGCCGTCGCCCGCTTCGACGAATGCGGCATCGACGCGCGCTGCTCGCATATCGACGCGCAGGGGCAGCGGGTGCGCCGCGAGGGCATCGACGGCGTCGTCTGCATCGGCGGCGGCTCGGTGATGTGCACGGGCAAGGGCATCGCCATCGTCGCGACCAACGATAAGCCCATGGCCGAATGCACCGGCGTCGGCCGGTTCGACAAGCGCGCCCTGCCGATGATCATGGTGCCGACCACGGCGGGCTCGGGCTCCGAGGTCTCGCAATGGACCATCGTCAAGGACGAGGAGCGACACTTGAAGCTGCTCGGCGGCGGCCCCTTGAGCTTTCCCGATGCGGCGATCCTCGACCCGGTGACGCTGCGCTCGCTGCCCATGCGCGTCGCCGCGCTGCCGGCGGTGGATGCGCTGACCCATGCGGTGGAGGCCTATTTCAGCGCCATCGGCTCGCCCATCACCGATGCGCTCGCCATCGCCGCCGTGCGCCTGCAATACGGCTCGTTGCGCGCTTCGATCAATTCCGACGACGAGGCGGCGCGCGGCGACAATCTCATGGCCTCCTGCATGGCCAACATCGCCTGCGGCAATGCCCGGCTCGGCCATGGCCACGCCCTGTCCCTGCCGCTGGAGGGCCATCTCGACCTGCCCCACCCCTACGGCGTCGGCGTGCTCCTGCCCGATGTCACCGCCTTCAACCTCGCGGTCCTGCCGCACAAGGTAAAGCCGCTGGCCGAAGCGCTGGAGGTGGAGACGGCGGGGCTGACACGAACCGAGACGATCGAGGCCTGCGCCGAAGCCATCCGCGACCTTTACCGCGACATCGGCTTCCCCCAGCGCTTCACGCCCGCACAGCTTCCCGAGGCGCGCGTGCGCGAGATGGCCGAGCGCGCCGTGCCGGGCCTCTATGCCGGCATCGCGGCGCGCGACTTCGACCCCAGGACCGCCAACGACCACACGGTCATCGCCTGCCCCTCGGTGCGCAAGATGACCGTCGCCCAGGCCGAAGAGATCTTCCGGCGCTGCCTCGCCTGAGGCGGCCCGCCCCCGTCAACCGTCGCCGCGTTCTGGGAGGGACGTGCCATGGACCAACCCATCCTGCATCACTACGATCTCTCGCCCTTCGGCGAGAAGGTGCGCCTTGCCTTCGGCCACAAGGGCCTCGCCTGGCGCTCGGTGGAAACGCCGATCTGGCCGCCCCGGCCCGACACGGTGCCGCTGACCGCCGGCTATCGCCGCTCGCCGGTCCTGCAGATCGGCGCCGACATCTATTGCGACACGGCGCTGATCTTCGCCGAGCTGGAGCGCCGCTTTCCCGAGCCGACGCTCTATCCCGGCGGGCAGGCGGGGCTGGCCGCGATCCTGTCCTGGTGGGCGGACACGACCACCTTCCTTCCCGCCGCCTCCATCGCGACCTCGATCATCGGCGACGGCGTGCCGCCGGAATTCATCGAGGATCGCATCGCCTTCATGCGCCACGACTTCTCGAAGGACGCCTCCGTGCGCGATCTGTCGGTGAACCGGCAGCGCGTCTCCGCGCAGATGTCCCATCTCGCCGACATGCTGCGGGACGGTCGCGCCTTCCTGCTCGGCCCCGGCGCCTCGGCGGCCGATCTCTCCGCCTATCACACGCTCTGGTTCGTGCGCACCCACGCCGGCGCGGAGGCCGACCGGTTGCTGCCCTTCACGCCGGCGATCCTCCAATGGATGGAGCGCGTCAGCGCGCTCGGCCATGGCGAGCGTTCCCCCTTGAGCGCCGAGGACGCCCTTCGCATCGCCCGCGAAGCGGACCCGGAGCCGACGGGCGGCGTGGCCGTGGACGACCCGAGCGGGCTTGAGGCGGGCGAGACGGTCGCCATCCGCACCGACGACGCCAATGATCCGATCCGCGGCGTGCTGGTGGCCGCCGATCCGCGCGAACTGGTGATCCGCCACGAGAGCGAGCGCGGCGGCACGGTGCATGTCCACTTCCCGCGCTTCGGCTACAGCGCCGTCAGCGAGGAAGCGGCCGATACCAAAAAGACGGCGGCAGCGGCCTGATGCGCATTCTGACCAACACGACCTCGCCCTATGCGCGCGTCGCCCGCATCGCGCTCGGCGAGAAGGGCTTCGACCTTTCCGCGACCGAGATCGTCAACCCTTGGAACGACGAGCCGGCACTCCTGGAACTCAACTCGGCGGCGCGCGTGCCGACGCTTGCCACCGAGGAGGGACTGCCGATCACCGAGAGCCTGCTGATCCTTCTGTGGCTGGAGCGGAAGCGGCCGGAGCCCTCGCTCCTCGCCGGCCCGCTCGACCGCACGATCAGCCTCGCCGGCCGCGCCATGGGCGTGATCGACGCCATGGCCAACATCGTCACCAACCGGATGCAGGTCGATCCGAACTTCGGCGAGCACCGGGTCGGCCTGCGCCGCCGCCGCACCATCGTCGAGGGCTTCCGCGCCCTGGAGGCCGATCCGCCGGCCTATGGCGGCGGCACGCCGGACATCGCCGTGATCACCGCGATCGTGGCGCTCGACTATCTCCGCCTGCGCTTTGCCGGCGAGCCTTGGCTGGAGCCCCTGCCCCGGCTGGACACCCTGCGCGCCCAGGTTGCCGCGCGGCCCGCCTTCGCGGCGAGCGAACCTTACGTCTGACGATCCGCAATGCCGACAGTCTGGGAGGACGACATGGCGACACAGGAGACCAACAAGCAGCTGGCGCGGGATTATTTCGCCGCCTTCCTGCGCCGGGACGAGGCCTGGTGGCAGACCCATATCGACCCCGCCTTCCGCCGCCACGACCCCGGACTGCCTTTCGAGGTGCGCGGGCCGGACGGCGTGAAGCAGTTGGCCGACGCGCTGCATCCCGGCATTCCCGACATGGAACTGCCGATCGAGGACGTGATCGCGGAGGGCGAGAAAGTCCTGGTGCGCCTGCGCGTCAAGGGCACGCATGGCGGCGAGCTGATGGGCCTTGCCGCCACGGGCCGCCCCATCGATATCGGCGTCCTCGACCTTTTCGAGTTTAAGGACGGCAAGCTGGTCGAGCACTGGGCGCTGCTCGACAATCTCGGCCTTCTCAAGCAGCTCGGCGTGTCCGCGATATGAGCGGGCGCCTCGAGGGCAAGTCGGCGCTGGTGACGGGTGCCGCCTCGGGCTTCGGCGCCGCCATTGCCGAGCGCTTCGCGCGCGAGGGGGCCCGCGTCACCATTTTCGACCTCGACGAAGCCGGCGGGCGACGGGTGGCCGAGCGGATCGGCGAGGCCGCCACGAGCCTTGCGGGCGACGTGACGCGCCGCGCCGATTTCGACCGCGCCATCGCCAGGGCAGTCGACCATGGCGGCCGGCTCGACATTCTCGTCAACAATGCCGGCTGGACCCATCGCAACAAGCCGCTGGAGGAGGTGAGCGAGGACGAATTCGACCGCGTCTTCGCGATCAACGTGAAGTCGATCTACCATTCGGTCCAGGCCAGCCTGTCGGCCTTCACGGCCCAAGGCGGCGGCGTCATTCTCAATATCGGGTCCACGGCGGGCATCCGCCCCCGGCCCGGCCTCACCTGGTACAACGGCTCCAAGGGCGCGGTGAACATGCTCAGCCGCTCGCTCGCGGTCGAGCTCGCTCCGCGCGGCATCCGCGTCAACGCCGTGGCGCCGGTGATGGGCGCGACGGCGCTTCTGGAAAGCTTCATGGGCCTGCCCGACACGCCGGAGAACCGCGCGAAGTTCATCGCCACGATCCCGCTTGGTCGCCTTTCGGAGCCCGACGACATCGCCGGCGCCTGCCTCTATCTCGCCTCGGACGACGCGCGGTTTGTGACGGGCGTGGTGCTGGAGGTGGATGGAGGACGCACCATCTGAAAGTGGTGTGCCCTTTCGATCGGGGACATTGGCTACGTTGAATGAGCTCGGATGAACTAGGGCCTGTTCAGCCTCGCACCCGTGCAGGCCCACGAACAGCCGCACGCCGTTCCGCTCTTGGACCATCTGCCGGGCGTCCCGAAATGGGTCGTGGCCGACCGCGGCACCACCAGCCATGCCCTCCGCCATCACATCTGGGACATGGGCGCTCGTCCCGCCATCCCGCCGCTCCGCCACGAAGCGCCCGTCGCCTGCCCAGACTCGATCACCAACAACCGCAACAAGGTTGAACGGCTGTGGGCTCGGCTGAAGGAATGGCGCGCCGTCGCCACACGCCACGAGAAGACTGCTGCCAGTTTCCTGGGCGTCCTTTGCACCCCCTCAGCCCTCGATTGGGTCAGGCGCTAAAAGGCCCTAACCACCCTCCCCTGCCTTCTGATCGGTTTCAGTTTCGGGCCGAAAGCGGCCTGTCCGCTTTCGGTGTGATCGAGCAAAAGCTGGCAGTCCGCGTTCGACCCGAGACAGTCACAGGACGATGCAGCGCGGGGCTCGATAGCAGTCGTTCTCTTGATCCCGTCTTATCGTGCGCCGATGAGGATGCCCCCCAGCGTACCGAGCAGAACGACCAGCCAAGGCGGCGCATTCCAGACCATCAGAAGTGCGAAACAGGTCAGGGCAAGCGCGAACGAGCGCCTGTCGACCACAGCACTTGTGAAAACCGGATCGTAGAGCGCGGCCCCCAGGATTCCGACGACCGCGGCGTTCACCCCGCGCATGATCGCCTGCATCTTCGACCGTCCACGCAGCACATCCCAGAACGGCAGCGCCGCGAGCAGCAGCAGAAAACCGGGAAGGAAGATCGCCACCAACGCGATCGTGGCGCCGACGACGGCGTTGGGCGCGGGGCCGAGCACCGCACCGAGGTAGGCGGCGAAGGTGAACAGCGGGCCCGGCATTGCCTGCGCTGCACCGTAGCCGGCAAGGAACGCGTCGGCGGAGACCCAGCCCGTTCGGACGGTCTCAGCTTCCAGCAGAGGCAGCATCACGTGGCCACCCCCAAACACCAGCGAGCCGGATCGATAGAATGCGCTGAACACCACCAGCGATTGCGACCCTACCCCCGACGCCAACAGAGGTAGCCCTACGAGCAGGGTCGCGAACAGGATCAGGCAGGCGATACCGATCTTGCGCGAGACGCCGAACGATAGCTGAGTGGAGGCCGCCAACGCGCTTCCACGGCACCAGGCAAGACCGGCGAGGGCGCCAAGGACGATCGCGGCGATCTGCCCGAGCGCATCTCCCGAGACCACAAGCACCAGGACGGCGCCCACCGCAATCGTCGCCCGTTCCCGGTCCGGACAAAGGCTGCGGGCCATGCCCCACACGGCTTGCGCGACGATTGCGACGGCGACGATCTTGAGACCTGAGATGACGCCGTGCCCGATCGGCCCGCCGAACACGTCGGCCCCGTACGCAAAGGCGACGAGCAGGATTGCCGACGGCAGCGTAAAGGCCAGGAAGGCGGCGAGTGCTCCAAGGAAGCCCGCACGCAGCAGCCCAAGCGCGAAGCCGACTTGGCTCGAGGCGGGACCGGGCAGGAATTGGCACAAAGCGACGAGGTCGGCGTAGCCGCTCTCGCCGATCCAGCGACGTCGTTCAACGAGTTCTGCGCGAAAATAGCCGAGATGGGCGATGGGTCCGCCGAAGGAGGTTAGGCCAAGCTTCAGGAAGACGCGGAAGACCTCGCCGAAACTTCCACGCGTAACGCGGTCTCGGTCTCCATGGACGTGGTCGGTCATGTCACTTCCGAATACTTTGAACCCTAGAAGCCGCAGTCACAATGACACGCCCTCTCCCACTCCTTTGACCGTGTTGTACAAAACGTCCGTGACATTCGTCCGTCGCGCTTGATCAAGTCTAACGGCAGGTATCCACCCTCCCCTGCCTTCCAATCGGTTTCAGATGCGGGCCGAAAGCACACAGGCAGCTTTCGGGCGCATGGCGCGATAAGCGGCCATTCCGCGAACGAGCCGAACTGGACGCCGGCGGTACCGGCCGAGTAGGTCGCCAACTGGTCGGTGAGCACGCGCAAGCCAACCCGCAGAGAGTCTCGGACAGGCGTTCAAGTCGGAACCAGGATTGGGCCTACAGCCAAGCCCGGACAGGTTTGCTGTTCCCGTACCCCGCGCGCAACGATATGGAAGGGGATGGTACGGAAAGCCCGTTGGAACCCAAAAGCCTTGAGCGAACAGGAACGAGACATCATGGCAACGAAGGGTGACCACGCCAGTCAGGACTCGAACGCGCCCGTCCTATTGCATTGGGCTGGCCGTTGAGCGCGCCGACGCAATCCGCCGGGCATGACCCCCTCATCGCGCTGGGTTGGAGCGCATTCTTTGCTGAGCAGATCACGTCAGGCGATGCGGGGCTCGAGCCGGCTCGCATCGCTCGGGTCCACCGCTCGCGCCTGACCGCCCTGTCCGCGCATGGGCCAGTCGAGCCGGTGCTTGGACCAGACGTCAACACCAGCCATTTCGCCGTGGGGGACTTCGTTCTTGTCGATCCCGTTACGGCGCGTCTCCACCGTCGCCTCGAACGCCGGTCCGTGATCGAGCGTCGCGTTTCGGGCAGCGTCGTCCCTCAGCTGGGCGGGGCGAACATCGACACGCTCCTCATCGTGACATCGTGCAACCTGGACTTTAGTCCGGCGCGGCTCGAGCGGTATCTCGCTTGGGCCAATCAAGCCGGCATCGAGCCGGTGATCGTGTTGACCAAAGCCGATTTGGCCGAGGACCTCGCGTCCTACGAAGACGGGGCCCGTGCCCTGCAGCGCGGGCTCGACGTGGTGGTGGTCCACCCCAAGGCGGCACAGTCCGTCGCCGCGCTCGCACGCTGGTGCGGGAGCGGGCGAACGGTCGCCCTGGTCGGCTCGTCGGGCGTCGGCAAATCGACGCTGGTGAACACGCTGGTCGGCGCGACCGAGGAACCGCCACAAGAAACCGGGTCCATCCGCGAACAGGACGCCAAGGGGCGTCACACCACGACAGCCCGCTCGCTCCACCCCATCCTGGGAGGAGGCTGGGTCATCGACACGCCCGGCATCCGCACCTTGCAAGTCAGCGACCTCGCCGACGGGCTGGACGTTCTGTTCGCCGAGATCACGGAACTTGCGGCCCGCTGCCGCTTCCGCGACTGCACCCATGAGCATGAACCCGGATGCGCGGTGCGCGCGGCCGTGACGGAGGGCACCGTCGATCCTCAGCGCCTGGAACGCTGGCGTCTTCTCCAGAACGAGAACGCGCAGAACGACCGGACCAAGACCCGAGCGGCAGGCGGTCCGGTCGGCGGGGGCCGCGGCAAGCGACGCTGAAAGCTCGTCCGAGACTGTCGCCGTTTCACAGAAAGATCGCCGTCAGCGCTCTAGCTGCAAGGGTCGCGCCGAGCAGCACACTGAGGTGTCCGACATCCACGGCGATGGGCGTGCCATAGGATCGCAAAATCCCTCGCGGGCTCTGCGCCGGCGCGTTACCAGTGAGGCGCCGAGAAGCATGTCCGGTGAAGAAGGGTTCACCGGACATGCTTCTCGGTTTTCTGATTTTTCCTCATTATCCCAGGCAAAGCGGATACGTTTTGCCTGGGATAATGCTTGAGATGCCACAGCGAGCCTGCCTATGACCGCTCTTCTCCACGTCGCCGAAGCTGAGCGCCCGAGCGCCCTTGCCGAGAGGACTGGCCGTTGATCCCCTGGGTGCCGCTCGGAATCGCACCCGTTCCGGGCGGCGGCGAACTGCGTCTCATGCGGCGCGGCTCGGAATATTCCATCATGATCGGCGGCACCGAGCTGATGAACAGCCGCCTCAGCGGCTCGGAGGAGGCCCTAGCCACGATTGCGGCAGAGCGGATCGGCCCACGCAAAGCTGCGCGCGTCCTGATCGGTGGCCTCGGCATGGGCTTCACGCTGCGTGCCGCGCTGGCGAACCTCGCGCCGGAGGCCAGCGTCACCGTCGCCGAACTCGTGCCGGGCGTCGTGGACTGGGCGCGGGGGCCGATGGCCGATGTCTTCGGTGAAACGCTGACGGATCCCCGCGTCGCCATTGCCGTGGAAGATGTGGCAGAGACGATCGGCCGGGCACGCGGTGCCTACGACGCCATTCTCCTCGACGTCGACAACGGGCCGGGCGGCCTGACGCGAAGCGGCAATGATCGGCTCTATGGGCCGGCGGGCCTTGCCGTCTCCCTGCAGGCGCTGACGCCGGGCGGTATCCTTGGCATCTGGTCACAAGGGGCAGACCCGGCCTTCACCGCGCGCCTTGGCCGCGCCGGCTTCCAGGTGGAGGAGATGCGCGTGAAGGCCGGACGCGGACGCGGGACAAAGCATGTCCTCTGGTTCGCCACGAAGGCAGACCGGCAGCCTGAGCCTCGTTCCGCGAAAATTCCCAAGCTAGGCGCTCCGAAAACCGGAGGCGCGTAACCAGCCGAGCCCATTCGTGGCGTGACGATTGGACTCGCGAAGGTGGCCAATCCGCTTCCGACCTCAAGCGGACCTTTGGAATGGCATTCGCCTTCCTCAGGAGCGGACGTTCAGGTTTGGGAGCAAAGCCGATCTAACGGCTTTCACCGCGATTTGGATCGCTTGTTGATGCACTTCCGGTCGGTCATTGCCGGCGACCTGGCGCATGCTTGTCACGCCACCGGCAAGGCGGTGATCTCCGGTGAGCAAGATCAACTCGATGGAAAACGTATCGACCGAAATCGCGATCATCGGCGGCGGTGTGATCGGACTGACGACCGCCCTGCAGCTTCGCTCCGATGGGCATGAAGTGGTCCTGATCGAGCCGAATGAGCCCGGATCGGGGGCCTCCTACGGAAACGCCGGCACTGTCGCGGACTATGCCATCATCCCTGTCGGAACCCCTGCGGTCCTCAGGAACATCAGCTCCCTGCTTCTCGACCCGGACAGCCCCCTGATGAACACCTCATCATAAGGGTGCGAGCGAGGCTTGGGGCCCCGTCCCGGCGTTTCGGTGCTGAAGAACATGACGGAGAGGCCGGTGCCGAAGGCGCTGCCCTCGAATTCGCCTTGCCAAAGGCGTTCATCCTCGGCCCATTCGGTGCGGTCGATTATCTGCCGATTCGTCAACGTCCAGCTTCCTTTGAACTTCCGGGCTCGGTAGCTTGCCCCGAGCGATTGCTTCAGTTCAAGGCGTCGGAAACGTCGCTCCTGCCGTACGACGAATGTCGGCTTTCGCGGTGTTCGCGATCGAAAGCTGACCGGCAGGAAACCACCCTCCGCTGCCTTCCGATCGGTTTTAGATACGGGCCGATAGCGGACCGGCGGCTTTCGGGTTGCTCGAGTAGAAAGCTGCCGTTCCGAAAACGACCCATCCATGGCACGAATGCGACATGCTTCCGTCCCCAAAGCCGACAATCTTCGTTCAGGTGAACAGGCATGGCGATGCCGGTGCGGATCGCGCTTTCGGGCATTCGAGAGCCGGAGCAAGGATAAGACATCATGGCGACCCTCGAGACGGAGACGGCCCCTGACCATTGTCAGCTCCACCAATTGATCTCCGGACTGCGCGACGGGATCATTCTCGCCTATAATCCATGCCTCGGATGACGGACACAAAATCCATCGCATTGCCGCAAGTAGCGGCGGCGAAGCATAGACAACCTAAAGCCTTGAGGGGTGCGTATGGCCATGGACGACCACCACGAACCGTCTTCTAGTCTTCCGATAGTTCTGACCCCGATCTGCGCGGTTGGAGCGTCCGCAGGCGGCATCGTGGCTCTCCAACACCTCTTTCGGGACCTGCCCGACAACCTGGGGCTGGCCTATGTGGTCGTAATCCACCTGTCGCCGGACCACCCAAGCGCACTACCCGAGATCCTCGCCACTTGCACGAATATGCCGGTGCAGCAGGTGGTGGACACCCTTCGGATCGAACCCGACCATGTCTACATCATTGCACCCGATCGCGAACTCGTGATCGACGGTGACGATGTCGCGGCCCGTCCGTTCGTGGAGCCGCGCGGACAGCGCGCGCCGATCGACCTTCTTTTGCGATCGGTGGCACGAGGACGGGGAGACGGGATCGCCGTAATCCTATCGGGCGGCGGTTCGGATGGAGCTCAGGGCGTACGAACGTCGAAGGAGGCTGGCGGCACAATCCTGGTGCAGGAACCAAGTGAGGCTGACTTCCCCAGCATGCCTTTAGCCGCGATCACGACCGGCTCGGCCGACTTCATTGCCCCGGTCGCACGCTTGGCCGGACACATCGCCGAGGTCGCACGCGGCAAGGCGACGGTCGCCATTCCAAGTGAGGATGCCGCGGGCGACCTACGCCGCATCCTGCTCCTGCTGCGCCAGCGCACCGGCCACGACTTCACGAACTACAAGCGGGCGACTGTCCTACGACGCATCGCGCGTCGCATGCAGATGCACCGCATCCTGCAGATCGAGGATTACGCCAGTTTCCTGCAGCAGACGCCAGAGGAGACCAACAAGCTTCTGGCCGACCTACTGATCTCGGTCACGATGTTCTTTCGCGACCCATCCGCATTCGAGGCACTGCGCCGGCGTGCCATCCGACCACTGCTTGAAGCGATCGGGGACTCGGGCGAGGTGCGGGCATGGGTGGTGGGCTGCGCTACGGGCGAGGAGGCCTACAGCCTTGCCATCCTGCTTCTGGAGGAAGCTGACCGGCTCCAGGTCCACGTACCCATCCAGGTATTTGCGAGCGATGTGGACGAGAGGGCCCTCGCCACCGCACGCGAGGGACGCTACCCGCACACGATCGAGGCTCAGGTGTCGCCCGAGCGGCTGCGTCGCTTCTTTGTGAACGAGGGAACGCACTATCGTGTCGGGCCGGAAATCCGGGACATTGTTCTGTTCTCGCTTCACAGCGTCGTGCGCGAGCCCCCTTTCGTGCGGCTCGACCTCGTGGTTTGCCGAAACGTTATGATCTACATGGAGCGAGCTCTGCAGCAGCAGGTCTGCGCGACCTTCCACTACGCCCTGCGCTCGAACCGCTACCTCTTTCTTGGCTCGGCCGAGGCCGCCGATACCACGCAGGGGTTCTTCGTCGCACTGGATCGCGAGGCTCGCCTCTACCTCTCACAACCGCAGGCCGCTTCGGTCGCGTTTCCGCTTTCGGCTGCCTTCGCACCCTATCGGTCGCCGGCTCCCGCACCACGACCCATTGCGGAGCGGATCGATGCTGCCGAGCTTCTCGGCGCGATGCACGCGGCAGCATTGGAGGCGAGAGCCCCCCCTAGCGCGCTCGTGGACGCCGAACATACGATCCTCCATCTATCGCCGAGAGCTGGACGCTTCATCGCGATGCCGGGTGGGCCGTCCACGAACAAGTTGCTTCACATCGTGAGGCACGAGCTCAGCCTCGATCTGCAAGTCGCATTGGAGCGTGCCTTTGACCACGGCGAATCCACGCTGACACGTTCGATCGGGGTCCAGTTCGATACTGTTCGTCGCGGCGTCGTACTCCATGTGGCGCCTGTTCCTCCGGCTGCCGGCGGCGCACCGCGCGCGATCGTCAGCTTTCTGGAGCACGATCGATGGGAGACGTCGGAGGACGATGCGAGCGCCGATGCTCCCCCGGGCGAACTGCAGCGGGTGCTCGACCAGCTTCGCGAAGCACAGCACCGTGGCGAGGCAATGCGCCGCGAGTACGAGGCGGTGGTACAGGATCTACGCGCGGCAAACGAAGAATTGCAGTCCCTGAACGAGGAGTACCGGTCTACCGCCGAGGAGCTGGAGACCTCCAAGGAGGAGCTCCATTCGATCAACGAGGAGTTGCAGACCGTCAATGCCGAGCTGAAAGACAAGTTGTCGGTTATCTCTGCTTCCCACAACGATTTACAGAACCTGACCGCTTCCTCCGAAATTGGGACGCTGTTTCTCGATACGAACCTGCGCATCCGCATGTTCACGCCGCCTGTGGCAACTCTCTTCAACGTCGCGCAAGGGGATGTCGGGCGCGTCATTACCGACTTCACACACCACCTCGCCTACGATGGCCTCGAGCGCGACGTGCGGTGCGTCCTGCGCGATTTGAAGCCGATCGAGGAAGAGGTCAGCAGCCGCGACGGGCGTTGGTTGATGGTACGTGTCAGGCTCTATCGAACGCTTGACGATCGTGTGGAGGGAGTGGTGATCACCTTCGACGACATCTCCTTGCGCAAACGGACCGAACTGGCGCTGCGTGAGAGCGAGGCCCGGCTGCGCGCCTTTATCATGGCAAGCGCCGATGTGGTGTATCGGACGAACGCCGACTGGAGCCAGCTTCTTTTCGTGAACGACAACGCCTTCGTTTCCAGCACCGATCAGCCTATGTCGCGGTGGCTTGATGCCTATGTAGCAGGGCCAGATCGCATCCTCGTCTTGGAGGCGATCCGCGGCGCAGTCGAGACGGGGGAAATGTTTGAACTAGAGCACCGCATCCAGCTTCCTGATGGCGGTCTTGGCGGGACGCTGTCGCGTGCGGTGCCGATCCGCGATCCCGCTGGCAAGGTAATCGAGTGGATCGGCACTATGCGCATCGTTATGGAGCGCTCCAAGGACAAAGATGCTCTGCCTTGGATAAAGATCTGACCAAGCGTTTATCGATGAATTCTTGCAGGTCAGCTGGAACGGTCGGCCTGCAGACGTCTCGGCGGCACTCTCACTGTGATGTCGTTGCTTGCCCCACCGCCCGCACGGATGTCTCGAACTCCTCGATGACGCGACGGCGACTAAGGGGATCTTTCAAAGAGAGGACGGCGACAATCACCCGATGAAGGTCAGTTAAGGCCGGGTGTTCTGAGTGTGCCTCCTCTGAAGAGCGCATTAGCTGGTCAGGGGGCATACTCAGGGCATCAGAGATACGACGCAAAAGCTCGATGCGATCCAGATCGCGCATGCCGCACCTCCGAGAGACCAAAACCAGTCCGTTAATTTAAAAGAACGCCAGACTCCCGAGGACCCAGTTCTTTTGCAAGATGATGCCCGATATAACGTAAGGCACGTGCGGTCAGAGCTGCCGCCTCCTCATCTCCCAATGCTGTAGCGTTCTGGTACAGTTCGATCAATGTATCGACGACGGCAGGCAGTTCGACTTCGGATAGACCCGTAGAATCCATCACATCCAGAAAGTTATTCGGCTCCACCGCGATCTGGCAAGGCACCTGATGCCTTAAGATCCGTTCCCGGCAGCTGATGGCTACAAGCTCGCGTGTGCGGCTCAACACTTCTGATAGTTGTTGTTGAGCTGATGCTAAGTTGCGGCAGGTCTCCTGCGAAATTTGCAGCAGTGCTTTGAGCCGCGACCGCTCCATCTGAGCGACCTCGCGCCAAACCTCTGCATCTCCCTCTGGCCTCATCATTGCCGCTCTCCCCAAGAGGCCAGTACAACTTCGCAGAGTTTCGATGTCAATCAATGGTTCTGGTCACAGATAATGGTTGAGATGCGAGCGCTCTGTTGCGGTCAGAAAATTGGGACGCCATGATCCTGTTCTGTTCCCCTTTCGGGCAATACAGACCTAAAACAGCCTTCCAATGCACAGAGCCTCTGATCCGCCGGCTAAGCCGTCCAAGTTTAAGCGGAACTGCCCTTTTCAGAACATCCGCATCACCTCGAACTCACGGATCGTATTGTGGGCCGTTTTGCGAAATTTGAACGCTTGGCCAGGACGGACCAAGTGGTTCAGTTCTCCATGGTCTGACCCGAGACGATTGTTCAGGGATTTCACCCTGTCGGTGCTGCCAGGTCGGCGCAAAACGGCCTTCCTTTCGTAGCGAGGCGATCGTCTCGTTGTAGACCCGGTTATTGTCGGTCGAGATGACTGAAGATGCACACTTTGGTCTTAAGGGAAGCCGATCAGTGGGAGGCGTCTTGCGTTTGCCCTTAGGCGAACGGTGTCAGCTTTCCTCTTCCAAGAGGCGCGCGACGATCTGGAAGCCGGTTTCCAGAAGCGTGGCATCGATCAGCGCACCCACCATGCCGTAATCGAGTGACGCAGCCAACTCACGGGCCTTTGTGAGAAGATCGACGAGAGTTCGTTCCGGCTCTTGGCCTTCGTGTTCCGGCTTCGAGGGCTGAGATCGTTCGATGTCCGTCAGATACCCGGAGATATGGGTAAGACGCCCATAGGCAAAAGTGCGGGACATTGGGACTCGAACCCGATGGCTCCGTCGAACAGCCAGGGTCCGGGCTGCTCTATAGGGTTTGGGTTACCACTCAGGTCTACCCGCTCGAAGGCGCAATGGGCAGACGGACAATCGCAGCGAGGCCCCCTTGCGCGGATCTCTCGAATGAGATCGTTCCGTCGTTCAAGGCGAGAATTTCTCGGGCGATGGAAAGGCCGAGACCGGTGCCCGGCTTCGTCTCGTCAAGACGCTTGCCGCGTATGCCGATCGTCGCGATCTCAGCGGCTTCGATGCCCGGGCCATCGTCGGAGATCTGCAGCTCGGCCACCGATCCGATCGCCTGGGCTCGGATGCACACCTCCGAACGTGCCCACTCGACTGCGTTCTCTAGAACGACACCGACGAGTTCAACGAGATCGTTGCTGTCTATGTCGGCGTTCAGGTCATCGGCCACGTCGACGACCCAGCGGAGCTCCTCGCCCTTACGAGTTTTCCGCAGCACCGCGGCAGTGCGCGCTGCGACCTCGCTCACGGACGCGTTGAAGGTGTGCATGCGGGTGCGATGACGCAGCCGCGCGAGCCGCATCTGATAATCGATCCGATCGCGCATCTCCTCGGCAAGCTCGAACACCTGCACTGACCGCTGAAGGTCACCGGCGACTTCGAGCTCGTAGGCGATCGTGCCGAGCACGGAGAGCGGCGTCTTCAGGCCGTGCGCGAGATCCGCTGCACGCGATCGTGCGAAGTCCAGCGACCGATCCTGGGAGGCCAGCAATTCGTTCACCTCCGTGACGAGCGGCACGACTTCGGAAGGATAGGCGGCTTCGACCGAGACGGCGGCCCCCTTGCGCACACTCTCGACATCGATGCGTAGCTGTTTCAACGGAGCAAGGCCGAGTTGCACTTGCAGCGTGGTGGCAACACCGAGAACGCCGCCTAGAATTAGAAGAGCCACGGCCAGCTCGCGGCCGAAGCGCGCGATCATCTCGTCAAGAAAAGAGCGGTCCTGTGCGACGGTCGCCAAGTATCGCCGCTCGCCAGTTTTGGTCTCGAAGCGGATCGGTCGCGACAGGGCAAGCAAAGCATGTCCGTCCGGGCCTGTGGCCGTGAAGAAGCTTTCACCTTCACCGGACATATTGGGCTGAAGGACATGATCCCACAATGAGCGAGAACGGAGCGTCAGGCGGTTCCCGGTGTCGGTCACCTGCCAGTAGGCGCCGCTGATCGGCGTGTCGTAGCGAGCATCCGGCAAGGATCCAGCGAGTCTGGGCGTCCGGCTTGTCGCTTCGGGGTCGATGAGGGCGACGAGACGCGACAACGTTGCATCGAGGTCCGATCGTGCCCCGCGCTCGATACTGGCCGCGAACAGAAAGCCGATGGCGACGCCGGCAACGAGGAGGGCCGCCGCAATCCAGACCGCGGCACCCAGAATCAGGCGAAGCCGAAGCGATTTGAGTTTCAAGCTTCGTCGCTTCCCAGAAGATAGCCGAAGCCCCGACGCGTGACGATGATGCCCGCGCCCAGACGCTTTCGCAGCCGACCGACCAGAACCTCGATCGCGTTCGAGTCACGCTCGAAATCCTGCCCATAAAGATGTTCGGTGATCTCGAGAGGCGAGACGACCTGACCGCGCCGATGCGCCATGAAGGCGAGCAACCGATATTCCTGCGGGGTGAGCGGCACCGGCACGCCGTGACGCGCCACCTGCATCAGGCGGGTGTCCAGGACGAGGGCGCCGATCTCCATCCGAGACGAGGCGTAACCTCCTGCCCGGCGGACGATGGCACGCACGCGCGCCACGACCTCCTCCATGCGGAACGGCTTCACCACGTAGTCGTCGGCTCCGGCCTCGATCCCCTCGACCCGCTCGTCCCATTGTCCGCGCGCCGTCAGGATCAGCACCGGCATGGTACGACCCCCTCGACGCCAACGCTTCAGGATCGTCAGCCCGTCCAGTGTCGGCAGTCCGAGATCGAGGATCACCGCATCGAACGTCTCGCTGTCGCCGCGAAACCACGCGTCCTCGCCATCCCCAGCACGCTCGACCACGAAGCCGGCAGCAGACAGCGCGACACCGAGCGTCTCAGCGATGCGACGATCATCCTCGGCAACGAGCACGCGCATGTCTAATGGACCTGAAGCAATCGCCCGGAACGGGCATCGAAGACGTAGCGACGAACGGCACCCGATTCCTCCAGAACCTTCAGCTCGTATTGGAGACCGCCCGTGACGGGTTTCAACCGTGCGTCGATCACGTCGCCATGGGTGAGATGCCGTGCGGCGTTCACGATATCGTTGAGCGGCAGAGCGCGGTTGGCTTGAACAGCTTTCAACGCCCCGTCCGCACCCCGACCAAATTCCTGCAGTTGCTTTCGAGACGATGCATCCGTGCGAGCTAAACCGGACGATTCAGGCGGTGAGGGTGCATCCTCGTCGTCTTCCTCGCTAGGCGAGCCGTCATCGGGGTCTTCTGCGCCCTCGTCTGCCTTGCCGCTCTCGTTGCTGTCACTCTCCGAGTTGGGCCCGCCTCCACCGTCGCCGTCGCCGCCATCCTGCGCGTGCGCATGCACACTCAGCGTCAAAGCGAAGAACAGCAGGGCCGCTCGCGCGAAAGCCCTTTTGGAAAGCACCATCGTCATCGGTTCTTCCATAGCCGACCCAAGCTGAAGATTTGCTGACAACGGCCTCATCCCTCCGTCATTCGCCATCGGCTAGGTCACATCCACCCGGCCGGACGACCCGAAAGCGCAAGGAAACTCACGCATGTTGGGTACGAGGCAGATGACACGACGCGCCCGTTCGAATTCTCGAAGGACTTCCATTCCATGCTCAGAACGCTGTTCCTGGCCGGCCTGTGGTCGTGCATCGGTTCGGGTGTCATCGTCCCGTCAGCCGAAGCGAACCCGGCGGCCGTGCCGATCGCGGTTTCGTCTTCGCCTCAGGTCGATGTCGCGCTGGTGCCTGCCAAGGGCGCGTTGCTCGGTCATTACTACGGCGCCGGAACGATCGCCCAGACCGACAAGCGCATCGGCCGCAGACCTCAAATCCACCTGACCTATTTCAGCTGGGAAGATGCTTGGGCAACGGCGCCTTCGACACGGCAAGATTTAAAGGAAGGGCGCATACCCCTCATCAACTGGGAGCCGTTCGACGTCGAGTTCAAGGACATCGCCGATGGCATGTACGATGACATGGTCGCAAAACGCGCGGACGAGGCCAAGGCTCTCGGAACCCGCTTCTTTCTCGATTTCGCCGCGGAGATGAACGAGGAAGAGGGCTGGGGTGGCCACGACCCAAAGCTCTATGTCCAAGTGTTCCGGCACATCCACGACATCTTCATCGAGCGCGGGGCGACCAACGTCGTATGGGTCTGGTGTCCCAACAATGTCGATTCCCCGGGTCAGCCGGAGGCGCTTCGTTATTATCCGGGCAACCGCTACGTCGATTGGGTTGGCATCGATGGTTACAACTGGGGAACCTCCGACCCCGATCAGGAATGGGAAAGCTTCTACGAGGTCTTCGAGGATCTCTATGCGAAGCTCGCCGCGACCGGCAAACCTGTGATGATCGGCGAAACCGCCTCCGACGAGCGCGGCGGCGACAAGGCGAAGTGGATCGCCGAGATCGTTCCCACGCTAAGATCCCGCTTTCCGGCGGTAAAAGCGATGATCTGGTTTGATACGGACAAGGAGCGCCATTGGCGGATCGACAGCTCCAAGCCCTCCCTGGACGCCTATCGTCGCATGGCACGCGATCCATACTTCAACTGAAGAAGGCGATAGACACAGACCTTGCCCATGTCCGTATCGGCCCTTTGGTTCGGCAGCGGTTCGATCGCACTGGCTGGCGGAGAAAGCGGGGCCGCAGGGCGATCGGGAACTGCAGAACCCATATCCACCGCTCAGGCAACTGCGGTCGATTGCGAGCCTCAACGGATCGCCTCTGACGCCTCTTAGACTCTGCGTCAGTCGGTGGTGGCTCCCTAGCCAGCACACGCGGCGGCGGCGATTCCGGGATGTGCGGGCGGGCTGAAAGACTGTTGGGCTTGCGGTGCCATCTGATCGAGCGTCAGTCGATGGCTCGAAGCCTGCCTCCTCGAACCTCAATGCAATCTCCATCAAACATGCACGGATCAGCTGCGCTTGACTGCTAGGAGATGCTGGACAGGGCGCCGGTCCAGACGCCCCGATGCGTCGGGTAGAAAGGGGCGCGGGCTGCATCGGGGCCGTCTGAAACGGCAGATACATCGGCGGAACCCTGTCTCCGGCCGATCCTCCCTGCTGGCGATGCAAACGAGAAGGATTTCGGGCGCGCCGTCGCGCGAAATGAGCTCGCCAATCACCCGAGCCCGCAGTCAAACCAAGGAAGTGCCATGAGGAACCGGATCAAACTCGTCGTCTTGCTGGCGGTCGCCCTGTTTCTCGGCGCTTGCCATTCCGAAGGGCTGCATCTCGGGGTCGTGGCGCCGACGCTCCCCCTCGCCTACCGCGAAGCTTCCACGCCGATCGCGGGCAACCGCGGAAGCGGAAAGCCGTGGTGGCGCGCCTTCTCGGACCCGACGCTGGATGCGATGCTGGAGCGTTCGGCGCGGGACAATCCGACGCTCGAACAGGCGGCGCGCCGGCTGGAGGCCGCCCGCGCGCTCGCGCGTTCCGCCGCCTCCGGCTTCGACCCCAGTGCCGGTCTTTCGGGACTGGCGAACGCGGGAACCGGCAAGGCCACGCAGGACGACCTCTTTCGACGCCCGGCGCAGCTCAATCTGGAAATGGGCTGGGACATCGCCCTTTTCGGCCAGGACGCGAAGGCGCGGCGGACGGCGGACCTCGGCGTGGAAATGGCCGCAACGGACCTGGAGGCGGCCAGACTGGCGATCGCGGCGCAAGTCGCATCGACCTACACGCGACTGCGCGCGCTGCAACGGCATCGGCGAGACACGGACGAGATGATCGCGCTCCTGACGAAAAGCCAGGCATTGGCCGACACGAAAATGCGCAGCGGCCTGGCGACCCACGCCGAAGGCGACACGCTGCGACTGCGCGTTGCAGCCGCCAGCCAGGCCCGGCAACAGCTGGAAACCGCGATCGCGGACGCCGGCCAGCAGATCGCCACGCTTCAAGGGCTGTCCGTTCCCGACCCCGTGCTCTGGCGCCCCGCCCCACAGCCGGTCGCGTCGGCATTCGACATCCGCAGCCGACCGGCCGATCTCCTGCGCCGGCGACCGGACGTTCGCCGAGCCGAACTCGCGGTCCTCCAGGCGGGGGCGGACCTCGGAATGGCCCGCACCGATCTTTATCCCAAGCTGCATCTTTCCGGCATGATCGGCCTCGGCACGCCGGTCGCCGGGTCGCTATTCGGCCTGCTCGGTGGCCCGTCTGTGCAACTGCCCATTTTCGACGCGGGACGACGCCGGGATGTCGTGGCAGCCCGCGCGGCCCAACTCGAGGAAGCGCGCGCGTCCTATAAGCAGGCCGTGCTCGCCGCCTACGACGAGGCCTCGTCCGCCCTGCGCGGCCTTGACGCCGCGCGGGAGAACACGCGGCGGCTCCGCGCGTCCGATAAGCTCGCCGCGCGCTCACAGGGCTCGGCCGATCTCCTGCTTCGGGCCGGTCTGTCCGACGCCTTGGGCGTCGTCGCCAGCGGCCTTGCAAGGCTCGATCTGCGCGGGCAACTCGTGGATGCCGTCGCGGACGAGGCAGAGGCGCTGATCCGCGTGGTCAAGGCCACGGGCGGCAGCCCGTTCGACACGCCGGAGCCGACCCCGACCCTCGCCATGTCCAAGGTCGGCGGCTGACCATGGCGGTCTCGATCGCGCGAAAGACGCTTCTTCACGAATGGCGCCGGTTTCTTCCCGCAGCCGTCGCCGTGGCGTTCTCCGGCGTGCTCATGACGGCGCAGGGCGCGCTTCTGCTCGGCATCGTGGGAGCCAACGCCCTTTATGTCACCCAGTCCGAAGCCCGGTTCTGGGCTGGTTATCCCGGCACGCAGAGCGTCGAGCTCGGGCGAACCGTGCGGTCCGAGACCGCGACGGTGCTCTATGCGCAGGCCGACATTTCCCATGTGGAGCCGTTTCTCCTCGGGTCCGGCGACTGGCGCGCGATGCAGGGCGGCGGCGTGAGCGTGACGCTGCTAGGCATCGACACCGCGCCCGACGGCGAGGCTCTGGCGAGGATCGTACCGGCACCGCTGCGGAACCGTCTGAGCGAGCCGGGAACGGTGCTGCTCGACCGCGCCGACGGCGCCAAGCTCTCGGCGGGATCGGGCCAGACTGCCGAGATCAACGGTCGGTCCGTCCGCGTCGTCGGCTTCGTCGAGGGCCTGCGCGGCCTGGGCGGGGTCAACGTGGTCACCTCGCTGGAAACGGCGCGACAGCTCGACCAGACATTGCCCGCGGAGGGGGGCGCCACCTACTTCCTCTTCGACCTCAACTCTGGGGGGCAAGCGGCCGCCGTCGCGGCACGGTTGAACCAGGAGGCGGGCTCGCCCCGGCGGTTCGAGATATGGCCGGCGGAGCGACTGGCCGACATGTCCACTCTCTACATGCTGATGGACTCGGGGGCCGGCATCGCGTTCGTCTTCGCCACGGCCATTGCCCTGTTGATCGGGACCGTCATCACCAGCCAGACGCTCATGGCGGCGGTGGCGGGGACGATCCCCCAATACGCCACCTTGCGCGCCCTCGGCGTTCCCTTTGCCGGGTTGCGCGCCATCGTCATGGAACAGGCGGTCTGGGTCGGCGTGTTCGGCCTCGTGCTGAGCGTCCTGTTCTGCCTTGCCCTGTCCGGCGTTGCCGCCGTCTACGGCGTGCCGTTTCAATTGCGGATCGGCGTGATCGCGGCGGCATCCGCTGTCGTGTTCCTGGTCGCGCTGGTCGCCTGCGTTCTGGCTGTCCACCGGCTCCGAAGCGCCGATCCCGCGAGTCTTCTGAGGTGATCGAGATGACCCTGGCCATCAGCGCTCGCAATGTCGGCAAGTCCTTCAGCATCCAGAACATCCGAACGCAGGCCCTCGCCGACGTGTCCGTCGATATCCACCAAGCGGAGTTCACCCTGATGATCGGCCCCTCCGGCTGCGGGAAGAGCACGCTGCTCTCGATCCTCAGCGGAATGACCCTTCCCGATCACGGATCGGTCCATGTGGGTGCGCTGGATCTCGCGTCTGCAAGCGACGAGGAACGGGATGCGTTCCGACTGAAGAGCTGCGGCTTCATCTTTCAGGGCTTCAATCTCTTCCCGGCGCTGAACGCGCTCGAACAGGTGCAGGTGCCGCTGGACCACATGAACATCCCGGAAGACGAGGCGCGGGAGCGGGCAAGGCGCGCGCTCGAAAGTGTGGGCCTGGCCAAGCGATGGCACCTGCGCCCGGCCGAGATGTCGGGCGGCGAGAAACAGCGGGTGGCGATCGCGCGCGCTGTGGTGAAGCGGCCGCTCGTCCTGTTTGCCGACGAGCCCACGAGCGCGCTCGACAGCGAGAACGGTCGCAACGTCGCGGAAATCCTACGCAGCACCGCGAAGGAGACCGGAACCGCCGTGCTCTGCGTCTCGCACGATATGCGCCTTCTCTCCGCGGCTGACCGGCTTCTCCAGATGGAGGATGGCCGGCTTCGTCTCGACAGCCGCCCCGTCATGCGGAATGGAATCCTGGAATGGCTAGACTGATGAGACCCATCTCGCTGCGCAGATATATCGTCACCCTCTTCGCAACGGCCGCCCTGGCGCTGTGTGCCTTCTGGTTCGGCATCGCTTCGCCCAAGGCTATGGAGGACCAGGACGGAGCGTGGGCCGACGAACTCCCGATCCTTGCCGCGGCGCGAGGCACGGTCGATGTCGAGGGCGGCCTCCTGAAGATCAGCGCCCCGCGCGAGGGCCTGCTTGTCGCCGTCCCGGCGCTGGAAGGCCAGCGTGTGGCAGCTGGGGACGTGTTGGCGGTTCTCGACGCCCGGCAGGAGGAGCAGGCGGCCAAGATCGCCAAGCAGGAGGTTCGACAAGCCGAAGAGCACCAGACGCTCCTGCGGCTGAAGATGAAGGCCCTGTCGAAGGAGGTGGATCGAATGCGGCGCGCGGCGGCCGGAAAGGCGGTGTCGGATCAGGCCTTAGACGAGGTGCTGGCGTCGAAAGAAAGTCTGGCGATCGAGTTGAACATCGCCGCCTCCGCCCTGACCATCGCCCAGGAACGCCGGGACGGCGCCGAGCGGGAGGTCGAGCTTCGCACCCTGCGCGCGCCGGTCGATGGTCTCGTCGTGCGCCGCCGTGCGAAGGCCGGAGAGATCGTCTCGCCTCAGTTGGCGCCGGACCTGTTCGTGCTGCTGCCGGACGGGCGGAAAATTGTCCTGGCAGAGATTCCGGAGCAGTTCCTGAAAGGCGTCGAGCCGGGAAATCCCGTCGAGGTGCTTGAGGAAGACAGGCTGGCGCGCGCCTTTCCGGGCCGGATCGAACGCATCTCGCCGGTCCTGATGCAGGCGAGCGGCCCAACAGGGGGCGAGCGCAACGACATTCGCACGGCCGCGTCGGTCGTTTCGATCGATCAGGACGCGCCCTTCCGAATTGGCCAGCGGGTCATCATCCGGGTTCGCCAGTAATGGTGGGCGAGCCCCGATGCGGACGCATGGCCCCGTCTTTGATCGGGCGGCAGGGCCTTACGGCGCGGCGGAGCATGAGATCGATCCACAAGATCCCAGGCTCCCTGCGGGGTCCGCTCCATTGGACCATGTCGGCGGCGATCGTGTCGGCCTGCGTCGTCGCCATACTCGCGGCGGTGCTGGTCGCGTCGCTGATTGCTGGGTCGTTCGAGCCGCCAGCCTATTCGTGGAGCGAGCGATCCTTTCTCTTTCACATCGCGGGTTTGGCCATCTTCGTTGGCATCTCCGCATCCATTCTGGTAGCGCAACATGTCGAGCGACTGTGCAGGGAGATGACGATTGCAGCCGTTGGCACGGGGCCGAAGCGAAGTTCCGCGCTAGGCGAGAAGACGTGCGACCCGCCAAGCCCTGCCCACGACGCCGCTTCGATCGACATGCGGGGCGATCCCCAGGCCAGCGCGGATCGACGGCGACAGGAGCACTACGCTGAACTGGAAGTGGCGGCCGCAAGCTTCGCGCATGAGGTTCGCAATCCGCTCGGCATCATCAAGACCACGGCTGACCTCATCAGCCGCAAGCCGGACCTGACAGAGGCCGACAAGCGCAGGCTCGGCTACATCGCCGACGAGGTTCGTCGCATTGATCGTCTGGTTCGGGACTTTCTCGGCTTCGCCCACCCCGTTCAGCGACTGCACACGGTGACGATCGGCGAACTTCTGGAACGTGCGCTGGGGATCTGTCGGGACGAGATCGAGCTTCGCGGCATAAGGCTTGAAATCGAGGACCTCTCTCAGAACGCCTGTCTGACCGTCGATCTCGACCAGATGGTGCAAGCCTTCCTCAACCTCGTTCTCAACGCGATGGAAGCGATGGGCGAGCCGGATGGTCTTCTCACCATCACGATCTTCCCACCAGACAAAGGGTGTATTTCCCTCACGCTACGCGACACCGGCCCCGGCATCGCGCCCGAACTGCTGGACCGCATCTTCGACCCGTTCGTGACCACCAAGGCAAACGGATCGGGTCTCGGCCTTGCGACCGTCTCTACGATTCTAAAAAGTCACGGCGGCGGGATCGAAGCCGGAAATGCTGAGCATGGGGCGCGGTCTTCAAATTGGCGATTCCCGTGTCATCTCCTTTTCTAGGCCCTGTTGACATAGTCGCTCAGCCACATGCGTGAGGCGGCGAGGGAGAGGAAGGCGAGGAAGGAACTGGCGGTTTTATCGTAGCGTGTGGCGATGCGCCGTGCCTGCTTCAGTCGGTTGAACATGCGCTCGATGCGATTGCGGTCCCGGTATTGCTTGAAGTCGCAAGCTGCGGGCGCCCGGCGGTTGGCCTTGGATGGGATCACCGGCAGGACGCCCTTGAGCAGCAGTGATTGACGAACGTCGTCACCATCATAACCTTTGTCGGCCAGCAAGAGACGCGGCTTGCCGACTGGCATGGCGAGAAGGGCGGAAACGGTTTTGTAGTCGGACACCTCGCCGCCGGTCAGCACAAAGCCAAGAGGGCGTCCCCGACCGTCAGCGCGGGCATGGATCTTCGACGTAAAGCCGCCGCGGCTTCGACCAATGCCCTGCGCACAGGTCCCCCTTTTGCGCCCGCAGCCTGCGAATGGCCGCGAACTGTGGTGGAGTCGATCATGTGCCGCCAGTCGTCGGTCAGCCCGAGCTCGACCAGCGTCTCCAAGAGCGCATCCCAAACGCCCTGTTCGGCCCAACGCCGGAACCGGACATAGACCGAGTTCCACTTGCCGTAGCGCTCGTGCATGTCGCGCCATGGGCAGCCGGCACGCAGAACAAACAGCATGCCGTCGAGGAAACGGCGGTTGTCATGCGAGGGACGAGCCTTGCGACCTCGCTCGCTCGGCAAAAGCTCGCCTATAATAACCCATTCCTCGTCCGACAGATCGCCTCGCGCCAACGCTGCCTCCAAAAAGGCAGCCTTGAATCAGACCTCAGCCAATCCGTGAACCCACTATGTCAACAGCGCCTAGGTTTCCCTGTTCGCTGCCTTAGGGAATTTGAGCGCTGGGCCTTGGAAACGTTGGCAGTCGGAATGGTCCTCGACGATGCGATTCAAACGCTCGCGCGCGGCGACGGCTTCGCCGAAATCAGAGGTCTCGCAACTGAGCCGCACCTTCGAGCGGGGATCAAGATTTTTGTAGCGGTCGGGGACGCGGCGCTCGTAATACCAGATGCCCTCGCGCAGGGTCAGCCATTTGAGCTTTGGTTTCGCGGCCATGTTTGCGCGACTGTCCCCCGGTTTGTTCCCCGGATCATGGGTTTTCCTTGGCGCGGAACGTCGATTTTCTGGGGAAATACCTGCCACGCAGTCGGTTGGGAAGCAAGTTCTCGTTCGGTTATGGCGGAGAAAGGAGGCATAAGCGAACCTTTCTCCAAAGCTGGGTTCGCTGTTCATAGGGAATATACAGGGATAACCAGACATCAAGCAGAGTGCTGAACAAGGGGGCGGTTTGGCGCTCCCTCGTCCACAGCGCCGGGCCCGACGCTCAGGAGCGCTATCGCGCGATCGTCGCCCGCGCGCGCCTGGAAGGCTTCGCCTACGCCCCGGCTAAGGATCTTATGGAGCGATCACGGGAAGAGCGCTTCGCTCGCCTGGAAAGGATCGCTTCCAGCCTGGAAGACAAGCCGACCACGAAGACGGGGACGGCTGACGATCAGCAGCTGTTCTCAGCCCTGATGGGAACGGCGGAGGAGCCGCTGATCCTGCTGTCGGACCTCGTCTCGGAATACGAAAAGGCAACGCTGGATAAGCGGTTGAAGATGTCGGAAGCCCAGGTCCACAAATGGCGGCTGCCGCCCACTCGCGCCGTTCGGCACCTGATCGACGTCATCGGCGACAAACCGATCACGGCCGTGACGCGCGCGGATGCCATCCGATTTTGCACCGCTCGCAGGTTGCCGGTCGCCTTAAAGATGATCGACGCTTTCGTTCGTCGCAGCGAGTGCGTGGCGGCTTGCACGGCGGTGAGTGCGACCGACCAGAGCGAACGTGCCGACATCAGCCGCTTGGTGGAGACGACCATGACTGCGCGAAGCGCGGCGGCGAGAAGAATGAGCCCATCCCCCAGCGTCCAGGCCGTCAGGCCGCCGACCAGCAAGCCCACGCCGGCGCAGGCGATCACCGCGCCGCAGACGACGATCGGGGGTGGCAGACGGCGCGAGAGCCCATGGTCCAGGAACGGGGTGAAGAGCGTGCAGAGCGAGATGATGAGGGCCGCGTTCGTCGCGCTCGTCAGCGCAAGGCCCGCGATCTCCGAGATGAAGATCGCCGCCAGGATCGTCCCGAGCACCGCAGCGCGCAGGATGTCGCCCCATCTGGCGGAGGCGAGTTCCCGGCGCGCCGCCAGCCCCATGATGCAGCCTGTGGCGACGAACCTGTAGAAGATCAGGACGAGGACGGGGGCATAGGCCAGCGCGCCCTTGGTGACGGGGTAGCTCGCGCCCCACACGACCGCGATGGCGAGGACCGCCGCGTCGGCCGGGAGCGTCGACCGCTGCCCGGTCCGCGCCATGGTGCCGGATGGATGGGTCATGCTTGCTTTCGCCCTGCGTGCCGCCGGACCCCCTTGATCCTGGCTTCCGATCGGCTTGATAGGGGGCGGTGCTGGAGCGTTATAGAACGAAAGTGCGGACCCGGTCAGCTTGCGCGTAGGCCGCCGGCGTCATGCCGACGATAGCCGTGAAGTGACGGGCCATATGGCTCTGGTCGGAAAAGCCCGCCTCCATCGCGGCGGCGGCGGGCGCGTGCCCATCGCGCAGTCGGTCCTGAACCAAGCGCACCTTCAAGCCGATGTGGTAGGCATGCGGGGGCAGTCCGGTCTGTCGCTTGAAGAGGTCGATCGTCTGCCGGCGACGAAGGCCCGCGAGCTGCGAGAGCGTGTCGAGGCTCACGTCCTCGCCGACATGGGCATGGAGAAAGTCGACCAGCGTCCGGACGCGATTGTCGGGCAAGGCGCTTCGGGCGCCGTCGCCTGGTGCGCCGCCGGCAAGGATGGCGACAACGTCCGCGAAGGCGACCCACGCCGCGTCGCGCGACAGCGTCAGCCGCGAGGCGTGGACGCTGTCGTGAATGCGTTCGAGGCGCGCTGCAAGCACAGGGTCGTGGCGGTCGCACCGTTCGAAGTCGGGGAGCGAGGAGGCCGATGCGCCCCGGCGATCCCCGAGAATCTCCGCCATCGTGGCCTCGTCGACGTAGAACATCCGCTGCACCCAGCCGGCCTCGACGGCCGCGTTGCCGTGATGGACGTCGCCGGGCCGCATGGACATCAGGGTTCCCGGCAGGACCGTATGGCGCTCGCCACGGCACCAGACCGAATGCACGCCGCCGGTGATGACGCCGATCAGGTATTGCGGATGGGAATGCGGCTTGAACGTCTGCCGCACGTAGTGGGCCGCCAACGTCTCGAGGCCACGATGACCCAGCGGACGCCGGAACGAAACCCGCTCCGATCGGGGTAGCGGGCCCGGCCCGTCTTCCATCTCTTCTACCTGACTGTTCATGCGGCGGCTGTTCGTCTTCTCAACTATCTCGAACGCCAGCTTTTGCACCAGCCCTCCCAACTGCGGACCGTAAGCTTTCCACCCACCCCGGCTGCAAGTTTGTCTGCCTGATCGGGTCGAGAACGGACCGGCAGCTTTCGGATTGATCGGGCGAAAAGCTGCCATTCCGCTTTCGACCCATTAACGCCATACGCTGCACGAAGCGCTTTCCCCGAAAGCGGACACAAGGTTCGTGGCCATCGGGGATCAATACGGTACAGGACGCGATGGCACCGATTCCTACTGATCCACGGCTTGTTCGGATCGCTGAGCGCTCCCGGCATCCTCTCCGCTTTCGGCGACGCAACGGTTCTCGCACCTGATTTGATAGGATACGGCTCTTACCGAAACGGAGCCCCGGTTGGATGGGAGCTGTTTGAGCAAGCTGACCACGTCGCAGGCTGGCTGCGCGAACGCTCCGACGAGCCCGTTGATGTCGTTGGTCACTCGGTCGGCGGCGCCATTGCGGTCTTATTTGCGGGGCGCCATCCAAAATTGACGAGATCCCTGACGAGTATTGAGGGCAACCTCACACTGGGCGACGCCTTTTGGTCGCGAAAAATTGCAACGCAGGAACTCTTCGAGATCTCAGAAGAGGTCGATGGTTTTCGCGCTGACGTGGCCGCGTGGATCGGCCGTGCCGGCGTGGAGCCGACCCCCTTTGCCTTGGAAGTAGCGACCCAGTGGCTCGAAAACCAACCCATCTCCACATTGCGTAGCCAGGCTCGCGCTGTCGTCTCGGCGACAGGCGAAGATGCTTATCTCGATGGTCTGAAGAAGTTCGTTAATTCCGGTCTGCCGGTTCATCTGCTCGCAGGTGCTCGCGCTCGGAGCAGTTGGAACGTGCCCGAGTGGCTGACACGCGAAGCCACAACCAACGCTGACATTCCGGACACTGGACACCTGATGATGCTGGAGGCACCTGGACTGTTCGCCAGGAGCATCATACGGAATCTGGCTGACAGCACAAAATGCCGGGGTCAGCCGGAGTAGTATTCCAAACGAAGCGACTTTGTGGCGACACCCGCGATACTCCGGTCGTTTCAACGGGCTAGATCTCTCACACACGTCATAAAGCTGCCCGTCAGCAAATCACCCGGTGGGTCCGACCGGCGCGGAGAAAGCGGTCGCCCGGAAGCGGTCGGACGGGTGTCGCCCCATTCTCGCCACTTGTGCTCGGGGAACTGAGGCCCGAAGTCGGAAAGAAGGGTTTCGACCGGTTGCGGTTTTTTCTGGCATCATGGCAGTTTGACGTAAACTGACGTTCAGAAGCGTCTCTTTATACGCTGCTGCCAGCGAGGTCTTATGCGCGAAGTCGATACGGACACGTTGCGGATCGCCTATCTGGAATTTGGTCCGGACAACGGTTGGCCGGTCGTACTCTCGCACGGCTTTCCATACGACGTTCACGCCTACGACGAGGTTGCGCCGCGCTTGGCAGACGCCGGGGCAAGGGTCATCGTGCCATACCTGCGCGGTTTCGGACCAACGCGGTTCCTGTCGGCCGCGGCGATGCGCAGTGGCCAGCAATCGGCGCTGGGCCGCGACCTCGTCGGTCTCCTGGATGCGCTCGGGATCGAGCGCGCCCTTCTCGCCGGCTACGATTGGGGCGGCCTCGCATCGTGCGTGGCGTCGGCCCTTTGGCCGGAACGCGTGGCCGGTCTCGTCTCATATGCCGGCTACGACGTCATCGACGTCGAACGGCTCGGCCACGCTTACCCGCCCGCCTTGGAGCAGGCCCTCTGGTATCAGCATCTGTTCCAGCATGAGCGCGGCCGCGAGTGTCTCGCGCTCCATCGGCGCGAACTGTGTCGCACCCTTTGGAAGCAATGGTCGCCCACATGGAGTTTCGACGACGCGACGTTCGAGCGAACGGCCGCCTCGTTCGACAATCCGGATTTCGTCGACGTGGTCATTCATTCCTACCGCTTCGACTTTGGCCTTGCAGCTGGAGATCCCGCGCTGACCGCGTTGGAAGCACGACTGGCGCGAAAGCCACCGATCACAGTTCCCGCCATCACGATCGACGGAACAAAGGACCCCCTGAAACCGGGTGGCACTGCCGACCATGCAGGGATGTTCACGGCACGCTACGAGCATCGCGTCGTCGAGTGCGGGCACAATCTGCCATGGGAAGCTCCCGGCGACTTCGCCGAAGCGGTTCTTGCAGTTCGGGCTTGGAACTCTGAACTGCGAACGTGAAGGCGACGGCCGCTCGCCGCGTTGTCCCGTGAAACCAGAAAGACCGCTTCCCACCCCTCCAGCTATCGGAAAGAACGCCATCAGATCCGGAAGGCGGCCGTTGCGCACCCACCCGCTGGAGGAAGCGAACGCTGCACCTCGTTGCCTTCGGCCAACGTTAGCGCAACTTCAACATCGGAGCCGACTTATGTGGAAACGAGTCGATCCGCTTCTGATGCAGGTTAGGGATAAGCTGCTGTTCGCGATACCAGCGAGTCCCACAATAATTGACTATCGTAAAAGGTAAGGTGCCAGGATCTCGGCAGCCCAATCCACAAAAGCGCGCACCCGCGGCGAGAGATGGCGACTGTCGGGGAACAGGATGGATATGGGGGTAGGCGTTGGCGGGTATTCCGACATGATCTCCGTCAGTGCGCCCGATGCAAGATCCTCGGCAAAACGGTAGCGGGGTGCTTGAACGATCCCGAAGCCCAGTCTGGCGGCGGCGGCACTGGTATCCGAACCGCTGACGAGGATGCGCGCCGGCAGCGCGATCTCCACGATCTTACCTCCCACCGTGAACTGGAGCGGCAGCGGCTGTCCCGTCCGGGAGGAAACGAAGCCGATCATCTGGTGGCCTTCCAGATTGTCCGGCGAAGCCGGGGTGCCCCGCGCGGATAGATAGGCGGGGCTGGCGCAGGTGATCTCCTCGACGGCTCCCAAAGTGCGGCCGACCATGCCGCTGTCGGCCAGCTCGCCTGCTCGCACCACGCAGTCCACGCCTTCGCGCACCAGATCTACGAACCGCTCGCTCTCGCTCAGATGGATGTTGAGATTTGGATGGCGCGACAGGAACTCGGGAAGTGCCGGGAGCAGCATCGTCCGGGCGATCAGTCCTGCGACGTCGATGCGAAGCAGCCCTGACACCGTGCCGGCAGCGGTTCGATCGGCCTCCTCCAGCTCCCGCAGGATTGCGACGCAGCGGTGGTAATAAGCCTCGCCTTCACGGGTCGGCCGAACCTGACGCGTCGTGCGATGGAGTAGGCGCACGCCGAGCCGCCGTTCCAGTTCCTGAATGGCGGCAGTGGCGGTGGGGCGGGAGATACCGAGCTCCGCCGCCGCTCCAGTAAAGCTTCCCCGCTCTACGATGCGGACGAAGAGAGCCAAGGTGGCCAGTCGATCCGTGCTCACTGTTCGCCTAGAGAGAATTATGTTGTCAAAAATAGCTGTCTAACGCCGTTTCGGGCGGGTTTCTATGCTCTGCGGGTGAACAATCGGAGAATTGCCATGCCGTCGTCACCTCCCATCGCCATCGTAACCGGCAGCAGCAGAGGTATTGGCCGCGATGCCGTGCTTCGCTTAGCCGAGCGCGGCGTGTCTTCGATCGTAACCTATCATTCCGGGCGCGCTGTGGCCAATGAGGTGGTCGAGTTGGTTCGGCAAGCGGGCGCAAAGGCGGTGGCGCTGCAACTCGACGTGGGACAGGCGAATAGCTTCGCCAGGTTCGCCGCCGACGTCCGTGAGGCTCTTGCGACACTGGGCGCTCAACGGTTCGATTATTTGGTCAACAACGCCGGCACCTCCTCGACGGCGACGCTCGCCAACGGCACCGAGGCGGAATTGGACGAAATCTTCGCCATCCACTTCAAGGGTCCATTCCTTCTTACTCAGACGTTGCTGCCGTTGATGAATGACGGGGGTCGCATCGTGAACGTCGCCTCCGGTCTCACCCGGTTCAGCTTTCCGGGGCGCGCGATCTACGGGCCGATCAAGTCGGCGGTTGAGACCCTGACCCGGTACATGGCACTCGAACTCGGACCACGCGGCATCTGCGTGAATGTCGTCGCGCCCGGCGCCATCGCGACCGATTTTAGCGGTGGGGTGACGCGCGACAATACAGACGTAAATAAGGCAATCGCCTCGCAGACCGCGCTCGGGCGCGTCGGCGGTCCCGAGGAGGTCGGTCCTGTGATCGCAGCGCTGTTGTCAGACGACTTTCGATGGGTCAATGGCCAGCGCATCGAAGTCGCAGGAGGGTTTCGGCTTTAGAATCGCTTACGCGCAGCCCGACCGGGTCCGCACTTTCGTTCTATAACGCTCCGGCACCGCCCCCTATCAAGCCGATCGGAAGCCAGGATCAAGGGGGTCCGGCGGCACGCAGGGCGAAAGCAAGCATGACCCATCCATCCGGCACCATGGCGCGGACCGTGCAGCGGTCGACGCTCCCGGCCGACGCGGCGGTTCTCGCCATCGCGGTCGTGTGGGGCGCGAGCTACCCCGTCACCAAGAGCGCGCTGGCCTATGCCCCCGTCCTCGTCCTGATCTTCTACAGGTTCCTCGCCACAGCCTGCATCATGGGGCTGGCGGCGCGCCGGGAACTCGCTTCCGCCAGATGGGGCGACATCCTGCGCGCTGCGGTGCTCGGGGCGATCCTGGCGGCGATCTTCATCTCGGAGATCGCGGGCCTTGCGCTGACGAGCGCGACGAACGCGGCCCTCATCATCTCGCTCTGCACGCTCTTCACCCCGTTCCTGGACCATGGGCTCTCGCGCCGTCTGCCACCCCCGATCGTCGTCTGCGGCGCGGTGATCGCCTGCGCCGGCGTGGGCTTGCTGGTCGGCGGCCTGACGGCCTGGACGCTGGGGGATGGGCTCATTCTTCTCGCCGCCGCGCTTCGCGCGGTCATGGTCGTCTCCACCAAGCGGCTGATGTCGGCACGTTCGCTCTCGTCGGTCGCACTCACCGCCGTGCAAGCCGCCACGGTCGGCGCCATGGCACTGGTTGCCCTTGTCGTGATGCAGGACCTCGGCGCCCTGGCGGTCCGGGCCGACGCCGGCTTCTGGGGCCGCGTCGCGTTCCTGTCGCTGTTCTGCACGGTCGCGGCCTTCTACGTCCAGAACGCCGCGGTGCGCCGCACGAGCCCGACGAGGGTCGGCTTCCTGATGGGAACCGAGCCGTTGTTCGGCTTCGCCCTGGCCCACGCCCTCCTGTCCGAGCCCGTCACCGGCGGCGCCGTGCTCGGCGCGGCGATGATCGTGGCGGGAACGTTCGCGGGGCTCCTGGCCGACCGCAAGGCAGGCTGAGGGCCGACAGTCGTCCCTCGCCATCGGCTGTGGCGCGAAGAGCACTTAACAAAAACTCGGGGGCGGGGGATGGTCGGGTCTTTTCGGCATCATCGCCCTGTCGACGATGATCGAGCACGAGGAGGATGGCATCAAGGTGAACCTCGTCTGGCCCGAGTTCACCAACACAGCGCTGAACAACCAACTGGGCACCGCGACGCTCGAGAAAGGTTCGAGCGAGGTCGTACGGGTCGCGAGGTTCGGGCCGACCGATCCCTCCGGGGTCTACACGTGCTGGGAAAACCAGACGATTTCCCTGGTGACGGATCGACCGAAAGGCTGCCACCCTGTCCGCCCTCCGGAACAGTCAGGTTCGGTCAGCCCGTTCCGAATGGTCCAATCTGTCGTGCGGGAATTCCCGTTCCACAAGCCGTTGGAAGCGTGAGGTGAGACCTGCCATCTGATCCCTGAAGGGCGGGTAGGTCGGGGCTGCTCGCACGCGCCGCCATGTCGGCGGCGTGATCCGCTTCGCTGGCGACGGTGGCGGCTCATGTCACGTCTGGACCGTCCCCACCCCCGACGCGCTCGCGGATGCCCCCGGGTTCCAGCCCCAGGTGGACACGCGTACGCGAAACCTCGACGCGTGTCGCGAGCACCGCGTCCGCCTGCCCCTCCGACGCCCAGTATCGGGTCGTCTCCGTGATGCGCATGCCTCTCCTGCGCCATCGTGATCTGCGGTCGGCGTCGCCCGGCGCCCGGTGCGACGCTTTCGACAGCCCGTGTCGTCCGATCGCCTACCGCGAAACGTCGACCGCCCTGCCATCCGCCGAGGACCGTTCGATCGCGTCGATGATGCGATGAATCGTGACCGCGTCGTCGAAGCTCGGCGCCTTCTGCGTACCTTGACGAATATCCTCGGCCATCAGCGCGTAGGTGCGGGCGACGTTGCCGTAGGTCGGGTCGGCTGGCAGATCGGCGAGAAGATCGGGGGGCACGTCGATCGGTTGGAACGAGCGGTCGTCGCCGCGGCCGCCGGTCAGCGTCAGCGGCAGGAGTTGCGGGTGACCGAAGGGTGCGGACAGCCGCAGGTCGCCGTCGGTGCCATTGATCTCCCACAGAAAACCCTGGCCGTCTCGCGCCATTCCACCTCTGTAATGCAACGACAATGGGCTGCCATCGGCCAACAAACCGCTGACCAGCACTTGGTCGGGCGCCGACACGGGCAGGGTCTCGCCCGTATCGGCGGCGAGCGCGGTCGCGCGGCGCGTCGTCAGCACGGCGGATACGCCTGCGACATCGCCCAGCACGCCATGCACCGCAGCCAACGTATGCCCTATGGGTATCGTCAGCATGTTCGCACCGGTCGAACGATCCAGAAGGTAGGCGTCGGTCGAACGGCTCGCGATCATGCCGCCCCAGCCGCCGCCCCGCGCGACGATCGTCGTGGAAAGCACCTTGCCGACGTAACCCTCGGCCACAAGTCGCACGAGTTGTCGGACTTCTGGAGCAAGGCGCGCCTGTATTCCCGTGACGGCCACGACACCGGCCGTCCGCGCGAGCGCGGCGAGTTCCTCCGCCTCGGCCAAGCCATTGCCGAGCGGCCACTCGCAGTAGACGTGTTTGCCCGCCGCCAAGGCCGCACCGACGATCGCGCGATGGTGCGGTACCTTTACGGTGACCGCCACCACATCGATCGACGCGTCGCCCACCAGTTCCGCGACGTCGTCGTAGGCGCGGGGCAGTCCTGTCTCGGCGACCGCTCTCTCGGCGCTGGCCCGGCTCGTGTTGGCGACGCCGGCGATCTCGAAATCCTCGGGCAGGGCTTGTAGCGCGGGCAGATGGGCCCGCGCTGCCCAGCTTCGGCCGGGTTGCAGGCCGACGATGCCGACGCGGAACGGTTGCTTGGTCATGGTCTACTCCTTCGAAGCGGATCAGGCGGCGCGTTGCTGCAGGTGGACCTGCCCGATCTTCGTCATGGCGGCCTCGATGGCCGCCTTGCGTCTGTCCGCGCCGTAGTTCAGTCCCTCGGCGACGATGAACTCGGGTTCGACGCCGATGAAGCCGAACGTACCGCGCAGCAGCGTCTCGGCATGCTCATAGGACGCGAAGGGCGAGCCCTCGCCGTAGAGGCCGCCGCGGGCCAGGGCGACGATCACGCGCTTGCCCTTGACCAACCCCTCGGGCCCGGTCTCGCCGTAGCGAAAGGTCTGGCCGGCGACGAGGATGCGGTCGATCCAGGCTTTGAGCTGGCTCGGGATGGTGAAGTTGTAGAGCCCGGCGCCGATCACCACGATATCGGAGGCCAGGAACTCCGTCAGCGTCGCTTGCGCCTCGGCGCCGGCAAAAGCGTCGAGCGTGAGATGCGCGAGCGGCTCCCCGGCGAGGTCGCGGTAGGTGACGTCGAGGCCGGCATCGTCGGAGCGCAGCCGCTCCACCACCGCTGCGGAAAGGGCGCGGCTGGCGGAGGCCTCGCGCTGAATGCTGGAATCGAGGTGCAGGAGCTTCATCGGGCCGTCCTGAGGTCTGGATTTGTGACCTGAGCCAGTTATGTGACTTAACGAGCGCCGCCAAGAACGCAAACCTTTAGGACTTGGTCACATGGATCTGCCTTCCTCCCCCGGCGTCTCGACGCAATGTCGACGCATGAAGGGCATTCTCAGCATCGTCGGCGACAAGTGGACGGTCATGATCGTCATGGTGCTGCGACGCCAGCCCCGTCGCTTCAACGAGTTGAAGAGGACGATCGGCGGAATCTCGCAGCAGATGCTGACGCGCACGCTAAAGGCCCTGGAACGCGACGGCATGGTCAGCCGAACGGTTCACCCAACACTGCCGCCGCAGGTCGAGTACGCGTTGACACCGCTCGGCCGCTCCTTGTCGGAACCGGTCCTCAAACTCGGCGAATGGGCCGCCGAGCATCTCGACGAGGTCGAAGGCAACCGTATCCGCTACGATGTCGCGTGACGTGCGGGAGACTGGGCTTTGGCGATGTCGGTTGAACCCGCGGATCTCCACCAACGATCCGCGCTTCATGCTGCGCACGGCGTTGGCAGGCGAGGCATCACGTTCGCCACAGAGGACACGTTCCGCGCTTACGTGGAGCGCGGCGAGCTCGTCTCCCTTCTGGACGCCTTCCTTGAGCCCTTCGCAGGCTTCCTCCTCTGCTTTGCGCACCGACGTCACATGGCACCCACGCTGCGGGCATTCGTGGACTTCGTTCGGGACGGGCAGGACGCGACGTGGGACGGCGCCACCGTGTCCGGCGGGCGTACGAAATCGAACGACCGAATGTCCGCTTCCGAGTAATCCCAAAGCCTCAATGAACGGCGCGTACGGGCCGAGAACGGACCGGCAGCTTTAAGAGAGATCGAGCGAAAAGCTGCCGTTCTGCGAACAACCCGACTAAGACATATCGAAGGGTATATGGATACGCTCCAAACCGGACATCGGTGAGCGCCCCCCCATCGCTGCCGTGGCGGCTAGATGGCCATAAACCTGCTTTGCCCCTAGAAACGCCGCCAGGGCGACCATGATGGCGCCGGACGAGCGACCGGCTCGTCTTGCAGCCTGCAATCGCGTGCTGAGAACGATACGGGAGCCGTAGCCGATCGCTATCGGTCGATTCGCACGCGCTGGGCTTTTCCTTAGAATTTGTACCCGAGCATGAGCGACGCTTTAGGCTGCACGGTCTCGCGGACGATCGGGCTGTCGGCGGCGTCGCCCGTCAGGAACTTTGCACCCGCCTCGCCCCGCACGAGCCAGTGCTCGTTCACCAGATATGTGGCGGAGGCGGACACATCAATGCGTTTGAGTCCCGCCTCCGCTTGGTAGGCCGGCAAGCCGGAGCGCGCCGATTGCGTGGCATCGATGCCGAAATAGGATTGCATGTGACGATCGTCGGCGAACACCGCCTTCGCGTCCGCCCCAAGAATGATCCGTTCGCTGACCGGCGCGGTAAGCGATACGCCAGAGGTGCCGACCAATCCGCCGCTTCCGCCGAGCGTCTTCTCCAACGTCGCGTAGATTGCGAACGGGCCGGTCTCGTAAGCCACCTTGCCCCCGAGCGTCGCGGCGAAGTCGATGTCGCCGAGACCGCGCAGGATCGGGTCGTCGTCCTCGTCCCGCCCCGACTCGTAGCCTGCCAATGCGGAGACCGAGAAGCCGTTCGCCTCGAACGCTTCGAGTTCGAGGCCCGTCGGATCGATCTTCAGCCAGTCGCCGTAGGTGAACAGGAAGATCGGCAGCGGGCTGACCTCCAGATCCTTGCCGCCCTCGTACTCGGGCTTGAGCGCGCCGCCAAGGCCAACGATCAGTGTCCAATTGCGGACCGGCGTGGTCGCCGCGTCCTCGACGGGCGGCTCCGCCAGGCGCTCGGCAAGTGTCGCATCGGCCGCAGCAGCGGGCATCGCGACGGGCGCGCTTCCGAGAAGGAGAACCGTGGCAGCACAGGACAGGGAACGGATGTTGGAAGCAAAACGCGACATGGGAACTCCGGGAGGAACGGGTCGCCGTCCGCGCGAAACCGATGGTGGGCGGAAGCGGCGGCATCACTTTCCTGCCGCAACGCCGCGTCGGCGCGGGTGTCGTTGTGTTGCGGTTCATTGCCGAACGGGGCGGGATTGGGGCGAAGCGATCCCAACCTTCGAGCTTAACATAACGCAACAGTTCAACACCCGCGGCGCGGTAGCGACCTTCTAGAACGGTATCGACCTGCTCTCCGCCCCTATCCGCGGGGGAGCCCCCGCCTTGGGAGATCGACAATGCCCGCCTTGCTTGCCCGAACCGTTCACGATCCGAGATGCTGCTGCCCCATGTCCCGCGTCGCCCGCCTCTCGGTTCTGCTGGCTCTTCTCGGCGTCGTTCAGTCAGGTGCCGCTCTGGCTCAACCAAGCGAAGCTCCTCCAGCCATACGTGTCGTGGCGGCGCAACGAGGCGAGGTGCGCGAAACGGTTCGCCTGACCGGAAGCGTGGTGGCGGGCGAAACCGTGTCCGTCTCCTCGCGCCTTGACGATTTTCGTATCCTGACGGTGCGGGCCGAGGTGGGCGACGTCGTGCGGGCCGGCGATGTCTTGGCCGAGCTCGACGACACGATGTTGCGTGTCGAGGAAGCGGGCGCGGCGGCAAAGCTCGCACGAGCCGCGGCGGCGGTCAGGCAGGCGAAAGTGGCCGTCGAGGACGCCGAGATCGCGCTTGACCAGATCCGATCCGACCTTCGTCGAAGCGCGCAGTTGCACGATAAGAGGCTGCTTTCGCAGGGGGCGCTCGAGGCGCAGGAAACGGCGCTGCGCCGCGCCGACGCCGCGCTGGCGACCGCCCGCGAAGGCTTCGCGGGCGCAGAGGCCGACCAAAGCCTAGCCCAGGCCGAGGCGCGGCGTATCGCGCTCGAACTCGGCTTCACGAAAATCCGCGCGCCGACAGGGGGAAAGATCGCGCGGCGCACCGCATCGATCGGCGCTATTCCCGCACGAGGCGGCGAACCGCTCTTTCAGATCATCAAGAACGGCCTCCTGGAGATCGACGGTGAAGTGTCGGAGCGCGGGTTCGCCAAGCTGCAAGCGGGGCAGACGGCCAGCGTCAGGACGGTCGGCGCCCCGGATGCGATCATGGGACGTCTGCGCCTTCTCCAACCCGAACTCGGGTCCCGAAGCCGGCTGGGTCGCCTCCGCGTGACGCTTCCCCAAGGGACGGACCTCCCGATCGGCGCTTTCGCGAGCGGGGAGATCGAAGTCGGGACCGGGAATGGCGTTGTTCTACCCACCTCTGCCATGCAGACGGAGGGCGGCGCCAGTACGGTCCTGACCTACCGGAATGGCGCGGTCACCCGAACGATAGTGCGAACCGGCATCGAGACGGCCGACCTCGTGCAGGTTCTCAGCGGCGTCGAGGCCGGCGACAGCGTGGTTCTGAAATCCGCAGGCGTTCTTGCCGACGGCGACCGCGTCACGCCGATCGAGACGCCCTACCCTGCGTCTCCGACCGGCTTCGAACCGGCGACCCTGCGAATGGCGAGCGAGCGATGAGCGTGAACGTCTCCGCCTGGGCGATCCGTAGGCCCCTGCCTTCCGTTCTCCTTTTCGTGGTTCTGCTCGGGCTTGGGATCGTCGGATTCCTGCGCCTTCCCATATCCTACTTCCCGACGATCGACGTGCCGCGGGTAAGCGTCTCCATCACCGACAGCGGCGCCTCCCCGGAGCAGATCGAAGCGGCGATCACGCGACGCGTCGAAGACAGCGTCGCCCGGCTTCTGGGCATAGACAAGCTGAGTTCGACGATCCGGGACGGCGAGAGCGTGACCACGATCGATTTCGACCTCGCCATCCCGGTGGATCGCGCCGTCACGGACGTGCGCGATGCGGTCGCCGCGATCGTCCCCGATCTACCCGCGACCATCGACCAACCCGTGATCCAGCGCGTCGATGTCGAAAACGGCGCGGTGGTGCGCTACGCCGTCTCGGACCGGTCGATGAGTGCGGTGGACCTCTCCTTCTTCGTGGACGATGTGGTCCTGCGCAGGTTGCGCGCGCTCCCGGGTGTCGGGCGGACCGATCGGGTCGGCGGCGTTGATCGCGAGATCGAGGTGCGCCTCGATCCCGACCGTCTTCTCGCGCTCGGCGTCACCGTTGCCGAGGTCAACCGGCAGCTCGGCGCGCTTGCCGTGAACCGAGCCGCCGGGACGACCGAAGCCGGCGGCCTTGATCGCGCCCTGTCGGCATCGGGCGAAATCAACTCGCTGGGATCGCTGAGGGCGACCCGGATCACGCTGGCCGATGGCTCCGCGGTCGCGCTGGAGGACCTCGGGACCATTCGTGACGCTGAGGCCGACCCTGCCGGCTTCGCCATCCTGGACGGGCACGAGGTGATAGGCTTCACGGTGTTCCGCGCGCCCGGAGCCAGTGACGACGCGGTCGCCGAGGCCGTTGCGACACTGACCGGAGAGCTGGAGAGCGAGCATGCCGGCCTCGCCTTCACTCTCATCGACGACAGCGTGACCTACACGCTCGGAAACTACCACGCGGCCATGAGCACGCTTGTGGAAGGCTCGCTTCTCGCCATGGCGGTGGTGTTTCTGTTCCTGCGCGACTGGCGTGCAACGCTGATCGCGGCGGTCGCGCTGCCGCTGGCCGCGATCCCGACCTTCTTCGCCATGTTGCTGTTCGGCTTCTCACTGAACGTCATCAGCCTGCTTGGCATAACGCTGGTCGCCGGCATCTTGGTCGACGACGCCATCGTCGAGATCGAGAACGTCGCGCGCCATGGCGCGATGGGCAAGTCGGCCTGGGATGCGGCGATCGACGCGTCCGACGAGATCGGGCTTGCGGTCGTCGCCATCTCGGCGACGATCATCGCCGTCTTCGTGCCGGTCGGCTTCATGGGCGGCGTGGTCGGGCAGTATTTCCGCGAGTTCGGCCTGACGGTCGCGATCGCGGTCTTCTTCTCGCTCCTTGTCGCGCGTCTCGTCACGCCGCTCCTGGCCGCGCGGCTGATGCGGCTGCGGCACGCGACCCCTCGTCCGCCCGGACGCGCCATGCGTCTCTACGGCGATCTCGCAAGGCTGGCCGTCGCCACGCCGCTCGCGACCGTGACGCTCGCGGTCGCGCTCTTTGCCCTATCGGTTGGCGCGGCAACCGGCCTGCCGACCGAGTTCCTGCCTGCCGAGGACAACGGACGGCTCCAGCTCTCGATCGAGCTTCCGCCCGGCTCGACCCTGGCCGAGACACGCGCCGCCGCGTCCGAGATCACGCAAGCCGTGGGCGCGATCGAGGACGTCGCGCATGTCTTCATCGAGGGTGGGGTCAACGCGCTTGGCGTTCGGGAACTCCGGCGAGCCGCCGTGCTGGTGACACTGCACCCGAAGGACAATCGGCAAGATACGGCGGCGCTGATCGCACATGGCGTCGCCGATCGGCTGCGCACGGTCCCGGACATCCGCTTCGAGATGCTGAACAGTCGCGGCGGCCGCGACGTTTCGCTCGACGTCCTGTCGCGGGACGGAGCGGCTGCGAGCCGTGCCGCCGCCGCGATCCTGCGCGACCTGTCCACCGCTCCCTTCGCCGTCGGGGAGGCGTCGAGCGAGGCGGGATCGCGCCCCGAGCTTCGCCTCCGGCTGCTGCCGGAACGCATGGCGGATGCAGGCGTCACCACCGCCGCGATCACCGAGACGCTGAGCGTGTCCACGAGGGGAGCCGCCAAACAAGCGCTACCCGACTTCACGGACGGCGAGCGCAGGATCCCGATCCGTCTTCGCCTGTCGGAGGTGGGTCGAGACAGCCTCGAAACGTTGGAGGCGCTTCGCGTCCCGACGTTCGAAGGCGGCACGATTCCGCTTGCGCAGGTCGCATCCTTCGAGACGGCGAGCCGCCTCTCGCGCATTCAGCGCTTCGACCGGGAGCGCCGTGTCGAGATCGGCTTCGATATGGCATCCGGCATGGCGGCGGGCGACGGACTGCGAGCGTTCATGGCGCTGCCCTCGGTCCGATCCCTTCCCGACGATGTGCGCGTCGTGCCGAGCGGCGATTCCGACACGCAAGGTGAGGTCTTCGCCGGCTTCGCGGTCGCGATGGGCACGGGCATCGGCCTCGTCCTCGTGGTGCTGATCCTTCTCTTCAACAGCCTCCTGACGCCGCTGACGATCCTCGTGACGCTGCCGCTCTCGGCCGGCGGCGTGGTTCTGGCTCTTCTCGTGACCGGGACCGCCGTTTCCCTGCCGGTTGTGATCGGCATTCTGATGCTGATGGGTATCGTCACGAAGAATGCCATCATGCTGATCGACTTCGCGCTGGATCGCGAACGGGCTGGGATGTCCCGCCGCGACGCTTCGGTCGCAGCCGGCATGGAGCGAGCTCGGCCGATCGTCATGACGACGCTTGCGATGGTGGCCGGCATGGTGCCGGCCGCGATCGGGATCGGCGAGGGCGGAGGCATCCGTTCGCCGATGGCGATCGCGGTGATCGGCGGGCTCGTGGTCTCGACACTTCTGTCACTGGTCGTGGTGCCAGCGCTTCACTGCCTGTTCGGGGACTGGACGGCATGGGCGGCACGCCTGCGGAATGCCCGCCGCGCGACGTCGTCCGCTTCCGACACCGGCCGCTCCGAGATGCTAGTCTAATGCGATCCGCTCTCCTTCACTCGCCTTCGCGCATTTCAAACGGGACTACGATGATCCTGACGCCGACGCCCCCGAAGCGAAACAGCGAGATGCCTTGCGTGCTTCTCGTGGAGGACGACCCGGAGATTGCCCGCATGGTCGCGGCAGCCTTCGGGGATGCGGGCTTGTTCGCCGATATCGCGGGCAGCGGCGCCGAGATGGACGCCGCCATGCGCCGTTCGACCTACGACCTCATCGTTCTCGACCTGATGCTGCCGGGCGAGGACGGCTTCTCGATCTGCCGACGGCTGCGCGCGTCGAGCACGATTCCGGTGCTCATGCTGACGGCGCAGCACGAGGAGATCGACCGGATCGTCGGATTGGAGCTCGGCGCTGACGACTACGTCACCAAGCCATTCTCGACGCGCGAGCTCGTCGCGCGCATCCGCAGCCTTCTCCGCCGAGCCGCCTACGCACCGGAAGGACGCAACGAAAGCGAGACGCTGCGCTTCGACGGTTGGACGATCGACCCCCAGCGCCGCACGGTGCGCAACCCGTCCGGCGCGCGGGTCGCGATGACGACGACGGAGTTCGACCTCCTTCTGGCCTTGTGCCGCAATCCGGGCCGTGTCCTTTCGCGCGAGCAGCTTCTGTCGATGACCCATGCGGGGCTGGCCGGACCGATCGAACGCTCGATCGACGTTCATGTCAGCCGCCTGCGTCAGAAGATCGAGCCCGACCCCGCGCAGCCGACCCTGCTGACCACGGTGCGCTTGGCGGGATACCTCTTCGCCGCGACCGTCGAGCGGGCGTGATGGGCGAACCGCGGCGATGGTGGCCCAAGACGATCCGCGCGCAGATGATGATCGTCATCGTCCTCGCGGTCGTCGCCGTGGTCTCGTTGGAGGGCGCCATCGAACCGTTGCGCAAGACGATTCTTCCGACTGCCGATACCGACGCGATTGCCGAGCGGGCGTTCACGATCGGCCGGCAGATGGAGGGAGCCGACCCGGCGCAGCGCGAATGGTTGCTCGCAAGCGCCGCGCGCCTCGGCTTCGAGATCGAACTCGTCGCGACGGGCGATCTCGATGCGCGGATCGCGGCGTCGCCGCCGCTTGGTCTTGCGGCGCAACTGGTCGGACTCCTGTTTCCGCAGGACACCGATCTGTCGACCGGAGCCCGTTGGATCGTTCTGGACGGTCATCGGGCCTTGGCGGTGCCCGTGGACGGTCGATCGGTGCTCGTCGTGCCGAACCTTCCCGACGTCCTGACCAACGACGTCGTGGGACCCTTGACCTATTACGTCCTTTCTTTCGTCATTCTCCTTCTTCTGTTCTCCTTTTATGCGGCGCAGACGGTTGCGCGGCCCATCGATCGCATCGTGGCCGAACTCGACCGGACGGACGGCATCGCCGAGGAGCGCCTGATTCCGGAGCGCGGAACGGTCGAAGTGGTTGCCCTCGCCAGGGCTTTGAACGGCATGCGAACACGCATCCGTGGCATGATCGACATGCGCATGCGCATGCTCCGCAGCGTCAGCCACGACCTGCGCACACCGCTCACGCGCCTGCGCCTGCGCGTGGAGCGGCTGCCGGAGGGAACAGAGCGCGACGCGATGATCTCCGATATCGAACGCATCGACGCACTCGCCACCGAGACGCTCGATTACCTGCGTCTCGACGCGCAGGGCGAGGCCGAGGAAAGCGTCGACATTGCCAGCCTCCTCCAGACGATCGAAGCCGACTTCGCCGACGTCGGCTTCGACCTGCGATACGAGGGACCGGCCCGTCTTGCCGCGACCTGCCGGCCGAACGCGCTGACGCGCGCCGTGACGAACCTGTGCGACAACGGCGTGAAGTTCGGGAAGCGGGTCGTCGTCTCGCTGATCCCGAATGCCGACACGATCTGGATCGAGGTGGCCGACGACGGCCCCGGCATCCCCGCGGAGCTTCGCGCGCTCGTCACCGAACCCTTCTTCAAGATCGACGCGGCGCGTGGCGAGCGCCCGCGTGAGGGCTTCGGCCTCGGTCTTTCGATCGTCGCCGACATCGTGCGGGCGCATGGCGGCACGATGAGCCTTCTGGCCCGTGCGCCTCACGGTCTGGTCGTGCGCCTCGCGCTGCCGCTGCGCCGACGCGACACGCACACGACGAGCCGCAACATCTCGACATCAAACGAAGCGTCGAAGGGCTCGGGAGGCGGCTAAGCAGGGAACGCAACAAGCGGCGCCCGCCGCTCGATCGTTCGGAACGCTCGCCAATGTTTGACGCCACCATCCATCACGCGCTGGATCGCACGCAATCGCGCAGGAAGCTGCGCATCCGCCTCGCGGCCCTCGTCTCGCTGCCGCTGGTTCTTCTGGCCTCGGGCCCTTGGGGCATCGCCTCGTGGCAGCGGGAGGCGATGGAAGACCTCGGGCTTGTCCTTGTGTTCCTTGCCATCCTCGGCCGGTCCTGGAGCACGCTCTACATCGGCGGCCGCAAGGTTCGCGAGCTCGTGACGGCGGGACCCTATTCCGTGACGCGCAACCCGCTTTACGTCTCGTCCTTCCTCGCGGCCGCCGGTCTCGGCGCCCAAACCGCCAGCCTCACCATCACCTTGGTTCTCCTCCTCTGCGCCTACGCGATTTTCCTTCCGGTGGTGCGCGACGAGGAGAAAGCGCTCGCCGCCCTGCACGGCGGCGCGTTCGAACGGTATCGGCAAATGGTCCCCCGCTTCCTGCCGCGACCCTCTCTCTGGCGCGATGTCGGCGCGCTTTGCGTGGACCCCGGCCGCTGGCGACAGACGGTTCTCGATGCCCTGTTCTTTCTGGCCTTCGTTCCGGTCCTGCGCGGTATCGGATGGGCGCAGGTCTCGACGCTCGGCGCGCCGCTCGTTCGTCTCTTCTGAGAGTGTGTTTGGAAACTTGGCGGCAGAGGGCCGGCGAGGGGTTTTTGGGTGTCGCGAGGCGCCAACCGCAGTCGATGCCGGCGGCATCGGCGATGGAAGCAGGCGCTCCTCGGTAACCGGCGAACCTCCACCCGCCGATGACCGGCTTCGTCAGCTCTGCGCCGCCGTCAGGCCGCTGGCTCGCAGGAGACGCCTCGTGTAGTCGTCGCGAGGGCGGCCATAAACCTCCTCCGTCGATCCTTGCTCGACGATCCGACCTCGATACATGACAGCGACGCGCGTGGCGAAGTCGCGCACGAGCGCGAGGTCATGAGCAACGAAGACGTAGGCGAGGCCGAACTCCCTTTGCAGCCTTTTCAGAAGGTCGATGACCTGCGCCTGCACGGACACGTCGAGGGCGGACACCGCCTCGTCGCAGACGACGAGGTCCGGCCGGAGCGCGATCGCCCGCGCGATGGCGATGCGCTGTCGCTGACCGCCCGAGAACTGATGCGGGAAGCGCTCGGCATGCTCGGCCTTGAGACCGACCAGTTCCAACAGTTCGGCAACGCGCGCCGGGCGCCGCACAGGCTCGAGCACGCCTTTGTGGATCGCGAAGGGCTCGGCGATGATCTCGCCGACGCGCATGCGCGGATTGAGGGAAGCGGTGGGATCCTGGAACACGCACTGGACGCGGCGGCGGAGCGCCTTCAATTCAACCTCGCTGAGCGAGGCGATGTCCCGCCCCTCGAAGGCGATCTGACCCTCGGTCGGCCTGTCGAGACCCAGCAGGATGCGCACAAGTGTCGACTTGCCCGACCCGGACTCGCCGACGATGCCGAGCGTTTCGCCCCGGTGGAGGTCGAAGCTCGCCCCGTCTAGGGCCGTGAACACCGGTTGGGGGCGCCGCGACAGCAATGGAGGTCGGCCAAAGTACCGCTTGGCGACGTTGCGCACGGACAGGAGGGGACTGACACTCCCGTCCGCAGCATTCTTGGCGCTTTCCGCCACGCCTTGGCCGGGCACCGCAGCGAGGAGGCGTTGCGTGTAAGGGTGTCGCGGACTATGCATCACCGCTTGTCGCGTGCCGCGCTCGACCACTTCGCCACCCTGCATCACCACGACGTCGTCGGCGATCCTCTCCACGACGCCGAGATCGTGCGTGATGATGACGAGTGCCATGCCGCTGTCGCGTCGGATGTCCTTCAGAAGATCGAGCACCTGCGCCTGCACGGTAACGTCGAGCGCGCTGGTGGGTTCGTCGGCGATCAGGAGGCGCGGCGCCAGCGCGATCGCGGCCGCGATCATGATACGCTGTCGCTGGCCGCCCGAGAACTGATGGGGATAGTCGCGCATCCGTCGCTCGGGCTCGGGAATGCCGACGCGCTCCAGAAGCTCCACCACCCGTCGGCGCGCGGTCTGGGCATCGACACCATGAACGCGCATCGCCTCGGCGATCTGCCGTCCGACCGGATAAACGGGGTTGAGGGCCGCCAGCGGATCCTGGAAGATCATCGCTATGCTAGACCCATTGATCCCTCGCCGCTCGGTCGGGGTGACGCGCAAGAGGTCGTAGCCCTCGAACAGGATCTGTCCCGAAGCGATCACCGCCGGCGGCGCATCCACGAGCCCCATCACGGCGGATGCGGAGACGCTTTTTCCCGAGCCGCTTTCGCCGAGGATCGCCAGGGTCTGTCCGGCCTCGACCTTCCAGGACACGCGCTCCACGGCTCGTACGAGACCATTGCGACCAGGAAATCGGATCGAGAGGTCGCGGACCTCGAGAAGCGGACGGGTGCTCATGAGACCTCCAGGGACGATCCGAGCCGCCAGCGCTCCGCCGGGTCGAGGGCGGTGCGGAGCCAGTTCGCGACGAGATTGAGAGCCGCGGCGACGAGGAAGATCGCGAGACCGGGCCAGAACGCCACCCACCACGCCGAGCCGATGTAGTTGCGCCCGCCCGCCACCATCAGTCCCCAGGTGATCTCGGGTGGCTGAATGCCGATGCCCAGGAACGAGAGGCCCGATTCCAAAAGCATCACGAAGGCCATCTCGAGCGCGGTCAAGGTAACGACGGTCGGCATCACCATGGGTAGGATGTGCTTGAGAACGATCCGCGTGCGGCCAGCGCCCATTGCTTGGGCCGAGACCACGAACAGCCGCTGTCGGATTTCGAGCACCTCCGCGCGCACCGTGCGCAGGAAGATCGGCAGACGCGAGACGGCGAGCACCGCGACGACGTTGAGGATGCCGGGCTCGAAGACGAACAGAACCAACACAGCCAGGAGCATGGATGGAAAGCTCATGATCGCGTCGGCCAGGCGTAGGAGGAACGTCGATACGGCCCCGTCGCGATAGCCTGCAACGATGCCGAGCAGCGTGCCGGCGATCGCGGCTCCAAGCGTCGCCGTGCCGGCGATCAGGAGCGTGTTGCGTGTGGCGACCAGCAGGCGGAAGAGGATGCTGCGGCCCAAGGAGTCGGCGCCGAGCATGTAGCGCCAAGGCAGGTTGGGATCGAAAGGCTGCGCGTTGCGCATGGCAAGATCGATGCTGCGCGCCTCGTCCGCGAGGATCGGCGGGGCGAAGAGGGTCGCGGCGAGTGCCAGGAGGAGGAACAAGGCACCGGCAAGGGCTGCCCGGTCGCCCCGCAGGGTCGCCAGAAGCTCCGCTGTCGCTTGTCCGGCGCGGTTCAGCTGTCGCCAGGCGGACCCGGCGCGCTCAGCTGTAGCGGATGCGAGGATCGACGAGCGCATAGGCGATGTCCGCGATGATGTTGATGAGAAAGACGGCAAGCGCCGTCACGAGCACGGCGGCCTGGATCACCGCAAAGTCGCGCAGAAGGACGGAGTCGATCATCAGCTTGCCGACGCCGGGAAAGCCGAACACGGTTTCCACGATCACCGCGCCGTTGACGAGGCCCGCCGCCTGGTCTGTGGCGACGCTGATCACCGGCAGCATGGCGTTGCGCAGCGCGTGGACGAAGACGATCGCACGTGGCGAGACGCCGCGGGCTCGCGCCGTCTTGACGTAGGCGGAGGAGAGTGCCGCCAGCATCGAGGTGCGCACGACCTGAACGAGGACGCCGACCGGCCGAAGGCACAGCACCGCCACCGGCAGCACCCAATGCGCGGCCGAGCCGGTTCCCGACGTCGGCAGGATGCGAAGCGTGACCGCGAACACGATCACGCCGACGATCGCGACCCAGAAGTTCGGCGTCGAGGCACCGACGAGCGACATGATCGCCGCCAGCCGGTCGAACAGCCTGCCCGGTCGCGCCGCGGCAAGCGATCCCGCGACGAGCGACACCGCGATCACGATCGGCATGGTGATGGCCGCGAGCGCGAGCGTGGTCGGAAACGCCTCCAGCACCACGTCGAGCGCGGGGCGACCGAACTGGATCGATTCCCCGAAGTCGAGCCGCAGGAGGCCGCCGACAAAATGGAGGAACTGGACCGCGATCGGATCGTCGAAGCCGTAGCGGATGTCGAACTGCTGCCGGGCTTCGTCGGTCGCGTCCGGCGGCAGGAACAGATCGGCAGGCGATCCGGCCAGCCGCGCAAGCACGAAGACGAAGACCACCAGCGCCAGGAGCGAGAAGACGCTCTGGAGCGATCGTCTCAGAATGAAGCGTCCCATGATACCGGCCTCCCACCGGACATGGCGCGGCCCGGCGGGCCCCGCGAGGTTGAAGATGCGCGTCGCCCGCACCAGAAGGCGCGGCGACCGGTTCAGGATTGGGGGCGAAGGCGCAGCCGGGCGAGCTGCAGTTCCACGGCGTTCGCGATTGTCGGCGTGAAATCGAGCCGGGGGCCGACGCGCATGACGTTGACCATGTGGAACAGCGGCACGTCGGCGACGAGGTCTTCGTAGACGGTCCGGAAAACCTCGCCGTAGAGATGCGCGCGGTTCTCGCCCGAGGCCGCGCCGGCCTCGGCGATCAGCGCGTCGACATGCGCGTCGTGCAACTCGCTCTGCCGCCCCTCGCTGCCATACTTGAAGAACGCGGTGAACGAGGCATCCCCGCTGTTGTTGTCGTGCATGGTGAGAAGGAGATTGGGCATCCGCCGCTCGGCGAAGGGCTTGTTGGCCTCCTTCAGCCATTGTGACATTTCGAGATTGTCGAGCCGCACGTTGAGGCCGACCGAGCGCAGCATCTCGGCGGCGGCCTCCACGAACTCGTTGCTGTTGGCGAACATGCCTGGACGGCCGATCATGCGCAGCGGCCGGTCCACGGCAACGCCGTCGGCACGGGCCTCGGCCAGGAGCTTCGTGGCTCGATCCGGATCGTAGGGCCAGGGAACGAGCGCGGCGTTGTAGCCGAGCGCGCTGGGACCGACCTGCTGCGTCGCCAACTGCGCCTCGCCGCTGATGATGGTGCCCAGAAAGGCGCGCCGGTCGATCGACAGATTGATCGCCTCGCGCACGCGCCGGTCGTTGAGAGGCGGGATGTCGAGCGAGAGACGGAAGAGTGCGGTATCGGAGTTCGGATAGACCTTGTCCGTCGCGGGATCGGTGGCATCCTGCGGCGCGATGGCGAAGGCGAGATCGGCTTCTCCGGTCTCGACCATCGCCGCTGCCACCGAAGACTCGCTGCGCCAGATGTAACGCGCACCGCCGATCGCGGGCTCCTCGCCCCAATAGGCGGGGTTGCGCTCGAGACGTACGCTCTCGCCCTGCGTCCAGCCGGCGAGGCGGTATGGACCGGTGCCCACGGGCTCGTTGGTGTAGACGCCTCGCGGCGTCGCCGGCGACGAGATCGACAGCTGGGCCAGCAGTGTCGGAAGGATCGGCACGTGCGTCGCCGTGACGAATTCCACCGTCAGCGGATCGATCGCTTCGGCCTTGATGTCGATGCCGCCGAAATACTTGGTGCGCGTGATGCAGGTGAGCGCCGGGTCCAGCGTGCGCTCCAGCGCTTCCACCACGGCAGCGGCGTCGAAGGACGACCCGTCATGGAAGCGAACGCCCGCCCGCAGGTGAAAGCGCCAGCGGTTCAGAGCGGTTTCTTCCCAGCTTTCCGCCAAGCGCGGAATGATGCGCGAGGTCGCGTAGTCGAGCTCGGTCAGCGTTTCGACGACATTCTGCCGGATGATCCGGCCGATCACCGATCGCGGCGTCTCGCATGGATCAAGACGGTCGGGCGCCGCCGGCAGGACGATGGTGACGGTGTCCGAGCGCACCTGCGCCTCGGCCGCTGCGGGCGCGGTCGCCAGCGCGAGCGTCAATCCCGTGACGCAAAGCATCATGCGCATTGTGAAAAGCCTCCCAGCTCGTCTTGCCTCGACGCCGCGGCCTCCTCCAGGCCATCCGCGTCCGCTTCGTCTCGTGCGAACGGTCAGGCGTTCCGACGGCGCATCGCGTCGAGGAAGCCATCGATCTTGATGCGCTCGCGGGCTTCCTGCGCCCGGATCGCGGGAAGGATCGCACGCGCGACGTCCGGTGCCATCGCCACGATGCCATCCTCGTCGCCGAGCACGAGATCTCCGGGGCGCACCACCAGTCCGCCCACCGAGACGGCGACGTTCACCTCGCCTGGACCGTTCTTGTAGGGGCCGCGATGGATCACGTCCCGTGCATAGCAGGGAAGAGGCGAAGCGCGGATCGCGGCGACGTCCCGCACCGCGCCGTCGATCACGAAGCCTGCGACACCCTTCGAAGCGGCATGCGTCAGTATGATCTCGCCGATCAGAGCCTGGCTCGGATCGCCGCCGCCGTCCACGACGATCACATCGCCGGGCCGCGCGAGTGCCAGGGCGGCGTGGATCGCGAGGTTGTCGCCGCGCCGCGTCCTGACCGTCAGCGCGGTACCCAGGAGCGGTCCGCCGGAATGCAGCGGCCTGAGGCCAACCGCACCCGGCATCCGATCGAGATTGTCACTGACGAGCGAGGTGGCCAATCCACGATATGCGGCGAGCAAAGCGGCCTCGACGGGTTCTGCGCATGCATTCTCTTGGATTGTCACGGCCACTTTCTCCCCAAGCCGGCAAAATGCCATTCGGCGATCTTTGGGGAAGCGGGACTGTAAGAAAAGCGATATTAATGCGCATCGTGTGATCGAGAAATGGAATATCTCGTCGTGGCGACGTTGAAACAGCTCGAAGCCTTCATCTGGGTCGGACGCCTGGGAACATTCGAAGCGGCGGCCGATCGCCTCCACCTCGCGCAATCCACTGTCTCCAAGCGTGTCGCGGAGCTCGAAGCGGGCTTTGCCGACGAACTGCTGCATCGTACCGGACGTCGACCTGTCCTGACGGCGCGCGGCGAGGAGGTGCGCGAGATCGCGGAGGAGATGCTGCACCTGCATGATCGGCTTGCGGCGCTGGCGCGACCTGGGACGATCCCATCGTTCAGGTTTCGCCTCGGCGTGACGGATCTCATCGCGCTGTCCTGGATGCCGCTTCTTCTTGAGTGGCTCGAGAAGCTCTACCCACAGGTGACGATCGAGCCGGAAATCGATCTGTCTGCGACACTTCTGACGCGTCTTTCGGATCGTCGCCTGGACTTCGTGGTGTGTCCCTCGACCATTCGAAATCCCCGCTTCGCAGCAACGGAGCTTGGCTATCTCGAACTGGTTTGGATGGCGTCCCCCAAAATACTGAACGGGCGCCGGTCACTGAGCAAAGGGGAACTGGCCGCGCTACCGCTGCTTGCGCAGAACAGTGCGTCGATCATGCACCCCGCTCTCAGCCTCGTGCTCGACGATCCCGATCTCGTGTTCGTGCGTCGGATCTCGTGCAACAACATGGCAGCGCTCGCCCATCTCGCCGCGCACGGCATGGGGGTGACTCTTCTGCCAAAGGCGTTCTTCCGCAACTTTTTGGACGATGAGCGGCTTGTCGTGATCGAGTGCGACACGGCCCTGCCACGCCTGGAATACTTCGCGACCTATAACCGTGATGGGCATACCGACTTTTGCAGCCAAGTTGCCGAGATTTGCTCACGAGTCTGCAACATGGATTCCTAGGCTCTGTTGACATAGTGGGTTCACGGACTGGTTGAGGTCTGATTCAAGGCTGCCTTTTGGAGGCAGCGTTGGCTTGAGGCGATCTGACGGACGAGGAATGGGCGATCATCGGCGCGCTTTTGCCGAGGAGCGAGGTCGCAAGGCTCGCCCGGCGCACGACAATCGGCGGTTCCTCGATGGGATGTTGTTTGTCCTGCGGGCCGGATGCCCATGGCGCGACATGCACGAGCGCTACGGCAAGTGGAACTCCGTCTACGTCCGCTTTCGTCGCTGGGCCGAACAAGGCGTTTGGGATGCGCTCTTGGAGACGCTGGTCAAGCTCGGGCTGACCGACGACTGGCGGCACATGATCGACTCCACCACCGTTCGCGGCCATTCTCAGGCGGCGGGCGCAAAAGGGGACCTGACGCCGAGGCTTTGGTCGAAGCCGCGGCGGCTTTACGTCGAAGATCCATGCCGGCGCCGACGGTCACGAACGCCCTCTCGGCTTCGTGCTGACCGGCGGCGAGGTGTCCGACTACAAAACCGTTCCCGCCCTTCTCGCCATGCCTGTCGGCAAGCCGCGTCTCATGCCGGCCGACAAGGGCTATGAGGGGGACGAGGTGCGCCAGTCGCTGCTTCTGAAGGGCGTCCTGCCGATGATCCCATCCAAGGCCAACCGCCGGGCGCCCGCAGCTTGCGACTTCAAGCAATACCAGGACCGCAATCGCATCGAGCGCATGTTCAACCGTCTGAAGCAGGCTCGCCGCATCGCCACCCGCTACGATCAAGCCGCCAGTTCCTTCCTCGCCTTCCTCGCCTTCCTCTCCCCTGCCCCCTCACGCATGTGGCTGAGGGACTATGTCGACAGGTCCTGGCGAAAAGCTGCCGTTCCGAAAACAACCTATCCACGGCACAAAAGCGACATGGCTTCTGTCCCCAAAGCGGTCGATCTTCGTTCAGGTGAACAGGCATGGCGATGCCGGTCCGGATCGAGCTTCCCGGTATTCGAGAGCCGGAGCAAGGATGAGATGTCATGGCAAACTCCAAGACGGAGACGGACCCCGACCGCCGCCAACTTCACCAGTTGATCTCGGGGCTGCGTGACGGGGTCATCCTTTTGGGCTTGGACCAGCGTGTGCTTTGGGCCAACGACGCCGCCCTGACGATGCACGGCGCCGAGCGCATCGAGGATCTCGGTTGCGACGTCGACGATTATCGCAAGCGCTTCCGGCTGACCTATCGCAACAAGCATCCCGTGCGAGGAACAGGACTGTCGATCGAGGGTGTTCTTGCTGGCGAGCAATCGGAACCCATTGTCGTGGAAGTCCGAGTTGACGGAACGCCAGACCAGTCCCGCGTCCACGCGTTGCGCTTCCAGGTCATCACCAAGGATGACGGCGAACCCGACTTCGTCGTCCTGATCGTGGAAGACGAGACCGCGCGTTACGACGCGGAAGACCGGTTCGAGAGCGCCTTCAACGCCAATCCCGCGCCCGCCATGATCTGCCGTATCGCGGACCAGCGCCACGTCCGGGTCAACCGGGGCTTTCTCGACATGACGGGCTTCTCCAAGGACGACGTGATCGGACGCACCGCGACCGAGTTCGATGTCCTCGCGGGATCGCGGGGACGCGAAGAGGCGATGGAGCGCCTCCATGAAGGTCGCACCATCCCGCAGAACGAGGCCGACCTGACGCTTCCGGATGGGTCGACCAAATGCGTGATCGTCGCCGGGCAGCGGATCGAACTCAACGACGAGCCCTGCATGCTGTTCACGTTCGCCGATCTCGAACCGAGGCGGCGGGCGGAGAAGTCGCTGCGCCAAAGCGAGGAGAGGTTCTCCAAGGCGTTCAAGCTGTCGCCGGTGGCGTCGGCCATCAGTCGCCTCGACGGCTTTCGCTATGTCGAGGTCAACGCCGCCTTCGAGGACCTGACCGGATACGGTTCAGAAAGCGTGATCGGCCGCTCGGCGCCCGACCTGAAGCTCTGGACGGACCCCGCTTCACGCAGCGCGTTCGAGGCCGCGATGACGGACGTCGGATCGGTGCGCTCCTTCGCGCTGGAACTCAGGAGAGCCGATGGATCGCAGGCGGACTGCCTCTTGTCGGCGGAACGCATCGAGATCGACGACGTCCCTTGCGTGCTGTCCGTCATCTCCGACGTCACCGATCTCAAGCGCACCGAGGTCGAGCTGGTCGAGGCCATCGACGCGGTGATGACGGACGCGACGTGGTTCAGCCAAAAGATCGTCGAGCGCCTGGCCATCGCCCGCCACGGCTCGAAGGGGCTGGAAACCGGGGCCGGGCTCGAGGCCTTGTCCGGTCGCGAACGCGAGGTTCTCGAACTCGTTTGCGAAGGCATGACCGACGCGGAAATCTCCTCGACGCTCAACCTGTCGCGGCACACCATCCGCAACCATCTCGGCTCGCTCTACCGGAAGATCCACGTCGCCCGGCGGAGTGCGGCGGTGGTTTGGGCCCGTGAACGCGGCCTGACGGGAAGAACCGCGTCCAAACAAGGCAAGAAAAGACAGAAGTAACCAGGTCAACTGGTTCATCCACGTCTGTGTGATCGAGCTCGGCCGCACCAGATAGTTTCTTATCCGCAGGCACTCGAACTCTCGGGCTCCACCGGACCTCACCCGAAACGGGGAAGGAACGGATATGGGCAAGGACCGCGACCCGAGCCGCAGGAGACAGGTCGCCGGATCGGTGAAGGAACTGATCGGGAAGCTGATCGGCGACAAGCAGATCGAGGACGAGGGCGCTCGCGAGAAGTCGGGCCAGGCAGGCACTCCCGGTCCCGCCCACGCCCCCATCCCCGATCCCGACAAGCCAGTCTGACATCATCCGTCCGTGTCTCGCAGGGACCCGGGCCGCACTCCTGAACGGAACGCCGGCGCTCGGATGCGTCGGCCCGCTGTCCCGAAATCCGAAAGTCACTGCCATGACCGACCACGCCAGTTCCGTCCGCGATACGACGGGATCCGTCCATGCCGCCACTGCCGACCGCATCGTCCCGACGCGTCGCCGCGTCTGACAGTCGACGTCACGAGGCTGGTGGTCAGCAACCGCCAGCCTTGAGCGATCCACGTTGCCCATCGGAGCCGAGCCATGATCGACCAAGACCCGGTCTGCGAGACGGAGGTCGTTAGAGCGACCGACACGATCGAACTCTTGGAAGAGTTCGCCGTGGTTTCCAAACGGGTCGTGACCACGGGGTCGCTGTCGGTCCGGACCGTGACCGAAACCTTCGACGAGGAGGTCGCAGCGCACCTGTCGGGCACGAAGGCCGTGGTCGAACGGGTCGCCATCGACCGCATCGTCGAGACGATCCCCCAAACGCGCGTCGAGGGCGATGTCACAATCGTCCCGGTGTTCGAGGAGGTGCTCGTCGTCGAACGACGCATCCGCCTCGTCGAGGAACTCCACATCCGCCACGAGACGACGAGCGAGAGCGTTCGGCTGCCCGTGTCGGTTCGAAGGCAGCGGGCCGTCATCGAACGGCTCCCCGTCGGCAGTCCAGCCATCACCCAGCCCAATGAGGAATGAACCCATGTCCAACATTTCCGCCAGCGAAGGCATGACCTTCAGCCAGACCGTCACCGCCTTCTTCGACAGCCGAAGCGACGCCGATGCAGCGATCAAGCGGATCGTCGCGGCGGGCGTCTCCCGCAGCGCGATCAAGATCGTGGACGGCGCCGAGACCAGCACGTTCCCTGCGACCACAGCGCCGATCCACGAACGCAGTTTCTTCGAGTCCCTGGGCGACTTCTTCATGCCCGACGAGGACCGCCACTCCTATGCGGAGGGCCTGCGCCGGGGCGGTTACCTCGTCTCGGTGCCGACCACTGTTGGTAACCGCGACGCGATCCTCGATATCCTTGACGACGAGGGCACGGTCGACATGGACAAGCGCGAGGCGAGCTGGAAGTCCGAGGGCTGGTCCGGCACGGAGACGGGCTACGTCGCCCCGGTCCGTACGGAGTCCGCCATGGCGGTCGGCAGCGCCGGCTCGACGGAAAGCTCCACGCGCACCGAGGACAGTGCCGCCCGCCGTTCGGCCGATCTCGGCACCGCCGCCGACCGCGACGGCACTATCGAGGTCATGGAAGAGAACCTGAAGGTGGGCAAGCGCGACGTCAGCCACGGCCGAGTGCGTGTCCGCTCCTATGTCGTGGAGGAAGCGGTCAGTCAGGACGTGAACCTGCGCAGCGAGCGTGTCGACATCCAACGCCGCGTCGTCGATCGTCCCGTCGCCAGCTTCGACGATGCATTCAAGGACCAGACGATCGAGTTGGAAGAGACCGCCGAGGAGGCTGTGGTCTCGAAGACCGCTCGCGTCGTCGAGGAGATCGATCTCGCCAAGCATGTGTCCGACCGTACGGAAACGGTGTCCGACACGGTTCGCCGCACCGAGGTCGACATCCAGGATGAGCGCACGGGCAAGCTACGGACGGACGAAGGCCTGACCGCCGAAGAGCGGGCCCGCCGCGGCGTCTAAGACCTATTTCGAACAGGGTCGGCGCACGCGCCGACCCTACCCGTTTTGCCCTCTTTCAAGGAACATCGCCATGGGACTTCTCGATCAGGTGTTGAGCGGAGCCCTGGGCTCACGCGCAGGCCAGCAACAGGGCGGCTCGTCACCGCTTATGACGGCGCTGATGGCGCTTCTCTCGTCCGGGGCGCTGTCCGGGGCCATGGGTCGCCAGGGTGCCGGGGGAACCGGAGGCCTCGGCGATCTGCTCGGCGGCTTGACCGGAGGCGGAAACCCCGGGTCCATGTCGATGCCGGGCGGGGGTGTGGGCGGCCTTGGCGGCCTCATCCAAAGCTTTCAACGTGCAGGGCACGGCGACATTCTTCAGTCGTGGATGGGGCCGGACCAGAACCATGAGATCTCACCAAACCAGCTCGGCGAGGCCATCGGCCATGGAACGGTCGACGACCTTTCCCGGCAGACGGGAATGGAACGGGGTGATCTCCTGACAGAACTGTCCAGGGTCCTGCCCGGTGTCGTAGACCGGATGACACCGCATGGGCGAATGCCGAACGACGACGAAATGGCGAAGTGGTGACGCCGACAGAACGGGACCCGCTGCCGTTCCGGGCTCCGGTGCCGCTGATGTCCGCGCCCTGGCCGAGTTCGTCGGCACGTTCATCCTCGTGCTTGTTGGCACAGCCGTCGCGACAGCGGACACCAAGGGCGACAACACCGCCGCTCCGGCCTACGGACCCCTATCCATTGCTCTCTCGTTCGGCTTGGCGCTGATCGCCATAGTCGGTGCGCTCTGGTATATCAGCGGCGCCCACGTGCCCCCTCCCGTGACCATTGGGCTGGCCGTCGCCGGCAAGTTCCCTTGGCCGAAGGTGCCGATCTCTGTCCTGGCACAAGTCGCTGGCGACATTCTCGCTGGCTTGGCTGTCTGGGCTGCCTACGGAATCGATGCCTATGTCGTCGCCCAAGTTCGACTGCCTGAGCCTGCCTCAGCGCGAGGAAGTGGATGCCGACCTCGTCTCGGTGTTCGGCGATCTCGTACCCGTTCGCGTGCTGCGCAGCGACGTGCGGCTGGCGGGGCAGCGGTAAACCGTCATCGCCTTTCGCGATTAGAGCGAGCGTCTGCGCAGCGAGGCACGTATTCGATCGCTTGCTTTCGCCGATGCGTTGACTGGCCTTGCCAACCGTCCCCGCTTTCACGACACGCTCGCCGAACTAGTTGAACAGAACCAGGCGGCGGCTTGCCCTTCTCGCTTCTCGTCTTCGATCTGGATGGCTTCAAGAGCCTCAATGACGCGTACGGGCATTCGGGCGGCGATGAGGTTCTACGCGTAGCTGCCGAGCGCGTGCGGGCCCTCGTCGATCCGAGCCATCTTATCGCCCGGTTGGGCGGCGACGAGTTCGCCGTCCTTCTCCCTGGTAGCGCAGACCCTCTGGAGGGTAGATCGATCGGGCGAAAGATCATTCAGGCGGTCGAGATGCCTATCACGATCGAGCACCAGATCGCTCATATCTCGGCCAGCGTCGGCGTAATGCCCTCGCAGATCGAGCACGTCAGCATAGCCGATCTCATGTCTGGTGCAGAGAGCGTGACGACGTGCTCAACCATCATGCGGTGCGTTCTAAATGCAGCGCTTTCTCGCGTCTCTTCACGGGATCAACCGATCGGCACGTAAGCGCTCGAAGAGGTCGACGAAGGCATCGTCCGTAGCCTGGTAGTCGAGGAAACCAAGCCGCCGGCTCTTGCCTATGTCCGTCACCACCTCGATCGGTCGACCGAGGTCTGCGTCGGTGTGCCAAGGGGAGGCAAGACGCGAGAGGTCGCGTTCGGTGAGCCCCTCCCGCTCGGCGATTTGTTGCCACACCGGCGCATCGTCTTTCATCTGGTCTTCCAACGGGCGCAGCGTCCCGTCGAAGGGCGCGGCTTGAAGCCCGAACCAATCGGCGATACGGCCCCACATCCAGCTCCAGCGGAAGACGTCGCCGTTGACGATGTTGAAGTCCTCGTTCGCCGCTCCCGGCGTCGCGGCGGCCCAAAGAAGCTGCCGAGCGAGTTGGCGAGCGTCGGTCATGTCGGTGAGGCCATTCCACTGCGCGGCCGAGCCCGGGAAGCGGAAAGGTCGGCCGGTCTCACGGCAGAGCGTGGCATAGACAGCCAGCGTCGTGCCCATGTTCATCGCGTTGCCGACGGCCTTGCCGATCACCGTGTGGGGACGGTGGACGCTCCAGGTGAAGCCATCGCGCTTGGCGGCGGCGAAAACCTCGTCCTCCTGCGCGTAGTAAAAGTTCGGCACGTCCAGTCGGCCCTGGGACTCCCGGAACGGAGTCTGGGGCAAGGCGCCTTTTCCATATGCCTCGAAGGGTCCGAGATAGTGCTTGAGGCCCGTGACGAGGGCAACATGGCGCACCGATCCGGCCGGCCGTAGTCCGTCGAGGAGATTGCGCACCATAGCCGAATTGACGCGGATGTTCTCAGCCTCGGTGTCTTGGCGCAGCCATGTCGTGATGAAAACCGCGTCCGGCTTCAGATCCTTCAGCGCGACCGCTGTTGCCGCAGCGTCCTGAAGGTCGGCTGCCACGGGCAGAACACCTGCCTGTTCGACGGGGCGGCGGGCGAGCCCGTGAACCGTCCAACCCTTCTCCAGAAGAAGCGCCGCTGTTGCGCTGCCGACGATGCCGCTCGCACCCACAACCAATGCCGTTCGTGTCATGCCGTTGTCCTTCTCATGGGACCAAGAGCTAGGAGGGCTTGCGAGATGCGTCCAGACGGCACCATTTGGGGACATAGGCACCAAGAGGTACCCACCCATGCGACCCGGAACGCCCGACGAGGCTTGGCGCGAGGACTGCGCGCCGCGCCGCGTGCTCGAACTCTTCGCCACGAAGTGGACGAGCATGGTCCTGCATACGCTTCACGCACGCCATGGCGGGTCGGCGCGAACGGGCGTCCTCCTGCGCAGCCTGCCGGGCATCTCCAAGAAGATGCTGACGCAGACGCTGCGTGAGATGGAGGAAAGCGGGCTCGTCACGCGGCATGTGCAAGGCACGATCCCACCCGCCGTCGAATACCGCCTGACCGATCTCGGGCTGCGATTCGTCGAGCCCGTCGAGCTTCTCTACGACTGGGGGCGCGCGAACGCGGACGCGCTGGACTTGCTGCGCGCTCGGCGTTCATCGCGCAAGAGATAGGAGGCGCTCTCTTCGAGAACTGTCTCTTACAGATTCTGCGGCAGCACGCGTCAAGCCGACGCACCTTCGTGCTGCTGGCGTTCGGACGTTCAGTGCCCTCCGGTGCGGTCGACGGCACGTCAAAGAGCGATGTTGCTATGTGCTTGGCCCATTCGCCAAGGCTCCATCTGTGAGCCCGACCGGTGCACGATCGCTGTCGGTGCATGTCGACTGCGCCGCCAGCTTAACAGCACTCTTGCACGAGGTTTCGCATCCAGCGATGCGCCTGATCCGCGTTCTTGCGTTCGTGCCAGACCTGCTTGAAGGAGAAAGTTGCGATCGGAAACGGCGGTTCGAAAACCGTGATTCCCGACAAGTTCTCAACGGTCCCCAGCGCCCGGCTGGCGATCGTCAGAAGGAGGTCGGTGCCGTGCACGAGACGAGGTGCGGCACTCCAGTGCGGCAGAACCATCGCGATGTCGCGAGTGACCCCGATTGACAGCAGTGCCGCGTCGATCTCCGTCGTCCCCTCGCCCGGTGTCGCAACGAGAATATGCGGCCGGGCGAGATAGGCGTCGAGATCCCAGATGGCCGCTGCCGACGCATGTCCCGCGTCCGACAGGCAAAGGAAGGATTCCGTGAACAGCTCCTCGTGCTCGATCCGATCCGGCTGGCTCGGGAAAACGCCGAAGGCCAGATCGATCTCGCCCTCCAGAACCTGGCGCAGCATGGCCTCCCGGCCGGCTTGCGTAACGCTCAGGGAGACGTTGGGAGCAAGACGGCGCATGGCCCGGATCAGGGGCGGCAGGACGACGGACGATCCGTAGTCCGACATCGCCAACCGAAAGGTCATGCGCTCGCTCGCCGGATCGAACGTTCCCGGCCCGACCACGTCGGCGATGTGTCGGATCGCTTGTGCCAGTGGCGGCCCAAGTTGCCTAGCCTTGGCGGACAGCGTGAGCCTGCCTCCCTGCCGTATCAGGAGGGGGTCCTCGAACAACTCCCTCAGGCGGCCGAGGGCGTGGCTGACGGCCGGCTGGCTCATATTGAGTCGGGCAGCCGCACGCGAAACGTGCTGCTCCGTCAGGAGAGCCTGGAGCACGACGAGGAGGTTCAGGTCGATCCCACGCAGACTATTCACATCGCTCATACCAAAGCTGCCAAGATCGAATTTCCATCCATCCGCCTGATCGCATAGCGAGACGACATGGAGGTTCATCATGCAAGCCCATTCTCTTTTCCTGATCCTTTGCGCCATCGTGACCGGCGCGGCGGTGCCGTTTCAGGCCGGCGCGAACGCGGCCCTGGGCAGGACCCTCGGGCACCCTCTCTGGGCGACCTTGATGTCGCTCGCCATCAGCATGGCGTGCGTTCTGCCGCTCCTCCTCATCGCGAGAGTCGAGCTGCCGACCCTGTCGAGCCTATCGCACGCGCCGCGGTGGATCTGGATCGGGGGCATCGTCGGAGCGTTCTACGTGACCGGGGCTATACTGGTGGCGCCCCGGCTCGGCGCGGCCGGATTCGTGACCGCGGTGATCGCCGGCCAGATGATCGCGTCTGTCGCGATCTACCATGGGGGCCTGATCGGCTTTCCCCAACGGGCGATGACGCTTCAACGCCTGGCGGGACTCCTTCTGATCTTCGGCGGTCTGGTGGTGATGCAGGCGCAGACGTTCAGCTCCCGAACGGGTCTCGAGTAGGAACACTGGCGGCGACGGCTCGCCACTTGTGTTGGCGTCCACCCGCATCGCCCGGTCTCGAGCCGGTCTCCGACGAGAGAAGCTGCCGTCCGAGAACGCTTCATCCGCAGACGACCCTTCCAAAACCTTGCCAGCACCAGGATCGAAGCCCGATACAGCACGTCGTTCGCTTTCCTCAACCCCACGGTGCGACATGACACTCAGGATAACCATACCCGATACTCCGACTCAGGTGCATGAGCAGGCGATCTTGGACGTCTTGGTCCAGCACAACCAAAAGATGGCGGGTCCTTCCGGTTATCGTCCGGTCGCCGTGCTCCTGACCGACGAGAGCGGCGCAACAGTCGGCGGTCTGTACGGCAAGATTACCTACGACTGGCTCTTCGTGGAACTTCTTGCCGTGCCTTCAGATCAACGTTCGCAAGGGCATGGAACAGACCTTATGGACAAGGCGGAGCACATCGCAAGAGCGAGCGGCTGCATCGGCGTTTGGCTCGATACATACGAGTTCCAGGCACTTGGCTTCTACCGGAAACGTGGCTTCGAAGTGTTCGGCACGATCAATGACCATCCAATCGGTCAGCGACGGTTTTTCCTGCGTAAGCAGCTCATACAGGACGCCTAAAGCAGCCTATCCGCCTGTGGTCCACCGACAGGCCACGCTTAGCCATTACTTCCTTCAGGTCACGACAGCTCAGCGCATAGCGGCAGTACCGCCGCATGCAAAGCAGAATGATGTCAGGAGCAAAGTGCCGGCCCTTGAACACCAAACTCTTCCCTAAACCCTCACTGACCTCATGCCGATGCCGGGAAGGCTCCCACCGGCAGGGAGCGTCTGCAACGGAGCGCGCGGCCTTCAGTTCGAGGCGGCCACCGTGCTTCTGACCCGTGTTCGGACATGGTCCTGGCTGAAGGCCCGAGCTGTGAACCCGGCTAGACGGCGCGGCATGAAACGAGCCCTCGTCGCGTTGTCCCGGCGACTGTCCGTCATCTTTCACAGCATCTGGGTCGAGGGAAGCGAGTTCCGATGGACCCGGGCAACGGCGTGAGCAGGCCCTGAAAAAAGAACGCCTTCGGGAACGGAAACACCAGCCGAGCATCCGCACCCGCGGAAACGTGTCCCTTGCGGGACGGGAAACGAGGCAAGCTCGCACCGACTCTTGAGCCGAGCATGCCAATGGCACGACAGGCAAGCGCAACAGATCGAGCCGCCTCGCTCTATCCGATCCCATCATGGGAGGGGCGGGCCGGGTCGAGCCCGAAGAAAAGCGCGATCCGCAAGGGATCACACGTCAGTCAAGGTGAGACATAAGTTCAGGAGCGCTTGACCTCGACATGCCAAATAAAGAAGAGCGGTTTAGAGCGCTCGGCGTCGTCCGCCGCCTTCACCGCGTCGACGAGGTCGCGCACTCCGAGCCGATCCAGGTGCGGCTCGATTTCCTCGTTGGGACGGGAGGTCGCGAGGACGATCGTCCAGCCGTGATGTCGGGCCCGGCGGAACAGGGCCGCAACATCAGCGAACGGCTCGATGCGATCGGCGTAGCTTTCCTTATAGATGCGGCCGCGCGCCTGCGGGATCGCCTCGCCCTGCCGCTCGACGCCGTCCGGGTCAAGAAGGCGGGCATGAGCCTATCCGCGTCCTGCCTGTTACAAGTCCAAGTTTCCCTGTTGCTGTCTTAGGGAATATGAGGGCTGAGCCTTGGAAACACTGGCAGTCGGAAACCGCCCCCTTGTTCAGAACTCTGCTTGATGTCTGGTTATCCCTGTATATTCCCTATGAACAGCGAACCCGGCTTCGGAGAAAGGTTCGCTTGCGCCTCCTCCCTCCGCCATGACCAAACAGAACTTTATTCCCAACCGACTGTGTGGCAAGCACTTCCCCAGAAAATCGACATCCGCGCTAGGCCGGTCCCGTTATCTCGGGCTTTCCGGGGAACAAACCGGGAGACATTCGCGCAAACATGGCCGCGAAACCAAAGCTCAAATGGCTGACCCTGCGCGAGGGCATCTGGTACTACGAGCGCCGCGTCCCCGACCGCGACAAGGATCTCGATCCCCGCTCGAAGGTCCGGTTCAGTTGCGAGACCTCCGATTTCGGCGAAGCCGTCGCCGCGCGCGAGCGTTTGCACCGCATCGTCGAGGACCATTGGCGTTCGCTCCTCCACAGCGCAGGGCCCGACGCTCAGGAGCGCGATCGGGCGATCGTCGCCCACGCGCGCCTCGAAAGCTTCACCTTGGCCCCGGCTAAGGATCTCATGGAGCGATCTCGCGAAGAGCGGATCGCTCGCCTGGAAAGGATCGCTTCCAGCCTGGAAGGCAAGCCGACCACGAAGACGGGGACGGTTGACGATCAGCAGCGGTTCTCGGCCCTGATGGGAACGGCGGAGGAGCCGCCGATCCTGCTGTCGGACCTCGTCTCAGCATACGAAAAAGCGACGTATGATAAGCGGTTGAAGATGTCGGAAGCCCATCCGCAGCATCGACATCGCGGTGACGCGCGATTTCGATCGGTGGCTGGAATGTCTCGACGTCGCGCGCGGCACCCGCAAGATCACCACCCTCTTTCTGGTCGGCAATCATCCCGGCATCCGCCCCTCCCTGATCGCAGAGATCATCTTCAAGGACCGCTCGGCCATGGGCTGCGTCCTCGACGACATGGAAGGCCACGGGCCTCTCAGGCGCGAGGTGGCGGGCGACGATTCCAGGGCGCAGGAACCGTTCCTGACGCCAAAGGGCGAGGCGCTCGCCCTTCAGGTGCGCGCCATCGTGAAGGACTCGCGCGAGTTTTTCGCCGGCACCGACAACGCGGACTATGCCGAGTTGGTCAACCAGCTGCGGCGGATCTACTGGCGCATCGTCGCCAACAAGGGGGCCAGCGCGTGAGCCCGCGCCCCGCCTACGCCCCGCCCCGCGTCGCGCTGATCTCCAGCGCCTTGCGCGACATCGGCCTCGCCGTTGCCGAACGGCTCGCGAGCGAGGGCTTGCATCTCTCACTCGGGATGCGCGAGCCGGCGCTGCCCGGTTTCGCCGATCCCGGACGCATCCCTCTCCAGCGCAACGAGGCGGCGGCGGACGGCGAGGCGGAGTGGGTATCGGCGGCGCTCGGTCGGTTCGGCCGCGTTGACGCCATCGTCGCCAATGCCGGGCTGATGATCCCCAAAAGCGTGATCGACGCCGAGAACGAAGAGCTCGACGCGATGCTGGGGGTCAACGTCAAGGCGCCGCGCCGCCTCGCCAAGGCGGCCTTCGAAGCGCTGGCCGCCAGTGGTCAGGGCCGGGTGATCGTGCTTGCCTCGCTGTCGGGCCAGCGGGTGAAGTCGGCCGCCTCCGGCCTCTACGCCATGATCAAGTTCGCCGCCGTGGCGCTGGCGCACGGCATTCGTCAATCCGGGTTCGACCGGGGCATCCGCGCCACCGCCGTCTGCCCCAGCTTCGTCGTCACCGACATGGCCGCCGCGATCACCGATCGCGAGCCGGCGGCCATGACGAGTGCTTCGGAACTCACCGCCATCGTCTCCATGCTCGTCAACCTGTCCAACACCGCCAGCGTCGCCGAATTCGCCGTGAAGTGCCAGCTCGAGGAGAGCTTCTGATATGCCCGGTCCCTATGTCGATCCGTTCCACGGCGATGCCGACCTCCCCGAGAAGGTGGATGTGGTGGTCATCGGCGGGGGCATCATCGGCGCCTCCACGGCGCTGGAACTGGCCGAGCGCGGCGTCTCCGTCGCGCTGTGCGAGAAAGGCGGCATCGGCCACGAGCAGTCCAGCCGCAACTGGGGCTGGGTGCGCATCTCGCGCCGCGACCCGCGCGAGGTGCCGCTCATGGCCGAAGCCCTTCGCATCTGGCAGGGGCTGGACGAGCGTATCGGCCGCCCGACCGGCTACACCCGCGCCGGCATCGTCTTCACCTGCGCCGACGACCAGTCGATGGCCGAGCACGAGCGCTGGGGCCGCAATCTGGAGCCCTACCAGATCGAGCATCGCATGCTCTCGGCGAGCGAGTTGGATGACCTGCTTCCCAACTCGCGAATGACCGTGAAGGGCGGGCTCTACACGCCGACCGACGGCCGCGCCGAGCCGCAGAAGGCCGCGCCCGCCATTGCGGAAGCCGCGCGCGAGCGCGGCGCGCATGTCCTGACCGAATGCGCCGTGCGTGGCATCGAGACCATGGGCGGGCGTGTCTCGGGCGTCGTCACCGAGCGCGGCTCGATCGCCTGCTCGCAGGTCGTGCTGGCGGGCGGCGCTTGGTCGAGCCTGTTCTCGAACCGCTTCGGCATCGACCTGCCGCAGTTGAAGGTGCTCAACAGCGTTCTGCGCACCAAGCCGCTGGAAGGCGGCCCCGACCAAGCGATCTGGGCCAAGGACTTCGCCATCCGCAAGCGCCGCGACGGCGGCTACACCGTCGCGTCGGGCCACGAGAACGTGGTGGACATCGTGCCGGATACGTTCCGCCACGCGCGCGACTTCCTGCCCGCGCTGCGCGCCGAATGGCGCTCGCTGCGCTTTCGCGTCGGCGGTCGCTTCAGCGACGAGATGCGCATGGGCCGGCACTGGGCGCTCGATGAGGCCTCGCCCTTCGAGTACAACCGCGTTCTCGACCCCAAGCCCGTGAAGTCCATCGCCAACGGCGCCTTCAAGGCGCTGCGCGAGAACTTCCCCGTCTTCGAGAAGGCCGAGATCGCGCAGAGCTGGGGCGGCTATATCGACGTGACGCCCGACGCAGTGCCGGTGATCTCACCCGTCGACGCCATTCCCGGCTTCCACATCGCCACCGGCTTTTCCGGCCATGGCTTCGGCATCGGCCCGGCCGCCGGGCGCCTGATGGCCGACATCGTCACGGATCGCCCGCCGCTGGTCGATCCCCACGCCTTCCGCTTCTCGCGCTTTTCCGACGGTTCGAAGGTCGAGCTCATCAGCGGATTCTAACTCCATCATCCCGGAGGCGCCGGACTCGCGTGCAGGACCATTCCCCTGCCTGCCGCGCGACTCTTCCGACGGAAGGCAGTAGCGTCGCGTGTCGACGATCGGCGCTTGTCATCGGTGCGAGAATGGGCGCTCAAGGCTTTTGGAAGCCCCGGCTCACAGCCTGCCCTATTCCGCTTGTTTCCCCGCCGCGCTGGCCAGCCGATCCGCCTCTTCGTTGCCTTCATGCCCCGCGTGGCCCTTGATCCAGGTCCAGGCGATGGTTCGGCCGGCGGTCAGGGCGTCCAGTTCTTGCCAGAGGTCGCGGTTCTTCACCTTGGCGCCGGCGGCGTTCTTCCAGTTGCGGGACTTCCAGGGGCGCACCCATTCGGTGATGCCCTTGATCAGATACTGGCTGTCGCTGACGATCGTCGCCTCCCCATCCGGAAAGGCCCGCAGCGCCTCGATCGCGGCCGTCATCTCCATGCGGTTGTTGGTGGTGCGCGGCGCGTGGCCGGTGAGGATGACGGGTTCGGAAAGGGCGCCGCTCTCGTCGCTCGCGCGCACCACGGCGGCCCAGCCGCCAGGGCCGAGATTGCCGGCGCAGGAGCCGTCCGTGTGGATCAGGAGATGGGGTATGGGCGGGCGCGGAGGCGGCGAGGTGTCGGACATTCGTCTTCTTGCGAGCGCGAAAGGGTGCGGCTCGGCCGCCGGGAGATCAGTGGCGCTCTTGCGGGCGCCTGCGCCGCGATGAGGCCTGTTTCGCTTCGCTCTGGCAAGCCCCGCCTCACGAGGGAGCGATGGCCGGGCCACCGAATGAAGCCCATGGCCGGGCGAACCCGGCCATGGGCGCGTTTCAGGACCCGGTCAGAACGGGCTGTCGGGGAAGTAGAAGTCCTTGGCGTTCTCCGAGGTGACGAGGGTCGAGCCGATGATGAACTTGCCGGACACGGGCGTGGGCGAGACGAGGCCGACCGCCGTGACCTCGATCGCGGTCGCGATCATCGAGGGCGGGTAGGTCACGTTGGCCGGGACCATCTTGTCGCCGTCCATGGCGCGCTTGATCATCTCCTTCATGCCGGCGCCGCCCAGCACGAACTGGACGTCCTTGCGCCCGGCGGCCTCGATCGCGGCCAGGACGCCGACGGCCATGTCGTCGTCGGACGCCCAGACCGCGTCGATCTTGGGATATTTCGACAGGAAGTCCTGCATCACCGTGAAGGCGGTGTCGCGGTTCCAGTTGCCGTGCTCCATGCCGAGGATTTCGATGTTCTTGCCCTCGACGGCCTTCTGGAAGCCCGCCACGCGCTCGTTGTCGATCGTGGTCGGAATGCCGCGCAGCACGACGACCTTGCCGCCGCTCGGCAGTTTCGAGGCCATGTATTCGCCCGACACACGGCCAAAGCCGGGATTGTCGCCGGCGACATAGAGGTTCTCGATCCCCTCCACCGACAGGCCGCGATCCACCACCGTGACCCAGGCGCCGGACGCCTTGACGTTCTGCACCGGGCCGGTCAGCGGCTCGGACTCAAAGGGCAGCACCACCAGCGCGTTGATCTTGCGCGTGGCGAGCATGTCCTCGATGTCGTTGACCTGCTTGGCGGGGTCGGAGGCGGTGGCCAGCACGAAGTCGAGCTGGGGATAGGTGGTCTTCAGCCGCTCGATGGCGGACTGCGCGAAATAGTTCATGCCGCCGGCCCAGCCATGGGTCGCGGCGGGAATGGAGACGCCGACCACCTTCTTGGCCGCGTCCTGCGCCCAGGCGGGCACGGACAGGGCAAGGGTGAGCGCCAATGCGGGCAAGAGATGTTTCATAAGGTTGGTCCTCCCGTTCGTTGAATGCCGACTTATGCGCCGGCTTTGCCTTCACGCTGCAGCACCACAGCGAGAACGATGATGGCGCCCTGGATCGCGCCGTTCAGATAGGGCGAGACGAAGTCCGTGAGATTAAGGAGATTGCCGATCAGCGACAGGATCAGGACGCCGATCACCGTGCCCCAGACCCGGCCGAAGCCGCCCTTCAGCACCGTGCCGCCGATGATCACGGCGGCGATCGCCTCCAGCTCCCAGAGAAGGCCGGTGGCGGACGAGGCCGAGCCGAGGCGCGGCACGTACATGATGGTGGCGACGCCCACGAGCAGGCCGAGCGCCGCGTAGGTCGCGAGCCGCACGCGGGCCACCCGCACCGAGGAATAGCGCGCCACCTGGTCGTTGGAGCCGATCGCCGCGCAGTGCCGACCGAAGGCGGTGGAGCGCATGACGACCTCGCCCACGACCACCACCACCGCGAAGACGATGATCGGCCAGGTGATGCCGAACACCCCGCCGTAATAGACCGGCTGGTAGAAGGAGCGCAGGCTGAAGTCGAGCGACAGCGTGCCGCCATTGGCGAGCCAGGTGACGAGGCTTCGATAGATGCCCATCGAGCCGAGCGTGACGATGAAGGCCTCGATGCCGAGCTTGGTGATGAGGAGCCCGTTGAGAAGGCCGGCGGCGAGCCCCGCGAGCAGCGCCACGCCCATGCCGAGAAGCACGATGGGCACGCCGACGCCGAGCCCCGGCAGCGCCTTGTTCATGACGAGGATCATCAGCCCGGCGATGAAGGCCGCCATGGAGCCGACCGAGAGGTCGAGCCCGCCGGCGGTGATGACGAAGGTCATGCCGACCGCGATGATGCCGATGAACGCCGAGCGCGCCAGGACGTTGGTGACATTGTCGAAGGCGAGGAAGTTCGGGTTCATCAGGGCGCCGGCGACCACCAGGAGGATCAGCGCCAGGATCGGGCCGACCACGCTCATGGCGATGCGGCGCGGCGCCTTGGCTGTGGTCTCGCTCATGCGGTGGTCTCCCCCTCGGTGCGCAGGGGCGCGACGCCCATGGCCAGCTTGACGATGGCGTCCTCGGTGGCGTCCGCCCCGAGTTCGCCGGTGATCCGGCCGTGGCGCATCACCAGGATGCGATCCGCCAGCCCGATCACCTCCTGCATTTCCGACGAGATCACCACGATGGCCCGTCCCTCCGAGGCGAGCCGGCGGATGAAGCCGTACATCTGCTGCTTGGTGCCGATGTCGATGCCGCGCGTCGGCTCGTCGATGACGAGGATGCGCGGCTCGGCGAGCAGCACCTTGGCGAAGAGCAGCTTCTGCTGGTTGCCGCCCGAGAGATTGCCGACCAGCGCGCCGCGATGGCCGCGAATGTCGAAATCCCGGATGGCTTCCGTCAGCGCCCGCTCCTCGGCCCCGGTGTCGATCAGCCCCCGGTCGAAGCGCGACAGGGCCTGGAGCGTCAGGTTCTCGCGCATGCCCTTGCGCAGGAGGAGGCCGCGCGACTTGCGGTCCTCCGTGAGATAGCAGAGGCCGAGCACCTGGGCGGCCCAGGGCTGCTCGATCCGCGCCGGGCGGCCGAAGACCTCCACCGCGCCGCGCGCCGGGCGAAGTCCGCAGAGCCCCTCGAAGGTCTCGGTGCGGCCCGAGCCGATCAGCCCGGCGACGCCCAGAATCTCGCCCCGGCGCAGGGTGAAGGAGATGTCCTGGGAAAAGCCGGGCACGGCGAAGTCTCGCACTGAGAGGACCACCTCGCCCGGCTGCCCGGTCTTGGGCGGGAAGAGGTCCGACATCTCGCGCCCGACCATGGCGTTGGCCATGGCGTGCTGGTCCATCTCGCCGGCCGGCCCGCTCCAGACCACGCGCCCGTCGCGCATGATGGTGAGATCGTCGGCGATCTCCTCCACCTCGTCCAGCTTGTGCGAGGTGAAGAGCACGGCGGTTCCCGCCTCGCGCAGCGCCCGCACCTGGCGCAGGAGGATCGCCGTCTCGGCTCTCGTGAGCACGGCGGTCGGCTCGTCCATGACGAGAACCCGCGTCTCGCGCAGCATGGCCTTGGAGATTTCCACCATCTGCTTGTCGGAATTGGAAAGCGTGGAGACCACGCGGTCGGTGCCGGCGCGGCATTCCAGCCGGTCGAGAAGTTCGCGGGCGCGCTTTCGCATGGCCGGCTTGTCGAGCAGCCAGCCGCGCTTCAACTCGCGGCCGAGAAAGATGTTCTGCTCGACGGTGAGCTGGTCGGCGAGGTTGAACTCCTGGTGGATCATCGAGATGCCCAGCCGCTCGGCCTCGTCCATCCCCGCGAAGGTGACGGGCTGGCCGTCCAGCCGAACCTCGCCGCTGGTGGCGGGCTGGTAGCCCGCCAGGATCTTCATCATCGTGGACTTGCCGGCGCCGTTCTCGCCGATCAGCGCATGGACCCGGCCGGGCCGAAGCTGGATATCGACGCCGTGCAGGACCTGGATCGGCCCGAAGCTTCGGCCGACCCTTTTCAGCTCCAGAACCGGGGGGGCTAGAGCGTGACCCATGCCGCATCCCCGCCCGAGGAGCGCACACAGGCGTCGATGAAGCGCATGCCGGACAAGCCGGCTTCGAGACCCGGAAGCACGTCCAGCACGGGATCGCGCCGCCCTTCGCCCGCCGCGCGAATGGCGCTCGCCGCGCCGACATAAAGGTTGGCGAAGCCTTCCAGATAGCCTTCGGGATGGCCGCCCGGCGTGCGGCTGACGGCGTTGGCCGCCTCCGACGCGCCCGCGCCGCGCCGGGTCAGCAGCTGCTTGGGCTCGCCGAAGCGGGTGAACCACATGTGGTTCGGCTCCTCCTGCGCCCATTCCAGGCCGCCCTTGTCGCCGAAGACGCGCAGCCGCAGCGCGTTCTCGCAGCCGACCGCGACCTGGCTGCACCAGAGCATGCCCCGCACCCCGCCCTCGAAGCGCAGGAGGATATGGGCGTTGTCGTCCACGCGCCGGCCGGGCACGAAGCTCTGCAGGTCGGCCGACAGGCGCTCGACCTTCAGGCCGGTGACGAAGCAGGCGAGATTGTGGGCATGGGTGCCGATGTCGCCGATCGAGCCGCCGGCGCCCGAGCGCTCGGGGTCGGTGCGCCATTCCGCCTGCTTGTTGGTGCCTGTTCCCTCGCTCGCCTCGGTGAGCCAGTCCTGCGCGTATTCGACCTGCACGATGCGCAGCTGGCCGAGCGCGCCCGAGGCCACCATCTCGCGCGCCTGCCGGATCAGGGGATAGCCGGTGTAGTTGTGGGTGAGGAGGAACAGGGCTTTGGAAGCGCGCACCGCCTCTTCAAGCTCGGCCGCCTGGGCCATGGTGGCGGTCAGCGGCTTGTCGCAGATCACATGGATGCCGCGTTTGAGAAACGCCGCCGCCGCCGCGCCGTGGACATGGTTCGGCGTGACGATCGACACCGCTTCGATCCCGTCGGGGCGCGCGGCCTCCGCCTCCGCCATTTCCTCGAAGCCGGCATAGCAGCGCTCGGGGTCGAGCCCCAGCGCCAGGCCGCTCTCGCGCGAGCGCTCGGGGGTGGAGGACAGGGCGCCCGCCACCAGCTCGAACTCGCCGTCGATGCGCGCGGCGATGCGGTGGACCGCGCCGATAAAGGCGTCCTTGCCGCCGCCGACCATTCCCAGCCTGATGCGCGGCGCCATCACGAAATCCCCAGCATGCGACGGTTGGCGACCTCATCGGTGCCCCCGCCGGCGAAATCGTCGAAGGCCCGCTCGGTGACACGGATGATGTGGTCGCGCACGAAGGCCGCGCCCTCGCGCGCGCCGTCCTCGGGATGCTTCAGGCAGCATTCCCATTCCACCACGGCCCAGCCGGAAAAGTCGTTGGCTGCCATCTTGGAGAAGATCGCGCCGAAATCGACCTGTCCGTCGCCCGGACTGCGGAAGCGGCCGGCGCGGTTGATCCAGGGCTGGAAGCCGCCATAGACGCCCTTCCTCCCGGTCGGATTGAACTCGGCGTCCTTCACGTGGAACATCCGGATACGATCCTTGTAGATGTCGATATGGTCGAGATAGTCCAGGCACTGCAGCACGTAGTGCGAGGGGTCGTAAAGCATGCAGGCCCGCGCGTGCCGGCCGGTGCGCTCCCAGAACATCTCGTAGCTGTCGCCGTCGTGCAGATCCTCGCCGGGATGGATCTCGTAGCAGACGTCCACGCCGCATTCCTCGGCATGGTCGAGGAGCGGCCGCCAGCGGCGGGCGAGCTCGTCGAAGGCGGTTTCCACGAGGCCCGCCGGGCGCTGCGGCCAAGGGTAGACGAAGGGCCAGGCGAGCGCGCCGGAGAAGGTCGCGTGCGCGTCGATCCCCATGTTGCGCGAGGCGGTCAGCGCCTGCTTCACCTGTTCGACGGCCCATTCCTGCCGGGCCTTGGGATTGCCGCGCACGGCGGGCGCGGCGAAACCGTCGAAGGCCTCGTCATAGGCGGGGTGGACGGCGACGAGCTGGCCCTGAAGATGGGTGGAGAGTTCGGTGACATCGACGCCGTTCTGGCGCGCGACACCCTTGAACTCGTCGCAATAGTCGCGGCTTTTGGCGGCCTTCGCGAGGTCGATCAGCCTTGCGTCCCAGGTCGGCACCTGCACGCCGGCATAGCCGCAGTCGGCCGCCCATTTGGTGATCGCGTCCCAGGAGTTGAAGGGCGCCGCATCGCCCGCGAACTGCGCCAGGAAAAGCCCCGGCCCCTTGATCGTCTTCATCCCGTTCTCCCCGTGATGCCTGTCGTTAAGTCGCTTGCCCAAGACGCCGGCCGGCCGGCGCCGGGCAGATTGCCCCCCGGCCGGTGCCGGGAAGATTACCCCCCCGGCCGGCGCCGGGAAGATTATCCTTGAGATAGATCGTGGGCACGATGTCGGTCGGCGGCGGCGGCCGGCCGTCCGCGATGGCGCGCATGGCGTCCAGCGCGCGGGCGATCTCCTCGGCCGGCTTCTGGTCGATCACCGCGTCGATCAGGTCGCCCTCCAGTGCGGCGCGGCTGAGCGGCGTCAGCTCGTGCAGCACGGCGAAGGGGCGCGGCCCCTCCAGCCCCTCGAACAGCCCGACCAGGGCGCGGTTGCCGGCGCCGATCGAGTAGAGGCCGGTGATCCCCGAATCCTGCCGCAGCGCCTCTCCCAGGCGCTCGCGCATGGTTTCGGGCCGGTCCCGCACCTCGATCGGCGGCAGGAGGTCGAGCTTCGAGCCGGGCGCCTGCATGATCTCGCGCGCGCCCTCCAGCCGGTCGCGATGGTCCCGCGCACTGAGCGATCCGAGAACGATGAGGATGCGGCCCGCCCTAGCGCGGTGGGCCATGCGCATCAGCCGGCCGGCGGTGCGCCCGGCCATGCGGTTGTTGATGCCGACATAAAGGCTGCGAACCTCGTCCGCCGTGTCGGAAACCAGCGTGACCACGGGAACGCCGATGGACCGGAGCCGCGCGATCGCGGCCGTCAGATAGGGCGAATCGGCGCCGACCACGGCGGCGCAGTCGCAGTCCCCCGCCTCGATACGGCTCAGCTCCTCGGCCAGGGCCTTGGCGTCCAGCGCCGGCACGTCGCGGCAGGTGACGTCGAGCCGCTCGGCGGCGCGGGCGCCGGCCTCGCGCTCCAGCGTCTCGCGCAGCACGGAGAAGAAGCCATGGTCGCCGCGCGGCAGGAAGAAACGGAAGCGATAGCTGCGCCGGCGCGACAGATTCGCGGCATGGATGTCCCGGACATAGCCGAGCGCCTCGATGGCGTGCCGGACGCGCAGGGCAGACTTCTCCGCCACACCGCCACGTCCATTCAGAACGCGGTCGGCGGTCGAATAGCTGACACCAGCGCTGCGCGCCACGTCGTGCAACGTGGGGCTTCGCATGGATGATTTCCTCCCGACCGGACTATCGGAGGCGCGCTGACAGACGTCAATCAATTTCCATCAGGCAATGTCCGCCAGTCCCTTTCCGCCGGGCGAGACGGGAAGACAGATGCCGGGAGCGGGCCCTCGCCGGGCGGTAGGCGGCAAGTGGCAATCGACCGGCCCTAGGCCCTGCCGCCCTCCGCCGACACGTGAAGCCCGTCCACGAACACGTCGATCAGCCGGATCGTGCCCGCCTCCCCGCCCGGCTGCTTGCCCATGAGGCAAAGGCCGATCAGCGTCTGCAGCAGGTCCTCGGGGCCGATGTCACGGCGGATCGCGCCGGAAGCGACGGCGCGGGCCAGTAGCAGGGCGATGGCGCGCGTCAGATGCTGGAGCGAATAGGCCTGGAGATCGGTGGCGCCGTCCATGGCGATGGCGAGCGCGGACAGCATGCCGCGCTTGGTCGCCACCATGCCGACCCCGGCATGGAGCCAGCGCCGCAGAGCCGGCACCGGCGCCTCGTCCCTCGCCAGCGTCTCGGCCAAAAGGGAGAGCTGGTCGATCTCGCGGCGGTAGACCGCCTCGAACAGGGCTTCGCGCGTCGGGAAATGGCGATAGAGCGTGCCGATGCCGACGCCCGCCGTGCGCGCCACAGCCTCGAGGCTCGCCCCCGCCCCGCCGGCGCGAAACACCTCCGCCGCGGCCACGAGCAGCCGCTCGCGGTTCTTGAGCGAATCCGCGCGGGGTTTTCGCGTTGCCTTGTTCGCCTCGCAGACCATTTCCTTGTTTAGAACTCCTCGACTCTTGAAAACGGAGGATGCCTCCGTATAATCTGATGGCATGGGCGGACCGAGGGCTAAAGTCAGACACCCCGCTTCCGCTTCCGCCCTTCGCAACGATCCGCCCCTCCCGCCCGATCCTGCGGCAGCGGCGCGTCCTCGAATTTTCGCATCGACATATCACTGAACGGGGGACAGCATGAACCCGACCATCCATTTGACGATCAACGGCGAAAGGCGGGCGATCGAGATCGACGATCCGCGCGTGACGCTGCTCGATCTCCTGCGCGAGCGCCTCGACCTCACCGGCACCAAGAAGGGCTGCGATCGCGGCCAGTGCGGGGCCTGCACCGTTCTGGTCGATGGCCGGCGGATCAATTCCTGCCTGTCGCTGGCGCTCAGCCTCGACGGCGCGGAGATCACCACGATCGAGGGTCTGGCCGCGCCCGACGGCGCGCTGCACCCCGTTCAGGCGGCCTTCATCGCGCATGACGGGTTCCAGTGCGGCTACTGCACGCCCGGCCAGATCATGAGCGCGGTGGGCCTCATCAACGAGGGCCAGGCAGGCGACGATCCCGAGCGGGTGCGCGAGGGCATGAGCGGCAATCTCTGCCGCTGCGGCGCTTATGCCGGCATCACCGAGGCGGTGCTGGAGGCGCAAGCCACCCTGGCCGAATCCGAGCGGGAGAAGGCGGCATGAACCGGTTCGACTATGTGCGCCCGCAAAGCGTGGCCGAGGCAGTCGTGGCGGCGGCCGAGCCCGGCGCGGCCTATCTCGCCGCCGGCACCAATCTTCTCGATCTGATGAAAGGCGGCATCACGCGGCCCGGTCGCCTCGTCGACATCACGCATCTGGAGGGGCTCTCCGCCGTCGAGGCGCTGCCGGGCGGCGGAATGCGGATCGGCGCGCTGGTGCGCAACGCCGATCTCGGCCACCATCCCGACTTCGCCCGGCTCTATCCGGCCGTGGCGGAAGCGCTTCTGTCGGGCGCCTCGGCGCAGCTGCGCAATGTCGCCACCGCCGGCGGCAATCTCCTCCAGCGCACGCGCTGCCGCTATTTCTACGACACGGCCAGCGCCTGCAACAAGCGCGAGCCCGGCAGCGGCTGCGACGCGCGGGAGGGCGAAAACCGCTCCCATGCCGTGCTTGGCTGGAGCGAAAGCTGCATCGCGACGCACCCGTCCGACTTCTGCGTGCCGCTGGCGGCGCTGGGCGCCCTGGTGGAGATCGAGGGGCCGAGCGGGCGGCGCACGGTTCCGCTCGCCGACTTCCACCTCCTGCCCGGCGAGACGCCAGAGCGCGAAACCGTGCTGGCGCCGGGCGAGATGATCCTCGCCCTCACCCTGCCGCCCGAGGCCGGGCGCTTCGCCGCCCATTCGCGCTATCTCAAGGTGCGCGAGCGCACCTCCTATGCCTTCGCCGTGGTCTCGGCCGCCGCCATGCTGGAGATGGAGGGCGGTACGATCCGCTCGGGCCGCCTCGCGCTCGGCGGCGTGGCGCTGAAGCCCTGGCGGGCGGAGGCAGCCGAAGCGCTGCTCGCTGGCCAATCGCCGGGTCGCGAGCTCTTCGCCCGCGTGGCCGAGGCGGCGCTGGCCGAGGCCCGCCCCTCCGGCGACAACGCCTTCAAGATCGAGCTCGCCCGACGCATCGTGGTGCGGGCGCTCACCATGGCCGCCGCCGGCACGCCGAAGCGCTTGCCCGCCCTGCCGGCCTCCCCCTTTGCTCCCCTTCCCGCAGGTGTCGTCCATGTCTGAGACCCTCTTGAGCGAAAGCGGCCGCCGGGCCCGGCACGGCTCCAATATCGGCCAGCCGCTGACCCGGCGCGACGGCGTGTTGAAGGTGACGGGCGCGGCGACCTATGCCGCCGACAACCATCCCGAAGGCATGCTCTATGCCGTGGTGGCGACCAGCACGATCGCGCGCGGCCGGGTCACCTTTCTGGACGAGGCGGCGGCGCGCGCCCATCCCGGCGTGGTCGAGGTGATGACCGGCGCCAACCGGCCGGCGCTGGCCACCGACCCCGACGAGAAGTCCAATCCGTTCATGTTCCGGCTGGACCTCCTGCAGAACGACCGCGTGCGCTACCCCACCCAGCCGATTGCCGTGGTGATCGCCGAAACGCTGGAAGCGGCCACCGAGGGCGCGATGCTGCTCGCGCCCCGCTACGAGGCGGAGCCCGCCCGCACCGGACTCGACGGGGCGGAGAGCTTCGCGCCGCAGTCGGTCGGCGTCGGCAACCCAGCCTTCGCCGAAACGGGCGATGTCGAATCCGGCCTCGCCTCAGCCGCGCGGCGGGTGGACGCGACCTATGAAACCCCCGCGCAATATCACAACGCCATGGAGCCCCATTGCGTCGTGGCGCAATGGGACGGCGACACGCTCTCGCTCGACATGCCGAGCCAGGGCCTCGCCATGGCGCAGGGGCGCATCGCCGGCCTCTTCGGCATTGCGCCGGAGAACATCCGCATCCGCAGCCCGTTCCTCGGCGGCGGCTTCGGCTCCAAGGGCTTTCCCGCAGGGCCGCAGATTCTCGGCATCCTCGCCGCCCGCCTCACCGGCCGCCCGGTGAAGCTCGTGCTGCGCCGCGAGCAGATGTTCGGCCCGGTCGGCCACCGCGCGCCGACGCGCCAGCGCATTCGGCTGGGGATGGCGGAGGACGGTCGCTTCACCGCGATCGAGAACCACACGCGCACCACCTCCAGCACGTTCGACGACTTCTTCGAGCCGGCCGCCGACGTCGCCCACACGCTTTATGCCAGTCCCGCCATCCGCACGAGCTACGACGTGGTGCGCCTCGACACGGGCACGCCGCTCTTCATGCGCGCGCCCGGCGAGGCGACGGGCTCGATCGCGCTGGAAAGCGCCATCGACGAGGCGGCCGAGGCCGCCGGCATGGACCCGCTCGCCTTTCGCCTGAAGAACTATGCCGAAGTCGAGCCGATCTCCGGCAAGCCCTTCTCCTCCAAGGCCCTGCGCGAATGCTACCGGCAGGGGGCGGAGCGTTTCGGCTGGTCGAAGCGGCCGCAGCAAGCCCGCCAGATGCGCGACGAGGCGGGGCTGCTGGTCGGCTGGGGCATGGGCACAGCGACCTTCCCGGCGCTGATGTTCCAGGCCAAGGCGCGTGCGACGATCCGGCGCGACGGCACGGGGCTGATCGAGACCGGCGCGCACGACATGGGCCAGGGCGCCTGGACGGCGCTCGCCCAGATCGGCGCCGACGCGATCGGCCTCGGCATGGACGAGGTGGAGTTCCGCGCCGGCACGTCGGACCTGCCAGATGCCGGCATCGCCGGCGGCTCGGGCCACACGGCGACGGCCGGCATGGCGCTGCACAAGGCGGGCCTCGCCGTGATCGAGAAGCTCGCCGAACTCGCGGTGAGCGACGAGCGCTCGCCGCTCTATGGCGCCGGCAATGTCGGCACGATCGCGCGCGAGGGAAAGCTCCTGCGGCGGGACGACGAAAGCCGGGGCGAGCCCTACACCGCGATTCTGGAGCGGGCGGGTCTCGCCAAGATCGAGGCCGAGGGCGAGGCGGCGGCCGACGGCGCGGCGCAGGAGGCCTATGCCATGCACGCCCACGGCGCGGTCTTCGCCGAGGTGAAGGTCGATCCCGATCTCGGCCAGATCCGCGCGACGCGCCTCGTCGGGGCGTTCGCGGCCGGGCGGGTCATCAATCCGAAGCTGGTGCAGAGCCAGCTCTTCGGCGGCATGATCTGGGGCGTCTCCTTCGCGCTGCACGAGCACGCCGTGACGGACCGCCGCTCGGGCCGCGTGATGAACGCGGATCTCGCGGAATACCCCATCCCGGTGAATGCCGACGTGCCCTCGCTGGAGACGATCCTCGTTCACGAGGACGACGCGCATGTCAACGCGCTCGGCATCAAGGGCGTCGGCGAGATCGGCATCACCGGCACGGGCGGCGCCGTCGCCAACGCGATCTGGCACGCGACCGGCAAGCGCATCCGCCGCTTCCCGATCTCGCTGGCCGACCTCCTCGACTGAGGCTTTCCCCCGCAACGGCAGCGCGCCGTTGCGGGGGCTTTGATGGGGCTGGACAAGAGCGGCGGCGGGCATGGGGGATCGGCCCCCCTGCCCTCCCCCGATCAGCCGCGCGTCACGCCGAGATCGGTGAGCGAGGCCTGCGGCTGGGTGAACCAGTCGGCGCCGCTCTGTGTCACATGGGCATGATCCTCCAGCCGGATGCCGAAGCGGCCGGGCAGGACGATCATCGGTTCGATCGAGAAGCACATGCCGGGCTCAAGAACCCGGCCGTTGCCGCGCACGATATAGGGCGCCTCGTGGATCTCCAGCCCGAGCCCGTGGCCGGCCCGGTGCGGCAGGCCGGGCAGATGGTAGTCCGGCCCGAGCCCGTGCGCGGCAAGAACCCGTCGCGCCGCCTCGTCCAGCGCCGAGCAGGCGACGCCCGGCCGGGCGGCTGCGAATACCGCCTCCTGCGCCTCGCGCTCGATCGCCCAGATGCGGGCGATCTCCGGCTCGGGATCGTCGATCATGTAGGTGCGGGTGAGGTCGGAATGGTAGCCGTCGAGGCGGCAGCCCGTGTCCACCAGGATGAGGTCGCCCGCGCTCAGCACCTGATCGCCCTCGGCCCCGTGCGGCAGGGCCGTCGCCGCGCCGAAGGACACGATGGCGAAGGTCGAGCCACCGTCGGCGCCCATGCGGCGGTGCTCGGCGTCGATCAGCGCCACGATCTCGGAGGCGCGCACGCCGGGGCGCATGGCGTCGAACGCGCGCGCCTGCACCTCCAGCGTGATGCCCATCGCATGGCGGATCAGGTCGATCTCGGCCGCCGACTTGCGGATGCGCAAGGCCGACACGAGCGGGCCGCCGTCGCGAAGGCGATCCGTGCCCATCGCCCCAGCCAGCCGGTGGTAGACGAAGAGCGGGATCTGCTCGTCCAGCGCCAGCGTGCCGGAGGGGCCGACGAGGTCGGCCACCAGGGCGGCGGGCTCCTCGTCCTCCTGCCAGGGCGCGCAGTCGCCGGGCAGATGCGGCAGCGTCTCGAAGCGCGAGACCTCGAAGCCCGGCACGAGATAGACGAGGCGATCGCGCGTCACCAGCGCGCCGCAGAAGCGCTCGCTCGCGTGCCAGACGAAGCCGGTGAAATAGCGAAGGCTCTCGGTCGCCCCGAGCAGCAGGCCGGCGACGCCCGCCGCCGCCATGGCCGCGCGCAGGCGCTGGAGCCGGTCGAGGCGCTCGGCCTCGGTGATGCGGGGAACGGGGTGGGACCAGGAAGCAAAGGGAAGCATGGGCATTCGTCCAGGGGTCGGGACCAAGGGTCAGGAAGCGAGCGGGCCGCCGCGATCGCGCACCATGTCGCGAAGGCGGGCGAAGACGGCGGGCGAAGCGCGCACCCCGTCATGTTCGTATTCGTTGGTGATCCAGGTTTGGGCATTGCCGAGCGCGGCGGCGGTCTCGATCGACAGCCCGGCATCGACATAGAGATCGTCGAAATAGACCGCCGCCGCGAGCGGCACGTCGCTGGCGGCAAGGCGCGCCGTGTCCACCAACGGCGGATAGTGGGTCTTGGCCGCCAGCGCCTCGGCCGCCGCCTGGAAAGGGCGCAGCGCGCGGATTTCGCCGAACATCCAGGAATAGATCATCTCGCCGGGGAAGAGCAGCGGCCGATGGCCCGGCGCGAAGTCGGGATGGGCACGCGACACGCGCTCCGCCGCCCAGCCCGTCGCCCCCTCCCCTTGCGCATAGATGCATTCCTGCAAGACGGCATAGAGCGGGTTGCCGGCGAACCCGGTCAGTCCCTCGACGGCGGCGAGGAAATGGTCGGACAGGCGCGTTTGGCCGCTGTCGGAAAACGCCTCGTCGAAGAGCCAATGGACGTTCTCGAAGCCCGGCCCCATGCCGAAGTCGAAGCCCAGCATCTGAAGGCGGCGCGCGGTGAGCCGGTCGCCATCCGGCAGGCGCACGTCATCGGCCTCCAGCAAATCCGCGACGCGACCGACCAGCGCGCGGTCCCCCTCGTAGCGCTCGTAATAGCGCCGGGTCTTCTCTCGCGCCCTCGGGAAGGTGCGGCGATAGACCTCCTCCGCCCCGGTCCGAAGCCCCGGCAGGCCGCCCGTCACATAGCAGGCGGACAGGCCTTCGGGCGCGAAGGACAGGTAGCTCATGGTGATGAAGCCGCCATAGCTCTGGCCGAGCGTTTCCCACTTGCCGCCGCCGAAGACGGTTTTGCGCAGATGCTCGGCGTCGCGCACGATGCTGTCGGCGCGAAACAGGCAGAGATGGTCGGCCGCCGCCTCGGCGCCGGCGAAGCGTGCCATGTCGGCGCCTTCGATCCGGCTGGAGCGCCCCGTTCCGCGCTGGTCGAGCAGGATGACGCGATGCGTCTTCAGCGCCTCCTTCAGCCAGGACGGCCCGCCGCCCGCCGGGCGCGGCGACTTGCCGCCCGGCCCGCCCTGGAGAAACAGGAGCCTGGGCAGATCGGCCTCGCGGTCGCGCGAGGGGTCCACGACCTCGCGCGCGAAGATCTCGATCGTCGGCCCGCCCTCCGGCCGGCTCCAGTCGAGCGGCACGGCGACGCGATGGTCGCGAAGGCGCATTCCGGGGATCACGGTGTCGGACAGGATCACAAGACGCTCCGTTTCTTCTCTCGGCCGTTCGGGCTCGAAGCCGGCGAACCGGGACAGGTCCCGCCCCGAAGGGCAGCGCCTCTGCGGCCCTGAAACCGACTCGGCTTTCGCCCTTGTCGGTCACGGCGCTCCTGATAGCGCCTTCGCGGCCGGGGCTGCCAAGGATTTTTCGACCGAGGCGAAAACAAGCTGGTGCTCTGGGGCGCAGAAGAGGACTTGCGGGCGGGGGATAGGCGCGTCGAGAGGTGAGGAGTGGAGCGAAAGCGCATTGGCGACTCTGCCGACCATGGAGGACCCGCCAGCCGACGCCTCGCGAGTTGGCGGACCTATGACGGGATGTGTGGCCAAAGAGCGGGCCTTCGCGAGGAGAGGACCGGTGAAGATGTGACGCTCCCACCCGCAGGTTCCCCTTCAAGGACTGTTCGGCATCAGGGCAGCCCGGAGGATTAGAGAGCGTCTCGCAGCCCACGAGGCATTCAACTCGGGAAATGCAAGCCGATGCGCATGTCGATAGGCGAGGCCCAGGCCCTGTCGCTGAGGCGACGAGGCAACAGGCCCATAAGCCCATCCCGCCCGCGTTTTCGAACCGACTCCCAAGCCTTCGTCCCGTTTCCGCCACGATCGGCGGGAATCGAGGTCACGGGCCGCTCCCTTTCTCGTGATAGGGTGGCGGGCCTTTGTCCGAATCGCATCCCGGCGCGCCGCGCTTTCACCAGCCCGCGCCCAAACTCTTGCGAGTGTCCATGCGTCCCAATTTTTCCGGTTTCGCATCCGCCGCCCTGATCGCCGCCGCGCTCGCGCTGGCGCTTCCCGGCGTCGCCGAGGCCCATATCCTCCAGGGCAATGCCGGAGGCTTCGGCAGCGGCTTCGAGCATCCGCTGACGGGCGCCGACCATTTCCTCGCCATGTTCGCGGTCGGCCTTTGGGGCGCGCAGATGGGCGGGCGCTCGGTCTGGACTCTGCCCGTCACCTTTCCGCTCATCATGGTGCTGGGCGGAGTGATCGGCATTTCCGGCATCGCGCTGCCGGGCATCGAGATCGGCATCGCCCTGTCGCTGGTGGCGCTGGGTCTTGCCGTCGCCTGCGCCTGGAAGCCGCCGGAATGGGCGGCGCTGGCGCTGATCTCGGTCTTCGCCATCTGCCACGGCTATGCGCATGGCGCGGAACTGCCGAACGCGGCCGATCCGGCGGATTATGCCATCGGCTTCGTGCTGGCGACCGGCCTCATCCATCTTCTCGGCATCGGTGTCGGCCTTGCCTTGGAGCGGCCGATGCACGGGCGCATCGCCCGCGCGCTGGGCCTCATGATTACGCTGGGCGGCGGCTATTTCCTTGCCGCCTGAGCCTCGGCTCGCACCACCCCGCGCCCGCTGGGCCGGGCCGGCGCTGCTCCTTCTCGGGGGCGGCGTCGTGGCGTGGCTCACCCTGCGCAACAGCGCCGGCGGCGACATGCTGGAGCGATGGGTGCTGGTCGGCGCGCTCGGCTTCGAGCGCGTCCTGCCGCTCGCCGGGCTCGGCGTCGCGCTGGCGCTGGTGCCCGCGCTCGGCCTCGCGCTGTCGCTCGCCGCCTTCGCGGTTGGCGCCGCGGCGGGCTGGGAGGGGCATCGCCTGTTCATCGCCCTGATGGCGCCGGTGCCGCATGCGGCCGAGCACCTGTTTCTCGCAGGCCCCGTGGCGGCCGTCGCCTCTGGGCTGGCGCTTCTGGCGCCGAGCCGGCTGCGGCCGGCGCTCGCGCTCCCCGTTGCCGCGCTTCTCGGCTTTCTCCACATGGCCGCGATGCGCCTGACGGACCCGACGCTTTACGACCCCCGCGTCGGGCCGATCGGCGCGCTGGCCGGCGCCTGGGTTCTGCTCGCCGTCACCCTCACCGTCCGCGCCTTTCGCCCGCGCTGGGCGCCGATCGGCGCGCGCATCTTGGGAAGCTGGCTGCTGGCGATCGGGCTTCTCTACGGCGCGGCCTCCACCGTGCCGCCGCGCCGCGCGGTCGCGCCCCCGCCGCCGCCTGCGCCCTCGCCGGCCCCCGCCCTGCCCGGGCCGTCGGCGCCCCGGCCGAACCCGTTCGCCGGGCCGGCCGCCGAGGAGCTGTTTCCGCAAGGCGCGCGCCCGGCGATGCCGTTTCGCGAGGGATCGCCGCCATGAGACAAGGCGCTTCGATCCGCCTCCGCGCGCTGGCGTTGGGCCTGGTTGCCGCCCTGCTGTCGGCCGCGCCGGCAGCGGCCCATCCCGACATCACGATGGACTGCCATCTCCTGTTCAACTTCGAGGGCTCGGCGATCACCGGGCTCGGCGAAAGCTGGACCTTCGACGAAACCTTCAGCGCGCAGCTTCTGGCCGATTACGACGAGAACAACGACGGGACCTTCAGCGAGGCGGAAAGCGGGGCGATCCGCGACGAGACCTTCGCGCGCCTGTCGGCCATCCACTATTTCACCTTCCTGACGGTGAACGGCGAAAGCGTTCCGGTTCCCGAGCCTTTCGGCTTCAAGGCAGCAGTGGCGAACGGGCGCGTGACCTTTTCCTTCGGCCTGCGCCTGCCCCAGCCACTGGCGCCGAAGACGGCGCGAATCGGCGTGGAGATCAAGGACCCCGACTATGCCGTGGGCGCGGCGCTGGCGGCGGGCGAGCCGATCCTCCTTCGCGGCGAAGGGGCGGAAAGCTGCCGCGCGGTGATCGCCTCCAAGCCGGCGGACGCCTATTTCGACGGGCTCGTGATTCCGCAGGAGGTCAGCGTCGCCTGCGACTGATCCGGCTCAGCACAGGCTCTCGCCCGGCCCCATCTGCGCCGGCGCGCTGGTCTTGATCGCCAGAAGCTCGCGCAGCCGCCGGCGATCGGCCTCGCTCCAGCCAGACAGCGCCCGGTCGATATGGCGGCGGATCTCGGCGGGGTCGTCGCCGAACAGGCCGACGCCTTCCACCGCCAGTTGGACGTAGCGCTGCTCCAGCACGTCGAAGTCGTTCATATTTGAAACGCCCTTCAAAATCTTGATGCTTCCGACCAAGCGCATGTCTTTGGCACGATTGGGGTCACGCAACGAACGAGACGATATCATGTCCGTTTCCCCGACTTCCAGCGCTCCCCGCCCCGGCAGCAACAGCCTGCGCGCGGTGATCGCGACGAGCGCCGACCATATGCGGGACATCACGATCCTGCGCAGCATCTGCTTCGTGCACGAGTTGGACGTTCCCTCCCGCTTCGTGTTCGACGGCAACGACAATCAGGCCACGCATTTCGTCTTCTACGACGACGAGGAGCCGATCGGCGCCTTGCGCATCCGCTGGTTCGCGGGCTTTGCCAAATACGAGCGGACCTGCTTTCGCGAGAAGGCGCGCAACCCCTTCGTCATCAAGCGCTGCATCCAGGCGACCTTCGAGCATGTCGCCCGCAAGGGCTATTCGAAGGTCATGACGCAGTCCGAACCGCGCCTGACCAAGCTCTGGACCAAGCTCTTCGGCTTCGAGGCGCTGGACGATAAGCCGGCTTATATTCTGGGACATTCCGAACCCTACATCACCGTCGTCGGTACGCTGAAGCCGCACGACAAGGCGATCACGATGGACGCCGACAGCGCGCTGCTTCTCCGGGTGGAAGGCGACTGGGATCGGCCGAGCGATTTCGAATGAGCGCCGCGCCCAAGAACGACGCGCTGCGGGTCTTCGACACCGACTTCACCATCGCCCACACGCAGGTCGAAATCGTCAACCGCCTGCGCATGCACACCGAAATGGTGCTGCGGCTCCTGTCCGACTCCAGCGCCCTGCCGCCCGACTTCAGCTCGTTCCTGGAAGATGTCGGCAACGCCTATATCGACATTGCCGACGAGGTGAACCGGCGGACGCGGGAGGCTAGAGCAAGGGCAGATTGAAAAAGGCGCGAAAATCGTTTTCCGGCGCCGAGCGGGTCGGCTGGAGGGTCAGCTCGCGCGCGAACATCGGATTGTCCGCAATGGTCCCGGCCAGCCAGTCGAACACCGCGCGCACGGGCCGCGAGCGAAGCCGGTCCGTCAGGGCGACGAGATAGAGCTTGATGGGAATGTGGACGTTCAGGTCAATCGGCACGAAATCCGGGTCGATCAGCACGTAGTTGCCCAGCAACGCCACACCCATCCCGCTCTTGGCGAAGGAGTAGTAAGCCAGCGAATTGGCCGCGCTATGGGCGGGAAGCCCGGCGCGGACGATCTCGCGCCAACGCTCCCAGGGATCGCCCGCCGCCGTGTAGTAGCTGCATTGCAGGAAACGGTGCTGACCGAGGCGCGACAGGCTCGGCACGCCCTGCGCCTCGATATAGCGGCGGTGCGCGACGGGAATGAGATGCAGCGTGCCGACCTCGCGCGAGGTCACGTCGCTGCGCGGCAGCGGCGCCATGGACAGCATGATCTCGGCTTGGTTCTTGTTGAAATCGACGAAGGAAATCTGGTCCTTCAGATCCACAGCGATGTTGGGATAGCGCGCGCCGAGCCGCATCACCGCCGGCGCCACGAAGGCGACCGACAGGCCGGAGGTGACGCTGATCGTCACCGTGCCCGCAAGCTCCGTCTTTTCGCGCCCGATATTGGACGAGAGCGTGTGAAGCTTGAAGTCGAGATCGGCGAGGTCCATCGCCAGCCCCCGCCCCTGCTCGGTCAGCGTGATGCCGGAATGGCTGGAAACCACGAGTTGCGCGTTGATTTGCGATTCCAGCCGCTTCACGTCGCGGCTGACCGTCGGCCCGCTCGTGTTCAGCATTACCGCAGCTTCCGCGAAGGACCGGCTCTTGGCCACCGCCAGGAAGGTGCGAAGTTCCTTCCAGATCGGGCGGGACAGAAGACCGGCGACATCGAGCGGAGAGCGGTCGACGGCGGGAATGTTCGGCTCGGAGCCGAGACGCTCAAGCATGATCGAAACGTCGTCTCCCTCATATCGCCCGACCCAGACGGACGCCGATCCCGCCTTGGAAATGCGGGAAAGAACGCCTCCGTGTCAAATCGGACGCGCCTTGTCTTCAGCAGCCACGAAGGCGATTAGGCTAAGACAGGCTGACGTTGCGGCAGAGGCGCAGCGAGCGGCATGAGGCGTTTCGTCGCGGAATGGATGCCGATCGGGAGGTGGAAGACAGGCAGCCAAGCAGTCGGCTTGCCGATGTCAGTGGGAGCTTCGAAGCATCGTAGACTGGCGATAGACTGCTCGGCCCAGGGAGCTGCGTTGCGATCCGCCCGGCGACCGGGCGAGATCAACGGGAGGTTTTCAATTCCCCGAACTCGGCGCTCCAAGGCGCTGCGCTCTGCTATCGAAAGCGAAGTACGATGCGGCTCTCTCTATAAGGGAGCGTTGCCTCAGAGATCGGGGCAAGACCTGAGGGCGGAAGATGCGCGCAAGACTTTGGGAAGCTCACAAAGAGCGAGCCCTGAGTGATGCCAATGGCTCAGCTTAAGCATTCGCGACCGCGGGAGCGGCCAAGAACCCGCCCAGCCGACCCCGGCAGGATTTGTCCCGGGTTCTAGAATCCTACAGCCCCGCCTTGGCCATGGCGTCGCGCACGGTCTGCCTGAGCGCGTCGATCGGGGTGAGCCGCGTGCCCTCGCGCACATGCCAGAAGGTCCAGCCGTTGCACGCCTCCAGCCCCTGCACCCGCGCCCCGATCTTGTGGATCGAGGCCGGCTCGCCCACCGCGCAGCGCACCGTCCCGTCCGCCTGCACATGCGCCCGGTGCCGGCCCTTGGCGCAGGTCAGCTCCGCGCCCGGCTGCACCAGCCCCATGTCGAGCAGCGCCGCGAACGGCACGCGCGGCTCGGCCCGCTTGCCCGCGTTGGTCGCGAGCGCTTCCGGCGACAACGGCTCGACCTCCAGGATGCGCTCGGCCGCCGCCTCGATATAGCTGTCCTCGCGCTCGATGCCGACGAAATGCCGGCCCAGGCGCTTGGCCACCGCCCCGGTCGTGCCGGTGCCGAAGAACGGATCAAGCACCACGTCGCCCGGCTTGGTGGAGGAGAGGATCACGCGGGCGAGCAGCGCTTCGGGCTTCTGCGTCGGGTGCACCTTCACCCCGTCCTCGGCGCGCAGCCGCTCGGCGCCCGAGCAGATCGGAAACAGCCAGTCCGAGCGCATCTGCGTGTCGTCGTTGGCCGCCTTCATGGCGTCGTAGTTGAACGTGTAGCTCTTGGCCTCGGCCGAGCGCGAGGCCCAGATAATCGTCTCGTGGGCGTTCTGGAAGCGCCGGCCGCGAAAGTTCGGCATCGGGTTGGTCTTGCGCCAGACGATGTCGTTCAGCATCCAGAAGCCCAGATCCTGCATGATGGCGCCGACGCGGAAGATGTTGTGGTAGGAGCCGATCACCCAGATCGTGCCGCTCGGCTTCAACAGCCGGCGGGCGGCCAGCAGCCAGGCTCTCGTGAAGGCGTCATAGGCCTCGAAGCTCTCGAACCGGTCCCACTCCTCGGTGACCGCATCGACGCGCGACTGGTCGGGGCGGGTGAGATCGCCGCCGAGCTGGAGATTGTAGGGAGGGTCGGCGAAGATGGCGTCGACGCTGCCGGCGGGCAGCATGGCCATGCGCGAGACGCAGTCGCCCTTGATGATGGTGTCGAGCCAGTCCGGCGCACCAGTGGGGGACAGTGCCCCCGGCGCGCGAAGGGCGAGCGGCCCGGCGCCACGAGCCGTCACCCCGGCTCCTGCGCTGGGCCCAACGCCCGTCTCCGCCAAAGTCCCCGAACGAGAAACCCGAACCGTTCCAGCCCTGGACATGGCGTCCCCCACTCATCAACGCAAAACACGAAAGGCAGCCGATATCCGCCGCCGACCCTCAGACAACATGGTTACCGAAGAGGGTTAAGAACTCGTTCCGCTTACGATTCAAAACCAGCCCATCGGGCTGCATCGGGCGGGAATCGTGTCGTTGCGACGGTATGGGGTGGTTCATGTCGGTACAGACGTTAACCCCGCACGCGAGGCTCGGCACGAGGAAGCAGGGGGTTCGGGGACCGATCCAAGACTGCCGAACAAGAGCTGGAGATCGGCAACTCATGCCTCACGCTGGTCTTTCCGATCGAGACTGGTGTCCCGCCCGCCAACTTCTCTCTTCGAAAGTCGCGATTATCGGTCGATCAAAAGCCGATCTTGACCTCAGCGCCTCGCCCCGCCAAATCCGGGCCGGTTCGACCCGAAACCTGAGGTCCATGCAGGCTGCGCACCTCATGGGCCGAACGCCATCTTCGGACCGCTGGCTCTTGAACGGGCTGCCTATCTGGAACCCTGCTGCCGGCGAAGCCGAGCCGCGCCCCAATGATCGAGGAGATCCCATGGCGCTTCCCGACAATGTCCGTCGTCTGCGCACCACGGATGGCGACACGATCGAGACCGTGTCCCGCTCCACAGGCCTTCCTGCCCCGCTTCTGCAGGCGATCGAGAACGGTCGCGCCGAAATCCCACCCAAGGCCTTGCGAGCGCTGGCGCAGCATTTCCGGGTCAAGCCGAGCGACCTGCTGGACTGAGGACGACACGACGTTTCACGTGAAACACATTTTTCTTACGAAATCGGAAACGCCGAACCAGCCTTCGGGAAAAGCGCTCTCGGAGTTTCAAGCTGACCCGAGCATGGCCAATCCGTCCCAAATGCGACAAAATGCCCTGTACAGCCGCGCGTTCGCCCCGCATGTAGTTCTTGGTATCGACCCGCTCGAAAAGCGGAGATCGTAAGTCTTCCCAAGTATGTGTCCCCCAATGCTGAAACTCATTCGCCCGCAGGACGCCCAACTGGGAATGTTCATCATCGGCTTCGAAGGAAGCTGGGCCGATCATCCGTTCTGGCGGACCAACTTCCTCCTGAACAAGCCCGGCGATCTGGCGCGCCTGCGCGCGAGCGCGGTGTCCGGCGTGCTGATCGACGACGCCAAATCGGGAATGGACGCGAGCGGCGAGGTGGGCAAGCCCGGTGCCGTCCAGCGCCCGACGGACACGGCGGAGCCCCGCCCCTCGGCGGGTTTCGATCAGCAGCGGCTGGCCGAGATGACCGTGCGCAACTGCAGGCGGGCGATGGGCCGCCTGTTCGGCAGCGCCCGCATGGGCCGCACGCCGGACCCCCGAATCGCATTGTCGGTGACCCAGGGGATCCTGACGTCTCTCACCGGCAGTTCCACGGCGCTGATCGGGCTGACGCGCATCAAGTCCACCGACGCCTACACCTATCTTCATTCCATCGCCGTCAGCGCGCTGATGCTGCGCTTCGGGCGGTATCTCGAACTGGAGACCGAGGACCTGCAGCTTCTCGGCATGGCGGGCCTGTTGCACGATCTCGGCAAGGTCTCGATCCCCGCCTCCGTGCTGCTGAAGCCCTCTGGCCTGACCGAGCAGGAGCGGGAGCTGATCCAGGCACATCCGGGCGAAGGGCATCGCATCCTGTCCGCCCATCCCGACATGCCCGACATGATCCTGGACATCTGCCGCCATCATCACGAGCGACTGGACGGCACCGGCTATCCCGATCGGATCGCCGGCGAAGAGATCAGCCGGCCGGTGCGCCTGTCCACGATCTGCGACGTCTACGACGCGGTGACTTCGATCCGCCCTTATCGGAAGGCTTGGACGCCGCAGGAAGCGCTGACGCGCATGTTCGAATGGGAGGGCCATCTCGACATGCCGCTGCTGGCCGATTTCGCGCGCTGCCTCGGCTACGAGGAAACGATCCCGCTCGACCTGCGCATCGAGATGCCCGACGCCCAAGCGTCCAAGGCGGTGAACGGCTATTCGGACCCGCGCCCTTAGCAGGCGTCAGACGGTCTGCGCGGCGTGCCGGGCCGGCCGAGCGACCTCGGGCTCGTCCGCATCGATCCAGGCGAGAAGCGCGTCCATCGGCATGGGCTTGGCGAAGAGGTAGCCCTGGAAGGCGCGCGCGCCGAGTTCGCGCAGCGTCGCCAGTTGCTCCACCGTCTCCACGCCCTCGACGACGCATTCCAGCGTCATGCTCTGGCACAGCATGAGGATCGAGCGCAGCAGATCGTGGCCCGACTGGTCCTGCAGCGCATGCACGAAGCTGCGGTCGATCTTGATCTTATCGATCGGCAGCCGATGCAGGTAGCTGAGGCTGGAATAGCCGGTTCCGAAATCGTCCAGCGCGATGCCCATGCCGAGCGAGCGCAGGAGCGTGACCGACTGGTCCGCCTGCCGGAAGTCGCGCATCACCGCCGTCTCGGTCAGTTCCAGCATGATGCGGCGGGGATCGACGCCGGACTGGCGCACGATCGAGACGAGGTTGAGGACGGTCGGCGGGTTGGTCACGTCCTGCGCGGAGAGATTGAACGACAGGTTCACGCACTCGGGCAGCTGGCCGAGTGCCGCCACCGCCTTGCGGAACAGGACCAGTGTCAGGTCGTGGATCAGGCCCATCCGCTCGGCCGCGGCGATGAAGAGATCGGGGCGCACCGGCCCGAGGATCGGGCTGTTCCACCGGGCCAGCGCTTCCACGAACTGGACGGCGCCGGTGTCGAAATGCACCACGGGCTGGAAATGCAGCTGCATTTCCGCTTCGAGATCGGCCGTGCTCAGCGCGCGCTCGAGCGCCTCCTCCGAGCGGATTTCCCGCTCGTGGTCGAGCGTATAAAGGCACACTTGGCCTCGGGAGTTCTTCTTGCTCTGGTAGAGCGCATAATCGGCCCGGTTGAAAAGCTCCTGCGCCGAGCCGCTGGCGTCGGTCGACAGCGCCACCCCGCAGGAGGCCCCCAGCGTCAGCACCAGATCGTCGAGTTCGAAGGGCTGGGCCAGCGCCTCGCACAAGCGGACGCCGACTGCCTCCGCCGAGCGCTTGTCGAGGGGGCCGACGAAAGCGAACTCGTCTCCGCCAAGGCGCGAGACCACGAGGTCGGGCACCTCCCACTGAACCTGGCTCAACCGTTGGGCGACCGCCTCCAGAAGCCGGTCTCCAACTCCATGGCCATGCGTGTCGTTGATCGGCTTGAACCGGTCGAGATCGAGAAGGCCGACCGCGACGAAGCCTTGCGTGTTCTCCGCCCCCTCCAGCATCCGCGCGAGTTCCGCGAAGAAGAGCCGCCGGTTCGACAGGCCCGTCAGATTGTCGGTATTGGCGAGAATGAGGTTCTCGCGCCCGAGACGCTCCATCTCCTCCTTGGAATGGACGAGTTCGCGGAAGCCCCGAAAATTGTTCATCAAAACGCGGATCATCACCAACATGACGAGCAGGGTGTTGAAGGCGATTCCGGCGAAGACGGTATTCTTCTCGTACAGGCTGTAGGCGATGTAGGGAATCGTGACGACCGCCGTGACGGCCAGGGCCGCCTGCGGCAGATGCATCAGACAGAAAATGCAACCGATCATGGTAACGGCCATGAACACCGCGATATGCGCCCGCTCCTCGCGGACCCCGTAGCTGTAGAGCGCGAGCGCCCACGTGACGAAGGCCAGCGCGAGAATGGCGGCGATCACGGTGATGCGGTTCAGCGCACGCCTTGCGGATGCGGCATCGGGCGGCGTCGGGCGGCGCATCCACAGAAACACCCGGCATGCGGACACGACTACGAGCAGGACGGGCATCAGCGTCGTCAGCCAGAAAGGCGCGGAATCGCTCAGCGAATAGGCCACCGCAAGCGAGTTGACGCTGAGAAGGACATAGAGAAGCGGAACCTGCCTGCTCAGCTCGTCAAGTTGCGGCTTCGCGACCAGAAGGTCGGAAACGCCGAACGACATCTCCCGCAGGTGCTTTCGAACCATCTTTCGTCCGCCCGTTCCAAGAGCCGCACTGTCGCCGAGAAACCTAAGAATTTCGTTCGCCGCCAAAATTTAGCCGCGAAAGCTTCGGTTGGCGCGACTGGACCCGGCAGGAGCCAAAACATCGGCTTGCGCGAAACGCGCGGCCGGTCCGGCCTTGAAAGATCGCGCTTGCGCGGAAACTTCCCCTCCGGGCCGCGTTTGGCCCACGCGTCAAGAGAACCGACCCGAGGGACGACCCGCCACATGTCGATGCCGATGAACGAGACCATTCAAGCGCTTGTCGAGATGTCGATGCTGCGTCAGGCCAAAGTCGCCGCCGAGAAGTATGGCGGCCAGGGCCGGCTCTGGCAGCGCCCCTATGCCGAAACGCGCCCGCGCGTCGCCTCCGCCGTCGCGCCCGTCTGGTTCACCGCCTACCCCGCCTCCATCGTCACGCGCGACGGGCAGTCGGTCCTTTCGACGCTCAGCGACCAGCGCCTCTGGTCGGCGCTCTCCTCCATCGGCGTGCGCGGCATCCACACCGGCCCGATGAAGCGGGCCGGCGGCTACAAGGACGAGCGCTATTCGCCGACGATCGACGGCAATTTCGATCGGATCAGCTTCGACATCGACCCCGCCTACGGCACGAGCGAGGAGTTCGTCGCCGTCAGCCGCATGGCCGCCGCCCACAACGCGGTGGTAATCGACGACGTCGTGCCCGCCCACACCGGCAAGGGCGCGGACTTCCGCCTCGCCGAGATGAAAGTCGGCGACTATCCCGGCCTCTACCACATGGTGGAGATCCAGGAGGAGGACTGGGCGCTGCTGCCCGAGGTGCCCGAAGGGCGCGACGCGGTGAACCTACAGCCCGCAGCCGTCGATATCCTGCGCGAGAAAGGCTATATCGTCGGCCAGTTGCAGCGGGTCATCTTCTTCGAGCCGGGCGTCAAGGAAACCGACTGGAGCGCCACGCCGCCCATCGTCGGTGTCGACGGCGCGACGCGACGTTGGGTCTATCTCCACTACTTCAAGGAAGGCCAGCCGAGCCTCAACTGGCTCGACCCGTCCTTCGCCGCGCAGCAGATGATCGTCGGCGACGCGCTGCATTCCATCGACCAGATGGGTGCGCGCGGCCTGCGGCTCGACGCCAACGGCTTCCTGGGCGTGGAAAAGCGCACGGACGGGCCCGCCTGGTCGGAAGGCCATCCGCTTTCGGTGGTCGGCAACCAGCTTCTGGCCGGCATGATCCGCAAGGCCGGCGGCTTCTCGTTCCAGGAGTTGAACCTGACGGTGGACGACATCGCCGTCATGTCCAAGGGCGGGGCGGATCTCTCCTACGACTTCATCACCCGGCCCGCCTATCAGCACGCGCTGCTCACCGGCGATACGGAGTTCCTGCGCATGATGCTGCGCATGGTGCACGAGTTCGGCATCGACCCCGCCTCGCTGATCCACGCGCTGCAGAACCATGACGAACTGACCACGGAACTCGTCCATTTCTGGACCCTGCACGCCAACGACATCTACACGTTCCAGGGCCAGACCTGGCAGGGCCGCACGCTGCGCACTCATATCCGCGAGACGATGTACGAGAAGCTCAGCGGGCCGGCGGCGCCCTACAATCTGCGCTTCGTCACCAACGGCATCGCCTGCACCACGGCGAGCGTCGTCGCGGCCGCGCTCGGCATCACCGATCTCTCCACGATCGGCGACGAGGAACTGGCGCAGATCCAAAAAGCGCATCTCCTGCTCGCCATGTACAACGCCTATCAGCCCGGCGTCTTCGCTTTGTCGGGCTGGGATCTCGTCGGCGCCCTGCCGCTGGAGCCCGAGCAGGTGGCGGACATGATGCGCGATGGCGACACGCGCTGGATCGAGCGCGGGGCCTACGACCTGATCGATGCCGCGCCGGGCGCCCGCTTCTCCTCGGGCGGCATGCCGCGCGCCCGCTCGCTCTACGGCTCGCTCTGCGACCAGCTGGAGAACCCGGACTCCTTCGCCTCGCGGCTGAAGCGGCTTCTTCAGGTGCGCGACGCCTATGGCATCGCCGCCGCGAAACAGACCGCCATTCCCGACGTCACCAGCCCCGGCCTTCTCGTCATGGTGCACGAGCTGCCCGACGGGCGCGGCACGCAGCTGACGGCGCTCAACTTCAGCCAGAACCCGATCGAGGAGACCATCGAACTGGCCAATGTGCGCCCCGGCCCGGTGGTGGATATGATCGCCGAGACGATCGAGGGCGACCTGGGCGAAGACGGGCGCCTCAAGATCACTCTCGACCCGCTGGAGGGCCTGTCGCTGCGCATCGTCGGCGCGCTGCCGACGCTCTGAGAACATAACGGAGCCCTCACCCATGCGTCCATCGCATGGGTGTTGTGCCTCGCACCGCTCTTGCGCCGATGCGGCGCAGGCGTGACCTTCCGCGCGGCCACCTGGGTTTCCCCTCGGGTGGCCGTTTCGGAACAGTCGGGTTGCGCGGGACGAAAATCGCGCGGCCAGCGCCATCGCGAGGGCGGACTATGCTCTACGGACTCTTCGTCCTCCTTTCCTGCCAGCTTCTGGGCGAGGCGGTTCGCCACGCGACGGGCGGTCCGGTGCCGGGGCCGGTGCTCGGCATCCTGCTCCTGATCGCTTATTTCGCAGTGTCGGAGCGCCTGGGCGGCGAGCGCATGGCAGCCCGCACCCGCTCGGTGGAAGGCGCGGCCGACGGGCTGCTGCTTTATCTCGGCGTCCTGTTCGTGCCGGCGGGCGTCGGTGTCGCTGGCAAGCTCGACCTCATTGCCCACAACGCCACCGGCATTCTCATCACCCTGGTCGGCTCGACCGTGGCCACGATGCTCGCGACGGTCGGCGCCTTCCGCCTCGTGCGCCTCCTGACAGAGCGCGGCCAATGATACAGGCGCCCGATTCCCTCTTCGAACTCTGGGTCTATCTTTCCGCCAGCCCCCTCCTTTGGCTGACGGTGACGCTCGGCGCCTTTCTGCTGGCCCGGCGGCTGGCCGAATTGACGGGCTTCCACCCGCTGATGAACCCGGTGCTTCTGGCCATCGTCTTCGTGGTGGCGATCCTGCAGTTGAGCGCCACGCCCTACGCCACCTATTTCGCCGGGGCGCAGTTCATCCATTTCGCGCTCGGGCCGGCGACGGTCGCGCTCGGCGTGCCGCTTTATCGCAACCGGCGCGTGGTGCGCGAAACACTCCTGCCGGTGCTCGCGGCGCTGTTCGTCGGAGCGCTGGCGGGCGTAGTGTCGACGGTGGCGATCGCGCTTCTTCTCCACCTTCCTCAGCCGCTCGTGCTGGCGCTGGCGCCCAAGTCGGTGACGGCAGGCATCGCCATGGGCATTTCGCAGGGACTCGGCGCCGACCCGACGCTGACAGCCGTGTTCGTGATCGCGACCGGCGTGATCGGGGCGATCCTGGTGACGCCGCTGATGAACGCGCTGCGCATTCGCGACTATGCCGCGCGGGGCTTCGCCGCTGGCCTCGCCTCGCACGGCATCGGCACGGCGCGCGCCTTCCAGGTGGACAATGTCGCCGGCGCCTTCGCGGGCCTCGCCATGGCGCTGAACGGCCTCGTCACCGCCATCGTCGCTCCGCTCGTGCTCGGTTGGTTGCTCTGAGAGCCTGTTTGGAAACTAGGGCGGGTCGGTCCGTCGGTGCTTTTCCGGCATCGCCCCAGGACGAGACATGCCGCGCAAGGGCAGCGGAGGTCTCGCCCGTCCGCATGGACCGTTGCCAATCCTCGCCGATGCGCCCTCGCATCGCCTGCGTTTGGCGCCTTGCGACGCCAAAAAATCCCTTGGCGGCGCGGAGACAAACTTAGGTGATGTGAGAGTTACCGCGGTGAGCATGGGCAACGGCGGGCAAGCGCCGACGACCTGACCCGCCCGGTTCATCGAACGATCTCCAAACACACAGCCCGGACATTCGATCGGTGGAGCCGGAGGGGCGGCTCGCGCGTTGAGGGGGCAAGACCGGGTCGCGACGGCCGGCGGGGCGACTTTCCCGCTCTCTCCCATGGTTTGACCCGCGCCCGCCTCAATTCGGTTGGGATCGGGGAGAAGACCGGCTCCGACCTCAGCGAAGGAGATTCGCCCCATGACCGCGCGAACCGTCACACCCCTTCTCGCCGCTTCCCTGGCGCTCGCCCTTTTGGCCGGGCGGGCCGAGGCGCAGACGGCGCCGCCCGCGCCTCCCAGCGTGCAGACACCGGGCACCGAGGCGCCGATCCCGCAGACGCCAGGTGACGCCGCGCCCCCGGCGGGCAGCGAAACCTGCACCGTCAATCCTGGCGACACGGCGGGCGGCACCACGAGCGACGGCCAGATGCTAACCGACCAGCTCGACGATTGCGAAAGCGTGCTGATTCCCCAGACCGATGGCGATCCCGACATGGATGCGCCCGTGCCCGACGCCGATCCCGGAACGACGCCGGTGATCCCGCCCGGCTCGATCGCGCCGCAGCCGCCCCAGGCCAACTGAGTTCGGCGCCAGACTTTGCACGCGGCGGACGGGCGAAGGCTTTCGCCCGTTCATGAGGAACGGCATTCCGTCAGGCACGGGGTCGCTCGACATGAGGTCGCGCCGTGTTTGCGTGGTCTTGAGTCAAAAGGACGCGGCGAGAGGCCCGCCCGGAACGGCGGCGCCGCTTCCTCGCTTGCTCATCTCATGCGAGAGCACCCTCACCCCGCCGAACCCGCCCCGCCGCCCGCAGCGCCCGTGAAGCGGCGGCGAGCCGGCACGGCCTCCGCCCCCTCGGTGGACGAGACCGCCCTGCGCGAGAAGGCGCTGGAGGTGCATCGGCGCCTGTGCCGGACCTACGAATGCCCGATCGCGTATTTCCACGATCTCGATCCGGTGAGCGAACTGATCTCCTCGCTCCTGTCGCACCGGACGCGCAACGCCGATTCCGGCCGCGCCTTCAAAGCGCTGCGCGCCCGCTTTCCCGATTGGGATGCGATGATCGAGGCCGACGCGGGCGAGGTCGAAGCGCTGATTCACGGCGTGCGCTGGCCCGAGCTGAAGGCGCCCCGGTTGCAGGAGGTGCTGCGGGCCTTGCGGGACCGACAAGGCGAACTGACGCTGGATTTCCTGGCCGGGATGGAGGTCGAGGCGGCGCGGCGCTGGCTGGAGGCGCTGCCCGGCGTCGGGCCGAAGACCAGCGCGGCAGTGCTTTCCTTCTCGGTCCTGCGCATGCCGGCCCTGCCGGTGGACAGCCACCATCACCGCGTCGCCCAGCGGCTTGGCCTGATCGGCGACAAAATGGATGTCGGCCCCTCGCACCCGATCCTGCGCGCGCAGCTGCCGGCGGACTGGAGCGCCCAGGCGCTCTACGACAACCACGAGATCCTGATGCTGCACGGACAAAAGGTCTGCCACTTCCGCCGACCCGCCTGCGATCGATGCCCTCTGACCGATCTTTGCCCGAGCGCCTTCAAGGCTTAGCGGGCTCAAGTTGGAACGAAGGCGCCGATCAGGCGAACTCGGGCGCGCCTATGTCGATCGAGCGCGCGGTCCTTGGCGCCGGCTTGTCCCCGCCACGCAGGAAACGCCTCGCCCGCTCGTTCTCGGAAAGGTCCGCGACCATGGACACGAGTTCGGGCTCCTCCAGCCGCTCGGCCGCCTCGCGCAAAGTCACCCATTCGAAGCGGCGCTCGTGCTGTTCCTTCCAGGCACTCTTCTGCCCGGTCACGCGCATGAGATAGGTCGCGACGGTGACGTATTGGAAATCGGTGCGCTTGCGCTGCCAGTAATGATAGGTGCCGATCGGCTGGTGCAGCATCTCACCGCGCAGGCCCGCCTCCTCCTTCGCCTCGATCCGTGCCGCCTCGAAATCGGCAAGCCCCTTCATGGGCCAACCCTTGGGGATGATCCAGCGATGGGTCTGCCGGGAGGTGACGAGGCCGAGGCGCACGCGCGCCGTCTCGTCCACCCAGATGGGCAGCGCCGCGATCTGGCAGGTCTCCGCTTCATCGGCTCGTTTCATGCGATCCTCCCAACTCCCTCAGGCTCAAGGCTGAGCCGGGAAGGTTAGGGAACAGGTCACGGCCGATGGCCAAAATCGCGGGATGGGTAAGCGACGATGGGGAAAATCGGTCGATTTCGCCGGGTCTTTCCGCCTTGGCTCGACGCCGAGGACCGATGCGGCCGATCAGTCCGTCTCACCCGGATGGCGCGGAACGACGCGCACATCGAGCCCCTTGCGGGCGAGGTAGAACTCGACGCCCGTCCGGGTCAGGAGCGAAAGGAGACCGATCACGATGGCGACGAGGCGCACGCGGTGTTCGTCGCGCTCCACCTCCGCCATGCGCGCGTCGAGCAGCTGCTTCTCGCCCTCGGTGATGGCGCCGATGACGACGCGGATCTGGTCCATCGTGGCGCGTTCCATCATCGTGATCTCGCGCGCCCGCGCCGCCTCGAAGCCAGCCTCGTCGTGCAGGACGATGGAGGCTTTCATCTCGGCGAGCTTGGCGTCGACCAGCCCTGCCAGCCCGTCCACCCGCGCGACCTGCGCCGCGTTGTCGGAAATCTGCGCGCGCAGCCGCGTGCGCAGATCCCCCAGCCGCTCCAGCGCCTTGTCGTAGGGGTCGAGATAGCGCCGGTCGCTGCTGAGGAGATAGCCGCGCTGGCCGGTCTCGGCATCGTCGAGGCCGATCAGCACGTCCTTGGTGGTCTCGATCACCTCGTGCGTGTGGAGGACGAGGTCGCTTTGGTGGTTGAGAAGGCTGTGCGTCCAGGCCGTGGCGACGATGCCGACGAGGAGCACGAGACCGGTCGGCACCACGCGCAGGAGCGTCGGCGTCGTCAGATACGTGCGCCGCAGGTGGCGCCAGGACAGGAGCGAGCCCACCCCGCGTCAGGCTCGCGGGTCGATGATGGCGATTCCGTCCGGCGCCTGGCTGTCCATGGCCATGAGGGCGGGCACAGCCTCGGCCAGCGTCAGCCGCTCGCCGATCAGGCGCTGGGGCTGGAGCGTGCCGGCCTCGATCATCGCCATCATCGCCTCGTAGCGCCAGGACTGCATGCCGTGGCTGCCGTAGATTTCCAGCTCGTGCGCGATCACCTGCGCCATGGGAATGGCGGGCGCCGTGTGCTCGCCCAGCATGAGCCCGACCTGCACGTGCCGCCCGCGCCGGCGCAGGTTGCGGATCGAATTCCGGCAGGTCTCGGAATGGCCGAGCGCGTCCAACGAAAGATGCGCGCCGCCGCCGGTGATCTCGCGCACGGCCTCGGCGACGTCCGCCACCTCACGCGCGTTGACCACCGCCTCCGCGCCCATCGCCTTGGCCAGCGCCAGCTTGGAGGGCGCGACGTCCACCGCCACCACCCGCGCGCCGAGCGCAGCGGCGATCATGACGGCGGAGAGGCCGACGCCACCGCTACCATGCACGGCGACCCATTCGCCGCCGCGCGCCCGGCCCTGGTCCACCACGGCGCGAAACGAGGTGGCGAAGCGGCAACCGAGGCTTGCGGCGGTGGCGAAGTCGAGGCTTTCGGGCAGGCGCACCAGATTCTCGTCGGCGCGCGAGATCGCCACGAACTCGGCGAAGGAGCCCCAATGCGTAAAGCCCGGCTGGAACTGCGCCTCGCAGACTTGCTGCTGGCCCGCGCGGCACTCCCCGCAATGGCCGCAGGCGGCGATGAAGGGCACGGTGACCCGCTCGCCCACGCGAAAGCCGCGCACGTTGCGCCCGACCGCCGCCACCGTGCCGGCGAACTCGTGGCCCGGCACGTGCGGCAGGCGAATGTCGCTGTCATGGCCCTTCCAGCCGTGCCAGTCGCTGCGGCACAGGCCGGTCGCCACGACCTCGATCACCACGCCGTCGTCGGTGGGCGTCGCGTCCGGCACGTCGCGAATCTCGGGCCGCGCCCCGAAGGCCTCGAAGATCATGGCTTTCATCGCGCGTCCCTTCCTGCTCGCCTCGCTCCCCATATCGCGATCGAACCCAGCCGACAACGCGGCGCCCGGCCGTTCGGTCCCTCCGCTCCGTCCGAAAAAGCGTTCCGATTTGCCGCCCGATGCTGTAGGCGACGAGACCATGACATCTCGCCCCGGCTCGTCCGGGGGTTCCCGCCTTCGGAGTTTGCCGCGTCATGACCATTCGCGTTCACAAGGGCGACCTGCCCGACCTGTCCCGCTACACCGGCTCGGTCGCCATCGACACGGAAACGCTGGGGCTCGACACCAGGCGCGACCGGCTCTGCGTGGTGCAGCTTTCGCCGGGCGACGGCACGGCCGACATCGTGCAGATCGCCAAGGGCCAGCGCGAGGCGCCCAATCTCTGCAAGCTCCTGGCCGACACGACCAAGGTCAAGATCTTCCACTACGCCCGCTTCGACATCGCCGCGCTCTACCATGCGTTCGGCGTCATGACGCAGCCGGTCTTCTGCACCAAGATCGCCTCGCGGCTGGTGCGCACCTATACCGACCGGCACGGCTTGAAGGATCTCGCCAAGGAGCTGATCGGCACGGACCTGTCGAAGCAGCAGCAGTCGTCCGACTGGGCGGCGGAGACGCTGACCCCGGCGCAGCTCGACTACGCCGCCTCCGACGTCCTTTATCTCCATGACCTGATGGGCGTGCTCCTGCAGCGGCTGGAGCGCGAGGAGCGCACCGATCTCGCCAAGGCCGCCTTCGAGTTCTTGCCGACGCGCGCCAAGCTCGACCTTCTCGGCTGGGACGAGGAGGACATCTTCTCCCATTCGGTGAACCGCACCTAAAGCCAACTCGAACCGATCGGCGCTCCGTCCGTTTCCCCCTCAGAACGAAAGGGAGAGACCGACATGAGCGACCATCCGATCGCCTCGCTGGGCAAGCGCATCGGCGGCACCGCCAAGGAGGTCGTCGCCGAAATCACCGGCGACGCCCGCCTGCAGGAGGACGGGCGCCGCGACATCGCGGACGGGCGCAGCCCCGCCGTGGACGGGCGGCCCGATCTTCGCGCCACGCCGCGCCCGACGCAGGAAGGCATCCGCCGATGACCGCCGATGCCGGGGACACCGTGCGCCAATCAATCCTGGACGAGCTCCAGCGTCAGGCGGGCAACAGCGAAGGCGCGCTGCGGGTCCAGCCGGGTTCCGACAGGGTCGAGATCAACGGCCCGGTCGATCTCGACGATCTGGTGATGATGGTCATGGGCTCGCTCGCCGGCGGGCCATGATGTCTCACCTGGAACTGGCAGGTAGGGCGCGGGGTTTGGGCTGGTGAACGGAGCCCGTCCCCATGTCGAACCTGTCCGATAGCCCCGAGCGCAACGCACCCGACCCGATCCTGCCCGAGCCAATCGGCGAGGACGGGCTCGTGCAGCCGCGCGAACCCGACGAAGCGCCCGGCCAGGGGAACGGCCAGGGTCATGATCAGAACAAGGGCCAGGGCAAGGTCCGTTCCGGCTCCACGCCCGAACTTCCCGACCGTCCCGTCGAGGGCTGAACTCTCTCAGGCCTCCCAGCTCTGTACGGAATGGATCGTCATCGACTGCTTCTGAGCATCGGCTTGCGTCTGCGGAAAGAACAGCGCGACGGGATTGAAGCCGGCGAGCGAGCCGCAGGCTAGATTGAGGCCGAGCTGGTGGGGATAGTCCACCTGCAGCGGCCAGTCGCTGACGCAGATCGGACGGTCGTCCATGTAGTGGACGACCTGACCCCGCGTCCACACGATGCCGAAGGAATGGCGCTCACCGTCAGCCATGGGCCGTGGCAGGAGAAGCGTGCTGGCATTGGCCGAAAGCAGCTTCTTGTCGGGTGCGGAGGCGCGCCACGCGCCGCCATTCTGCGCCGCGTCGCCTCCCTGCGGCGCCAAGGCGCGGACGCGCGAATAGGGTTGGTTGTGCAGATTGCCGGACCAAACCGAAGGCCCCTGCCCCAGCCGGGTGAAGAGTTCCAGGATATCGACCTCGGCCCAGCCGTTGCGCGCCTGCGGCACGATGCGCTGGCCGATGCCCTTCGGACCGGGCCGCCACGTGTAGAGCCAAAGCGCCGGCCAAAAGCCCCAGGGCATGCCGGAATTGGCGTTGAGCACCGCTTCCACGTCGGCCCGGGTGTAGGCCGTGTCGCCGCGATAGTTCGGCAGGGCGGGAAAGCTCGCCTCGATGCGGATTGCCTGGACGGAGAGCCCTTGACGCTGAGGGCCGTAGGAGCGCTTCGACCAGATCTGGCCGGACCAGAGGCCGGGCAGGAACAGGAGCCCGTCCCCCTCCGCCGCCAGCATGGGCGCGCCGAAGCGCAGCGGCCGGTCGAAGCGCACGGTGCGCCGGTCGGCCGAGATCGAGGCGACGCAGGCCTGCGCGATGCTGCGCGGATCGTTGCTCGGCTGTGGCCCGCGCTTGACGCCGCGCGCGAAGCATCCGGGCACGATGCCGGGCGGCAGGGGGCGCGACAATTGCACCTCCTGCGTCACCCCTTCCTCGATCGCGGCGGGCGCGGCGAGAGGCGCGAAGGCGAAGCGCGTGAAGGTCAGGTGGAAATTGCCGGCATAGTCCGCCCGCGCGCCGCCCGAAACGGCCTCGAAGACGATCGTGCCCGCCGCGCGGTCGATCGCGGCGACCGTGGCGAGCCCGCCCGGCCCGTTGGTGGTGACGTCGCCGACCGTGACCTTATCGAGGTCCCCCGGTCGCAAGCCGATGTCGGACAGGCGCGTCGGCACGGTGCCGCCCGGCGGATTGCTGTTGAAGCCGCCCTTTCGGCGCGTGATGTCGCCTCTGAGGTAGGAGTCGAAGCGCCCGGCATCGACCGTCGCCTGGAGGCGCAGCCCATCCGGCTCGAACACATGGTTTCCCGCGCCGAAATCGCCGCGATAGTTCTGCACCTCGGAATTGATCGTGGTGGTGCCGGTGCCGCCCAGAACACGCCCCTTGGCGTCGATCTCGCCTTGGAACGGGTTGAAATGGCGGGCGAGGTCTCCGGCGTCGCGGATCGCCGTCGAGCCGGCGTCGCCCGAAGCCTCCCGGCCGAAGCGCAGCGTCTCGACCTCCGGCACGCCGCGCATCGTCTGCGCGAAGGATTGGCGCAGCCAGGCCGGCACGGGCGGCCCGCCACGCCGCATCGCCGCGCCGTTGGACAGGCCGGGAGAGGCGAAGGGCGCCTTGGTGTCGGTTTCGGCCATGTCTCTGATCCTCGAATGGCAGGTGGCGGCACGCTGGCAGAGGGCTCGGGCGAAGCTATGACGCAGCGCAAAAATATCGAGGGGCCTGGGGCCTACTCGGCAAAAGGGTCAGGTCGGTTCGACGGTGCTCTTCGCCATGGCTCCTGGGAAACAGCAGCGCTCGCCCATCCGTACGGACCGTTGCCGATCTCCGCCGATGCGCCCTCGCATCGCTCAAGTTCGGCGTCTCGCGGCGACGTGAAATCCCTTGCTCCGCCCCCGCCGAGGAATTTTCGAACAGGCTCTCAGATATTCCCGACCACGGCGATGGCGAGCGAGAGGAGGAGAAGCGCATCCATGGCGAAGCCGAACAGGCGGAGCGCCGCGCCGATATCGGCGGGCGCGGCCTCGCGCCGCCCCTCAGCGCCGAGGCAAGGCGCCTCCACCACCAGCGCGCCATAGCGGCGCGAGCCGCCGAGCGACAGGCCCAGCGCGCCCGCCATGGCGGCTTCCGGCCAGCCGGCATTGGGCGAGCGGTGCGAGGGGGCGTCGCGCCACGCCACCTTGAGCGCCCGCGCACCGGCGCCCTGCCCGGGCTTGAGCGCCGCGACCGCCGCGAAGAGCAGCGCGGTGAGCCGGGCGGGGGCAAGATTGAGGAGATCGTCCAGCCGCGCCGCGCCCCAGCCGAAAGCGAGGTGGCGCTCGGAGCGATGGCCGATCATGGAATCGGCAGTGTTGACCATCTTGTAGGCGAGAAGGCCGGGTAGGCCGAAGAGCGCGAGTGCCATCCAGGGCGCGACCACGCCGTCCGATGCGTTCTCGGCCAGACTTTCGATCGCCGCGCGGCAAACCCCGGCTTCGTCTAACTGATCGGGATCGCGTCCGACGATCATCGACACGGCCTGCCGCCCCGGTCCGAGCCCGCCCTCCTTCAACGCGCGCTTCACGGCCAGCACATGGTCGCCAAGGCTTTTTCGCGCCAGAAACAAGGAGGCGACCACAGCCTCAAGAATCAGGCCGGCCCATCCGAAGCCGGCAAACAAGCGCTGGATCGCAAGGCCTGCGGCAATGGCGAGCGCGAGCAGCAGCAGGATCGCCAGCACGCCGAGCGCGCGGCGCAGCGCAAAGCCGAAGGCGGGCCGGTTCAGCCCGCGATCCGCCGCTCCGATCAAGACGCCGAACAGAACCACCGGATGCGGCCAGCGCCGCCAAAGCCAGTCGGGATCGCCTAGAACACGATCAATCAAGGTCGCGAGAAACAGGACCATGGGCTCACGTCCCTCGCGAGGGTTGAGGAGGCATGGCCGGGAAAATTCCAACCGATGTCGCGAAGGCCGATCGAGGGACGAACCCGAAAACGGGCCGTTGAAGCCGACGAGCCGTCGCTCCGATCAAGATGCCGAAGGCACCGGCCGGATATGGTCTACGCCGCCCACGATCTTTCGAGTGGTGGCGGACATCATCGGTCGCAGCGCGGAGGGCGATGGGATCAGGCCTTGGTCGAGGTTCAAGTGACGTGATCGAAGGGAGCTTTGTCCCTACTGCATTGGCGCTCGTTGCCCGACCGTCAGTCAGACGCGCGCCTGGGCCTTCGGCCTCACCCGACCGCACGCGACGCGCCGATCCTGCCCGACAAACATCCGCCCGCTTCAGCATCCGACCTCGGCTCGTGCTTCGCGCAGCGCCTCCGTCAGCCGCTCCGCCTCCGCTTCGTTCCGCACCGTGCCGATCCGCAGCCAGTCGGCGCGATAGGGGAAAGGGCGCGTCAGGATGTGGCGGCGCGCCAGCGCCTCGAACAGACCAGCGGCCTCCGGCACCTGAAGAAGCGAGAACAGGGCTGTGCCGCCGACGGGCTCCAGCCCCGCCGCTGCTAGGGCGCGACGCGTCAGCACGGCGCGGGCGGCGATGCCGGCGCGCAGGCGCGCGACGCCCGCCTCGTCCGCCATCAGCCCGGCGGCAAGCGCAAGCGCCGGGCCGGACACGGCCCAGGGGCCGAGCCGCGTCTCGATCCGCGCGGCCAGCGCCGGCTCGCATAAGGCCGCGCCGAAGCGCAGCCCCGCGAGGCCGAAGAACTTGCCGAAGGAGCGAAGAACGAGAAGCCCCGGCCGCCCGACCTCGCGGCTGAGGCTCTGCTCAGGCTCGGCGTCGGCGAAGGCTTCGTCGAGCACGAAGAGCCCGCCTTGGCTCCCCAGCCGATCCGCTAGCGAGAGCACGTCGCCCGGCGAGAAGCGCCGTCCGTCCGGGTTGTTGGGCGAAACGAGCACCGCCAGCCGCGTCTGCGGGGCGATCTCGGCCAGCGTTGAGAAGCGCGACACGACGTGGCCCGCCGCTGCCAGAGCGCGGCCATGTTCCTCGTAGCTGGGAAACAGCACGGCGGCCGGGCCGGGCGTGAAAAGATGCGGCAGGAGGGCGATCAGCGCTTGCGTGCCCGGCGCCAACGCGACGCCCGCCCCCTCGCCCGCGCCGGCAAAGCGGCGCAGCGCGTCTTTGGCGCGCGCCTCCAGCGCCCGCTCCGGCAGGCGCGCCCAAAGCTCGGGCTCGATGCCCGGTAGGGGCGGCGGCACAGGATTGATGCCGGTGGACAGGTCGAGCCAATCGCCCCGCGCGCCGCCGAAGCGCGCCACGGCGGCGTCGAGCGCCCCGCCGTGATGCAGCGCCTCCTTCACGCCAGGGTCCCGTCGATCACATGGGCGAACGAGCCCATGACGCGGCCGCACCGAAGCCCCATCGCGCCGAGATCGGTGCCCAGCGCATCGCGCGCCTCGAACAGGCGATCGGCCGCGCCCTCCCCTGTGATCGTGGCATAGTGGAACTCATGGCCCGTCAGCGCATGGGGCCAGGGCGCGCCGGGAAGCGGGCTGAGGCGGCGATAGCCGAGGTGCCGCTGCCGCGCGGCGAAGGACGTGGCGAGCGGCAGGAGGCCGAGCATGGGATGCGCGGCTCCCTCGGCGTCGGTCAGCGTTTCGCCCAGCGTCATGTAGCCCCCGCATTCGCCATAGATCAGCGCGCCGCGCGAAGCGGCCTGGTGCATTCCAGCGCGAAATCGCTCAGCGGACGCCAGTTGCCCGGCATGAAGCTCGGGATAGCCGCCGGGCAGGAACACGGCGTCGGCGCCCGCCTCCGGCGCCTCTTCGCCCAAGGGGGAGAAGAAGGAAAGCGCCGCCCCGCCCTGCCGCCAGCCCTCCAGAAGATGCGGGTAGAGAAAGGCGAAGGCCGTGTCGCGGGCGACCGCGATGCGCTGCCCAAGCGGGGCCAAAGGTGCCACGGTGGCGGCATGGGCCTCTCCTGGTTGCAGGAGGGCGTCCAGCGCGCCGGGGGCGAGGCCCTTTTCCATCCAGCCGGCAGCGCGATCGAGAAAGCCGGCGAGATCACTGTGTTCGCCGGCTTGCACGAGGCCGAGATGGCGCTCGGGCAGCGCGAGGCATGGCTCGGGCGGCAACACGGCGAGAACGGGAAGGCCGAGCGGCTCCAGTGCGTTTCTCAGCAGAACTTCGTGCCTGGCGGAGGCGACGCGGTTCAGCATGACGCCGGCAAAGCGGAGGCGCGGGTCATGGTCGCGAAAGCCACGCACCAGGGCGGCGATGGAATGCGACTGCCGGGCGCAGTCCACCAGCAGCACGACGGGAAGCCCGAGCAGCACGGCCAGATCCGCCGCCGACCCCGTGCCGTCCGCCGCCCCGTCGTAAAGGCCCATCATCGCTTCCACGACGAGCGGGCGCGCGTCGGCCCAGGCGAGCGCCCGGATCAGGTCGGGCCGCATGGCATAGGGGTCGAGATTGACCGAGGGCTGGCCGGTCGCCGCCGCGTGAAAGGCCGGGTCGATATAATCAGGCCCCGCCTTGGCGGAGCGCATCGCGACGCCCGCCCGCTTGAGATGGCGCAGCAGCGCGAGGGTCGCCAGCGTCTTGCCGCTGCCGGACTGGGGTGCGGCCAGGAGAAAGCCGCCGCCCGCGCGCGGCGTGCTCCAACCTTCCTTCGAACCCCGCTCCTCGTCCCGCACCTGTTTCGCTCCTGCCGCGCCGCGATGGGCCGGTCTATCAGCCTTTTCGCGGAGGGTTCAACCGGAGGCGAGGGGTGGAGGGGGATGGGCGGCGTAAGGGTGGTCGCCGGCAATGAAGGAGACGCGCGGCCAGCGGGTGGGCTTTTATGCCCGACGTGTTCGAACCCTGCGGCAGGACAGTGGACCCATCGTCCATCTTCGTCGCGGGCCGCATGGCGTAGGGGGGCGAGATTGATCGAGGGCTGGCCGGTTGCGGCCCCTTGAACGGCCGGATCGATATAGTCCGGCCCAGCTTTGGCCGAGCGCAGCGCGACGTCTGTCCGCTTGCAATGGCGCGGGAAGGCGAAGGGTCGCCTGCGTCTTGCCGCTGCCGGACTGGGGCGCGGCCAAGAGAAAACCGCCGCGCGCCGCTTTCGACGGCTTGTCTCGACGGGCTATCGAGAAACTGGCGATCGAAGGCCATCGCGCTTTGGCTTAGGACAGATCGGAAATTTCGCTGCCACGGGCAACGGCTGCCCAAAGCGTCCCAGCCTTGCCAGCGGCCTTTCGGAGAACCCGGGTCCGACCGACTCGCCTTCGCTGTCGCTCCCCCGTCGCGCACCGGCCGCGCCCGGCTAATGGCTCCCGGCCCTCCCCCTTGAAGGGTCGGCGCAGCCGGTCTCGCATCAACACGCCCCTTCGAAAGGCGCGGACCATCCCTCCGCCCCCTTGCGGCTCCGCCTTATCAAAGCACCCGCGCCTTCGTCCAAAGCCAATGGCTCACGCTTTGCCGACATCGGCCGTCGAGGACAGATTCATGTTGAGCCGCCATGACCCGACCTTTCTCCGATACGGCGAACGTCGTTCCCTTCTTCCAGACTCCGTCTTCACGCGGCTGGCTTCAGTCTTCATGCCTAAGAGCCTTCCACCTCGCCCCTGCCAAACGACGAGTTTGGGCGGGGTCGTCTCGAAATGCCCCCAAAAGCACCCGCCATCCACCCGCCCCTCACGCTTAGCGCCAGCCATTCCAAGCCGATACCTCGCGCGCCCCTCGCCTCGCGCCAAGCGGCCGGTCTATAAGCCGTCCATGGGCTTCAATCTCGGCAAGCGGCGGGAGGATGGCGTGCCACCGGGCGCGGCGCTCCGGCGCGGCTGGACCACGGGCGCCTGCGCCACGGCCGCCACCAAGGCCGCGCTCACCGCGCTCCTTACCGGCGACTTTCCCGATCCGGTCGAGATCACCCTGCCCAAGGGCGAGCGGCCCGGCTTCGCGCTGGCCCGCACGCATCTTGGCGCCGGCGCGGCCAGCGCCAGCATCGTCAAGGATGCCGGCGACGACCCCGACGTCACGCATCTCGCCGAGATCGTCGCGACGGTTCGTTTCACGGCGCCGGGCTCGGGCCTCCAGTTCCGCGCGGGCGAGGGCGTCGGCACGGTGACGCGGCCGGGCCTGCCGATCCCGCCCGGCGAGCCGGCGATCAACCCCGTGCCGCGCCGGCTGATGCGCGAGGTGGTGGAGGCGCTCTGCGCCGCCGAGGGCCGGGCGCCCGATGTCGAGATCACGATTTCCGTGCCGAACGGCGAGAAGCTCGCCGAGAAGACCTGGAACGGGCGGCTCGGTATTCTGGGCGGGCTGTCGATCCTCGGCACGACGGGCATCGTCCATCCCTTTTCCTGCTCGGCCTGGATCCATTCGATCCATCGCGGCATCGACGTGGCGCGGGCCGCCAATCTGCCCCGCGTCATCGCCGCGACGGGCTCCGCGAGCGAGGACGCCGCGCGCCGGCTCCACCCCGACCTGCCTGAGATCGCCTGTCTCGACATGGGCGACTTTGCCGGCGGCGTTCTCAAATATCTGCGCCGGCACCCCGTGCCCGCGCTGACCCTGGCGGGGGGTTTTGCCAAGCTCACCAAGCTGGCTCAGGGGTCGCTCGACCTCCATTCCGGCCGGTCCCAGGTGGATTTCGCCTTTCTGGCGGAGCTTGCGGCGACGACCGCGCTTGCACCCGCGATCCTTTCCGCCAACACGGCCAAGGAGGCGCTGGATCTTGCGCGGGACGCGGGCGTCGATCTCGCGGGCCATGTGGCGACACGGGCGCTCGCGACGATCCGCGAGACGCTGGGCGAGGCTCCCGTGGAGGCGGAAATCCTGGTGGTGGACCGGGCCGGACAGGTGGTCGCCCGTGCCTGAGCCGCGCTTCGTGCTCCTTCTCGGCGGCACGGCCGAGGCTTCCCTCCTCGCTCGCCGGCTGCACGCCGAGCGCACCGATATCCGGCTTCTCCTGTCGCTGGCCGGGCGCACCTTGGCGCCCGTGCTGCCGGAGGGGGTAGAGACCCGGATCGGCGGGTTCGGCGGCGTGGAAGGGCTCGCAGACTTCGTGACCACGGCCGGCGTCACGCATCTTCTCGATGCGACGCATCCCTACGCGGTCGGCATGTCGCGCAACGCGGCGGCGGCGGCGCGGCGTTGCGCCCTCCCGCACGCCGCCTTCCTGCGCCCGGCTTGGCAGCGGATGGAGGGCGACCTCTGGCAGGAAGTCGACTGCCTGCGCGCGGCGCGCGATGCGCTGCCTCACGGGGCGCGGCCCTTCCTGGCCCTCGGCAGCCAGCATGTCGCGCCGTTCCGCCACCGTCCGGATCTGTCGCCCGTGCTGCGCCGGGTGGACGCGCCCTCCGAGCCTCTGCCCTTTGCCGCCACGCTCATCACCGGTCGGCCCGCCGACGATCCGGCCGAGGAGGCGGCGTTGTTTCGCGCCGAGCGCGTCACGCATCTCGTTTGCCGAAACTCGGGCGGCGCGCGCGGCTATGCCAAGATCGCGGCGGCGCGCGCGCTCGGCCTGCCGGTCATCCTGATCCGCCGGCCGCCCGAGCCGGACGGGCCGATCCTGCGCAGCCTCAATGCCGCGATGGCGTGGTTAGCCGGCTGATTCGGCCTTTCGGACAGGCCGCAGGATATGCGGATGGCTGGCGTCGTAGAGCTTGGAATCGACGAAGTCCTTCGCCCCAAGCGCGCGGCCGACGAAGAGAAGCGCGGTGCGGGTGAGCTTGGCCTCGCGTACGGCGCGCGCGACGGTGGAGAGCGTGGCGTGGATGAAGGCCTCGTCCGGCCAGCCGACACGATAGGCCACGATCACCGGACAGTCCGGCCCATAGGCCGGCAGCGGCGAGAGTTCCCGCTCGATATGGGCGAGGTTGCGGATGGAAAGATGGATCGCCAGCGTCGCGCCGCTGCGCCCCAGCGTCGCCAGGTCTTCGCCCTCCGGCATGGCGGAGGATTTCATCGCCGTTCGGGTGACGATGATGGTCTGGCAGACTTCCGGCACGGTGAGTTCGGTGCGCAGCGCGGCGGCGGCCGCCGCGAAGGCCGGCACGCCGGGCGTCACGTCGAAGGGAATGCCGAGCGCCTCCAGCCGCCGCATCTGCTCGGCCGTCGCGCCATAGATCGACGGGTCGCCGGAATGGACGCGCGCCACATCCTCGCCCCGCTCATGCGCGGCCTGCATCTCGGCGATGATCTCGTCGAGATGCATGGGCGCGGTGTCGAGGACGCGCGCGCCGTCCGGCGCCGCCTTGACGATTTCCTCCGGCACCAGCGAGCCGGCATAGAGGCAGACCGGGCAGCGCTCGATCAGCCGCAGCCCGCGAATCGTGATGAGATCGGCCGCGCCGGGGCCGGCGCCGATGAAATGGACGGTCATGGGGTTTCCGCAATCGTGGTGCCGGGCTTGGCGGCATAGCCGCGCGGCGTGTAGGCGAAGCGCCGTCCTTCGCCGGAGGTGAAGGCGCGCGTGTTGGAGGAGCCGACGACGACGACGGTCAGCATGTCGACCTCGTCCACGTCGAGATCGGACAGGTCCACGATGCGCACCTTTTCCTGCGGTCGGCCGAGATTGGTGGCGAGCACGACGGGCGTATCGCGCGGCCGGTGCTGGAGCAACACGTCGCGCGCGTGGGCAAGTTGCGTGCGCCGGCGCTTGGAGACGGGATTGTAGAAGGCGATCACGAAATCGCCCCGTGCTGCCGCCTCCACCCGGCGCTGGATGTCCTCCCAGGGGGTCAGGAGGTCGGAAAGCGAGATGGTGCAGAAGTCGTGGCCAAGCGGGGCGCCGGCGCGAGCCGCCGCCGCCTGCAGCGCCGAAATGCCGGGCGAGACTTCGACGGCGATGCGCCGCGCCCCGTCCGACACGCCGCCCCGGTCCATCAGCTCGAAGACCAGCGTCGCCATGGCATAGATGCCGGCATCGCCCGAGCAGACCAAGGCGACGGTGCGGCCTTCAGCGGCGAGTTCCATCGCATGGCGCACCCGCGCCTCTTCGGCGCCGAGGTCGAAATCGTGCCGTGCCTTGCCGCGCGCCAAGGGGCCCAGCAGGTCGAGATAAAGGGAATAGCCGACGAGATCGGTGCTGCTTGCAACCATGCGCGAGACCTCGGGCGAACGCCAGGCGTCCGACCCCGGCCCGATGCCGACCACGAACAGCGTTCCTCTGGCCCGGCCGATCGTCTCCAAATCCAGCGGGCGCGGCGCGCGGGCGAGAGCGGCCGTGGCGCGGGCGGATTTGCGCTTGGGGGCCACGAGTTCGCCCCCCTCGCCCGCGCCGGCCAGCGCCGCGCCTTCCGCGACGCCGTGGCAGCCGGTTTCGCGGAACACGATCTCGGACGGGTTGGCGAGGCGTGGCGCCTCGCGCTCCAGGGTCGAGGCGTCGAAGAAGCGGGCCGGCACGCCGAAATGCGCGGCGACGGCATGGACGGCGGGCTCGTCGGCCTTCAGGTCCAGCGAGGCGACAGCGGCGAGCGACAGGGGCGAGAGGCCGGCTTGCGCCAGCGTCGCTTCGGCCAGCGCCACGGCTTCCTCCGGCGGAGCGCCGCGCTCGGCGCCAATCCCCAGCACTAGGACGCGCGGGCGGTAGAGAAGCTCGGCCGAGCGGGGCGCGCGGGCGTCCGTGGAAACGGTGAGCGCAATGCGCGCGTCGTCCGCGACCGGGATCGCCGAGCCCGTGAGCCACTCCGCCTCGCCCTCGATCCAGGCCTCCTCGCCGGCCACGAGATCGGCCATGACGGCTTTGGCGTGTTCGGGGTTTTCGAGGAGATAGCCTTCGGGCGGAACGTCGAGCGCGACGCCGAAGCGCAGGTCCCCCGCCGTGGTGACGGCGGCGAACCCGCCGGTGACTTCCGCCACGTGCCGCGCCCAGTCGTTCGCCCCGCGATGGCCGCCGAGGAGCGGCACGACGCAGGAGCCGTCCTCCGCGATGCTCAGCACCGGGGGCTCGGCGCGCTTGTCGCCGAGATGGGGCGCAAGAAGGCGGATCAGCGCGCCGCTCGCCATCAGCGCCAGGATCGGCCGCCCGGCCGCGAAGAGGGCGCCGAGATGCGCGGCGAGATCGGAAACGTCGTGGTCGGTGCCGGAAAGGCGCGGCGCGAAGCCGTGGATTTCGCCGCCCAGCGCCGCGCGCAGCCGCGTCGCCAAGGCCAGAGACGCCGGCGAAAGGCAGAGAAAGACGGGGTCGCTCATGGTCGCTCGCTTGCCAGGATCGCGGGCTCGGCGCCCTTGTAGAGGAGAATCAGCGCGAAATAGGGGGCGGTCTCGCCGGTCTCGGCGAGGAGCAGAAGGCGCTCGCCGCCCTGCGTCACGCGCTCGGCATAGAGCGCGCCGGCCATGAGCCCCATCTCCGCCAGGAGCGCCTTCACCCGCCCGAAATGCCGGCCGAGCTTCAGGATCGCGACGCTCTCCGCCGCCTCGATGGCCGGGCGAAGCGCGGCATCCGGCAGGGTCGCGGGCAGCACGGCGAAGCGGTCGTTGCGGACAACCAGCGGACGGCGCAGGGCGGCGGCGGCGGCCATGACGGAGGAAACGCCCGGCACGATCTCGGTGGCGAAGCGCGGCGACAGCCGGGCGAAGAGATGGAGAAACGAGCCGTAGAAGAACGGGTCGCCCTCGCAGAGCACGGCGACATCCCGCCCCGCCTCCAGATGCGCGGCGATCTCGGGCGCGGCGGCGTCGTAGCCGCCCTGGCCGGGCGCGCGGTCCACCGCCATGCAAAGGCCGATCGGCAGTTCCACCTGTCCGCCCGGCAGATGCGGCGCGGCAATGGTGCGGGCGAGCGAGGGCGCGCCGTCCGGCGCGGGATAGGCGATGACGGGCACGCGCTGGAGAAGGCGATGGGCCTTCAGCGTGAGCAGTTCGGGATCGCCGGGGCCGAGCCCGATTCCATAGAGCGTGCCGCTCATCCGCGCGCGCCTTTCGTGAGACACCAGTGAAGAACCGGCATGGCGGGGCGCCAGCCGCGAAACGGTCCGACCGGCGCGGCATGGTCCACCGAGACGCGCAGGAGATCGCCCCCCTGCTTGGCGTGGAGCGCCAGGAGGATCGCCTCCGATTCCAGCGTCACCGCATGAGCGACGAGCCGACCGCCGGGCTTCAGCCGCGCGAAAGCGGGGGCGAAAACGCCCTCCGTCAACCCGCCGCCGAGGAACACGGCGTCCGGCGCCGGCAAAGCGTCGAAGGCCTCCGGCGCGCGCTTCTCAACGATGGCGATGCAGGGGGCTGCGAGCCGGCGGCGGTTCTCGCGGATGAAGGCCAGGCGCTCGGGGTTCGGCTCGATGGCGAGCGCCCGCGCGCCGCCAGCGCTACGGCACCATTCCACCGCGATGGCGCCCGAGCCCGAGCCGACATCCCAGAGAAGTTCGCCAGCGCGCGGGCTCAGCGCCGCCAGCGCCAGCGCGCGCAACACGCGCTTGGTCATCTTGCCGTCGTGCCGAAAGGCCTCGTCCGGCAGGCCGGGGCCGGGCGGCCAAACTCGGGCGCCCTCCGTGGCGCGGCATTCCACGGCTATCGTGTTCAAGGCGGCAATCTGGTCAAGATCGAAGCGCTCCGCCACGCTCCCTCGCACGCGCTCCGCCGTTCCGCCGAGATGTTCCAGCACCTGGAGGTCGCTCGCGCCATAGCCGGCGTCCACGAGACAGGCAGCGAGCGCGGCAGGGGACGCGCCGTCCTCCGACAGGACGAGAAGCCGGCGTCCTTCGGCGAAATCAGCGGCGACCTGCTCCACCGGCCTTCCATGCACGGTGCGGCAGAGGCAGTCCTCCAGCGCCCAGCCGAGCTTCGCCGCGGCCAGCGAGAAGGCGGAGGGCGCGGGCCAGACCCGAAACTCGTCGGTGGACAGGACGCTGCGCAGCCATTTGGCCGGGCCGAACCAGGACGGATCGCCCGTCGCCAGCACCACGGACCGCCGCCCGCGCGCGGCCAGGAGATCGGCCGCACTGTCCGCGAAGGGCGAGCGCCAGGGTTGGCGCTCGGCCGGGTGTGCGGGCGCCAGCATGGCGAGGTGACGTTGTCCGCCGAAGACGATCTCGGCCTGCGCCAAACGCTCGGCCGCCTCGGGCGCCAACGTCGCCAGGCCGCCGTCGCCGACACCGATCAGGTCGAGCCAGGGCGCGCTCATGCGGGACGGCCCGGAGCGAGCGGGGGCAGAGAATAGGTGGGCTCGGAGCTTTGGTCGTTCAGGGTGAACGGATGCCATCCCTCTTGGCCTCTTCCGGCCGCACGCCTCGCCGATGCGTCGGACCAAGCGCTCCACCCCGCCCCAGCGGTCCGCTCGGGGCGCACGTTGAAGGGGGCGAGTTGTCGCGTTCCGACCGAAGCCTCGAACAGAGCTACGGTCATCCGGACCTCCGCAGGGTCCGAGGCGCAACGGACGTTTCGCCGGTAAGTCAGCCGCGAAAGATGGTGGGGCGCGGCAAGCGGGCGCCCCTGGTCACCCCGCTCGAACGCGCCGGCAAACCGCAGCCCAGACCAACGGCTTTCCGCAAAGACAGGCATGGATATGGATCGCCTCGCCTCGCGCGCGTCAAGCGCGTTGGCTGGGACAGAAGCTTTGCGCGAAGGCGCGTTCATACGAGCCGTCCTTCACCCTGGGCGGAGGCCGAGCTGCCGTCGCCGGGCGATCGTGCGGCTGGGTTATCAGGAGGAAGGGGGGCGCCCTGCGCTTCGCCGTCGGCCTGCCCGGCCAACGATGCCGGGCCGGTCTCGGCTCCCGCGTCCGATTGCTGGCTTTCCGTCCAGCCACCCAAAGGCTCGGCCCCCGTCGCAAGGCCGGTGGCGAGGGCGTTCACCGCCGCCGCCGCCAGCGCACTGCCGCCGCGCCGGCCGAGAAGCGTGGCGAAGGGCACGCCGCGCGGGCGGGCAAAGAGTTCGGCCTTGGATTCGGCCGCGCCGACGAAGCCCACGGGAAAGCCGAGGATCGCGGCGGGCGGCGCGGCGCCCTCATCCAGAAGTTCCAGAAGGCGGAACAGGGCGGTCGGCGCGTTGCCGATGGCGACCACCGCGCCCGATAGTTCGCCCCGCTCCACCCAGAGATCGACCTGGGCCGCCGATCGCGTCGTGCCGAGCCGGGCCGCGAGCGGCGCCACCTCCGGCTCGTTCAGCCGGCAAAGCACGGCATTGCCGGCCGGCAGGTGCCGGCGGATCACGCCATGCGCGACCATTTCGGCGTCCACGAGGATCGGCGCCCCGGCGGCCAGCGCCGCGCGGCCCGCCGCCACGGCGTCCACCGACAAGCGCAGATCCTCGATGATCTCGACCATGCCGCAGCTATGGGCGAGGCGGATCGCGAGCGTCTGCGCGCCCTCTGGCAGCCGCGCCAGCAACGGTGCCGCCTCGCGCCGGATCGTGGCGAAGCTCGCCTCGTAGATGGCGGCGGGGTCCCTGACATAGTCCAGCGCCATGGCCCGGCCTCAGGACTTCAGCGAACGCGGCCCGAGCGGATGGTCGGCATGGGGATAGGGGTGGTGCGTATGCGCGTGGCCGTGGCCGTGGCCGTGGCCGTGGCCGTGGCCGTGGCCGTGGCCGTGGCCGTGGCCGTGGGAATGCGCATGGTCATGCGGGTGGCCGTGGTCATGCCCATGGGCATGGTCGTGCGCATGGTCGTGGGAGTGGTCATGCGCATGCGGATGATCGTGCCCATGCGCGTGAGGATGGTCGTGACCATGATCATGCCCGTGCCCATGGTCGTGTCCCGCGCCGCCATGGGAATGATCGTGCGTCGCCGTCGCCTCGATCGGAGCGTCCGCAGGACCCGTGCCGATGCCCTCGACATGGTGGTGGTGGCTTTCCTGCGGCAGGCCGACCTCCGCTTCGAAGCCCAGAACCTGCTCGCGATATTTGCACATCTGGCAGTTCATGTTGTTCGTGCCTTCGAGGATCTCGTTCAAACGGTCCACGAAGGTTTCGACCACGAGGTCGTGGGCATCGAGATACCCGGCTTTCAGGAAGCGGACGTCCGGCATGGCGGCGGCGACCTTGTCGGTCGCCGCATAGATGCGGTCCACCAGGATGCCGGTGAACAGGAAATAGGGAAACACCACGATGCGCTTGTAGCCGAGGCGCGAGACATGGGTCAGCGCCGGCTCGACCAGGGGGAAGGTGACGCCGGAATAGGCCGTCTCGCCCCAGCCGAAGCCGAGCCCTTCCCAGAGCATGCGCATGACCTTGGCGACGTTGGAATTGGCGTCGGGGTCGGACGCCCCGCGCCCCACCACCACCAGCATCGTGTCGTGCAGCGGCTCGCCGTCGCGCCAGCCGTCCGCCCGCAGCGCCTCGCGGATGCGCTCGCCGGCGGCGCGGATCATCTTGGGATCGATGCCGAGCTCGCGCCCATAGGTGATGGCGACATCGTTGGCCGCAGCATAGGTGTTGAGCACGGACGGAATGTCGTTCTTGGCGTGGCCGGCGGCGAACAGCATGCCCGGCAGCGCCAGGATATGGTCCGCCCCCTTCTCGCGCAGCGCGTCGAGCCCGGTGCGAATGATGGGCGTGGCGAATTCGAGATAGCCGTAGTCCACCGCCCAGTCGGGCAGGCGGCGGGCGATCTTCTCGGCGAGGCCGCGAAATTCCTCCACCGCGCCGCGATCGCGCGAGCCGTGGCCGCACAGCATGAGAGCCTTCATCGGACTGATCCTCCGTCACGTTGTTGCGCCGGAGAACGGGCCTCGCCTTGGGGCGACGCGCCGCGTCCGACAGTTTCCGCTTCGCGCCCCCGGTTTGGGTCGGCCGTCCTGGAATCGCTTTTGCAAGAGCCCCGCCGAGATCGTCCCGGGCAAGGCACCGTCAGGCCAGCGCCTTAAAGCCGGGATGGTCCGCTACGTCAAACCGGGCGTCGCTCGTGTCGGGCGATCGGACGCATCTAAGCGCGCGGAAACGCGATGCCCCGCACCGCCCGCCGGACTTGCCACCGGGTCCGCCTTTGCCGCAAACCGCGCCTCAAGCCATACCGCCGAATCGGTGAAGGACTCCCCGCTTGAACGCCTCGCTCGCCTTCGTGCGCCTCAACCGGCGCTGGCTCGCCGCCGGCTTCCTGCTTCTGTTCGTGTCCTCCTTCGGCCAGAGCTTCTTCGTTTCGCTGTCGGGCGGCGAGATCCGCCGCGCCTTCGCCCTGTCCAACGGCGATTTCGGGCTGCTCTACATGGGCGTGACGCTGGCCGGGGCGCTGACGCTGGCCTTCGTCGGCCCGGTCGTGGACCGCTGGTCGGCCCGGCGGTCGGCAATGCTGGCGGTTTGGGCGCTGGCCCTCGGCGCGCTGCTTCTGGCGCTGGCCCCCGGCCCCGTCGCGCTTGCCGCCGCCCTGTTTCTCCTGCGCCTGTTCGGCCAGGGCTTCTGCGTCCATGCCGCCTATACGCTGCTCGGGCGCTGGTTCGGGCCGGGGCGGGCGGAAGGACGCGGGCGCGCCGTGTCGCTGGCCTCGCTGGGGCTGAACGCGGGCCAGGCGGTGCTGCCGCCGCTCTTTGCCTTCGCGCTGGCGCCGCTCGGCTGGCGCGGCATCTGGGGCGCGGTGGCGGCGCTGCTCGTGCTTCTCGCCGTTCCGCTGGCCGGCGTCCTGTTCGCGCGCGAGCGCCGCCCGGCCGAGGCGCCCGGCGGGAGCGAAGCCATGGCCGGCTGGACGCGGCGCGAGGCGCTGCGCGATCCGCTCTTCCCGCTTCTGCTGCTGGCCATGCTGCCCCCGGCCTTCATCTCGAACACGATCCTCTTTCACCAGGCCTATCTCGGCGAGTTGCGCGGCTGGTCGCCCGGCCTATTCGCCTCCGCCCTGCCGCTCTATGCGCTGACGACGCTGGGCTCCCTGCTTCTGGCGGGCTGGTGCGTGGACAAGCGCTCGGCGCGCGCCTTCCTGCCGCTCTACCTCCTCCCGCTCGGCCTCGGCTGCCTCGTTCTCGGCCAAGTGGAAGGCCCACGCGCCGCTTTCCTGTTCCTCGTCCTCTACGGTCTCAGCGACGGGTTCTCGCTGACGCTCTTCGGAACGCTCTGGCCCGAGGTCTACGGCACGCGGCATCTGGGCGCGATCCGCTCGGCCATCGTGCCGCTCATGGTGCTGGCCGCAGCCCTCGGCCCGGGTCTCGGCGGCGTCCTGATCGACCGGGGCGTCTCCTATCCCCTGATCCTCACGCTCCTCGGCCTCTACTGCATCGCCGTCTCGGCTCTCATGGTCCCGGTCGTGCGACGGTTGAAGCGAAGAGCGCCCGAACCGCAGAGTGGATCGCCGCGGCCCGTTTTGGCAGACTAGCCCTTCACGGCGATTCCGCTCCGCTCCACGATGCGCTAGGGCTCGGGCTCGTTTTCTTCCCCGCCCGCCGGACGCGCCCATGCCTCTCGATCTCGTCTTCCTGCTTCTCGTCGGTGCGGCGTTTCTGGCCGGGTTCATCGACGCCATCGCCGGCGGTGGGGGCATGATCACCGTGCCGGCGCTGCTTCTGGGGGGCGTCGATCCCTTGACCGCGCTCGGCACCAACAAGCTCCAGTCGCTCTTCGGCTCGGGCTCGGCCACCATCGCCTATGCGCGCAAGGGCCATGTGAAGCTCGGCACGCTCCTGCCCGCCGGGCTGCTTTCGGCGGCGGGCTCGGCCGGGGGCGCGCTGCTTGCCACCGCGCTGCCGCTCGACCTGCTTCGAACCCTCCTGCCCTTTCTCCTGATCGCCATCGCGCTCTATTTCGCTTTCAAGCCGGGCCTGTCGGACATCGACCGCGAGCGCCGCATCTCGCCCCGGCGCTTCGCGCTCGTCGTGGTGCCGCTGATCGGCGCCTATGACGGCTTGTTCGGGCCGGGCACGGGCTCGTTCTTCATGCTCGCCTTCGTCAGTCTCGCCGGCTACGGCGTTCTCAAGGCCACCGCCCACACCAAGTTCCTGAATTTCGCCTCCAATGTCGGCGGCTTCCTCGTCTTCGCAAGCGTCGGAACGATCCATTGGCAGCTCGGCTTCGCCATGGGCCTCGCGCAGTTCATCGGCGCGCGCGTCGGCGCGGCCTCCGCCATGCGCTTTGGCTCCAAGCTGATCCGCCCGCTTCTGGTCACGGTCTGCATCGCGCTCGCCGTGCGCCTGCTCTGGGCATGAGCACAGGGCTGAGGCCGACCCCGGCCCTGATGCTCCAGGGCACGGGCTCGGATGTCGGCAAGAGCGTGCTCGTCGCCGGGCTTTGCAGGCTGTTCCGCAATCGGGGTCTGACGGTTCGCCCCTTCAAGCCGCAGAACATGAGCAACAATGCCGCCGTCGCCCGCATTCCCGAGAGCGGCGAATGGGGCGAGATCGGCCGGGCGCAGTGGCTGCAGGCCCTGGCTTGCGGCGCCGAGCCCAGCGTCCACATGAACCCGGTTCTTCTGAAGCCCCAGTCCGAGACCGGCTCGCAGATCGTGGTGCAGGGGCGCGTCGCGGGCGCCGCGCGTGGCGCCGATTATCAGCGCCTCAAGCCGGCGCTGCTCGGCCGCGTGCTCGAGAGTTTCGCGCGCCTGGAGGCGGAGGCGGACCTCGTTCTGGTGGAGGGCGCGGGCTCGCCGGCCGAGATCAACCTGCGGGCCGGCGACATCGCCAATATGGGCTTTGCCCGGGCTGCCGGCGTGCCCGTGGTGCTGGTCGGGGACATCGACCGGGGCGGCGTCATCGCCTCTCTAGTGGGCACCCACACGATCCTGCCGCCCGAGGATCTGGCGCCGATCAGAGGCTTTCTCGTCAACAAGTTCCGGGGCGACCCGACCCTGTTCGAGGACGGGCTCGCCGCCATCACACGCTTCACCGGCTGGCCGAGCTTCGGCGTCGTGCCCTGGCTGACGGAGGCGAGCCGCCTGCCGGCGGAGGATTCGGTGGCGCTGGAAGCGCGGCGGCCGCCCAGCGAAGGCGCGGCCCGCCTTCTCGTCGCCGTGCCCGTGCTCGACCGCATCGCCAATTTCGACGATCTCGACCCGCTCGCCGCCGAGCCTGGAGTCGAGGTGCGCTTCGTGCGCCCCGGCGAGCCGCTGCCGCTTGACGCGGGGCTCGTCGTCCTGCCCGGCACGAAATCCACGATCGCCGATCTCCTGGCGTTTCGCCGCAACGGCTGGGACGCCGATCTCAAGCGCCACCACGCGCGCGGCGGGCGCATTCTCGGCCTGTGTGGCGGCTACCAGATGTTGGGTCGGCGCATCCGCGACCCCGACGGCGTGGACGGCGCGATTCCCGAGGCCGAGGGGCTCGGCCTTCTCGACGTCGAAACCGTGATGCAGGGGCCGAAGACCGTGCGCGCCGCCAGCGGCACCTCGCCCGAAGGGTTGGCGCTGGAGGGCTACGAGATCCATATGGGCGCGACGGCGGGGCCGGACCGCGAGCGCCCCTTCGCCACGCTTCTCGGCCGGCCGGAGGGCGCGCGCAGCGCCGACGGGCAGGTCGAGGGGACCTATCTCCACGGCGTCTTCGGCTCCGACCCCTGGCGCCGCCACCTGCTCCAGAGCCTTGGCCTGTCCGGCCCCGAGAACGCCTACCGCGCCGGCATCGAGGCCGCGCTCGACGCCATCGCCGCCCGGCTGGAGCAGCATCTCGACGCCGACGCGCTCCTGCGTCTGGCGCAGCGCGCGGGCGACTGACACGAAGGGCCGGAGCGCCTCGCCGGGCTTGCCGAAAGCATCGCGCTTCCAGACAGCTTCCCTGCCGTTCGCCCCGGCTCACGCCCGCCGGATCGGGCGGCGTCCAGATTGCCGGAACATTGCCGAATCCAGACGGGAAATTCACTCGACTTCCCGGCCGAGGTTTTTAGAAGCATTCCAAAGAATGGATTCAAGGGACAATTCGATGCCGACGCATTCGCCTTGGGTGGACGATCCAGAGGGCTACGGCCGGGTCAGCCGCATACTCCATTGGGGCATGGCGCTTCTTCTGGTCTGGCAGCTTCTGTCGGCGGTGGTGCGGGCCGTCGCCGAGCATTCGCCGCTCGACGCCTTCTTCTGGAGCACGCATGTCGGGACCGGCTTCACCATCGCCTGGCTGGCCATTCTGCGCGGGGCCTGGGGACTGGCCAACCTGCGCCGCCGCCCCGCGACGGAGGGGCCGGCCCTCCTGCGCAAAGCCGCCGCGCTCGGCCATATCGCGCTCTACGGGCTTTTGATCCTCGTTCCCGCTCTCGGCATTCTGCGCGCCTTCGGCAAGGGCCGCGACCTCACGATCTACGGCCATCAGGTCTTCGCGCCGGTAACGCCGGGTCCCAACGCCGCTCTCGGCTCCTTCGCCGGCGAAGTCCACGAGTTTCTCGGCTGGACCCTCTTCGCCCTCATCGCCGGCCACATCGCCATGGCGCTCTGGCACGGCTTCGTGCGGCGCGACGGGACGTTCGGCTCCATGACGCGCGGCCCCGCCGCGCGCCACCTCGCCGCAAGGGTATAAAGGCGGGGCGGCTCACCCCTGGGGAAGCGCGTCCGCGCCCCTCACTCGCCTTCGAGATAGGCCTTGAAGCGCGGCGCCCAGGTCGGCTCCCAGCGCGACAGCGGCGGGCGGTTGTCGGCGACGTCGGCGGCGGCCCAGCGAATGCGCTTCTCGTCGGTCTCGCGCGTGGTCTCGTTGTCGGGGCAGAGAATGTAGAAGTCGCCGGCCTCCAGCCGCTCCAGCATGAAATCGACCGTCTCCTCCGGCGTCCAGGCGCCGGCGGGCTTCTCGGTCCGGTCGCGGCGGGTCAGATCGGTCCAGACGAAGCCGGGGATCAGCAGCGCGGCCTCGACGCGGTTGTCCGGCCGGTTCCGCAGCTCGTGCTGGAGCGCCTCAGTCAGAACCTTCACCCCGGCCTTGGACACGTTGTAGGCGGGGTCGCCCGGCGGCGTAGTGATGCCCTGCTTGGAGCCGGTGTTGATGATGAGGCCGGGCTGGCCGTGCGCCAGCATGCCGGGGCCGAAAATGCGCGTGCCGTTGATGACGCCGCCCAGATTGATCGACAGCACCGCGTCCCACGCGTCCTGATCCCCGAAGATCGAGGAGCCCGGCTGGATGCCGGCATTGTTCATGAGGACATGAACGGGGCCGAGCGTGTCCGCCACATGCTGAGCGGTCTTGGCGAGGCCGGCCCGGTCGCTGACGTCGCAGGCCGCGGCGAGAACGCGCCCTTCCTCGCCGCCCGCCAGCTCGCTCAAAGCCTCGTGGGCGCGGACCAGCTCGTCCATGCGCCGATCGACCACGGCGACCTTGAGCCCCATGGCGACGAAGCGCTTGGCTGCGGCAAAGCCGATACCCGTCGCGCCGCCGATCACGACGGCGGTGTGGAGGGGTGCGATGGCGGGGTGGTGCATGGGGGTCTCCCGGCGGTTCAAGGCGTCGAAAAGGGAGATAGCAGCCCCACGCCCCAAGGCGAAAGCGGCAAAGACGCCGCGACATTTTGACGGGACGGGCCGAGAAGGCTCGTCACCTACGCTCAAAGTCGCGTGCGATGGATTGACGCCCCGAAGCGCGGACGCCACCCTATGTCACCCATACAGCCCTTTGCTTCGCGCCTTTTCGGATTGCCGCCCTTCGTGATTCTCGACCTTCATTCCGCGTCTCGGCACGAGCTCCTGGCCGAAATCGAGCGCCTGCAAGGTCTGATCGCCTCCGTGCCGCTCGCCTCGCCGCTGCCAGATGGAGAGAGCCAGCACGACCAGATGCGCGAGATCGCCGAGATGCGGGCGGAGGCGGCGAGCTATCTGAGGGCTGCGCGCCGGCTGGCGCGCGAAGGCCACGACGCGCCCGAGCCGCGATCCGCCTTGAGCGGCGGAGCCGAGCGCGAGCCGGCGGAGGTGGGCGATCTCGCCTCCCGGCTTCGCCGCAGCGAGGCGGCGCGCCTCATGTCGGAGGAGCGCCTGGCGCTGGCCTTCGAGGCGTCGGGCTCGCTCGGCTGGTGGGATTGGGACCTTGCGGCCGACCGGGTCTATGCCGGCCCCTATTTCGCGGGAATGTTCGGCGTCGATGCCGAGGAGGCCGAAGCCGGGGTGCCGATCCAGCTGTTCGTGGAGGGCATCCACCCCGAGGATCGGCCGCGCGTGTCGGAGGCGATCGCGACAGCGGTTTCGAAAGGCAGCGATTTCAGCGAGGACTATCGCCTGCTCAGCAAGAGTTCGGGCAACGTGACCTGGGTCCACGCGCGCGGGCGCGCCTTCAACGACGCGACCGGCCGCCCCTTGCGCTTTCCGGGCGTGGCGATCGACACCACGGCCTATCGCGAGGGCGAGGCGCGCAAGGCGGCGCTGGTGGATCTCGGCGAGCGGCTGCGCGAGCTTCACGATGTCGGCGAGATCGCCTTCGCGGCCGCCGAGGCCATGGCGAGCCAGCTTCGCGCGAGCCGCGCCGGCTTCGGCGTGGTGGACCCGGTCCAGGAAACGGTGATGATGCAGCCCGACTGGCGCCTGCCGGGCACGGCCAGCATTGCCGGTCTGCATCATTTCCGCGACTACGGCTCCTTCATCGACGACCTGAAGCGTGGCGAGACGGTGATCATCGAGGACGTGTCGGCCGATCCGCGCACGGCGCTCCACCGCGCCTCGCTGGAGACGATCGGCATCCGCGTCCTTCTCAACGTGCCGATCATCGAGCACGGGCGGTTTTCGGCGGTGATCTTCGTCCACTACGACCAGCCGCACCAGTTTTCCGAGGCCGATCTTCGCTTCGTGCGGGCGGTGGGCGACCGCGCCCATGCCGAGATCGGGCGCAGCCGCGCCGAAGAGCGCGAGCGGATGCTCAACCACGAGTTGAGCCATCGGCTGAAGAACACGCTCGCCATGGTTCAGGCGATCGCGTCGCAGACGCTGCGCAACGCGCCCGACATGCTGACCGCGCGCGAAACGCTGGGCAACCGGCTCGCCGCGCTCAGCCGAGCGCACGACCTGCTTCTGGGCCGCAGCCAGGACACGGCCGACATCCGCACCGTGGTGGGCGACACACTGGCGCTTCACGACGACGGGCAGAACCGCATCCGCCTCGACGGCCCGGCCATCGAGATCGGCTCGGACGCGGCGCTGTCGCTGGCGCTGATCCTGCATGAACTCGCCACCAACGCCGTGAAATACGGCGCCCTGTCCGTGCCCGAAGGCGAGGTGGACCTTTCCTGGAGCACGGGTGTTCTGGACGGCGCGCCGGTGTTCCGCCTCGTTTGGCGGGAGCGCGGCGGGCCACCCGTCCTGGCGCCCAGCCGCCGTGGCTTCGGCTCGCGGCTGATCGAGCGCGGCCTGCCCGGCTCGGTCGGCGGCAGCGTGGAGCACAGTTTCGAGCCCACCGGCCTCCTGTGCCGGATCGAGGCGCCGCTCGCGGCCATTCGCAGCCCGCAGGCCTGAAGGCGTCTTGCGAGCTCTCACAGCTCAGCCGCCGCTGATTTCAGAGGCTGATTCGAGGTGGCAGAGCGATGCGGAACGACACAGAAAAATGGCGATTCGAAGCAAGTCGTTGGCTGGGTTCGTAGACTGGAAACCTTTCCGGTGTTCGCGCCTTTATCGGACATGAGCACGCCAGCAAAACATGCCGTTGCCCTCGTCGCCGAGGATGAACCCCTCCTGCGCATGGAGGCCGTCGACCTCCTGGAGGACGCCGGCTTCACCGTGCTGGAAGCCGCCAACACGACCCAGGCGCTCCGCCATCTGGCGGACACCGAAACGATCGAACTGCTCTACACCGATATCGAGATGCCCGGCCCGATCGACGGGATCGATCTGGCGCGCCAGGTCGCCGCGCGCTGGCCGCAGGTGTCGATCGTGGTCTGCTCCGGCCGGGTTCAGCCGGACGCGAGCGACCTGCCCCGGCAGGCGCGCTTCCTGCCCAAGCCCGTCAGTTCGGCGCTGATCCTCAGCGCCTTGGAAAAGGCGATGCCGACCGGCTGATAGGCGAATGCGCCGCCTGGCTGGCGTGAGCCGGACGGCGCATCCGCAGCTTGACGAGATGACAGACGCCTCGTCGCCTATCTCCCTGAATCGTTTGACTTGAGGCCCAGGGGGTTTATCCTCCCGCGCTGGATGGTCCCGCGGCGCGACATGCGTGCGCGGGCTAAGAGGGAATGCGAAGGGCCGACTTAAACCAAGGGCCCGGATCGCAGCCGACCCCGCGACTGTAGAGCGGCGAGGTTTCTTCACCGGCGGTCTTTCCGCCGGAAACGCCACTGGGCCTCGCGGCCCGGGAAGGCAGGAGAGGACCCGTGACCCGCGAGCCAGGAGACCTGCCATCCCTTGCGAAGGCGGCCATGTCGGCCGCCGTCACGGAGGTTGATGCCATGATCCGAACCGCCGCACCGGCCGTTCCTCACACCGACGCACCGGCGCAGACGCGCCTTCTCGTCGCCGCTTTCGCCCTGTCGCTCGGCGCATTCCTCGTCTGGGGCGCGGGCTTTGCCAGCGCCGACGCGCTGCACGACACCGTGCACGACGCCCGCCACGCCATGGGCCTTCCCTGCCACTGACGCCTCCCCGCTCCGTCGCACCGCATCTCGCCAGCCGACGCTGAACCCGGATTCGTCTCGTCTTTTCGGACGCGCGCTCGCCCGCGAGCCCCGTCCGCGCGCAGGATTTCGCCCATGCTCACCCGCACCCTTTCGGCCGCGATCTTCGCCGGCCTTTTCGCCGGCTTGCTCGTCACGCCCGTTCAGCAGGCCAAGCTCGTTCCCCTGATCCTCGCGGCGGAAGTCTACGAGGAAGGCGGCGCGCCCGCCGGCCACGACCATGCCGCCGGCCTTGCTCTCGTTTCCCCCGCGCTCGCCCATTCCGGCCACGAGGGCGGCGAGGCGACGACGCTGGTGGAAAGCCGCACCGGCGGCTCGATCCTGGCCAATCTCGTGCTCGGCTGCGGCTTCGCGCTGTTGCTCGCCGCCGCGAGCTTGGCCGCCAACCGGCCGCTGACGTTCCGCAACGGCGCGCTCTGGGGCCTGGCCGGCTTCGGCGCCGTGACGCTCGCCCCCGCGCTCGGCCTGCCGCCGGAGCTTCCCGCCATGCCGGCCGCCGATCTGGCCGCCCGTCAGCTCTGGTGGCTCGCCACCGTCGGCGCATCCGTGGCCGGGCTCTGGCTGGTCGTTCTGCGCGGCTCCACCGCCGCGCGGCTCGCGGGCCTCGCGCTTCTCGTCGCGCCGCATCTCTTCGCCGCGCCCCATCCCGCCGATCTGGCCAGCCCCATTCCGCCGACGCTGGCGGCCGAGTTCGCCGTCGCCTCGCTCGCCGTCTCGGCCCTGTTCTGGGTGCTGATCGGCCTCGGCGCCGGGCTCGCCAGCGATCGGCTGGTGCGAAACGAGCGCCGGGCCGCGGCCCTCTCGGCGTGAGCGTTCACTTCGTTCTCGGCGGCGCGCGCTCGGGCAAGAGCCACCATGCCGAAACCCTCGTCATGGCCTCCGGCCTCCAGCCCGTCTATCTCGCGACGGGCCAGGCCTTCGATACCGAGATGGAGGAGCGCATCGCCCATCATCAGGCGCGCCGCCCCGCGCCCTGGCTGACGGTGGCGGAGCCGCTGGATCTTGCCGGCGCGCTGCGGCGCGAGGCGGGCGAGGGCCGCGCCCTCCTGGTGGACTGCCTGACGCTCTGGCTCAGCAATCTCCTTTTCAGCGAGGCCGACATTCCGGCTGAGGCGGCGCGCCTGTGCGAGACGCTACGCGGCCCCCTGCCCGGGTTCGTGGTGCTCGTCTCCAACGAGGTCGGCCTATCCATCGTCCCCGAAAACAAGCTCGCCCGGCGCTTTCGCGACGAGGCCGGGCGTCTTCACCAACAGATCGCAGCGCTGGCAGACCGCGTCACCTTCGTCGCCGCCGGCCTGCCCCTCCCTCTCAAAGGCTGATCTCATGCGCAAGATTCCCGCCACCGTCGTCACCGGCTTTCTAGGCGCCGGCAAAACCACGCTGATCCGCAACCTCCTGCAGAATGCCGAGGGCCGGCGCATCGCCCTCGTCATCAACGAGTTCGGCGATCTCGGCGTCGACGGCGACATCCTGAAAGGCTGCGGCGTGGAGACCTGCCGCGAGGAGGATGTGGTCGAACTCACCAACGGATGCATCTGCTGCACGGTCGCCGACGACTTCATTCCCACCATGGAAAAGCTGCTGGAGCACGCGGACCGGCTCGACCATATCGTGATCGAGACCTCCGGCCTCGCCCTGCCTCAGCCGCTGGTGGCCGCCTTCAACTGGCCCGAGGTGAAGGCCCGCGTCACCGTGGACGGCGTCGTCACCGTGATCGATGCGGCGGCGGTTGCGGCCGGGCGCTTTGCCGACGACGAGGCGAAGGTTCAGGCGCAGCGCGAGGCCGACGAAAGCCTCGATCATGACAACCCGCTGGAAGAGCTGTTCGAGGACCAGATCCGCGCCGCCGACCTTCTCGTTCTGTCCAAGGCCGATCTCGTCTCGGACGAGGAGCTAGCCCGCGTGCGCGAGGAGGTAACCCTTGTCGCCGGGCGCAAGCTCGCCCTCGTGACGGCGAGCCAGGGCAAGCTGCCGGCCGACGTGCTTCTGGGCCTTGCCAGCGGCACGGAGGACCACATCCACGAGCGCCGCTCGCATCACGAGATCGAGCACGAGGGCGGCGTGGCGCACGACCACGACGATTTCGAGAGCATCGTGGTGGAGACCCGCCCGCTCGCTTCGCCCGACCGGTTCGTGGACGGGCTGAAGGGTCTGATCGCCGCGCACGACATCCTGCGCCTCAAGGGCTTCGCGGCCGTCGAAGGCAAGGCGGCGCGGCTTCTCGTGCAGGCCGTCGGCGGGCGCGTCGAGGCCTATTACGACCGGCCCTTCGCGCCCGGCGAAGCGCGCGCGACCCGTCTCGTGGTGATCGGCCTGCACGACGCGATCGAGGAAAACGAGGGGGCGATCCGCGCCGCCATCGCCGCGCTCGCCTCCACTGAAGCCCAGGCGGCGGCGGAGTAAGCGGCCTTGCATCTCCTCGCCGCGCAGCGCGGAACGATCGCGGACGGCGCGGAGGCGGTGGATCTCGGGCAGAGCCCCGGCGAGATCCTGTTTCTCTCGGCCGCCGACACCGAGCTCGCGGCGCTGGCCGGCGCGGCACGCCGGCTGGGTCTCGGCTCGGCCGAGCTGCGCCTCGCCAATCTCCTGCGCCTGTCGCACCCGATGTCGGTCGACACCTATCTCGCCCGCATGGGCGGGGGGGCGCGGCTCGTCGTGGTGCGGCTGCTCGGCGGCGAGCGCTACTGGCCGCATGGATGCGAGGCGCTGCTGGCGGCGGCGCGGGCGGGCGGGTTCGACCTCGCCATCCTGCCCGGCGACGACAAGCCCGACCCTGGGCTCGACCGGTTTTCCACGCTCGTTCCCGAGACGCGCCATCGCCTCTGGCGCTTCCTTTGCGAAGGCGGCGCGGCGAATGCGGATGGATTTCTGGAAAGCTGCCGCGCGCTGCTGAAGGGCGAGCCGCTGACGGGCGAGGGGCCGGCGGGCGAACCGCGCCCGATCCTCAAGGCGGGGCTGCTCACGCGGGGCGAAGCCCTGAGCGAGGGCGATCCTCGCCCGGTCGTGCCCGTCATCTTCTATCGCGCGCTGGTGCAGAGCGGACAGACGGAGGCGGTCGAGGCCCTGTGCGACGCGCTGGAGACCCAAGGGCTGGCGCCCCTGCCGCTCTTCGTCAGCAGCTTGAAGGACCCCGTCAGCGTCGAGACGCTGCGTGCGATCTTCGCGCGCCATCCCCCTGGCGTGGTCGTCAATCTCACGGGCTTTGCCGTCTCCACGCCGGGCGCCGCGCACAAGGGCACGGTGCTGGACGAGACCGGCGCCGTGGTGTTGCAGGCGGTGCTGGCGAGCGGCGCGCGCGAGGCCTGGGAGCGCTCGAGCCAAGGCCTCTCCGCGCGGGACCTCGCCATGAGCGTCGCCCTGCCGGAGGTGGACGGGCGCGTTCTCAGCCGCGCCATCGCCTTCAAGAGCGCGGCGGAATGGGACGCCTTGACCGAGATCGATCTCGTGTCGCACCGGCCGGAGCCCGATCGCCTGCGCTTCGTGGCGGAGCTGGCCCGCCGCTGGGCCCGTTTGCGCATGCTTGGCCCCAGGGAGCGGCGCGTCGCGATCGTGCTCGCCAACTATCCCAACCGGGACGGGCGCATCGGCAATGGCGTCGGGCTCGACACGCCGGCCGGTACGGTGCGCGTTCTGGAGGCGCTGCGCGACGCAGGCTATGGGCTGTCGGACTTTCCCCGAAGCGGCAATGCGTTGGTGGAGCATCTCCAGGCCGGACCGACCAATTCGGGCGAGCGCGCCGGGCGCATCGTCCGCGAGACCCTTTCGCTCGACGCCTATCTCAGTGCTTTTGCCGGCTTACCTCCCGAATTGCAGGCCGCGATGGTGGAGCGCTGGGGTGCGCCGGAAGCCGACCCGTTCTTCGATCCCGCGCGGGGCTTCTGCCTGCCGCTCGCCCGGTTCGGTCAAGTCACCGTCGGCATCCAGCCGGCGCGCGGCTACAATATCGACCCGAAGGAAACCTATCACGCGCCGGACCTCGTGCCGCCGCATGGCTATCTCGCCTTCTACGCCTTCTTGCGCGAGCAGTTCGGCGCCGATGCGCTCATCCACATGGGCAAGCACGGCAATCTGGAATGGCTGCCGGGCAAGGCCCTGGCGCTGTCGGAGCGCTGCTGGCCCGAGGCGATCCTTGGCCCCCTGCCGCATCTCTACCCGTTCATCGTCAACGATCCCGGCGAGGGGACGCAGGCCAAGCGTCGGACCTCGGCCGTCATCATCGACCACCTGACCCCGCCGCTCACGCGCGCCGAAAGCCACGGCCCGGCGCGCGATCTGGAAAAGCTGGTGGACGAGTATTACGAGGCGAACCAGGGCGACGCGAGACGCGCCGCGCTCCTGCGCAAGGACATTCTGGCGCTTCTGGAGGCGAGCGGGCTCGGCGCCGATGCGGGGCTCGCGCCCGGCGAGGCGGGCGACGAGGCGCTGGGCAAGCTCGACGCTTGGCTCTGCGATCTCAAGGAACTTCAGATCCGCGACGGGCTGCATGTCTTCGGCGTCGCGCCCGAGGGACGGCTGCTCACCGACCTCACGGTCGCGCTCGCCCGCCTGCCGCGCGGCACGGAAGGCCCCGACGCCTCGCTGCACCGGGCGCTGGCGGACGATCTCGCGCTCGGCTTCGATCCGCTGGACTGCGACTTTTCCACAAGCTGGGCCGGCCCTCGCCCCAAGGTTCTTCACAGCCTGTCCACAGACCCCTGGCGCACAGTGGGCGACACGGTCGAGCGGATCGAACTCCTGGCCGCCCGCCTTGTCGCGGGCGAGGACGCGGCCGAGCCCGGCTGGAGCCGCACGGCGGCCGTGCTGGGCGAGATCGAAACACGGCTTAGGCCCAGCGTCACCGCCTGCGGCGCGGCGGAGATCGCGGGGCTCTTGCAGGGCTTGGAGGGCTGCTTCGTCGCCCCCGGCCCTTCCGGCGCGCCGACGCGCGGGCGGCCCGACACGCTGCCGACAGGGCGAAACTTCTTCTCCGTCGACACGCGCGCCGTGCCGACGGAAGCGGCCTGGCGCCTCGGCCGCCTGTCGGCCGAGCGGCTGGTGGAGCGCCATTTCCAGGACCAGGGCGAATGGCTGAGTTCGGTCGGCCTCACCGCCTGGGGCACGGCGAACATGCGCACGGGCGGCGACGACATCGCTCAAGCGCTCGCCCTGATGGGCGCCAAGCCGACATGGGATCGCGCGTCGGGCCGCGTCACCGGCTTCGAAATCGTGCCGCTCGCCCGGCTCGGACGGCCGCGGGTGGACGTGACGCTGCGCGTGTCCGGCTTCTTCCGCGACGCCTTTCCCGACCAGATCGCGCTCGTGGACCGGGCCGCTCGGGCGATCGGCGCCCTGGACGAGGACCCGGCCGAAAACCCGATCGCCGAGCGGATGCGGCGCGAGGCGACTGAGGCCGAGGCGCGGGGCCTCGCGCCCGATAAGGCGCGCCAACTCGCCGGCCACCGCGTTTTCGGCTCCAAGCCCGGCGCCTATGGCGCGGGGTTGCAGGCGCTGATCGACGAGGGCGGCTGGACCAGCCGGGCGGATCTTGCCGACGCCTATCTCCATTGGGGCGCCTATGCTTATGGCGCGGAGGCCGAAGGCCTGCCGGCGCGCGAATGCCTGGAGCGGCGGCTCACGAGCGTCGAGGCCGTGGTGCAGAACCAGGACAATCGCGAGCACGACCTTCTGGATTCCGACGACTACTACCAGTTCGAAGGCGGCATGTCGGCGGCGGTGGAAACGCTCTCCGGCCGTGCCCCAGTCGGCTACCACAACGACCACTCGCGCCCCGAGCGCCCCGTGGTGCGCCGGCTGGACGAGGAGATCGCCCGCGTCGTGCGCGCCCGCGTGGTGAACCCGAAATGGATCGCCGGCGTCATGCGCCACGGCTACAAGGGCGCCTTCGAGATGACGGCGACGGTGGACTATCTCTTCGCCTTCGCCGCCACCACCCATGACGTGGCCGACCGGCATTTCGACCTCGTCCACGCCGCCTTTCTGGAGGATGGAGAGGTCTTGGACTTCCTGGCCCGAAACAACCCGGCGGCGCTGGCCGAAATGCGCCGGCGCTTTGCCGAGGCCATCAGGCGCGGGCTCTGGCATCCGCGCTCCAACTCCGTCAGATTCGCCCTCGAACCCAGTGCACTCGAATCCGGTGCCCTCGAACCCAGCGCCCTTGCGGCGGAGGAAGCGTTGCCATGAGTGAGAAATCCCCCCTTGTCGCCGCCATGAGCGAGGAAGAGCTCGACGCCCGCCACGCCGAAAAGATGCGCAAGAAGAAGGCCGCGCGTGACAAGATTCTCGCCACCAAGACGCAGGAAAAGGGCCTCGTCATCGTTCACACCGGCAAGGGCAAGGGCAAGTCCACCGCCGCCTTCGGCCTCGTTTTCCGCGCGCTCGGCAACGGCATGAAGGTCGGCATCGTGCAGTTCGTGAAGGGCAAGTGGGAAACGGGGGAGCGGCGCGCGCTGGAGCGCTTCGAGGGCGAGGTGACGATCACCGCCATGGGCGACGGCTTCACCTGGGAAACGCAGGACCGACAGCGCGACATCGCCGCCGCCCGCGCCGCCTGGGAGCGGGCCAAGGCGATGATCGCCGACGAGGAGCACGACATGGTGATCCTGGACGAGCTGAACATCGTCCTGCGCTACGACTATCTCCCGGTCGAGGAGATCGTGGACTTCCTGCGCGACCACAAGCCGGAGATGAAGCATGTCGTCATCACCGGCCGCAACGCGCGCGAAGAGCTGATCGAGTTCGCCGATCTCGTCACCGAGATGGAGATGGTGAAGCACCCGTTCCGCTCCGGCATCAAGGCGCAGCGCGGCATCGAGTTCTGACGCCTCGCCTTTTTCCCCCCAGCCCGGCCCGGGCGTCTCAGTCGCCGTGCAGCTTGAGCGCCGGGCCCTTGGTCGGGGAGATCATGTCGGCGGCGATGGCGACCGTGCCTCTGACATGGCCGAGCACGCGCCACTGGTGCTTGCGCTGCAGGGCGTTGTAGGCGGCGGTGGCGAAGTGGCCGTGGATGAGGAAATCGTCCTTGGCGCCGAAGCCGATCATGCCCACCGCTCCCGCGCGGCCGAGCGAGATCAGCCGGCCCTTGTCGGAATAGTGAAAGGGCTCGACCGGATCGCCCCTGGCGAGGATGGGCAGGGTCTCGGTGAGATAGTCGGCCTGCTGGCTGGCGGCCTGGGCGGTCGGCGGCAGGGGCTGTTTGGCGCCGGGCGGCGTCAGGCTCGCCGCGTCGCCCATGACGTAGACATGCTCGTCCACCGTGCTGCGCAGCGTCGCGTCCACCACGATACGCCCACGCTTGTCCATCTCGAAGCGGCCGAGATCCTTGAGCAGCGGATTGCCGACGAGCCCGGCAGCCCAGACCGCGAGGTCGCAGGGCCAGCGCTCGCCGCTCTTGGAATAAACGGAGTCGAGATCGATGCGCGAGACGTTCACGTCGGTCACGGTCTTGATGTCGAGATGGCGCAGACGCTCGGTGAGCTGCCGGCGCAGCTCCGGCTCGGCGCCGGGCATGATCTCGGGCGCGGCCTCTAGAATGGTGATGCCAAGCAGCTTGCGGCGGCGCTCGGCCTTGGTCTGGTCGAAGAAGCCGCGCTCGGAGCGGCGCAGGTGCGCGGCAAGCTCCGTGCCCGTCGCGCCCGAGCCGACGATCACCACCTCGGCCGGCTCGCCCGATTCGCGCGCTTCGATCATGGTGGCGATGAACCGATCGCGAAACCGGTCGGCATCGGCCTTGGTGTCGAGCCGCACGGCATATTCCCGAACGCCCGACGTGCCGAAATCGGGCACGACGCCGCCCAGCGCCACGACGCAGATGTCATAGGGTACGCGCCGCTCGCGCGCCGCGACCGTGCCGTCCTCGCCGGGAATGGCGGCCAGCACCACCTCGCGCCGGTCGTGGTCGAGCGCGCCGACGCTGCCCTGCTCGAAGCGGAAGCCGCGCATCTGGCCGAGCATGTAGAAGGACATTTCGGCGAGCGAGGAAGACACGGTGCCGGCGGCGAACTCGTGCAGCCGGGGCTTCCAGAGATGGGCGAGCTCCCGGTCCACCAGCGTCACGTCGAGCTTGCCGTGGTGAGCGAGCTGGGAGGCAAGTTCCAGCCCGCCCGAGCCTCCGCCCAGAATGACGATGCGCGCTCGCCCGGTGCCGCCTGCCATGGTTCTCGCTCCCCTTCTCTCACGCCGCGGCCGACCCGCCGCCCATGTCGCGCGCATCCGCGCCGTCGCTCAAGCGAAAAGAGCCAGCGAAAGCCGCCGGCCTCGCGGCGTCAGAAGCCGCCCGTGCCCAGCAGCCCGGTCAGCCCGACGATGATGAGATAGAAGGCGACGATGTAGTTCAGGAGCCGGGGCATCAGGAGAATGAGGACGCCGGCGATCAAGGCGACGATGGGCTGAACGGTGATGATCTGCATGGAAGGCTTGTCCGTGTTTGTGGGTCTTGCGAGCGGGCGGAGAAGGAAGGTCAGCCCATGTACCAGCCATGGCTGACGGTGATGGACTGGCCGGTGAGCGCCTTGGAGCCGAAGCCGGCGAGGAAGATCGCGACCTCCGCCACGTCCTCGACCGTGGTGAACTCGCCGTCCACGGTGCGCCCGAGCATGATGCGGCTCACCACTTCCTCCTCGGGAATGCCGAGCGAGCGCGCCTGTTCGGGGATCTGCTTCTCCACCAGCGGCGTGCGCACGAAGCCGGGGCAGATGACATTGGCGCGCACGCCATGCGGCCCGCCCTCTTTGGCCGCGACGCGGGCCAGGCCCAGAATGCCGTGCTTGGCGGCGACATAGGCGCTTTTAAGCGCCGAGGGCTCGTGCGAATGCACCGAGCCCATATAGATCATCGAGCCGGATTTCTGCCGGTACATGTGCGGCAGGCTGGCCTTGGTGACGAGGAAGGAGCCGCCGAGATGGATGTCCACCACGCGCTTGAACTCCTCGTAGGGGAAGTCCTCGATCGGGTGGACGATCTGGATGCCGGCATTGGCGATCGCCACGTCGAGCCGGCCCCAATGCTGCGCGACGCGCTCGATCCCCGCCCGCACGGCGGCCTCGTCGGTGACGTCCATCGTCAGCGCGATGGCGCTGCCGCCGGCCCCCTCGATCTCGGCCGCCGCCTCCTCCGCCGCCTCGCCCTTCAGGTCGGCGATCGCGACGCGCGCGCCCTCGCGCGCATAGCGCCGGGCGATCTCGCGGCCAATGCCCGACCCCGCCCCCGTGATGACCGCGACCTGCTCTTCCAGACGCATGGCGCTCTCCGATTCCCTGCCTCTCGCGGGAAGGAGAATAGTCCGGCACGCGGGCGTGAAAAGGCCGCGAGCGCACCGCCATGCTGCATTGCGTCCTCGCGGATGCGCATTTTCCTTTCGCCCCTCCCCGTCCCCGTTATATGGCTGCGGCCGAACAGGGCTCTTGAGTTACGACGGTCGGCGCGAAAGGACTTCCCCCGATGCAGGCTTCACGGATCGACGGAAAGGCGACGGCCGCCGCGGTTCTCCAGACGGCCAAGGCCGGCGGCGAGGCGTTGCGCGCCAAGACCGGCGTGCAGCCGGGCCTGGCCGTGGTGATCGTCGGCGAGGACCCGGCGAGCCAGGTCTATGTCGCCAACAAGGGGCGCACGGCGGAAGCCTGCGGCTTCCATTCCGTGACCCATCGCCTGCCCGCCGACGTGCCGCAGGCCGAGCTTCTGGCGCTGATCGACCGGCTGAACGCCGACCCCGCCATTCATGGCATCCTGCAGCAGCTGCCGCTGCCCAAGGGGCTCGACGCCGAGGCCGTGATCGGGCGCATCGACCCCGACAAGGACGTGGACGGGCTGACGCTGGTGAACGCCGGGCGCCTCGCCAGCGGCCAGACCGACGAGGCCTTCGTGCCCTGCACGCCGGCCGGCTGCATGGTTCTCCTGCGCAGCGTGCTGGGCGACGATCTCTCGGGCAAGCGCGCCGTGGTGGTCGGGCGCTCCAATCTCGTCGGCAAGCCCATGGCGCAGCTTCTGCTGCTCGCCAACGCCACGGTGACGGTCGCCCATTCGCGTACGAAGGATTTGCCGGCGCTTTGCCGCGAGGCGGACATCCTGGTTGCCGCGATCGGTCGTCCGCACTTCCTGCGCGCCGACAGCGTGAAGCCCGGCGCGGTGGTGATCGATGTCGGCATCAACCGCGTGCCCGCGCCCGAAAAGGGCGAAGGCCGAACGCGGCTCGTCGGCGACGTCGCCTCCGAGGAAATCGCCACTATCGCATCGGCCTTGACGCCGGTCCCCGGCGGCGTCGGCCCGATGACGATCGCCATGCTCATGGCCAACACGCTGGCCAGCGCCTGCCGCGCCGCCGGTGAGCCGCGCCCGCGCTTCTGATCGTTACTCCGGCTGAACCAGCTCGCGCCGCGCGGTGTCCACCACGGCGCGGGTGAGAGGGGTCAGGCGCTCGGCGGCAAGCCGGCTGACCTGCCAGAAGAGCGGCGTGTCGTAGGGGCGGCCGGGCAGGAGCTCGACCAGCCGCCCGGCCTCCAGATGATCCCGCACCAGGGAAACCGGGTTCAGCCCCCAGCCGAGCCCGAGCCGGCAGGCGTCCACGAAACCCTGCGTCGATGGCAGCCAGTGCGTGGGATGGGTGACCGCCTCGCCGAAATTGGCCGCGATCCAGCCGCTTTGCAGCCGGTCCTTGCGGTTGAAGGTAAGGGCGGGCGCGCGGCCGAGCGCCTCGGGCGTCACGCCTCCGGTGAAATGGCGAAGCACGAAGGCGGGGCTGGCGGTCGCGACATAGCGCAGGCTCCCGAGCGGCGTGGAGCGGCAGCCCTGCACGGGCTGGGCAAGAGCGGTGACGGCGGCGAGCACCCGGCCGCGCCGCAGCCAGTCCGCCGTATGGTCCTGATCGTCCACCGCGATGTCGAGAAGCGGGTCGCTTTCCTGCGAAAAATGGGCCAGCGCCGGAAGAAACCAGGTGCCGAGACTGTCGGCATTGGTGGCGAGCGGCAGGGTCGGGCGCAAGGCGCCCTCGCCCTCTCCTGCCAAGGCCGGCAGCTGCGCGAAGAGCTCGGTTTCCAGAAGGCCGACCTGATCCATGTGCCGGCAAAGCCAGTCCCCCTTCTCGGTCGCGCGGCAGGGCTGGCCGCGTTCCACCAGAACCGTGCCGACCCGCTCCTCGAGCTGCCGCACCCGCTGCGACACGGCCGAGGGCGTGACGTTCAGGACGCCCGCCGCCTTCTCGAAACTGCCGGTGCGGATCACCGCCGCCAGCGCGCGCAACGCGGGATAGTCCAGCATCTCGACATAAGCTCCGCTTCATCAGCCTAAGTTGGTTTAACGCCCCTTCATCGCCGTGTCATGCTAGCTCGTCCCCATTCGGACGCGGGAAGGCGCACAGATGGACATGACGGCCTATGGCACGGGGCTGACGACGGGGCTGACGCTGATCCTGGCGATCGGGGCGCAGAACGCCTTCGTCCTGAGGCAGGGGATCATGGGGGCGCATGTCTTCGCGGTGTGTCTGGCCTGCGCCGTGTCGGACGCGCTTCTCATCACGCTCGGCGTCAGCAGCTTCGCGCGCGTCGCCGCCGTTCTGCCCATGCTCGACCCGGCGCTGCGGCTTCTCGGGGCGGGCTTTCTCGTCTGGTACGGCGCCAAAAGCCTCCACCGCGCCTTTCGCGCCAGCGACGCGCTGCAACTGGCGGCCACGGGAGCGGGCAACCGGGCGCAGGCGCTCGCGACCTGCCTCGTGCTGACCTGGGCCAACCCGCATGTCTATCTCGACACGGTGGTTCTGATCGGCAGTCTGTCGACGCGCTTTCCCGGCAACGAGCCCACCTTCGGAGCGGGCGCCGTCACCGCCTCGTTCGGCTTCTTCTTCGCGCTCGGCTACGGCGCGCGCTGGCTGCGCCCGGTCTTCGAGCGCCCCAGCGCCTGGCGCGCGCTGGAACTGGCGATCGGGCTCGTGATGTGGGGCATCGCCGCCAAGCTTCTGCTGGGCGCCTGACCCTCAAGAAAAAAGCCTCGCATCGGGTGATGCGGGGCTTTGGAATGGCGCGAGGAGCGAGGCGGCTCAGGCGTCCTGGCTGGACTCGTCGGGCACGCCGGGCTTGGCCGGCGCGGCGTTGGCGTCCGCGCCCACGGCGACCTTCGGGCCGCCCTTGGACACGCCCACCATGGCGGGGCGCAGGACGCGCTCGCCGATGGCGTAGCCTTCCTGCACGACCTGCACCACCGTGTTGTTCGGCAGCTCGGCGTTGGGAATCTCGAACATGGCCTGATGGAAGTTCGGGTCGAAGCGCTGGCCCTCGGGCTCCAGCTTCTTCACGCCGTGGCGTTCCAGCGTCGACTGCATGGCGCGCCCGGTCAGCTCGACGCCCTCGGCCAGCGTCTGCAGGCCGGCATCGGCCTCGCGCGCGCCCTCGGGGATCGCCTGCAGCGCGCGGGCGAGATTGTCGGACACGGCGAGCATGTCGCGGGCGAAATTGGCGACCGCGAACTGGCGGGCGTCCTTCACTTCGCGCTCGGTGCGGCGGCGAAGGTTCTCCATGTCGGCGGCAAGGCGCACCAGACGGTCCTTCACGTCGGCGTTCTCGGCTTCCAGCTCGGTGACGCGCACTTGGAGCGCCTCGTGCGCTTCCGCGCCGGCCCAGCCGGAGGGCTCGGCGCCCGCTTCGCCGGCATCGGCATGCGCGCCGGGCTCCTGCGCCCCGGCGGCCGCGCCCGACACGCCGGACCCTTTGAAATAGGCCGCGCCGCCAGCGGAATACGCGCCGGCCTCGTCCGCGTGGTCGTTCACGTGCTTTTCGCTCTCGCCTGTCATGGGGCACTCCTGTTCGCGTCAAAGGGACGGGCCGGCCGGGCGCCGCCATGCGGCCGCCGCGCCAGCCCTCCGAAGGGTTCGTCGCTGCGGCATATCGAATGAGGCGGGCCGGAAATCAAGGCCGGCGCGACGGCGCCCCGCTCGCCAGAAGGCGGGACACCAGCCGCGCGGTGTAATCCACCATGGGAACGATGCGGCGGTAGTTGAGGCGCGTCGGGCCGATCACCCCCACCGCGCCGATCACCCGCTCCTGCGAATCGGAATAGGGCGCGATCACCAGAGACGAGCCCGAGAGCGAGAAGAGCTTGTTTTCCGAGCCGATGAAGATGCGCACGCCGTTGCCCGCCTCGGCCAGATCGATCAGCTCCATGATCGAGGTCTTGGACTCCAGATCGTCGAACAGATGGCGCAGCCGGTCGAGATCGTCGGCGGCCGACACGCTGTCCAGAAGATTGGCCCGGCCGCGCACGATGAGGCGCGAGGGCTGGCCGGCGCCCTCGCCCGCCCAGACAGCCAGGCCGGCATCGACCAGCTGGCGCGACAGCTCGTCCAGCTGGCGCGAGGTCTCGGCCTTCAGCGTCTCGATGCGCCCGCGCGCCTCGCCGAGCGTGCGCCCCACCACATGGGCGTTCAGGAAGTTGGCCGCTTCCACCAGCTGCGCCGCCGTGATGCCGGGCGGCAGGGCCAGGACGCGGTTCTCCACCTCCCCGTTCTCGCCCACCAGCACCACAAGCGCGCGCGCCGCGTCGAGGCGTACGAACTCGATATGCTTGAGGCGCGGATCGGCCTTGGCGGCGACCACGATGCCCGCCCCGCGCGACAGGCCGGACAGAAGCTGCGAGGCTTCCGTCAGCAGCGCGTCCACCGGGCGGCGCTCGCCATGGTCGCGCACCTTTTCCTCGATCTCGGCCCGCTCGCGCTCCGGCACGTCGCCGACCTCCAGGAAGGCGTCCACGAAGAAGCGCAGGCCGACCTCGGTCGGCAGGCGCCCGGCCGAGACATGCGGCGCGTAGATCAGGCCCAGCGCTTCGAGATCCGACATGACGTTGCGGATCGAGGCGGGCGAGAGCGAATTGGACAGGAGGCGCGACAGGTTGCGCGAACCCAGCGGCTCGCCCGACTCCAGATAGGAGTCCACGATCAGGCGAAAGATCTCGCGCGAACGCTCGTCGAGCGCGCCCGTGAGGGCGCTCTGGCCGGACAGGAGTTCGGCAAAGGGGGGCAACGTGCGCTTCATGCCTCTCTTATAGGGAGGCCGGGGGTTTGCGCCAAGGCGGGCGGCATCGGGCAGCCGCGGGGTGTCCGGCACGGGCGCCGCCTCTCCCGAACCCCTCTTCTCTTCCAGCGCTATTCCCAATCCGGGCCGCAATCATTAAGAGGCGGGTTCAAGCTTTGTTAATGCGGATCACCTTGCCTATGCGGCCTTCCAAACGCCAGAACGACGAACTGCGCCCCGTTTCGCTGGAGCGCGGCGTTTCGCGCCATGCCGAGGGCTCGTGCCTCGTCAAGTTCGGCGACACCCATGTCCTGTGCGCGGCGAGCCTGGAAGAGCGCGTGCCGGGCTGGCTGAAGAATTCCGGCAAGGGCTGGGTCACCGCCGAATACGGCATGCTGCCGCGCGCCACGGGCGAGCGCATGAAGCGCGAGGCGGCCAGCGGCAAGCAGAGCGGCCGCACGCAGGAGATCCAGCGGCTGGTGGCGCGCTCGCTGCGCGCCGTGGTCGATCTCCAGGCGCTGGGCGAGCGCATGATCACGGTGGACTGCGACGTGATCCAGGCCGACGGCGGCACCCGCACGGCCTCGATCACCGGCGCCTTCATCGCCCTCTCGGACTGCCTGTCCTGGATGGAGACGCGCGGCATGCTGAAGCGCGACAAGGTGCTGAAGGACCATGTCGCCGCGATCTCCTGCGGCATCTACAAGGGCGAGCCGATCCTCGACCTCGACTATCTCGAGGACTCGGCGGCCGACACCGACGCCAACTTCGTGCTCACCGGGCGCGGCGGCATCGTCGAGATCCAGGGCACGGCCGAGGGCGAGCCCTTCTCGCGCGCCGAACTCGACGCGCTGATGAAGCTGGCCGAAAAGGGCATCGGCGAGCTGGTGACGCACCAGCGGCAGTGCCTCGAAGGCTGATAAAGATGTAGCCTCGGATCAGTTTCGGGGCGCATATCTCATGACGACGGACGGGGCCGTGCGCGCCGCCTTTCAAGCAATCGACAGGCAGCCATGACGCACTCTCCCCTTCTCGACCCCGCCGGCGGCCCGCTCCTGATCGCCAGCCACAATGGCGGCAAGATCGCCGAATTTCGCGAGCTTCTGGGGCCGCTCGGCTTCGAGGTGGTCTCGGCGGCCGACAAGGCCCTGCCCGAGCCCGAGGAAACCGGCACGACCTTCGAGGAGAACGCAGCGCTGAAGGCGCTGGCCGCAGCCAAGGCGACCGGCCTTCTGGCGCTCAGCGACGATTCAGGGCTGGTGGTGGACGCGCTGGGCGGCGATCCCGGCATCTATTCCGCGCGATGGGCGGGTCCCGACAAGGACTTCACCATGGCCATGCGCAATATCGAGGAGAAGCTGCAGGCGGCCGGCGCCACCACGCCGGAGCGGCGCACCGCGCGCTTCGTCGCCGTTCTCTGCCTCGCCTCGCCCGATGGCGAGACGCGGCTTTATCGCGGCGAGGTCGAGGGCACGATCGTCTGGCCGCCGCGCGGCACGCTCGGCTTCGGCTACGATCCCTGCTTCCTGCCGGAGGGCGAGACGCGCACCTTCGGCGAGATGCAGTCGCAGGAGAAGCACGGCTGGGTGCCGGGCCAGCCCGACGCCCTGTCGCACCGGGCGCGGGCGTTCCAGATCTTCGCGCGGGAGGCGCTTGGGCTCGCATGAACGTCATGATGGCGCCCGCCAGCCCCCTCGCCCGCCCCATTTCGCAGATCCGCCCCTACACGCCGCCCGCCGGCGAGCCGGGCTTCGGGGTCTATGTCCACTGGCCCTTCTGCGCGGCCAAGTGCCCCTATTGCGACTTCAACAGCCATGTGCGCCACCAGCCGGTGGACCAGGGGCGCTTCGTCGAGGCCTTCCGCCGCGAGATCGCCGCGCAGGGCCGGCGCACCAAAGGCGAGACCGTCACGTCCATCTTCCTCGGCGGCGGCACGCCCTCGCTCATGGAGCCCGCCACCGTCGCCGCGATCCTCGACGCGGTCTCGGCGCAGTGGACGGTCGCCGGCGGCGCCGAGATCACGCTGGAGGCCAACCCGACTTCGGTCGAGGCGGAGCGCTTCCGGGGCTACCGCGCGGCCGGCGTCAACCGCGTCTCGCTCGGCGTCCAGGCGCTGAACGACACGGACCTGAAGCGCCTCGGCCGGTTGCACGACGTGTCCCAGGCGCTGGGCGCCATCCGGCTGGCGCGCGAGATCTTCCCGCGCCTGTCCTTCGACCTCATCTATGCCCGGCCCGGCCAGAGCGTTCCGGCCTGGGAGCGCGAGCTTTCGGAGGCGATCTCGCTCGCCGCCGACCATCTCTCGCTCTACCAGCTGACCATCGAGGAAGGAACGATCTTCCACGCCCTGCATAAGGCGGGCAAGCTGGTGGTGCCGGACGGCGAGCTTTCGGCCGATCTCTACGAGGCGACGCAGCAGCTGACGCTGTTCCACGGCCTGCCGGCCTACGAGATTTCCAACCACGCCGCGCCCGGCGCGGAATCGCGCCACAATCTCACCTATTGGCGTTACGGCCTTTATGCCGGCGTCGGCCCCGGCGCCCATGCCCGCCTGCCGGGCAAGGACGGCGCGCGCCATGCCGTGGCCAACGAGAAGCATCCCGAGACCTGGCTGAAAATGGTCGAGGACTGGGATTCGGGCGAGGTCGAGGACGAGGCGTTGGCCTCGCACGAGCAGGCCGACGAGCTGATGCTCATGGGCCTGCGCCTCGTGGAAGGCATCGACCTCAAGCGCTGGCGCAAGCTGGCCGGGCGCGACATCGACGCCGAGGTCGAGGCCGAGCTGACGCGCCACGGCATGATCGAGCGCATCGGCCCCGATCGGCTGCGCGCCACGCCCGCCGGCATGCTGGTGCTGGATGCGGTCGTCGCCGATCTGGCGTGAGAGGCGCGGTGGCAAGTGGCGCGCGCCGGTTGGGCGACGCATCGAAGTCGCTCCGGGGCAGGCGCTGCCTCTCCGATGCGACGGGGGCCAAGTCTCCGCGCCTTGGCTCCGACCTCGCCTCGCCGGCCTGTCCGAGGCGCAGCATCTTGCCGACATTCGGGCGCGCGGAACGAACCGCCGGGCGGAACCTAGTCGAGGGATCGTCGCCGGCTGGCGCGCACGGCAGCGCAGCGGGTGTGACGACGCTCCGGCCCGCCCTCCGAACATTGCGAGACGAGTCGACACCGCAAATTGTCCTGCCGCGCTCCGGCAGTTCCGTATCGGCGCGTCGTCTCCGCGCTGCCGCGCTGGCCTGGAAAGCCCGGCCTTGAGCGGCCCGGCCGCCACGCTGGCGCTCTACGCCCTGGCGGCGCTCGCTGAGATCGCGGGCTGCTTTGCCTTCTGGGCGGTGGTGCGGCTCGGGCGCTCTGCGCTCTGGCTCGCACCGGGCCTTGCCTGCCTCGTTCTTTTCGCTGTTCTTCTGACCCGGGTCGACGCCGCCTTTGCCGGTCGTGCCTATGCCGCCTATGGCGGGGTCTACATCCTGGTCTCGCTCGTCTGGCTCTGGGCCGTCGAGGGCGTGCGGCCCGACCGGTTCGATCTCGCCGGCGCCGCGCTCTGTCTCGGCGGCGCGAGCCTCATCCTCTTCGCACCCCGGGGCGCCGCATGAGCGACATGGCCGACGACCACCAGAACGACGATACGCTGCCGGACGATGTGGTGGTGGAGGATCACGGCACGGAGTCCGGCGCGAGCTTTCTCGTGCGCGGCGCGACGCTGCGCGCGCAAAAACCCGAGCCGGCGCTCTATCTCGTGGCGACGCCGATCGGCAATCTTTCCGACATCACGCTGCGGGCGCTGGACGTCATCGCCGGGGCGGACTGGCTCGCCTGCGAGGACACGCGCGTCACGCAGAAGCTTCTCGCCCGCTACGGCATCCGCCGCCGCCTCGTCGCCTATCACGACCACAACGCCGCCGAGGCGGGCGCGGGGCTCCTGGCCGAGCTGGAAGCCGGCCGCTCGGTCGCGCTCGTGTCCGACGCCGGCACGCCGCTCGTGTCCGACCCCGGCTTCCGGCTGGGCGAGGAGGCGATCAAGCGCGGCCTTCCCGTCATTCCCATTCCCGGCGCATCGGCGCCGCTGGCCGCTCTTCTCGCGTCCGGCCTGCCGTCCGACAGCTTCTTCTTTGCCGGCTTCCTGCCCGTGAAGGACGGCGCGCGCGTCACCAAGCTGGAAACGCTCGCCCGCATTCCCGGCACGCTTCTCTTCTTCGAGGCGCCGCACCGGATCGCTGAGAGCCTCGCCGCCATGGCTGAGGTGCTGGGCGCGCGCCCAGCCGCCGTCTGCCGAGAGCTGACCAAGGCCTACGAGACGATCTATCGCGGCACGCTGCCCGAACTGAGCCACCTGTTTGCCGCGCAAGAGCGGGTTCGCGGCGAGATCGTCGTCTGCGTCGGCCCGCCCGGCGAGGACGCGGCCGCGACCAGCGGCGATGTCGACACGATCCTGCGCGGGCTTCTCGCCGAGATGAAGCCGGCAAAGGCCGCGCAGGAGGCGGTGAAGCTCACCGGCCTTTCCCGCCGCGACCTCTACGCCCGCGCGCTGGAGTTGAAGGGCGAATGAGCCGGGCCGGCGGCGATGGCGCGAAGCCCGGCCTCCAGCGCAAGCGCGCCTTCTTCCGCAAGGGCCACCGGGCCGAGATGCTGGCGGCCTGGGCGCTGCGCCTCAAGGGCTACCGCATTCTCGCCGTGCGCTATCGCACCCCGTCCGGCGAAATCGATCTCGTCGCCCGGCGCGGCGCGCTGGTCGCCATCGTCGAGGTGAAGGCGCGCCCGACGCTGGAAGCGGCCATGAACGCCGTGACGCCCGCCGCCCAGGCGCGCATCGAGCGCGCCGCCGATCTCTGGCTGTCCCGCCAGAAGCGCACTGCCGGCCTCTCCATGCGCTTCGACATCGTCGCCGTCCTCCCTCGCCGCTGGCCGGTTCATGTGAAGGACGCGTGGCGGGGGACGCTTTAGAGACGCTCTCCAGCCGAACCCTCAGACGCCCGCGCCGGGGCTGCTGGCGGGGCGAGGGTCATGGGGCTCCGGCGGCATCGAGGGCGCGACGGGCGAAGCGGCCTGCCCCCTTGAAAAGGGCGCGGCGAGTTCCGGCACCATGACCGGACGGCTGGTCTGGCCGTAGATGCGCTTTTCGATGGTGCTGGCGAGATCGCGCGCCAGGGCGCGATCCACCCGCGCCCGGTCCTGCGCGATGGACAGCATGGCCCCGGCAATGCCATTCACCAGGGTCTGGTCGAGCGACAGGACGTTGAAGCGCGAAAGCTCCGTGCCGGCCGTGTCGCGCAGCACCACGGTGGCGCCCAGCTTGTTGGCGTCTCCCGCCAGAAGCGACATGAGCGGGTTCTTGTAGGCGAGGAGAACCAGCGTCACCTCCACCTTCGTCGCCTTGCCTTCGCTGATGCCGATGATCTGCGAGGGAACGGTCTGGCGAACCAGCGAGAGAATGTCGGTCTCGGGTTTCAGCGATTCGATGGCGCTGACGCTCACCTCGCGCACGGCGAGCGGGCCGGTCGTCTCGACCACGGGCCTGGCGCAGCCGGACAGAAACGCGGCGAAGGCGAGCGCCGCGAGCAACCTGAAAACCATGGGAAACCGATTTCTGCTGGGGAGATGGAGCGTCGGCTTTAGCGCCTCCTCCCTCAGCCGCAACGGGGGCGGCGGCGCCCGCCATCACCATGGCGTGAGACCTTTCGCGCTTGGGCGCGCCTGTGGCCGGCGGGTCACGATCCGCCCCGCCCCGTGGACAGAGGCCCCGTTCCCCTCTACCTCGGCGGGGACGGAACCGTTCGGGGAACACACCGCATGTCGCTCAAGGTCGCGGTCCAGATGGACCATGTGTCGGGCATCACCATCAAGGGCGATTCCACCTTCGCCCTCTGCCTCGAAGCCGAGCGGCGCGGGCACCAGCTCTTCCACTACACGCCGGACCGTTTGTCGCTGCGCGACGGCGTCGCCACCGCGCGGGTGGAGACGCTGAACCTCGTCGAGGAGCAGGGCAAGCATTTCACGCTGGGCGAGCCGCACAAGGTCGATCTCTCGACCATGGACGTGGTGCTTCTGCGCCAGGACCCGCCCTTCGACATGAACTACATCACCTCCACCCATATCTTGGAGCGCATCCATCCCAAGACGCTGGTGGTCAACGACCCGGCCTGGGTCCGCAACATGCCGGAGAAGATCTTCGTCACCGAGTTCGCCGATCTCATGCCGGAGACGATCATCACCAAGGACCCGGCCGAGATCGCGGCCTTCCGCGCCGAGTTCGGCGAGATCGTCCTGAAGCCGCTCTATGGCAACGGCGGCGCCGGCGTCTTCCACCTGACCAAGGACGACCGCAACCTCTCCTCGTTCCTGGAGACCTTCGCGCTCCTGTTCCGCGAGCCCTTCATCGCGCAGCGCTATCTCAAGGACGTGCGCAAGGGCGACAAGCGCGTCATCCTGATCGACGGCGAGCCGGTGGGCGCGATCAACCGCGTGCCTTCCGAGACCGACGCGCGCTCCAACATGCATGTGGGCGGGCGAGCCGAGCCGACCGAGCTCACCGCGCGCGAGCGTGAAATCTGCGAGCGCATCGGCCCCAAGCTGAAGGAACGCGGTCAGGTGTTCGTGGGCATCGACGTGATCGGCGACTATCTCACCGAGATCAACGTCACCTCCCCGACAGGCATCCGCGAGGTGAAGCGCTTCGGCGGCGCCGACATCGCCGCCCTGTTCTGGGATGCGGTCGAGGCCAAGCGCTGAGCGGTTCGCGCGGCCTCGCGCAACCGGCGGAGCCTCCGCGCATTTCTGAACGCGGGCTGAACGGGGCGTTCGGACCCCGTTCGGCTTGGCCGCATTAGATTGGCATCATCGAACTCGCGCCTCCATCCGGATGGTTCCATCATGACGAAAGCTCGTCTCTTCTCCCTGGTCCTGGCTGGCGCCGCTCTCGTGCCCGGCCTTGCCAGCGCCGCCTCGGCCATCGCCACCACGAACGTCAACCTGCGCGCCGGCCCGTCCACGGCCTATCCGCCGGTGAACGTCGTGCGCGGCGGCGAGGAGGTGCATGTCTTCGGGTGCCTGGCCAACCGCGCCTGGTGCGACGTGGACTTCTACGGACAGCGCGGCTGGATCTCCTCCAGCTATCTCGCCTATGTCCGGGGCGGCCAGCGCTACACCGGGCCGCGCGTCGTCGGCTATATCGGGGCGCCGACGGTCACCTATTCCTTCGGCCGCTACTGGGACAACCACTATCGCGACCGCGACTTCTACCGCGACCGCAGGCGCTGGGACGGCATCTACGGGCCGCGCATCTTCGACCGTGGCCCGCCCCCGCCGCCGCGCCCGCGCTACAGCGGCTATTACGACGCGCCGCCCCCGCCTCCTCCCCCGCCGCCTCCCGGCTGGGAGCGGGACCGCCGCGACCGCTTCGAGCGGGACCGCGACCGGTTCGAGGGCCGGCGAGACCGGGACCGTTTCGAGGACGGCCCGCCGCCCCCGCCCCCACCGCCGCCCGGCTGGGAAGATTACTGACCGCATCGAGGCGGCGCCGCAGGGCGCCGCCTTTGTTTTTGGGAGTGTGCCTGGAGTTTTGACGAGCTCGATCGGGAAAACTCTCTGCGATCGTCCGGAATGCGTGACTTCGTTCGCTTAAGCCGCGACGAACCGGGTGAGAGTCAGGACATCGTCTCCTTGATACGCAACAGTGCCGGTCTCGGCGTAGCCGAGTTGTCGCGCGATCTTCAGCGAGGCGGCGTTATCCGGGCTGATGATGCACACCGTCCGCGCCGTGCGATGCGCCATGTCGAACCATTCATGGGAGGCTAGAACGGCTTCCCGGGCATAGCCCAGGCCCCAGACGGACGGATGAAGAATCCAGCCTGATTCGGGAAACGGATCGAAATCGGGGCCGAGCCCACGCTCCGATCGAAACAGGCCCGCGCGTCCGATCAAGCGACCGCTGACCTTCTCCTCGATCGTGAACATGCCGTAGCCGAAGCTGACCCAATGGCCCACCTGGGCCAGGCAGCGGTTCCAGCTCGCCTCCCGCGAAGTCGGCTTTCCACCGAGATAACGGAACACCTCGGGATGCCCGTTCAGCTCGTGATGCTGTTCGAAATCGGCGGCGGAAAGCGGACGAAGATGGAGGCTCTCGGTCGTGATCATCACGGCATTGAACATGGAGAGCGCGTCCGGGCCAAACGATTCTCGAGCGTCCTTGCGCACACGCCGAGCGCGACTTAGTCTCGCCCCTAGAATGAAACTGGAATCGAAAGGCGGGCATGGTATCGCGCGTGAGAACCGTCGCCTTTCAGGGCGTCGAGGCGGTGCCGGTCGATGTGCAGGTTCTGGTGGCGCCCGGCAAGGTCGGCATGAGCATCGTGGGTTTGGCTGACAAGGCGGTGACGGAAAGCCGCGAGCGCGTTCAGGCCGCCTTGCACGCTTCGGGCCTCGCCATGCCGCCCAAGCGCGTCACCGTCAATCTGGCGCCCGCCGACCTTCCAAAAGAAGGCTCGCATTACGACCTGCCCATCGCGCTCGGCCTCATGGCCGCGCTCGGCGCCATTCCGGCCGACGCGCTTCAGCGCTTCGTCGTGCTGGGCGAGCTCTCGCTGGACGGGCTGGTGACGCCGGTCAGCGGCGTCCTGCCCGCCGCCATGGCCGCCAACGCGCTCGGTCTCGGCCTCATCTGCCCGGAGGGCGGCGGGTCAGAGGCGGCCTGGGCCGATCCCGAGATGGACATTCTGGCGCCCCGCTCGCTCATCCAGGTCGCCAATCATTTTCGCGGCACGCAGCGCCTCGCCCGGCCCGAGCCGACGCTCGAGGACGCCAGCGCCCATCCGCTTCCCGACCTTCAGGATATCAAGGGACAGACAATCCCCAAGCGCGCGCTGGAGATCGCGGCGGCCGGAAATCATAACCTTCTGATGGTGGGGCCGCCCGGCTCGGGCAAGTCCATGCTGGCGCAGCGTCTGCCCTCGCTTCTGCCGCCTCTCGGCCCGCGCGAACTGCTCGACGTCTCGATGATCGCCTCCGTCGCCGGGGAGCTTTCGGAAGGGCGCCTCTCCGCCCGCCGGCCGTTCCGCGCGCCGCATCATTCCGCCTCAATGGCCGCCATGGTGGGCGGCGGGCAGCGCGCCCGGCCGGGCGAGGTCTCGCTGGCCCATCACGGCGTCCTGTTTCTGGACGAGTTGCCGGAGTTCACGCCCTCCGTGCTCGACTCGCTGCGCCAGCCGATCGAGACCGGCGAGTGCGTCATCGCCCGCGCCAACCACCGCGTGACCTATCCTGCCGCGTTCCAACTCGTCGCCGCCATGAACCCCTGCCGCTGCGGCATGGCCGGCGAGCCGGGCCATGTCTGCGCGCGGGGCCCACGCTGTGTCAGCGACTATCAGGGCCGTCTTTCCGGCCCGCTGCTCGATCGGATCGACCTGCGCGTCGACGTGCCCGCCGTCACCGCGCTGGATCTCATCCAGCCCGGCGCCTCCGAACCTTCCGCCGTGGTTCGCGCCCGCGTCGAAGCCGCCCGCGCCCTCCAGAGCCGACGCTACGAAGCTCTTGGCCTGGCTCCCGGCACCACCAACGCCCGCTGCCCGGCCGACCGGCTGGAACAAGCCGCCGCGCCCGATAGCGCCGGCCTCGCCCTCTTGCGCGACGCCGCCGAGCGCATGCGCCTGTCCGCCCGCGCCTATCACCGCGTTCTGAAGGTCGCCCGCACCATCGCCGATCTCGCCGGCGCCGATGCCATCGGCCGCCCCCATCTCGCCGAAGCCCTGTCCTATCGCAGCCTGCCCGAGCGCCTGCAGGCGGCTTGATGGGCTGAGGGGAATGGCGGGGCTGCCGCCCCGTGCCCCGCCCGGGGCCTGACGCCCCGGAACCCCCGCGTTCTTTCGGGACTCTTTTCCGACCCCAGAGAGGGCCAGCGGCCCTCCCTGGGGTCGGACATCAGCTCGAAAGGAAACGGGGTCCAGGGGCCTCGGCCCCTGGCAGGGGTGCAGGGGACGGCCGTCCCCTGCCTCTCCCCTCAGCCCAACAGCGCCCGTGCGCCGGGCAGATCGATCAGGGGCGTCTGGGGGCGGGGGCCGATCTGGGTGATGATGTGGCCGGCGGCGAGGGCACCGAGGGCGGCGCTCTTTTCGTGGCCGAGGCCGGCGGTGTAGCCGCGCAGGAAGCCGCTGGCGAAGAGGTCGCCGGCGCCGGTCGTGTCGACCAACGTATCGACGGCGGTGGCGGGATAGGCCGTGGCCTGGCCGCCCTCGATCACGACGCAGCCGTCCGGCCCGCGGGTGACGATGGCGAGGCGCTTGGTGTCGGCACCGATGCGGGCGAGCGCGTCGTCGAGATCCTCGGTCTCGTAGAGCGCGAGGGCTTCGGACTCGTTGGCGAAGACGATGTCGACCGTGCCGGAGCGCATGAGGTCGAGGAACTCGGCGCGGTAGCGATGGACGCAGAAGGAATCGGACAAAGTCATGGCCATCTCGCGTCCGTTGCGATGGGCGATGGCGGCGGCTTGGAGAATGGCGTCCTTGGCGCGCGGCGGGTCCCAGAGATAGCCTTCGAAATAGGTGACGAGACTGTCGGCGACGACGGATTCCTCGATGTCCTCGGGCCCGAGCTCGACGCAGGCGCCGAGATAGGTGTTCATGGAACGCTCGCCGTCGGGCGTGACGAGGATCATGCAGCGGGCGGTGGGCGGATCGCCGGCGAGCGGCCGGGTCTGGTAGTGGACGCCGAGCGCCTGGATGTCGTGGGCGAAGATCGTGCCGAGCTGGTCGTCCGAGACCTTGCCGAAATAGGCGCCGCGTCCACCGAGCGAGACGAGGCCGGCGGCCGTGTTGGCGGCGCTGCCGCCCGACATTTCGATGGCCGTGCCCATGCGGCCGTAGATGTCGAGGGCGCGGGCCGTGTCGACCAGAGTCATGGCCCCTTTTTCGATCCCCGCCTCGCGCAGGAAGGCGTCGTCGGTGCGCGAGAGGATGTCGACGATGGCATTGCCGATCGTCAGGAGGTCGAAACGGGACATGGCGGGTTTCTTCGTGGGAGGGGCCGAAAGGAGAGCGGAGCGCCCTTATCGCATTGCCGCGAGGCGGAGGCCATCCCATCTTGACGCTGCGCCAATGCCGGAGCCTTTCGATGATTCTTCGTGCCGCCTTTCTTGCGATCCGGGACGTGTTCTCGCCCCCGTTTCGCGCCGTGTTCTGGAAATCCCTCGGGCTGACGGCCGTGGTGCTGGTCGCACTCTGGTTCGCCGTGCGCTGGCTGTTTCAGACGGTGGCGATCCCCTTTTTCGCGCATTTCGCGCCCGACATGCCGGCCTGGGTGGACAATGCCGAGAGTTTCGCCGGCTGGGCGGCGGGGCTTCTGCTGGCGGTGCTGCTCGCGTTCCTGATCGCGCCGGTGAGCGCGGTGATCGCGGGCCTGTTTCTGGACGACGTGGCCGAGGTGGTGGAGCGGGATCAATATCCCGGCATGCCGGTCGGCCGCGCCCTGCCGCTCGGGCGCAGCGTGGTCCTGTCGCTGAAGTTCTTCGGCGTGGTGATCCTCGGCAATCTCCTCGCCTTCACGCTGCTTCTGGTGCCGGTGGTGAATTTCGGCGCCTTCTTCGTGGTGAACGGCTATCTGCTCGGGCGAGAATATTTCGAGTTCGCGGCGCTGCGCTATCGCTCGGAGGAGGAAGCGCGAGCGCTGCGCAACCGGCACGGGCTGACGATCTTCCTCGCCGGCCTCGTGCTCGCCGCCTTCCTGTCGATCCCGATCCTCAATCTTCTGACGCCGCTCTTCGCGGCGGCGACCATGGTGCATCTGCACCAGCGCATCTCGCAGCGGGAAACCTCGCCCGAGTTCACCCGCCTGGGCGCGTTGCCCCGGGAGGCAAGGGTTGCGGCCCGGGAGGAGCATCCGGCAGCGCGATGAGCGGGGCCGGCTGGTCGCACCATTTCTCGTCGGCCTTGCAGAGATCGGCGATGACGCAGTGCTCGCAGTCGGGCTTGCGCGCCTTGCAGACGAAGCGCCCGTGCAGGATCAGCCAGTGATGGGCATGGCGCAGGAAGCCCTCGGGAATGATCTTGAGGAAGCCTTCCTCCACCGCCTCGGGCGTCTTGCCGGGGGCGATCTTCAGCCGGTTGCCGATGCGTAGGATATGCGTGTCGACCGCCAGCGTTTCCTCGCCGAAGGCCGTGTTCATGATGACGTTGGCCGTCTTGCGGCCGACGCCCGGCAGCCCTTCCAGCGCCTCGCGCGAGCGCGGCACCTCGCCGCCATGCTCGTCGCGCAGCATTTCCGACAGGCGCTGGACGTTCTTGGCCTTGGTGCGGAAGAAGCCGATCGTCTTGATCGCCTCGCGGATCTCGTCCTCGCCGAGAGCCGCCATGGCTTCGGGCGTCGAGGCCCGAGCGAAGAGGCCGCGCGTCGCCCGGTTCACCCCCGCGTCGGTCATCTGCGCCGAGAGCACCACGGCCACCAGAAGGGTGAACGTGTTGACATGCTCCAGTTCCGAGGTCGGGTGAGGCCGCTGAACGGCAAAGCGGCGGAAGATTTCGGCGATCTCCTCGGCCGAATAGGGAATGGCGGGATGGCTCTCCGCGGCCTTCCTCTTCGTCGCACGTGCGACCGTCGCCCCGGACTTGGCAGCGGCCTTGGTGCCAGCCTTGGCACTCGGCTTGGCAGTGGGTCGGGCAGACGCCTTGGGGGCCTTGCCAGCCTTCGGCGCCGCTGGCTTGCGGTCCGTTCCCTCCGAGGCCGACGCGCCATCCTTGGCGGCCTTGGCTGCGCGTGGTTTCGTCGCGGTGGCCTTCGACTTACGCGCGGGGGCTTTCGGGGAGGCGTCTTTGTCTGCCATGCTCGGCCTTCGGAACGGGGCGGGCGGACAGGGAGCCCCAGCGCCCGGATCGCTTTTTCTTGGAACGAATCCAGCCTGGGAGGCAAGGGCGGATGAGCACAGCCGAACGGAGCCCAGCCGACACGCCCCTCTTCGAGGCGCTGCTGACGCCCTATCGCTCGCTCGGGCGGCGCGGCTTCCACGTCACCATGGCGCTCTTCGGCGGGGCCAGCCTCGTATCCGGCCTCGCCTTCGTCTTGAACGGCGCCTGGCCCATCGTCGGCTTCTTCGGCCTCGACGTGGCGTTGCTCTGGTTCGCGCTGCGCGCCTCGTTCCGCTCCGCCCAGGCCCGCGAGGAAGTCTCCGTCTCGCGCACCGACCTTTCGATCCGCAAGATCTCGCCGCGCGGCGCCGTGCGCGAGGCCCATTACAATCCCGGCTGGGCGCGCTTCCTCGTGCGCCGCCACCCCGAATTCGGCGTCACCCACATGAGCGTCACCGGCGAAGGCCGCGCCACCGAACTCGGCGCCTTCCTCAACCCCGACGATCGCGACAGCTTCGCCAAGGCCTTCGCCCGCGCGCTGGCGGACGCCAAGCGAGGTTGAGGGTGGTGGGGCTGCCGCCCCGGACCCCGCTCGGGAACGAGTTCCCGAACCCTTCCTTTCTTTTGGAACGTCTTTTCGAACTTGGGGAGGGCCACGGGCCCTCCCCAAGTTCGAACATAGGCTCAAAAGGAAATGGGGTTCAGGGGCCTCGGCCCCTGGCGGGGGTTCAGGGGCCTCGGCCCCTGGCAAGGGTGCAGGGGACGGCGTCCCCTGCCCTCACTCGCGCGGACCAGCCGGCGTGTCGTCGTCTTCGTCGTAGTCGAACACGTCGTTGAGTTCGAGAATGCGGTGGGCCATGGCGAGGAAGTCGTCGCGAATGCGCTGGTGCAGGATGACGGCGATCTCGGGATATTCCTGCAGCATGCGGCGGAACAGCGGACGCGAGATGCGGATGAAGTCGCAATCGGTGGCGGTGACCGCCGAGGAGGGGCGGCGCGTGTCGGCCATGAGCGCCATTTCGCCGAGCAGCGTGCCCCGGCCAACGGTCATGGCGATGCGGCGCTCCTCGCCCTCGCCTTCCACCAGATGCACCTCGCCCGAGGCGACCACGAAGCCGGCGTCGGCCCGCGCTTCGGCGCGAAACAGAATCTCGCCCGCGCGCAGGGCGCGGTGCTCGGCGCCGAAGGCCAGAAGGCGGAGTTGGTCGCGCGAGAGCTCCTGAAACAGGGGCACCTCGCCGAGAACCTCCATGTCGCTTTCCAGGCTCATGCCACGCGGTTCGTTTCTCCTGCGGCGCGCGGGTGTCGCGCGCGCGGGTCTTCGGGATGGATGGGCAACGGACCATCGGGCCCGTCGCACCTCCTTCCGACATGGCAAGAAACCGGCCGGGACGAAAGCCCCCGACGCGCAGGCCGGGGCCTCCAGGCGTCGAAGCCGGGCCCGGCGTTTCCTTAACGCCACAGATAGCGGCGCGAAGGCCGGCGTCAGGGCATCAGCTTGTAGCCGCCCGACTCCGTGACGATCAGCCTTGCGTTGGAAGGTTCGGGCTCGATCTTCTGGCGCAGGCGGTAGACATGCGTTTCCAGCGTGTGAGTGGTGACGCCGGAATTGTAGCCCCAGACCTCTTCGAGCAGAACGTCGCGCGTTACCACGCGGCGGTCGGCGCGATAGAGATAGCGGATGATCGCCGTTTCCTTCTCGGTCAGGCGGATCTTGCCGCCCTTGTCGTCCACCAGAACCTTCTGGCTCGGCTTGAAGACATAGGGGCCGACCTGGAAGGTCGCGTCCTCGGACTGCTCGTGCTGGCGAAGTTGGGCGCGGATGCGCGCCAGAAGCACGGCGAAGCGGAAGGGCTTGGTGACGTAGTCGTTGGCGCCCGCCTCGAGGCCGAGGATCGTGTCGGCGTCGGCGTCCTGCCCGGTCAGGATGATGATCGGCGCCTTGAAACCGGACTTGCGCAACACGCGCACGGCCTCGCGCCCGTCCATGTCGGGCAGGCCCACGTCCATGATGACGAGATCGGTCAGCCCGCCGCGCGCCGCGTTGATCCCCTTCGTGGCATTGTTCTCCTGCGAAACGAGGAATTCCTCGTGCAGGGATAGCTGGTCGACCAGCGTGGTGCGGAGATCGTCGTCGTCGTCCACGATCAGAATGCTGCGTGCGCTCATGAAGGGGTCCTGTGCAGATGACGATGCGAATGGATTGCCATAGTTTGCGACGTTCCGTTTGAAACAATTTGTGAGCGCGATGTCGTTTTTTCCAGTCCAAACCCGCAGGAAAGCGTCGAAAACCGCCGAAATCAGCGTTCGCGCCAGCGCTTTGGACCTGCGCAAGGGGGTTTTGCAGTTCGGGCCGCTGCGCCTTCGCTGCGCGCTCGGCAAGGGCGGCGTCTCCAGTTTCAAGCGGGAGGGCGATGGCGCGACGCCGCTGGCGAGCATGGCGCTGCTCTGGGCCTACGGCCGGCCGGGCAGGCGCGGCGCCCCGCGCTTCGCGCTGCCGACGCGGACACCCGGCCGCCGGTCCGGCTGGTGCGACGCGCCGGAGCATGGCTGCTACAATCGGCCCGTTCGCCTGCCCTTTCCCGCCAGCGCCGAGCGGCTGCTCCGGGACGACCGGCTTTACGATGGCGTCGTGGTTCTGGACTGGAACGTGAGGCACCGCAGGCGCGGGCTCGGCAGCGCGATCTTTCTGCATGTCGCGCGGCCGGGCTACGCGCCGACAGAAGGCTGCGTCGCCCTCTCGCGCCGCGATCTCGATCGGCTGGCCCCACATCTCAGAACCGGACTGCGGCTCATCGTGCGACGTTGAGGGCGGGAACCTCGGACGCGGCTTGGAGCTTTTCTAAGTCGAGAGACTGTTCGACAACCCGATCGGGTCACCCCGTCGGTGCTTTTCCGCCGTCGCTTCGTTGCCAATCCTCGCCGATGCCCCGGCATCGACTGCGTTTGGCGCCTCGCGAACGCATGAAAAATCACCCGACGGTCCTCCGCAGCCGGATTGTCGAACAGTCTTTAGTCCGTCGTCAGGAGAAGAGCCATGGACCGCAGCGAACAACAACCTCGTCCGGTGGTGGAGCCCTATGACGACCCGACGGGGGGCTGGGGCTCGGTCAAGTCGCTGGCCGAGAAAAGCGTGGCAGAGGGGCTCGCGGTCTCGACCATCTGGAACACGCTGTTCAAGCAGAACAAACCGGACGGCTTCATGTGCGTGTCCTGCTCCTGGGCCAAGCCCGCCGACAGCCACGCTTTCGAATTCTGCGAGAACGGCGCCAAGGCGACGATCTGGGAGCAGACCAAGAAGCGCACCGATCGCGACTTCTTCTCGCGCCACCGGGTCAGCGAACTCCTGAACTGGACGGACCACGACCTGGAGAAGCACGGGCGTCTGACCTCGCCCATGCGCTACGATGCCTCGCTCGATCAATATGTGCCCGTCACCTGGGAAAGCGCCTTTCGCGAGATCGGCGCGGAGTTGAACCGGCTCGATCCCAAATCCGTGATCTTCTACGCCTCCGGCCGCGCCTCGCTCGAGGCGAGCTACATGTACCAGCTCTTCGCCCGGGTCTACGGCTCGCAGAACCTGCCCGATTCCTCGAACATGTGCCACGAGTCGACCTCGGTCGGCCTGCCGCTGTCGATCGGCTCGCCGGTCGGCACGATCCAGTACGAGGACTTCGCCAAGTCCGACATGATGCTCTTCTTCGGGCACAACACCGGCACCAACGCGCCGCGCCTGCTGCACCCGCTGCAGGAGGCGCGCAAGCGCGGCGTGCCGGTCTACACGTTCAACCCCGTGGAGGAGCGCGGCCTCGTTCGCTTCAAGAACCCGCAGGCGCCGAGCGAGATGCTGTCCCCCGACGAGGGGACCAAGATGTCGACGGAATATTTCCAGCTGCGCTGCGGCGGCGACATCGCCGCCATGACCGGCATCGCCAAGGCCGTGCTGGCGCTGGACGACGCGGCCAAGGATACGGGCGCGCCGCGCGTTCTCGACGTGGACTTCATCGCCGAGCACGGTCATGGGTTCGAGGAGTTCGAAGCCTATGTCAGAGCGTCCGACTGGAGCGAGATCGAGCGCTGCTCGGGCCTCGGGCGCGAGGATCTGGAGGAGGTCGGGCGCGTCTATGCCCGCTCCAACGCGGTGATCGCGCATTACGGCATGGGCCTGACGCAGCATCGGCATGGCGTGCAGAACGTGCAGATGCTGGTGAACCTCCTGCTCATGCGCGGTAATATCGGCAAGCCGGGCGCCGGCATCTCGCCCATTCGCGGTCATTCCAACGTGCAGGGGCAGCGCACGGTCGGCATCACCGAAAAGCCGGAACTCGCCCCGCTCGACAAGTTCAAGGAATTCTACGGGTTCGAGCCGCCGCGCGAAAAGGGCAAGGCGACCGTGGAGGCCTGCGAGGGCATCATCGACGGGTCGGTGAAGGCCTTTATCGGCTTCGGCGGCAATTTCTCGCGCGCCGTGCCGGAAACGGGTCTGATCGAGAAGGCTTGGCGCAACCTGCGGCTTCACGTGCAGGTGTCGACCAAGCTCAACCGCAACCATCTCCTGCCGGGGGCGGTCACCTATATCCTGCCGTGCCTCGGGCGCATCGAGCGCGACACGCAGGCGACCGGCGACCAGACCGTGTCGATCGAGGATTCCACCGCCTGCATTCACGGCTCCAAGGGCTGGCGCCCGCCGGCTTCGCCCGAGCTCCTGTCCGAGCCCAAGATCGTGGCCGAGCTCGCCAAGGCCACCGTGCCCGGCCGCTCCACCATCCCGTGGGACGACTGGGTGGCCGACTATTCCCGCGTCCGCGACGAGATCGAACGCGCCTATCCCAACGACTTCAAGAACTTCAACGAGCGCTTTCTCCAGCCGGGCGGCTTCCACCGCGACCTGCCGGCCTGCAAGCGCATCTGGAAGACCAAGACCGGCAAGGCCAATTTCATCGTGCCGGACGGATTCGACACCGATCCCGACATCGACGTCGAGGGCCGCGACGTGTTCAAGCTGATGACGCTACGCTCCAACGACCAGTTCAACACCACGATTTACGGTTATGACGACCGGCTGCGCGGCATTTCCGGCTCGCGCATGGTGCTTCTGATGAACAAGGACGACATGGCGCGCCTCGGCCTGAAGGACCAGGACCTGATCGATCTCGAAACCCATGCCGACGACGGCGTGGAGCGGCGCGTGGAGGCCTTGCGCGTCCACTCGTTCAAGCTGCCGAAGGGCGATGTGGGAGGCTACTATCCCGAGTTGAACAAGCTGATCCCGCTCTGGCACCATGAGAAGACGGCGCATGTGCCGGCCGCCAAATCGGTGCCCGTGCGCATCACGCGCAGCGCCGCGGCCGGTTGAAGCTTCGATCAACGAGCCCGGCCAAAAGCGCCGGGCTTGCCGATCCGCTCGGATCGAAGAACTGGATACTCGAAGAGCGCCGCGCGGCCTGAGCTCAGGCCCCGTTGCTGGACGCGCTCATAGCGTCTTTGGAAGCGGAGGAGGCACCGCTCGTCACGCTCGCCTCATCCTCATCCGCTCTTGCCGGGCAGGCTTCGAACGGGCTCAACGTGACCACCAGCCGGGACGGGGCAACGTCCTGCACGCGGGGCCCGGACCAGCCGAACAGGCCGGACGGCGGCGCGAAGACGGTGACGTCGCCAAAGCCGCGTTCGCGATAGTCCAGCATGGGAAAGCTCGCGCGGTCTCCGGCGCCATCCAGCACCATCTCGCAGGCCTGCGTCAGCGCCGCGAAGTTCTCGCGCCGCGCCGGCCGCACGAAGCCCTCGATCCCGGCGGGACGGAACAGGGCGGCCGTGTGGAGGAAATCCTCCGCCGCCGTGTTGGCGAAGAGAAGACGGAGCGAGGGCTCCACGAGCATGACGCCGAAGGGCAGCGGGTCCCACAGGTCGCACAACATGGCCTTGGCGGGCTGCATGCCCGCCCGCAGGGCCAGCGAAAGCTGAAAGGCCTGACACAGCGAGGCGCCGAGAAGACTTAGAAGCGCCTTCGCCCTGTCGCGCCCGCCCCCGTCCGACTCCGCATTGGACCAAAGCTCGATGCGCCAGACGCCGTTCGGCGCTTCGCCCAACGTCAGCAAGGCCGGGCGGCGCGCATTTCGACCAGACTGAGATGTCGTGGAAGACCCGGATACGGCGCTGAGGACGTTCAACCGAATCTGAGGGCTGCGGCCGTGCCGAGGGTGGAATGCAATTTCGCAGCCACCGGGCGTCAATTCGTCGGCAAGAGCCTGAACCAGACCGCTCCACGCCCGTGAATCATAGGACGCTTGGCTCACGACGTCGAACAAGCGTTCAAGACACAACTCTTGCTCGATGGGTGATGGCGTACTGACTCTCATAAAGCAGAAAAGTTCCATGTTTCGCTTAGGCACACAACGAGCACGGGTGGGCTTATGAGACTCAAAGGTTGATGGCGAGACTCCATGGCCATTTTTTCATGGGTGACGTCCCGCCTCGGCGCAAAGGGGGAAGCTGACGGGCCGACGAAAGGTGGTTGCATCGTTGGCGGCCAGCCTCTATAAGCCGCCCGTTCGTATGAACTGGCCGGCAGGGCATGCCGTGCCTGTTCGAATGCTGACGCGACCTTCGAAACCCTTCGATGCGTGGCTGGCGCGGCCCTTCCCGGGGCCGGATGCCGGCTTTTTCGCGGTCCTACACCCAGGAGAGCAAAATGCCCAAGATGAAGACCAAGTCGGCCGCCAAGAAGCGGTTCCGCATGACCGCCTCGGGCAAGGTCAAGGCGGGTGCCGCCGGCAAGCGCCATGGCATGATCAAGCGCTCCAACGACTTCATCCGCAACGCTCGCGGGACGATGATCCTGTCCGAAGCGGATGCCAAGATCGTCAAAGTCTACATGCCCTACAACCGCTAAGCGGTTTCCAAGGCTTACTGATTTTTTAAGGAGATAGATCATGGCACGCGTCAAGCGGGGCGTTACGTCCCACGCCAAGCATAAGAAGGTCCTGAAGGCCGCCAAGGGCTTCTACGGCCGTCGCAAGAACACGATCCGCGCCGCCAAGGCTGCGGTGGACCGTTCCAAGCAGTTCGCCACGCGCGATCGTCGCGCCAAGAAGCGCAACTTCCGCGCCCTGTGGATCCAGCGCATCAACGCCGGCGTGCGCGAGCACGGCCTGACCTACGCGCGCTTCATCGACGGTCTGAACAAGGCCGGGATCGAAGTCGACCGCAAGGTCCTGTCGGACATCGCCATTCACGAGCCCGAGGCCTTCACGGCCCTGGTCGAGCAGGCCAAGACCGCGCTCGCCTACATCAAGGACGGCCAGTTCCCGAACGCCTACGAGCGGGCCGTCGGCGAGAAGCAGGCCGCCTGATTCCAGGCCAGCCTCGCTGAGCTTCCCAAAAGGCCCGCGCTGGATCGCTCCGCGCGGGCCTTTTGCCGTTTTGCGGCAGGCGCCTGGCGGCTTTTGCCGCCAAGGCTTGCTTCCACCGCCCGACACACTCTAGGAAGGCGGCTCCAAATCGCCTTCGCGCCCCCTACGGCGCCATCCCCTGCCCCGGCGCGCTTCAGCAGTGCCCGGCTCATGCCTCAAGGAGTTCACCGGCCGTGACGGATCTCGACAAGCTCGAACGGCGCTTCGGCGAGGACATCGACGCCGCCTCCGACGAGGCCGCGCTGGAAGCCGTGCGGCTCGCAGCCCTTGGCAAGAAGGGCGAGATTTCCGAGCTTCTGAAGGGGCTCGGCAAGATGAGCCCCGAGGAGCGCCGCGACCAGGGCCCGCTGCTGAACGGCCTGCGCGACCGCGTCCAGACGCGGCTGACGGAAAAGCGCGAAGCGCTGGCCGACGCCGCGATCTCCGCGCGCCTCGCCGCCGAGCGGCTGGACGTGACGCTGCCCGTGCGCCCCAGCCCCGTCTCGCGCGGCCGCGTCCACCCGATCAGCCAGGTCGTGGACGAGATCACCGCGATCTTCGCCGACATGGGTTTCTCGATTGCCGAAGGGCCGGACATCGAGACCGACCACTACAATTTCACCGCGCTGAACTTCCCCGAAGGCCACCCGGCGCGCGAGATGCACGACACGTTCTTTCTCCAGGCGCCGGACGGCGGCGAACGCCGCCTGCTGCGCACGCACACCTCGCCCGTGCAGGTGCGCACCATGGAGAACCAGAAGCCGCCGATCCGCATCGTCATTCCCGGCAAGACCTACCGGCAGGACTCGGACGCCACCCACACGCCCATGTTCCATCAGGTGGAAGGGCTGGTCATCGACAAGACGGCCAATATCGCCAACATGAAGTGGGTGCTGACCGAGTTCTGCAAGAGCTTCTTCGAGGTGCCCTCGCTGAAGATGCGCTTCCGGCCGAGCTTCTTCCCCTTCACGGAGCCCTCCATGGAAGTCGACATCCAGTGCGACCGCTCCGGCTCCGAGGTGCGCTTCGGCGAGGGCACGGACTGGATGGAGATCCTGGGCTGCGGCATGGTCCACCCCAACGTCCTGCGCGGCGTCGGGCTGGACCCCGACGAGTACCAGGGCTTCGCCTGGGGCATGGGCATCGATCGCATCGCCATGCTGAAATACGGCATGCCGGACCTTCGCGCCTTCTTCGACGCCGACTCGCGCTGGATCGAGCATTACGGTTTTCGCCCGCTCGATCTGCCGACCTTGTTCGGCGGGCTCAGCAGCTGAGTTCTGACGGGGGCGGGTCAATCGCACTCGCCCCGAAGACGCTTCAACCCGACGAGGACAGGATGCCATGGCCGGAACTGCCGCAGACACCGCCCGCTTCGCCGTGGTGGAGACGATCTCGGTCCTCGCCGGCGCCGTGATCGGCACGCTCGCCACCGCCCTGTTCGGCTGGCTCTTCCTGTCGGTGGGCTTTGCCGCCATCGCCGCCTCACCGGGCTTCTACATCCTCGGCATTGTCACGGTGGCGCTCTTCGCGCTGTTCTACGCCAAGCTGCCGGGCACACCGGCGACGCTCCTGTCGCTCGCCGTCGGCGTCGCGCTGCCGGTCGTGATCGTGCGCTTCGCCTTCGACCGGACCGACACGTTCGGAACGCTGGTGACGCTGGAACTCGTCTTCGCCCTCGTCGCCCTGTCGGTCTACCGCTTCGTGCATGCCAGCGGCCTCGTGCGCCGCGCCGCCGCCGACGCGGCGGACCGGACCTGACCTTCGCCACCCCCCCTCTTCGCCGCATTTTCCCGCCGCAGTTCCCAATTCCGTTAGGCCCGTCATGAAGTTCACCCTGTCCTGGCTGAAGGACCATCTCGACACCGACGCCACGCTGGAGGAGATCGCCGAGCGCCTCACCTCGATCGGCCTCGAGGTGGAAAGCCTCGACACCAAGGCGGCGCTGCGTCCCTTCACCATCGCCCGCGTCATCGACGCCAAGCGCCACCCCGACGCCGACAAGCTGCAGGTTCTCACCGTCGATGCCGGCCCCGGCGTCAACGAAGGCAAGCCGCTGCAGGTTGTCTGCGGCGCGCCCAATGCGCGCGCGGGGCTCATTGGCGTTCTCGGCCTGCCCGGCGCCTATGTGCCGGGCCTCGACGTGACGCTCGGCGTCGGCAAGATTCGCGGCGTCGAGAGCTTCGGCATGATGTGCTCGGAGCGCGAGCTGGAACTGTCGGAAGAGCACAACGGCATCATCGAGCTGCCCGAGGGCGCGCCGGTCGGCACGGCGTTCGCCGACTATGCCGGCATCGCCGACCCCGTGATCGAGATCAACCTGACGCCGAACCGGCCGGACGCGACAGGCGTCGCCGGCATCGCGCGCGATCTCGCCGCCTCGGGCCTCGGCACGCTGAAGACGCCGACTGTCGCCCGCATCGAGGGCGAGGGCGCGTGCCCGGTGGCGCTCAAGATCGAGAGCCCGGTCTGCAGGGGCTTCGCGCTCCGCCTCGTCTCGGGCGTCACCAACGGCCCTTCGCCGGACTGGATGCAGAAGCGCCTTCGCGCCATCGGCCTGCGCCCGATCAACACGCTGGTGGACATCACAAACTACGTCACCTTCGACCGGGGCCGGCCGCTCCACGTCTTCGACGCCAAGAAGGTGGCAGGCGCGCTCACCGTGCGCGCGGCAGTCGAGGGCGAAGAAATCCTCGGCCTCGACGGGCGCACGCACAAGCTGCCCGCCGGCACCTGCATCATCGCCGACGACAAGGGGCCGGAATCGATTGCCGGCATCATGGGCGGCGAGCACTCCGGCTGCGACGAGACGACGACGGACGTGTTGTTGGAATCGGCACTCTGGGAGCCGCTGGCGATCGCCCGCACGGGCCGCACGCTCGGCATCATCACTGACGCGCGCTACCGGTTCGAGCGCGGCGTCGACCCGGCCTTCACGGAAGCCGGCCTCGACCTCGCGACGAAGATGATCCTCGATCTGTGCGGCGGCACGCCCTCCCAGCGCGTGGTGGAGGCCATGCAGCCGGTGGAAATGGCGCGCATCGCCCTGCCCTTCACCGAGGTGAAGCGCCTGACCGGGCTCGACGTCTCGCCCGAGCGGCAGGTCGATATTCTGGAAACGCTGGGCTTCCAGGTCGAGCGTCAGGGCGACGGCGCCGAGGTCACAGCGCCCTCCTGGCGGCCGGACATCGAGGGCAAGGCCGATCTCGTGGAAGAGGTCATGCGCCTCGTCGGCGTCGACCATATCGAGCCGCAGCCGCTGCCGCGCCTGTCGGGCGTCAACACGCGCATCCTCACCCAGGCGCAGTTGCGCGACCGCGCCGCGCGCCGCACCCTGGCCGCGCGCGGCCTTGCCGAGGCCGTCACCTATTCCTTCCTTTCCGCCCCGGCGGCGGAGGCCTTCGGCGGCGGCCAGCCGGCGCTGAAGCTGGAAAATCCGATCGCGGCCGATCTCTCCGACATGCGGCCCTCGCTCCTGCCGAACCTTCTTCAGGCCGCGCAGCGCAACGCCCAGCGCGGTTTTGCCGACACGGCCCTGTTCGAGGTCGGCGCGATCTATCGCTCGGTCGAGCCGGACGGGCAGCGGCGCGTTGCGGGCGGCATCCGGCGCGGCACTGCGGGCCATGCCGGCGCGGGGCGCGACTGGAGCGGCCATGCCGCCCCGGTCGGCGTGTTCGACGCCAAGGCCGATGCGATCACCGCACTGGAGGCGATCGGCGTGCCGGCGGACCGGCTCCAGTTCGAGACGCCGGCCAGCGCCTGGTATCATCCCGGCCGCTCGGGCCGCATCAAGATGGGACCGAAGACGGTTCTGGCCGAGTTCGGCGAGTTCCATCCGCGCGTCCTGAAGAGCCTCGACCTCGCGGGCACCTATGCCGGCTTCGAGGTCTTCCTGGACGAAGCGCCCGAGCCCAAGCGCAAGCCGACGCGCACCAAGCCGGTGCTGCAGCTTTCCAACTTCCAGCCGGTGCGGCGCGACTTCGCCTTCGTCGTCCCCTCCGAGGTGGAGGCGATCAAGCTGGTGCGCGCCGCCGAGGGCGCGGACAAGAAGCTGGTCGGCGAGGTGCGTGTCTTCGACATTTTCGAAGGCGCGGCGCTGGGCGAGGGCCGGAAGTCCATCGCCATCGAAGTGACGCTGAAGCCGGCCGAGCGCACGCTGACCGACGAGGATCTGGAAGCCGTGTCGGGCAAGATCGTCGCTGCCGTCGCGAAAGCCACCGGCGGCACGCTGCGCGGCTGACACCTCTTCGAAGGCCCGCCCCGCGCGGGCCTTCGCCTTTTCATTGGGAGACGAAGCCATGCTGCGTTGGGGCATCCTGTCGGGCGCTAAGATTGCCCGCGAGCAGGTCATTCCGGGGATCGTGAAGGCGGAAGGCTGCGTCCTGTCTGCCATCGCCAGCCGCGATCTCGGCCGCGCTCAGGCGCTGGCCGAGCATTTCGGCGCGCGCCACGCCTTCGGCTCCTACGAGGCGCTGCTCGAGAGCCCGGAGGTGGACGCGGTCTATATCCCGCTGCCGACCAGTCAGCATGTGGAATGGGCGCACCGCGCGATCGAGGCCGGCAAGCATGTCCTGGTGGAAAAGCCGCTGGCGCTGAAGGCCAGCGACATCGAGCCGCTGATCGCGGCGCGAGACCGGGCCGGCGTCGAGGTGGCGGAGGCCTTCATGGTGCGCCATCACCCGCAATGGGCCTTGGTGCGCGATTGGATCGCGGACGGGCGCATCGGGCGGCTGCGCCATGTGCAGGGCGCCTTCTCCTACTACAATGTCGACCCCGCCAACATGCGCAACCAGATCGAGCTCGGCGGCGGCGCGCTGCCCGATATCGGCGTTTATCCCGTGGTCACGACGCGCCTCGCTACCGGAACGGAAGCCGTCTCGGCACGCGCCACGATCGAGCGCGACCCGAATTTCGGTACGGACATGTTCGCCGACTGCTCGGTGGACTTTCCCGAGTTCCGCCTGAACTTCTACGTCTCGACCCAGATGGCGGCGCGCCAGACCATGGTGTTCCACGGCACGGACGGTTTCATCGAAGTGGATGGCGCCTTCAACGCCGGGCTCTACGCCCAGGCCGCCGTCCACTGGCACGACCGCTCGCATGGCCGGGCCGAGACGGCGCGCTTCGGCGGGGCGGATCAGTACCGGCTGCAGGCCGAAGCCTTCGCGCGCAAGGTGGCGGGCGGCGGAGACGACATCTTCCCTCTGGAGGATTCCATTCGCAACCAGCGCGTGATCGACGCGCTCTACCGCTCCGACGCCTCGGGCGGCGGCACGGTCGCGGTCTGAGAGCGCTCAACAGGATCTCTCGGCGGAGCATCGCCGAGAGATTTTCGTCGGGGAAGAGCAGCGAAGCGTAAGTGATGCGAGGGCGCGGGCCCAAGCATTCGCAACGACGTCCACGACAAAAGGTCGGCCAGCCAGACCCCGCGGGATTTTCGTCAGGCGCTTCAAGACAGGGCACCGCCGGGCTCTGGCGGGCGGGAGCCTGTGCTCCCTGCCATCGACGGCGACCGCTTCGTCTCTCCCCGCCTGCCGGCGCGTCGCCGGTTCTCACCGCCGCGAGGCTGGCACCCGGCGCGGCTGCGGCGTTTCGCCTAGAGGTCGCGGGTCCCTCTCCATTGGCGCTCGCGCGCCTCGGCAAGCTTCGATCCATCCCCCTGCCATAGTTTCGGCCGATCCGTCCGGCTTGGCTCTGGCCGCCGGCGGCGTGGCCGACGCCGGCCCGGAGGAACGATCAGATGACGCTTGGATCTCGAACGCGCCTGTCGCTCTTCGCGCTCGGGCTGCTTACGGCCCTTTCCGCCCCGGCCGAAGCCCAGACCCCCGCCAAGGAGCTGTTCGGGGCGGAGGCGCGGCCCAATGCCGGGCCGCCCCAGAGCATCGGCTTCTATTCCAAGGGCTGCCTGTCGGGCGGCATGGAAATGCCCAAGGACGGGCCGACCTGGCAGGTCATGAAGCCCTCGCGCAACCGCGCCTTCGCCCATCCCACGATGATCCGCTTCCTGCAGCGCCTGTCGGGCGACGCGGCGCGCGAGGCGAACTGGCGCGGGCTCCTGTTCGGCGACATGGCGCAGCCGCGCGGCGGCCCGATGAAGGACGGCCACGCCTCGCACCAGATCGGCCTCGACGCCGACATCTATCTCACCGAAATGCCGACGCGCCGACTGTCCCCGCACGAGCGCGACACGATGCCCCTGCCCTCGGTGATCGACAAGCGCACCAACCATATCGACCTGTCGCGCTGGCGCCCCGAGATGCTGAAGCTCATTCGCACCGCCGCGCGCGAGCCGGAGGTGGAGCGCATCTTCGTGCATCCCGGCATCAAGGAGCAGCTCTGCAAGACGGCGGGGCGCGACCGCGTCTGGCTGAACAAGGTGCGCCCGATGTACGGGCACGACTATCATTTCCACGTGCGCATCGTCTGCCAGCCGGGCTCGCCCAACTGCCAGCCGCAGGAGCCGACCGGCACGGGCGACGGCTGCGACAAGCTGGACTACTGGTTCAACGTGGCGCTGCGCCCGCCCAAGCCGAGCGCCAAGCCCTACAAGAAGCCGCCTCCGATCTTCATGTCGGCCTTGCCCAAGGCCTGCAACGCGGTTCTGAACGCGCCGGACAAGGGCGGCGCCGTGATGGCCGCCTCGCCCGCGCAGAGCCGCGAGCCGGTAGCCGCCGCCTTGTCGGACGATTTCGACACGGGCGCCGCCCCCATCCCACCCGCCGCCCCGCGCCTGCCGGCGCCCCCGGCAGCCGCGACGGCCCCCGCCTATGCGCCGGAGCCCGCCGAGGCGCTGCCCATGCCCCGCTTCCGCCCGGCGAACTAAAGCGCCGGGGGAAAGGGAAGATCGGCGTCGCTCAGGCGGGCGACGCGCCAGCGCTCGAGGCGGCCCGGGCCAGCGGGCCGATCGCGGCGAACAGCGCCTCGTCCTCGCCGATCCCGGCATTGGGCGTCGTCAGCAGCGTGTCGCCGAAGAAGATCGAGTTCGCCCCGGCCAGGAAGCAGAGGATCTGCGCCTCGCGCCCCAGCCCCGAGCGCCCCGCCGAAAGGCGCACCCGCGCCTCCGGCATGACCAGCCGGGCCGTCGCCACCATGCGCACGAGGTCGAGCGGATCGACGCGCGACCGGCGCGCGAGCGGCGTTCCCTCGACGGGCACGAGCGCGTTGATCGGCACGCTTTCGGGATGGGGATCGAAGCTCGCCAGCACCTGCAGCATGGCGGCGCGGTCGCGCGTGGTCTCGCCCATGCCGATGATGCCGCCCGAGCACAGCTCGATTCCCGCCGCGCGCACATGCGCCAGCGTGTCCAGCCGGTCCGCGTAGGTGCGGGTCGAGACGATGCTCCCGTAGAAGTCCGGCCCGGTGTCGAGATTGTGGTTGTAGGCGGTGAGCCCGGCCCCGGCCAGACGCGCGGCCTGATGGGCTTTCAGCATCCCGAGCGTCACGCAGGCTTCCATGCCGAGGTCCCGCACGCCCTCCACCATGGCAAGGACGGCGTCGAAGGCAGGCCCGTCCCGCACCTCGCGCCACGCCGCGCCCATGCAGAAGCGCGTCGCGCCCGCCGCCTTTGCGCGCGCCGCCAGCCCCAGCACCTCGACCGGCGCCATGAGGCCTTGGCGCGTCAGGTCCACCTCGCGGTGGTGGGCCGATTGCGGGCAATAGGCGCAATCCTCCGGGCAGCCGCCGGTCTTGACCGACAGGAGGCTCGCCTTCTGGACGTCGCATGCGTCGTGATGCGCGCGGTGCACGGCGTTGGCGCGGCCGACGAGGTCGAGCAGCGGCGCCTCGTAGAGCGCCAGGATCTCGTCCACCGACCAGTCGTGCCGCTTGAGGCCGTCTGCGGCGCTCATTGCGCTTCGCCTCGCCCGGCGGCGCCCCGGCGCGCGAGCACATGCCCGGCCAAGGCCACGAGCGCGATCTTCACCACGTCGCTGAGAAGGAAAGGCGCGACGCCGACCGCCCAGAGCCTGTCCACCGGCACGAAGGCCGCGAGCCAGGCAGCGCCGCAGGCATAGACCAGCGCGAGGCCTCCCAGCATGGCGCCGAACCGCGCGAGCCAGCCGCGCCCGGCGGCCAGCCAACCCACCAGCCCCGTCGCCAGAAGGAAGCCCAGCAGATAGCCGCCCGTCGGCCCCATCATGTAAGCGAGGCCGATGCCGCGCTCGGGCGTTCCGGCAAAGACGGGCAGGCCCGCCGCGCCGGCCGCGAGATAGGCGGAGAAGACCGAGAGGGCGAGGCGCGGGCCAAGGAGAACGGCAAAGCCCATGACCGCCAGCGTCTGCAGCGTCATGGGCACCGGCCAGAAAGGGATCTGCGTCTTCGCCGCGAGCGTCATCAGGGCAACGCCGATCGGGATGGATGCGAACTGAAAGGCTAGCCCGTCGCGGAGCCGGTCGGAGGGAAGGATGGTCGATGCCATCGGAACCTCTTTATCTATAATTTACTGCAGGATTGCCTCCGATCTTTCCTGGTTCGATTGATTCTATCAACATCTCGAATTATTATAGATTATCTGACACCAATGGGACGACGCGGCGGCATCGGAGCATGACCGGACTGGCCGATCCGCTGAACGTGGCGCGCGAGGATCGTGGCCGCCTTCTCTCCGTCTCGCGCGCGGAGCGCCAGGAGAATGGCGCGGTGGTCGCGATCGGTCGGCGCGTCCCACTCCGCCCGCCAGCCTGAAAACAGGAACCGCGCGCTGGCGGCCTGAAGATCGTCGATGGCGCCAAGCAGGCGCGGCATGGCGCAAGGGGCGAGAATGGTGCGATGAAAGGCGCGGTTCGCCTCCTCCCAGGCCTGGACGCTGCCCGCCTGATCGCCCGCCCGCACCATGACCTCGGCCGCATCGAGGATCGCGGGCGTCAGATGCGGAAAGGCGTGGCGCAGCGCCAGACTCTCCAGCGAGGCGCGCATTTCGGCGACTTCGCGCACCTCCTGCGGGCTAAACCCGGCCACACGCACGCCCCGCCTCGGCTCGCTCACCACGAGGCCCTGCGCCTCCAGCCGGCGGAAGGCCTCGCGCACGGGAACATGGCTGGCGTTGAACTCGGCCGCCACATGGTCCTGTCGCAGCTTTGCGCCGGGCTCGATCGCCCCTGAAATGATGCGCTCGGCGAGGGCCCGGCTGATGCGAACCGCAAGCGTGTCGTCTTGGATCGTCTTCATCCAGCCGGAATAATCTATGAAACGCGGCCCGTCGATCCGGGCGCCTTCTGGGGGTTATTCCGGCTTTTTGAAACCCTCGGCGCGGCCGCCCGCTGCCGGCTTTTTCCCGGCATCCGAGGGTGCTATGGCTCGCTGCGTCTTCACACGATTGAAACCGGACCGGCATGACTCCGACGAACGAATCCGCCGAAAGCCTGAAGTTTCCGATCCTGATCGGCGACATCGGAGGCACCAATGCCCGGTTCGCCCTGCTCGTGGACGCCTTTGCAGACCCCAAGACCTTTCCGGTCGTTCAGACGGCCGACTTTCCCAATATCGACGACGCGATCCAGGCGACGGTTCTCGACCAGACCTCGATCCAGCCGCGCTCGGCGGTGCTGGCGCTGGCCGGGCCGATCAGCGGCGAGGAGATCGAGCTGACCAACTGCCCTTGGGTGGTGCGGCCACGCAAGCTGATCTCCGACCTCGGCTTCGACGAGATCATTCTCGTCAACGATTTCGAGGCGCAGGCGCTCGCCGTCTCCGCCCTGCCCGAAGCCGGTCGCGAGGCGATCGGGCCGGTCGGCGCCCCCAATGACGGCGCGCGCGTCGTGGTCGGACCGGGCACGGGCCTCGGCGTCGCGGGCCTGGTGCGGGCGCGGAACATGTGGATTCCGGTGGCGGGCGAAGGCGGCCATATCGATCTCGGCCCCCGCACCGATCGCGACCTCGCCCTTTGGCCGCATCTGGAGCGCATCGAGGGGCGCGTTTCGGCCGAGCAGGTTCTCTGTGGGCGCGGCCTCGTCAATCTTACCAACGCCATCGCCCAGGCGGACGGGCGAAAGCCCGAGCCCCACACGCCCGCTTCCGTGACAGTGGCGGCCGGGGCTGGCGACAAGGCGGCGCTGGAGGCGATCCACCTGTTCGGCACCTATCTCGGGCGCGTCGCGGGCGATCTGGCGCTGGTCTTCATGGCGCGCGGCGGCGTCTATATCGCGGGCGGCATTTTCGGCCATATCGCGCCCTACGTGGACCGGGCCGCCATGCGCGCCGCCTTCGAGGACAAGGCGCCCCATTCCGACCTTTTGCGCGAGGTGCCGCTCTACGCCATCACCCTGCCACTGGCGGCGCTGGCGGGCCTTGCCACCTTCGCCCGCGCCCCGGGCTTCTACGGGCTGGAGACCGTCAATCGCCGCTGGTCTCGCTGAAAACCTGCCTTTCGGCCGCCCTGTAGGCAGGGGCGGCGGCAAAGGCTATAGAGCGAGCCGACGATGAACCGGCCGGCCGACCCCGTGAAGAAGACGAGTCTTTCCCTGTCCGAACCCCGCCAGCGGGGCGAGGCGCTGCAGCTCCTGCGCCGCGTGATCGCCGAGAACGGGCGCGAGCATATCGGCGGCTATGCCGTGGCGGTCGCCTGCCTCGTCGTGGTGGCGCTCACCACGGCCTTCCTGGCCTGGGTGATGCGCGACGTGATCGACGAGATCTTCGTCGCCGGCAACCGCGCCATGCTCTTCACCCTGCCGGTGGCGATCTTCGTCGCATTCTTCCTACGCGGCATCGCCTCCTATGGGCAGGGCGTCATCCTGGCGCGGATCGGCAACGACGTCGTCGCGCGCTACCAGCGCCGGCTCTTCGCCCATCTCACCGACCTGTCGGTGGACTTCTTCGGCGAGACGCGCTCGGCCCAGCTCGCCGCGCGCATCAACCAGAACGTCTCCGGCATTCGCGACACGCTGAATCTCACCGTCACCTCGCTGGCGCGCGATCTCCTGACGCTGATCTTCCTGATCTTCGCCATGATCTGGCAGGACTGGGTCCTGTCCTTGATCGCGCTCACCGCCGGGCCGCCGATCGCCATCATGATCTCGCGCCTGTCGCGCAAGCTGCGCAAGGCGACGCGCCAGTCGATCGACCTCAACAGCCGGGTGCTCGGCTCCATGCAGGAGGCCGCGCAAGGCATCCAGGTGGTGAAGGCCTTCACCATGGAGCACCTGCTGCGCGCCCGCACCGAGGAGCTGATCAGCAAGGCCGAGGAGCGCAACAACCGCATCGCCGTCATCACCGAGCGCTCGGGGCCGATCACCGAGACCGTGGCGGGTCTGGCCGTCGCGGCCGTGATTGCTTGGTCGGGCTACCGCGCCATCGTCTACGGCTATTCGCCGGGCTCGATGTTCGCCTTCATCACGGCGCTGCTGCTCGCCTACGACCCGGCCCGGCGCCTCGCCAAGCTGCAGGTGCAGATGGAGCGGGCGCTGGTGAACGCCAAGATGATCTACGAGATCCTGGACGAGACGCCGCGCCAGGCCGACGCGCCGGGTGCTCAGGCCTTGCGCGTTTCGGCCGGCGAGATCCGCTTCGAGAACGTCTCCTTCGGCTACCACGCCGAGGAGCCGGTGCTGCGCGACCTCGCCTTCACGGCTCCGGCCGGGCGCACCACGGCGCTCGTTGGCGCCTCGGGCGGCGGCAAGTCCACGATCATCGCCCTGATCGAGCGCTTCTACGACGCGGGCGCCGGGCGCATCCTGATCGACGGCACCGATATTACCACCGTCACCAAGCACTCGCTGCGCTCGGCCATCGCCTATGTCCCGCAGAACCCGACACTGTTCGAGGGCTCGATCCGCGACAACATCCGCTTCGGCCGGCCGGAGGCGAGTGACGCCGAGGTCGAGGAAGCCGCCCGGCAGGCGCAGGCCGAAGAGTTCATCCTCGCCCAGCCGCTCGGCTACGAGACGCCGGTGGGCGAAAACGGCGTGACGCTTTCGGGCGGCCAGCGCCAGCGCCTGTCGATCGCCCGCGCGCTTCTGCGCGACGCGCCGATCCTGCTTCTGGACGAGGCGACCTCGGCGCTCGACACGCGCTCCGAAGTGCTGGTGCAGCGCGCGCTGGAAACGGCGATGCGCGACCGCACCGTGGTGGTGGTCGCCCATCGCCTGTCGACGATCGTCGGCGCCGACCAGATCCTGGTCGTGGACCGGGGCCGGATCGCCGAAAGCGGCACGCATGGGGACCTCTTGAGACGGTCGAACGGGCTTTACGCCCGGCTCCACGGCTTCCAGGGTGGAAGCGGCGAAGCGGAAACAGCCGACATGGGAGAATCGCGATGAGCGAGGCGATGAAGCTGGTGATCCTCGGCGCGGCCGGCCGCATGGGCCGCACGCTGGTGCGCGTCGTGAAGGACAGCGAGGGCGCCAAGGTCGTCGCCGCGATCGAGCGCGAAGGCTCGCTGGCGCTCGGCGCCGATTGCGGCGAACTCGCCGCGAGCGGCCATCTCGGCGTTCCCGTCACCTCCGATCTTGCCAAGGCGCTGGACGCGGCCGACGGCGTGATCGACTTCACCGCCCCCGCGCTCAGCGTCGCCGTGGCGCGGGAGACGGCGCGGCGCGGCCTCGTCCATGTGATCGGCACGACCGGCTGTTCGGCCGAGGACGACGCGGCGATCGCGCAGGCCGCCGAGGCCGGCGCGCGGATCGTGAAGTCCGGCAATATGAGCCTTGGCGTCAATCTCCTCGCCGTTCTCGCCGAACAGGCGGCGCGGGCGCTGGGGCCGGACGCGTTCGACATCGAAATCCTCGAAATGCACCATCGCCACAAGGTCGACGCGCCCTCCGGCACGGCGCTGCTTTTGGGGCAGGCCGCGGCCGAGGGCCGGGCGGTGGCGCTCAACGAGCAGTCCGTGCGGGTGCGAGACGGGCACACCGGCGCGCGCCAAGCCGGCACGATCGGCTTTGCCACACTGCGCGGCGGCTCGGTGGTCGGCGATCATCAGGTGATTCTGGCCGGCGAGGGCGAGCGCATCGAACTTGGCCACCGGGCGGAGGACCGCGCCATCTTCGCGCGTGGCGCGCTGCGGGCCGCGCTCTGGGCGCGCGCGCAGGCGCCGGGCCTTTATTCCATGCGTCAGGTGCTCGGCTTCTGACGCTTTTCCGAGAGCCCTCTCCGGGCACTCCACAGGTTTTCCACACCCCGTCCCCATCTCGTCCACACAAAGGGAGTTCGTCTTCATGTCCCGCACCCTCGTGCTCGTCCGCCACGGCCAGAGCGACTGGAACCTCAAGAACCTCTTCACCGGCTGGCGCGACCCGGACCTGACCGATCTCGGCGTGGAAGAGGCCAAGGCCGCCGGCCAGCGCCTCAAGGCGGCGGGCCTTCATTTCGACATCGCCTTCACCAGCGCCCTGTCCCGCGCCCAGCGCACGCTGAAGCTGATCCAGACCGAGCTCGGCCAGGAGGGTCTGGAGACGATCCGCGATCAGGCGCTGAACGAGCGCGACTATGGCGACCTGTCGGGCCTCAACAAGGACGACGCCCGCGCCAAGTGGGGCGAGGATCAGGTCCATGTCTGGCGCCGGTCCTACGACGTTCCCCCTCCGGGCGGCGAGTCGCTGAAGGACACGGGCGCGCGCGTTTGGCCCTATTACATCCACCGCATCCAGCCGCATGTGCTGAACGGCGGCACGGTGATCGTCGCCGCCCATGGCAACTCGCTGCGCGCCCTGATCATGGCGCTGGACGGCTTGAGCGGCGAGGAGATCGTGGCGCAGGAACTCGCGACGGGCGTGCCCATCGTCTACAAGCTCAACGCCGATTCCACCGTCGCCTCGAAGGACGTGCTCGCCGGCTGACATCGAGCCCAGGGCCTGCGGCGTCTGGAGCGTTTCCAGGCAAAGCAGGTCCGCTCCGCCGCCGGACGATGGGCCAGGCCTTCAGACCTCGCGCGCTTCCCGTGAACTGAAAATCACGGGAAGCGCGCGAGGCAGGCTGGCCCTGCGTCAAAATCCCGCTTGCGGCCGGGGCCCTTTGCGGCAGATGCTGGTGCCTTCCTTGGACGGAGGCATCGCATGCGCCGCGCTCTCCTTGCCTGTCTCGCCTTCACCGCCTTCGCCGTGCCGGCTCTGCCGCTGCCGATTCTGGCCCCGCCGGCCTGGGCCGACGATTCCGGCGACGCCCGCACGGCCATCGGCGGGCAGCTCGACGCGCTGCGCGCCGACGACGGGGCGCGGGCCTATTCCTATGCCGCGCCCAACATCCAGCGGCTCTTCCCCTCGCCCGAGATCTTCCTCGCCATGGTGGCCAGGGGCTATCCCGCCGTCCATCGCTCCAGCAACGTCACCTTCGGCCCCTTGCGGACGGAGGGCGCGGGCCTGCGGCAGGAGGTCTTCCTGTCGGACGCGGACGGTCAGAGCTGGATCGCCAGCTACACGCTGGAGCGCCAGCCGGACGGCAGCCTGAAGATCACGGGATGCCAGATGCGCAAGGGAAGCGACATCGGCGCTTGAGGAAGGCGGGCCGCTCGGCCCGCCCTTTGCCAAGCCTCAGCTGCGATAGGCGCCTTGGCGCTCCAGCATCCAGCCGGGATATTCGGCCGGCAGGCGCGAGGCGGCGTCGAGCGCGGCGAGGTCGTCGGTGCTCAGCTTCACCTCCACCGCGCCGATATTGTCGGCGAGCTGCTCCGGCCGTTTGGCGCCGATGATGACGCTGGTGACCACCTCCTGGTGCAAGAGCCAGGCGAGCGCCACTTGCGCCACCGTGCAGCCCTTCTCGCCGGCCACCTTACGCATGGCCTCGATCACCGCGCCGCCGCGCGTGCGGTCCACCGGCGGGAAGTCGAAATTGGCGCGCCGCCCATCCGCCGCCTGCCCCTCGCCGTCGTATTTGCCGGAGAGATAGCCGCCGGCGAGCGGGCTCCAGACCATGAGGCCGATGCCCTCCGACAGGAGCATGGGCGCGATTTCGCGCTCCAGATCGCGGCCGACCAGCGTGTAGTAGGCCTGGAGCGACAGGATCGGCGCGAGGCGGCGAAGCTCCGCGATGCCGACCGCCTTCATGATCTGCCAGGCCGCCCAGTTGGACAGGCCGAGATAGCGCACGTGCCCATGGCGGACGAGCGTGTCCAGCGCCTCCAGCGTTTCCTCGATCGGCACGGCCTTGTCGAAACCGTGGATCTGGTAGAGGTCGATATGGTCGAGCCCGAGGCGGGCGAGGCTCTGCTTGGCCTGGGAGAGGATGTGCGAGCGCGAAGCGCCGCGCGCGTTCGGCCCCGCGCCCATCGGCCCCAGAACCTTGGTCGCCACCACGACATCGTCGCGCGCCACGCCGAGATTCTTCAGCGACTGGCCGAGAATGCGCTCGCTCTCGCCGCCGGCATAGACATTGGCCGTGTCGAAGAAGTTGATGCCCGCATCCAGCGCGGTGCGCACCAGCGCGTCGGCGGCCGGCTGGTCGAGGCGGCCGATATGGCCCCAGATACCCTCGTCGCCGCCGCCGAAGGTCATGGTGCCCAGGCACAGTTCCGAGACGAAGAGGCCGCTCCGGCCGAGTTGACGCATCCGCATGGGTCTTGGCTCCTGATGGGAGGTTGCGATGGACCCAAGCTAGGGCGCCCGGCCCCCACCGCGCGACGCCGATCCTCTCAAGCTCTTGCCCGATCCTCTCAAAGCCGCGAAAGATCGGATGCAAGGGCGCGAGCGGCGGGCTAGACTGCGGGCATGACGACACTTGCCGACCTCGCCCCCCTGATCGAACGGCAGTTCGCCCGCTTCGGGCGGGAAACACCGATCGACGGCCTGCTCCTCAGCCGGGCCGACGCGCCGAGCGGCCTGATCCGCTCGGTTTATCGCCCGTCCTTCTGCCTCGTGGTGCAGGGCGCCAAGGTTTCGATGATCGGCGAGAACGCCTTTCGCTACCGCGCCGGAGAGGGCCTGCTCGCCTCGCTCGACCTGCCGGTGACGGCACGTATCCTCGAAGCCAGCGTTGAGCGGCCCTATCTCGCGCTCAGCCTCGCCCTACCCCCAGCGGAGGTGACGGCGCTGCTCAGCGAACAGGCCGACAGTTTGTCCGAGCCCGCGTCCTTCGCCGCGCTCGGAGCGGGCCGAGTCGATCCCGCCTTGTACGATCCTCTCAGGCGGCTTCTTGCGCTTCTCGACCAGCCGCGCGACCGGCCGGTTCTGGAACCGCTGATCCGGCGCGAGATCGTGTGGCGGCTGCTCGGCGGTCCGCTCGGACCTCTCCTGCGCCAGATCGGCACCAAGGACAGCCAAGCCGCGCGCGTCGCCCGCGCCAGCGCCTTTATCCGCAACCATCACGCCGAGCCCTTGCGCGTCGCCGATCTGGCGCGGCTGGCGGGCATGAGCGTTCCCAGCTTCCACCGGCACTTCAAGGCGGTGACGACGCTGACGCCGGTGCAGTTCCAGAAGCAGATCCGGCTGCAGGAGGCGCGGCGGCGCCTCTTGGCGGCCGAAGAGGTGGCGAGCGTCGGCTATGCCGTGGGCTACGAGAGCCCCTCGCAGTTCAGCCGCGACTATCGCCGGCTGTTCGGCGCCCCGCCCGGCCGCGACGGCGCAGCGATCCGCGCCCGCGTCGTGCCCGAACCCGCACTGCCCTAGCCCGGTTCGGCGGCGTTGGACCGAGCGGACAGGCGACCAGCCTCAGCCGGGCCACGCCCTGCGGCCGAATGGCGAGCGCGCCTCCACGGAGGGCGGGAGGGCGGGCCGGCGGCAGCAAGGCGAGCGGGCTTTGCGCCCTACGCCAGATCCCATCCGGGAGGCGCTCGGCGGGCGCGATCACCTCATGTCAGCCCAGCCCGTGGATGAAGGGGCGGCGGCCTGCCCGCGAATCGACTTGCGCGAAGCGCAGCGCCTGCATTCTCCGATGCGAGGAGAAATCCCGCATCGCCCCGGCGGCCGGCGGCGAGGCTTCCCATTCGCCGCAGGTCGGGCAGTTCACCGCCACGGCGCCTTCGTTGACGGGCTCGATCGAAGCGGCGGCATCTCCACAGACAGGGCAATTCATGATGGCGTTCCTCCGGCAAAGAGCGACCCTACCTCAGATCGCCCTGCAGCGGTGAGGATTGTCGAGGCGCGCGGTGAGAGGGTCGGTGGCGGATAGGCCGGCGGAGGGACCTGAGCGGCCAATCGGCTACGGCGAGGCGGGCGTCACCCCTCCCGTCGCCGTGAAGAAGCGGCAGAGATCGTTGAGAAAGCAGGTCTCGCAGCGCGGGCGGCGCGAAAGGCAGACGCTCTTGCCGAACTGGATCAGCCAGAAATGCCCGTCGCGGCGGGCCCAGTCCGGCACGTCGCGCTCCAGTGCGGCGGCTGTCCGGTCGGCGGTGCGCTCGTTCGTGATACCGGTGCGGTTGCAGACGCGGAAGACATGGGTGTCGACGGCGATCACGTCCTCGTCGAAGGCGAAGCTCATGACGATGTCGGCGCATTTGCGCCCGATGCCGGGCAGGCTCATCAGCCCCGCCCGGTCGCGCGGCACCACGCGGTCGTGCCGCTCGATCAGCTCGCGGCAGAGCCGGACGATGCTGCGCGCCTTCATATTGTAGAGGCCGCAGGGCTTGATGGCGCGGGCGATCTCCGCCTCGGTGAGGGCCAACATCTCGTCGGGCGTCCGGGCCAAGGCGAACAGCGCCTCGACGGCGGCAGCGGTGTTCACGTCCCGGCTTTGAGCCGAGAGGAGGCAGGACACCACGGAGCGGAATGGGTCGGGCTGGTCCTTCGGCCCCTTGGCGCCTTTCGTGCGACCCGGCATGTGAGCACTGAGACGCCGAAACGCCTCCGCGCGCTCGGGCGCGCTCAAGGTTCCGTGGTCCGCCTCGACCGTTGGCGCTTCGCCGACGAGCGCCTCGGCCGTTTCCTCGATTGCCGCCGCCACCTGCTTTCGCGCCATGCCGTCTGTTCCCGTTTGGGGGAGGACGGGCAGCCCGGCCCAAGGGTTCCCGGCCGCGACGATCAGGCGCCTTTCAGGCCGAACTCCCAGCCCAGCATGGCGCGCTTGCGCGTCAGGCCCCAATGGTAGCCGGTAAGCGCGCCGGACTTGCCCACGACGCGGTGGCAGGGCACCACGAAGGACAAGGGGTTGCGCCCCACCGCCGCGCCGACGGCGCGCGAGGCCGAGGGCTGGCCGATATCGCGCGCCACCGCCGAATAGGTCTCGGCGGCGCCCAGCGGAATGTCGAGAAGCCGCTGCCAAACCCGCACCTCGAAATCCGTGCCGATCAGAACGACGCGCAAGGGCTGGTCGGCGCGCCAGCGCTCGGGCGAGAAGACGCGCGACACTTGAAGCGCCGCTCCCTCGTCGTCGCGCTCGGTGCGCGCCCTCGGCCAGCGGCCCAGCATGTCGGCCAGCGCATGGTCGTCGCCGCCCCGGTCCTCGTCGCTGAAGGCAAGGCCCGCGAGGCCCCGCTCCGTCCACATGGCGAGCGTTCGGCCGAACGGCCCTTCGGCGAAGCCATACTGCAGGTTCATCCCCTCGCCACGCGCCTTGTGCGTGCCGGGGCTCACCGCCTCGTGTTTGACGAAGAGATCGTGCAGCCGCGAGGGGCCGCTGAGGCCCACCTCGATCGCCGCGTCCAGAAGCGGCAGGCCCTCGGCGAGGAGCCGGCGGGCGTGGTCCAGCGTCACCGCCTGAAGAAAGGCCTTGGGGCTCAGCCCCGCCCAGCGCCGCAGCGCCGCCTCCAGCTCGGCCTCGGTCGCGCCGACGCCCTCGGCGACTTCGCCCAGGCTCGGCTGTACCTGATAATGCTGCGAGATGAACTCAATGGTCCGGCGCACCAGGGGATAGTCCACCGGGGGCGCCAGTTCCTGAAACTGCGTGGCGCTGGGAATGCGGGCAAGTGCGGTCATGGCGCGGCTTCCTTCTCGAAGGGCCATCCTGAACCCGCCGCCCCGCCGCCGCCACCCGTTTTTCCGCCGCCAAGCCGAGCCTTGCCCGGCAAACGACGAAGGCGCCGGGCGGGTGGCCCGGCGCCTTCGCAGGTCCGCCCGGCTGGAGATGCCCCGGGCGGAAAAGGCGAGGCTAGAACCGGTAGCGCACGGAGCCGATGACGTTGCGCTCGGGCTCCTTGTAGCAGAAGCCCGAGGAGCAGATCTGCGTGTCCTCGTCGAAGAGATTGGTGGCGTTCACCTGCAACCGCAGGCCTTCGACCGAGGGCACGTCGTAATGGGCCGTGGCGTCGATGAAGACGCGCGCGTCGTTGGTGAAGCTGTTGGCGTCGTCGCCGAAGCTCTTTGACAGGTAGCGAAGCCCGGCGCCGAAGCCGAGGCCTTGCAGCGCGCCGGTCTGCACGGTGTAGTCGCCCCAGAGCGAGACGGTGTGGCGCGGGGTGGAGGAAAGCGTCTTGCCGGTGGTGGTCTCCGTGCCTTCCACGATTTCGAGATCGGTATAGGCGTAGGCGAGCGTCACGTTGAGCCCGTCGAGCAGCGTCGCCGTGCCTTCCAGCTCGACGCCGCGCGAGCGCAGCTTGCCGCGCTGCACCTGCTCGTTGGTGCCGGTCAGCGGGTTCACGTCGAAGAACACGCCGTTCTTCTGGTCGATGTTGAAGACGGCGGCGGTGAGGAGCGTGCTCCAGCCGGGAATGGCGTATTTGACGCCGGCCTCGACCTGCTCGGCCTCGGTCGGCACGAAGGCCGCGCCGGTGCGGCTGGTGCCGATATTGGGCGTGAAGGCGGTGGAATAGCTGACATAGGGCGCGATGCCGCTGTCGAAGAGATAGGACAGGCCGGCGCGGCCCGACCATTGGGCGTCGCGCTGCTCGGGCGCGTCGCTCAGCGCCTCCGGCGTGCCGGAGGCGGTGTCGGTCCACACCCAGTCGTGCCGCCCGCCGAGCGTCAGCGTCAGCCGGTCGTAGCGGATCTCGTCCTGCAGATAGAGGCCGACCTGCGCCTGTTCCTGGTCGGCGGCGACGGAATAGGCGGGCGTCGCGATCGGGCTCGCATAGACCGGGGCGGAGAAGCGCAGCGACGAGGCCGAGCCGTAGCCTTCGCGATTGGTGTAGAGCGCGTAGGAAGCGTCGACGCCAGCGAGAATCGTGTGCTTCAAGGGGCCGGTCTCGGCCTCGACCTGAAGCTGCGTGTCGGACACCGCGCCCTTCAGCGTCTGCTTCACGTTGCCCGAGCCGCGCCGCACGATGTCGCCCACCGGCGCGCCGATCGCATAGGCATATTCGCCATAGACGTCGAGCGCCTGGTAGCGCGCCTTCTGGCGGAAGGTCACACCCTCGCCGAGCTTCTGCTCCAGCTCGAAGCCGATACGCCCCTGCGTCTGGTCGAGATAGTTGAAGGACGGATCGCCCGCCGCCACATCGGTGACGCGGTTGTTCTCGTTGACATAGGCGAAGGTGCCGCCCGATTTCGAGCGCTGGAGCTCGCCCAGGATCGTCAGCGACGTGTCGCCGTCCGGCGTCCAGGTGAAGGCCGGGGCAACGGTGAGCCGGTCGTCGGAGGCGAAGGGATAGTCGGTGTCGCCGTCGCGCCCGACCGCGGTGATCCGGTAGAAGGCGGCGGTTGAGCCGCCGAGCGGGCCGGAGGCGTCGCCGTTCAGCTGGTAGCGGTTGTTGGAGCCGATCTGCGCCTCGATCTCGCGCGCCGCCGCCACGGTCGGCCGCTTGGAGCGCAGGTCCACGATGCCGCCGGCATTGGACGAGCCGTAGAGCCCGGCCGCCGGCCCTTTGAGGATCGACAGCCCCTCCAGGCCGTAGGGCTCGATGTCGAAGGTCGAGAAGCCGTTGTTGAACTCGCGCAGCCCGTCGCGGAAGATGCCGGTATAGGTGGCCGGCAGGCCCCGAATGAAGAAGGCGTCGAAGCGCGGGTCCAGCCCATAGGCGCCGATGCGCACGCCCGGCGTATAGCCCACCGCCTCCTGCAGCGTCTGCGGGTTGCGGTCCTCCAGCTGCTCTTCCGTCACCACGGAAACGGACTGCGGCACACGCACCAGCGGCGTGTCGGTCTTGGTGGCCGAGCGCGTGGTCCGGGCGACATAGCCTTCCGTCTGGAAACCGCCCGCCGAGGCGCCGGCGACGCCGCCCCCCTTCGCCGTCAGCCCCTCGCCGGAGGCGCCCGAGCCTTCCACCGTCACCGTGTCGAGCTGGATCTCCTGTGCCCCGGCCGGACCGATAAGGAGAAGGAGCGTCAGTGCGCTGCTGGCACGGGCGAACCGGGAACGGAACTTGGAAGGCATGGCGGGCGAACCGGAATTGTGCCGGCGCCCCTCGCGCCGGTCGTCCCCACCTTGCTATGTAAAGATGACTATATGAGTCAACTTAATGACGATCTGGCTCCCGGCCTGTGGACGACATCCAAAAGCCCGGTGCGGCTGGGCGTTCATGAGCGTTGGCATGGTCACTGACAGGAAAACCACGCTGGGCTTCGCACGCAGCTTTGCCGGCGCCGATGCAACCCGGCCACAGGTTCTGGAGCGGTTCCAAAGGCTGAAGGGACGCCCCCCCTCAGCGGAACGATCACTTCTCCAGCGACACGATCACCGGCACATGGTCGGACGGCCGGTCCCAGCCGCGCGCCTCGCGCAGGACGCGCACGTCCCGCACCATGGCGGGCAGGCCGTCCGAGCCCCAGACATGGTCGAGCCGGCGGCCCTTGTCGGCGCCGTCCCAATCCTTGGCGCGGTAGCTCCACCACGTGTAGAGCTTCTGCGGCAGAGGGATGTGATGGCGCACGAGATCGCGCCAGTTGCCCTCATCGAGAATGCGGATCAGCCCCTCGGTCTCGATCGGCGTGTGCGAGACGACCTTGAGAAGCTGCTTGTGGCTCCAGACATCCTCCTCGTAGGGAGCGATGTTGAGATCGCCCACCAGAATGGAGGCAACGCCCGGCTCGCTGTCGGCCCGCATCAGGCGCATCTCTTCCAGGAAGTCGAGCTTGTGGCGGAACTTCGGATTGATCGCCGGGTCCGGCTCGTCGCCGCCGGCCGGCACGTAGAGATTGTGGATGCGCAAGGGGCCGCCCAGCGCCGTGAGGCGCACCGAGAGGTGGCGCGCGTCGCCGATCGCGCAGAAATCCTGGCGCAGGATGTCGTCGAAGGGCAGGCGCGAAAGCGTCGCGACGCCGTGATAGCCCTTCTGCCCATGCAGCGCGATGTGCTCGTAGCCGAGCGCGCGGAACGCCTCTTCGGGGAAGAGCTCGTTCGGGCACTTCGTCTCCTGCAGGCAGAGCACGGTCGGCGCCTCGCGGCGCAGGAAGTCTTCCACGATCGGCAGGCGCAGGCGCACCGAATTGATGTTCCAGGTGGCGATGGTGAAGGGCATGGGCGGCTTTCGCATTCGGGGGCAAGGGCTGCGTAAGGGAGAAGGCGTCTGCTCGCAAGGCAACGGATGGCCGATCTCACGCGTTGAAGCCCGGCAAGTGGGCGGAGGGGAAGGCCAAGCATGTTCGAAGGCTTCGAGACGCGCGACGTGCCCGGCGAGGGCGCGACGATCTTCTGCCGGATCAAGGGTTCGGGCGAGCCGCTTCTGCTCCTCCACGGCTATCCCCAGACCGGCGCCATGTGGGCGCCGATCGCCGAAAGGCTGGCCGAGCGCTTCACCGTGATCGTGCCAGACCTTCGCGGCTACGGGCGCTCGAGCGCGCCGGAATCCTCCGGTGGCGAAGGCTATTCCAAGCGCCGCATGGGCGCCGACATGGTGGCCGTGATGCGCGCGCTCGGGCACGAGCGCTTTCACCTCGCCGGCCACGACCGGGGCGCGCGCGTTGCCTATCGCCTCGCCTTCGACCATCCCGATCGCGTGCGGCGCCTCGCGCTTCTCGACATCCTGCCGACGCTGGAAATGTGGGAGCGCATCGACGCGAGTGGCATGCTGTCGTCCTATCATTGGGCCTTTCTCGCCCAGCCCAATCCGATGCCCGAGCGACTTATCGCCAGCGACCCCGTCTTCTATCTCGATCACACGCTGGCGAGCTGGACCAAGTCGAAATCCACCGCGCCCTTCGCGTCGGAAGCGCTGGCGGAATACCGCAAGAGCTTCTCGCAGCCCGGCGGCGCGCACGGCCCCTGCGAGGACTACCGCGCCGGCGCGACGATCGACCCCGCCGACGACGCGGCCGACCGCGAGGCCGGCCGGCGCCTCGCCTGCCCGACGCTGATCCTCTGGGGCACCGACGGCACGCCCGCCAAGAACGGCGACCCGCTCGCCATCTGGCGGAGCTGGGCCGACGAGGTGGAGGGTCAGGCCATCGAGTCCGGCCATTTCCTGGTGGAGGAAGCGCCTGAGGAGACGCTGGCCGCGCTGGAGCGCTTCTTCGCCAAGGGCTGACCCGTCACCGTCGATCCATCGAAGTCCCAGCGAAATCGCCACTTGCGAATCACATAAGCCGATGCTTATGTATCGGCATGATGGAAGACGACATCTTCAAGGCCCTGGCCGACCCGACGCGCCGCGCGATCTTCGAGAAGCTGGCACTCGGCGGCACGCATGCCAGCGCCCTGCGCGAGGGCATGAGCATCAGCCAGCCCGCCATGTCGCAGCATCTCTCGGTGCTGAAAGGGGCGGGCCTCGTCAGCGAAACGCGGGAGGGCCGGTTCGTGCGCTACGAGGTGGACCCGGCGGGCCTTGGCTGTGTGGCGCAATGGCTGGCGAAGTACCGCCGCGTCTGGCCGGCGCGCATGGACGATCTCAAGACCCTTCTGCGGGACATGGACCAATGAGCGAGAGCGCGACCACCGAGCCCGGGCTGGACCTTGCCTACGAGTTCGACGAGCCGCCGGAAAAGCTCTGGCGGGCGCTCAGCATCCCCGCCTTCCGCGACGCCTGGCTGCCTGACGCGGCCCTGGCCGAGCCGGAACCGGTCTCCGCCGTTCCCGGCCGGGAAATCAGCTATCGCCTGCGCGAGGACACGCCGCCTTTCCTTGAAAGCTCGGTGACCTTCCGCATCTGCGAAACGCCCTCGGGCGGCACGCGGCTTCGCATTTTGCATCGACTCAGTGGAGGCGGGCGCTGCCTGATGGCGGCCAACGGCAACCGGACGCCGCGCGCCCGCGCGGCCTAGCTGCAACTCTTTCGCCTGCAAGTCACGTCTATTCCCAAGGCGTGAAAGGCCCGTCCCCGATCCACGGCCTTCACGTTCGAGAGCATGCCATGACGAGGAGCCTTTCGACGACACCGGCAAACATCTCCTCATCCTCTTCACGGATCACCACGAAACCCAGGGCCTCGTAAAAGGACCTCGCGCCGAGACTCTTCTTCAGGACTCGCACTTCCACCGCCTTCGCGGTGGTCAGCGAGTCGGTAGCGGCCGTCATCAAGCGCCGTCCGACACCGGACCTCTGATAGGGCGGCAGAACATACATGCCCCACAGGTAAGCGACGCCTTTCGCTTCACGCACGATCGAAGCGCCGACCAACCGGCCGTTTGGCAAATAGGCGCCGAAGACCTGAACCCCTGCCGGCGCCATGCCACCGACGGCTGGCCCCGAAAGCTGCGCCACCATGTCCGACACGACAGAAGACCCGACAAGATCCTCGTAAGTCGCGCGCCATGTGACGGCATAGAGTTCGCGCAGCTGCTCGAAATGGCTCTCATCGACCGTCGATAGCGTGACCTCCTCGGGGGCCACGGGATCGTCTTTCCGGTTCACTGCCACCTTTCCCTTCCCTCCATTCTCAAGGAATTCGCCGATGCGCGAAGCGATGCAACTCGTCCCTATGGTCGTCGAACAGTCGCGCGGCGGCGAGCGGGCCTTCGACATTTTCTCCCGGCTCCTGCGCGAGCGCGTCATCTTCCTGAACGGCGAGGTGAACGACCAGGTCTCGGCGCTGGTCTGCGCGCAGCTTCTGCTCCTGGAAGCGGAGAATCCGAAAAAGCCCATCCATCTCTACATCAACTCGCCCGGCGGTGTGGTGACGAGCGGGCTCGCCATGTACGACACGATGCAGTTCATCGAGGCCCCGGTGCACACGCTCTGCATGGGCACGGCGCGCTCCATGGGTTCCTTCCTCCTGATGGCGGGTCAGGCCGGCGAGCGCTGCGCCCTGCCCAACAGCTCCATTCATGTCCACCAGCCGCTCGGTGGCTTCCAGGGCCAAGCCTCCGACATCCTGATCCATGCCGAGGAAACGCGGAAGGTGAAGCATCGCATGACGCGGCTCTATGCCGAGCATTGCGGGCGCAGCTACGAGGAGGTGGAGCGCAAGCTCGACCGGGACTGCTTCCTTTCGGCCGAGGAGGCGCTGGAATGGGGACTGATCGACCGCATCCTCGCCAAGCGGGAGAGGCCGGGATTGGTCGGCTCGGCCTAAGCTTCGAGTGTCACCACACCCGCCCATAGCCGCCGCCCGGCACCACGCCACCGACATAGAACGGGTCGTCGTAAAGGCGGGCGCGGCGGTTGCCCTCGCGTGACAGGTCGATCCGCTGGAGGCAGGCGGCGAACCCGTCCGTGCCGCGCCGGAAGCCATAGTCGGCGCAGCGCGCCTCGTCGGCGGCTCGCCGCGTCTCGGGCGTCACCGTGGTGCAGCTGGCCATGACAAGCGCGGGCAGGAGCATAAGGATCGCGCGCATCGGGATCATCCCTGTTTTCCCGCCCAACGACGGGCGAGGCCGCGCGGTTGCACGGCCGACCCGCCCGCCTGGGCTCAGCGCTTGCCGCCGGTCTGGCCGGTGGCGATCTGCGAATAGGGGATGGCGAAGAGGTCGTTGTTCACCGAGGCGCCGTCCTCGACATTGTAGACCATGACGGTCGTGTCCTTGCCCTGCGCGTCGCGGATCGTCCATTGGCGCAGGTCGTAGGTGTTGGGGTCGAACATCATGGTGATGCGCGAATTGCCGAAGACCGACTTGTCGCCCATCACGATCGTGGTGAGGTCCGGCCCTTCCTTCACGCTCTGGATATTGGCCGACGAGAGGTCGATGCGCTGGTCGAGCAGAAGCTTCAGCGGCGTCTTGGACAGGGGATAGAGGTCCCAGGTGTTGAGCTTGCGGTTATTGACCGCGACCTGGGAGCCGTCCGAAATCACCCGCACCGGCGAGCCGGTGTAGTCGAAGCGGATCTTGCCCGGGCGCTCCATGAAGAACGTGCCCTCGGTCTGGTTGCCGGCGGCGTCGAACTGCACGAAATTGCCCTTCATCGAGCGCACGGCGGAGAAATGGTCGGCGACGCGCTGCGCCGTCGCCGCCGCCCCGGCCGCCTGCGCCATGGCCGGTCCCGCCGTCAGCGCCGGCGCGAGGACCGCGCCGAGAAGCAGCGTGGCGGCAAGCGCCGCTTTGGCGATCCGGGGGGCGGTCCGGGGAAAGCTCGTCGTCATGTCCGTTTCCTTGTCCTTGGCCTTGGGCGCCGCCGCAGGGACAGGCCCCTCCCCCGCGCGCTTCGCCGATCCGTATCGTTTCAGCCTAGCGCGTCGCTCTGGCGGCAATGCGGCATGGCCGCGTTCGTTTCCTGATAGCCGAGATGGCGCGCCACGCGAGCGATGCCAAGCCCGAATGCGAGAGCCCCCGCCGATGTGATCGAGGTGGGGTCAGTCCTTTTCAACCCACGCGGCGAATGAAACTCGTCCACAAAAGATATACGCGATCGGACCGGCACATGGGACTAGAAGTGCAACTTCATGCATCCAGGCGTGCTGCAGGTCATTCCTCCGTAGAGGGGCTCCCGATACCATCCGGTGACAACTCCGTCCGAACAAAGTGTGCATTTCAGCGTCATGTCGAAAGGAGCTCGGTCGTTGCGCTCCTCATCGAAACGCATACGGAGCGCGCTCATCTTGGCCATGAGCTCTTGTATAAGTTGATCGTCGAAACGATGGCTCGGCTTCTTATTCATCGCTGCAGTTTGACATGCTTCCCCGACCGAGAGCCAATGTGAGACGGCCACATCCAATGGCGATTCGAGCATTCACCAATCATGCGCCCGCCAATCCCAGTTGAGGTGAAGCGATCTTCCCAACGCAAGGCTCATGCAGGCCCCAAACGCAAAGGCGGGCGCGATCGCTCGCGCCCGCCTTTATGTTGCTCGCCCGAGGCGCGCGTCCCTGCCGGGCGCGAGCCGTCGTGATCAGGCGTTGTCGGTCGGCACCAGGATCTCGCGCTTGCCGGCGTGGTTGGCCGGGCCGACGATGCCTTCGCGCTCCATGCGCTCGATGATCGAGGCGGCGCGGTTGTAGCCGATCTGGAGGCGGCGTTGGACGTAGGAGGTCGAGGCCTTGCCGTCGCGCAGGACGATCGCCACCGCCTGGTCGTAGAGATCGGCGCTTTCCTCCATGCCGCCAGCCGAGCCGCCGCCGGAGGCCGGCGCCGGGCCTTCCTCGTCCTCGTCTTCCAGGATCGCGTCGAGATATTCTGGCACGCCCTGGGTCTTCAGATGCTTGACGATCTCCTCCACCTCGTCGTCGCCGACGAAGGGGCCGTGGACGCGCTGGATGCGACCGCCGCCGGCCATGAAGAGCATGTCGCCCATGCCGAGCAGCTGCTCGGCGCCCTGCTCCTGCAGGATGGTGCGCGAGTCGATCTTTGAGGTCACCTGAAAGGAGATGCGGGTCGGGAAGTTGGCCTTGATCGTGCCGGTGATGACGTCGACCGAGGGGCGCTGCGTCGCCATGATGACGTGGATGCCGGCGGCGCGGGCCATCTGCGCGAGGCGCTGGACCGTGCCTTCGATGTCCTTGCCGGCCACCATCATGAGGTCGGCCATCTCGTCGATGATGACGACGATATAGGGCAGCGGCGCGAGGTCGAACTGCTCGGACTCGAAGATCGGCTCGCCGGTCTCGCGGTCGAAGCCGGTCTGCACCGTACGCGAGATCGTCTCGCCGCGCTCGATCGCGGTGGCGACGCGAGCGTTGAAGCCGTCGATGTTGCGCACGCCGAGCTTCGACATCTTGCGGTAGCGGTCCTCCATCTCGCGCACCGTCCACTTCAGCGCCACCACGGCCTTCTTCGGATCGGTCACGACGGGGGCCAGAAGATGCGGGATGCCGTCGTAGATCGAGAGTTCCAGCATCTTGGGATCGATCATGATCATGCGGCACTCGGCCGGGGTCATCCGGTAGAGGAGCGACAGGATCATCGTGTTGATCGAGACCGACTTGCCCGAGCCGGTCGTGCCGGCGACGAGAAGATGCGGCATCTTGGCGAGATCGGCGATCACCGCCTCGCCGCCGATCGTCTTGCCGAGCGCCAGCGGCAGCTTGGCCTTGGAGCCGGCGAACGTGTCGGAGCCGATCATCTCGCGGAAATAGACGGTCTCTCGGCGCTGGTTCGGCAGCTCGATGCCGATGGCGTTCTTGCCGGGAATGACAGCGACACGCGCGGCGATGGCCGACATGGAGCGGGCGATGTCGTCGGCGAGGCCGATGACGCGGCTCGACTTGATGCCCGGCGCCGGCTCCAGCTCGTAGAGCGTCACGACCGGGCCGGGGCGAACCTCGATGATCTCGCCCTTCACGCCGAAATCGTCCAGCACGCCTTCGAGCAGCCGCGCGTTCTCCTGCAGGATCTCGGGCGTCAGCGAATTGTCGCGACCACGCGGCTTGGGCGGCGCCAGAAGCTCGATCGGCGGGAGGATGAACTCCTCGTTCAGCTCGGGGTTGCCGAGCTCGGCAAGGCGCGCGCGGGAAGACTGGCGCGACAGCATCTCGGCCGCCGGCTGCATCTGCACGCGGGCCGGGCGGGCGTCGATGGCGCTGGGACGGGCCGCCGCCGGCGCCTGCGGGGTCATGCGGGGCTGGGGCGCGGGGGCGCGCGCCGGCTCGGGCTCGGCCCGTCCGCCGCGCTTCAGGCCGGGAAAGGCCACGATGTTGTTGGCGATGAAGCCGCGCCAGCCGCCCTGTTCCTCCGGCTCGGGCTCCGGCTGGCGGCGCATGTCGGCGTCGACAGCGAAGTCGTCCTCGTCCTCTTCGAGGGCGATGCGCTCTTCCAGCGTCGGCCGGCTCTCGTCGCCGAAGGTCGGATGGGTTTCGAGTTCGAACGGCGCCTCGTCGTCGGCATAGCGCGCGTCGTCATAGCCCGCCTCGTCCTCGTAGCGCGCTTCCTCCAGCCGCGCCTCGTCCAGCTGGCGGGCGGCCTCCTGGTAGGCGGCCTCGGTCTCGAAGGCGTCGGCCGCGGTGCCGTTCGGCTCGGCGGCCTGGGCGGTGCGGGCGGCTTCCGCGGCGGCGAGCGCGGCCTCGCGCTGGGCCATCTTGTAGGAACCGTTCCAGTCCGAGCGGCCGTGGCGAACCGTGGCGCGGCTCGTGTCCACCGTGCGGCGCGCCGGGGTTTCGGGCGCGGGCACCACGGGCGGGGCGACCGGCGTCGCGCGGGTGCCGGCGGCGGGCGCGCGGGCCGCTGGGCGCGCGGCCGGCTGCGGCACGAAGGACGCCTCTTCCTCGTGCGGGTCGTATTCGACGGGCTCGCCGAACTCCACCGGCTCCTCGAACCGGGGCGGCTGCACGACGCGGGCGACGCGCGGCTCGCGGGCGGCGGGGCTGCGCTCCTCTTCTTCCACGGCGCGCAGCGCATCGCGCAGGCGCGCCTCCGGGGCGGGCGGCATCAGGGGGGCGTCGCGATCCCACTCGCGGTGGGCGAACGGGTCTTCGCGCCGACGACGCGCCTCGGCCATGTCGCCGACCCGGCGGCCCAGCGCGGAACGGGCGGAATAGAGCCAATGGCCGGCAGCGCCCGCCAGAAGCTGCAGCGGGCCTTCGCGCTCGAACTCGTCGTCGCGGCCGGATGCGTGGCGACCGCCGGCCTGGGCTTCGAACTCGTCGGCTTGGCGGGCGATGAGGCCGGCGCCGTTGAGGACGCACCAGGCGGCCGGCAGCGAGAACAAGGCGGCCAGAACCACGCCGAGCGAGCCCTCGGGATAGGAACCGGTGACGATGGCGGGAATCTTCAGGACGAGATCGCCGACGACGCCGCCGAGGCCGATCGGCAGCGGCCAGCCGCCCGGCGCCTGGAGGCAGCCGAGCGCCGCGCTGGCCAGCGCCATGCCGGCGAGCGCCCACCAGGCGCGCGCGCCCGCGCGCCCGACGCGCCGGCCCATGACGAGAAGCAGCCCGCGCGCGGTGAGAAGCAGCGGCAGGAGCACGGCGCCGAGGCCGAAGAGCTGCATGGCGAGATCGGCCACGATGGCGCCGGACGCGCCCGCCAGATTGCGCACCGGATTGCTGTTGGAATAGCTCAAGGACGGATCGTCCACCGTCCAGCTCACGAAGGACACGGCCAGCCAGATCGACGTGGCGACCAGCGCCAGGCCCACCAACACCTGTGCCGGGCGGCCGAGCCGGCCCGTGCCCTCATCCCTTGCGTCGATCGATGCCATCGCCATGCCCTTGAGCCCTGAAGTCCGGCGGGACGAACCCGCATGTGCCCGATGCCGCGCCCGAACGATGCGGGCCGCGCCGGCGCGCGAAGGCGCGAGGCGGCGGCCCGCGCGGAACGCGGCCTTGATCCAGGCAAGGTAAAGAAAGCTAGTTAAGACGCGTTTAACCCTCTCGCCGCCGCGAAACGACATCAAGCGGTTCGAGGACGGATCAGGGATGGTGTTCCTGCCTGGGGACGCGCTTCGGGCCTGCCGAGACCAAGCTGACGCGTCGATGCCTCCAGGCTCGTTCGGCCCGCTCGAGGCGACGAGGTTTGAGGCGCAGAGCGGGCGCGAATTCGGCTCCTTCTCAAGGCTCATCGCAGGCGCGAAGGCTGGAAAGTGGCCGACAGGGAGGGCCGAAAAGCCCTGCCCGACCTGCCATCCATGGTCGCGAGCGGGCTGCTGACAGGCGGCCGGACCGGGCTGTGAAGGGAGGCGCTGGCGCGAGCGTGATGGAACCGATGCCGCCCCCTGCGACATAGTGCCGGGAGCCATCTGCGAACCGGAAAGGAGACGATCATGGAGATCAGGCACGAGGATCACGGCCGGGGCGGGCTGTTCACCACCGGCGAGGGCGAGGACCGGGCGGAGCTGACCTATTCGCCCGCCGGCCTCCAGAACTCGCTGGTCTTCGACCACACCTATGTTCCCGAGCACCTGCGCGGCCAAGGCATCGCCGAGACGCTTCTGGAGCGCGCCGTCGCCTATGCCCGCGAGAAGGGCATGACGGTGGTGCCGGCCTGCTCCTATGTCCGGCGCGTCTTCGAGCGCCATCCCGAGCGCTACGCCGATCTCGCCGTGCGCGAGGAGAAGCCCTTCGGCCGCATCTGACGAGTGCGCAAACGAAAACGGCAGGCGGATCGCTCCGCCTGCCGTCGATCTATGGCCTGATGGATCAGGAGGCCTGATGATGATCAGGCGTGGTACGCCGCCTCGCCATGCGAGGTGAGGTCGAGACCTTCGCGCTCGGCTTCCACGGTCGGGCGCAGGCCGATCACGGCGTCGACGATCTTGTAGAGGATCGCCGAGACGACGCCGCTGTAGACCAGGGTGATGAGCACGGCGACGATCTGCGAATAGACCTGCGTGCCCATGGTGACGCCTTCGAGATAGCCGCCGCCGCCGAGCGAGGTGGAGGCGAAGACGCCCGTGCCGATGGCGCCGATGATGCCGCCCACGCCATGGATGCCGAACACGTCGAGCGAGTCGTCGTAGCCGACCTTGGGCTTCACCACCGCTACGAAGAAGTAGCAGGCGGCCGAGGCGATGGCGCCGAGCGCGATGCCGCCGATCGGGCCGACGGCGCCGGCCGCCGGTGTCACGGCCACGAGGCCGGCGACGATGCCCGACACGGCGCCGAGCATGGAGGCCTTGCCGCGCGCCATGGCTTCGATGACCACCCAGGCCACCGCCGCGCCGGCCGTCGCCGTGAACGTGTTGAGCATGGCGAGCGCCGCGCCGCCGTTGGCCTCGAGGTTGGAGCCGGCGTTGAAGCCGAACCAGCCGACCCAGAGGATCGAGGCGCCGACCATGGTCAGCGTCATGGAGTGCGGGGCCATGTTGTCACGCCCGAGGCCCGTGCGCTTGCCGACCAGGAAGGAGCCGACCAGCGCCGCGATGCCGGCGTTGATGTGGACCACCGTGCCGCCCGCGAAGTCCAGCGCCGCGACGCCGCCCGCATGATGGCCGAGGAAGATGAAGCCGTTCGCGTCCCAGACCATGTGGGCGATCGGGAAGTAGACGATCGTCACCCAGAGGATGGTGAACAGCACCACGGCGCCGAACTTGATGCGCTCGGCGAAGGCGCCGACGATCAGCGCCGGCGTGATGCAGGCGAAGGTCATCTGGAAGGCGATGAAGACATATTCGGGAATGACGACGCCCTTGGTGAAGGTCGCTGCCATCGTGTCCTTGGTGATGCCGGCCAGGAACAACTTGCCCGTGCCGCCCCAGAAGGCGCTGGTGGAGCCGCCGAAGGCGAAGGAATAACCGTAGAGCACGTAGACGATCATCACCACGGCGGTGATGGTGACGCACTGCATGAGCACGGAAAGCATGTTCTTGGCGCGCACCAGGCCGCCGTAGAACAGGCCGAGGCCGGGCAGGATCATGAACAGGACGAGCAGCGTCGAGACGAGCATCCAGGCGACGTCGCCCTTGTTCATGACGTCGGCCGCGGCTGCGGCGACGGCGGGTGCGACCGTCTCGGGCGCCGGCGCGACGCCGGTGTCCTGCGCGAAGGCGGCCAAGGGCGCGAGACTCGCCGCCGCCAGTGCCGGAACGATGGATTTCAGAAAACGCATGTGACTCTCGGTCCCCTCAAAGCGCGTTCGCGTCGGTTTCGCCGGTGCGGATGCGAACGGCCTGCTCGATGCCGAACACGAAGATCTTGCCGTCGCCGATCTGGCCGGTCTTGGCGGCCGAGGCGATCACGTCCACTGCGCGGTCCACCATGTCGGTGGGAACCGCGAGCTCGATCTTCAGCTTGGGCAGGAAGCTGACGGCATATTCGGTGCCGCGATAGATTTCCGTGTGGCCCTTCTGGCGGCCGTAGCCCTTCACCTCGGTGACGGTCAGACCCTGGATGCCGACGGCGGTGAGCGCTTCGCGCACCTCGTCCAGCTTGAATGGCTTGATGATCGCCATCACGATTTTCATGAGCACCTCGAACCTGGAGGGATCGAACCCTTCCTGCGAAGCGTTCGACCGAGAGACGGGCCCGTGCCGGCCGGGCGGCCGACGGGACTATCCCGACTCTATTCAAGATGCGTGCCAATTAAGCGACGGCCGGATTTCAGCCGTAATTGTGCGGCGCGAAAGCGCTTTTTGCCGATGCGATGGTCAGGGGTACGGTGAAGGCCCCGTAACGATTGCCGGGTTTTTCGGCAATTGCCTGCCTTTTGAGCGGAATGGCCTCAGGACGGCGCGCGTCGCGGGCGGATCAGCCCTTCCTGTGCGACCGAGGCGACGAGCGTTCCGTCCATCGAGAAGAGCGAGCCGCGCGTCAGCCCGCGCCCGCCGGAGGAGGAGGGGCTGTCCTGCGCATAGAGATGCCACTGGCTGACGCGCAGCGGCCGGTGAAACCACATGGCATGGTCGAGGCTGGCGGCCTGGATGCGCTCGTCGAACACCGACAGGCCATGGGCGAAGAGCGAGGTGTCGAGCAGCGTCATGTCGGAGAGATAGGCCATGACGGCGGCGTTGAGCGCGGCGTCCTCGCCGACATCGGCCGTCACGCGCACCCAGATGCGCTGCTCCGGCGCCAGCTTGTCGCGCGTGAAATAGTGCTCGGTCGAGACCGGGCGGAACTCCACCGCGCGCGGCCGCATCCAGTAGCGCCGGATCGGCTCGGGCGCGTGGCGCAGGATGTCGGCGCCCAGGCTCTCGCCCGAGGGCAGGTCGTCCGGCCCCGGCACGGCGGGCATGGCAATCTGATGGTCGAGCCCTTCCTCGGGCCGCTGGAACGAGGCCGACAGCGTGAAGATCGCCTGCCCGTGCTGGATCGCGGTGACGAGGCGCGTGGAAAAGGAGCCGCCGTCGCGCAGGCGGCTCGCCTCGTAGATCACCGGCACGCGCGGATCTCCCGGGCGCATGAAATAGCCATGGAGCGAATGGACCGGGCGGTCGGCCGGCACTGTGCGCTGCGCGGCGACAAGCGCCTGCGCGATCACCTGCCCGCCGAAGATGCGCTGCCAGCCGATATCGGGGCTGGTGCCGCGAAAGAGGTTTTCCTCCAGCCTTTCCAGATCGAGCGTCGCCACCAGCTTGGCCACCAGATCGTTCATGCGGTTTTCCTCGTTTCAGGACAAAGCACGCTTCCCCGGCGAAGGGCCGGCGCGGCGCGGGCGTTCCATGCTTTATGGGGCGGCGTGCGGCAAGGGCACGGGGCGGGGCGACACTCAGGCCTCGCGCCGACTTCGAGCGAAGCCCGGCGACACCTCCGCAGGCCGCAGGGACAAGAAGCCGGTCAATTGCTCTTCAGCGAGCGGCCCGCCTTCAGGGCGCCGGCCGGCTCGGCGGACCAGACCGCCTGTTCCAGGCCGCCGCCGCGCCACTTGGCACGGTAGGACGCGGCGTCCGCCGAGCGCATCAGGGCGTCGAGACTGGCCGCGCCGGCCGGCGAGACGGCATAGCCGTGGCTGACGCCGACCCGGACGGAGCGCCCGCTCAGCGGATAGGGCTGGGTGAGGACCTCCACGAGCTGGCCGGCGAAGACATCGGCGTCGTCCGCGCGCTCCAGCGCCATCTGCAGCACCACGAACTCGTCGCCTCCGGTGCGGATGGCGAGGTCCCCCTCCGCAAGAAAGGTCCGCAGCCGAGAGGCCACCTCGCGCAGGAGGTCGTCCCCCGCGTCATGGCCGAACTGGTCGTTGATGGACTTGAACGCGTCGAGGTCGAAACAGTGGACGGCGGTGAAACCCTCCCGCCGTACGTCGAACCATTGCGCGGCCTCCTGCAGCACGAAGCGGTTGGCAAGGCCCGTCAGCGCGTCGGTGCGGGCGAGATGGCCCATCTGGAGGCGCGACGCGATCTCGGCGGCGGAGACGTTGTAGAGATAGCGCACGCTCTCGAGACCCGCGCCGAGGAAGGCCAGGAGGATCACGGCGAGGATGCGATCGGGCGTAGCGCCGAAGGCAAAGGCCGAAGCGGCGGTCGGCAAGGCGGCGATCAACAGGGCCGCCATGGCGATTCTGGGCCGGATGAAGATGCGCGCCACGATGCCCAGTCCATAGCCGAACACCACTCCGGTCGCGAGCATGTGCAGGGACTCGTCGGAGCGCGCGAACAGGCCGCTTCCCAGGGCACCGACCGAGGAGGCCACGGCGCAGGTCGTCACGAGATGCGCGATCTCCCAGATCCGAGCCTCCTCCAGCCCGACGAAGGGACGGCGCAGCCGCCGGCGATGCAGCGCGACGAGCGCGACCTTGGCGCTGGAAGCCAGACCGCCGATGCAGGTGGCCGCCAGGACGCCGAGAGACTCCAAGATGGAATAGGCGAAGGCGCCGACGGTCACCAATGTCAGGCCCATGATCGTGCTGGGGACGAGACTATGGGCAAGGCCGGCGACGAGGGTGGTGTAAAGACCTTCCGACTCGGCGTTCGGACCGGCACTCGGGTTCTGGCGGTTCACGCTTGCCTCCCGGTCGATGCCCGGTCGAACACGGAACCCAGCGGCACCCGTCCCGGGCTCGAAAGGAACGGCTCGGCGCGCAGCCGTCCGGTCGCGCCGCTTCGCACACGAGGCTTGGAGGGTCGGAAAGCGGCCTTGCCGCGTCGTCGATCAGCTGAGGGAAAGCCTACTTCCGCTACGGACCCTCGACCTTCCGTCGAGGAACCACGCCAAAATGGAAGGTGATCAGCCGAATCGTCGCGCGCTTCCCGTACCATTTCCTTCCTCGCGATCCCGTTCCACCGCTGGAATAGATCGTTTGATAAGTCTTCACGCCGTGGTCAACAGAGAATTATTCTCAGTTTTACTGATGATCTCTCTCGTCGGCCCGCGGACCCCAACCCGCCCCCCGCGCGACGCCGAGACCGGACCGGGCGGGTTGAAGCGGCGCGCGGCGACCCCACCCTTGTCCCCAACCCCTCGCACCCTCTAGATCAGGCGGAGGGAGAACGGCCGCACCAGCGGCCGCGTCCCACATCTCGAACGGGAGCCGCCCCATGTCCGACCTCGCCTCGCAGACCCCGCCCGAGCGGGCCGACATCGTCGTGGCCGGCGCGGGCTATGTCGGGCTCGGCATCGCCGTCGCCATCCGCCAGGCGGCGCCGACGCTCGACGTCGTGCTGGTGGACGCAGCGCCCGAGGGGGTCTGGCAGAAGGACGGGCGCGCCTCGGCCATCGCCGCCGCCGCCGTGCGCATGCTCGGCCGGCTCGGCGTCTGGGACACGATCCGGGGCGAGGCCGAGCCGATCCGCGAGATGATCGTCACCGATTCGCGTAACAACGATCCGGTTCGCCCGGTCTTCCTGACTTTCGGCGGCGAGGCCGAGCCGGGCGAGCCCTTCGCCCACATGGTGCCAAACGTCGCGCTGAACGGCGCGCTGCGGGCGCGCGCCGCCGAGCTTGGCGTCGCCATCCGCTCCGGCGCGGCGGTGACGGGCCTTCAGGTCGGGCCGGCCTCCGTCACGGTGGAAACCGCGACCGGCACGATCGAGGCCAAGCTTCTGATCGCGGCCGACGGCGTTCGCTCGGCCATCCGCGACATGGCGGGCATCCGCACCGTCCACACCGACTACGGGCAGAGCGGCATCGTGGCGACGGTGCGCCACGAGCGCCCGCACGAGGGCCGGGCCGAGGAGCATTTCCTGCCCGCCGGCCCCTTCGCCATCCTGCCCTTGAAGGACAACCGCTCCTCGCTGGTCTGGACCGAATCCACCGCCGAGGCGGAGCGCTTGCTGCGCGCCGACGAGATGGTGTTCGAGTTGGAGCTGGAGCAGCGCTTCGGCCTGAAGCTCGGCGCGCTCACCGTCGAGGGCAAGCCCCGCGCCTTCCCGCTCGGGCTGACGCTGGCGCGCGACTTCGTGAAACCGCGCATCGCGCTGGCGGGCGATGCCGCCCACGGCATCCATCCGATCGCCGGCCAGGGGCTCAATCTCGGCTTCAAGGATGTCGCGGCGCTGGCCGAGACGGTGGTGGAGGCCGCGCGCCTCGGGCTCGACATCGGCGCGCTCGACACGCTGCAGCGCTACGAGCGCTGGCGCCGGTTCGACACGGTGCAGATGGGTGTCACCACCGACATCCTGAACCGGCTCTTCTCCAACGACAATCCGATGCTGCGCGCGGCGCGCTCCTTCGGCCTGTCGCTGGTGGACCGCGCGCCCTTCGCCAAGCGCTACTTCATCGGCCAGGCCTCGGGCCTCAACGCCAACACGCCCCGCCTCCTGCGCGGCGAGCCGGTCTGACCCATAGGGCCCGGCGCGTGCGCTTCGTTGCGCCGTCGGGGGCCTTCAGAGCAAAAACATCCGCTTGCGAGCCGCCGAAGGAAATCCTCTTCGGCGCAACCGCACTGGCCATGGATTATTTAGAACGGTAACAAGCCGGCAGCATGGCCATCAGGCCGTGCCTTGCCCTTTGCGCTGTCCGGCCGAGTCCGGCCTTCGCCCAAGGGTCGGCAACGGTGCGGGAACAAGGATCACTCCCCATGGCGACGGACGTGAAGGCGGGCGCGAAGACCAAGGGGCCGAAGCTCCCCGTCATCATGAGCGCCAACGACCTTCTGGACGGCGACGTGGTGTTTCTGACCCGCGAGGGCTGGAGCCTCGACCCCAGGGCCGCGCTGGTGGCGAACGACGCCGAGACGGTCGCCTTCATGGAAGCGGAAGGTGCCAAGGGCTTCAAGGCCAACCGGATCGTCGATCCCTATCTCGTCGAGGTCAGGCTGGACGAAGGCGGCCTGCCGCTCGCCACGCATTTCCGCGAGGCGATCCGGCAGAAGGGGCCGAGCATTTTGACCCAATACGGCAAGCAGGCGGAATTTTGAGCTTTTCGGTCGGGGACGGCGGACGCGCCCTCCCCTCGCGGTCTTGAGCCGGAACCCGAACGAGGACGACAGATGTACCGTTACGACGAATTCGACGAGCGCTTCGTGCGCGAACGGGTCCAGCAGTTCCGCCATCAGGTGGAGCGCCGGCTCGACGGCTCCCTGTCGGACGACGAGTTCAAGCCGCTGCGTCTGAAGAACGGCCTCTATCTCCAGCTTCACGCCTACATGCTGCGCGTCGCTGTGCCCTACGGCACGATGAACTCCAAGCAGATGCGCCAGCTGGCGCTGATCGCCGAGAAGTACGACAAGGGCTACGCGCATTTCACCACGCGCCAGAACCTTCAGTACAACTGGCCCAAGCTGCGCGACGTGCCGGACATTCTGGACCTTCTGGCCGATGTCGAGATGCACTGCATCCAGACGTCGGGCAATTGCATCCGCAACGTCACGGCCGACCAGTTCGCCGGCGTCGCCGCGGACGAGGTCGAGGACCCGCGCCCGACCGGCGAGCTCATCCGCCAGTGGTCGAGCCTGCACCCTGAGTTTTCCTGGCTACCGCGCAAGTTCAAGATCGCCGTCACCGGCGCCGAGCACGACCGCGCGGCGATCAAGGTCCACGATATCGGCCTGCGCATCCTGCGACATGGCGAGACGGGCGAGATCGGCTACGAGGTGATCGTGGGCGGCGGCCTCGGCCGCACGCCGATGGTCGGCAAGGTGATCCGCGACTTCCTGCCCAAGGGAGAGCTGCTCGCCTATCTCGAAGCCGTGATGCGCGTCTACAACGCCGAAGGCCGGCGCGACAACAAGTACAAGGCGCGGGTCAAGATCCTCGTCCACGAGATCGGCACGGACGAGTTCAAGGCCCGCGTCGAAGCGGAATACGCCGAGTTGAACGGGCCGACGATCAACGCGCCGGCGCAAGAGGTGGAGCGCATCGCCCGCTACTTCGCCCCGCCCGCCTACGAGACCCTGCCCGAGACATCGGCGGCGCTGGACGCCGCGCGCGCGGCCGACCCGGAGCTCGACCGTTTCGTCGAGCAGAACGGCTTTGCCCATCGCCAGCCCGGCTACGTCGCGCTGACCGTGTCGCTGAAGCCCATCGGCGGCGTGCCGGGCGACATGTCGGACGCCGAGATGCGCGCCTTCGCCGACATCGCCGAGCGCTATTCCTTCGACGAGTTCCGCGTCACGCACGTCCAGAACCTCGTTCTACCGCACGTGCGGAAGGACGACGTGCCGGCCGTCTACGCCGCGCTCAAGGCGGCAGGGCTCGCCACCGCCAATGCCGGCCTCGTGACGGACATCATCGCCTGCCCTGGCCTCGACTATTGCGCGCTCGCCACGGCGCGCTCGATCCCGATCGCGCAGGACATTTCCAACCTTTTCGCCGACGAGGCGCGTCAGCAGGAGGTCGGCCCCCTGCAGATCAAGATCTCCGGCTGCATCAACGCCTGCGGCCACCACCATGTCGGCCATATCGGCATTCTCGGACTCGAGAAGTCCGGCCGCGAGAACTACCAGATCACGGTCGGCGGCGACGCCTCGGAGCAGGCCGCGCTGGGCGAGCGCGTCGGCCCCGGCATCGACGCCGAGCAGGTGCCCGGCGCCATCGAGGCGCTGGTGGGCGTCTACATGGCCGAGCGTCAGGGTTCGGAGACCTTCATCGACACGGTGAAGCGCGCGGGCCTGGAGCCCTTCAAGCAGGGCTTCACCGCCTATGTCGCGGGCACCACGCCGGAAGGAGCGCACGCATGAGCCTTCTCGTCTCTCCCGCCGGCGAGCGCGCCGACGAGTTCACCCCGGTGGAAGACATCGCCGACCTGTCGCTGAGCGAAGGCGCGGTTCTCGTGCCGCTCACGGTCATCGACCAGGCGATCGCCGACCGGCGCAACGCCCCGCTGGGCCTCAGCGTCGCCGGCGACACGCCGGTCTGCGCCATCGAGCCCTATTTCGGGCAGGTCGAGCTGATCGCGGTGCGCTTTCCCTCCTTCTCGGACGGGCGCGGCTTCTCGCTGGCCAAGCGGCTGCGCCGCGCCGGCTTCGCCGGGCGCCTGCGCGCCAGCGGCCCGCTGATCGCAGACCAGTTTGCCGAGGCGCTGGCCTGCGGCTTCGACGAAGTCTGGCTGCCCGATGCGATGGCCGAGCGCCAGCCGCTGGAGCAGTGGATGAAGGCCAAGGACATCGTCCACGACCATTACCAGACCGGCTATGGCGAGGATCAAAGCATCCTGCAGAAGCGCCTCGCCGCCCGCGCCGGAGCCCTCGCGTGAGCACCGCCGCCGCATCGGAGCCCAACGTCTCGGCGCCGGAACTGGCCGACCAGCTGAACGAGCGCTTCGCCACGCTCGATCCGGTCGGGCGGCTGCGGCTTCTCACCGAGGCGCTGCCGGGCCGGATCGTGTTCACGACCTCGCTCGGCATCGAGGACCAGATGCTCACCCATCTGATCTTCCGGGAGAAGCTGAGGATCGACGTGGTGACGCTCGACACCGGCCGCCTGTTTCCCGAGACCTATTCGCTCTGGCAGGCGACGGAAGAAAAGTACGGCCGCCGCATCAAGGCGAAGTACCCGCAGGCCGAGGCGCTGGAAGAACTGATCGACGACCAGGGCATCAACGGCTTCTATTTCGCGCCTGAAATGCGCAAAGCCTGCTGCGGCGTGCGCAAGGTGGAGCCGCTCGGCCGGGCGCTGGCCGGCGCCTCGGGCTGGATCACGGGCCTTCGCCGCGACCAGTCGGCCAATCGCGAGCGGCTGGATTTCGTCTCCTTCGACGGCGCGCGCGGCCTCATCAAGGCCAATCCGCTGTTCGACTGGACACGCGAGGAAATCCGCGTCTTCACCGCCGACCACGAGGTTCCCGTCAACCCGCTGCACGAGCAGGGCTTCCTCTCCATCGGCTGCGCCCCCTGCACCCGCGCCATCCGCCCCGGCGAGGTCGAGCGGGCCGGGCGCTGGTGGTGGGAAGAGGAAACCAAGCGCGAATGCGGCCTGCATGTGGACGGCGAGGGCCAGCCCGTGCGCGCTGAGGATGGCCGCCCGGCCCCCGGCGACAGCGCCTTCGAGACGATCCCGTCCTGAGGGGTCGCCTTTCCCGGCGATCCGGTCGTCCCCCCCTTTCTTGTCTTCTGCCGCGCCCTTCCCTTCGGGCGCCAAAGGTCCCTGCCATGAAGCACATGACCCATCTCCAGAGCCTCGAGGCGGAGTCGATCCACATCATCCGCGAGGTGGCGGCGACGGCCGAGAACCCGGTGATGCTCTTCTCCATCGGCAAGGATTCGATGGTCATGCTGCATCTGGCGCGCAAGGCCTTCGCGCCGGGCAAGCTGCCCTTCCCGCTGCTGCATGTCGACACGACCTGGAAGTTCCGCGAGATGATCGAGTTCCGCGATCGCATCGCGCGGGAATGGGACCTCGACCTTCTCGTCCACACCAACGAGGACGGGTTGAAGGCCGGCATCAACCCGTTCGATTCCGGCTCGCGCCTCCACACCGACGTGATGAAGACCGAAGGGCTGAAGCAGGCGCTGAACAAGTACAAGTTCGACGCCGCCTTCGGCGGGGCGCGCCGCGACGAGGAGAAGAGCCGCGCCAAGGAGCGCGTCTTCTCGCTGCGCTCGGCCGAGCATCGCTGGGAGCCCAAGAACCAGCGGCCCGAGCCCTGGCACCTCTTCAACACCCGCAAGCGCCAGGGCGAGAGCTTCCGCGTGTTCCCCCTGTCCAATTGGACCGAGGCCGACGTCTGGGACTATATCGCGCTGGAGGACATTCCGGTCGTGCCGCTCTATTTCGCAAAGCACCGGCCCGTCGTCTCGCGCGACGGCACGCTGATCATGCGCGACGACGAGCGCATGAAGCTGAGCGAGGGCGAGGAGACGCGTGACGAGCTGGTGCGTTTTCGCACGCTCGGCTGCTACCCGCTGACCGGCGCGGTGCGCTCGGAGGCGACGACGCTGCCCGAGATCATCGCCGAGATGCGCGCGTCCCGCTCCTCCGAGCGCGAGGGCCGGGTGATCGACCGCGACGGCGGCGCCTCCATGGAAGAAAAGAAGCAGGAAGGCTATTTCTGATGTCCGTCGTCCGCCCTTCCTCCGCCTCCCCCGCTTCGCTCACCGCAGACGAGGCGTTGGACCGCAGCACCAATCCGTCCGCGCTTGCCGAGGACCAGGCCTTCGCCGGCCCCGCCCCCGACGAGGCGCCGCTCGATGCAGCGTCCGACGCGACGGGCGACGCGCCGCTCGACCCCAGCCTCGGCGCGCTCCGCCAGAACGCCGCCGCCGTGGCGGCCGCCGGCGCCAAGGCTTCGCTGCTGCGCTTCATCACCTGCGGCTCGGTGGACGACGGCAAGTCGACCCTGATCGGCCGTCTCCTGTTCGACACAAACTCCGTCTTCGACGATCAGATGGAGGCGCTGCAGCGCGACTCCCGAAAGTTCGGCACGACGGGCAGCGATCTCGACTTCGCGCTGCTGGTGGACGGTCTTTCGGCCGAGCGCGAACAGGGCATCACGATCGACGTCGCCTATCGCTACTTCAACACGAAGAACCGCGCCTTCATCATCGCCGACACGCCGGGGCACGAGCAGTACACCCGCAACATGGCGACCGGCGCCTCTCAGGCCGAGCTTGCCATCATTTTGGTGGACGCGCGCAAGGGCATCCTGCCCCAGACGCGGCGCCACTCCTTCATCACCTCGATGGTCGGCATCAAGTCGGTGATCGTGGCGGTGAACAAGATGGATCTCGTCGAGTTCGACCAGTCCGTCTTCGACGAGATCGTCAAGGGCTACGAGGCGCTGCGCCCGCAGCTCGGCTTCACCGAGGTGCGCTACATCCCGCTTTCGGCCAAGAACGGCGACAATCTCGCCGAGCGCTCGGCCCACACGCCCTGGTACAAGGGGCCGACCCTCCTCGAAACGCTGGAAGTGGTGGAGCCCACGACCTTCGCGGCGGGCTCTTCGCATTTCCGCCTGCCGGTGCAATGGGTGAACCGCCCCAATCTCGATTTCCGCGGCTTCTGCGGCACGGTGGCGGGCGGGCGCATTGCCAAGGGCGACGCCATCCTGTCGCTGCCGAGCCGGCAGCGCTCCACGGTCAAGGCGGTCTACGGGCCGAACGGCGAAACTCATTCGGCCGAGGACGGCGAGGCGATCACGCTGACGCTCGCCGACGAGATCGACGCCTCGCGCGGCGACGTCCTGGTCAAGGTCGGCGACCCCATCGCCGCGCACCGCATCCTGCATGCCGAAATTCTCTGGATGGTGGACCGGCCGCTGATCGCGGGCGGGCGCTTCGTCGCCAAGCTTTCCACCGCGCAGACGCCGGTCAACGTGCGCTCGCTGGACGAGGCGGTGGACATCCACTCCTACCAGCCGCGCGCCGCCAACGCCCTTCTCATGAACGAGATCGGCCGCGTCACGCTGCAGTTCGACAAGCCGCCGGTCGCGACGCTTTATTCCGAAAGCCGCGAGCTCGGCGCCTTCATCCTGATCGACCCGCTGACCAACGAGACCGTGGCGCTCGGCATCGTGACCGCGCTGCCGCGCGAGGGCGAGGCGCCGGCCGCCACCGCCACGACGGCCTCGCGCCCTGGCTCGAAGCCCGGAGCGGCCCCGGCCGCACCGGCCGCACCGAAGACCCGGTTCGAGGCGATCCGGGCCGAATGGCTCGGACCGGCGCTCGCCGCCTCGCCCGAGCGGGCGCGCGGCGTCACGATCTTCCGCGCCATGGCGGCGGTGCTGGTGGCTCTTCTGGCGCTGATCCTCGGCCTTGCCCTGTGGAAGGCGATCATCCTCGGCGCGCTCGACTTCGCGCTGCGCCCGCTGCTGCGCCGCCTCATGGTGCCGGCCGAAACGGAAGTGCCGGTAGTGGACCCCTCCACCGTGCGCGATGGGGAGGGCATCTGATGTCGGCCGCCTCCCCCTGCTGCCGCGACGAGGGCGCCCTGGGGCATGAGGCCCCGGCCTTGCGCGCGCCGACCTTGCGCGCCCGAGCCGAGCGCGTCGCGGCCTGGCGCCGCCCGCGCGCGGTTCTCGACGCAACCCTGCTCGCCGCTTCGCTCCTCCTCTGCGCCGCGCTTCTGGGCGGGCTGATCTGACGGGCGGATCGGGAGGAGCGGGCGCGTTCTTTCTTCTCCACCGAAAATGAGCGCGACTAAACGGAATCGATGCGTCGCAACCGTTCTCGTAACTGCGCCAAAGCCCGCTCGAAGACGGCGGGCTGACCCAGGGCGCGGGCGAGGACGATCGCCCCCTGGATGCCCGCGACCGTTTCCTCGGCCAGCAGTAGGGCCTCCTCCTCGCCCAAGCCCTCTCGCCGCAGTGCGTTGGCGAGCGCTTCGATCCACCGCGCGAAATAGCGGGCGATCGCCAGAGCGAAGCGATCGCGCCCCTCCCCCAAAGCCAAAGTGCCCATGAGGCAGACCCGCCGGCCCGATCGGAAGTAGTCCCACACCGCGTCGAACATGGCCTCGCTCGCCTGCCCAGCTGCGGCCTCGCTCTCCAGCGGCGCGAAGATATGGCGCTCGAACCAGACCTCGATCTCGGCCAGAACGGCCGAGAGCATCTCGTCCTTCCCGCCGGGAAAGAAGTGGTAGAGGCTTCCCTTGCCGAGGCCCGTCGCCTTTCCGATCAGAGCGAGGCTGGCTCCCTCATAGCCATATCGGCGAAACACCTCGGCCAAGGGCGCCAGACTGTCGGCCCGCTCCGCCACCACGCGCGGCATGGCTAAAGCCTTTCCGGGCGAAGCGGATGCGCCTCACCTTCGGACAAGGGTGAATCCCTATTCATCGGATGGGCTCTAGAGGCCGAGTTCGCTGAGGCCGGGATGATCGTCCGGGCGGCGGCCGAGCGGCCAATGGAACTTGCGCTCGCTCTCACCGATCGGCACGTCGTTGATCGAGGCATGGCGCTCGGACATGAGGCCCGCCTCGTCGAACTGCCAGTTCTCGTTGCCGTGCGAGCGGAACCATTGGCCGCTGTCGTCGCGCCATTCGTAGACGAAGCGCACCGCGATGCGCGCGCCCTGATAGGCCCAGACCTCCTTGATCAGCCGATAGTCCAGCTCGCGGCGCCATTTGCGGGTGAGGAAGGACACGATCTCCTTCCGCCCCGCGATGAACTCGGCCCGGTTCCGCCACCGGCTATCCCCGGTATAGGCCAGGGACACCCGCTCGGGATCGCGGCTGTTCCAGGCGTCCTCCGCCAGACGCGCCTTCTGGACGGCGGCTTCGAGGTCGAACGGCGGGAGGGGCGGACGAGACATGGACGAGCCTTCCTGTACCAATCGGTCATGATTTTACCGATTGGTACAGGACTCGGTGTCATTGCGCAAATCGAAGCAGGAGCGGGCGCGCAAACCGCGCCCGCCGCCGCTTCCGCTCAGGCGCTCTCCGTCGCCGGCTCGACATAGAGCCGCGCGCCGCCGGCCAGGAACTCGGCGGACTTGGCCTCCATTCCGGCCAGCGCCTCGGCTTCGCGCTTCAGGTCGCGGGAGATTTCCATCGAACAGAATTTCGGCCCGCACATGGAGCAGAAATGCGCTGTCTTGTGTGCTTCCTTGGGCAGGGTCTCGTCGTGGAAGGCGCGGGCCGTGTCGGGGTCGAGCGAGAGGTTGAACTGGTCCTCCCAGCGGAAGTCGAAGCGGGCGCGCGACAGCGCGTCGTCCCGTGAGCGCGCCGCCGGATGGCCCTTGGCGAGATCGGCGGCATGGGCGGCGATCTTGTAGGTGACGACGCCGGTCTTCACGTCGTCCCGGTCGGGCAGGCCGAGATGCTCCTTGGGCGTGACGTAGCAGAGCATGGCCGTGCCGAACCAGCCGATCTGCGCCGCGCCGATGGCGGAGGTGATGTGGTCGTAGCCCGGCGCGATGTCGGTCGCGAGCGGTCCCAGCGTGTAGAAGGGCGCCTCGCCGCAGGTCGCCAGCTGCTTGTCCATATTGGCTTTGATCTTGTGCATGGGCACGTGGCCCGGCCCCTCGACCATGACCTGGCAGCCCCGATCCCAGGCGATTTTCGTCAGTTCGCCCAGCGTGTCCAGCTCGGCGAACTGCGCGGCGTCGTTGGCGTCCGCCACCGAGCCCGGCCGCAGCCCGTCGCCCAGCGAGAAGGACACGTCGAACCGGCGCATGATCTCGCAGATCTCGTCGAAGCGCTCGAAGAGGAAGCTTTCGCGATGCTTCGACAGGCACCAGCGCGCCATGATCGAGCCGCCCCGGCTGACGATGCCGGTGACGCGCCGGGCGGCCAGCGGCACATGGGCGAGACGCACGCCGGCATGGATGGTGAAGTAGTCGATGCCCTGCTCGGCCTGCTCGATCAGCGTGTCCTTGAACACCTCCCAGTCGAGCTTCAGGGGATCGCCGCCGACCTTCTCCAGCGCCTGGTAGATCGGCACCGTGCCGATCGGCACCGGCGAATTGCGCAGGATCCAGGAGCGGATGTTGTGGATGTTGCGCCCGGTGGAGAGGTCCATCACCGTGTCGGCGCCCCAGCGGATCGCCCAGACCAGCTTTTCCACCTCCTCCGCCACGCCCGAGCTGACGGCGGAATTGCCGATATTGGCGTTGATCTTCACCAGGAAGTTGCGCCCGATCACCATCGGCTCGAGCTCGAGATGGTTGATGTTGGCGGGAAGGATGGCCCGCCCGCGCGCCACCTCGTCGCGCACGAACTCGGGCGTGACGAATTCGGGGATCGCCGCCCCGAAGCTTTCGCCGTCGCCCAGCCGCTCGGCCGCCTCCGCCAGCGCCGCCTCGCGCGCCAGATTCTCGCGATGGGCGACATAGATCATTTCCGGGGTGACGATTCCCGCCCGCGCCCATTCCAGCTGCGTGACGCGCTCGCCCTCCCGCCCGCGCCGCACGCCATGGGCGGCGGGGCAAGGCTCGACCAGCCGGTCGGCCCCGACATGGCCGTTGTCCTCCGGCCTCACGGCGCGGGGCTCCACCAGCGGATAGCCGCGCGCGGCGATCCAGGCGTCGCGAACCGGGGCAAGGCCGCGCGAAAGGTCGATGCCGGCGTCGGCGTCCGTGTAGGGGCCGGACGCGTCGTAGACGCGCAAAGGCAGCTCGGCCGGGTCGCTCAGCGCGATCTCGCGAAAGGGCACGCGGATTTCCGGCGCGCCGCGCGGCGCGGCATAGACCTTGCGCGAGCCGCGAATCGGCCCGGTGGTCACGGTGGCGGGAAGGGTGGGGGATGCGGACATCAGGATCTCCAACAAAAAGGAGATCCGGGATCTGTTGCGATGAGCGGCGGCGCGATGCCGCGCGGCGGCACCCTTTCCGTCCCTTCGCCGGCATGACCCGGATCAGGTTCAAAGGGTTCGGCTCGCGCCATCTCAGCCCCACATGGGACACCCCTCGGACACGCGAAGGGTGGCCAGACGGGCTCTGTCTGTCAAGACCGCGCGGACGGGCTCAGTCGATCTCGCGCGCTTCGGACGGGAGCATGATCGGGATGCCGTTGCGGATGGGATAGGCCAGGCGCGCGGCGCGCGAGACCAGCTCGTTGCGCTCGGAATCATAGCTCAGCCCCGTCTTGGTCAGCGGGCAGACCAGGAGTTCCAGGAGCTTGGGGTCGGGGCGACCCTTGCGTTCCGCGTCGTCCACCATGCCAGTCTCCTCGTTTCGCCGGGTCGCCTGCCGTCGCCTCCGGCAACGCCGCGTTCAGCCGGCTGGATACAGGCCGGGCCGGACCCTGCCAAGTCTCGGGCTCGAAGCGCCGCGCTCGGCCCGAGAGCCTGTTCGACCTTCCCGAGGCACCGGACCTGAGCGATGCGAAGGCCTATCCGCAACGGTCCAGGCCGACGGGCGACGGCGAAAAGGCCCCGTCGGACCGGCCCGGCCAAGAGCCCGAACGGGCTCCCGTTACGCCTATTGCAGGGTCTGCGAGCCGTTTCCGTCTTCGCTTCCCTCGCGCACCAGGGCGATCTCGGTGATGGCGACCAGCGTCTCGGCCCGCGTCTTGAGGTCGGGGGCTTCCAGAAGCGCCTGTTTCTCGGCCGCGCCATAGGGCGACATCATCGACAGGGCGTTGACCAGCGTCTCGTTGGAGGCCTTGGACACGCTTTCCCAATCGGCCTCCAGCTGGTTGGCCTGAAGATAGGAGCGGAAGGCCTTCAGAAGCGCGTCGCGGTCCACCTCCTCCTCGCCCTCGCCGGACTCCAGATCGCTGGCGAAGGGCTTGATGCGGCAGAGGCGGAAGGGCTCGGCGGTCTCGTGCTCCTCGATCACGCGGAAGCGCGCGATGCCCTGTAGGTTGAGGAGATAGCGCCCGTCGCCGGTCTCGGTCAGCGAGGTGATGCGCCCCAGGCACCCGACGGCGCAAAGCTCGGGCTCGCCGGACGCCTGCAGCGCGCCGTCGAGGCGCGGCTGGATCATGCCGATCACCCGCGCGCCCGTCATGGCATCGTCGATCAGCGCGAGATAGCGCGGCTCGAAGATGTTCAGCGGCATCTGCCCGCCCGGCAGAAGCAGCGCGCCGGTCAGGGGAAACACGGCCACCGTTTCCGGGAGGTCGGTCTCCGAACGGTAGGTGACGTTGCCTGCTTGCACCAATGCGATTCTCCGATCGAGCCTTGAGGCTGTTATGAACCAGGGACAGGTCTCGCGTCACCCAGGCGGGTCCATCAGTGACGCCCCAAGGCGGATCGGCGCGGACAGGCCAACGGGTCGCCCGGGCGACGTCGTCCGCAGCCTCGGAACCCGATCCGCCGATCCGGCGCAAGGCCTGTCGCTGGTTCATGACAGCTTCATGGAACTGGCGCGTCTCGCCCCGAACTCAAGAGCGGCGTGAGCACGCAGGCGAGCGGCCGGAGCGCGAAGGCAAAGTCGGAGGGGGCCCGCAATTCCTCTTCGTCTTCGCGCTGGGCCGTATTCTCACAAGGTCGAGCGCCGCCGGGGCACGGCGAAGGTTTTGCCGGCCCTCTCAACCTCGATGCCAGCCCATGCATCGAGCCGCCTTCGCACTCGGCGCTCTGCGGGCGACGGCAGTCCCGCTCGGCGCCTTTGGCCGCCTATCTCCGCACGATCCTGGCCAGCGCGTTGCCGATCTCGGCGAAGGCGGCGTTGCGCTCGTCGAAGGAAGCCTCGGTTTCCGTGAGATAAAGGCTCGCCACGATCGGCGCGCCCTCGGGGGGCCAGAGCACGGCGATGTCGTTCATCGTGCCGTGGTCGCCGCCGCCGGTCTTGTCGCCGATGTGCCAACTCTTGGGCAGACCGGCGCGAAGCTTGGCGCCGCCCGTCTGGTTGGCCACCATCCACTCGGCGAGTCGCCAGCGCGAGACGTCCTTGAGATGGTCCTCGAACAGGAGCGCGTGCAGCGTCTTCGTCATCGCGGCGGGGCTGGTCGTGTCGCGGGGGTCGCCGGGCGTCGCCTCGTTGAGGTCGGTCTCGCGCCGGTCGAGCCGGAAGGTCTCGTCGCCGAGCGAGCGGGCGAAGCGCGTGACGCCCTCCGGCCCGCCGAGCTGGTCGATCAGGACGTTGCCGGCCGTGTTGTCGCTTCGGGTGATCGCGGCCGCGCAGATCTCGGCCAGCGTCATGCCCTCGCCGCCGACCTGCTTCTCGGTCACGGGCGAATAGGTGACAAGGTCGGACTTCGCGATCACCACGCGGCGCGACAGGTCCGCCTCGCCCCGGTCCACCTGTGCCAGCAGGCCCCCCGCCGCGACGACCTTGAAGGTCGAGCACAGGGGAAAGCGCTCGTCCGCCCGCCGCGCCCAGCGCCGACCCGAGCCGGTGTCGTGAACGAAGGCGCCGAGCCGGGCCGAGAAGCGCTTTTCGATATCGGCCAGAAGCGCGTTCAACGCGTCCTCGGCCCTCGCCGGACCGGCGAAGGCCGGGAGGAAACCGGAGGCGAGACCGGCGCCGGCAAGGGCACCGAATCGGCGGCGGGTGAGAAGGGGCGACATGCTTTTCTCCGCTGATCGTCTGCCTCCCGTTTGGCCGGCGAAGAGGGCGGTTCGGAGGCCAAAGGGAGGCTGGGTTAGCGAGCCGGGCAAAGGGAAGAATGGAGACTCGGACATGGGCCGGCGATTTCGAGACGCCGTCACGCCGGAAGCGCGCAAGAGGGATGAAAGGACGCCACGCAGGGCGCTGCGCCCGTTTCTCTATGGGGCGTTGGCTCGTTGAATGTCGTCTGCTGGATGTCTTGCAGCAATGGCGCGCGTGTTCCCTGCCGCGGCAACGCGCTCAGCTTCTTCAGTGTCTGCGGGGCGCTTCAACGGTGGGCGGAGGGTTGGCGATCGGCCCAACTCGGCGGGCGCAGGAGGTCCGCCGCCCGCGCTCCGATTCTCTCAGCGCGCGCCGGCCAGCGCCGGCAGCAGACCTTCCCGAATGGCGCGTTCGCTCAGCGGCCCGGTCTGCTTCCAGAGAATGCGCCCGTCCGCGCCGACGAGAAAGGTCTCCGGCACGCCGTAGACGCCCCAGTCGATCGCCGCCGTGCCGCGCTCGTCGGTGCCGACGCGGGCATAGGGGTTGCCGAGGGCAGAAAGGAATCCGAGCGCCTGGTCCGGCTTGTCCTTGTAGTTCAGGCCCTCGATGCGCAGGCCGGAGGCCTGGACTGCGGGGTCGCGCGCCAGCGCCAGCAGCATCGGATGCTCCTCGCGGCAGGGCGCGCACCAGGAGGCGAAGACGTTGACGAGGCGCGGCACGCCGTCCCGCTCTCCGCCGAGGCCCGGCACGGGCTGGCCGTCCGGCGAGCGGAGGCCGGCCAGCGGCGGCAGGGCCGTGGCGGGCGCGGCCTGACCGATCAGCGCGGAGGGGATCTGCGCGGGGTCGTGGCCGGACAGAAGCTGCGTCAGGAACAGGCCCGCCAGACCGCCGAAGACGAGAAGCGGCAGCGCCACCAGAAGCGGCCGGCGGCGGCGCGGCGCGGAAGGGGCCGGGGTTGGCGCGGGCGACGCCTCGGGGCTCGTGGGGGTGGCCTCGCTCATCGCTTCGCGCCCCGCCCCTCGCCCTCGAAACCCTTCAGTCGGCGGGCCACCTGCCGCGCGTCGAGAAAGATCCAGAGCCCGAGCCCACCGAGGGCCAAGGCCGCCATGGCATAGGCGGCGGCGATGAAGCCGAAATAGCTGGCCTGCATGCTGGGGTCAGGCTCCCGTCTGGCCGAGGCGGCGGCGCTCGAGATTGCGCAGGCGGCGGCGGCGGATTTCCGTGCGCATGGCGGTGAGATGCAGCGCGAAGAAGAGGGTCGAGAAGCCGGCGGCGCAAACGAGCAGCGGATGGAGATAGGCCGCGTCCAGCGTCGAGCCGCCTAGGCGCAGGACGCTGGCGGGCTGGTGCAGCGTCGACCACCAGTCCACCGAGAACTTGATGACCGGGATCAGGAGGAAGCCGACCAGCACGAAGACCGCCGCCATGCGGCCGGCCCGCTGGGGCTCCTCGAAGGCGCGGGTCAGCGCGATCAGCCCGAGATAAAGCAGGAACAGGACGAAGACCGAGGTCAGCCGCGCGTCCCAGACCCACCACGTCCCCCACATCGGCCGGCCCCAGACCGAGCCGGTGAAGAGGCACAAAAACGTGAACACGGCGCCGATCGGCGCGGCGGCGCGGATCGAGACTTCGGCGATCGGATGGCGCCAGACGAGAAGACCGAGCGCCGAGGCCGACATGACCGTCCAGCCCATCATCGCGATCCAGGCGAAGGGCACGTGGATGAAGAGAATGCGCACCGTGGCGCCCTGCTGATAATCCTCCGGCGCCCGGAGGCCCATCGTCAGCCCGACGGCCAGGAGGCCCAGCGCCACGGCATAGAGCCAGGGCTGGACGCGGCCCGACAGGTCCAGGAACCGCGTCGGGTTGGCCAGAAGCGCGAAGCGCGAGGGGCGGGCGGCAAGATCGCTCATAGGGCCTTTCTAGAACGGTTCGCAGGCGGCGGCAAACCGCCCCGCTTGCCCCCGGATGTGCGCTTTCAGCGCGCCTGGACGCGCAGCGCCATGCCGATCGAGGCGGGCATGACGGGCTCGAAGCCGAACTGGGCGTAGAGATGCCGGGCGGCGCCGTCGGCGATCAGGCTGACATAGGCGCTGTCCGGGGCGTTTTCGTGGAGCCAGTCCATCAGCGCGGCGAAGATCGCCTTGCCGATCCCCCGCCCTTGGTGCGCAGGCTCCACCGCCATGTCCACGATCTGGAAGAAGGCGCCGCCATCGCCGACCACCCGGCCCATAGCGACGGCCCGGTCCTCGAAACGCACCACCACGGCGTGGAGCGTGTTCGGCAGCCCGCGCCGCGCGGCCTCCTCGCTCTTGGGGCTGAGGCCGGACACGGCGCGAAGGCGGCGATAGTCGTCGGCCTCCGGCGTCTCGCGATGGAAGGAATAGAGCGCGGGGTCGAAGCGAGGCATGGGTCTCTCGTCGGTCAGTCGGCGGATTGGCGAAGGGCGAGCGCGGCTGCGAGCGGGCCGAGCACGCCGTAGAAAAGCGTGAGGGCGCAAAGGATTAGGAAGGGCGCGCGAAACGGCGCGAGGTCACCGATCGCCCCGTTGGTGGCCGCGACGCCGAAGATCAGCACGGGAATGGCGAGCGGCAGGGTGAGCACGGAAACGAGCACGCCGCCGCGCGGCAGGCTGGCCGCCACCGCCGCGCCCACCGCCCCGATCAGCACCAGGGCGGGCGTGCCGACGAGAAGCGTTAGCGCCGTGGCGCCCAGCGCCAGCGGCGGCAGCGCCAGGAGCAGGCCGAGAAAAGGCGCGGCGAGCACCAGCGGCAGGCAGGACGCGACCCAGAGCGCGGCGGATTTGGCCAGCACCACCAGCGGCAGCGGCAGCGGGCCGGCGAGCAGCAGGTCGAGCGTGCCGTCCTCGCGATCGGCCTGGAACAGGCGGTCGAGCGAGAGAAGCGTGGAAAGCAGCGCGCCGATCCAGAGAAAGGCCGGGCCGATGCGCGACAGGAGCTGGAGATCCGGCCCGACGCCGAAGGGAATGACGGCCACCACCGCCAGAAAGAACACGACGCCCGGCGCGCCGCCGCCCGACCCGGAGAGAAGCAGCGCGAGGTCGCGCCGAAACAGCGCGCCCATCAGCCGATCGCCTCCCAGGTCTCGTCGCTCTCGATGGATGATTCGAGATCGGCCGCTGTCGAGGGCGCCGGAGGCTCAAGACGGAGCGTTCGCGCGTCGGGTCCGAGATCGATCGGCTGGTGCGTGGCGGCGAGAATCAACCCGCCCTCGGCGAGATGCAGCCGGCAAAGCCTGGCGAAATCGTCCTGGGCCTTGGCGTCCAGCGCCGTGGTCGGCTCGTCCAAAAGCCAGAGCGGGCGATGCGCGACGAGAAGCCGGGCGAGCGCGGCGCGGCGAGCCTGGCCGGCGGACAGATCGTGACAGCGGAAGGGCGCAGCGCCAGGGAGGCCCACTGCCTCCAGCGCCTCTTGCGGCGACAGCGCCCGGCCGCCGAGATAGCCCTGCCAGAAGCCGAGTTCGGCGCCCGCCGTGCGCCCGCCCTTGAGGGCGTTGCGATGACCGAGATAATGGGCGATTTCGGATGCGGATCGGGCGGGCTCGCCACTGGCTACAGCGAAGCCCTCGACGCGAACCGCTCCCGCCAGCGGCGGCAGGAGGCCGGCCAGCGTGCGCAGGAGGGTCGACTTGCCGGCGCCGTTCTCGCCGGTGACGAGCACGGCCTCGCCGGGGGCGAGCGCGAGGGTCAGGGGCGGCACCACGAGCCGGCCGGCCCGGCCACAGGCCAGCCCTTCGATCACGAGCCTGCCCGCCACGCCGGAACCACTCCTCAATCTTCCCGCGCTATGACAGGCGCCGAACATCCCGAAGCTTCGTTGTGGAGAGGCGGGAGACGAAAGGCAAGCGGCAGCACGGGATCGTCCGTCACCGGGCAAGGGGTCGTGATCGGCGAAAATGGAGCGAGGCGGGAGCGCCGGGTCGATTGCGACGCGGCGAATGCGCGAAGCCCCTTTATAGCGATTACAAACTTGCCTATAAGGCGCTCACCCACTCCAGCGACCGGCGTGGATCACATAGCGCCGATCTCACGTGCCCCGCCTCCCCGGCGAGGACTGAGGCGGACGGGCGGAAATGGTCGCACCCGCATTTTCCGAAGCACGCTTTGGCGTGCCGCGGTCGTTCGCCTTTCGGACATTTTTTGGTTCGAGAAGGAACGAGAACCCTATGTCCCACCCCGACAGCTTCAAAAGCCGCAAGACCCTCTCGGTCGACGGGAAGCCCTATGTCTATTTCGACCTGAAGGAAGCCGAGCGGAACGGCCTTTCGGGTGCCTCGCGCCTGCCCTACTCGATGAAGGTCATTCTCGAGAACCTCCTGCGCAACGAGGACGGCCGCACGGTTCTGGCCGACGACATCCGCGCCGTGGTGCAATGGCTGAACGACAAGGGTTCGGCCGGCCACGAGATCGCCTATCGCCCGGCCCGCGTCCTGATGCAGGACTTCACCGGCGTTCCGGCGGTGGTGGATCTGGCCGCCATGCGCGACGCGACCGCCCATCTCGGCGCCGACCCCAAGAAGATCAACCCGCTCGTGCCCGTCGATCTCGTGATCGACCACTCGGTCATGGTGGACTATTTCGGCAAGCCCGATTCGTTCGAGAAGAATGTCGGCGTCGAGTACGACCGCAACGGCGAGCGCTACACGTTCCTGCGCTGGGGTTCGGGCGCCTTCCAGAACTTCCGCGTCGTGCCTCCCGGCACCGGCATCTGCCACCAGGTCAATCTCGAATACCTCGCCCAGACCGTGTGGACGAAGGAAGAGAACGGCGAGACGATCGCCTATCCCGACACGCTGGTCGGCACCGACTCGCACACCACGATGGTCAACGGCCTCGCGGTTCTGGGCTGGGGCGTCGGCGGCATCGAGGCCGAGGCGGCCATGCTCGGCCAGCCGATCTCCATGCTGATCCCCGAGGTCATCGGCTTCCGCATCGACGGCAAGCTGCCCGAGGGCACCACGGCGACCGACCTCGTGCTCACCGTCACCGAGATGCTGCGCAAGAAGGGCGTCGTCGGCAAGTTCGTGGAGTTCTACGGACCGGGCCTTGCCAACCTCACGCTGGAAGACCAGGCGACCATCGCCAACATGGCGCCGGAATACGGCGCGACCTGCGGCTTCTTCCCGGTCGACAAGGACACGATCGCCTATCTCGAGGCGACGGGGCGCGACAAGCACCGCATCGCGCTGGTGGAAGCCTATGCCAAGGCTCAAGGGATGTTCTTCGACGCCTCGTCGGAAGAGCCGATCTTCACCGACACGCTCTCGCTCGACCTTTCCACCGTCGTTCCCTCGCTCGCCGGCCCCAAGCGCCCGCAGGACCGCGTCGCCCTCACCGAGGCCGCGCCGAAGTTCCGCACCGCGCTGACCGAGCTGCAGGGCGGCCGCAAGAAGAGCGAGCTTCCCGCTTCCACCGGTGATTCGCGCTTCATGGACGAGGGCGCCACGCAGCCCGGCCAGACGCCCGAGACCGTGCGCCACCCCGTCGAGGGCGCGGACCACGGCATCTCGGACGGCGACGTCGTGATCGCCGCCATCACCTCCTGCACCAACACGTCGAACCCGAACGTGCTGGTCGCCGCCGGCCTCGTCGCCCGCAAGGCGCACGCGCTCGGCCTCAAGGTGAAGCCCTGGGTGAAGACCTCGCTGGCCCCCGGCTCCCAGGTCGTCACCGAATATCTCGAAAAGGCCGGTCTCCAGACCGATCTCGACGCGATGGGCTTCAACCTCGTCGGCTACGGCTGCACGACCTGCATCGGCAATTCTGGCCCGCTGCCGGAGGCGATCTCCGAGGCGATCAACAAGAACGACCTCGTGGCCGTCTCGGTGCTGTCGGGCAACCGCAACTTCGAAGGCCGCGTGAACCCGGACGTGCGGGCGAACTATCTCGCCTCGCCCCCGCTCGTCGTCGCCTACGCCATCGCCGGCTCGATGTTCGTGGACATCACCAAGGAGCCGCTCGGCCAGGACAAGGACGGCCGCGATGTCTTCCTCAAGGACATCTGGCCGACCACGCAGGAGATCAGCGAGATCGTCCGCAAGACGGTGACGCGCGATCTCTTCGAGAGCCGCTATTCCGACGTCTTCCGGGGCGACGAGCACTGGCAGAAGATCGACGTCTCGGGCGGCCTGACCTACGAGTGGGACGACCGTTCGACCTACGTGCAGAACCCGCCCTACTTCGAGGGCATGTCGATGACGCCGGAAGCTGTTACCGACATCAAGAACGCGCGCATCCTCTCGCTCTTCCTCGACTCGATCACCACCGACCACATTTCCCCGGCCGGCTCGATCAAGAAGAACGGCCCGGCGGGCGAATATCTCGTCTCGCATCAGGTGCGCCCGATCGACTTCAACTCCTACGGCGCGCGCCGCGGCAACCATGAAGTCATGATGCGCGGCACCTTCGCCAACATCCGCATCAAGAACCAGATGGTTCCGGGCGTGGAAGGCGGCATCACCAAGCACTTCCCCTCGGGAGAGCAGCTGGCGATCTACGACGCGGCGATGAAGTACCAGCAGGACGAAGTGCCGCTGGTCGTCTTCGCCGGCAAGGAGTATGGCACCGGCTCGTCGCGCGACTGGGCGGCCAAGGGCACGGTTCTGCTCGGCGTTCGCGCCGTGATCGCGCAGAGCTTCGAGCGCATCCACCGCTCCAACCTCGTCGGCATGGGCGTCGTGCCCTTCGTCTTCCAGGAAGGCACGAGCTGGCAGACGCTCGGTCTCGTCGGCGACGAGACGGTGACGATCGAGGGCCTGACCGAGGTCAAGCCGCGCCAGACCATGAACGCCGTCATCACCCGCGCCAATGGCGAAGTGCTGACCGTTCCCCTGCTCTGCCGCATCGATACGCTGGACGAGCTGGAATACTTCAAGAACGGCGGCATCCTGCACTACGTGCTGCGCCAGCTCGCCGCCTGAGGTCACGTCCCATCCGCCCGGCCCCTTCGCGGGCCGGGCCACTTTTTGCGCCGCCGCTCCTGCACGCAGGGGCGGCGGCGTTTTCATGCGCGCGCCCTCGCGCAAGCTTCACCCTCAATTGAACGGGGGAAGGCTCGCGTTCCCTGGGGTTCCTCCCGCATGGTCCCATCTGTTTTCGGGCAGGCCCCGAAGCCGAGGAGACCCCGCCCCATGACCCCGCCGAGCCTTGCCGCCCTGGCCTTCGCCGCCGCCGCGCTTGTCAGCGCCCCCAGCGCGCGCGCGGACGAAAGCGGCGCCGAGGCGACGAGCCGGACGGTGCGCGGCATCGTGGAGCTCTTCACCAGCCAGGGCTGCGCCGAATGCCCCAAGGCCGACGCGGTTCTGGCGCGCCTTGCCGCGCGGCCGGACTACGTGGCGCTGGCCTATCACGTCGACTATTGGGACTATATCGGCTGGGAGGACCCGCTCGGCTCGCGCCGCAACGCCGAGCGGCAGAAGGGATACAGCAAGGCGATGCGGCTGGGCGGGCTTTCGACGCCCCAGGCCATCGTCAACGGACAGGCCGCGCTCGGCGGCGCGGACGAGGCGGCGATCGAGCGCGCCGTCGGCGCCGCGCCCTTGCCCGGCGCCGACGGCCAGCCCACCATCGAGATGCGCCTGTCCGGCGACACGCTGAGCCTTCGCGTCGCCGCCGGTCCGCAACCGGAAGGCGCCCGCCCCCCGGCGCTGATCCTTGCGACCTATGCCAAGACCACCAGCACGCAGGTCGCGCGCGGCGAGAACCAGGGCCGCCAGCTTCTCAACACCCATGCCGTGCGCGACTGGCGCGCGGTCGGGGTGATCGGCCCGGACGGGCGCCTGTCGGTGGACATGCCGCTTGGACTCCTGGCCGATCCCGACGCCGAGGCGGGCGGCTGCGTGGCGTTGATCCAGGCCATGGATAAGGACGACCGGCCGGGCCGCATCCTAGCGGCGGCGGCGCTGCGCTTCTGACGTTTCTTCGAGCGACTCTCCAATTGGAAAACATCCCTTTTCACAAGAAGATAGCGCCAGCTTCCTAGACCCGGGGCCTGAATCGCCCTCGGACGCGGCTGCGCACAAGCCACGCCCGGCGCGCCGCAAGCCTTGCCCCGGCATGGCGGTCCCGTTGCAACGCCCTTCGCCCGGTCCCATTTCCATGACAGGATGATGAAGCGCCGCGCCTCCCCCGCGCCGCGCCTCGGAGGGACAGCGATTGACCGAACCTGCAGCCGAACGCTCCGCCTCGCTGATCAATCTGGCGGAGGTGCGCAGCGCCAACAGCCTGCCGATCGTCAGCTTCGACCGCCACGAACTGGGAGAGATCCTTCGCATCTACGGGCGCATGGTGGCGGCCGGGGAATGGCGGGACTATGCGATCGACACGCTGCGCGATCGCGCCGTGTTCTCGATCTTCCGCCGCGCCTCGGAAATGCCGCTCTTCCGCATCGAGAAGGACCCCAAGCTCGCGCGGCGCCAGGGCGCCTACAGCGTGCATGCCGCCGGCGGCCTCGTCATGAAGCGCGGCCACGAGCTGTCGCAGGTGCTGCGCGTCTTCGATAAGGCGTTGAAGCTCACGGAAAGCTGAAGACACGTCTCGTCGGCGGGCCGGTTCGGCCAGGATGGTCGCGCGCCGGCCCGGCCGGGGAGCGGCGCGATGTCGCTGGCCATGCCGGCCAATGGTCCGGGAGCCCGAACCCGCAGTGAAATCGGGGTTTCGGCGGCGCGCCTGTCATCCCGGCCCACAAGGCCGGCTCTCCCGAGGGTGAGATTCAACGCTTCTTCACCATCCGGATTGAGGCTGTGGATACCGTTGGTCCCCTATGGCTTTCGGTATGGCAGCCTTCACCCTTCTCGCATCGCAGCATTCCCTCGGATTCGTCCTGACGGCCGCCGCCATCTGCGTGGTGGCGGGTTGGCTTCTGGCGGTGCTTCTGGATGCGGCCGAGGCGGGCGAAGGTGCGGTTCGCCGCCGCTGGCAATGGGCCGTGGCGACCGTGGCCGGGCTCGGCGTCTGGACCACGCATTTCATCGCCATGCTCGGCTACCGCGCCGATCTGCTGCTCAGCTACAACGGGTCGGAAACGGCCCTGTCGGCGCTCATTTCGGTTCTCGCCGTGGGCGTGCCGCTGGCGCTTTCGGTCTCCTTTTCGTCGCTCCGCGCGCGGGTTCTCCTCGGCGCGCTCGGGGGCTTGGGCATCGGCGCCATGCACTATGCCGGCATGTCCGCGATCGAAGGCTGCTCGCAGGCGATCGCGGGACCCGTGGTGGTGCTCGCCTACGGCATGGGCGGCCTGTGCCTTGCGACGGCTCGCGGCCTGCCCCGCGCGATGCGTCATCCCGCCCTGGTCTGCCTTCTCGTCACACTCGGGGTCTGCGGCGCGCATTTCATCTCGATCGCCGGCGTCTCGCTCATGCCTCATGGCGACCGGCTGGCGATCGCGGGCGAGAACGTCACGCTCAGCATCTTCACCGCCGCTGGCGCCGTGGTTCTTTTCGTCGGCGCCATCCTGGCCCTTCTGACGGCGCGGCGCTTCGAGGAACAGAAGCTCGCGCATGCGCAGATTCTCTCCACAGCGCTCCACAACATGTCGAACGGGCTGGTCTTCATCGACAACCAGAACCGGATCGGCCTGTTCAACACGCGCTTCCTCGAGCTGTTCGCCCTGGGCGAGCGTTCCCTCAGCAACGGCATGTCGGTCCTGTCCTTTCTCAGCGTGGTCGGGCGGGCCAACAACTGGTCGGCCGACAAGCAGACCGACGTGAACCAGCGCATTCTGGAGCGCATTCGCTCCGGCACGCTGCGGCGCACGGAATGCGCCATGTCCGGCGGGCGCATTCTGGAAATCGAAAGCCGCCCGGTGCAGGGCGGCGGCACGGTGCTGATCTTCGACGACGTGACGAGCACCCGAAAAGCGCAGCAGCAGATCTCGCATATGGTCTTCCACGACCCGCTGACGGGCCTCGCCAACCGGCGCGGCCTGCAGGCGCGTATGGAGGCGGGGCTGGAGCCCGCCGAGCGGTGGCATCTCCTGCTTCTCGATCTCGATCGCTTCAAGCCAGTGAACGACACCTATGGCCATGCGATGGGCGACCAACTCCTCGTGCAGGTCGCCGGGCGCCTTCGGGTGATCCTGGCCGAGGCCGACTTCGTCGCCCGCATCGGCGGCGACGAGCTGGCCATCCTCCTGGCGGGAGACGCCGCGACGGCGCGCGAAACGGCGGAAGGCGTCGTCTCCACGCTGTCCGTGCCCTTCATGGTGGGCGACACGATGCTGTCCATCGGCTGCTCGATCGGCATCTGCGGTGCGCACGAGGCGGCCGACGCCGACCTTCTCATGCAGCAGACCGACATCGCGCTCTACGAGGCCAAGCGCCAGGGCCGTGGCTGCGCGGTCGCCTATCTCTCCGGCATGATGGAGGCGGTTGCTGAGCGCAACCAGCTGGAGCGCGACATGCGCCAGGCGCTGGCGCAGGGCGCCTTCCATCTCGCCTACCAGCCGCTCCTTTCGCTTTCGAGCGATGCGGTGATCGGTTACGAGGCGTTGATCCGCTGGAACCATCCGACCCTCGGCCCCATCTCGCCCGCGCGCTTCATTCCGCTCGCCGAGGAGATCGGCCTCATCGTCGGGATCGGCGAATGGGTGCTGCGGGAAGCCTGCCGCGAGGCCGCGACCTGGGACAGCGCGCTGCACATCTCGGTCAACGTCTCGCCCGTGCAGCTGCGCTCGCCGCAGCTCATGGCGCATGTGACGCGGGCGCTGGCGGCCAGCGGCCTGACGGCGGCGCGGCTGGAGGTGGAGCTGACCGAGACCGCCATGGTCGAGGACGGTCCGGCCATCGCCCATATGCTCGCCTCGCTGCGGGAGATGGGCATTCGCGTGGCGATGGACGATTTCGGAACGGGCTTCTCCTCGCTCGCCCATCTCCGCGACTTCCCGCTCGACCGGATCAAGATCGACCGGTCCTTCGTGGCGAGCGCCGACACCGACGCGAACTCGCTGGCGGTGCTCACCGCCATCGTCCAGCTCGGCAGGGCGCTGTCCATCCCGACGCTGGCGGAAGGCATCGAGACGGAAACGCAGCTGGCGCTCCTGCGCCGCATCGGCTGCGACGCCGGCCAGGGGTATCTGCTCGGCCGCCCCGAGCCGCGCCTGCGAGAGAGCCAACCGCTCGTCGCCGACGCGGCCTGACGCCCGGCCTCCCCCGCCCGCAGCGAGCGAATCCGGCGCGCGGGGTTCAAGCCGCGCGAGGCGCGGCCGGGGCGATCAAAACCTCTCGGATTACGACAGGGTGCCGGGATAGACGCTTTCGTCCGGCAGCGTGCTCTTGCCGCCGTTCAGTGGGTACTGCATCAGCACCGTGTCGATCCAGCGGCCGAACTTGAAGCCGGAGCCCTCGAACAGGCCGATCCGCGCGAAGCCGAGCTTCTCGTGCAGACGGATCGAGCCATGATTGTCGGCCCCGCCGATCACCGCGATCATCTGGCGGAAGCCCTTCGCCTGGCAAAGCTCCAAGAGCCGGCCGAGCAGCGCCGTGCCGATGCCCTGCCCCTGCGCCTCGGGCGCGAGATAGATCGAATCCTCCACCGACCAACGATAGGCCGGCCGAGCCCGGAACGGGCCGGCATAGGCATAGGCGACGACCTCGCCAGCCGCGTCGCAGGCGACGAGATAGGGATAGTCCTGCCGCGTCAGGCCGAGAAAGCGCGCCGTCATCTCCGTCTCGTCGGGGGGAACCAGCTCGTAGGTCGCCGTGCCGTGCAAGACGGCGTGCTCGTAGATCCGGCAGATCGCGGGAATATCGGCCAGGCTGGCTTCGCGAAGGGTGAACGCGCTCATGGAGGGGATGCCTTACTCATTCGAAACGGCGCGACCATAGGCGCGGCGGCCCGCCGGCTCAATGCGTCGAATGACGGAGGCTGGGGCGTCGAACGCGCACGAAAAAGGGCGGCCCGAGAGCCGCCCTTTCACCGTATCGATCCTGTCGACTTAGCCGCTCAGTTGCGGCTGGAGCCGAGGAACTGAAGCAGGAACATGAACATGTTGATGAAGTTCAGGTAGAGCGACAGCGCGCCCATGATGGCCTTGCGGCCCGCGACCAGCGTGTCGTCGCCTTCGAAGTACATGTCCTTGATGCGCTGCGTGTCCCAGGCCGTGAGGCCGGCAAAGACGAGCACGCCCACGGCCGAGATGGCGAAGCCCAGCGCCGAGGAGGCGAGGAAGACGTTCACCAGCATGGCGATGATGAGGCCGAAGAGGCCCATCACCAGGAACGAGCCCATGCCCGACAGGTCCCGCTTCGTCGTGTAGCCGAAGAGCGATAGCGCGCCGAAGGCGGCGGCCGTGACGAAGAAGACCTGCACGATCGATTCCTGCGTGTAGACGAGGAAGATCGTGGAGAGCGACAGGCCGACCAGCGCGGCATAGGACCAGAAGGTCGCCTGCGCGGCCCCCGTGCTCATGCGGTGGATGCGGAAGGACAGGAACATCACCAGCGCGAGGGGCGCGAACATCAGCACCCAGCGCAGCGGCGTGGTGAAGACGGTGGCGCCGAGCTGCGTCAGCATCACGCCGTTGACCGCGCCGACCGCCAGCGAAGGATCGCTCGTGGTCGCGGCGGAGAAGAGGCCGTAGGCGGCGATGCCGGTCAAGGCGAGGCCGATGGCCATGAGATTGTAGACCCGGAGCATGTAGCTCCGGAGGCCCTGGTCGATGGCGACGTCGGCGCGGCCCCGCGACAGGGGGACGCTGCGAACGCCGCTGTTCCACTTGTCAGCCATGGACAGTCTCCTTTTTCGGTGTCCCGTGTTGTCCGGGGTCCCGTGGGGGTCGGCCTCGAAAAGCCTGGCTCCGCTGGCGGGACGCCCAGCAAGCCCTTGGCCCCAAATATGCGAAGCATCGGCCTCGCTCACAAGAGACGCAACGCTCAGGGCGGCGGATTCGGCGCCCCAGTGCCATTAAATTTCCGTCATTCGGCTGGTTTCGGCTCCAAACCGGCGCATTCTACAACTCCCGCAGGACGGGCGCCGCCTTTTGGCCGAGCACCCGCCATGTGCCGGCGAGGCCGAAGCCGACGGTCAGAACCAGCGCCACGACGAGAACGGTGAGCGCGATGCCGCCGTCGAAGCTGAAGGGCAGCTGCATCACGCGGGCAAGCACGTACCAGGCCGCGAGCGCCCCGGCGCCGATGGCAAACAGGGCCGTGGCCGCGCCCAGCGTCAGATATTCCGTGACATAGGCGCGGATCAGGACCGAGCGCGTCGCGCCCAACGTCTTCAGAACCACGGCGTCGTGGACGCGCGTCCGGTTGCCCGCCGCGAGCGCGCCCGACAGAACGAGAACCGAGGCCACCAGCGCCACCGCAGCTGCCGCGCGGATGGCGAGCGCCAGCTGTGCGACAAGGGCGTTCACCGCGTCCAGCGCGTCCTTCACCCGCACCGTCGTCACCGCCGGGAAGCTGTTGGAAATGCCGCGCAGAACGGCGCGCTCGCCCTCGCTGGAAGCCTGCGGCATGTCCAGCGTCGCCAGCCACGCATGGGGCGCGCCGGCGAACGTGTTGGGCGAGAAGACCATGACGAAGTTGATCGACAGCGATTCCCATTCCACCGCACGGAAATTGGCGATGCGCGCCGTAATCTCTCGGCCGAGCACGTTGACGGTCACCGTCTCGCCGAGCTTCAGGCCGAGCTCCCCTCCCTCCTTGGCGGAAAAGGAAACCTGTGGCTCGCCGGTATAGTCGGCGGGCCACCAGACCCCTTGCGTCAGCGTCGTGTTCTCGGGCGGGGCGGCGGAATAGGTGACGCCCCGGTCGCCGCGCAGGACCCAGGCGCCTTCGGGCGGCACCTGAAGCTGCGCCACGTCCGTGCCGTTCAGCTTCACGATGCGCCCGCGCAGCATGGGCACGGCGTCGAGCGTCGAACCCGGCGCGAGTTCTTGAATGCGCTGGCGGAACGGATCGACCTCGGCGGACTGGATGTCCACGAAGAAGAAGTTCGGCGCCCGCGCGGCCAGCCCCGTGCCGATCTCGCGGCGCAGCGCCGTGTCGATCGTCGCCAGCGTGACGAGCAGCGTCAGCCCGAGGCCGAGCGACAGGACCACGGAATGGGTGAGCGCGCCGGGCCGGTGGATATTGCCGATGGCAAGCCGCAGCGGCGTGGAGCGCACGCGCGGCAGGCGCGCGGCGATCGCGCGGATGGCGACCGAGACGAGGCGCAGAATCACGAAGGCGACGGCCGTGGCGACGAGGAAGACGCCGGCAATGCGCTTGTCGCTCGCCATCAGGAAGGCGAGACCGGCAAGGCCCAGCGCCAGGACGCCCGCCGCCAGCGCATAGATGAGGCGTGTGCGCAGCGCGCCCGGCCCCTCGTTGGATCGGAACAGGGCGGTGGCCGCCACGTCGCGCGTGCGGCCGAGCGGCAGGATGGCGAAGGCGAAGGCGGTGAGGAAGCCGAAGGCGGTGGCGAGCAGCAGCGCGCCGGGATAGACCGAGGGCTGCGTCGAGACCGGGATATAGGCTTCCAGAAAGCCCGCCGCCGCGAAGGGCGCGAGCGCGCCCAAGACGAGGCCCGCCGCGATGCCGACCGCCGCCAGAAGCCCGATCTGGATGAGATAGATCCAGACCACGAAGCCGCCGCCGGCGCCCAGACTCTTGAACGTGGCGATGACCTGCCGCTTGCCGTCGAGATAGGCCGAGACGGCATTGGCGATGCCGACGCCCCCGACGATCAGCGCGGTGAGGCCGACCAGCGTCAGGAACTGCGAGAAGCGGTCGATGCTGCGCTGAAGCGAGGGAGCGGCTTCGCGCGCGTCGCGGATGCTCCATCCCGCCTGCGGAAAGGCGGCGTTGGCCTGCGCTTCCACATCGGCCGGGTCGGTGTTCGGGTCAGCGAAGCGCAGCTTGTAGTCGTATTCCACCAGCGAGCCCGGCTGGATCAGGCCGCTCGCCTTCAGCGCCTCGTTGGCGACCAGAAGGCGCGGGGCGAAGATGAAGCCGTCCGACAGGACGTCGGGCTCGCGCAGGAGCCGCCCGCGCAGTTCGACCTCGAGACCGCCGATCAGCACCGTCGCGCCGGGCTCGATGCCGAGCCGATCGAAGAATTCCGGTGCGGCGAGCGCGCCATAGCGCCCGTTCCGCTCGGCCAGAAGATCGGCGAGGGGGGCAGCGGACGCGCTTTCCACCGCGCCATAGAGCGGGTAGCGCGCGTCCACTGCCTTGATCTCGGACAGGGTCTGGTTCGTGCCGTCCGGCAGCCGCGCCATGGAGCGCAGATTGGCGCTCTGCGCCACGGTGCCGAAGCGGGCGAGGAACGCCTGCTCCGCCTCACCGGCCTCACGCCCGTTGAGGCCGAAGCGCATGTCGCCGCCGAGAATCGTGCGACCCTCGCGCTCGATGCCCGTGGTCATCATCTCGGACACGGAATTGACCGCCGCGATGGAGGCGACACCGAGCGTCAGGCACAGAAGAAAAATGACGAAGCCGCGCACGCCACCGCGCATCTCGCGCAGGGCAAAGCGCCAGGCGAGCTTCAGCGAGCCGGCCGGGCGGCTCTCCCCGGACGCGGCAAGACCCGCCGGGGCGACGTACGCGCGGCTCACAGGGCCGGCCCCGCGACGGCGGCTTCCGGCCGGGCCGGCGCGGCGCCCCCGCTTTCGATGACGCCCGACCGCACCGCGACCTCGCGCCCGCAGCGCGCCGCCAGCGTCTTGTCATGGGTGACGAGGATCATGGTCATGCCGCGCCGCTTCTGCTCGGCAAAGAGAAGGTCGGCGATCTGAGCGCCGGTCTCGGCGTCGAGATTGCCGGTCGGCTCGTCGGCGATCAAGAGCGCCGGCTCGGGGGCGAGCGCGCGGGCCAGCGCCACGCGCTGCTGCTCGCCGCCCGACAATTCGCCGGGATAGTGCGTGACGCGCGCGCCGAGACCCACGGCGCGAAGCTCGGCCTCGGCGCGCTCGAAGGCGTTGGCCCGGCCCGCGAGTTCCAGGGGCACCGCGACGTTTTCAAGCGCCGTCATGTTGGGAATGAGATGGAAGGACTGGAAGACGATGCCGACATGGCGGCCGCGAAAGGCGGCGAGCCTGTCTTCGCTCAAGGATCGCAGCGACTGGCCGGAAATCACCACCTCGCCCTCGTCGGCGCGCTCCAGCCCGGCCAGCACCATGAGCAAGGTCGACTTGCCCGAGCCGGAGGGGCCGACGATGCCGACGCTTTCGCCGGCCGCCACGTCGAGGTCGATGCCCTTCAGCACATGCACCGCGCCCCGGCCCTGGCCGAGCGTCAGATGAACCTTTCGTAATCGGATCGCCGGTTCTGCCACGCGCCTTGCCTTCCTATATGCCGATGCGAGCCAACGCCTTGGGGCCGCTTGGCGCGTTCGACGAAATCTCGCAGTTGCTAAGATATGGATGGCAGATGGGTCGGTTCCAATCGCTTCTCGCCTTCGTGACGATCGGCCTCGGGGTCTGCGGCGCTCTCGCGCCCGCCCGGGCCGCGCCGGCGGAGATCGTCGCCTTCGGCGACAGCCTCTCGGCGGGCTATGGCGTCGGCCCCGGCGAATCCTTTCCCGAGCAGCTGCAGGCGGCGCTCGGCAAGGCGGGCGTCGAGGCCGTGGTCGCCAATGCCGGCGTCTCGGGCGACACGACCACGGGAGGCCTCGCGCGCCTCGACTGGTCGGTGCCCCAGAGTGCCGACCTCGTGATCGTGGAGCTCGGTGCCAACGATGCGCTCCGCGGCATTTCGCCCGACGTCACCAAGCGCAATCTGGACGAGATCCTGAAGCGTCTCAGCGCGCGGCCGGGCACCCGCGTCCTTCTCGCCGGCATGATCGCCCCGCCCAACATGGGCGAGGATTATGCCAAGCGCTTCAACCCGATCTATGCCGAACTCGCGCAGAAATACGCCGTTGCCTATTACCCTTTCTTCCTCGACGGCGTCGCCTCCGTCGCGGCGCTGAACCAGGCCGACTACATGCACCCCAACAAGGACGGCGTGGCGATCGTGGTGGAGCGCATGCTGCCGCTGGTGCGCGAGACGCTGGCGAAGCCGAAGGGCTGAGGGGCTGGGGCGAGCGCGCCGACCGGCGGGTCTCGAACCCTCTTCGCTCGGTCTGCTGACAAAAGGTTCGACGTCGCTTCTATGGCACTGCTGTCATGCGGTAAGATGAATTCATAGTGCCGCGAAACTATCCAGCAAAGCCGGTTTTGCATCTTTCCGCATTTGCCGACCGAACCTGTTCCATGAAGATGTGGGAGGCAGGCATGCAGGCATCATCAATAGTCTGGCTGGGGTTTGCCTTGGGTGCGGGCGTCGTCCCCGCACAGGCTCAGGCGCTTGGAACGTCCAGCGGGCTCGGAACCTCTTCTTCCGGCGGTAGCGGCATTCAAAGTAGCATTACCGGCTCTTCCGCGCCCGGCGGCAGCTGGCCTCCATCGCCATGGCCCCCTTCCTTGGGGAACGCCACCAATGTCGTCGGTTCCGAACGCGGCTCGACGCAGCAGCGAGCGACCGAGGGATCGAGTTCCGTCAGCAGTGCCAATGCCGATGCCGTGGCGAGATCCGGGAATTTCGGCGCGGCCACGACGATCGGCGGTCGCACCGCGTCGGCATCGGGCCGTGCCGGCAGCACGTTCCAGAGCATCGCGGGGACAGGACCGGAATCCCTCTACAACATCCCCAGTCCCATCGTGAGCGTGGACTTGGACGGCATTCGAAGGGCCGTCAAACTAGGACCGAACGCGACCCCGGACTCGCGCGGGAACTGACGACCGCGAAGCCCTCCCGCTTCGGGGTGTCCCCCCTGCTTTTCGATCCGGCTCCTTTGCGACGACGCAGAGCGAACAACCGCGTCGGCTCGCTCACGAGTTCGAAAACGGCCGGTCGCCTTTCCGCCTCACGTGGCGGAAAGCAAAACGTGAACCTCAGACCCGACGCAAGCGCAGGTCGACGCCGACTTCGGTGGCGAGGCGGTAGAGAGCACGGTCGGCAGCGGCCAGGCTCTGAGCGAAGCGCTCCTCGGCCGCTTCGCGGGTGAGCGAGGCCATGTCGCCACCGGGATGGCGAAGCTCGGCCGTCACCTCGCCGTCCTCGAAATGCAGCTGCGCCTGATACCGGCGCGCGATCTTCTGCATCGCGACATTGCCGCTGAGGCATTGAAGCGTGAAGCGGCGCAGGCCGGAATTGCGGGCCGTGTCCACCAGACTGGCGAAGAGCCGCGCGCCATGCCCCTGCCCCTGCCAAGGCTGCTCCAGGCTGAAGGCGGCCTCGGGCAGCGGGGAGCGGATGGCCCGCAGTTCCGCCGCGCCGCGCAGCGTGCCGTCCATGAAGACGCCCTTCAGCACGCTGTCGTCGCCAAGCGCGCCTTCGGCATAGCGCGCAAGCACGGCGTCGCCGACAGCCGAGCCGAAGCGCATGCGCCGGGATTCGGCGTCGAGCCGCAGGAGATGGGCGGCGAAGTCGGCGCGATCGGAGCGGCGCAGGCGCCGGATGTGGCTCCTGTTCTCCCACGGGGCGGAACGGTCGGACGAATGAGTGAGGGACATCGCAAACGGCACAAGAGGGGCGTCGGCGTCATCGCCGGGTCAACCCTTGGTTAAGTGTGCAGCGCAGCAACAGCAACGGGAGGACACGCATGGGTGCCATGCGTCACCTTGAAGTCAGCCCCATGTGATGAACATCATAAGCGTGTAAAGGCACCCGGTCCCAAGGCTCGCGGAACGCCGGAGAACGGCTTGGCGAGCGAGGGCCCATAGCGGGAAGGATCTCTCATGCCGCGACTTTTCACCGCCCTCGAGATCCCGCGCGATGCCGCGATGAGCCTGTCCTTCCTGCGCGGCGGCCTGCCCTCCGCGCGCTGGATCGACGCGGAGAACTTCCACATCACGCTGCGCTTCTTCGGCGATGTCGACGCGCGCACGGCCGACGAGCTGGTGGCCGGGCTCGACCGGGTGCGGCAGGCGCCCTTCACGCTGGCGCTGCGCGGCGTGGACGCGTTCGGCTCCAAGAAGCCGCATTCGGTCTATGCCGGGGTGGAGCCCTCACGCCCGCTCGACCTTCTCCATGCCGAGATCGACAAGGTGGCGCGGCGCATCGCCCTGCCGGCCGATCCGCGCCGCTTCACGCCCCATGTCACGCTGGCGCGCCTGCGCAACCCCAAGGCCGAGGACGTGGCGCGCTATCTCGCCGGACGGGGCGACTTCCGCACGCCGCCCTTCACGGTCGGCCGCTTCGTCCTGTTCTCCTCGCGCGATTCGGTGGGCGGCGGCCCCTATGTCCTGGAAGAGGCCTTCCCGCTGATCGGCTCGTCCGGCGCGCGCGAGGCCGCACAGGCCGGAGCCTTGCTGGAACCCGCCTTCCGCTGACGCGTCTTTTCCGGGCGAACGGGTTCGAGCGAACGGGTTTTCCGGGCGAACGGGCTCCGCCCGCTTTCGAAACGCCGGAACCGGCCCCATATCGGGCCGGTTCCCCCGATGGAGACGCTCCGAATGACGGATCGACGCGACGAGATGTCGGACAGCCCCGCCGGCGAGACGGCGGGCGAGACCGCCCTGGCGCCCCTGCCCAAGGGGCTGGAAGGCGAGATCCTGCTGCCCGGCACCGAGACCGAGCAGCGCCGGCAGGAGGAGAAGGTCCGACGCGGATTCTTTTCCACGCTGAAGCGCGCCATCCGGCACATTCCCTTCGCGGAGGACGTGGTCGCCTCCTACTACTGCGCGCTGGACCGCCAGACGCCGGCCGCCTCGCGCGGCATCCTGCTCGCCGCGCTCGCCTATTTCGTGCTGCCCTTCGACGCGATTCCCGATTTCATCGCCGGGCTCGGCTATACCGACGACGCGGCAGTGCTGCTCGCCGCGCTGGCGGCGGTGCGCAACAACATCCGCCCCGAGCATTACGACCGGGCGCGCGAAGTGTTGAAGACCAAAGTGGCCTCGGACGCCCCCGCCGAGGCGACGCCCGACGCCCCGCCTCACAAGGCGTGAACCGTTTCGTGATCGCGCCGTCGCCGCGCCGTGCTCGAACGGCTTGGCTGGGCGCGGGCCGCGATTCGACCCGGTAGGCAACACACTCCTGCCCCATTTACCCGTTTCCACGGGCCACTGCCGCCCTCGACGCGAGACTCCAGCGATCGGGCTGGTGAACCGAGCCGAACGCATCGAAAAGCCATTTGCCGCGCATTCCAGCGGTTTGGTTTGCAGATCGTTTACCCTGTGGAAAGGGCTTTCGTTCACCATGCCGCTCATGAATTCGTGCGGTTTCGACGGGATCGAGGCGCGCGGCGATCGGGTTTGCGACGGGAGAGGATCTCCATGAAACATGTACTGACGGCTGCAGCGGCACTGCTCCTGCTCTCGGGCGCGGCGAGCGCCGCGCAGACGCCGACGCGCATGAACCAGTTCAACGATTGGGGCAGCTATTCCTACGACGCGAGCGGCGGCAAGGTCTGCTACGTCCTGTCGACGCCCAAGACCATGCAACCGGCCAGCGTCGACCATGGCGACATCTTCTTCCTCGTGTCGCAGAAGCCCGGCGCCAAGCCGACCTACGAGCCGCAGGTGGTGATGGGCTATCCCATGCGCGACGGCTCCAAGGTCGTGGTCACCATCGACACCAAGAAGTTCTCCATGTTCACGCGCGGCGAAAGCGCCTGGATGGAGAATGCCGCCGAAGAGCCTCAGCTCGTCGCCGCGCTCAAGAACGGCAAGTCGATGAAGGTGGACGCGACCTCGCAGCGCGGCACCGCCACGAACTACACCTATTCGCTGGCCGGCGTGACGGCGGCGCTGAACTCCATCGCCAAGTGCAAGTGAGACGGGGCTCGGCGAGGTCGGGCGGGCGTTGAGCGCCTGACCGATCGACCGATGGCGGCGCGGCAGACCTCCTGCCCGCCCCACCGCCTCGCCCATCCGCGCCGCTCACTGAGGCGTCTGGGCGAAGGTTCGCTCCTCCATGCCGGCCCTCAAGCCGGCATTTTCGCCGTTCGCCCTCGCCTTCCGCCCGCCAAGGGGTTGCGATTTCCGGCATTTGGGCTCATTTGACTTCGATCCGAAGCCAAATGACCATTCAGCACCATGCGGGGCGTATCCGACGCCGCGCGACGGGGTTTGCCCAATGAGCGCGACGATCGACCTTTCCGACGCCACCACCCGCCCGCGCCCGGCCGCGGCGCCCGAGACCTCGGCCTCCGCGCCCAAGCGCTCGCTGCTCGGCCTTTCGCGCGAGGAGATGGGCGCGGCGCTGGTCGAGGCCGGCATTCCCGCCAAGCAGGCCAAGATGCGCGTCCAGCAGCTCTGGCACTGGCTCTATGTGCGCGGCGTTTCCGACTTCAGCCAGATGGCGAATGTCTCCAAGGACCTGCGCGCCGCGCTGGACGAGCGCTTCGAGATCCGCCGGCCGGAAATCGTCGAGGAGCAGATCTCGGTGGACGGCACGCGCAAGTGGCTGTTCCGCTTTCCCTCGCGCGGCGCCGGGCGCCCGGTGGAGATCGAGACCGTCTATATCCCCGAGGAAGGGCGCGGCACGCTCTGCGTGTCCTCCCAGGTCGGCTGCACGCTGACCTGCACCTTCTGCCACACCGGCACGCAGCGCCTCGTGCGCAATCTGGAGCCGTCCGAGATCGTCGGGCAGGTTCTGACCGCGCGCGAGCGCTTGGGCGACTTCCCCGAAGCCTCGACGCCGCAGGGCGCGATCGTGCCCTCCGAAGGGCGCCTTGTGTCCAATGTCGTGATGATGGGCATGGGCGAGCCGCTCTACAATTACGACAACGTCAAGGCCGCGCTGGCCGTGGTGTCGGACGGCGACGGGCTCGCCCTGTCGCGCCGCCGCATCACGCTGTCCACCTCCGGCGTCGTGCCGATGATCGGCAAGACCGGCGACGAGATGGGCGTCATGCTCGCCATCTCGCTCCATGCGGTGACGGACGAGCTGCGCGACGTGCTCGTGCCGATCAACAAGAAATACCCGATCAAGGAGCTGATGGACGCCTGCCGCACCTATCCCGGCCTGTCCAACGCGCGCCGCATCACCTTCGAATACGTGATGCTGAAGGGCGTCAACGACTCTTTGGCCGACGCGCGCGAGCTGGTGCGGCTCCTCAAGGGCATTCCGGCCAAGATCAACCTGATCCCGTTCAACCCCTGGCCCGGCTCGCCTTATGAATGCTCCGACTGGGAGCAGATCGAGCGCTTCGCCGAGCTGGTGAACCAGGCTGGCTATGCCTCGCCGATCCGTACGCCGCGCGGGCGCGACATCTTCGCCGCCTGCGGCCAGCTGAAATCGGAGTCCGAGCGGATGAAGCGCGGCGATCGTCTGGCTCTGGAGGCGGCGGTCGCCGTGTGAGCACCGTTCTTCGCATCCTCTTCCTGGTCCCGATCGGCTTCATGCTGGCCTGCTGCGCGGCGGCCTTCGCGCTGCTCTGGCCGTTTCTGGACATCGGCTGGGCGACCTTCACAGACCCGCTGCAGACGATCCAGCTGGCGATGGGCTTCACCACCATGGCCGCCGGGATCGGCTGGGTGGCCTTCGTGCCCTTCCTGATCTTTCTCGTGCTGAGCGAGGCGCTGCGGCTGCGCTCGGTGCTGATCCACCTTCTCGCCGGGCTCGTCGGCGGCGCGGTGGCCGCCCATGCCGGGCCGGCGGTGGGCGACATGCGCCTGCAGACGGCGACGATCGTCGCGGGCCTTGCCTTCGCGCTGACCTATTGGGTCCTGGCCGGCCACCGCGCCGGTCGCCCCCGGCGCCCGTCCCCTTCGCCCATCCCGGTCCAGCCGGCAAAGGACTGATCCCATGTCACGACGCCCCGTCAACCCGCGCGACGCCGCGGAAGCCGCGTTCAAGGCCGCCACCGCCAAGCCAGCCGCCCGCGTCGCGGAAGCGCCGCGCATTCCCGGCGCGCGCGAAAGCGTGACGCTGCGCCTCGACGCCGAGGTTCTGGAGCGCTTTCAGGAAGACGGGCCGGGCTGGCAGGACCGCATCAACGCCGCCCTGCGCAAGGCGGTCGGGCTCGACTGAGACCCTGCGACAAAAGCTGTGGTGTCGGCTGCATGGGGCGTTTACCCGCTCCCCTCGCCGCGAAGGCTTGAGCTAAGCCGCAGGCATCACCCGAAGCAGCCAACAAAACGTCGTGGTGCGGCTGGAGGGGTCTTTTCGCCGAGGGCGTCGTCGCGATGCTTTAGGCCTGCCGCAGGCATCACTTAAGCTTCGCTCCTCGTCTCTGGACGAAAAACTCGCCCATCCTCCGTCCGCAGGTCTTGCTCCGCGTTCCAAGAGCGCTCGACGCTGTCACAGGCGATGGATGGTTGCCCCGGCGCGAGAAGCGAAGTTCGAGGAATGTGCGGGCGCGAAGCCCGATCGTTCGCGATGCCCATGACATAAGGACCGAGCCCCTCGCCGTTTCAGCCCGCTGCGCCGCCCCAGCCATAATAGGTGATCGGCGTGCCGGTGGCCGGCAGCGCGCCGTGGCGCAGGAGCGTCAGCCCCGAGGCTTCGTAGAAGCCTCGCGCCAGCGCGTTGGCCGACAGCGTGTGAAGCGTGAAACCCTCCGGCATCTCGGCCTTGGCATGGGCCAGCAGCGCCGAGCTGACGCCGCGCCCCAGCGCGTCGGGGTGGACGAAGAGCTGATCGAGAATCCGCTCCGCCGGCTTCAAGGCGGCAAAGCCGAGGATCGCCGCGTCCCGCACGGCCAGCGTCACGCGCCAGGGGCCGTCCCATTCCGCGTCCAGCCGCTTGCGCAGCGCTTCGCGGCTCGGCAGGGCGGGAACCCCGACCGAGGGCAGGCCGGCGCTGGCGTGCCACAGCGCGTTCACCGCCTCGCGGTCGGCATCCGTAGCGGGGCGAAGCTGGAAGGGGGCGGGGTCGCTCATGTCCGAGGGATCGGCCGGAACGCGCCCCGACGCAAGCGCTGAAGATGCAGGCACCCCGACGCAGGTGCCGCGAGCGTCGACGCGATGACGCTCAGTGGGAGAGACGACGGGTGCCTGTTCCCCGCCCCCTGCCGCGCTAGGTCTGCCGCATCGAGACCGCCGGCCTTCCGTCACGCCTGGCGAAAACCGCAAGCCGAGGCTGGCATGATCACGCTCCACCATCTGGAAAACTCCCGCTCGCAGCGCGTGCTCTGGCTGCTGGAGGAACTGGGCGTTCCCTACGAGGTGAAGCGCTACGAGCGCCTGCCCTCGCTCGCCGCCCCGCCGGAGCTCAAGCGCATCCACCCGCTCGGCAAGTCGCCCATCCTCACCGACGGCGCGCTGACGCTGGCCGAGACCGGCGCCATCGCCGCCTATCTCGCGGACACCTATGGCGAGGGCCGGCTCCAGCCCGAGCGCGGCTCGGCGGACTGGTGGCGGATGCAGCATTTCCTGCACCATGCCGAGGGCTCGGCCATGCCGCCGCTTTTCATGACGCTGGTGTTCCGCCGCATTCCGGGCCAGGCCCCGCTTCTCATGCGCCCGGTGGCCAAGGCGCTGATGCGCGGCGTCGACCGGCACCTGCTGCAGCCCCGGCTGGCCGAGCTTCTCGACTATTGGGACGGCGCGCTGGCCGAGACCGGCTGGTTCGCCGGCGCGGAGCCGACGCTGGCCGACATCATGATGAGCTTCCCGCTGGAAGCGGCGGGCTCGCGCGTCGGCTTCGGCGGACGGCTGCACTTGGCGGCCTTCCTGGAGCGCATCCACGCCCGCCCGGCCTATATCCGCGCGCTGGAGCGCGGCGGGCCCTATGCCTATGCCTGAGTGAGACGGCTCAGCGCCAGGCGACGAGCACCGTGCCGGTGGCGATCAGGGCGATGCCGGCCCAGCCCGTGAGGCTCAGTCGCTCCGACAGAAAGAGCGTGCCGAACAGGGCGACCAGAACCACGGAAAGCTTGTCGATCGGCGCGACCTCGGCCGCCTGGCCGAGTTGCAGGGCGCGGTAGTAGCAGAGCCAGGACGCGCCGGTGGCAAGGCCCGACAGGACGAGAAAGGCGAGCGAGCGCCCGGGCAATCCGGCGGGGCTGCGCCAATGGCCGCCGACCGTCACGATGCCGGCGATCAGAGCGAGGATCACCAGCGTGCGCAGAAAGGTGGCGTAGTCGGACTGGACGCCGGTGACGCCGATCTTGCCGAAGATGGCGGTGAGCGCGGCGAACGCCGCCGAGGCGAGCGCCCAGCCGAGCCAGCCCATCAGAGCGCCGCCGGCTTGGAGGCTGTTTGGAAACTCGGCGGCGGAGGGCCGGCGAGCGACTTTTCGCCGTTCGCGAGGCGCCAAACTTTAGTGATGCCGGCGGCATCGGCGAGGATTGGCAACGAAGTGATGGCGAAAAAGAACCGTCGGACCGGCCCGACCGAGTTTCCAAACAGGCTCTTAGCCCTGACCCTTTGCCGCATCATCCCCGCCCCGCCTCAGACGCGGGCGAGAAGGATATGGACGGCGAAGGCCGAGAAGACCGAGGCGAAGACCCAGTCGATCGCGCGCATCACGCTGGGCTTCTTCTTGAGGGTCGTGGCGATCCGGTCAGCCGCGAAGATCATGCCGATCGACATGGGCACCGCGATCACGATGAAATAAACGCCGAGGAAGAACAGCTTCTGCCCGGCGTAGGGATCGTTCGCCGCCACGAAGGGCGGCAGGAAGGTGACGAAGAAGAGGATGATCTTCGGGTTGAGAAGATTGATCCCGACCCCCGTCAGCCAATTTCGCAGAAAGGGCTGCGGCGCCATCGCCTCCCGCTCCAGCGAAAAGGACGAGCCGTTGCGGATGGCGGCGAAGGCGAGCCAGGCGAGATAGGCCGCGCCCGCCACCTTCAGCGCCAGGAAGGCCTCCGGCGAAGCGGCCACCAGGGCGGACAGGCCGATCGAGGCGAGCGTGGTGTGAACGAGGACGCCCGAGCAGGCCCCCAGCATGGCCGCGATCCCGGCCCGCCGCCCCTGCGCCAGCGTGCGCCCCAGAAACAGCGTCATGTCCGGCCCCGGCGTGATCGTGAGCACGATCGCGGCGAGCGTGAAGGCGAGGAGGGCGGAAGCGTCGGGCAGAAAGGTCATGGGCCACCGTCTTTCGGGCGCGTGCCCTTCGATGTCGCCCGAAGCCGAAAGGAAAACAAGCCGGTTTTCAAGAGACTGTTCGACGACCCGGCGGAGGAAAGCCGTCGAGGAGTTTTTCATGCGTTCACGGCGCGCCAAACCTGAGTGATGCCTATGCCATCGGCGAGGATCGGCAACGGTCCGTGCGGACGGGCGACGGCGGACCGACCCGAGCGAGTTGCCAAACAATCTCCGAGGCATCGACTGCAAGGCGCCAAGTATCGAAGCATTCTTATTAGTAAGACACCCTAAATTTCATTCCCCCTTGGAATATAATTTTCATAGCCGCGACATAAATTCAACAAGTCCTCGTCATCATCCGCGCCGATACGGCAATGGACGTGCGCCCTCCCCATGGATCCGCGCGCGAATCGAACATGACGTGGGAGCAGCGCGTGGTTTGGACTGGGACCTCGAATTTCGATCGGCGCCGAAGCTTGGCGCGACCGGGCCGATTCGAGGATGCCTTGGCGCGCGGCCGGAGCCTTGTGCGCGACCGCCCGGCTAGCGCCCTTTTCGCGCTTCTCGTTCTAGTCAGTCTCGCCTTCGCCGCCTTTCCGCATCTCGACCTTGCCGTGTCCGGCCTTTTCGCGGTGCCGGGCCAGGGCTTTCCGCTGTCGCGCGACGAAGGATTGCTGGCGATCCGCGACCTCAACCGGGTGCTGCCGATCTGGATCGCCTCTGCGCTCGCCCTGCTTCTTCTGGCGCGCGGGCTCTGGGGCGCGCGGCGCTTCCTCCCCCCGCCCCATGCGATCCTGCATGTCCTATCGGTCTATCTCGTCGCCTGTCTTGGCATCGTGCATATGCTGAAGAACACGGTCGGCCGCGCCCGGCCCGAGCACATTCTGGCCTTCGGCGGCGAGGACCGCTTCACCGTCGCCTGGCAGTTCTCCGACGCCTGCCGGACCAATTGCTCCTTTTCCTCCGGCGAAGCGGCCTCCGCCATGGCGATGATGGCGCTGGCGATGCTCGCGCCGCGCGGGCTGCGGCTTCGCGCCGGCCTCACGCTGCTTCTTCCCATGCTGGTCTTCTCGCTGAATCGCGTGGCCTTCGGCAGCCATTTCCTGTCCGACGTCTTGGTGTCCTGGCTCGTCGTCGCGCTGACGGCGCTCCTTCTCGGCCGCGTCTTCGCGCGGCATGCGGCGGCGATCGACGGCGGCATCGACGGGCGCTGGCGCGCGCCGCTCGCCCGCGCGCTCAAGCGGCTGCGGGTGTTCGGGCGCGATGCGGCGGTGCAGGCGCGCGCACTCTTTCTTCGTGCGGCGGCCTGAGCTAAGAGCCTGATTGGACATTCGTCGGCGGGGGGCCGTCGAGGGATTTTTCGACGCCGCGAGGCGCCGGCCTCGAGCGATGCGAGCGCGCATCCGCGAGGACAGGCGACGAAGGGGCGGCGAAAAGCACCGTCGGACCGACCCGACCGAGTGCCCGAACAGGCTCCAGGCTCCAGGAGCGTTTCCTCTCTTTTTCGGGGACTTTCCGAAGCATGGCCCTTCCGAGCGGTATCAAGAAAGTCGTTCTCGCCTATTCCGGCGGCCTCGACACGTCCATCATCCTGAAGTGGCTCCAGACGGAGCTGGGCGCGGAGGTCGTCACCTTCACCGCCGATCTCGGCCAGGGCGAGGAACTGGAGCCGGCCCGCCGGAAGGCCGAGATGCTCGGCATCAAGGAAATCTTCGTCGAGGACGTGCGCGAGGAGTTCGTGCGCGACTTCGTGTTCCCCATGTTCCGCGCCAACGCGGTCTATGAGGGCGTCTATCTCCTCGGCACTTCGATCGCCCGGCCGCTGATCTCCAAGCACCTGATCGAGATCGCCAAGCGCACCGGCGCGGACGCCATCGCCCACGGCGCCACCGGCAAGGGCAACGACCAGGTCCGCTTCGAGCTCTCGGCCTACGCGCTGAACCCGGACATCAAGATCATCGCCCCCTGGCGCGACTGGAGCTTCAAGTCGCGCACCGACCTTCTCGATTTCGCCGAGAAGCACCAGATCCCGGTCGCCAAGGACAAGAAGGGCGAGGCGCCCTTCTCGGTCGACGCCAACCTTCTCCACTCCTCCTCCGAGGGCAAGGTGCTGGAAGATCCGAGCGTCGAGGCGCCGGAATATGTCCATATGCGCACGATCTCGCCCGAGGCCGCGCCCGACAAGCCGACCGTCATCACCGTCGGATTCGAGCGCGGCGACGCCGTGTCGATCAACGGCGAGCGCCTGTCGCCCGCGACGCTTCTGGCCAAGCTCAACGACTACGGCCGCGACAACGGTATCGGCCGTCTCGACCTCGTGGAAAACCGCTTCGTCGGCATGAAGTCGCGCGGCGTCTACGAGACGCCCGGCGGCACGATCCTTCTGGCCGCGCACCGCGCCATCGAGAGCATCACGCTCGATCGCGGCGCGGCGCATCTGAAGGACGAGCTCATGCCGCGCTACGCCGAGCTCATCTACTACGGCTTCTGGTTCAGCCCCGAGCGCGAGATGCTGCAGGCGCTGATCGACCGCAGCCAGGAGCATGTCGAGGGCGAGGTCACGCTGAAGCTCTACAAGGGCAATGTCATGGTGACCGGCCGCGCCAGCCCCAAGTCGCTCTATTCCGATAAGCTCGTGACCTTCGAGGACGACCAGGGCGCCTACGATCAGAAGGACGCTGCCGGCTTCATCAAGCTGAACGCCCTGCGCCTGCGCACGCTGGCCAAGCGCAACGGTCTCTAAAAGACGGCTGGACGAGACGGCCCGGCGGGGCGATCCGCCGGGCGGCCGAGCGCCTCGGCCCTTCACTTTTGGCATCCTGGCAACCAGATGAGGAAAAAGCCAAGGATACCGAACGATGATCCCCTATTCCGTTCTCGACCTGTCGCCCATCCCCGAAGGCGCGACGGCGGCCGACGCGCTTCGCAACACGCTCCACCTCGCCCAAGAGGCCGAGCGGCTGGGCTACAATCGCTTCTGGCTGGCCGAGCATCACAACATGACCGGCATTGCCAGCGCCGCGACGGCGGTGGTGATCGGCCATGTGGCGGCGGGCACGCAGCGCATCCGCGTCGGCGCCGGCGGCATCATGCTGCCGAACCACGCGCCGCTGGTGATTGCCGAGCAGTTCGGCACGCTCGCCACGCTTCATCCCGGCCGCATCGATCTCGGCCTCGGCCGCGCGCCGGGCACCGACATGCTGACCGCCCGCGCCCTGCGCCGAAACCTGGAAAGTTCCGACAACTTCCCGCAGGATGTCGTGGAGCTGATGAGCTATTTCGCGGACGCCGCGCCCAACCAGCGGCTTCGCGCCGTGCCGGGCGTGGGCACGCAGGTGCCGGTCTGGATTCTCGGCTCCAGCCTCTACGGCGCGCAGCTCGCGGCCCATCTCGGCCTGCCTTATGCCTTCGCCTCGCATTTCGCGCCGGGCGCGCTGGACGATGCGATCGAGGTCTATCGCCAGACCTTCCGGCCCTCCGAAACGCTGGACAAACCCTATTTCATGCTGGCGGCCAATGTCTTCGCGGCCGAGACGGACGCGGAAGCCAAACGACTCCAGAGCTCGATGCAGCAGGCCTTCGCCAATCTGCGCTCCGGCCACCCCGGCCCGCTGCCGCGCCCGGTGGAGGCAATCGAGGACGTGATCGACCCCGCCTTCCGGCCGGGCGTCGACGAGGCCTTGCGCGTATCGGTTGTAGGCTCGCCCACCAATGTGCGCGCCGGGTTGGCGGGGTTGATCGCCCGCTACCAGCCGGACGAGATCATCCTGACCGGGCAGATCCACGATCACCGGGCGCGCGTTCGCTCCTTCGCGATTGCCGCCGAAGCCATGTTGGCGCTCGGCGGCGAGGCGTCGTCGCATTCGCAGGCGGCGGAATAGCGGTGGCGTTTACGGCCGAGGCGCCACTACGCTCTCGCCGAGGCCGGGCGCGGGTGACGCCATGCCCGGTTCGCTCAGCAGGGACCGTCGGTCCGGGTCGCGGCGTCGCTGGGGTCGATCAGATTGAACGGCGCCTTGATCTGCGGATCGCTGGTCAGGTTGGCGCGCAGCTTTTCCAGCGACTGGGCGACGACGGCCATCTCGTCGGCGTCGAGCCCCTGCGTCAGCTGCTGGTAGATGCGCGTGAAGAGCGGGTCGAGCTCGCGCATCACGGCGTAGGCGTCCTCGGTCGGCTCTATCAGCTTGGCGCGCCGGTCGCTGGTGTCCATCGTCCGGCGGATGAGGCTGCGCCCTTCCAGGCGATCGAGATAGGCCGAGAGCGTCATCGGCTCGACGCCCATGCGCTCGGCCAGCAGCGCCTGACGCGAGCCGCGAAAGCGGATGACGTAACCCAGGGCCCGGATTTCGCCGGGCGTCAGACCAAAACCGTTTTCCGTCACCATTCGTTCGAAATACTGACGAAATAGCCGCGACGTATCCGTCAGCAGAAAGCCGAACATATTTCCGGTTGTAAGCTCTGACACGTCGCTACTGGCCTCTACGGGATCGGGTTTTATTCCAGACCATCACGATCCGGTTTAGGTATGAATGGCTCTAGTCTTCCCCAGTCGGGCAGTTTGCCCGAGACTTCTCTAGGGAAGGCGGATTATCACCTATCTGTGTTCCCTCACAAAGAGAAGACCGCAAATGCCACAACAATCCGCGCTCGAGCAAAAGCTTTCGCAATTCGACGCCCGACTGGCGTTCGGATCGGAAGAGACGCTGCCCCAGTTCGAGGCCCTGACCCCGGCGGACTTCGCGGCGGACTTCGAGCGGGCCATCGCGCTGCACGCGGCGGAGGTCGAGGCCATCGCCGCCGACCCGGCCGAGCCGGACTTCGACAACACGATCCTGGCCATGGAGCGCGCCGGGCGCCCGCTGGGCCGCGTCGCCTCCTTGTTCTACGCCCTGGCCGGCGCCCACACGAACGACGAGCTGCAGGGCGTGGAGCGCGAAGTCTCGCCCAAGCTCTCGCGCCATTCCTCTCGCATCACGCTGAACGCCGACCTTTTCGCGCGCATCGACGCCGTGTTCGAGAAGCGCGCCGCGCTCGGCCTTTCGGGCGAGGCGCTGCGGCTTCTGGAGCGCACCCATGCCGGCTTCGTGCGCTCGGGCGCCAAGCTCGAAGGCGCGGCGCGCGAGCGCCTTGCGGACATCAACGCCCGGCTCGCCGAACTCGGCACCGCCTTTTCGCAAAACGTCCTGCACGACGAGCGCTCCTTCGCGCGCCCCGTGGACGAGGCGGATCTGTCGGGCCTGCCGGGCTTTCTCGTCTCCTCCATGCGGGATGCGGGCGAGGAGCGCGGCGCCGGCGGCCCCGTCGTCACCCTGTCGCGCTCGGTGATCGTGCCCTTCCTAACCTTCTGCCCCAACGCGGCGCTTCGCGAGGAACTGTTCTCGGCCTGGACGCGGCGCGGCGAGATGGACCCCGCCCACGACAACCGGCCGATCATAGCCGAGATGCTCAGCCTTCGCGCCGAGAAGGCCCGGCTTCTGGGCTTTGCGAGCTTCGCCCACTACAAGCTCGACGATACGATGGCCAAGACTCCGGGCCATGTCGAGGCACTGCTGACCCGCGTCTGGGACAAGGCACGGGAAGCCGCGCTGCAGGACGCCGAAACGTTGCGCGCCTTGGCGGCGGCGAGTGGCGACAACGCCCCCTTCACGGCGGCGGACTGGCGCTACTGGTCGGAGCGCCGCCGCCATGCCGAGTTCGCCATCGATGAAAGCGCTCTGAAGAGCTATTTCACGCTGGACCGGATGATCGACGCCGCGTTCGACGTGGCGAACCGGCTCTTCGGCCTCCGGTTCGAGCCGCTGCCCGGCCTGACCGCCTGGCACCCCGACGCCCGCGCCTGGCGCGTCTTGGATGCCGACGGCGCCCCGCGCGGGCTTTTCGTCGGCGATTATTTCGCCCGGTCCTCCAAGCGCTCGGGCGCCTGGATGAGCGCGCTGCGCTCCCAGCACGGAATCGACGGCGGCCAGCTGCCGGTGATCTACAATGTCTGCAACTTCGCCAAGCCCGCGCGCGGCGAGCCGGCGCTCCTGTCGGTGGACGACGCGCGCACGCTGTTCCACGAGTTCGGCCACGCCTTGCACGGGCTTCTGTCGGACGTGACCTATCCCTCGCTCGCCGGCACCGCCGTCTCGCGCGACTTCGTGGAACTGCCCTCGCAGCTCTTCGAGCATTGGCTGGACGTGCCCGCCATCTTGGAGCGCCACGCGCTCCATGCCGTGACGGGCGAGCCGCTGCCGGAGGCCGAGGCCGAGAAGCTGAAGGCCGCGCGCACTTACGACGCAGGCTTCAACACGGTGGAATACACGTCCTCGGCCCTGGTCGATCTCCTGTTCCACCAGGAGGGCGAGGTCCCAGCCGATCCGATGGCGCGCGAGCGCGAAATCTTGGACCGGCTCGGCATGCCGGCCGAGATGGTGATGCGCCATCGCTCGCCGCATTTCGCCCATGTCTTCTCGGGCGACGGCTATTCCGCCGGCTACTATTCCTACATGTGGTCCGAGGTCTTGGACGCCGACGCCTTCGAGGCCTTCGAGGAGGCGGGCGACCCGTTCCACCCCGAGACGGCGAAGCGCCTTCGCGACTTCGTCTATTCGGCGGGCAACAGCCGCGACCCCGCCGAGCTCTACGAGCGCTTCAGGGGCCGCCAGCCAGACCCCGACGCCATGATGCGCAAGCGGGGCTTTGCGGCCTGAGCGCTGAAAATTTGGTGTTTGCGAATCCAAAAGGGAGGGTCTTTGCGGACCCTCCCTTTCGCTTTTGCGAAAAATCCGTTATGAGACCGCCCAATGACCGCGAATTTCCCGGGCCGTTTCCCTTGAGACGTGCCCTCTCACGCGTTCCAACTCCTTTCGGTGACCCTTTATGAAGCTCCGCAACATCGCGATCATCGCGCACGTCGACCATGGCAAGACGACCCTGGTGGACAAGCTCCTCTCGCAGTCCGGCTCGTTCCGCGAGAACCAGCGCACCGAAGAGCGCGCGATGGACTCCAACGATCTGGAAAAGGAGCGCGGCATCACCATTCTCGCCAAGGCGACGTCGGTGGTGTGGAAGGACGTGCGGATCAACATCGTGGACACCCCGGGCCACGCCGATTTCGGCGGCGAGGTGGAGCGCATCCTGAACATGGTGGACGGCGCGGTGATCCTCGTCGACGCCTCGGAAGGCCCGATGCCGCAGACCAAGTTCGTGCTCGGCAAGGCGCTCAAGGTCGGTTTGAAGCCGATCGTCGCGATCAACAAGATCGACCGCCCGGACGAGCGCCATGAAGAGGTTCTGAACGAGATCTTCGATCTCTTCGTCAATCTCGACGCCACCGAAGAGCAGCTCGACTTCCCCGTCGTCTACGGCTCGGGCCGCGGCGGCTGGATGGCCGACGCGCCGGATGGCCCGCAGGACAAGGGCCTGGAGCCCCTGTTCGACCTTATCCTGAAGCATGTTCCCGAGCCGGACACCGCCGGCAAGGACGAGCCCTTCAAGATGATCGGCACGATCCTCGAGGCCAACCCCTTCCTCGGCCGTCTCATCACGGGCCGCATCCAGTCCGGCTCGATCAAGCCGAACCAGGCCGTCAAGGTTCTGAACGGCGAAGGCCAGCTTCTCGAAAGCGGCCGCATCTCCAAGATCCTCGCCTTCCGGGGCCTGGAGCGCACGCCGATCGACTACGCCGAGGCCGGCGACATCGTCGCCATCGCGGGCCTGCAGAAGGGCACCGTCGCCGACACGTTCTGCGACCCGCAGGTGAACGAGCCGCTCGTCGCGCAGCCGATCGACCCGCCGACCGTGACCATGAGCTTTATCGTCAACGATAGCCCGCTCGCGGGCACCGAGGGCGATAAGGTGACGAGCCGCGTGATCCGCGACCGTCTGTTCAAGGAGGCCGAGGGCAACGTCGCGCTCAAGATCGAAGAGTCCGAGGACAAGGACTCCTTCTTCGTGTCGGGCCGCGGCGAACTGCAGCTCGCCGTTCTGATCGAGACCATGCGCCGCGAAGGCTTCGAGCTCGGCGTGTCGCGTCCCCGCGTCGTCATGCAGAAGGACGAGGCGAGCGGCGAGACGCTGGAGCCGATCGAAGAGGTCGTGATCGACGTCGACGAGGAGCATTCGGGCGTCGTCGTTCAGAAGATGAGCGAGCGCAAGGGCGAGATGAAGGAGCTGCGCCCCTCGGGCGGCGGTCGCCAGCGTCTGGTCTTCCTGGCGCCGACGCGCGGCCTGATCGGCTACCAGTCGGAACTCCTGACCGACACGCGCGGCACGGCGATCATGAACCGCCTGTTCCACTCCTACGCCCCCTATAAGGGCGAGCTAGCCGGCCGCACCAACGGCGTTCTCATCGCCAACGCGGCGGGCGAGGCCGTGGCCTACGCCATGTTCAACCTGGAAGATCGCGGGCCCATGGTCATCGACCCGGGCGTCAAGGTCTATGCCGGCATGATCATCGGCATCCACCAGCGCGACAACGATCTTGAGGTCAACGTCCTCAAGGGCAAGCAGCTGACCAACATCCGCGCCGCCGGTAAGGACGAGGCGGTTCGCCTGACCACGCCGATCCGCATGACGCTCGACCGCGCCCTGTCCTGGATTCAGGACGACGAGCTGGTCGAGGTCACGCCCAAGAACATCCGCCTGCGCAAGCTCTATCTCGACCCGAACGAGCGCAAGCGCTTCGAGAAGAGCCGCAAGGTCGCCTGATCGGGCGCCATCGCAGGCTCCAGTCACGACATGTTGAAAGGGTGCGGCTTCGGCCGCGCCCTTTTTCGTTGGTGCGCTTTCTCGACCCGGCCCTCGGGCTTTCCTAAGCTTTGCCCGCCGCCGGGAGGGCGGCGCAAGCGGGAGGCATGCGAATGAACTGGACGCGGCGCGATCTTTCCAAATGGCTGGCGGTTGGCGGAGCGATGGGCGCGATGGGCTTCGGCTCGCTTAGACCGGCCCTCGCGGCGAAGCTCGAGGACGCCAGCATCCTGGCGGCGGCCTCCACGGGCGGCGGCTACGACACGCTGGCGCGCACCGCGCAGACCATCCTTCAGGACCGCGCAATCATCGACAATGTCGAGGTCGCCAACGTGCCCGGCGCGGGCGGCACGGTGGGCCTTGCCCAGTTCGTCAACGCCGCGCGCCGCGACCAGCTTCTGACCGCCGGCCTCGGCATGGTCGGCGCGGTCGCCATCAACAAGAGCCCGGTGACGCTCGCCGACGTGACGCCCGTCGCTCGGCTCCAGGGCGAGTATCAGCCGCTCGTGGTCGCCGCCGCCTCCCCGCTGAAGACGCTGGACGATCTCCTCGCCATGTACCGGGAGAATCCGGGCTCGGTTTCCTGGGGCGGCTTCGGGCTCGGCAGCCCCGATCATTTCGTCAGCGCCCTCGTCATCAAGGCGAGCGGCAACGACGTGTCGAAGATGAACTATATCGTGGTCGGTGCCGGCTCCGAGATGCTGCCGCTGGTGCTCACCAACCGCGTGACGGTGGCGACCGGCGGCTATGGCGAGTTCGCCGATCTCATCAAGACCGGGGCGCTGCGCGCGCTCGGCATCTCCTCGCCCCAGCGCCTGCCCGGCGTCGACATCCCGACCTTCCGCGAGCAGGGCGTGGCCACCGACCTCGTGAACTGGCGCGGCTTCATGGGCGCCCCGGGCCTTGCCGGCGCGGATCTCGCCGCCCTGGACGAGGCGATGGGCGAGATGGCCCGCAGCGACCAGTGGAACGAGGTCTGCCGCACGCGCGGCTGGGAAAATCTCTACATGAACGCGGCCGAGTTCAGCACCTTCCTCACCGCCGAGCAGGCCCGGATCGGGGCGCTCCTCCAGGAGCTCGGCCTCGCCACCTGAGGCGCCAAGCCGTCGACACGTCTTGATGGCGCGGGCCGGCGCGGTAGATCAGGCCTCGCGCCGTCAGGACGGGGAGAGCGGACATGCGGGCTGTAGGCTACCGGGCATCGCCGCCCGACGCGGGCGTGGAGCATCTGACGGATCTCGACCTGCCCCGCCCCACCCCTTCGGGGCGTGACCTTCTGGTGCGGGTCGAGGCGGTGTCGATCAATCCGGTGGACACCAAGCAGCGCGGGCCGCTGGCCGACCCCGCGCGCTTCCCCCGCGTCCTCGGCTTCGACGCCAGCGGCGTGGTGGAAGCGGCGGGCGACGACGCGACGCTGTTTCGCCCCGGAGACGCGGTGTTTTACGCCGGGGCGGTGGACCGGCCCGGTTCGAACGCCGAGTTCCAGCTGGTGGACGAGCGCATCGTGGCGCGCAAGCCGGACCGGCTCGACTTCACCGAGGCCGCCGCCCTGCCGCTGACGGCCATCACCGCCTGGGAAACCCTGTTCGACCGCTTCCGCATCCAGCCCGACGAGACCGAGCGCGGCACGCTGCTGGTGATCGGCGCGGCAGGCGGTGTCGGCTCGATCGCCACCCAGCTGGCCCGCCAGCTGACGGCGCTGACGGTGATCGGCACGGCCTCGCGGCCGGAAACACGCGAGTTCGCGCTGCGCAACGGCTGCCACCATGTGATCGACCATTCCAGCCCCATGGCGCCGCAGCTCGCCGCCCTCGGCTTCAAGCCGGTGGACTATGTCTTCGCTTTGACCCACACGCCCCAGCACATGGCCGATATCGGCGCGCTGATCCGCCCCTTCGGGGACTTGTGCGTGATCGACAGCGCGGCGCTCGATCTCGCGCCCATCCGGCAGAAGTCGGTGTCGCTGCATTTCGAATACATGTTCACCCGCCCGGTCTTCCAGACCGCCGACATGATCGAGCAGCACCGACTCCTGTCGGAGATCTCGCGCCTCGTCGACGCGGGCCGGCTCCACTCCACCCGGACGCAGACCCTTTCGCCGATCTCGGCCGAGACGGTGCGTGAGGGTCACCGCATCAGCGAACGCGGCGCCAGCCTCGGCAAGCTGGTGATCGCCGGCTGGCCGGCGGCCTGAGCCCGGATTCCCGGGAAGACTCGAACATCTTGCATTTGTGCCCCATTCCCGGCGAGGCGATCCCGCTTCGCCGGGGATGAGGGCTTTGGGAGACAAGGGAATGGGATTTCTCAGCGGCCTTCTCGGCCTTGCCAGCGACCTCGACGTCGGCGCGCTCGCGGCGGAACTCGAACCCGTCCTCTTGCCCCACGAGGGGATCGAGATCGCCTTCCAGCTGGTGCGCGACCAGATCGTCTTCACCGACCGCCGCGTCATCCTGATCGACAAGCAGGGCATGACCGGACGCAAGCGACAGTACCACTCCATCCCCTATCGCGCCGTCACCATGTTCTCGGTGGAGACCGCCGGCTCCTTCGACACGGACGCCGAACTGCGGATCTGGGTCTCCGGCCAGCCGCAGCCCTTCCTTCAGAACCTGTCGCGCGGCGCCAATCTGAGCGGCATCCAGAAGGCCCTGGCCGGCGGCGTCCTCGGCCGCTAGGCGCCTGCGCTGCGGACTTGCTACGCTTGGGCCGGCCCGGATGGCGCGGCCCCGTGCTGTCGTTCGGCCGGGCTCGAACACCGATTCGCGATCACGCGCTTTTCGCCCCCGTCAAGACGTTGCCGCCACGCCTGCGAGGGGGTACGACCCGTGCCAATGACACATGCCCCTGCCGAATCACCGCGTGATTTTTACACTCGCGTTGGATCGGAAGTCGTCCAACATGGTTAACCGGCCATGAAGACGATCGCCGCAGAGATCCGACTGGCCGAAGCCCGCGATGCGGTGGGTTTGAGCCGCGTGCACGAAGCGTCCTGGCGGGGCGCCTATGCCGGTCTTATCCCGCATCGAACGCTGACGCGCATGATCGAGCGGCGCAACGCCGCCTGGTGGGAAAGCGCGATCGCGAACCAGGCGACGATCCTCGTCCTTCAATATGGCGGCGAAATGGGCGGCTACGCCACGCTGGGACGCAACCGCACCCGCGCGCTCGGCGTCGAGGGCGAGGTCTACGAGCTCTATCTGCGCCCCGAGTTCCAAGGCATCGGCTTCGGCCAACGCCTGTTTTCCGCCGCGCGCATGCTGATCCGCTCGCGCGGATTGAACGGCACGGCGGTCTGGGCGCTGGAGGACAATCCCGGCGCGGTGCATTTCTACGAGGCCGCGGGGGGCATCGACGTTGCGACCGGCACCGAGACATTTGAAGGGGTGACGCTGCGCAAGCTGGCCTTCACCTTTCCCTGACTCCCGCGGCGCATAGGGCTCCGATCCACCGTCGATTGTCACCACAAGTTTTAACCCTTCGTCAGGGAATTTGAGCCGTCCAATTGCCTCGGAGGCCGCAAGCGGGTTAGACACGCCCGACGATTTCGAGGAGACCTCCCATGCGCATCGACGCCATCGCCCGGGGCAAGAATCCGCCCGAGGACATCAACGTCATCATCGAGGTGCCCGTCGGCGGCCACCCGATCAAGTACGAGATGGACAAGGAATCCGGCGCGCTCTTCGTGGACCGCTTCTTGTACACGCCGATGACCTATCCCGGGAACTACGGCTTCGTTCCGCACACGCTGTCGGACGACGGCGATCCGATCGACGTCCTGGTCTGCTCGACGCGCCCGCTCTTCCCCGGCTGCGTCATCAATTGCCGCCCGATCGGCGTCCTCAAGATGGAGGACAACAGCGGCGTGGACGAGAAGGTCATCGCCGTCCCCTCGCCGGCCCTGACGCAGCGCTACATCAAGGTCGAGGAATACACCGACCTGCCCGAGATCACGACCAAGCAGATCGAGCATTTCTTCGAGCACTACAAGGATCTGGAGCCCGGCAAGTGGGTGAAGATCGGCGGCTGGGGCGATGCCGCCGAGGCGCGTAGGCTGATCCTCGAGGCCGTCGTTCGCTACGACGAAGCCTCCGAGAAGGAAAAGAACAAGACGCCGGTCGGCCAGGAAAACGCCTGACACCACGGCTTGCGGTCCTCGTGGCCGGACGAATGAGAGGCGTGGGTTCCGCGAGGGACCCGCGCCTTTTTGTTTGGGCTGGGGTATTTTCAGGTGAAGCGGATCGGCTTCGCCTGGGGTGACGCAGCGAAATCATAAACTTGATGAAGCCGGAAATGCCGGCCCCTATCGCTGGCCGACCCAGGCCAGCCCCGCGCGCTGGAGAGCGGCGCCGGCGCGCTCGCCCAGGAATGTCGGCCGGTCGACCCCGCAGCGGAATGCCGCCGCGCGCCCGTCCGCCACAGCGTCGGCTTCCGCGTTCTCGCCCCCTGCGATGCCGGCCAGAATGGCGACGAGGCAACCCGGCGCTTCGCCGCTCGGCGCCTTGACCACCACGAGGAGAACCTCGCCCGGCGCGCCCGGCAGCGCGTAGCGCAGGATCGCGGCGAGCGGGCGGGAGCCGAGCATGCGCCAGCGGGCGGTGGAGCCGAGCGCCATGGGCTCGGGCGGTGGTGAAATGAAACCGTCGGGCGACCCCAGCGACACGCTTCGCCGCTCGGGCGGCCCTTTCAGGAAGAGATCGACGCCCGGCAGCGCGGCGCAGCGCAGCACCTCGCCCTCGCCCTCGCCCGAAGAGACGCAGAGGCTGGGAATGACGGGGCTTGCCGCCCCGGTCGGCTCGGCGCGCGCTTGGGACGGCGGGGGCAGTGCGTCAGGCGATCCCAGCAGGGCGGAAGCAAGGGTGAGCGCGAAGAGCATGGCCGAGGCTAGTCTCGTCGCCCGCAAAGCGCACGCGCTTTTCGCGCCCCTTGGAGCCAGAGGCGAGCGAGAGCGTGGATTTGGGCACGCCCAGCGCCTCGGCCAGAAGACGGATCAGGGCCTCGTTGGCGAGACCCTTTTCCGGCACGGCGCGGACCCGCGCCTCGATCCGCCAGCCGTCGGGCGACAGCTCGATCCCGTCCACCCGGTCGCTCGACGCACGAGGCGTCAGGCGCACGGACAGGAGCATCAGATGCCGGCGCGGTAGATCGCGGGCACGACATAAAGATAGATGATCTGCTGCAGGAAGAAGATCGCGATCAGCACGACGAGCGGCGAAAGATCGAGCCCGCCGAGATTGGGCAGAATGCGGCGGATCGGCCGGTAGAGCGGCTCCGTCAAACGATAGAGCGTATCGCTGACCGTGCGCACGAAATTGTTGCGATAGTCCAGAATGTTGAAGGCGAGCAGCCATGACAGGATCGCCGAGACGATGATGATCCACCAGAGAATGTTGAGGACCAGGAGGACGACTTGAACGACGGCGAGCATGGGGAGCCTTTGGATGGTGGACCACTGTGCTATCGCACAATCGGCCAGGGAGATGGGGATTTCCCTAACGTTTGGCACCCCCATGCCGCTGATTTGACGAGTGCGCGCCGCGTAGACCCAAATCGAGACCGCCCGCTTGACAGCCACCCCGCCGCCGATCTAAATGCCGCTCACCGGTGGACGGGGCTGTAGCTCAGTTGGGAGAGCGCGTCGTTCGCAATGACGAGGTCAGCGGTTCGATCCCGCTCAGCTCCACCAATCACCGGCGTTTTCTGTAAAACTTCGATTGGTTTTATCGAGCCTTCGCGCGCTTGCCCGGCTATTGGTCGCGAGCGATCCGCGCCAGACGTTGCGGCCTTCGCTCGGCCGTGGTCGCTGAATCGCGGCCTCAAGCACCCGAGACCGTGTTTCGCTTTCGCCAAGCTCTCTCTGTTGCTTGGAACTCGCGATAAGAATCGAGAAAACGGCCGATCGCGTCGTTTGCGCTCTCGCTTCGCCGCAGAGGCCAAGCGCAGTTGCGGTTGTCGACCGCACCTATTTCCATCGCGAGCCGCAAAACCCTCGACCATCGGCAAGTCGCAGATTGTGCCTCGGCCATCATAGCGAGCACGCAAAGCCTGTACGTCGTCACCGCCATTGGTCGCTCATGGCCAGATGAACCCCGCGCCGCAGCTCGGCTTCACGCTTGGCAACCACACGTGGTCTCCATGTGATGTGCCGACTCGAAAGGCTGGGAAGAGGACGCGGAAACATCGGCCAGTTGCCTTGCTGGCGCAGGGGGAGGCATCGCCCCAGCGGCCGCAGCCTCAGCCTGTTGGACTCCAGTCGCGAAAAGCCCGGCGCGAGAGATGTCTCGCGCCGGGCTTTTTCCTGTCGATTGATTTGAGGCAGCCTTGGCTCAGCGGCTCATGCGCTCGAAGCCTTCGTCGCCGCCCAGATCCAGCGAGAAGCCGCCCTTGCCCGCGCCCGCTGGCGCCGGCCGCGCCAGAGCGCTGGCCGCCTGGGCCTGCAAGCTGTGAACGGGGTTCTCGCCCGCGCCGGTCTCGAACAGGTCCTGGTCCGTTTCCGCGCTCACCGCCACCGGGGTCTTGCCCAGCACCCGCGTGGTCTTGGGCGCGTTTGGCTTGGCAGACGTCGGGGCGGACTTCGGGGCCGCCTTGCCCGCTGCCGGGGCCGAGGCTGGCTTGGCCGCGCCGCCCTCGCCGCGCGTCTTCTGCCGTTCCGCCTGCCGGTTCGTCGCCTCGATCTCCACCGCCTCGTCCTGCAGCAGGCGCTCGCGCTCGGCGTCGGTCATGCGGAAGTAGCCCGCCCGCTCCTCCAGCCGGCCCGCCTCGGTCGACAGCTGGTCGGCGGTGGCCGCCATCTCGTTGGCCGCCCCGGCGTTCGACTGCGTCACCTGATCCAGCTGCCCGATCGCCTGGTTGATCTGCTCGATGCCGATCGACTGCTCCCGGCACGCCGCCGAAATCTCCGACACCAGCTCCGCCGTCTTGCGAATGTCCGGAACCAACCGCTCCAACCGCGCCCCGGCATCTTCCGCCACGACCAGCGTGCGGGACGAGAGTTCGCCGATCTCGGCCGCCGCCGTCTGGCTGCGCTCGGCGAGCTTGCGCACCTCCGAGGCCACCACCGCGAACCCCTTGCCGTGCTGGCCGGCACGAGCCGCCTCGATCGCGGCGTTGAGGGCCAGGAGGTCGGTCTGACGGGCGATCTCCTGCACCACGGCGATCTTCTCGGCGATGGCGCGCATGGCCTCGGTGGACTGCGCCACCGCTGCGCCCGTGGTGCCGGCATGCTCGGCGGCCTGGGCGGCGATCTTCTCGGTGGTGGAGGCGTTGTCGGCGTTCTGGCGGATGTTGGCGGTCATCTCCTCGATCGCGGCGGACGCCTGCTCGGAGGCGGCGGCCTGCTCGGTGGAGCCGGACGACAGGCGGTCGGCGGTTTCGGCCGAGCGGGCCGAGCCGGCGGCCACCAGCGAGGAGGAGGCGCGCACGCCCGAGACGATCTCGGAGAGCTTGGTGGTCATGTCGCTCATGGCGCGCTGCAGCTCGGCGATCTCGTCCGAGCCCTTGGCCCGGATCGTGTGCGTCAAGTCACCCGAGCCGATCTGGCGGGCGAGATCGACCGAGCGCTTCAGGCCGCGAGAGATCGACAGGCCAAGCCAGGTCGCCACGACGAGACCCAGCACCACCGCGCCGGCGACCAGCGCCAACATCTGCATCAAGGCGAGGCGGGAGTTGGCATCGGTCTGCGCTGCGAGCGCGTCCGTGCGCTTCTTCTCGCGGCCGAGCTGCGTCTTCAGTTGGTTGATCATCGAGGCCATGCTCGGCTGCATGCCGCCGCCCATCAGGGAGCGGGCGTTTGCCGCCGCGTCCGCCTGCCCGGCCGGGTCGGCGCGCGCCGTGCGCAGGAGGTCCATGACCTGCCGGGACATGCCGAGATAAGTCTCCACCGCGCCTTTGAGCGAATCCACGGAGGGAAGTTCGGTCTTGGGCGCGGCGGCGCGATACTCGGCCAGCATGTCCAGGGTGGACTTGCCGCGCTCGGCGACCGAGGACTCCATGTCCTTGAAGACGCCGTCGTTATCGACCGAGTCCATCGTGTTGAGAAGACGGCCGATGTCGGACACATAGGCGCGAACGGTCATGAGCCGCTCGTTCTGCTGCATCGGGCCGGACCGCAGCTCTTCCAGGCGCGCACTGGCGGCCGTCAGATTATAGGCGCCCACGGCTCCCAGCGCCAAGCTCATCCCCACCGTCAGCGCAAAGGCGCCCGCCAGCTTCGTCCGGATCGAAAGTCTCATCGGCCTGCAGTCTCCCCTCTGTTGGGCCCATGAAGTCCCAAGAAGACTGCCAATCGGTGAAGCCCGGGCGAGACCTCGGAACGCGGTGAATGCTTCCTTATGTCGCGCTGGGCTTGACTCATTGCCAAATTGCTCGGGCGACAACCAGTGCAGGAAGTTGGCGTAGAACCACAGATTCAAGGCTAATCGATTCAACCCGGACGGGCTCAGCCTTGGCCACGTTTCCGAATCGAGTCGGTCCGCCGGAGCCTCCTCGCCTTCGGCGTTTCCCTCTTCGTTCGATATTGCGTCGGCGCCGAATCGAACGGGCCATCGAGACTTGACGCCGACTGTGAGCTTATGAGCTTGTGCCGCAGCCGCGTCCGCCTTTCGGGCGAGCGCGGTCGCGCCCGAGAACACCCCGTCGTCTTCCCTCCCGGAAGCCGGCGCCCTTCGCCCGCGCTGTCGGACCCTCATTTTCTTCGAAAGGCGGCCGCTCCGATGAAGCCCGCGCCCCGACCCCGGCAAGAGCCCCCAAGGGCGCGCGGGAGGTCGGCCAAACCGCCGGGCCGAAACGCGAGAGAACGGGCCGGAATCCGCTGATGCAGAGCGACGAGACCCTTTCTCCCGATCCGGCCGAAGCGCCGGTCCACGCGCCGGTCGAGGATCGCTTCGCCGCCTTTCGCAACCGCCGGTTTCTTCGATACTGGCTGGCCCGCTTCTTTGCCGCCTTCGCGGTGCAGATCGTCTCCGTGTCGGTGACGTGGCAGATCTACGCGCTGACGCGCGATCCGTTCGACCTCGGCCTCGTCGGCCTGTGCCAGTTCCTGCCCGCGCTGGCGCTGGTTCTCGTCACCGGGCCGGTGGCGGACCGCTATTCACGGCGCTGGATCATGGGCCTGTCGATCCTGGGCGAGGCTTGCGGGGCGGCCGTGCTGCTCGGCCTCACGCTGACGGGTCTCGTCTCGCCCCTGCCGGTCTTCGCCATTCTCGTGGTCTTCGGCATCGCCCGCGCCTTTTTCGGCCCCGCCGCCTCCTCGCTCGTGGTCAATCTCGTGAGCCGGGACGAGCTGGCCAACGCGGTGGCTTGGAATTCCTCCTCTTGGCAGATCGCCTCGATCGTCGGCCCGGTCGCCGGCGGCCTTCTCTACGGCCTGTCGCCGAGCGGCGCATACGGCACGGCGCTGGTTCTGTTTCTGGTCGGCTCGGGTCTCGTCCTGTCGATCCCCGCACCCGCGCAGCATGTGTCGGGCGAGCCGGCCAATCTTCGCACCGTGGTCGCCGGCTTCCGCTTCATCTTCCGGGAAAAGGTCGTGCTCGGCGCGATCTCGCTCGATCTCTTCGCCGTGCTGCTCGGCGGGGCGGTGGCGTTGATGCCGGTCTTCGCCCATGACGTGCTCGCCGTCGGCCCCTGGGGCGCGGGGCTTCTGCGCGCCGCGCCGGGCGTCGGCGCGATCGCCACCGCCGCCTGGCTCGCCGCCCATCCCGTGCGCGACCGCGCCGGGCATGTGATGTTCCTGTTCGTCGCCCTGTTCGGCGTCTTCACCGTCCTGTTCGGCCTTTCCGTCACGCCCTGGCTGTCGGTGGTCGCGCTGGCGCTGATGGGCGCGGCCGACATGATCTCGGTCTATATCCGCGAAACGCTGCTTCAGCTCTGGACGCCGGACGAGGTGCGCGGACGCGTCAACGCGGTGAACGGCATCTTCGTCGGCGCCTCCAACGAACTCGGCGAGTTCCGTGCCGGGCTCATGGCGGCCTGGCTCGGGGCCGTGCCGGCGGTGGTCATCGGCGGTTTGGCGACGGTCGCCGTCGCCGCCGTCTGGTCCGCCGCCTTCCCGCAGCTGCGGCAGGCGCGCAGCCTCGCGGCGCGCGAATAGGCGCAGGCGAAGTCGGGCAGGAGTTTGTCTCGGCGAGGCGGGTCGGACGCGGGGTGGCCGGGACGCCTCGCCCGCTTCCAAAATGGTGCGGCGCAATAGATAGGTGCGACAGGATCGGCTAGGGAGTCTGGACACGTTCCAAAGACGCTTCCTTTCACCCGATGCCGCCGGGGACCCTTCCCCTCGGCGGCGCACCGAACGAACCGGATATGTTGACCCTTCTCGCCTATGCGATGATCGCGGTGTTCATGACCGCGGTCATGAGCAATCGCCTGTCCGCGCTGATCGCGCTCATTCTCATTCCCATGCTCTTCGCCCTGATCGGCGGTTTCGGGCCGGAGATTCCGACCATGGTGGTGGACGGGCTGCGCCGCATCGCGCCGACCGCCGCGCTCCTGCTCTTCGCCATTCTCTATTTCGGGCTGATGATCGATGTCGGCCTGTTCGATCCGCTGGTGCGGCTCGTGGTGCGCATCTGCCACGGCGATCCGCTCCGGGTCATTGTCGGCTCGGCGCTGCTCGCCATGGTGGTTTCGCTCGATGGCGACGGCTCCACCACGTTCCTGATCTGCGTCACCGCCATGATGCCGCTGCATCGCAGTCTCGGCATCAATCCGCTGATCCTGCCGGCGGTGACGATCCTGCCCAACGCGATCATCAACATCGCCCCCTGGGGCGGGCCGACGGCGCGCGTCATGGCCTCGCTGCATCTGGAGCCGAGCCAGGTCTTCGTGCCGCTGATCCCGGCCATCGTGCTCGCCTGCTGCGGCGCGGTGATGATCGCCTTCTATTTCGGCCTCAAGGAGCGCCGCCGCCTCGCCGGGGCCGGCGGCATGGCGGTCTCGGACGAGCAGACGCCGATGAGCCAGATTCTTGCCGCGCGCCGCGCCGTGGTGAGCCGACCGCTCTGGCTCCAGCTCTTCAACCTGGGGCTGACCGCCGCGCTTCTCGTGCTTCTGGTGGCCGACATCCTGCCGCTGGCGCTGGTGTTCATGATCGCCTTCGCGATCGGCATCACCGTGAACTTCCCGCGCATCCGCGACCAGCGCGAGCGCATCGAGGCCCATGCCGGCAGCGCCCTGTCGGTGGTGGCCGTGATCTTCGGCGCCGGCGTCTTCACCGGCATCCTGCAGGGCACGGGCATGACCGACGCGCTCGCCAAGAGCGTGATCTATCTCATCCCCGAATCGGCGGGCACCTATATCCCGTTGATCACGGCGGTGGTGAGCGGGCCCTTCACCTTCTTCCTGTCGAACGATGCCTTCTATTTCGGCGTGGTTCCGGTTCTGGCGGAAGCGGCGCGGGCCTATGGCATTCCGGCCGACGTCATCGCCCGCGCCTCGCTGGTCGGCCAGCCCATGCACATGCTGAGCCCGCTCGTGCCGGCGCTCTACGTGCTGACCAACCTTTCGGAGGTTGAGACCGGCTCCCTGCAGCGCTTCGCCCTGCCCTTCGCCGCCCTCCTCGCCGGCTTCATGCTGGTGGGCGCCGTGCTGACGGGCGCCGTGCCGCTCGGCTGAGTCTCGGCTTCAGGGCGCCAGAAACCGAAAAAGGCCGGAGCGGCATCCCCGCTCCGGCCTTTTTCATGATGGGCTCGCCTGTCTCAGTCGCGTGTCAGTGGACGGCCTCGCCGAGTTCCTGCGCCTCGTGCTCCTCCTGGCGCTCATGCGCCTCCGCCTCGCTCACCGCATGGGCGGCGACGCCGGGGCCGGGCGCGAAGGCGCGGTTCCAGGCGTCGAGCGAAGCGATCTTGTAGGCCTCGGCGAGGGTCGGGTAGTTGAACGTGTTGTCCATGAAATAGTCGATCGTCCCCTTCAGGTTGAGGACGGCCTGACCGATATGGATCAGCTCGGTCGCGCCCTCGCCCACGATGTGGACGCCGAGCAGCCGGCGCGTCTTCTTGGAGAAGATCATCTTCATCATGCCCCGGTCGAGGCCCATGATGTGGCCGCGCGAGGTTTCGCGGAAGCGCGCGATGCCGCATTCGTAGGGAATGCCGCGCTTGCGCACCTCTTCCTCGCTCATGCCGACCGTCGAGATTTCCGGCACGGAATAGATGCCATAGGGAAAGAACTCGGGCGCCGGGGGCGGCTCCAGGCCGAAGGCGTGGCAGGCGGCCAGACGCCCCTGCTCCATCGAGGTCGAGGCGAGCGAGGGAAAGCCGATCACGTCGCCGGCGGCGTAGATATGCGGCACGGCGGTCTGCAGCGTCTTCTCGTTCACCGCGATGCGCCCACGCCGGTCCACCTCCAGCCCGGCCGCGGCCAGGTTCAGATCGTCCGTCGCGCCCATGCGGCCGGCGGCGAAGAGCAGCATGTCGCTCGTCACGTCGCGGCCCGTGGCGATGCGGCAGACCGGGCGTCCGGCGCCGTCGAACTCGATCTTCGTCACCTCGGCGCCCAGGCGCAGCGACACGTTGCGGTCGCGCAGGTCGTGGACGAAATCCTCCATCAGCTCCTTATCGACGAAGTCGAGGAAGGTGGCGCGCGGCTCGACCAGCGTCACCTGCACCTCTAGCGCGGAGAAGATCGTGGCATATTCGACGCCGATGACGCCGGCGCCGATCACCGTCATGGAGCGCGGCAGCTTGGGCACCGCGACGATCTCGTCGGAATCGAAGACATTGGTGCCGTTGAAGGGCACGTAGTCCGGCCGGAAGGGCTTGGTGCCGACCGCAATCAGAATGAAATGGGCGGAGACGACACGCTCGTCCTCGCCCTCGCTGCGGATCACCAGTTCGTGCGCCGAGCGAAACGACGCTTCGCCGCGCATGACCTTCACGCCGTTGCGGGCGAACTGGTGGTCGAGTACGTCGACCTCGTGCTCCAGCGTCTTCTCCATGCGCGCGCGGATGTCGGCGGCGGAAATGTCCTGCTTCACCCGGTAGGCCCGACCGTAAAAGCCGCGCTCGCGCCAGCCCGAAAGATTGAGCACGGTCTCGCGCATGGTCTTGGACGGGATGGTGCCGGTGTGGACGGACACGCCGCCGACCCGGCGGTTGCGCTCCACCACGAGCACGGAGCGCCCGAGCTTGGCCGCCTGCACGGCCGCCCGGCGACCCGAAGGGCCGCTTCCGATCACGATGAGGTCGTAGGTCGACATGAAGCCTCGCATTCTGCTCAAAAAGCGGCCGCGTGCGCGCCGGCCGGCCTGGTCCGCATTCTCTCAAGTCCCTTCATACACCCGCTTGTGCAAAGCACGCGTAAAGGCCGGCCCGGGCGCTTGGCGTCGGACGCCGAGGCGCTGGCCCTTCTCGCGATGATGGCCGTCTGCGCCCGAGCGCCGTGTGAAGGCTCTAGCAGCTTCACTGCTCCCGAACGCACCCGATCCGCTCGCCGCAAGCCGTCCGATGGAAAGCCCCTGCGTGGGGGAACTGGGAGGCCGTGGGGTGCGACGATCGATCCCGCTTCACCGCCGCCAAGCCTTGCCGAGGGTCCGTGACAGGCTTTAAGCCATGGCTCGGCGCACGCGGCTTCGCTGAGAGCCCGTCGCCCGGCAGCACAAGCGGAAACGCCATGTCCAAGAGCACCCCGGCCACTTTGGCCCTGACCCGAGCGGGCGTCGCCTTCGCCCTCGTGACCTATGACTACGACCCCGATGCCGAACGGGTGGGGCTGCAGGCCGCCGAGGCCATCGGCGCGCCGCCCTCGCAGGTGTTCAAGACGTTGATGGCGGAGCTCGACGGCAAGCCGGTCTGCGTCATCGTGCCCTCCGACGAGGAGGTGAACATGAAGAAGCTCGCGTCGGCTTTGGGCGGCAAGGCGGCGCATATGATGAAGCCGACCGAGGCCGAGCGCCTGACCGGCTACAAGGTCGGCGGCATCAGCCCTCTGGGTCAGCGCAAGCCCGTTCCGACCATTCTCGACGAGTTGGCGGTGCTCCATGACGAGATCTATCTGAACGGCGGCCAGCGCGGCCTCCAGATCCGCCTCCGCCCCGCCGACCTGATGGCGGCGCTGGGCTGCGCGATGGCCGATCTGGTCCGCTGACGGCCCGGGCCGAGCCGGCCCCGCCCTCCAAAGCCTGCCCACCGAAGCGAACAGCCCCGCCGCGAAATAGGCGGCAGGCGCCCTAGACCTGCAACACCGAGGATGGGGAGCCCGCTCGGCGGGCCGCTCCCGATCCACCGGGCCTCGTCTAGCCGCGCGGCGGCTCGGCCAGCGTGTCGCCGCTCGTCTCGCGGCCGAAGATCAGTGCGAGGAATTGCTCCAGCCAGCGCTTGACCGGCGCGTCGTGGATGGCGCGGCCGGTGAAGTGCTCTCGCCGGGCCTGCGCGCCGGGCAGCGACAGGCGGGAATGGCCGTGCGTGGTCCAGCGATGCAGCATGGCGAGCGTCAACTCGGCATGGAACTGCACGCCATACGCCTTATCGCCATAGCGCATGGCCTGGTTGGGAAAGGCGTCGCCGCCCTCCGCCAGCAGCGTCGCGCCGTGGGGCAGGGTGAAGCCCTCGCGGTGCCATTGATAGACCATGCCGGGCCAGCCCGGCATGAGCGCGCGCCCCGCCGACGTCGCCTGCATGGGATAGTAGCCGACCTCCACCAGCCCGTCCGGGTTCGGCGCGACGGTCGCGCCGAGATGCTTGGCCAGCATCTGCGCGCCGAGGCAGATGCCGAGAAAGGGACGGTCCTCGCGCAGCGGCACGTCGAGCCAGTCGATCTCCTGGCGCAGATGCGGCTCCTGGTCGTTGGCGCTCGGCGGCCCGCCGAAGACCACGGCGCCGCGATGCGCGTCCAGCGTCCGGGGCAGCGATTCGCCCAGGACCGGGCGGCGGATGTCGAGCGGAACGCCGGCCGCTTCCAGGATCTGCCCGATGCGGCCGGGCGTCGAGGTTTCCTGATGCAGGACCACCAGAACCGGCCTCGCCTCGCCGGGATCGCGCAGCGTGAAGCGCTTCAGAGGGGCTGCGGCCTGCGACCTCGAACCGCTCTCGGGCGCGGCGTCGGCGCCGCCCTCAAGGGCGGATTCCGGCCGAAAGGAGGGAAGATGATCAGCCATGCTCTTGCGTCTGCACTCTTGTCTGCGCCTCGCGCTTGGCGAGCATCCGCTCGCGCCCGGACACGCCGAGAAGCTCGGCGACGCGCCAGATCGTGTTGTCCTCCAACTCGTGCACCTCGCCATCGGCGAAGACGACCTCCCAGAGAAGCTCCACGAAGCGCACGCGCTCCTCCGCGCTCCAATGGCGCATGAGGACATTGGTGAAGCGGAAGAGGTCCACCGCCTCGGCATCGGCCTCGCGCCCGGCGCGGCGCACCTGCTCGGCGCGCCAGGGGTCGAGCCCATATTCGCGGGTCAGGAGATCGCGCAGCTTGGCGCCTTCCACCTCGCTCAAGGTCCCGTCCGCCTCGGCCACGTGAAACAGGAGCGCCGCCGCCGCGACCAGCGGGTCGTCCTCGTTGCCGCCCCGGCCGATCGGCTCGCCCGAGAGAGAGCGCAGGAAGTCCTTGAAGGCGTCGAGCATGGGCGGCGTCCGGATTGGCTGTCGAAGGATTCGAGCGGGCGGGAGAAGCCCTCGCCCCGGTGAAACGGCCTGAACGGAAGCGAGTTCAAAACTTTCGCCTGGGGTTCTCGCACATGCAAACGAAAACGGCCCGGAGCGTTTGCGCTCCGGGCCGTGTGTGTCGTGTCTGCCGCGCTGGGCGGCTGGCTCTTGCGCCTTCAGGCGGCGGGGCTGCGCTCCAGGGGCGTCTCGTCCTTGCGCGGAAGCTCGTCTTTCCCGAGGTCGGTGGCCGGCGCGGACGCGGCGGCCTGTTCTTCCGGCGGCAGGCGGGCGTCGATGAAGACGCGTCGGCCGGGGTCGTTGCTCGGCGCCGGCTGCATGCCGCGCAGCATGCGCCCGACCCGCTGCACCAGTTCCGGGTCGCCCTCGTGGGGCACCGACCACGTATAGGCGTCGAGCCGGCCCGTGGTGGGCGAAACCGCACGCCAGCCCTCGGCCGGGGCACCGTCGACGCTCCAGGACGGGTCCTTCGGCGCATGAAGGGCGCGACTCATCCACTGGCGCACCAGCGCGTCGTTGCCGGTCTCGGCGTCCTCGATGTCGGCGAGCAGGAGATAGGCCGATTCGCGCGGCGCATCCTCGGCCGCGGCCATGGCCTCGACCCGGGCCGTGCCGAACTCGCGCGCATCCAGCGCTGCGCGAGCCAGCGCCAGGCGCGACTCGACATGGCCGGGATTGAGGCTCGCCAGATGGCGCGCGCGCTTCAGCCGCTCGGCGACGCCGTCGCCGGGCCACAGGTGGATGTAAAGCGCGGCGAGCTCGGGATGCGGCTGCGCCTTCCAGCCCGCCTCCAGCGCCTTCTGCGCCTGACGGTGCTCGTTGAGGCGAACCATGGCGCGCGCCGCGATCACGGCTGCCGGCACCAGATCGGGCGCCAGCTTCTGCGCCTCGCGCGCGGCGTTGCGCGCGCCCGTCGGATCGCTGTCGGCGAGCTCCTGTGCCTTGCCGGTGAGCAGAACGGCCCGCAGGCGGCGGCTCTCGGCCTTGTCCACAAGGCGCGAGTCGCGCTGCGCTTCCAGGATGGCGAGCGCACCGTCATAGTCGCCCTGCGCGGCCTTGAGGTCGAGCACGGCGCCGCCGGCCCAAGGCACATGCGGCGCGATGCGGACGGCCCGCTCGGCATAGCCGCGCGCCGCTTCCCGGTCTCCCAGCCGCTCGGCTTCGAGATAAAGGCCGCGAAGGCCGACGAGACGGGTTTCGGGATCGCCTTCCAGCGTTTCGAACAGCGAGCGCGCCTTGGCGTGGTCGCCCTCGATCAAGGCGGTCTGCGCGTCGAGGAAGCGCACCATCGGCTCGCGCCGGTTGGCGAGCTGCTTCTGCGCCTGCTTGACGAGGCGGCGCGCGGTGACGGCATCGCCCGCCCCGGCCGCGATCATGCCGGCCGACAGGGCGCGGTAGCCCTTGTCCCGCCGACGGCCGGAGAAGAAACGGGAAACCCGGTCCGGCGCCTTGAAGAAGCCGCGCACCAGCCAGAACAGGAGGATCGCGGCGACGAGAAGCGCGAGCTGCAGGATCACGAAGACCGTGAAGCTCGTGCCGACCTCCTGGCCCTGCCAGAGGATCGAGACCGATCCGGGATGGTCGGCCAGCCAGGCGAAGCCCAGGCCACCCGCGAGTACGACGAGGAAGAATGCGAGGATACGCAGCATGTCAGCCCTGCGACGCGGAAGCGCCGACGGCGCTGTTGATGGTCTGGCGAATCAGATCGTCCGCATTGGCGCGGGCGCGAACCTTGTCGGCGAAGGTCTGCGAGGCCGACTTGGCGGCCTCCGGGAGCGTGTCCCATTCCTTCAGCCAGGCGGCGAAGTCGCCGCCCTCGATGGCCTTGTCCATGCGGGCGACGGCCGATTCCGGCCCCGGCGCATCCGTGCCGACGCTGGAGCCGGCGGGGCGCACGGTGACGAGCGAGCGAAGCCCCGAAAGGACCTGCGTGCCGACATCGGCGGTGGAATCCACCGGGCGAAGCGCGGCGAGAATGCGCGTCTCGGCCTCGTTCCATTCGGCCGCGAGGGCCGAGACGGTGGGCACGCCGGAGGCGGCGAAGTTGCGCAGGGAGGCGACGGATTCCCCGCCATTGCCGCTGGCGCCGGCGAAGCTTTCCAGCTCCTGCATGAAGGGCCGGCCGCTGTCGATCGCCCCCTTCAGCCCGGCGGCCGAAAGCGCGATGGCGGCGCGGCGGTTGGATTCCTCGATCGACTGGACGCGCGAGCCGAAGCCGTTCACGGCTTCGCGCGTGTCGTTGGCGGCGGTCTGGGCGTTCTGCGCGGCCTGCTGCGCGTTCTGCGCGGCGGACTGGGCGGAGGTTGCGGCCGTTTCGGCCCGGCCTGCGGTGTCGCGTGCTTCGTTGGCGGCGGTCTCGGCCCGGGTCGCGGTTTCACGGGCGGCATTGGCCGCGTCGTTGGCCTGCGCGGCGGCGGCGGCCGAATCGCCGTTGGTCTGGGCATAGCGCTCGTTGGCGGCCACCCGGTCGGACAGCTGGGTGAACTCGGTGCGCGAGACATTGCCCGAGCCCGCGCCGCCAGCCGCCTGGGCCGACTGGAGCTGCTCCACAGTGCCGCGCAGCGTCGAGATGTCGCCGGTCAGCTTCTGCACTTCGCCGGCGGTGGCGAATTGCTGGGTCTGCGCCGGCTGGACCTGCGCGGCCGGCGGGCTCACCACGCCGGAATAAAGCAGAGCCGCGCCACCGCCGAGCGCGATCGCCGCGCCCAGAAGCCCGGCGCCGAGCAACGGGCCGAAGCCCGGGCCGCGCCCGTCGCCATGGGTGGTGCCGGCCGCCGCGTGATAGGGGCTGGAGGTCAGCGGGTCCGGCCCGGCGGGCTCGGGATGGGCGGCGGGCAGAACGGTCTCGTCGTCCTCGAACTCGCCGAGGTCGCGCTTCTTGCCGGCAAAGCCCTCTTCGCGGGCAAACTCGGCGGCCGGCTCGGCGACGGGCTCGCCCGCAACCGCGTCGTCCGTCGCCGCGTCTTCGTGCTTTGCCGTCTCGTCTGACTTCGCCGTCTCGCCCAGCAGCGCGCCCTCGGACGAGGTCGCAGGCTCGGAGGCGGCGGAAAAGACCGGCTCGGACGACGAGGCCGAAACCGGCTCGCTAGCCGTCAGCGGCTCGCCCGCATCCGGCCGTGCGGGGGCTGCCGTCAGCGGGTCCGCCACGCTGGCAGGCTCGGCGCCTGCCAGCGCGTCGGCCGAGGCGCTGCCGGTGGCGATCTCGTTCTTGCGCTCGCGCTCGGCGGCGCTGTCCGCCGTGGCGGACAGAAGCGCCTCTTCGTGGCGCTCCTCCGGGGTCTGGCTCGGGTCGCCCTGCTTGGTCTTGTCGTTCATCGAAACCGTCTCGTCCTGTTCGGCCTCCGACGCGGAGCCCATGTCTGCGCCGCTCTCAGCGCCCCCGGTCTTGGCGATCCGCTCGGCCTCGAGGTCGATCGTGGTTTCCGGTCGTGCGCCTGGCTTGGACCGGCGCGGACGATTGGCCATCCGAGAACTCCTTCATGTCGCATCCCACGGGCGGCGGCCGCCGCATGAACCGGCCGGCTTGAGCCGGATTCCCTTCGGCCGATGGTTCGGACGAGTCAACGTCCTGATCTAGCGTGCGCTGCGCAAGCTGCAACGAAAAGATTATCGACCGGGCCGCTCGTGCCCCCGATGGATCGCCTCGATCAGCGACGCCAGCGTGGGACGCGCGGCCCAGACTGCATTCTTTCCAAACTGCGGCGAAAGTTCCAGTGCGATCGCCTCCGACAAACAGAAGAAGCTGGCATCCCGCGACAGAAGGTCGGGCGCCTCGCGAACGAGGCGCTCCGCCGCCCGCGCCTGCCCCCTCGACAGGAGCAGCACGCCCCCGAACGGGCCGCCGAGCGTAAGCCTTGCCAACTCCCCCTCGCTGGGCGCGCGAGGCCGCGTGTCGTAGACCTCCACCATTTGAAGCGAGAGCCCCGCCGCCGCGAAGCCGGCTTCGAGCTCGGGCAGGCGCACCCGGCCGGCGGCATAGAGAAACGCGGCCCCCTCGCCCTCCGCCAGGGCCTTGGCGAGCGCCACAAGATCCCCCGCCCGCCCCTGGCCCTCGATGATGTCGGCAAAGCCGGCCTGCCGAAGATGCCCGGCCGTCGCCTCGCCCACGGCCAGCACGGGGCAGTCGGTTCCCGAGAAATGCCGCGCGAGCCAGGGCACGGCATGGCGGCTCGTGGCGACCAGCGCGCGAAACGGGCGGGGCGGCGGGGCGGGGCGGAGCGGCACGATCTCGGACAGCGGCAGGAGCGCGGCGTCGAGCCCGGCCTCCTTCAGGCGCGCCAGCGTGCGCGCGCCGTCCTCGCGCTCGCGCACGACGAGAAGACGGGTCGGGCGAAGCGGGCCGCTCAGCGCCGCCAGCCCTCGAAGAAGGCCGCGCCCGCCTGCGCCACGAGGCGCAGCGCCGCGTCCTCCGCCATCCGGCTGGCCTCGGCTCGCGTGCCCTCGACCCGCGTCTCGTGCATCTGCGACCCGTCCGGGGTCAGGATCATGCCGTGAAAGCGAAACAGGTCGCCCTCCAGCGTGCCATGGGCGGCGATCGGCGTGCGGCAGGAGCCGTCGAGCACGGCGAGAAAGGCGCGCTCGGCGCTCAGCACGCCATGGGTGTCGGGATGGTCGATCGCCGCCACCAGCGAGGCGACGCGCCCGTCCCCTTCCCGCGTCTCGACGCAGATCGCGCCTTGGCCCGGTGCCGGGGGGAAACTCTCGGCGTCGAGTATCTCGCCGGCGAAGCGCTCGTCGCCCAGGCGCTTGAGGCCCGCCAGCGCCAGAAGCGTGCCCTCCACCTCGCCCGCTTCCAGCTTGGCGAGGCGCGTCTGCACGTTGCCGCGAAAGATCACGAGTTCGAGATCGGGCCGGAGGCGGCGCAGGAGCGCCTGTCGGCGGAGCGAGGCCGAGCCGACCCGCGCGCCCTGGGGCAGGTCGGCGATCCGCCGCACCCGGCGGCCGATGAAGACATCGCGCACGTCCTCGCGCGGGAGATAGGCGGCGAGCGAGAGCCCGTCCGGCACATGGGTCGCCATGTCCTTGGAGGAATGAACGGCGAGATCGATCCGCCCATCCAACAGCGCTTCCTCGATCTCCTTGGTGAAGAGCCCCTTGCCGCCGGCCTCCGACAGAGCGCGGTCCTGGATGCGATCCCCCGAGGTCGAGATCACGGTGATCGCGAAATTCTCCTCGGCCAAGCCATGGGCCGCCATCAGGCGCGCGCGCACCTCTTCTGCCTGCGCCAGCGCCAGACGGCTGCCGCGCGTGCCGATGCGGATGGGTTGGGTCATGTCTCGGCCTTCCTGAAACTTGGAAGTTCTCTAGAGACTGTTTTCGGCCATGAACAGGGCTTGCGCGGGGTCGCAGCCGCCCCCGGCCGTCGTCATGCCGGCCGAATTACCGGCCTGTTCGACCATGGCGGAGCCTAGCCAGCGCATGAGGTTTGTCCCTTCGCAAGGCGCCGGACGTGAGGACTGCAAGGGGCCATCGGCGGAGATGGGCAACGAGGCCTGCGGACGGGCGGGCCAACCCTCGCGCTTTTGCAGCCCGCGCGGCACGGCTCGCCCTCGGGATGACGGGGAAAAGGCCGACGGGGTCGCGAGGTAGGCGCCAAGGACCCTCCGCGTCTGGCGTTCCGGCCGATCCGGCGCGCAGCACGAAACCCGGGGCCGAGTTGGAAGCGCTGGCGAAACGCCGAGGGAATCGTTACTTCGCGGAGGAACCCGCAACCGCGCACCGCCCCCGCGTCAGGAAAGCCCGCCCTTGCCCGCCTCCGCCTCGCCCCCGCCCTCGTCCCTTCGTCCGCTGGTTCTCGGCATCGAGACGAGCTGCGACGAGACGGCGGCGAGCGTCGTCGGGCGCGGGGCCGACGGGCGGCCGGTGATCCTGTCCAATGTCGTGCTCAGCCAGATCGAGGAGCACGCGGCCTTCGGCGGCGTGGTGCCGGAGATCGCCGCCCGCGCCCATGCCGAGAGCATCGGCGGCGTGGTGGAGGCCGGGCTTTCGGAGGCGGGCGTGACGCTGGACCGGATCGACGCCGTGGCCGCCACCAGCGGGCCGGGGCTCGTCGGCGGGCTGATCGTCGGCGCCATGGTCGGCAAGAGCATCGCCGCCTCGCGCCGCCTGCCCTTTCTGGCCGTGAACCATCTGGAGGGCCATGCGCTGACGCCCCGGCTCACCGACGCGCTTCCCTATCCCTATCTCCTGCTGCTCGTTTCCGGCGGCCACACGCAGATCCTTCTCGTCTCCGGCCTCGGGCGCTACGAGCGCTGGGGCACGACGATCGATGATGCGCTGGGCGAGGCCTTCGACAAGACCGCCAAGCTCTTGGAACTGCCCCATCCCGGCGGACCCAGCGTCGAACGCATGGCAGCACAGGGCAACGCCGCGCGCTTCGACCTGCCCCGGCCGCTGCGCGGCGAGAAGCGGCTCGACTTCTCCTTCTCCGGCCTCAAGACGGCGGTGCGCCAGCTGGCGCTGGCCCATGCGCCCTTGAGCGAGGGGGACGCGGCCGATCTCTGCGCCGGCTTCCAGCGCGCGGCGGCCGAGAGCGTGCGCGACCGCGTGACCCTCGCCCTGCAGCGCTTTCGCACCGCCTATCCCGACTTGGCCGAGCCCGCGCTGGCGGTGGCCGGCGGCGTCGCGGCCAATGGCGAGATCCGCGCCGCGCTGGAAGAGGTTGCCGCGCGCCATGGCGCGCGTGTCGTCTCGCCGCCGCTCAAGCTCTGCACCGACAACGCGGCGATGATCGCCTATGCCGGGCTGGAGCGGCTGGAAGCCGGGCTCACCGATCCGCTCTCCGCCCCCGTGCGGCCGCGCTGGCCGCTGGACGAGACGGCCGCGCCGCTGGTCGGCTTCGGCAAGCGGGGCGCCAAGGCATGAGCGGCGGCGTCTGCATCATTGGCGGCGGCGCCTGGGGCACCGCGCTCGGCGCCATGCGGGCGCGCGGCGGCGAGCCGGTCTCCCTTTATGCTCGCGACGCGGAGACCGTTCGCTCCATCGCCGAGCGTCACGAAAACCCGCGCTATCTCCCGGGTATCACCCTGCCCGAAAGCCTCACCGCCACGAGCGATCTCGGCGCGGCCCTGGCGGGGGCGGAGATCGCGCTTCTCGTTCTGCCGGCCCAGGCGCTGCGCGCTGCCAGCCGCGAAATGGCGCCGCATCTGCCGCCCGGCACGGCGCTGGTGCTCTGTTCCAAGGGCATCGAGCGCGACACCGGCCTTTTCGCCTCCGCCGTGGTGGAGGCCGAACTGCCGGGCCATCCCGTCGCCGTCCTGTCCGGCCCGAGCTTTGCGGCCGACGTCGCCGCCGGCCTGCCAACGGCGGTGACGCTCGCCGCTGGCGACACCGCGCTGGCGGACGATCTCGCCCGCCGCCTCGCCGCGCCGGCCTTCCGCATCTATGCCGGCGACGACGTGTTGGGCGTCGAAGCCGGCGGCTCCTTGAAGAACGTGCTCGCCATCGCCGCCGGCGCCAGCGCCGGGCTCGGGCTCGGCGCCTCGGCGCTGGCCGCCCTCGTCACGCGCGGCTTCGTGGAGCTGCGGCGGCTGGGCGAGGCGCTGGGTGCCCGGCCCGACACGCTGCTCGGCCTGTCCGGCCTCGGCGATCTCGTCCTCACCTGTTCGGGCGCGCAGTCGCGCAACTTCGCCTATGGGCTGGCGCTCGGCCGGGGCGAAGGCACGAGCGGGCTGAAGCTTGCCGAAGGCGTCTTCTCCGCCGCCATCGCCGCGCGCCTGGCGCGCGAGCGCGGCATCGAGGCGCCGATCATCGAAGCCGTCGCCACCATTCTGGACGAGGGCCTGCCGGCGGCCGAGGCGATGCGCGCCCTGCTCGCCCGGCCCTTGAAGCGCGAGTTCGACTGAGGCGGCGAACCGATCTTGCCGGCCGCGCCGGGCGCTCGTAAGAGGCGGGCGAGATCGCCGCCGGCCGCGCGCCGGCCCCAACCGGAGACGCCCCATGCTGTTCGCCCTTCTGTGCGAAGACCGCCCCGATGCCGGCTCGCTGCGCGCCGAAACGCGCCCCGCCCATCTCGATCATCTGAAGGCGCTGGGCCCGGTCTTGAAGTTCGCCGGCCCGTTCCTCGGCGCGGACGACAAGCCGACCGGCAGCCTGCTCGTGGTCGAGGCCGAAAGCCTGGATGCCGCGCGGGCCCTTGCCGACGCCGATCCCTATGCCAAGGCCGGCCTGTTCGCCTCCGTCACCGTGCGACGCTGGAACTGGACCGTGAACAACCCGGATCAGGCCTGACGCATGGCGTTCTGGCTGTTCAAGTCCGAGCCGTTCAAATGGTCCTTCGCGCAGCAGAAGGACTGCGGCGCAGCGGGCACGGAATGGACGGGCGTGCGCAACTACCAGGCGCGCAACTTTATGCGCTCCATGCAGATCGGCGAGCGCGGTTTCTTCTACCATTCCAACGAGGGCAAGGCCGTGGTCGGCGTGGTGGAGGTCTGCGCCCTCGCCCATCCCGACTCCACGGCGGACGACCCGCGCTGGGAATGCGTTGACATCCGCGCGGTCTGCGACATGCCGAACCCGGTCGGGCTCGACGCGGTGAAGGGCGAGTCGCGCCTCAAGGACATGGTGCTCGCCACCAATTCGCGCCTGTCGGTGCAGCCGGTGACGGAGGCCGAGTTCGCCGTGATCTGCGAGATGGGCGGCCTCGATCCGGCCTTGGCGCTCGGCTGAGGGTCGAGAGCGCGAGCTCTGCGCCGGAACCCTTTGCGGGATAGAACATTCTGAGAACATACTCGCAATGGAGACATCCCATGACGCAGTCCCAGCCCAAGGTCGACGCCCCGTCCAATGCCGAGAAGGACCCGGACGACTGGACCACCGGCGACGAGCCGATGACCGGGGCGCAGGCCTCCTACGTGAAGACGCTTTGCGAGGAGACGGGCCACGAATTCGACGAGAAGCTCTCCAAGGCCGACGCGTCGAAGCTGATCGACAAGCTTCAGGGCGAGAGCAAGCGGCTCAAGGACGCCTGAGCATCCCCTCTTCCCGCGATGGCCCAGCCACGCGGGAAGAGCCTTGTCCTCCTTGCCTCATGCCTGTCAAAACCGAAAAGCCCGCCTCGACTTGAAGTCGAGGCGGGCTTTTCCACGCAACGCGTCGAATGAAGGGCGATTAGTGGAGGAAGCCCATGAGCCAGAGAATCAGGATGATGGGAATCGGGATGCCGATCAGCCACAACAAGCCACCCTTGAGCATGATAGGTCTTCCTTCCCTTGCAGGTCTGCATGTGATCGTCTTGCCTATGAAACCCACCAAGGTCCTCTCCGGTTCCCGCGCTTTGCGGGAATTTGCCGCATGATCCCGCTTGGCAACCGGCGCGGCTTCATTCTCGCCAACACCTCTCTTCTCCATCCACCGCACGTGCCGGAGATCGCGCTGCATCTCGCCAGCGAGGTCCACGATCTCTGGATTCGCACGGAGGAGGAACTGGCGGCCGACGGCCTGCCCCCGCCCTTCTGGGCCTTCGCCTGGGCCGGCGGCCAGGGGCTCGCCCGCTTCGTGCTCGACCATCCCGAACGTGTCCAGGGACGGCGCGTGGTGGATTTCGCGAGCGGTTCGGGCCTCGTTGCCATCGCGGCGATGAAGGCGGGCGCGGCCAGCGTGCTCGCGCTCGACATCGACCCGTTCGCGGCGGAGGCGGCGCGGCTGAACGCAGGCGAGAACGGCGTGGCCCTGATGGTGGAGCAGCGTGACACGATCGGCGAAGCGCTAGAGGCCGACGTGCTTCTGGCCGGCGACGTGTTCTACGACCCCAACTTCTCGCTGAAGCTCGAGCCCTGGTTCGACGCGCTGGCGGCAAGCGGCGTCGCGATCTATGTCGGCGATCCCGGCCGCTTCTATCTTCCGGCAGGGCGGGTGGTGCGCGAAGCCGTCTACGAAGTGCCGGTGACGCGGGTCTTGGAAGACGCCGACGTGAAGCGCACCACGGTCTGGCGCTGGCGCAGACCGGGTGAAAATACGGCAGCGTGAGATTTCACGTGAAACACTGGGGCACCTATCCTTGGCCCGTCAGCGTTTCACCCAAACGACGCGCATGAAAAAGGCGGCCGAAGCCGCCCTTTTTGTTGTCAGGCGATGCAGCTGAGTTCAGCCGCGCGGCGCCAGCACCATCATCATCTGGCGGCCTTCGAGCTTGGGCTCGGCTTCCACCTTGGAGATTTCGGCGGTCTCGTCGCGAACGCGCATGAGAAGCTTCATGCCGAGTTCCTGGTGCGCCATCTCGCGACCACGGAAGCGCAACGTCACCTTGACCTTGTCGCCTTCGTCGAAGAAGCGGCGAACCGCCTTCATCTTGGTCTCGTAGTCGTGATCGTCGATGTTCGGGCGCATCTTGATCTCTTTGACCTCGATGACCTTCTGGCGACGACGCGCTTCGGCGGCCTTTTTCTGGCCCTCGTATTTCAGCTTGCCGAGGTCGAGGATCTTGCAAACCGGCGGGCTCGCGGTCGGAACGATCTCGACGAGATCGAGGCCGGCCTCTTCAGCCAGTGTCATGGCTTCCGCCGTATTGATGACACCCCGGTTCTGCCCCTCAGCGTCGATCAGCTGGATCTGGGGAACCCGGATTTCCCGGTTGGAGCGCGGCCCTTCCTTCTGGGTCGGCGGCGCACGAAATGGTCTGCGAATGGTCGTTCACTCCCGCTGTTGACGACATAGGCGTAGTCTTGAAACAAACGCCTCGAACGAGCGGCCGCTCCGCCGGGAAGGCGGACACTGCCCTCGATCCGAGGTCTTCGCCCTTCATATAACACGATGGGCTCACAATTTCACGCGAGTTGCCGCAATTTTTCCCGAAGGCCCCGTTCGGGGACGCGGCGACGCGGAACGCGCGGGGGATCGCGCAACCTTCGCGAGAGGCCGAGAACCGCCAAGACCAGGGCTCGTCGGAGAAGATTGGTGGGTGTCCAGATCGCTGCTTGAGCCACGCATCTCGCCCCGGCGCGGCGGAGGAAAGGGCGACGGGGCTCGCCCCCGCCGCGTCTTCCAACAGGAGCGCGCCCCCGCCAAGGATTGGAAACGGCGCCCGGTCTGGACGCCATGGTCCCGAGCCTCTACTCCTCGCGCGGAGCCCGTTCGAGGAGATACCGCCGTGACCCTTCAGCCCGCTTCGCCGATCCGCTTCCCCGCCCCCGGCGGCGACCACAGCCTTGCCGCGCTCCATGTCGCGGGCCGGGCGCCGACCGTGGTCTGGCTTGGCGGCTTTCGCTCCGACATGCGCGGCACCAAGGCCGAGCGCCTGTCGGACCAAGCCGCGCGCGAGGGCCACGCCTTCCTGCGCTTCGACTATTCCGGCCATGGCGAATCGGGCGGGCGCTTCGAGGACGGCACGATCTCCTCCTGGACGCGGGACGCCGAGGCCGCGATCGACGCCCTGGCACCGGACGGCCCGCTCGTCTTGGTCGGCTCCTCCATGGGCGCCTGGATCGCGCTTCGCCTCGCGCAGGCCTGGAGCGAGACCAACGCGGGAGGGAAGACGGGCCGCATCGCCGGCCTCGTCCTGCTTGCGCCGGCCCCCGACTTCACCTCGCGCCTTCTGGAGCCGCGCCTCAGCGCGGCGCAGCGCGCCACGATCGAGGCCGAGGGCTTCCTGGCCGAGCCCTCGCCCTACGACCCGCGCCCCACCGTCTACACAAGGGCGCTGATCGAGGACGGGCGGCGGGCGAGCGTCATGACCGGGCCGATCCGCACGGGCTGCCCCGTCCACATCCTCCAAGGCATGGCGGACCCCGACGTGCCGCACACCCACGCGCTGGAGCTCGTCACCCACCTGCCAGGCGAGGGCGTCGCGCTCACCCTCGTTCCCGGCGGCGACCATCGCCTGTCGCGCGAGGGAGACCTGCGCCGAATGGAACGGGCGGTTGCGGAGATGATCGGACAAGGGCAGTCTTGAGACAGCTCCGTTCGGTTCTCCCGCCAACGTGACGTTTTTAACACAGACCCTGTTGCACGCGGGTTGCCTCGCGAAAATCATCGATTTTCTCGCGACATAGACCTTGCCCGAACAACTCCCCGCCCCATCTTGCGCCGCCGTTTCGCCACTCTCCGCCCTATAAGGGGGCGGACACCAGCTTGGTGGCCCGGTTCTGCCGATTGACAGCGTTTCGCGCCGCACACACGATGCGGATGGATCAGGGAACGGGCCTGTCCGAAGACGGAGATCGCGATGATGGTTCGGCGCGTGTTTGGCGCAACGGCTTCGCTTTGCCTTTTTTCGGCGCTTCTTGGCGGAAGCGCATCGGCGGCGGACGCCTTCATGCCGCTCGGCGATCCGACCCTCCAGCCTTTCGGGCATCGCGACTTCTGCCTGCGCCTGCCGGCCGAGTGCTGGCCGCTTCCGGGCCTCCCCGCAGCGCCGGCCGTTCTCGACATGAAGCTGAAACTGCTCGTGGCGCAGGTCAACACGGACGTGAACTCCGAAGTCACCCCCGCCTCCGACCAGGCGACCTACGGCACCGAGGAGTTCTGGTCCTATCCCACCTCCGGGAAGGGCGACTGCGAGGACTACGCGCTGGAAAAGCGCCGCCGGCTGCACGAGGCCGGCGTGCCGCTCGGCGACCTCTTGATGACCGTCGTGCGCAAGCCCGACGGCACCGGCCACGCCGTGCTGACCCTACGCACCCAGTCCGGCGACTTCGTGCTCGACAATCTCGACTGGCGCGTGCGCCCCTGGGGCGAGGTCGGCTACCGCTTCATCAAGCGCCAGCAGGTGGAAAACCCCGGCCGCTGGGTCTCGATCGAGCGCGATTCCGAGCCGTTGGTCAGCGCGGTGGACAAATAGGGCGGAGGGGCCTGAGCCACCGCTTAGGCGGGCTGACGTATCCCGCGAAGGGCGTCCACGCTCGCCGCCGGGAGTTCCGAGACGGCCTTCAAGCTCGCTTCGATCCGCTCGACGATGGCGCTGCGCGGGCCCTCTCGCCAGTCCTCGCTGAGGTAGAACGCGTCCTGCGAATCCCGCAGGTGATCGAGGCTGCGATAGGCCCGGATCAGGACATAGGCGTCGGGGTCGTGCAGCGACTGGCCATAGGCGACGACATCCATGCCATGCCGGCGATGCAGCGGCACGCTGATCTCGTGCATGATCCGATCGAACTCGCGGCCCGTTCCCGGCTTCAAACGATAGAGCAGCGTTTCTATGAGGCGGGTCATGCGAGGCTTTCCATGGTGGGTCGATGCCTCGACATTTCGCCTCTCGGATAGGAGATGTCCACGAGCGCCGTCGCAGCCCTCATGCGTCAGGGCGAGGCGAGGACATAGCCTCCGCGATCGTTGCGGTCGCGGATCGCTCCCTCCTTGCCCAGCACATCGAACCACGCGCCGCCCCGCGGCTCGACCCGCACGCCATCGCCCGCGATGCGAAGCAAGGAGAGTTCGCCGTCCGGCGGCATCGGCAGCTGGATATAGGTGACTGCGTCCCCGTCGCCGATGCAGTTTGTTCTGGGGCGCTCGCGCAAGGTGGCGGCGAAGAAGGGGGTGCTTGAGGCGCCAAGGCGAAAGCGCTTCCACGTCACGAAAGGGGCTCGCTCTCCCGCTCGATCGAGGCAGCGATAGTCCGCCGTCTCGCGCAGGCTCACTGCACCCTCCTGCCGGCCGAGCAGCACGAAGGCCGCGAGCCCAGCTAGGGCGGCGAACCAGATCAGACATAAGGCGATGCCGTAGATGGGCCTCCGCGAAGCGCCGCCCGGCGCAGAGGCGGGGTGTGGGCCGGGCCAATGCGAATGGAAGCCGCGATAGACGCGAACGAGAGGCGGCTCGTCATCGCGGGAGTCGCGCATCTCGCCAGCCCTGCCTTTGCGCCTTAGCGCTCCTCGCCGCCGCCGCTGCCGCTGCCGTCGGCGGACGTGTCGGGTTCGTCGGCCGAGCCTGGGATGACGTAGGAGCCCGAGAGCCAGCGGTTGAGGTCCACCGCCTTGCAGCGCGGCGAGCAGAAGGGGAAGTCGGTCTGCGAGGAAGGGCGGCTGCATTCCGGGCACTTGCGGCGCGGGCGCAGCGGCGTCACCGACGCGCTCATGCCGGCAGGCCTGCGTCCAGCGGCGGCATCACGAAGCCCTCGCCCTGCAGAAGGGCCAGGGTCTCGTAGAGCGGCAGGCCGACGACGCCGGTATAGGAACCGATGAGCCGGACCACGAAGCCGCCGGCCAGCCCCTGGATGGCATAGCCTCCGGCCTTGCCCTGCCACTCGCCCGAGTCGATGTAGCGGCCGAGATCCTCGCGCGACAGGCGCTTGAAGCGCACCCGCGTTTCCGACAGCTTTTCGCGCACCCGGCCGTTGGGGGAAACGACGCAGACGCCGGTGAAGACGCGGTGTGTGCGGCCCGAGAGAAGGCGCAGGGACTCCACCGCCTCGGCCTCGATCTCGGCCTTGGGCAGAATCTGCCGGCCGACCGCGACCACCGTGTCGGCGCCGAGCGTGAAGCGGCCCTGCGTCTCGCCACGTCCCTTCAACGCATCGAAGGCCTTCAGGGCCTTGAGGCGCGCCAGACGCTTGGCGAGATGGCGGGGATGCTCGGATCGCTCGGGGGTCTCGTCCACGTCGGCCGGAAGGAGCCGCTCGGGCTCGATCCCCACCTGCTGGAGGAGTTCCAGACGGCGCGGCGAAGCGGACGCCAGAACGAGGGCGCTCGGCGGCTTCATCGCGGCCTGACCTTACTTGAAGCGGTAGGTGATACGGCCCTTCGACAGGTCGTAGGGCGTCATTTCCACGAGCACCTTGTCGCCGGTGAGCACGCGGATGCGGTTCTTTCGCATGCGACCCGCGGTGTGCGCGATGATCTCATGGTCGTTCTCGAGCTTGATGCGGAACGTCGCGTTCGGCAGGAGTTCGACGACGACTCCCGGAAACTCGAGAACTTCTTCTTTCGCCATGCGTCTTCTGACCTTCGGATAAGCGGGGCAGCGGGATCGGACCCCGCCCCTTTGAAAAAGGATACGGCCCGCCTTCGGCAGGTCTGATCGGTGAATTCGGCCCTAGATCGGTCTTCGGCCGGCAAAAAGCAAGCACTTCCGACGGACGCGGGCGTTGAAGAGCCGTCGCTCCGGCGCCCTTGAGGGCACGCGGAGCCGGGATCGTGGGCACCGTGATCGGGATCGCGGGCGCCGCGATCGGGATCAGGACGAGATGCGCTCGACCTCGGCACCGCAGGCGCCGAGCTTTTCCTCCAGCCGCTCGAAGCCCCGGTCGAGATGGTAGACGCGGTTCACCGTGGTCTCGCCCTCGGCTGCCAGACCGCCGATGACCAGCGAGACGGAGGCGCGAAGGTCGGTCGCCATGACGGGCGCGCCGGCGAGGCGCGGCACGCCCTCGATGCGCGCCATCTGGCCCGACAGCGAGATCTTGGCGCCGAGCCGCGCCAACTCCTGCACGTGCATGAAGCGGTTCTCGAAGATCGTCTCGGTGATGTGCGACACGCCGTCGGCGCGCGTCATCAGCGCCATGAACTGCGCCTGGAGATCGGTCGGGAAGCCGGGGAACGGGTCGGTCACCACGTCCACCGGGCGGATGCCGTTGCCGTTGCGCCGGATGCGGATGCCGTTCGGAACGTCGGTGATCTCGGCGCCCGCGTCGCCCAGCGCGGTCAGCGCGGTGCGCAGCAGGTCGCCATGCGTGCCCTCCAGCGTCACGTCGCCGCCGGTCATGGCGACCGCCATGGCATAGGTGCCGGTCTCGATCCGGTCGGGCAGGACGCGGTGGCGCGCGCCCGACAGAGCCTCGACGCCCTCGATCGTGATGGTCGACGTGCCGGCGCCGGAAATGCGCGCGCCCATGGCGTTCAGGCAGGCAGCGAGGTCCTGAACCTCGGGCTCGCGCGCGGCGTTTTCCAGGATCGTCTCGCCCTTGGCGAGCGAGGCCGCCATCATCAGGACGTGCGTCGCGCCGACCGAGACCTTGGGGAAGGTGAAGCGCGTGCCGATCAGGCCCTTGGGCGCCTCGGCGATGACATAGCCCGCGTCGATCTCGATCTGGGCGCCGAGCGCGCGCAGGCCGTCGATGAAGAGGTCCACCGGCCGCGTGCCGATGGCGCAGCCGCCCGGCAGCGAAACGCGGGCGCGGCGCATGCGCGCCAGAAGCGGCCCGATCACCCAGAAGCTGGCGCGCATCTTGGAGACGAGCTCGTAGGGCGCGGTGGTGTCGACGATGGTGCGGGCGTTGAAATGGATGGTGCGGCCCGAGCCCACGGTCGTCGCGAGGCGCTTGCCCGACACGGAATAGTCGACGCCGTGATTGCCGAGAATGCGGATCAGCTGTTCGACGTCGGCCAGATGCGGCACGTTCTCCAGCGTCAGCGTGTCGTCCGTCAGAAGTGAGGCGATCATCAGCGGCAGGGCGGCGTTCTTGGCGCCCGAAATCGCGATCGTGCCGTTGAGGGCGTTGCCGCCGCGAATGCGAATCCGATCCATGAAAAGCCCTTCGAACCGATGTGACGACGCGCCGGCAAGCCGACGGGCGGTCGAAGGCCGCTGCTCTACACGAGCCGACCTCGCGGGGCAAATCCGTCAGCCTGCTTTGCGATTCGCCCCCGCGCCCCCGCCGCAAGAGCCTTTCGCAGCGCACCACGCTCTTTTGAAGGCGAAGGTCAGTGCCCGCGCAGAACCACGTCGAGGCCGAAAAGGATCATGGCGGCGATGGCGATCTTCCAGAAATCGCCGCGCCTGCGCAGGCCCGGCAGGCCGAGCGGGCGCCAGATGTGGAAGGCCATCACCAGGATCACGAGAAAGGAAAAGAGCTTGTTCATGCGCGCAGACGGGGCCTCCGGCGCCCTCTCTAGAGCCTGTCCGGTGAATTCAGGTCACCGGACAGGCTCTAGCTCTTCGATTTGGCGCATTGTCCGACGGCAAAGCGTGTCCGCCTTGCCTGGAAATGCTCTAGCTCGAAAACCTAGCTTCGTCGCCACGCTCCCAAGCGAAAGGCCCGGACGCATGGCGTCCGGGCCTTCGAGAGCCAAGCTTATGCGACGGGCGATCAGCCCATCTTGGCGGGCTTCATCTTGGGCATGAGCACGGAGCCGATCACGTGCACCACGCCGTTGGACTGCTTGACGTCGGCGGTCTGGATGGTCGCGGCCTTGCCGGTGCGGTCGATCACGACGAGCTTCTTGCCCATCATCTTCACCGTCAGCGGCTCGCCCTCGACGGTCTTGAGATGCACCTCGCCCTTGTTGCGGCGGGCCTCGCGCATCAGGCGCTCGGCCGAATAGTCGCCGGCGACCACGTGGTAGGTCAGGATCTTGGTGAGGGTCGGCTTGTTCTCCGGCTTCACCAGCGTTTCCACGGTGCCCTTGGGCAGCTTGGCGAAGGCGGCGTCGGTGGGGGCGAAGACGGTGAAGGGGCCCTTGGAGGCCAGCGTATCGACGAGGCCGGCGGCCTTCACGGCGGCGACCAGCGTGGTGAGGTTCGGCGCCTCGGGGGCGTTCTGGGCGATGGTCTTGTTGGCATACATCGGCGCGCCGCCGACCATGACGGGCGACTGGGCGAAGGCCGCGCCCGAGGCAGCGAGCGAACCGGCGACGAGAAGGGCGGCGAAGGACTGGCGAAGCATGGGACTCTCCCTGGGTGGCTCCCACCACGGCTGGGCGGGTCGGGATCAGCTACGAGCGGCCGGGGGCCGGCGGATGCAGGGGGGTCGCAAATAAATTTTAAGGGAGGTTTGCGGCGCCGGGGCGGATCGCGGCGGCGTGGCCCGAACGCAGGGTCGAGGGGCACGAGAAGAGGATCAGCCCATCGGAGAGCCGGCAGCAGACAATTATAGCGGCGGCAGGGCTGTAGCCGGGAAGCGCACCGCCATCAGCTACGAGTTTCGCCGGACCGTACGTCTGAGCGGTCAAAGGGTCCGGGTCCACCTCAGACCAAAGGCGGGCGCCGGGCGGCCCATTAGCGGGCCTGCGCGCCAGCGCGTTCCTTACCGATTGATCGCGGGCAGCGGCGAGATCCAGGCGGCCCGGCGCCGGAGTCTTGGCCTGGAGTGCCTGATGAAACCTCCAGAGAGGAGGATCAATGGACTTTTCTTTTGGGACGCGGATCGGTGCGCAGGCGATGCGGACGGCTGGGGCAAGCATTCGCGGCATAGTCGACGGCGAAAGGACCCGGTTAGCCTACCCCATGGCCTTGCAAGGTGGCCTCAGAGACTGTTCGACAACGCAGCGAGCAAACCTGCCGGACGATGGCCCGATAGGCCCAGCGACCAGCTTGGATGGCGAGTTGGCGAGGATTGGAGGCGGCCCATACGGATGAGCGAATCCCCGCAGTGCTGGTGCAGCTTTGTCTTCGTCGCGCGGCACGGCTCGCCGTAGAGCGGCGTCGCCAAAACCCCGGCCCGACCGAGTTGCCGAGCCGTCCCTCAGATCGAGCGCAGCGCGCCGGTGCCGAGCACCGGGCCAGTCGGCTGGCCCGTGGGCGAGCCGCCCACCGGCTCGGCCGAGATGGCGAGCATGGCCCCGCCGGGCTTCATCATGTCCTCCGCCATGCCGGGCCGGCGCAGCGCGATGCGCAAGGGGCGGGCGGGGTCGAGAAGGCCGAGCGAGATCGGCACGCCGCCTTCGGGAATGATCCAGAGTTCGGGCACGCGCCCTTCCGGCATGGGCATGGCGCCGGGCATGAGCATGGCATGGCCGCCCACCGGATCGAGAACGGCGGTGAGCAGCGCCGCACCGTCTGAGGTGGAGACGGAGGCCATCATGGCGGGCGCCGGCGGGGCGGCGGGATTGGAGACCAGCACCACGACCGAGGCGAGGCTCGCGGCGAGAAGGCCGGTGGAGCCGAGCGCCAGCCAGCGCCAGACCGCCGACACGCGTCGGCCGACATCCAGCGCCGGCGAGGCGGCGGCAGGCCTTGGCTTGGGCAGTTCGCGCTCGATTGCTGCCCAGAGGCTGGCGGGCGGCGATTCCGGGCGCACGGCCTCGGCCAGCGGCGCGAGGCGCGCTTCCCACTCGCCGATCTCGGCGGCGAAACCGGGGTCCTGCCGGGCGCGCCGCTCGGCCAGGAGGCGCTCGCGCTGCGGCAGGACGCCCAGCGCGTAGTCCGCCGCCAGCCAGCCCTCGCCTTCGGGATCGGCAATGCCACTCATTCGCTGAGGCATCCTTTCAAACGGATCAGGCCACGCCTGATCGTGCTCTTCATCGTGCCGAGCGGAATCCCCGCCTGGCAAGCCAGATCGTCATAGGTGCGCCCGCCGAAGAAGGCGCCGAGAATGGCGCCGCGCGTGCGCTCTTCCAACTGCTCGAGGCAGGCGCGCAGGCGCGCCGTCTCGTCCGAGGCTTCCAGCCGCGCCAGCGCGTCGGGCGTGTCGTCGGCCACCTCGTCCGCCGCCTCCAGCCCGCTTCGCCCCGCCCGAGCGGGGCCGAGCGCCCGCAGGCGGTCGATGGCGCGGTTGCGGGCGATCGTGGCGAGCCAGGTGATTGGGCTCGCCCGTTCCGGCTCGAACCGCCCCGCCCTGTTCCAGACCGTAAGATAGACCTCCTGCAACACGTCCTCGGCTTCCACCCTGTCGCTCAAGATACGCAGGCAGATGCCGAAAAGCTTCGCGGCCGTGAGGTCGTAGACGTCGCGCAGCGCGGCCCGGTCCCCCTCCGCCACGGCAAGGAGGCGGCGGGCGAGATGGTCGCGCGGCGTGTTCGGGCTCGTTCGTGGCGGCATCCGTCTCCTCCCGGCGGCGCGCGCACGGGAACAGGCCCGGCGCCGGCTTGTCAACCGCCGGGTGCAACCTGTGGGAACCGGGGTGCCCCGAGCCGGCTTGTCTCGGCAAGGGCCGCCCCCGTTCGAAGAGGCGCCCGCTCAAGGGAGAACCAACCATGTCCGCCACCGACCGCATCCGCATCGAGCGCGAACCGCGCGCCGTCCAGGTCCTGTTCCACGACGCGGTGATCGCCTCCACCAAGGACGCTCTGAAGCTGATCGAGGCCGGGCACGAGCCCGTCTACTACATCCCGCGCGACCATGCCGAGATGGCCTTTCTCCAGGAAAGCGACAAGCGCACGACCTGCCCCTACAAGGGCGAGGCGCGCTACTGGTCGATCTCGGCCGAAGGCTACGGCGCCGAGAACGCCGTGTGGAGCTACGACCAGCCCAAGGAGGCGGCCCGCGCCATCGCCGGCCATCTCGCCTTCTATCCCGACAAGGTGCGCATCGCGGTGGCCGAGGATCGCTGAAGGTCCGCTCCTATAGTGGCGGTGGAGGTTCCGCGAGGGACTGCCCGCCGCGTGCCGTCCGCGAGAGGGGCTTGGCGCGACGAGATCGACAGACCGATTTTTCTCGCGAACACCGGGAGACGATTTGTCGCAGTGCAGCGCGAATGGCGAAGCCAGCGCGGGAACGCAAAGGCCGGTCGCTTGTTTGTTGCCGCGAGGGACGTTTCAAGGACGACATAACATGCGCAAGATCATTCTCGCTTCCGCCGCGCTCGCGCTTCTGGCCGGCCCGGCCCTGGCCCAGACCACGGTCGTCACCACGACCGAACCCAAGAGCAATGGTGAACGCGCAGCCGGTACCTTGGCCGGAACGGGCGCCGGTGCCGTGGCCGGCGCACTGGTCGGCGGACCGGTGGGCGCCGTGGTCGGCGGCGTGGCCGGCACGGTGATCGGCGGCGCGGCCTCGGCCCCTGACGACGTGCAGCAATATGTCGTGGCCAACCCGGTCAATCCGGTCGTGGTCGAGGGCGAGGTCAAGAACGGCTATGTCGTGCCCGACACCGTGGTACTGACCCCCGTCCCGTCCAACCCGGACTATGTCTATTTCTACAACAAGGACCGGCCGGTGATCGTCTCCAAGGCCGATCGCCGCGTCGTCACCTATGTCGAGCGCTAAGCGCTCGAACCCGACGTGCCGTCTGAGCGCGGCATAAAACACGGGCCGCCTCCTTCGCTTGCGAAGGGCGCGGCCCGCACTCGTTCCGCTCCCTTGGCCGTTAGCGGTCGCTGTGGCCGAGGCTGCGCTCGGGGTCGAGGCGATCACGCACCCGCTGCTTGAGAACCTTGGCCTCGGGAAAGCCGCCCTCGGCCTTGCGCTCCCAGATCACCTCGTCCTCGTAGCGGATCTCGAAGACGCCGCCCGTGCCCGGCACGAGCGCGACCTCGCCGAGGTCCGGCCCGAAGGTCGACAGAAGCTCCTGCGCCAGCCAGGCCGAGCGCAGAAGCCATTGGCACTGCGTGCAATAGCGGATCGAAATGCGGGGAGCGGCGGCAGGGGAAGGGGCGTCGGACATGGCAGGCATCCTTCGAACGGCGGATCGGCTGGGGTGTTTTGCCGAGCCGTGTGGCATCGCGTCAACGGTGCGTTCACCGAATGCATGCTTTGATACATTGCTCACTAGAAGCACCCTATCCATATTGTTTGTATGACCGAGGCCGACCCCGCTCTCAAAGCCGCCTTTGCCGAAACGCTGATGAAGACGGCGCGCAAGCTACGCACGCGCTTCAACGCACGGGTGGTCGCGCGCGGCCTGACCTACCCCCGCGCCCGGGCGCTGGCCGCGCTCAGCCGGCAGACCATGACGCAGCGCGAGCTGGCCGAGGATCTGGAGCTGGAAGGGCCGACCGTGGTTCGGCTTCTCGACGGGATGGAGGCGCTGGGGCTCCTGCGCCGGCTCCCCGTCGAGGGGGACCGGCGCGTCAAGCGCGTCGAGTTGACCGAGCACGGCCAGAAGACCGCCGCGATCGTCGCCGGCATCGCGCAGGAGCTGTGCGATGCCGTGCTGGCCGGCGTGCCGGCCACCGAGGCCGAGGATACGCTTCGGGTGCTCGCCCTCGTTTCCGAAGCCATCGACCGGGATCGCGCCCATGCTGGATGAAACCGTGCGCGGCACCGCCCCGGCCGAGCCCGTCGAAAAGGCCACCGCCTCGATCGGCGGTCCGGCGCCGCAGGATGTGCGCCCCGACGGCGAGCCCGCCCAGCCCGCGCCGCGCCGGCGCGGCGCGCCCATGCCCGCCCCCGCGCCCTATGTGCGCAAGACCCCGCAGATGGCGGCGCTCTACATCCTGGCCTCGACGCTGATCGCGGCGACGCAGGGGCTGGGGCTCAACCTCATCACCGCCAATCTCTACCAGCTTCAAGGCCCGCTCGGCGCCACCGTGAACGAGACGGTCTGGCTGAGCGCGGCCTACCTCGCGCCCAATGTCAGCCTGACGCTGCTTCTCACCAAGATGCGCGCGCAGTTCGGCCTGCGAAATTTTGCCGAATGGGCGATCGCCGGCTTCGTCACGGTGACGCTGCTGCATCTCTTCGTGGACGATCTCCAGTCGGCGCTGGTGGTGCGCTTCTTCGCGGGCGCGGCGGCCTCGCCCATGTCCTCGCTCGCCTTTCTCTACATGCTGGAGAGCTTTCCGCCCGAGAAGAAGCTCTCGATCGGCATGAGTCTGGCCCTCACCAACACCGCCATCGCGCCCACCCTGGCGCGCCTCATCTCGCCGGGCCTGCTCGACATCGACGACTGGAACGGGCTCTTCATGCTGGAAACGGCGCTCGCGCTGATGAGCTTCTGCGCCATCCGCCTCCTGCCGCTGAACTCGCCGCCCAAGACGCCGGTGATCGAGCGGCTCGATCTCGTGTCCTACGTCTTCATCGCGCTGGGCCTCGGCTCCATCGCCGTCGCGGTCACGCTCGGCCCCTTCGATTGGTGGCTGGAGGCGCCCTGGATCGGCTGGACGCTGGCCGGGGGCTTCGCCAGCCTGACGGTGGCCGCCGTGATCGAGCTGAACCGCACCAATCCGCTGATCGACATCCGCTGGATCACCTCCAAGGAAATCCTGCACTTTGCCGGCGTGCTTCTCCTGTTCCGGCTGCTCCTGTCGGAGCAGACCAGCGGCGCGTCGGGCTTCTTCCAGGTGCTGGGCCTGCGCAACGAGCAGATGGTGGTGCTCTATCTCGTGATGCTGGCCTCGGGCGTCACGGCGGGTCTTGTCTGCGCCTCGATCCTCAAGCCCGGTCGCGCGCCGTATATTCATATCGTGGCGCTTCTGTTCCTGATGACGGGCGCCTTGATGGATTCGCAGGCGACCTCGCTGACGCGGCCCGAGCAGATGTATCTGAGCCAAGGCCTCATCTCGGCGGCGGGTGTCCTGTTCCTGCCCCCCGCCATGGCGCAGGGTTTCGCCTCGGCGATGAAGAAGGGGATGAACTACATCCTCTCCTTCCTCATCATCTTCCTGACCACGCAGGCGACCGGCGGCGCCATTGGCGCGGCCCTGTTCCGCACCTTCGTCACCATCCGCGAGAAGTTCCACTCGAACCAGATCGTGGAAAACATCACCCTGGCCGATCCGATCGTGGCCGCGCGCATCGCCGCCCTCGGCAACAGCTATCGCTCGACGCTTGCCGACCCCGCGCTTCGTCAGGCCGAAGGGCTGGTGCTGCTCGGCACCCAGGCGACGCGCGAAGCCAATATCCTGGCCTATAACGACGCATTCCTGCTGACGGCGGTTCTGGCCGCCGTGGGCCTCGGCTTCCTTCTTCTTCACCTCGCCTTCGACCGGCTGCGCGCCCGCATCGCGCCCGCGCCGGCCGAAGGCTGACCAACGCTCCGGTTCGTGTCCATGCGCATCTTCCGCTCACTCGGCACCTATGTCGCCCTGTTCGTCGGCGCCGCCGGCGTTCTGCTCGCGCTCTACGCCTGGCGCCTGCCGCCCTTCGCCAGCAGCGTCGAGCGAACCAACGACGCCTATGTCCGAGGTCAGGTGACGACGATCGCGCCGCAGCTCGCCGGCATCGTCGCCGAGGTCGCGGTGCAGGATTACGAGAGCGTCGCGGAAGGGCAGCTGATCGCCCGGATCGACGACCGCATCTTCGCCCAGCGCGTGGCGCAGGCGCGGGCCAGTCTCGCCGGCCAGAAGGCGGCGCTCGCCAATTCCCAGCAGCAGCGCCGCTCCAGCGTCGCCAAGATCGCCGCCAACGAAGCGGCGGTGAAGAGCGCCGAATCCGCCTTCGAGACCGCCGCCGCCAATCTCGCCCGCATCCAGCCGCTGGCGCGCCAGGGCTACGTGCCGGGCAGCGATCTCGACGTCGCCACGCGCCAGAACAACCAGGCCTCTGCCGCGCTCGACCAGGCCAAGGCGCAGCTCGAGGTCTCGCGCCAGGACCTGCAGACCGTGATCGTCAATCGTCAGACGCTGGAAGCGGCGGTGGACAACGCGGAAGCTGCGGTCAATCTCGCCGAGATCGATCTTGCCAACACGCGCATCCTCGCCCCCAAGGCGGGCCATCTCGGCGAGGTCGGCGTCAAGCTTGGCCAGTATGTGCAGGCGGGCACGCAGCTCACCAGCCTCGTGCCAGACGTCGCCTGGGTGGTCGCCAACTTCAAGGAAACCCAGCTCGCCGGAATGCAGGTCGGTCAGCCCGTCCGCTTTCTGGTGGACGCGTTCGGCGGCCTGGAGATGACCGGGCATATCGAGCGCTTCGCCCCGGCCACCGGCTCGGAATTTTCCGTGCTGCGCCCCGACAACGCCACCGGCAACTTCACCAAGGTCGCCCAGCGCGTGCCCGTGCGCATCCGCATCGACCCCGGCCAGCCGCATATGGCAGACCTCGCGCCCGGCCTCTCGGTCGTCGTGCTGGTGGACACGGCGTCGGCGCCCGATGCGGCAGCCGTGGCGGCGCGCTGAAAATCGGGGACACGGAATCGGGGGCAAAGCCGGCAAAAACCGGCTTCCCCCGCATTGTCGCGATTCGCTCCGACATTCTTTAATCGCCTAACCTTATCTCCTCTCGCCAAGGCGGGTCGCATGCTTGGGCTTTCCCTTCGGCTATTGAGGGGAAGGGCCACCGCCGACATTCGTCCACACGATGCAGGCGGGACATGAGGCGGGCAAGGGAGGTGACGAACGCCCGACGTCAGGTCACGCCTCGGCCATGAGGCAGGCAGTTCCATGCAAGTCACCATCAAGACGAAACTTCTCCTTTCCTTTGGAAGCGTCCTGCTTCTCCTGGGGGCCGCCGGCTATTGCGGCGTCACGAGCCTTGCCAAGAGCAACGAGAGCATGGCGACCTTCGCGGCCCAGCCCGTCGAACAGCTTCACAACATCCAGGCCCTGGAAACCAAGGTCATGGCCACGCGCCGGCTGATCCTGGCCATGCTCGTCTATCCCGACGAGAAGAAGCAGGCCGCCATGCTCCAGGACTACGAGCGGACCTGGCAAGGCATCGACGCGGATCTCGCCCGCTATCTCACCGCCTTGCCCGCCGACCGGAAAGGCGAAGCGGCCGAACTGACACCGGCGATCGAGACCTATCGCGAAACGGCCGGCAAAGGGCTCGCCATGGTGGTGGCGAGCGACAAGAATCCGATCGAGACGGCGATCACGCAGACCGCGCCCATGGCGGATGCGCTGGCCGCGCGAATCGGCGCGCTGGCGGCCCGCCTTCCCGACAGTGCCGCTCCGGCGCGCCTGGCCGAGGCCTCCTCCGACGCGCGGCTTGCCGTGATATCAGCCTTCGGCCTGGACGAACCCGCGACCCGCGCGCGCGCCAACGACGCGCTGAACGCCGCCGACGGGGAGTTCCGCGCCGCCCTCGCTTCGCTGGCGGCGAACCCGGCCTTGTCGCCCTCCGAGCTCTCGCCCCTGGCGGACGGCTGGTCGGCGCTGTTCGCCGCGCAGCGCGGGGAGATGGACAAGGCTTTGAAGGACGAGAGCGAGGCGACGCTCGACTATCTGAACGGCACGGTGATTCCCAAGGCCAAGATCGTGTCCGACCTCGTCAACGCCCGTGTGGACAGCGCGCTTCGCCTCACCGGGCACTATGTCGAGGAGGCGAACGGACGCTACGATGCGATGCGCTCCACGCTTCTGGCGCTGATCGGCGGCGCGATCCTGATCGGGGCGGCCGCCGCCCTGTGGATCGCCTTCTCGATCTCGAGGGCACTGTCGCGCTCCGTCGCCTTCGCGCGGCTGATCGGTGAAGGCGACCTGTCGCAGACCGTCGAGATCCGCAGCCGCGACGAGATCGGCGATCTCCAGCACACGATGAACGAGATGACGCGCAAGCTGCGCGAGATCGTGACCGGCATGCGCCAATCCTCCACCGAGGTGGCATCCGGCTCGCGCCAGTCTTCCCAGGCCGCCGAGCTCCTGAGCCAAGGCGCGTCGGAGCAGGCCGCCGCCACCGAGCAGGCCTCGGCCGCGATGGAGGAGATGGTCGCCAATATCCGCCAGACCGCCGACAACATTCGCGAGACCGAGACCGTGGCGACCGAGGCCAGCACCAACGCCGAGCGCAGCCGCAAGGCGGTGGCCGACTCCGTCGAGGCCATGCGCGAGATCGCCCAGAAGATCACGCAGGTCGAGGAGATCGCCCGGCAGACCGACCTTCTCGCCCTCAACGCCGCGATCGAGGCGGCGCGCGCGGGATCGCACGGCAAGGGCTTCGCGGTGGTCGCGTCCGAGGTGCGCAAGCTCGCCGAGCGGGCCGGGCATGTGGCGGGCGAGATCGGCCAATTGTCCAGCGCCACGCTGTCGGTCTCGCAGGAAGCCGGGCAGAGGCTGGGCGAGCTCGTGCCGGGCATCCACAAGACGGCCGAGCTGGTGGGCGAGATTTCGGTCGCCTGCCAGGAGCAGCATCTGGGCGCGCAGCAGATCAACCAGGCGATCCAGCAGCTGGAGCAGGTCACGCAGCAGAATGCCGGGGCGGCCCATGAGATGAGCGGCACCGCCGAGCAGCTTCTGGCCGAATCGCGCCAGTTGGACGAGCGCTCGGCCTTCTTCCGTCTGGAAACGGCGGAAGGCGACGAGACTGAACAGGCCCGGTCCGGCACCGTTCTGCGCGTGCTCCCCGGCGGCGCGGCGCCCGAGGCGCGGCACTCCGGCAAGGCCGGCGGCGCGGCACCTCGCGAAGACGCGGACGGCTTTCACCGCCTCAGCGCCTAAGGCAGGGGCGCCGCCTGTCCTCAAAGCATGTCTTCGGGGGAGCGAAGCGGCAAACCGCTTCGCTCCCTTTGCTTTTGAACCCGGGCAAAACCTGTCGGACTCAGGTCCCCCGTAGTGCCCGACGAGACATCGCAGGGTCGGCTTGGACGAGCGCTCGGCCTTCTTCCGTCAGGAAACGGCGGAGGGCGGGCAAGGCGAACAGGCGCGGCTCGGCACCGTTCCGCGTGTGCTCCCTGGCGGCGCGGCGGCGCCCAAGGCCCGGCTCTCAGGCAAGGCCAGTGGCGCGGCGCCTCGCGAAGAGGCGGACGGCTTCCGCCGCCTCAGCGCCTGAGGCACGGGCACCGCCTGTCCTCAAGCATTTCTCGGAGGGAGCAAAGTGGTCGCCGCTTCGCTCCCTTTATTTTCGAGCGCATGACAAAATCTTCGGGCAGAGGATGCCGAGGCTTTTCCCGTTCCTCGTCAGCGAACGAAGCGCAAGGGATGCGAGGGGGTAGGGCCAAGCCTCCGCGACGAAGTCCACGGTGGAAAGACCCGACCAGCCGACCCCACGAGGTTCTTGTTGGGTGCTCCTGGAACCTGGGATGAAACCTGCCGTGGTCAGCCCGCCAGTCTTTCATCCGCTCGCCTCGCGGCGAAGGCCGAGCCATGCGCCCTCGCATCCCTCACGCTTCGCTCCTTGCCCCAGCGAAAATCCCGCGCCCCTTCTCCGTCCGCGGGTTCTGTCCCAAATTCCCCGACAGTCCCGCATGTAACCTCCGCTCCTACCCGCCCTCGCCGCCGCCCCTTGAACGGGCGGGCGGGTGCGGCTAGGAGAAACCTGATTTTTCTAATCAGGATATCGCGCATGAGCCGCAACGAGCTTTCGCGCCGCGCCCTGGGGCGCTTGGGCCTCGGCGTGGCGAGCGCGGCGCTCTGGCGGGGACCGGCCTTCGCAAAGACCTATCCCACGCGCATCGCGGTGATCGACTACGGGCTGGCCGAGGCGCTGATCCTGATCGGCCTGCCGCCGATCGCCGTCATGTCGGCGGAGGACTGGAAGATCTGGGTGGTGGAGCCCGCCCTGCCGCCCGGCACGGCCGATCTCGGCGCCTCGGTGGAGCCCAATTTCGAACGGCTCGCCGCGTTGAAGCCCGACCTGATCCTGACCACCGACTATGTCGCCATGGCCGAGCCGACGCTGCAGCGCATCGCGCCGGTGGAGCGGCTGACCATCCATGGCAGCGCCGACGGGTTCGAGCCCGTGCCGCGCTCGGTGGAGGTGACGCGCGCGCTCGGCCGCATCACCGGCCGCGAGAGCGAGGCCGAAGCCGCCATCGCAAGCTTCGACGCCGAGTTGGAGACGCTCGGCGCGCGGCTTCGCCCGCGCCACACGTGCCCGCTTCTCTTCCTGTCCTTTCTCGACCCGCGCCATGTGCGCGTCTACGGGCGCAAGGGGCTCTACGGCAATGTCCTGACCCGGCTCGGCCTGGAGAACGCCTGGGAGGGCGAGGTCAACAGCTGGGGCTTCGCGACGGTGGGCGTGGAGGAGCTGGTGAAGGCGGGCGAGGCCGAATGCGTCGTGATCGAGCCGGTCGCCGCCGACATCTGGCCGGCGCTGGCGCGCTCGCCCCTTTGGACGCATCTGCCCTTCGTGAGCGAGCGCCGCGTCGCCACCATGCCGGCCTCGCTGATGTTCGGAACCCTTCCCTCGGCCCTGCGCTTCGCCCGCCTCCTGGACAAGCTTCCCGAAGGGGGATCGGCATGAGCGCCACCCACTCCGCTGCGCCCGCCAGCGGATCGCGCGGCGGGCTAGGTGCGCTGGCGATCCTGCTGCCGCTGGCGCTGGCGACGGCGCTTGCCGCCGCCACGCTGCTGGGGCCGCCGCTCGTCGCCCTCTGGCAGGGCGGGCTGAGCGCGGCGGGCTACGACCCCGCACGCATGGTGCTTCTCTACGCCACGCTGCCGCGCGCCGCGATGGCGCTCCTGTGCGGGGCGGCGCTCGGCGCTTCCGGCGCGCTGCTGCAGCAGGCGCTGCGCAATCCGCTGGCCTCGCCCACCACGCTCGGCATCGACGCGGGCGGGCGGCTGGCGCTGGCGGTGGCAACCCTCTGGGCGCCGGGGCTTCTGGGCTTCGGGCGCGATCTCGTGGCGCTGGGCGGCGCCGGGCTGTCGACGCTTCTGGTTTTCGCCCTGGTGCGCAAGCGCGGCTTCGCCGCCGTCACGCTGATCCTCGCCGGCCTCGTGGTCGGCCTTTATGCCGGCGCGCTTTCGGCTCTTCTGACGCTGCTCAACGAGCGCTATCTCGCCTCGCTCTTCATCTGGGGCGCGGGCTCGCTAAGCCAGCAAAGCTGGGACCCTGCGCTCCAGCTCGCCCTTCGCCTCGTCCTGCTCCTGCCGCTCGTGCTGCTCATCGTGCGCCCGCTCTCGCTGCTCGATCTCGACGATGCCAGCGCCCGCGCGCGGGGTCTGAATGCCGGCAAACTGCGCGCGATGGCGGTGTTTCTCGCCGTCCTGATCGCCGGCTTCGTGGTGAGCGCGGTGGGCGTCGTCGGCTTTATCGGCCTCGTCGCGCCCATTCTGTCGCGGCTTGCCGGCGCGCGGGGCTTCGGTGGGCGGCTGGGCGGCGCGGCCCTCATCGGCGCGCTGCTTCTGCTCCTTGCCGACTGCGGCGTGCAGCTTCTGGCCGGCGCCTCGGAAGCCTTCCTGCCGACCGGCGCCGTCACCGCGCTTCTCGGCTCGCCGCTCCTGCTCCTACTTCTGCCGCGCCTGCCGCGCGCCGAGCGGCCGCCGCTCACTGCTGCGCCCATGGCCGGCGGGCCGCCGATGTCGCCCGCGCTGCGCGCCGCCCTCGTCCTCGGCGTCGGCCTGGGGCTGGCGGCCTTGGCGTTGTGCTTGGGGCGCGACGCGCTGACCGGCGCCTGGGCCTGGCTGGCGCCCGCCGAATTTTCGGAAATCCTGCCCTGGCGTTGGCCGCGCGTCCTCGGCGCGGCCAGCGCGGGCGTGATGCTGGGCCTTGCCGGCTTCATTCTTCAGCGCCTCACCGGCAACGAGATGGCGAGCCCCGAAGTGCTCGGCGTCAGCGCCGGGGCGGCCTTCGCCGCCGCGCTCTCGCTCTTCATCGCCGCAACGCCCCATGCCTCGCTGGTCGGCCTCATGGCGACGCTGGGGAGCCTGGCCGTGATCGGCGCCATCCTGGCGCTCGGCCGCCGCTCCGGCTTCCAGCCCGAGCGCGTGCTACTGGCCGGCATCGCGCTGAACGCCCTGCTCGACGCGGTGGTGGGCGTCCTGTCGGCGACGGGCGATCCGCGCGCGCTCATGCTCTTTGCCTGGATGGCGGGCTCGACCAGCGGCCTCAGCGCCGCAGCGGCCTTGAGCGCAGCGGGCGGGGCGGTCCTGTTCACGCTTCTGGCGCTCCTTGCCGCGCGCCCGCTGGCCCTCCTGCCGCTCGGGCCCCCCAGCGCGGCCTCGCTCGGCCTGCCGCTCGGCCGTGCCCGGCTGTTCCTGTTTCTGCTCGCCGCGGCGCTGGCGGCGGCCGCGACGCCCATCGTCGGCCCCCTCACCTTTGTCGGCCTGATGGCGCCCCATGCCGCGCGGATGCTCGGCTTCCACCGCGCCGCGCCGGCGCTTCTCGCCTCGGCGCTCGCCGGTGCCCTCCTGCTTGTCGCGGCCGACTGGCTCGGCCGCACCCTCGCCTATCCCTGGCAGATGCCGACCGGCATCGTCGCCGCGCTGATCGGCGCGCCGGCCCTGATGCTGCTTCTCAACCGCCGCTCCGCCTGAGGTCCGCCATGCTCGACACGCTCACCCCGACCCCGGACAGCCAGAGAAATGAGAGACAGACCCGAGCCGGGGCCGGCGCCGGCTTCTCGCTCCAGGGCGTCGCCTTCGACGTGCCGGGGCGCCGCCTCTTGGAGGACATCACGCTCGATCTACCGGCGGGGCGGGTCGTCGGCCTCGTCGGCCACAACGGCTCGGGCAAGTCGACGCTCCTGAAGCTCCTGGCGCGGCAGGAAGTGCCCAGCGCCGGGCATCTCGCCTTCGGCGGACGCAATCTCAAGACCTGGGGCTCGCGCGACTTCGCCCGCGCGGTGGCCTATCTCCCGCAGTCCACGCCCGCCGCGCCCGGCATGACGGTGCGCGAGCTGGTGGCGCTCGGTCGCTATCCCTGGCACGGGCCGTTCGGCCGCTTCCGCGAGACGGACCGGCAGAAGGTGGCCGAGGCGCTGGCGCTGACCGACACGGAGGCGATGGGCGACCGGGCGGTGGACGCACTGTCGGGCGGCGAGCGCCAGCGCGTCTGGCTCGCCATGCTGGTGGCGCAGGATGCGGAATGCCTGCTTCTGGACGAGCCGATCTCGGCGCTCGACATCGCGCATCAGATCGAGATTCTGGACTTGGTTCGCCGGCTCAGTCACGAGCGCGGCGTCGGCGTCATCGCCGTGCTGCACGAGGTCAACATGGCCGCCCGCTTCTGCGACGAGATCCTGGCCCTGAAGGGCGGTCGGGTCGTCGCGCGCGGAACGCCGGGCGAGGTGGTCGCCGCCGAGCCGCTGCGCCGCATCTACGGACTCGACATGGCGGTGATCGCCCATCCCGGCTCGGGCGATCCGATGGCCTTCCCGCTCTGAGGTGGACCCGGGCCGCTGGGTCGGTCATCGCCGGGCGCTCACCGGCCGGGCCGGCCGGCGCCGGTCTTCGCCCTGGACATTCTCGCTTACTGCCCCGTCGCGATCACTCCCGGCCGTGCTTCCTATCCGCGGGCGACGGTCCATCCGCCTTCCCGCCCCAAGCTTCGTCCGCCCTTCCCGAAGCCCGCCCGGGCCGGGCGGGCACGGTGCGCCTTCGGCCGACTCGGCCGGAACAGGCGCAGGGCGGCCATCTGCCGGCATCCGATCCCGCCGGACCTACGCCGATGCAGAAAGGGGCCGGTCCTCGCGGGCCGACCCCTTTCATCGTCCTGTCGTGAGCGGGCTCAGTCCGCCGCGGCAACTCGCACGATGGTCGAGGAGCCCTCGCCCTCGCGGCGCTCGGTCACGGCATAGACCGCGCCGTCGGGGCCGACCTTCACGTCGCGGATGCGCGCTTCGAGCGGCACGCGCTCCTCGCTCTTCACCCGGTCGCCGTCGACATGAACGACGACGAGCCCCTGCGTGACGAGGCCGCCGATCAGGAAGGCGCCCTTCCAGGCCGGGAACTCGTCGCCCTGGTAGAAGGCCATGCCGGAGGGGCCGATCACCGGGTCCCAGTAATAGGCCGGCTGCTCCATGCCCTCGCCCGCCGTCTTGCCCTCGCCGATCGGGTTGCCGCCATAGTCCACGCCATAGGTGATGACCGGCCAGCCGTAGTTCTTGCCGGCCTCCGGGCGGTTCAGCTCGTCGCCGCCGCGCGCGCCGTGCTCCACCACCCAAAGCCGGCCCTCGCCATCCAGCGCGGCGGACTGGATGTTGCGGTGGCCGTAGCTCCAGATCGCATCCTGCGCGTTCTCCCGGGCGAGGAACGGATTGTCCTCGGGGATCGACCCGTCGGCACTGATGCGGAAGACCTTGCCGAGGCCGGAATTCAAATCCTGTGCCTGATCGCGGATCGGCGTGTCGGAGCGCTCGCCGACGCCGAGCAGGATCTTGCCGTCCGGCGCGAAGACGATGCGCGAGCCGAAATGCTTGTTGCCGTCATAGGCGGGGATCTGCTGGTAGACGACCTTCATGCCTTCCAGCTTGGCCGCGTCGCCGTCCATCACCAGCTTCGCGCTGCCGAGCGAGGTGCCGTTTCCGCCGCCCTCGCGCGGCTCGGAAAAGGTGAAGTAGATCATCCCGTCCTCGGCGAAGCCGGGCGACAGCGCGACGTCGAGAAGCCCGCCCTGGCCGCCGGCTTCCACCTTCGGCACACCCGAAACCTCGGTGCGCGTCTTGCCGTCCGCCGACAGAACCATCATCGCGCCCTTCTTGGCGGTGACGAGCATTCGGCCGTCGGGAAGAAACTCCATGGCCCAGAGATGCGGCAGGCCGTCGGCCAGAACCGTGGTCTCGACTTTGGCAAGCTCGGCAGGCTGGGGCGCGCGCGTCTGCCCCTCGAAGGCAGGCTTCTGCGAGGGCGCGTTGGCCTCGGCGGTCTCGGCCGGTTTGCCGGGCGCGTTGCCGGCGTCCGGCAGGTTGCCGTCGACATGCGAAAGGCGGTCGGCCTCGGTGCCTTGCGCCTGCGCCAAGGCGGGCGAGGCGCCGAGCAGCGTCGAGGCGAGAAGAAGGGCGAGGGTTCGGGATGTCGTGCGCATCGGGCAGAGGTCTCGCGAAAGGAGGGATGCGGCACGCCGGCCGCCTTGCCTCGGCAATTGGCGTCCCCTCCCCACGGAGCAACGCCGTTCCCGGCGAAGTGATTCGATCGTGTTCGCGCGATCAAGCCGCGCACGCACGATCCATCCCTCTTGCGAAAGGCTCCCTTCCCGAACGAAAAAGGGCCCGCCTGCGCGAGCCCTGTCTCTCTTCGTCGAAGGGTTCCGGCTCAGACCTGCGGCCACTTGTGGTGGAACGTGCCGTCCTGATCGAGGCGGTGGAACGTGTGGGCGCCGAACAGGTCGCGCTGCGCCTGGGTGAGGTTGGTCGTGCCCCGCGCCCGGCGGTAGTCGTCGAAATAGGCGAGCGCCGCCGAAAGCGCCGGCACCGGCAAGCCGGCCAGCGCCGCCTTGGCCACCACGCGCCGAAGGCTCGCCTGGCCCTGGCGCACGCGGTCGGCGAAGCTCGGCGCCTGCAGGAGGTTCACCACCGCCCCGCCGCTCTCGTAGGCCTGCGTGATGTCGTCCAGGAAGCGCGAACGGATGATGCAGCCGGCCCGCCAGATGCGCGCGATCTCGCCGAGCGGCAGGTTCCAGCCGAACTCGCGGCTGGCATCCGCCATCACGGCGTAGCCCTGCGCATAGGCGATGATCTTGGCCGTTTCCAGCGCCGCTTCCAGCTCGGCGAGGCCCTCGTGGTCGGTGTGGAACTCGGCGCGTGCCGTGTCGAGCGTGCCGAAGAGCTTGGCCGCGTCGCCGCGCTCGGCCCGGCGCGAGGAGATGCCGCGCGCAGAGACGGCCGCTTCCAGCGTGGTCGCGCCGACGCCGAGCTTCTGCGCCTCGATCACCGACCAGCGCCCGGTGCCCTTCTGGCCGGCCTCGTCGACGATCACGTCCACCAGCGCCTTGCCGGTCTCCGGGTCCTTCTCGCGAAGGGTCACGGCGGTGATCTCGATGAGGTAGGACTGGAGGCCGCGCGTGTTCCAGTCGGCGAAGATGTCCGACATTTCGCCGGCCGAAAGGCCGACGCCGTCGCGCAGGATGCCGTAGATCTCGGCGATCATCTGCATGTCGGCATATTCGATGCCGTTGTGGATGGTCTTGACGAAGTGGCCGGCGCCGTCCGTGCCCAGCCAGTCGACGCAAGGCGCGCCGCCGAACTTGGCCGAGATCGGCTCGAGCAGCGGCTTCAGGCGCTCCCACACGGCGCGGTCGCCGCCCACCATGATGGAGGGGCCGTGGCGCGCTCCTTCCTCGCCGCCCGACACGCCCATGCCGACGAAGTGGATGCCGGTGCCCTTGATCTCGCGCTCGCGGCGCACCGTGTCGTTGAAGTCGGCATTGCCGGCGTCGATCAGGATGTCGCCGGGGGCAAGATGGGGCAGGACGAGAGCGATCTGGTCGTCCACCGGCTTGCCCGCGTTGACCATCAGCACCACGACGCGCGGGCTCTTGAGCACCCCGACGAAATGCTCGATCGAGTCCGTCGGCACGAGGCGCTCGGCCAGCTCCGGGTTGTTGTCGCGCACGCCATAGGCCTTCTCGACCGTGCGGTTGCCGAGCGCCACGGTGAAGCGGCCGTTGTCGGCGAAGTTCAGCGCCAGATTGGCGCCCATCGTGCCCATGCCCAGCACGCCGAGATCGGCTCGGGTCTGCTCGCTCATCGTCCTTATCCCCTTTTGGGCCGCCCCCTCCCGGCGGCGGTGTCGCCTCGTGAAAAAGGCGCCGGGTCGCCCCGCCGCCTTCTCGACTGTGTCCGGTTCAGGCCTTCAGGCGCTCGGCGTGATAGCGCAGGTGATCGTCCATGAAGGTCGAGATGAAATTGTAGGAATGGTCGTAGCCCTCGCGCATGTTGAGGGTCAGCTTGATGCCGACGCGCTCGCAGGCCTTTGCCAGGAGCTGCGGGCGAAGCCCCGTTTCCAGGAAGCTGTCGGCCGTGCCCTGGTCGACATAGAACTCGGGAAAGCGCTTGCCGTCCTCGATCAGCGCCACCGTGTCGTAGTCGCGCTGCGACTTGGCGCCGACGCCGAGATATTTGTCGAAGGCCGGTTTCGACCAGTCCGCCGTGGTCGGCTGCACGATCGGCGCGAAGGCCGAGGCCGAGCGATAGGTCTCGGGGTTGCGCAGCGCGATCGTGAAGGCGCCGTGGCCGCCCATGGAATGGCCGAAAATGCCCTGGCGCTTCATGTCGGCGGGGAAATGCGTCGCGAGATAGCTCGGCAGCTCGTCCGTGACGTAGCTGTACATCCGGTAGTTCTCGGCATAGGGCGCGCGCGTCGCGTCGAGATAGAAGCCGGCGCCCGAGCCGAACTGCCAATTGTCCGTCTCGTCCGGCACGTTCGGGCCGCGCGGGCTGGTGTCGGGCAGGACGATCATCAGCCCGAGCTCGGCGGCGAGCCGGCGATACTCGCCCTTGTCCATGGCGTTCTGGTGCGTGCAGGTGAGGCCCGACAGGAACCAGAGCACGGGAACGCGCCCTTCGCTCGCCTGCGGCGGGGTGAACACGGCGAACTTCATGGCCGTGTCGGTCGACCGCGAATGGTGGACATAGACCCCCTGCGTGCCGCCATGGGCCTTCGCGGTGGATACGATATCGAGCGGCATGGTCAATGGTCCTTGCGAGACGGCAATCAGGAAAGCGCTGCGGCGGCGCCCGCGCGGCGTCGCATATCGATATGGGGAATGTCGTCTTCGAGATAGGGCTCCGACACGGGCTGGAAGCCGTGCTTGCCATAAAAGGATTGAAGATGGCTTTGCGCCGAGAGGAGAATGTCGACTTCCGGCCAGCGCTCGGCGCACAAGCGAAGGGCCTCGGCCATCATGAGATGACCGAGGCCCGTGCCGCGATGGGCCGGCGCGGTGGCGATGCGCCCGATGCGGGCGGCATTCCCCTCCGCCTCGCCCCCCTTCGACTCGTCAGGCGCGAAAAGGCGCAGGCACCCTGCGAGCGCGCCGCCCTCCTCCAGGCGGAGGAGATACAGCGCGTCCGGGTCCCGCCCGTCGATCTCGGCAAAGGCGCAGGCCTGCTCCACCACGAACACGTCGCAGCGCAGCTTCAACAGATCGTGCAGTTCGCGCACGTGAAGCGCGTCGAACCGCCGCCAGCGCCATTCGCCGGGCTTCATCCTCAGTAGACAACCACCGAGCGGATCGACTTGCCCTCGTGCATGAGGTCGAAGGCGGTGTTGATCTCGTCCAGCGGCATGGTGTGGGTGATGAGATCGTCGATGTTGATCTTCCCCTCCATGTACCAGTCGACGATCTTGGGAACGTCGGTGCGCCCCCGCGCGCCGCCGAAAGCCGTGCCCTTCCAGACGCGGCCGGTGACGAGTTGGAACGGACGGGTGGAGATTTCCTTGCCCGCCTCCGCCACGCCGATGATGATCGATTCGCCCCAGCCGCGATGGCAGCATTCCAGAGCCTGGCGCATGACCTCGGTGTTGCCGGTCGCATCGAAGGAGAAGTCGGCGCCGCCGCCGGTGAGATCGAGGATCGCCTGCACGACCTTGTCGCGGCCGACCTCGGCCGGGTTGATGAAGTCGGTCATGCCGAACTTGCGGGCCATCTCGACCTTGCCGGGGTTGAGATCGACGCCGATGATCTTGTCGGCGCCGACCATGCGGGCGCCCTGGATCACGTTGAGGCCGATGCCGCCCAAGCCGAACACGACGACATTGGCGCCTGGCCAGACCTTGGCGGTGTAGAGCACCGCGCCGATGCCGGTGGTGACGCCGCAGCCGATGTAGCAGATCTTGTCGAAGGGCGCGTCCTCGCGCACCTTGGCGACCGCGATCTCGGGCAGGACGGTGAAGTTCGAGAAGGTCGAGCAGCCCATGTAGTGGAACACGGTCGACTCGTCGCAGCGGAAACGGCTCGTGCCGTCCGGCATCAGGCCTTGGCCCTGCGTGGAGCGGATCGCGGTGCACAGGTTCGTGCGCTGCGACAGGCAGCTCTTACAATTGCGGCATTCCGGCGTGTAGAGCGGAATCACATGGTCGCCCGGCTTCACCGAGGTGACGCCCGCGCCCACTTCGCGCACGATGCCGGCGCCCTCGTGGCCGAGAATGGCGGGGAACTTGCCTTCCGAATCGAGACCCGACAGCGTGTAGGCGTCGGTGTGGCAGACGCCGGTCGCCATGATCTCGACCAGGACCTCGCCCGGCTGCGGCCCGCGAATGTCGACGGTCTCGATGGTGAGCGGCTTGCCGGCTTCCCAAGCCACGGCGGCACGTGATTTCATCGTCTTCGCATCCCCATCCCGAGGCCACGCCCGAGCGACGCGGCGTTTGCAATCGGCCCTCGATACACGAAGCATGGCGGGTCGCGCCACCATGGGAGCGACAAGCATCGGTGCCTGTTCGACAAATTTGCCGACATCGGGACTCTGGCGGGACCGCTCGAACACGGGGACGGGCTGGCGACGCGCGTCGCCGAATCGCGGCTCAGACGCCGAAGCGGGACCGCGTAGACAAAAGCGGGGCGGTAAGGCTAACCCCTATCGCGCATCCGTCGCGGCGAGCGTCAGCGGCAGTCCGGCCAGCGCCAGCGCGCCGTCCAACGCGTCGCCCAGCGGCTCGGACAGGCGCTTGGCCAGCGCCTGCGGCAGGTAGGGCTGCACCGCGCCGGCAAGGCCGCCGATCAGCGCGATGCGCGGGCAGCCCGCCGCTTCCAGCGCGGCGGCGAGCGCGGCCAGCGCGTCGCCCGCCCCTTCCATCAGAAGCTGGGCGATCCGGTCGCCCCGCTCGGCATGGAGCGTGACGAGCGGCGCCAGCGCGGCGTAGTCGGTCGGCGTCGCCCCGTCGCACCAATGCGTCATCGCCGCCGCCCGGCCGCCGAAGCGCTCGATCAGCGCCTCGGTCAGCGGCGTCGGCACGGCGCGCCCGTCGATCGCCTGGAACGCCGCCTCCATGGCGGCAAGGCCCAGCCGCGCACCCGAACCCTCGTCCGAGGCGGGAAAGCCGTAGCCGCCGAAGCGCAGCGCGTGCCCCGTGCGCAGCCCGTAGGCGATGGAGCCCGTGCCGGCGATCACCACGCCGCCTTCCGCGCCGCCATGGGCGCCGAGACACGCGATCGTGCCGTCGTCGGTCAGTTGCAGGCTTTCGAACGGATGGGGGCGAACCGTGAAGTCAGCCGCGATGCCCTCGCGGCGATAGCCGGCTATTCCGGCGGCCGCGCGCACCCGGGCGAAGGCGAAGGGGCCAAGCTCGGCCGCGCGCCACGCCTCGCGCGCCGCCCCCATCATCGCGTCGAACACCGCTTCCACGCCCAGGCGCGCCGAGGCCGGCCCGGCCGCACCCTCGCCGAACACGATGCCGCTTTCATCGATCAGCCGCGCGCGGCAACTGGTGCCGCCCGCGTCGATGCCCAGAAACAAGGTGCTCATGCCGTTCTCCCGAATCAGGGGCGATCATGCGCGGCGCCCGGCCGGGTGGCGAGAGGGGGAGGCGTGAAATCGCGAACGCCGGCCGGACCGATCGTCTCTTAGTTTCCCTGCCCGTTAGGCCGCCTCGTCCAGCGCGGCGCTGGCGGCGCGGATCGTGTCGATCGTCGCGACAGCTCCGCCGCAGACCACGACGAGAACGGAGCGAAAGGCGGAGAGATCGGCCGCGCCGTCCGAGACGGCGGCAAGCGCCGCGCCGCAGGCGGGCTCCACCAGGATGCGATGGTCGTCCAGAAAGCGCTCGCAGGCTCGCAGCGCCTCGCGGTCGCCGACCAGAACGGGGCGGATGTCGTGGCTTTGCGTGAGCGCGAAGGCCTGCTCGCAAACCTCTCTCGCCGCCAGAGAGGTGGCGACGGTGGAAATCGTCTCCAGCGTGACGCGCCGCCCGGCCTCCACAGAGCGGGCGAGCGAGGCCGCGCCCTCGGTTTCCACCGCGAAGACCGGGCAGGTTTCGAGCCCGTTGCGCCGCCGCCCCTCCACCACGCCGGACAACAGCCCGCCGCCGCCGACCGAGAGCACCACCGCGTCGAAGCCCGGCCCCTGACGCAGGGCCTCGTCGATCAGGCTGGCATGGCCTTCCCACAGAAGCGGATCGTCGAACGGATGGAGAAAGGCGGTCTCCCCGTCCACCAGCGAGAGGGCCAGGGCGTTCGCCTCGTGCCAGGCCGCGCCGTGGACCCGCAGCTCCGCCCCTTCCGCCTCGATCAGGGCGCGCGCCCGCGCGCTCGTGGTTTCCGGCACGACCACGGTGACGGGCAAGCCGAGCCTTCGCCCGGCATAGGCGACGGCAAGACCCGCATTGCCGCCGGAAGAGGAGACGAAGCGGCGCTTGCCGGCTTCCGCATGGCGCTCGCAGGCATGGCCGATGCCGCGAATCTTGAAGGAGCCCGGCGGCTGAAGCGCCTCCAGCTTCAGCCAGACGGAAAGGCCCGGCCGCCCGAGGCTGGACGACTCGATCAGCGGCGTCTCGATGTGAAGCGGCATGGCCGTTCCTTCTCCGTGTTTTCCCTGCGCGGCGCAGGGCAGGCCGGGACAGGATCGAAGGGCGCCTGACAAAACCTCACGGGGTCGGCTGGTCGGGTCTTCTGAGGCTTCGTCGCGAACGCTTGGCTGTGTCGCTGGCATCGCTCAAGCTTCGATCCTCTTCCCCGGACAAAACTCCTCGACCATCCTCCGCCCAAGGGTTCTGTCAGGCACTCCAAATCATCCGTCCGGTTCGCCGCGCCCGGTCTTGTTCCGAGCTCATAAAGCGCTCGCGGTACTGGGAAAAGACGCGCCTCCGCGATAGGCGAAGGCGACGACAATTTCAGGATAGCCATGCCGCCAGCGGCGGGGTTAGCCGTCGCTCAATCTTCCCAGCCTTTCCGACACCCCGTCGCGGCCCTTTACCGGGCGGGATCGGCCCGGGAATACCAGAGCGCCAGGGCGTCGATCTGCTCCTGCGTCATGTTGGTGGCGATCGGGATCATGACATGGTTCGAAGGCGTGCCGCCGCGATGATCGTCCTTCCAGAGCTGGAGCTGGGTGGCGATGAACCATTCCGGCTGGCCGGCGAGGCGGGGATGGTTCGGGTTGCGCGCTCGCCCGGCAGCGCCATGGCAGGTCTCGCAGGCGGCGAGCTTGCGCTCGGGCAGGCCTTCCTGCGCGATGCGCCGGCCGAGTTCGGACAAGCCCGCCGTGCTATAGGGCGGACCGTTCGCGGCGGCGGGGTCGAGCGCGGCCGCCGCGCCCGAGGGGGCGGGCTCGATGTCGGGTGCCCCGGGGCCGATGCTGCCGCGCGGCAGGCGCGCGGCGCCCTCGTATCCGATCGCGACGCCGGCAGGCGGCGGGATCGGGCCGCTCGTAGCGGGGCCAGGGTCCTGCGCGGCATACCAGGCGGCGAGCTCGCGCAGCGTCGCTTCCTCGTGAATACCGGCGGCGGGCGTCATGATGCCGCTTTCGCGCGTGCCCGAGGCATAGGCCAGAAGCGTCGCCGCGAGATAGGCTTCCGGCTGGCCCGCGATGTTGGGAAAGGCGCCCGGCGCGCCGCGTCCGCGCCCGTCATAGCCATGGCAGCGTGCGCAGTCGGCGAGCGCCGGCGCGGCCTTCTCGCCCAGCGCGGCGAGGCCCGGGATCAGGCCCGGCGCGGCGTCCGTCGGCGCGGCGCCGGCCTTGCCGGCTTGGCCTCCGCCAAGCGCCAGATCGGCATAGGTCTCAGCCTTCATGCCCGGCAGGGCGCGCAGGAAGGCGACCATGGACCAGACTTCGTCGGGCCGCGATGGGGCGGTCCAGGCCGGCATGCCGGAATATTTGATGCCGTGAAGGCCCAGCCAGAACAATTCGCGGTCCCGCCAATGGCCGACATTCTCCTCCAGGCGCGGCGGCGGCGGCACCATGGCCTGCGTCAGCGGCGACTGTTTCTCGCCCGGCGCGCCGTGGCAGGGGGCGCAGCCGCTGGCGAAATGCCCCGCCGCGCGCTGCACCAGAAGGGGGTCTGCGAGATCGACGCCGGCCGGCACTGCGATCGGCAACGACTGCGTCACCACCGCACGGTTGAAGGTCCAATGGAGAAACCATTCGACGGGGGCTAAATGGCCCGAGGAGGCGGCGATCGACACAAGGCCCGAGCCGCCGACGAGGAGCGCGCCGGCAACCCCGATCACCGGCAGAAGGGCGAGGCGGCGCCAGGTAATCTCGACGGTTCGCTTCATGGACGCGCCTCGGCCGGTCTGGTGTTGAGAACGCCGGCGAGCAGCGCGATGCCGCCCGCGAGATAGGCCGCGCCGCCGACCGCGAGCATGAGCGTGCCGCCGAGCTGCTGGTCTTCCAGCGGAGTCAGCGTCGCCAGCGGCGAACAGAGCGTGCCGCAGCGATAGAGCGGGCGGGGCGCGAGCAGGAGCAGCGCGCCGAGCAGCGTCATGTGCATGGAGGTGAGCAGCAGGCCGGCTGCCCCTGCGGCGCGCGCGCCGGTGCGCTGGCTGCCGAGGCTGCCGAGTGCCGCCGTCCAGAGGAAGAGACCGGCGAGCAGGAAGGAAGCCTGTTCGAGGGCGAAGAGCGCCAGACTCTGGCGCGCCGCGTCATGCAGGGCCGGCGCGTGCCAGCCCCAGATCAGAAGGAATTCCAGAAGTGCCGCCGGCAGAACGAAACGCCCGGCGCTGGCGCCGGTCGGCAGAAGGTTGGAGCGCGCGAGGCCGAAGGCGAGGAGCGGCGCGGCCAAGGCGACGACGCCCATATGCAGGATCATATGCGCGGCGAAGGACGTCTCGGCCCGCGCCGGCAGCGGCCCGAACCAGGCCGCGACGAGCACGAGGAGCGCCAAGGCCAGCGGCGCGTGCCGACGCATCAAAGCTTTGCCGCCCAGGGGAGCCGGGCGGACGGGCTCGGGCGGGATGTCCCAGCGCGACGGGCTCATCGGCAATCCGCCACGAGAAGGACCGGCAGGGCGGTGAAGACGATGGCGAGGAAGGAGAGGCCGGACAGAAGCACGGAGGCGAGTTCCATCTGCCGCTCGCGATCGGCCTCGGTCGGCTTGTCGTGCGGCGGCTCGCCGCCCTCCGCCCGCCATTCCCTCCAAGCGCGAAGGCCGGCGAAGAAGCAGAAGAGGAGGCCGAGCACCGTCGCCACCGCCACGCCGATCCGCGCCGGGGCGATGGACTTGAACACGTCCTCGTTGGGCGCGCAGGCGCTCGCCACCCAGACATAGGAGAAGAGGAAATGCAGCGCCCAGACCGTGGGCGTCGCGATCATGGTGATCAAGCTGTCGCTTGTACCGCGGCGAAGACCGAACATGGGAGAGTGACTTTCGAGGCCTCCGGGCGGAGGATGGTGGAAGGATTTTGGTCGTCGGCAAGGCGCCGAACGCAGTCGATGCCGACAGCATCGGCGAGGATCGGCAACGATGCCGGGCGGCCAAAAGCCTCCGCCAGTCGACCCCGGGAGGTTTCGAAAGTCACTCTAAGCCTCCTGCGACCAAGGGGAACCAGCCGACCGTCAGAACCGTGACGAGGCCGGTGGCCACCGCGAAATGGGCGTAGAGCGCGACATTGGCGAGGTCGATGTCGTAGCGCGGCGTCAGCTTGCCGGCGAGCGAGCGGGCGAGGCAGTAGGCCAGCATCAGGGCGCCGACGCCGGCATGGATCGCCGTCCAGATGCAGAGGATCCAGACGGTGGCGGGATAGACATGGGTCGAGGGCTGGAGCCCCGTCGCATGCGGCCCCCAGAGCAGCGCCGCGCCGGCCGCAAGATGCGCCACCAGCCCGACGAGGAGGAGCAGCCGCGCCGCGCCGACGCTGCCGCGCTTCAGGGTGCGATGGGCCAGCAGCGTCGCGCCCCAGCCGAGCGCGAAAAGCGCCAGCGAAACGCTCGGCCAGAGCTGGCCCGGACCGCTCACCCCGGCGGGCGGGAAGTTCTCGTGGATGGTGAAGAAGAAGTAATAGCCGAAGACGAGGCTCAGAAAGGCCGTGGCATCGCCGATCATGGTAATGAACATGGCCCACCAGGAGACCGAATGCGGCCCCGAGACATAGGTCGGCAGGGTCAGGCCGAGCCCGACATATTTCTCGTCCTTCTCGGGAATGACGGCGGTCGCCTTCCAGAGCCAGAACAGGATGACGAAGACCGCGACCACCAGCGAGGCGATGGTCAGCGTCCAATAGTGAAAGGTCGCGGCGATGAAGCAGGCGCCGAGGAAGATCGCGGCGAACATCGGCACGAAGGAGGGGCCGGGCACGCGCAGGCACTGCACCGGCTCGGCGTCGAGCACGGTGGTCACCATGGTCTCGCGCTTGCCCTCCTCGGCGTCCGGCATGTAGAACCGGCCCTTATCGATGTCGTCGACGAAGCCCGGCTGGTCCCAGATCGGATAGCGCGAGCGGATGATCGGCACGGAGCGCACGCCCCAGGGCTGGTCCGGCACCTCGCCCGCCCATTCCAGCGTGCCGGCGTTCCAGACATTCCTCTCCGCGTAGGCGTCCTTGCGCGGCCGCAGCATGTCGGCCACCACGATCAGGAAGCCGGCCGCGAAGACGAAGGCGCCGAACGTGGAGATGAGGTTCGGCAGTTCCAGCCCCATCAGGGCGGGATAGGTGTAGATGCGGCGCGGCATGCCGATCATGCCGGAATAGTGCATGGGGAAGAAGCCGACATTGAAGCCGACGAACATCAGCCAGAAGGCGATCTTGCCCCAGCGGTCCGAGAGTTTGCGCGAGGAGACGATCGGCCAATAATAGTAGAGGCCGGCGACGATCGGGAAGAGCACGCCGCCGAGGATGACGTAGTGGAGATGGGCCACCACGAAATAGGTGTCGTGGACCTGCCAGTCGAAGGGCGCGAGCGCCACCATGACGCCGGTAAGACCGCCCAGCACGAAGATGCCGAGCGAGCCGGCGACGAAGAGCATGGGCACGGCGAAGACGACGCGCCCGGCAAGGCAGGTCGCCAGGAACACGAAGATCTGCACGCCGGTGGGGATTGCCACCGCCTCCGACGCCGCCGAGAAGAAGCCGAGCGACATGGCCGGCAGACCCGTCGTGAACATGTGGTGGACCCACAGGCCAAAGCTCAGGAAGCCCGTGCCCACCGCCGCCAGCACGATCCAGGAATAGCCGATCAGCGGGCGCCGGGCGAAGGTCGGGATGATCATGGCAAAGAGCGCGATGGTCGGCAGGAAGATGATGTAGACCTCCGGGTGGCCGAAGATCCAGAACAGATGCTGCCAGAGCATCGGGTCGCCGCCGCGCGTCGGGTCGAAGAAGGGCCAGTCGAACAGGCGCTCCATCTCGAACAGGATGTCGCCGGCGATCAGCGGCGGAAAGGCGAAGAGGATCATCGCCGCGACGACCAAGACGTACCAGGCATAGAGCGGCATGAGGTTGAGCTTCATGCCGGGGGGCCGGCACTTCAGCGCGCCGACGATCAGCTCCACCGCCGCGGCGATCGAGGCGACCTCGATGAAGGACAGGCCGAGCAGCCAGATGTCGGCGCCGTAGCCGGGGGTGAAGCGCGCCTGCGTGGTCAGCGGCGGGTACATGAACCAGCCGGAATTGGGCGCCTGCCCGAAGAAGATCGAGCCGCAGACGAAGATGCCGCCGATCAGGAAGCACCAGTATCCGAAGGCCGAGAGGCGGGGAAAGGGTAGGTCGCGCGCGCCCAGCATCTGCGGCAGGAGGATGACCGCCACCGCCTCGAAGATCGGCACGGCGAAGAGGAACATCATCACCGTGCCGTGCAGCGTGTACACCTGATTGTACAGCGTGGCCGACAGGAAGTCGTTGCCCGGCACGGCCAGCTGTACGCGGATCATCAGGCCGAGCACGCCGGCAAACAGCATGAAGGCGAAGGCGGTGGCGGTGTACCAGACGCCGACCGTCGTGTTGTTGACGTCGGACCAGTAGCGCCAGCCCTTGGGGCTGTCCCAGACGGCGATCAGCCGCTCGGCCTGGGCACGGCGCACCGCCTCGTCCTCCTGGTCCGGGTCCTGCGGGCGGCGGAGCGCGTTGAGTTCGGCCGCCATGCTCATCGAAGATTCCCCAGCCAGTCGGCGATCTGCCGGAGGTCCTCCGGCGGCAGCATGGAGAAGGCGGGCATCTCGACGCCCGGCTTCTCATGTTCGGTGAGCGCGACGAAGCGCGCGATATTGTCCGGGTTCATCTCCAGAATGCCGGCGCCGAGCGTCAGGCGGGCGGCCAGATGAGTGAGGTCCGGCCCGACCTCGCCCGTCGACTGCGTGCCGCGCACGGCATGGCACGCGCCGCAGCCGCTGCGCTCGAAAACGAGCCGGCCGGGATGATCGAGCAGCGTCGCGGGGGCGGCCTCCGCCGCGACCCTGGCGTCGAACTCCTCTTGCGTAACGACGCGCACGCGAAACAGCATCTGGGCATGGGCCGTGCCGCAGAACTCGGCGCAGATGCCGTTGAACGTGCCGAGCCGCGTCGGCTCCACCACCAGCCGGTTGACGCGGCCGGGGATCGTGTCGGTCTTGCCCGCGATATTGGGCACCCAGAAGGAATGGATGACGTCGGGCGAGCCGAGCAGCAGTTCGGAGCGCCGGTTCACCGGCAGCCAGATCTCGTTGGCCGAGGGCACGCCCTCGCCCGACAGCGCCTTGGCGACGCCCGGCGTGTCGGGCGCGATGTAATGAACGCGCCACCAGAAGCGCTCGCCCGACACGGCGATGCGCGGCCCGTCGGCAGGCGCGCGAAAATCCGGCATGAGGCGCAGGCCGAAGACCAGAAGCGCGGTCAGCACCACCACGGGAAAGGCGACCCCGCCCCAAAGGATGAAGCGGTTGCCGGCCTTGTCGCTGAAGGTCGTCGAGTTGGCCCGCGTCGCATAGATCGACACGGCCATGACGAAGAGCCAGATGGCGACCGCCCCGCCCAGCATGACCCAGAACAGGCCGAGCACCCGCTCGGCCTCGAGCCCGGCCGGCGCGAAGGTGGATTGCGGCCCCTGGCAGGCGGCCAGCAGCACGAGCGGCAGAAGGCCCACAGCCCTTCGCCACGCTCCGCCCTGCCCCGAAAGTCTCGGAATACCCCGTTTCAGCGTCTGATCCCCCGGCGCCAAAGCGCCCTGCCCCGCGACGCCCCACCAGATCCCCCAGGCCGGACGCGCAATTCCTTAGGAAGCGAACTAAGGCGGCGCGAAGCTTTGGGATGAGGAGGGTTCGCCGAGCCGCCATCACGCTCGCGTGATAAGGCGCACGGACCGGTTCTAGCGCTCGTCCAGGATCAGCAGCGCCACCAGCATCAGGACGAGGGCGGGCACGGTTTTGACCATGGCGCCGATGGGATCGAGCCAGAGATGGGGCGCGATGGGAACGGAGCCGAGAAGATAGGCGAGGGTGACGGCCATGCCGGCCAGGAGGCCGAGGCGGCACGTGCGCCTTATGGCGATGAGGCCACCGATGGCGATGTCGAGGAGGCTGGTGGCCGCGGTCGCCGCCTTGGCCAGAAGCGGGGGAGCGCCGGCCTGGATCAGGATCGCCGCCGCCGCATCAAAGGCGAGCGTTAGGGCGAGGAGGCCCGACACGAGCCAGAAGGCGGCGAGCGTGCCGATCACCAGGGCCTTGGCGAGATAGAGCTTGGCGAACCAGCGCTCCTGCACGCTGGCGGGCGTGTGCGCCAAGGCGTCCGCGAAGGCGCGGGGCTCGATGCTTGTTGCCGAGATCCAGGGGCCGGGGTCGCCCTGGACGCCGCGCCGCATCTCGCGGAGCGCCGTGGTGCGGATCGGCGGGGACCAGCCGAGCCGGGCGGCGGCGTCTCCGGCCAGTGCGCCGAGCCGCATCAGCGCGGCGGGCAGGCGCAGCCAGGGCTTGGGTCCGCCCATGTGCCGGCGAAGGCGCGAGACGACGCCGCCGACGCTTTCGCCCCCGCGCTCCATCACGTCCCAGGTCACGCGCCAGTCGCGCTCGCCGCCGGCCCAGCGCCGGGCGAGAAAGCCGATCGTGCGGGCGATGTCGCCCGCATCCGTGGCGGCGAAGGGGCTTGCCGCCTCGCGCGCCGGCAAATCGGCCGGCAGCAGGGCGAGGGCGCGCATCAGGGCGCTGCCGCCATAGGCCGACGGCGCCCAGACGAAGCCGGGGCGCAAAATGGCGAAGGCGGGGCTGCGGGCGTGTATCAACCGCTCGGCCGCCCGCTTGGTGGCGCTGAAGGGTGTGCGATCCTCCGTCTCGCTGCCGGGAATCGAGATCTGCACGAGAAGCCGCGCCTGCGTCGCCTCCACGAGCCGGGCGGCGAAGCCGCAATGCACGTCTTCGGCGCTGCCCTTCTGCGGGCTGCTTTGCAGGACGCCGATGCAGTTCACCACGATCTCGGCGCCGTGGGCGGAGAGGATCTGGTCGAGATCCCCCGCCGAGAAGGCGAGCAGCGGCGCTTCCACGGCGTTCGGGAAGGCCGCGCGCTGGGCGGGGGAAAAGCGGCGGGCCAACGCCAGGACGCGAAAGCCCTCGGCCTGGAGCTGGCGCGCCGTGGCCTCGCCGATCAGGCCGGAGGCGCCGAAGATGGCGATCGTGGGAGGAGCGGTCATCGCGTCAGAGCCCCGGCTTGGCGATCATCAGCCACAGAATGGCGGCGACCGCGCCGAAGCCGGGAAAGCCGAACACGAACCAGACGCGGAACAGCTGGTGATAGCGCGCCGGCAGCGGCTCGCCCCGCGCGGCCGCCGCCTGCGCCAGATCGCGCATGCGCACCTGGATCCAGACCACCGGCAGCCAGAACAGGCCGGCCAGTGCGTAGAGCGCCAGCGAGGTGAGAATCCAGGGCTCGGTGAGGGGATAGCCGGCTTCGCGGGCCAGCCAGTAACCGGTAATGGGCTGCAGAACCACGGCCGAGGCGGTGAACAGAAGATCGGCCGTCACCACCACGCCGGCCGTGCGCGCCACGAAACCGGCTTCGCGCGTGCGATGGGCCATGAGCATGAAGAAGGCGATGCCGGTTCCCGTTCCCAGGATCACGATGGCCCCGAGCACATGGAGATATTTGAGGGCGAGATAGAGCAAGACGGGCCCCTCCGACGCGGCGACAGACCCGACCATGGCCCGAAGGACCTGACGAAGCCGTAAAGAACGAAGCCGGGCGAGGGTTGAGCCGGGGGGTGTGTTGGACAGGCGCCGCGGTGCGAGGCTATTCCCCCGTCAGCCGCCCCTTCCCCTTCTTCTCGGCAGGATCGCCATGAGCCGTTTCTGGAGCCCGATCGTCCACTCGCTGGAGCCCTATGTGCCGGGCGAGCAACCGAACCTCGCCGATCTCCTCAAGCTGAACACCAACGAGAATCCCTACGGCCCCTCGCCCCGCGCCCTGGCGGCGATCCGGGCGGCGGCGGGCGACCCGCTGCGCCTTTATCCCGATCCGTCGGCCTCGGCGCTGCGAGAGGGGATCGCTGCGGGGTTCGGCCTGCGGGCGGAGGAGGTCTTCGTCGGCAACGGCTCGGACGAGGTGCTGGCCCATGTCTTCCAGGCGCTGTTGAACCACGAGCGCCCGCTGCTCTTTCCCGACCTGTCTTACGCCTTCTACCCCACCTATTGCCGGCTCTACGGCATCCGCTTCGAACAGGTCGCGCTGAACGAACGCTTCGAGATCGAGGTGGAGGCCTATGACCGGCCTTGCGGCGCGATCATTCTGCCGAACCCGAACGCGCCGACCGGGATCGCGCTGCCGCTCGCCGCGCTTCGCCGGCTTCTGGGCGCGCATCCCGAACAGCCCGTGGTGATCGACGAGGCTTATGTCGACTTCGGCACGGAGAGCGCGGCGGGTTTGGTGCGCGCCTATCCCAATCTTCTCGTGGTGCAGACCTTTTCCAAGTCGCGCTCGCTGGCGGGGCTGCGCGTCGGCTTCGCCCTCGGCCAACGGCCCCTGATCCAGGCGCTGGAGCGGGTGAAGGACAGTTTCAACTCCTATCCGCTGGACCGGCTGGCGCAGGCCGGGGCGCTTGCCGCCTTCGAGGATCGCGACTGGTTCGAGCGGCACCGGGCGCTGGTCGTCGCCTCGCGCCAGCGGCTGGCCGGGGCGCTGGCGGCGCTGGGCTTCGAGGTCCTGCCGTCGGAGGCGAACTTCCTCTTCGCGCGTCATCCCGGCCACGCCGGCGCGGACCTCGCCCGCGCCCTGCGCGAGCGCGGCGTCTTGGTTCGCCATTTCGCCCGGCCGCGCATCGCCGATTTCCTGCGCATCACGGTCGGCACCGATCCCGAATGCGACCGGCTGCTCGCGGTGCTGCGGGCGGTTCTGGACTGAGCGCGAACACCGCCCGGCTCAATGGAAGTTCCGCCCTTTGGGCAGCACGGAATGGGCCTCGCGGATGTCCTGCCCGTCCGGCGCGTTCGGCAGGAGGCGGCCTTCGCGCGGAGTGCGGTGAAGGTTGACGCGGCCTTCGGGCTGGGGATGGCGGAACTCGTCGGCGCGCGAGAGAACCGCGCCGAGCGCGCTTGCCGCCTCCACCACCTCGGGCGAGATCGGGCGCTGCAGGGCGCGCTCGTTGCCGTGATAGCGCAGGGGCTTGCGCACATGGTCGGCGGGCTGCAGCGTGTTGGTCTTCGCCAAGCCGCTCCGGGAAAGATGCGCGAGCAGCGGCGAGAGGTCCTCCAGCCGATCCGCCACCAGATGCTGGACGCCATGGTCGCGCTGGAGCCGGCCTGAAATGCGGATGAAGCGCGCGCCCAGCACCACGGACCGGAAGCGCTCGAACACATGCTTCCAGACCACGATATTGGCGACGCCCGTCTCGTCCTCCACCGTGATGAAGACGACGCCCTTGGCCGAGCCGGGACGCTGGCGGATGAGCACCAGCCCCGCCACGTCCACCCGCCGGCCGGGCCGCACCCCCTCCAGGGCCACCGTCTGCGCGATGCCGAGATCGGCGAGATGGCCGCGCAGGAAGGACACGGGATGCGCCTTCAAGGACAGCGACAGGAAGCGGTAGTCGTTCACCACCTCCTCGCCCTCCGGCATCTCCGGCAGGGCGGCCGGCGCCTCGGGCCGCAGGTCGGCCCCGCGCGAGGCGGCAAAGAGCGGCAGATCCTCCACCGGCTCGTCCAGCCCCTGCACCGCCCAGAGCGCTTCGCGGCGCGTGAGACCCAGATCGGTGAAGGCGTCGGCGTCCGCCAGCCGCTCCAGCGTACGGCGCGAAAGGCCGGCGCGCTGGCGCAGATCGTGCAGCGAGCGGAAGGGGCCGGTAGAATCGCGCACCCAGCCGAGCCGGCGCATCTCGCCTTCGCCAAGGCCCTTCACCTGCCGGAAGCCGAGCCGGATGGCGTGGCGCGAGCGGATATCGCGTGCCATCTCGCGGTGGCGCGGGTGGATGCGGCGTGGGTCGAAGCGGGCGGGCTCCATGGTCATGTCCCATGACGAGCGGTTGACGCAGACGGCGCGCACCTCCACCCCATGCTCCTGCGCGTCGCGCACGATCTGCGACGGGGCGTAGAAGCCCATGGGCTGGGAGTTGAGAAGGCTGGCGGCGAAGACATCGGGATAGTGGCACTTGATGAAGGCCGAAGCATAGACCAAGAGCGCGAAGGAGGCGGCGTGGCTTTCGGGAAAGCCGTATTCGCCGAAGCCCTCGATCTGGCCGAAGCAGCGCGCGGCGAAGTCGGGCTCGTAGCCCTTGGCCACCATGCCGGAGATCATCCGCTCCTTGAAATGCGTGACCTGCCCCGTGCGCTTGAAGGTCGCCATGGCGCGGCGCAGCTTGTCGGCCTCGGTGCCGGAAAAGCCGGCCGCCACCATGGCGATGCGCATGGCCTGCTCTTGAAACAGGGGCACGCCATAGGTGCGATCCAGAATCTCGCGAAGCTCCTCGCTCGGCAGCGTGGCATCCTCCAGCCCCATGCGCCGGCGGAGATAGGGATGCACCATGTCGCCCTGGATCGGGCCGGGGCGAACGATGGCGACCTGCACGACGAGGTCGTAGAACTTGTTGGGCTGGAGCTTGGGCAGCATGGACATCTGCGCCCGGGATTCGATCTGGAACGTGCCGAGCGTGTCGGCCCGGTGCGTCATGCGCCAGACCGGGCCGTTCGGCGGCTCGACGGGCAGCGTGTCGAGCGTGGCCGGACGCCCATCGCCCGTCGCCTCGCCAGGATAGAGCTTGTTCAGCATGTCGAAGGCGCGGCGCAGGCACGAGAGCATGCCCAGCGCCAGGATGTCGATCTTCAGGATGCCGAGCGTGTCGAGATCGTCCTTGTCCCATTCCACGATGATGCGGCCCTTGGAGCCGGTGTTGAGCACCGGCACGGTCTCGTCCACCCGGCCGCGCGTCAGCACGAAGCCGCCGACATGCTGCGACAGGTGGCGTGGAAAACCGGCGAGCTGGCGCGCGAAGTCGAGCACGTGGCGCGTCGTGCGGTCCTCGGCCGAGAGCCCCGCTGCCTCGGCCTCTCGCGCGCCGAGATCGCTGGCGGAATAGCCCCAGACCGAGCCGGACAGGGCGCTCAGCGCGTCCTCCGACAGGCCGAAGCACTGGCCGACCTCGCGCGCCGCCGAGCGGGCGCGATAGGTGATGACGGTGGCGGCGATCGCGGCCGAGTCCCGGCCGTAGAAATCGTAGATCCAGCGGATCACCTCGTCGCGCCGCTCGTGCTCGAAATCGATGTCGATGTCGGGCGGCTCGTCCCGGTCGGCCGAGATGAAGCGGTCGAACAGGAGGCCGGCCTTGTCGGGATGCACCTCCGTCACGCCGAGGCAGTAGCAGACCACGGAATTGGCCGCCGAGCCGCGCCCCTGGCAGAGGATCTTCATCTCCCGCGCGGCGTCGACGATGCGGTGGACGGTGAGGAAATAGGGCTCGTATTTCTTCTTCTCGATCAGCGCCATCTCGGTCTCGATCCGGCTCCAGATGCTATCCGGCACGGGCTTGGGATGGTAGCGGCGCACCGCCCCTTCGCGCGCCAGACGCCGAAGCTCCTCGCCCGGTGAAACGGAAAGGCCCAGCGCCTCGTCGGGATAGTCGTATTTCAGGCTGGCGAGATCGAAGCCGAGCTCCTCGAAAAAGCGCCGGGCCTCGCCGATCGCCCCCTCGAAGCCGCGAAACAGGCGCAGCATTTCGCCCTCGTGCTTCAGCCGCCGCTCGGCGTTGCGGGCCAGACGAAAGCCGGCCTGCGCCAGCGGCACATGCTCGCGAATGCCGGTGACAACATCGCTCAAGGGGCGCCGGTCCTCGCCGTGATAGAACGCGTCGTTGGTGGCCAGAAGCGGCGCGCGGCAGGCCTTGGCCAGGATTTGCGCGCGAGCGAGGCGGCGCCGGTCGCCGCCGTCGAGCCGGGGCGCGAGGGCCAGGCGCAGCGCGCCGGGAAAGGCGTGCGCCAGCGGGTTCAACGCCGTGCGCAGGCGCCGCTCGGCCTCGCCGCTCGTCGCCTCGTCGCCGCCCAAAGCGTCTGGGGCGAGAAGCGCCAGGTTCAGCCCCTCTCCCCATTCGAGGAGATCGGCCAGATCAAGATGGCACTCGCCCTTGGGCGCGCGCAGGTTTCCGACCGTCAACAGCCGGCAAAGCCGGCCCCAGGCGGCGCGGTCGCGGGGATAGGCGAAGAGGTCGGGCGTCTCGTCGCGAAACACCAGCCGCGCGCCGGGGCGAAAGGGCATCTCGGCCAGTTCCGCCTGCCCATAGGCCCGCACCACGCCGGCCAGCGTGTTGCGGTCGGCCAGCCCCAGGCCGCCCAGCGCCAGGGCCTTGGCCGCCACCACCATCTCGCCCGGCTGCGACACGCCGCGCAGAAACGAAAAGGTCGAGGCTGCGCCGATCTCGCAAAAGCCCGGGCCGGGCGCAAGGAGCCCCTTGCCGCTCACGCGAAGAGGCCGTGCAGGAACCAGCCGGAGGCGCCGTCCGGCCGCCCCCCTTCGCGGAACATCCAGTAGCGCCGGCCGCCCTCGTCCTCGATGCGGTAATAGTCGCGCTCCGGCACGGCGTCGGCGCGCCACCATTCGGGCGCGATGCGCTCCGGCCCCTCGATCCGCCCGACGCGGTAATGCGCGCGGCGCCAGAGAAACTGGCGGATCGGCCCGTCCGGCACCTCGGCCGTGGCGCTGACCGGCTCGGGCGGCACGAGAAGGCGCAAGGGCCGGGGCGACAGCGGCACTTCGCCTTCTATCGCGCCCGATGCGCTCAGCCATTGGACGCGGTGCTGCGCGCGCTCCGGCCGGTGGCTCTCGTCGGGCTCCAGCGAGAAGATCGCCGCCTCGCCCAGCCGGGTGGACAGGCGGTCGAGAAGATCGGCCAGCGCCTCGCCGCCGCCGGGCCCGTCCTCCTCCGTCAGGCTCGTCTGCCGGTCGTCCATCGCCTCGGTTTCCATCACCGACAGGCGCAGGAGATCGTAGCCGAAGCCGGCGTCGAGATCGTCGCTGATCGATTTCAGCCGTTCGGCGAACAGGCGCTCGATGCGCTCGGGCGCGCGCAGGGGCCGGGCGCTGCGAACCTCCAGCCGCTCCACCCGCCCGTCGACACGGAACAACGCAAGCTCCAGCCGCCGCGCGCCCTCGCCCCGCGCCTCCAGATCGGGCCTCAGATGCCCGGCGAGATGGCGCACGAGGCGCAGGATGTCGTCGGCGAGGCTAACGGGTTCGAACAGGAGGCGCTCGCGCCCGAGCGGGGCGACGTAGCGGCGCGGCTCGATCGGGCGACGATGCCGGCCGGTGAGCGCGTCGAGCCGGGCGAGCAGCGCCTCGCCGAAGCGGCGCGCCAGCGAGGCGCGCGGCAGGGCCAGGAGATCGCCCACCGTCGCGAGGCCGAGGCGCCCGAGCCGGGCGCGTTCCTCGGCATCGATCCGCAGAGCCTGGATGGGCAGAGCGGAGACCGCCGACGCCTCCTCCCCCGCCGCCACGCTGACGCCGGGCCGGTGGCGCGCCAGGGCGCCGGCAAGCGCGGGCTGCGAGGCGAGGCCCCAGCCGAGCGCGAAGCCCTGCGCCCCGAAGCGCAGCGCCACTTCGCGGCACAAGGCCGCCTCGCCGCCGAAGAGATGGGCGCAGCCCGAAATGTCGAGCACGAGGCCCTGCCGCCCGTCGCGCGCGACCAGCGGCGTGTAGCGCTCGGCCGCGTCCGCCAGCGCTTCCAGAAGCTGGCGGTCGGCCCCTCGGTCCATGTCGCAGAGTTCCAGTTCGGGAAAGCGCGCCCGCGCTTCGGCAAGGCCGAGGCCCGGCCGCAGCCCGAGGCCGGCGGCCAGTTCGCACAAGGCCGCCAGCCGGTCCGCCCCGCCCTGGCGCTCGAACAGCGCGAGCGGGGCGAGTTCTCCTTCCGCGCCTTCCACGACCTCGCGCTGCGAGGGGCGCAGGGTGGCCAGCGGCAGCGCGGCGGGCGGGCGGTGGCCGTTGCCCGCTCCCAGGCGCGGCGTCAGCAGCGGCTGGGGAAAACCCGCGTCAGGATGCGCGGCGGCGCGGCTCGCGGGCGCCGTCCCGCACGCTTCCTTCTCCACGCGCCCCTCCTGCTCCAGGCGCCCCTCCTTCTCCAGGCGCCATGAGCGGCCGAACCGCTGCCGGCGCAGCCGGTCCGTCGGGAGGCGTGGAAAGAACAGGCCGAGAAAGCGCGGCGGGACGGATCGTTTCGAATCGACGCTCATGGGGGTTCCACTCCAGACAGACTTGGCCAAGGCGGCCATCGCGGGATTTCTCGATCGAGACGGTGAAGGCGGGCGCGCCGACGAGGCGCTGCGCCTCCAGCCCGACCCCGCTGCGGGGGGTGTCAGCGGCGGGGCCGGCCGCGAGGCGCAGGCGCAGCGGCGCGGCGGTGGATTCGGCAAAGCCGCCTTGGCGCAGCACCACCACCGGCCGCCCGGCGGCGCGCGAGCGCCAATGGAGGCGGCGCGAGCCCTCCAGCGAGAGCTGGGCCGGGTTGTTCTGCACTTCGAGCAGCGTCAGCGCCGGGGCGCCGGAGCGTGCCGCCTCCTCCGCCGCCCAGAGCGCTTCCTCCAGCCGGCGGGCGCGCACCATGACGAGCGCGGCCGGGTCGAGCCCGAAGCCGGCCAGCCCGGGCCGGTAGGGATAGCCGGCATCGGTGAGCGTCGCGGCCGGCGCGATCCAGACCAGCGGTCGGCGCGCCGTGGCGCCGAGCAGCACGGCCAGCGCCAACGCGAAGCCAAGGCCCGCCCCGGCATCGCGCACCGCCTCAACCCGCAGCTCCGACAGGCCGGCCTCGGGAAAGCCGCCGCCGAGCCGATCGTCGATCTCGGCAAAACCGAGCGGGCACACAGGCACGGCAGGACAAAATTCCTCCCCCTCGCCACCCTGTTCGGACCCCGCATCGCCCGTCCCCCGCTCGCTCCAGCGTGGCGGCGCGCGATCCTCGATTCGCCGAATCACCGCGCGCAGATCACCGAGGCGCGGCATCGGCGCCGGTGCTCCCTCCTCGCTTTTTCCCTCGCTCAGCAGCTCGTCGGATAACGCGCCGCAGGGGCCAAGTCTTGATTTTATCGAGCTTTTCTGGAAGGAACGGATGGGCTCCGGCGTATCGGGGGACGCGGTTTCCGGTTTCGCCGCCAGCATGGTCTTCTCCTTCGGACAGCCTGTCTCGCCGCCGAGCGGCACCGTCCGAAACGGCATCTGTTCACTTTATGTTCCTATGGATTCCAGAGGCCTCCCCGCGAGTCAATCGTGCCGGGGTCTGGATTATTTTCCTTCCACACTCCTGACGGCCGCCTGTGGAAAACCACTGGGCTCAAAAGGCGTTTGCAGGGCTGGGATGTGGACAGGGCACGGCCCCGCGCCTTCGTGAAGCGCGGCAGGCTCGCGGGCGACGGTGCGATATGTCACGAAGAGCGGAAGGGCACGGACCGCCGCATCGGCAAGGCCGGGCGGACATCAGGGAAGGACGGGGATGGCTCAGCTCGATCAGGCCAAGGACTGGGGCCGGCGCATGGCGCCGAGCCTGGAGGAGATCGAATCGCTGGCGCTGGACGCCTATGCGTCGCTGCCGCCGGAGTTTCGCGCCCTGTCCGGCGAAATCCGCTTCCATGTCGCCGACTTTCCCGACGACGAGGTGGTGGAGGCGATGAACCTCGAAAGCCCGTTCGACATTCTCGGCCTGTTCGAAGGCCGGCCGGTGGCCGCGATGGCGGTGAGTTCCACCGGCGAGATGCCGAACCGCATCCTCCTCTACCGCCGCCCGATCCTTGACTATTGGGCCGAGCACGAGGAATCGCTGGGCACGCTGGTCGCCCACGTCCTGATCCACGAGATCGGCCACCATTTCGGCCTGTCGGACGACGACATGGAAGCGCTGGAGGCGCAGGCGGACTAAGCCGGCTTAGGTGCCATCACTGCCGGCCACCTGCGCGCCTATCTTCCGAAACGAGGGCGGCACTTCAATAGACAGCTCTCAGCCTCCACTCTGCGCGCCGTGGAGATCCAGCCCCCAGAGCAGGAGGGGCGGGAGGGGGGACCAGAGGCTGGTTCGAAGGCCCGCGTGGCGCAGGGCCTCGGCGGTCCAGGTGTTGCAGCCGAACAGGAGGTTGAAGCCGCCGCGCGCCTCGTAGAAGCGGTCATAGGGGCTGTAGGCGAAGCCCGGCAGGAGCCAGGGGCCGCCGCCGGAATTGGGGTCGGGCTCGAAGCTCGCCTCCACGAAACGTAGGAGCGCTTCATAGGCCGGCTCGCTCAAGGTGACGGGGCGCAGGCCCGGCTCCGTGCCGGCGAGCGCGGGGGCGAGCGAAAGGTGGAGCACCGAGCGGTCATAGGTGAAGGATCGCCAGAGCGCGTCCAGCGAGAGGTCGCGCCATTCCGGCGTCTGCGTATAGAAGGCGCGCCCGCCCCAGCCCACCGCGATGGCGCCGACGCGCGGGTCGTCCAGGGGCAGGCCGTCCCGCGCCAGGAAGCCGAAGCGGGTGAGAAGCGCGGGGGTCGCGGGCAGGAGAATGTCGGTGTGGATGGGATTGGCGGCAAGCACCACCACGACGCTCGCCTCGCCCGGCCCCGGCGGCGCGAAGCCGACGCTGGGCGCGCGGGGGACGACAAGCGCCAGAAGCGCCAGCCCCGAAAAGACAGCCGCAAGGGCGAGAAGCAGAGCGAGGCCGGCGCCGAGCCAGCGCTTCAAGAGCCCTTCGGCCCCCGGCGCCGCATGGCCTCCTCGGCGCGGCGCAAAGCCTCCTGACCCCGGCGCAGGCCCTCCATGCCACGGCGCAGACCCTCCGCGCCCTCGCGAAGACCCTCAGTGCCCCGCTCCAGCCCATCCAGGCCCTGCCGAAGCCCCTCGGCGCCGCGCCGCAAACCGTCCGCGCCGAGCGGAAGCGCCTTCGCGCCCCGCCTCAGCCCTTCGAGGCCGGCCAGAAACGCTTCGCGCAACGGGTCACGCGTGGTCATTGTTCGCCGAGCTTCATGGAGGGATCATAATCCTTGCCCTCAACGAGCTTGGTGACGGGCTGGGCGCATTTCATGACGCCCTCGGCCGCGTCGAACGCATAGGCCGGGCTGCCCGCCAGTTCCCAGCCCTTGGACAGGGCGAGCGAGACCTTGTGGCAGAAGGCGGCGTCGTCGACGCCGGTCAACAGGCGGTAGAGCTTCATGGATGGGTCCTTTCGCGAATGCGGGCGGCGCGGGCGAGGAGGTGCTCGGCCGCATGAAGATGCAGGCGCTCCACCATCCGCCCCTCGTGGCGGATGACGCCGCGCCTGGCATGGGCGGGGTCGGCGAAGGCGGCGACGAGACGTTCGGCGCGCGCGATCTCCTCCGCGTCCGGGGAGAAGGCAGCTTCGGCCGCGGCGATCTGCGCGGGGTGGATCAGCGTCTTGCCGGCAAAGCCGAAGCGGCGCGCCTGACGGCACTCGGCCTCGAAGCCCGCCGTGTCGCCGAGGTCCGACCAGACCCCATCCAGCACCGGAACGCCCGCCGCTTTGCCGGCGACGAGCACGGGGCCGAGCCAGGGCAGAAGCTCCGGTCGGCCCGGCGAAAGCTGGAGATCGGCGGCGGCCACCAGATCGTTCGGGCCGACCACCAGCGCGCCGAGGCGGTGGCGCAGGCGTGTCTCGGCAATGTCGGCGGCGTGGCGCACGCCCTTGGGCGTTTCCACCATGGCCCAGAGGCGAAGTGTCGGGGGCGCGTCCATCTCGGCCAGCGCGTCGTCGGCCTCGCTCAGCCGGCGCGGCGTCTCGACCTTGGGCAGGAGCACGGCGTCCACCTTGGCGGCGCGCGCCATCAGAAGGTCTTCCGTGCCCTCGGGCGTGTCCAGCGGATTGATGCGCACGACGCGAAAGGCGCCACCGGGCGGGCACTCCAGAAGATGGGCGCGCAGACGCTCGCGCGCCGCGTGCTTCTCCGCTTCAGCCGCGGAATCCTCCAGATCGAAGATCACAGCGTCGGCGGCAAGGGTCCGTGACTTTTCCAGCGCCCGGCCATTGGCCGCGGGCACGAACAGAACGGAACGCAGAAGCGGCTCGGGTTCGGTCATGCTCGACGTCTGCCCCATCGCGCGAACGGGTTCAAGCAGCGGCACGCGAAAAGGCCGGGGCGGCGAACCGTCCCGGCCTTGCAATTCCGGCGGCAGGCGCGAGCGCCCGATCGCGAAGGGCGATCAGGCGAGGGTCAGGCCCACGTCCAGATTGCCGCGCGTGGCGTTGGAATAGGGGCAGATCTCGTGCGCGGCGGCGATCAGCTTCTCGCCCTCGGCGGGGTCGACGCCCGGCAGGTCGATCGTGAGATCGGCGGTGATGCCGTAGCCGCCTTCCGAGCGCGGGCCGAAGCCGACTTCCGCCGTCACGGTCGCCTCGGCCGGAACCTTGACGCCGACCTTGGACGAGATGGCGCGCATGGCGCCGAGGAAGCAGGCGGAATAGCCGGCGGCAAAAAGCTTCTCGGGGTTGGCGCCGTCGCCGCCGGGGCCGCCCATTTCCTTGGGAACCACGAGCTTGACGTCGACCGAGCCGTCCTCGGAGCGAGCGGCGCCATCGCGGCCGCCGCCATTGGCCGTGGCCTTGGTCTTGTAGATCACGTCGACAGGCATGGGAAATCTCCTTGGGAAGGGGGAAGGAAACGGGCCGGGACGGCCCGAGGGACGGGAGGAAGGGAACGAGGGAAGGCTTCGCAGGGACGAAGAAGCGAAGAGCAAGGAGGCAAAGACCGGGCAGGCGAAGGCGCGCGCCCAGCGAGCCGCCTTCAGGGCGGAGGCGGGCTAGCCGTCCTGCGCCATCTCCGCCATGGACTGCGCCAGGGCGGCGCGAAAGGCGCGGATCTCGCGGTTCAGGGCGGTCAACTGGTCCATCGTCAGGCCCGAGCCGGACACGAGGGCCGTGCCGAGACAGGCGCTTTCCTCGCTCATGGCGCGGCCGCTCTCGGTGAGCGTCGCCGTCACCTGCCGCTCGTCGGCCGGGTTGCGGCGGCGCGTGACGAAGCCGGAGGCTTCCAAGCGCTTGACCAGCGGCGTCACCGTGCTCGGCTCCAGATCGAGCCGTTCGGCGATGGCGCCGATGCCCATGCCGTCCCGCTCCCACAGAACCGAGAGCACGAGATACTGCGGATATGTGAGCCCCAACCGATCGAGGATCGGCTTGTAGGTGCGCCCCACGGCCATGGAGGCGCCGTAGAGCGAGAAGCAGAGCTTTTCGTCCAAGGTCAGGGGCTGGCGTAAACGCGCCATGATCTCGTTCCTTTCGTTGCCTCGCTTTTATGTTATCTCGATAAACAATGCAACGCGTTTTTTTATCGGGATATTATAAGCCGGCCACACTTTTGCGAAAAGGCTTGGTTCGGAGGCAGTGGCGGGTGTAACGAAGCCGCGAGACCAGACATGCGGCGCCGCGAGGGGGCGCCATCGGATCGGGAAAGGATCGAAGCCATGCAGAAGTTCGACCAGTTGACGGGCGTCGCCGCGCCGCTTCCGATCCTCAATGTCGACACCGACATGATCATCCCCAAGGACTATCTGAAGACCATCAAGCGCACGGGCCTGGGCGTCGGCCTCTTCGCCAACCTGCGCTACAAGGAAGACGGGTCGGAGGACGAGAGCTTCGTCCTGAACCGCCCGGCCTATCGCAAGGCCGAGATCCTGGTGGCGGGAGACAATTTCGGCTGCGGCTCCTCGCGCGAGCACGCCCCTTGGGCGCTCTTGGACTTCGGCATCCGCTGCGTGATCGCCACGTCCTTTGCCGACATTTTCTACAACAACTGCTTCAAGAACGGCATCCTGCCGATCCGCGTCACCCAGGCCGAACTCGACGCGCTGATGTCGGACGCCGAGAAGGGCTCCAACGCCACGCTCAGCGTGGATCTCGAAGCGCAGGAAATCCGCCGCCCGGACGGCGGCACGGTGCATTTCGAGATGGACCCGTTCCGCAAGCACTGCCTCATCAACGGGCTCGACGATATCGGCCTGACGCTGGAGCGCGAAGCCTCGATCACCGGCTTCGAGCAGCGCGTCGGCGCCGAGCGGCCCTGGGCATGAGCGCGGCGGCGCGCCAACTCGTTTCCACCGGCTCGCCCTTCGAGCGGCAGGCCGGCTACAGCCGCGCCGTGGCGCAGGGCCCCGTGTGCGAAGTGTCGGGCACCACGGGCTACGACTACGCCGGCATGACCATGCCCGAAGACGTCGGCGCGCAGACCGAAAACGCGCTGGCGACGATCGAGAAAGCGTTGAAGGACGCGGGCTTCGCGATGAGCGACGTGGTTCGCGTGCGCTACATCGTGACCGATGCCGCCTATGCCGACGCGGTGTTCGCGGTCACCGGCCGCTGGTTCGGCGAGATCAGGCCCGCCGCCACGATGATGGTGGCCGGGCTGATCCGCCCGGAAATGAAGGTGGAGATCGAGGCGAGCGCCCTGCGCGCCGGCTGACCTCCGCCCTTCCGTTTTGTAAGTCCATACTTGAAACCGAAAGCCCGGCCTGGGATCGCATTCCAGGCCGGGCTTTAGTTTGTGGGGGCTTAGAGCCTGTTTGGAAACTCGGCCGGGCCGTCCGACGGTTCTTTTTCGTCGTCACCCTAGGGCGAGACACGCCGCGCGAGCGCGGCAGTGCTGCGCAAGCGCATCAGATGTTTCGCCCGTCTGCATGGAACGTTGCCAATCCTCGCCGATGCCGCTGTCATCGACTGCGTTTGACGCCTCACGACACCCAAAAATCCCTCGCCGGCCCTCCGCCGCCGAGCTTCCAAACAGCCTCGTAGGGAAGCATCGCCCCAGCAGCCGGAGCCTCGGCCTGTTGGGCTATAGTTGTGAAAAAGCCCGGCGCGAGAGATGTCTCGCGCCGGGCTTTTTCCTGTCGATTGATTTGAGGCAGGCTTGGCTCAGCGGCTCATGCGCTCGAAGCCCTCGTCACCGCCGAGATCCAGCGAGAAGCCGCCCTTGCCCGCGCCCGCTGGCGCCGGCCGCGCCAGCGCGCTCGCCGCCTGCGCCTGCAAGCTGTGAACGGGGTTCTCGCCCGCGCCGGTCTCGAACAGGTCCTGGTCCGTCTCCGCGCTCACCGCCACCGGGGTCTTGCCCAGCACCCGCGTGGTCTTGGGCGCGTTTGACTTGGCAGACGTCGGGGCGGACTTCGCGGCCGCCTTGCCCGCCGCCGGGGCCGTGGCCGAGGTCGAGGCTGGCTTGGCCGTGCCGCCCTCGCCGCGCGTCTTCTGCCGCTCCGCCTGCCGGTTGGTTGCCTCGATCTCCACCGCCTCGTCCTGCAGCAGGCGCTCGCGCTCGGCGTCGGTCATGCGGAAGTAGCCCGCCCGCTCCTCCAGACGGCCCGCCTCGGTGGAGAGCTGGTCGGCGGTCGCCGCCATCTCGTTCGCCGCCCCGGCGTTCGACTGCGTCACCTGATCCAGCTGCCCGATCGCCTGGTTGATCTGCTCGATGCCGATCGACTGCTCCCGGCACGCCGCCGAAATCTCCGACACCAGCTCCGCCGTCTTGCGGATGTCCGGAACCAGGCGCTCCAGCCGCGCCCCGGCATCCTCCGCCACCACCAGCGTGCGCGAGGACAAGTCGCCGATCTCGGCGGCTGCGGCTTGGCTGCGCTCGGCGAGCTTGCGCACTTCCGAGGCCACCACCGCGAACCCCTTGCCGTGCTGGCCGGCACGAGCGGCCTCGATCGCGGCGTTGAGGGCCAGCAGGTCGGTCTGGCGGGCGATCTCCTGCACCACGGCGATCTTCTCGGCGATGGCGCGCATCGCCTCGGTGGACTGCGCCACCGCCGCGCCCGTGGTGCCGGCATGCTCGGCGGCCTGGGCGGCGATCTTCTCGGTGGTGGAGGCGTTGTCGGCGTTCTGGCGGATGTTGGCGGTCATCTCCTCGATCGCGGCCGAGGCTTGCTCGGAGGCGGCGGCCTGTTCCGTCGAGCCCGACGACAGGCGGTCGGCGGTTTCGGCCGAGCGGGCCGAGCCGGCGGCCACCAGCGAGGAGGAGGCGCGCACGCCCGAGACGATCTCGGAGAGCTTGGTGGTCATGTCGCCCATGGCGCGCTGCAACTCGGCAATCTCGTCCGAACCCTTGGCCCGGATCGTGTGCGTCAAGTCACCCGAGCCGATCTGCCGGGCGAGGTCCACCGAGCGCTTCAGGCCGCGCGAGATCGACAGGCCAAGCCAGGTCGCCACGACGAGGCCGATCAGGACGGCGCCGCCGATCAGAGCGATCAGGAACAGGCGCGTTTCCGTGAAAGCCGTGTCGGCGCGCTGCACGAAGCCGGCGGCGATATCGGACTCGACCTTCTTCTGCGCTTCGAGCCGGCCCTCGAACTTCTCGGCCAGCGGGATGATTTTGGTGTTGAGCAGCGTGCGGGCGCGACCGTTGTCGTTGGCCACGGCGCCGGCCACCCAGCCGTTCATCGCGTCCTTGAACTGCTCCCAGCGCTTGTCGAGCGAGTTCAGGCGCGCCTGGTAGGACGGGTCCGCCGCCGACTTCAGCTGCTTGATGAAGGCGCCGAACTGCGCCTGGCGGGAGGTGAGAAGCTGCGACAGCGCCTTGAGCTTGGCGTCGTCGGTTTCCACCAGCACCTGATTGGCCGTCATGCGCATTTCGGGAAAGCGCGCGCGCATGTCCGACAGCGTGTTCTGCGAGATCGTCATCAGCGGCGTCTGCTGCCCAGTACGGAAGGCGCTCTGCAGCTGGAGAAGGACGTTGGAAATCTCGACGCCGACCGGGTCGGCTTTCGCCATGGCCTTGATCGCGTCGTAGCGGAAGGTGGTGGAGGCGAGCGGCCGCGCCTCGACGAAGGCCGCCTTCAGCTCGTCCAGCAGCGTCACCATGTCGGCCGCCGCCGGGCGGCTGGCTTCGGGCAGCGCGGCGATATAGTCGGTGAGAACGGTCTGCATCGACTGGATCTTGCTGTCGAAGCGCGCGCCGATCGCCTGGATCTCGTCCGGCTTCTGGCTGAGGATCATGCCCTGGAAGTCGCTTCGCGCGGTGCCCTGCAGGGCGTAGAGCTCGCCCAGGCGCTGCACCTGCCGGAACGGGCCGTCCGTGAAGGCCTCCGTCTGCTGGTTGGACCGGCCGAGCTCCTGCAGCCCGATCGCGCCCGTGGCGGCCAGCATGACGAGAACGGCCGCGAAACCGGCCGCCAGCTTGGTCTTGATGCTCAGTTTCAACGCACTGCCCCCCGATCGCGTGAAGGCGCCGTTTCCGCGTCGCCCGTCCGATGCCATGGGACGGGATGGTTCGCCCCGGCGGGTTGCAAACAGGTTGACGGAGCCCGGTTCCGGGGGAAGGCTTTGCGATCTAAGTCAAGAAAACCCTAAGAGCGCCGAACAGAACCTCCGGGCGGACGGCCGTCGGGAGACCGAGGTTCGGACGCGAGAGGCGAAGCCCGTTGGATGCGGAGCGCAGGGCCAAGCCTTCGCGGCGGCGCCCCGGCAATGAGAGCCGCCCAGCCGACCCCGGAGGTTCTACCGGGCGCCCTCGGCGGATCGCGGACCTCGAGCCCCCCGTTTCGCCGGGCCGGGATGCGGGAGGGGCGCGCCGCGCTTGCGGTCGGCGGGCGCTGCCGCTACGACCCCGGCTGATCCGCCGCGATGTCGGCGCGTTTGAGCAATGGGGACATCCGCATGACCACGCGCAAGCTTCTTCTTCTTCCCGGCGACGGCATCGGGCCGGAGGCCATGACCGAGGTCGAGAAGCTCGTGGCCCTGCTCAACGCCGAGCGCGCTGGCGGCTTCGAGATCGAGCGAGGCCTTGTCGGCGGTTCGGCCTACGACGCCCATGGCGAGGCGATCTCCGACAGCGACATGGCGCGGGCCATGGCGGCGGACGCGGTGCTCTTCGGCGCCGTCGGCGGACCGAAATGGGACAGCGTGCCTTACGAGAAGCGCCCCGAGGCGGGCCTTCTGCGGCTGCGCAAGGACATGGCGCTGTTCGCCAACCTGCGCCCCGCCATCTGCTATCCAGCGCTGGCCGAGGCCTCCTCGCTCAAGCGCGAGCTGGTGGACGGGCTCGACATCCTGATCGTGCGCGAGCTGACGGGCGGCGTCTATTTCGGCGAGCCGAAGGAGATCGTGGATCTCGGCAACGGCCAGAAGCGCGGCATCGACACGCAGGTCTACGACACCTACGAGATCGAGCGCATCGCGAAGGTCGCCTTCGAGCTGGCCCGCACGCGGCGCGGCAAGGTCACCTCCATGGAAAAGCGCAACGTCATGAAGTCCGGCGTCCTGTGGAACCAGGTCGTGACGGAGACCCATGCCAAGGGCTTCACTGATGTAACGCTCGACCACATGCTGGCCGATGCCGGCGGCATGCAGCTGGTGCGCGCGCCCAAGCAGTTCGACGTGATCGTGACCGACAATCTCTTCGGCGACATGCTCTCCGACATCGCCGCCATGCTGACCGGCTCGCTCGGCATGCTGCCCTCCGCCTCGCTCGGGAGCCCGGACGAGGCGAGCGGCCAGCGCCGCGCCATGTACGAGCCGGTCCACGGCTCGGCGCCCGACATCGCGGGCCGTGGCATCGCCAACCCGATCGCCATGATCGCCTCCTTCGCGATGATGCTGCGCTACTCCTTCGCCCTGGTGGAGGAGGCCGACAAGCTGGAGGCCGCCATCGCCGAAGTGCTGGAATCGGGCACCCGCACCGGCGACATCATGGCGCCGGGCTGCCGCGAAGTCGGCACGACCGAGATGGGCGACGCGGTCGCGGCCGCCTTCCGCCGCAAGCTCGCGGCCTGAGCCCATCCACCTCTCGGAAACAAAACCGCCGCCCCGGTCTCCCGGGGCGGCGGTTTTCGTTTTCAGGCTTGAAGGCCGACAGAGCGGATCAGTCCGCCAGATCGACGCCCTTCTTTTCGCGAACGAAGAGAAGGCCGATCACCACCGTCAGCAGCGCGAAGAAGACGGGATACCAGAGCCCGGCGAAGATATCGCCCGTCGAGGCGACGATCGCGAAGGAGGTCGCCGGCAGGAGCCCGCCGAACCAGCCGTTGCCGATATGATAGGGCAGCGACATCGCGGTGTAGCGGATGCGCGTGGGGAAGAACTCCACCAGCGCGGCGGCGATCGGCCCGTAGACGATGGTGACGTAGATGACCATCACGGTCAGGATCGCGATGACCTTCAGTGCCTGGGCAGAGCCGAGCGCGGAGAAGAACCCGTCGACCTTGACCTTCGCCGCGTCGTCGGCCGCCGGATAGCCCGCCGCGACCATGGCCGGGCCGAGCGCGGCGGTGAAGGTCTTGGCGTCGGTGAAGGGGATCGGCGTGCCGCCGTTCACCACGAGCTGCGTCGGGCTTCCCGCCGGGGCGGAGACCTGCGTGTAGCGGAAGGCCTGCTGCGACAGGGTGCGGCGCATCACGTCGCAGGGGCTGGTGAAGGTTCGGATGCCGACCGGGTCGAACAGCGAGCCGCAGGTGGCGGGATCGGCCACGACCTCGGCCCGCACCGTGGCGATGGCGTTGCTGTAGGTCGGGTTGGCGGCCGCCGTCAGCGCCTGGAACAGCGGGAAATAGGTCGCCGCCGCGAGCAGGCAGCCCGCCAGGATCACCGGCTTGCGGCCGATGCGGTCCGACAGGGAGCCGAACACGAGGAAGAAGGGCGTCGCGATGATCAGCGCCCAGGCGATCAGGACGTTGGCCGTCAAGAGATCGACCTTCAGCACCGTCTGCAGGAAGAACAGCGCGTAGAACTGGCCGGTGTACCAGACCACGGCCTGGCCGATCACGAGGCCGAACAGCGCGATCAGGACGATCTTGCCGTTGCGCCAGTTGCCGAAGGCCTCGGAGAGCGGCGCCTTGGACTGGGTGCCCTCTTCCTTCATCTTCTGGAAGATCGGCGATTCATGCATCTGCAGGCGGATGTAGATCGAGACGATCAGAAGCACGATCGACAGAAGGAAGGGGATGCGCCAGCCGCCTGTGAGCCCGAGGAAGAGCGGCTGCGAGGTCTGGAACGCGTCCTCACCCAGATTTAGGCGCAGCGTCACGATGACGAAGAGCGACAGAAGCAGGCCCATCGTCGCCGTGGTCTGGATCCAGGCGGTGTAGAAGCCGCGCCGGGTGCGCGGCGAATGCTCCGCGACATAGACCACCGCGCCGCCATACTCGCCGCCGAGCGCCAAGCCCTGCGCCATGCGAAGCGCGACCAGGATGATGGGCGCGGCGACGCCGATCTGGTCGTAGCTCGGCAGGAGGCCGACCGCGAAGGTCGACAGGCCCATGATGAGGATCGTCAGAAGGAACGTGTATTTGCGCCCGACCAGATCGCCCAGCCGCCCGAAGACCAGCGCGCCGAAGGGGCGCACGAGAAAGCCGGCGGCGAAGGTCAGAAGCGCGAAGATGGCCTGCGTGGCCGGCGGAAACTGCGAGAAGAACTGCCGCCCGATGATCGCGGCGAGCGTTCCATAGAGATAGAAGTCGTACCATTCGAAGACCGTGCCGAGCGAGGAGGCAATGATCACCTTCCGCTCCCGCTTGGTCATGGGCTGTCGTCCGGACGCCGCAGCGGCGTTCGTTGGGTAGCTTGTCACGTGTTCCCTCCCTGGCCGCGTGAAGCGGCGGCACCTCCCAGCGCTGTAGGGAAGGCTACCGAAAGTTGACGAAAAGGGAAGTCGCTCTTCACCCTTTGGTCACAATTGACAGCGTGGTCGCGTTTTCGTGATGGGGAACCCTTTGGCGGCATTCGACATTTCAGAGCCAACGGAACAACGTGGGACGACCAACATGATTCGCAGCATTCTCAAGGCGCTTTTCGTCGGCTGGGTCACGAAGAAGATCGCGGAACGCAGCGCGCGCCGCTCCGCCACCCCGCAGCCCGCAGGCGCGCCGTATCCCGATCGCCGCGCTTAAAGTCCGCTTGCGGTCGATGCCCATGAGGCGCGACCGACGACGAGACTGACGAGACAAAGCCTCCCCTCTCTCCCCCTCCCCTTGGGCCGGCGTCGCACCCCCCGCGACGCCGGCCTTTCTCATTCGGAAGCCGTCCCGTCCTTCAAGCCGCCTCACCCCAACGGGGGAACGGATCGGCCAAGGCACCGAACCGGCTCGCCTCGAACACATCCGCCGGGCCGACGAGGCAGTCGTCCAGCGCTTCTCGAATTGCCGCCTCGTCCATGCCAGCGCCGATGAAGACCAGTTCCTGCCGCCGGTCACCCCAGGGGGCAGTCCAGTGGCGCTGAAGCAGTTCGCGCCATTCCGGCACGTCCGGCCAGCGCTCGCGCGGCACCGCCGCCCACCAGCGCCCGAGGCCGGACACGCGCGCCACCGCGCCCGCGAGCGAGAACTCGCCCACCCAATCCGGCCGCGTCGCCAGCCAGAAATGCCCCTTGGCGCGGATGAGGCCCGGCCAGACCGCCTTCACGAACGTGTCGAAGCGCACGGGGTCGAAGGGCCGGCGCGCCCGGTAGACGAAACTCGACACGCCGTATTCCAGCGTTTCGGGCGTGTGCGTTTCCGGCTCGTAGAGCGCCTTGTACCAGAGCGGATGGGTCTGCGCGGTTTCCTCGTGGAACAGGCCGGTGTCGAGCACGGCCCCGAGCGGCACGCGGCCGAAATCGGTCTCGACCAGCTGCGCCGTCGGGTTCAGCCCCGTCACCACGGCCCGCACTGCGTCAAGGGTCTGCGCGTCCACCTCGGACGCCTTGTTGATGACCACCACGTCGGCGAACTCGATCTGCTCCACAAGGAGATCCACCAGCGTCCGCTCGTCGCTCTCCCCGGCCGTCTCGCCGCGCTCGGCCAGGAGCACGTGCGAGCCGTAGTCGCGAAGAAGGCTGGCGGCGTCCACCACCGTCACCATCGTGTCGAGCCGCGTGCGGTCCGACAGGCTCTCGCCCTTCTCGTCCCGAAACGAGAAGGTGGCCGCGATCGGCAGCGGCTCGGCGATGCCGGTGCCCTCGATCAGGAGATAGTCGTAGCGCCCCTTTTCGGTCAGGCGCTTGACCTCTTCCATGAGATCCCCGCGCAGCGTGCAGCAGATGCAGCCATTGGTCATCTCCACCAGCGTCTCGTCGGTGCGCGACAGGTCGGCCCCGCCTTCGCGCACGAGGTCGGCGTCGATGTTCACCTCGCTCATGTCGTTGACGATCACCGCGACGCGCCGACCCTCGCGGTTGTTGAGAACGTGGTTCAGTAGCGTGGTCTTGCCCGCGCCCAGAAAGCCGGACAGGACGGTGACGGGAAGGCGCGTGTCGTTCGGTGTTTCCTCGCAGCGATAGCGGCCCATCGGGATCTCCATTTCGTAATGTTATATCATAACATAATCGACTTGGGATCGAGGATGCAAGCCGGGAGCGGCGCGATTGACAGGGACGGGCAACGAGAGCATAGGGGGCGTCATGTCCGCGCTTCCGACCAAAACCACGATTACGCCCTGACCCTCGTTCCGCTCGCCCCCGGAACGGGGCTAGAAGCGCATGACGAGTTCTTGAGGGGGGCGAGGAACAGGTCAGACCCATGGGTTACAAGGTTGCAGTGGTCGGCGCGACGGGCAATGTCGGCCGCGAAATGCTCAACATTCTCGACGAGCGCGGCTTCCCCGCCGACGAAGTGGTGGCGGTCGCCTCGCGCCGCAGCCAGGGCACCGAGGTCTCGTTCGGCGACAAGACCCTGAAGGTCAAGGCGCTCGAGCTCTTCGACTTCTCCGACGTCGACATCTGCCTCATGTCCGCCGGCGGTTCGGTCGCCAAGGAATGGGCGCCCAAGATCGGCGCGCAGGGCTGCGTCGTGATCGATAATTCCTCGGCCTTCCGCTACGATGCCGACGTGCCGCTGATCGTTCCGGAAGTGAACGCCGACGCCATTTCCGGCTTCACGCAGCGCTACATCATCGCCAATCCGAACTGCTCCACCGCCCAGCTCGTCGTGGCCCTCAAGCCGCTGCACGACAAGGCGACGATCAAGCGCGTCGTGGTCTCGACCTACCAGTCCGTTTCGGGCGCCGGCAAGGAAGGCATGGACGAGCTGTTCCAGCAGAGCCGCGCGGTGTTCGTGGCCGATCCCGTCAGCGCCAAGAAGTTCACCAAGCGCATTGCCTTCAACGTCATTCCCCATATCGACGTCTTCATGGAAGACGGCTCGACCAAGGAAGAGTGGAAGGTCATGGTCGAGACCAAGAAGATGCTCGACCCGAAGATCAAGGTGACCTGCACCGCCGTGCGCGTTCCCGTCTTCATCGGCCATTCAGAGTCCGTGAACATCGAGTTCGAGAACCCGATCACCGCCGACGAGGCGCGCGCCATACTGCGCGAGGCGCCGGGCTGCCTGGTGATCGACAAGCACGAGGACGGCGGCTACGTCACGCCGCTCGACACGGCGGGCGAGGACGCGACCTATATCTCGCGCATCCGCGAGGATCAGACGCTGGAGAACGGCCTCAACCTCTGGGTCGTCGCCGACAACCTGCGCAAGGGCGCCGCGCTCAACGCCATCCAGATCGCGGAACTCCTGATCAACCGCAAGCTGCTGGGCGCCAAGCGCAAGGCCGCCTGAGACCCGTCCGCTTCTACAGACGACCGAGCGGCGCCCCATGGGGCGCCGTTTTCGTTTGGCCGCAGGTGTATCGGAAGGGATCAGCCGCCCGCGCCGACTCGGGCAAAGTCGAAGACAAGCTTGAGATTGAGCGCCACGATTAGGCCCGCGATCAGGATGGCGATGCCGAGCAGCCAGGCAGGGGCGCGAAATGCTCCCATCTTGGCGCGGTCGCGCGACATCATGACGAGCGGCACCACGGCGAAGGGAAGCTGCATCGACAGGATGACCTGGCTGAAAACCAGAAGCTCGCCGGCGCTCGCCTCGCCATAGGCGATGATGATGCCGGCCGCCGGCAGGATGGCGAGGCCGCGCGTGATGAGGCGCCGCAGGACCGGCGAGATGCGAAGGCGCAGGAAGCCTTCCATGACGATCTGCCCGGCCAGCGTCGCGGTGACCGTGGAGGACAGGCCCGAGGCGAGAAGCGCGACTGCGAAGAGGATCGGGGCCAGCGCCGCGCCGAGAAGCGGCGCCAGCAACGAATGGGCCTCTTCCAGATCGCCCACCGTGCCCTGGCCGGTGGCATGGAAGGCGGCCGCCGCCAGGATCAGGATCGAGGCGTTGACCAGCAGCGCGAAGCCGAGAGCGAGGGTGGAGTCGGCGGTGGCGAAGCGGATCGCCTCGCGCTTGCCCGCCTCGTCCTGGCGATAGGCGCGGGTCTGCACGATGCCGGTGTGGAGGTAGAGATTGTGCGGCATGACGGTGGCGCCGAGAATGCCGAGCGCGAGATAAAGCTGCCGCTCGTCCGTGACGATCGAGCTGGCTGGCAGGAAGCCACTGGCCACCGCCGCGATCGAGGGCTGGGCGAGCAGCAGCTGGCCTACGAAACAGATCGCGATCACCAGGATCATGGTCGCGACGAAGGCCTCCACATAGCGAAAGCCGCGCGACTGGAGCCAGAGGATCACGAACACGTCGAGCGCGGTGACGAGCACGCCCCATTCCAGCGGCAGGCCGAACAGGAGCTTCAGCGCGATCGCCGTGCCGATGACTTCGGCGAGGTCGGTCGCGACGATGGCCAGTTCCGCCAGAATCCAGAGGCCGAAGGAGACGGGCCTGGGATAGGCGTCGCGGCAGGCCTGGGCGAGGTCGCGGCCCGTCGCAATGGCAAGGCGCGCGCAGAGCGCCTGGAGGACGATCGCCATCAGCGAGGAGAGGAGCACCGCAAAGAGCAGCGTATAGCCGAACTCGGACCCGCCGGCGAGCGAGGTCGCCCAGTTGCCGGGGTCCATGTAGCCGACGGCCACGAGATAGCCAGGGCCGAGAAACGCGAGGAAGCGGCGCAGCATCGTCCCGCCCTCCCCCACCCCGACGCTGCGATAGGACTGCTGCAGCGAGCCCTCCGCCCGCGCGCGGGCGAACCCGTCGGTGCGAGGCGGAGGAATGGGCGTGGAATTGCTGGTCTCGACATCGACGCGTGCCATGCGGAAACGGTCCTCATGCGGGGCTGGGCAGCGGGGAAGCTAGGGAGAAAGCCGCTGGGCGTCAATGCAAATGCGAATGATTTGCAAGAAAAGGTGGAAGGGTTGTAGAATTAGGGCAAGACGGGTGTCGGCGCGGCTCGGCGAAGGGAGGCGATCGGAGGTGTTTGGGCCGGGCAAAAGGTCGATCCACGTCTGGCCAAAGCGTCTCGCGCCGCGCCGCGTTTGCTTGTAGAGAGCAGGAATGACCACGGCGAACAAAGCGCTCGATTACGAGTCCCTGTTGCGCGAGGCGGGTGTTCGGATCACCCGGCCTCGAAAGACGATCCTGCGCATCCTGAGCGAAGGGGGCGACCATCCCGACGCGCTCGAAATCTTTCGCCGCGCCTCGGCGATCGACCCCTCGATCTCGCTGTCGACGGTCTATCGCACCATGCGCCTTCTGGAGGAAAAGGGGGCGATCCACCGCCATGCCTTTGCCAACGGCCCCTCGCGCTTCGAGCAGGCCGACAGCGCCCATCACGATCACCTGATCGACATGGACACGGGTGCGGTAATCGAATTTCGCTCCGAGCGGATCGAAGCCTTGCAGGACGAGATTGCTCGCGAGCTGGGGTACGAAATCGTCTTCCACCGGCTCGAACTCTATGGGCGCAAGAGCGGCGGCTGAGCGTCTGTCGAGGCATCGTCAGCGGAGGTGCGGCGCGGATTTTCCGGGCACCATGGGGCGCTGAACTTAAGCGACACCAGCGCCCCCTGCGCGGATAGGCAACGGTGGAAACCGCCCGGTCGGACCAACCCGGCGGAATTTCCCCAATAGGCTTCGAAACCGTAGAGACAGGAAAGCCCGCCACGCGGCGGGCTTCCCCTCGAAAAATCGCTCAGACCAGCTTGGCGTCGAGCGAGACCTCGATGGCGCCGAGCGCCTTGGAGATCGGGCAGCCTTCCTTGGCCTTGGTGGCGAGCTGCTGGAACGTGGCGTCGTCGATGCCGGGCACCTTGGCTTCCAGCGTGATGGCGCTGGAGCGCACCTCGAAGCCGCCGGCGGCGGCCTGCTCGACGCTGACCACGGCGCGCGCCTTCAGCTCGTCGGCGGGCGTGCCGTTCTCGGCCAGGAAATGCGAGAGCTGCATGGCGAAGCAGCCGGAATGGGCGGCGGCCAGAAGCTCTTCGGGGTTGGTGCCGGACTTGCCGGTCTCGTCCTCGAACCGGGCCTTGAAGGAATAGCCGTGGTTGTCGAGCGCGCCGGACTGGGTCGTCAGACTTCCCTTGCCGGTTGCCAGCGCTCCGTTCCAGATGGCGGTTGCATGACGCTTCATCATTGTCTCCTTCGAATGGGTCGGGACGGCGCGGCCCGCCGTCCCGGGGGTCCATGCCCCTGTTCGGCCCCGCGCCGCGTCCCGTCGGGTCGCGCGCAGGACATCCCGGCAGGGTTTTGGGGCGCGGCGTCGCGGTTTCCAGCGCCGCAACGCTTCATTTACGAAAGACCTGTGAGAGTGGAGGATGGCGTAGGGCCGCCAAAGGGCGGGTCTGACGCGGCGCGGCGCCGCCTCGCGCCCCGCCGAAGACCCGCGCCGCCCGGCTATAAAACGGCCCGCCCGACCCGCTCGCCGTCGACTTGGAAGAGAAAGCTCATCATGAACGCCCCGCTTCTGATTTCGGCGACCTCCCCGCTTCTGGCCCTGAAGGCCGAATGGTTGCGCCGGCTGGAGGTGGAGCGCCGCGCCTCGCCGCAGACGGTGGAGGCCTATGAGCGGGACCTCCGGCAGTTTCTTCAATTCTTCGCCGGCTACCAGGGGCGCCCGGTTGCGCCCCCCGACCTCGCCGATCTCAAGCCGGCGGAGTTTCGCGCCTTTCTGGCCGATCGCCGCCGCGAGGGCGCGTGTGCTCGCTCGCTCGGGCGGCATCTGTCGGGCGTGCGCTCCTTCGTGCGGTATCTTGAGCGCGAGGGGCTGGCCTCGGGGGCGGGCGCGGCGTCGATGCGCGCGCCCAAGCGGCCGAAATCCCTGCCGCGCCCCTTGAGCGTGCCCGACGCGCTGGCCGTGACCGAAGAGGTCGGCGCCATGGCGGCCGAGCCCTGGATCGCGGCGCGCAACACGGCGGTGATGGTGCTGCTCTATGGCTGCGGCCTGCGCATTTCCGAGGCGCTGAACCTGCCGGGAGAAGCGCTGGCCGACCCCAAGGCCCGCTCTATGATCATCACCGGCAAGGGCAACAAGCAGCGGCTCGTGCCGCTCCTGCCCGCCGTTCTGGAGGCCGCCAGCACCTATCGCCGCCTCTGCCCCTACGCGCTCTCGGCGGACAAGCCGCTGTTTCGCGGCGCGCGGGGCGGCCCGCTCGGGCCAGGCATCATCCAGCGCGAGATGCAGCGGCTGCGCGGGCTTCTCGGCCTGCCCGATTCCGCGACGCCCCATGCGCTGCGCCATTCCTTCGCCACCCATCTCCTGGCGAAGGGCGGGGACCTTCGTGCGATCCAGGATCTCCTGGGCCACGCCTCGCTTTCCTCGACGCAGGTCTATACCGCGATCGAAGGCAACCGCCTTCTACAGATCTACGACGACGCCCATCCCCGCGCCCGGCGCGGCGCGGCGTGACGAGCCGCAGCACGAGGGCGGGCGGCGCCAGAAAGCGCGCCCGAGCGGCAGGCCCGAGAGCGCCGGAAAGACCCTCGCGAGGTCGGCGGGCCGGTTCTTTTGGGCGAGGATGTCGGTGCGAAGGCCTTGCACCGCCCCCCGGCATTCCGAGAGTCGAGGGGCTCGTCTGCACCCGAGATCCCCTAACCATGCCCGGCGCAGAGGTTTCGTCAGCCGCTCCAAAGAGCGCGTCCGGAAAGTCCCCTGCAGAGGATCAACGAGGGATTTTGTCGTTCCACGAGGCGCCAAACGCAGTCGATGCGAGGGCGCATCGGCGAGGATTGGCAACGAAGTCGGAGGCGAAAGGACCCGTTGAGCCGACACAGCAAACCTTTCGGACGGGCTCCAAGGCGCGAGGCGCCAAGAGGGAAAGGCAGGCGCCGCCGGCCCACTCCTCGCCATCGCGGCCCGGCGCGCCTTCGGATGGCCATGAGACTGCGGCCCCATCCCGCTCGCCTTCGCCCTGCCCCTCGTTTCGCCGACGTTCCGACCGCTTCTGATCCTCCGACCCTCTTATCTGCCTGGACCCTCATGCCCGTTCGCCTGTCATCCCACCTCGCCCGCGCCTCGCGGCGCCTGCTTCTCCCCGGTCTCGCCCTGGCGCTGCTCGCCGCGCCGGCCTTGGCCGAAGCACCCGCGCCGACGGCCTGCCGGGCCGGCACGAGCGCGCTTCCCGCGCTCGCCGTGAGCGGCAAACTGGCGGAAGCCGAGCGCGAGGCGGCTCTCGTTCCCAATGGCGAAGGGCGCCTGTTTCGGATCGAGCGCGAGGGCGTCGCGCCCTCCTTCGTCTACGGTACGATGCATCTCTCGGACCCGCGCGTTCTCACCCTTCCGCCCTCGGCCGACGCCGCCTTCACAAAGGCTTCCGGCCTCGTGATCGAGACCACGGACGCGCTCGACCCCGCTGTCATGGCGACGGCGCTCCTGTCGCGCCCGGACCTCACGACCCTTCCGGCGGGCCAGACCCTGGAGACGATCGTGCCGGCGCAGGAGATGACGCGCCTCGCGCCGCAGTTCGAACAGCGCGCCATGCCGCTCGCCGCCATTCGCACGTTGCAGCCCTGGTTCGTGGCGACGCAGCTTCTCGTCGCGCCCTGCGAGGCGGAGCGGATGAAGGGCGGAGCGAAGGTGCTGGACATCGCCTTGGCGAGCCGTGCCAAGGAGAGCGGCAAGCCCGTCCAAGGTCTGGAAAGCGCGACCGAGCAGCTGGAGGCGCTCGCCACCATGCCGCTCGATCTGCAGGTCGACAATCTCGTGGCGACGCTCGATCTCATCGACACGCTGCCCGATCTCTTCGAGACCATGACCGAGCTTTATCTTTCGGATCGCATCGCCCTGATCGAGCCCGCGACCACGGCGCTCGCCCCCTCCGGCACCGACGAGGCGCGCTCGTTGGAGGTGACGCAACGCTTCGACGAGGCGGTGGTGCATCGCCGCAATGCGGTGATGAGCGAGCGGCTTCAGCCTCTGCTGGCACGCGGCGGGCTCTTCGTCGCGGTGGGCGCGCTGCATCTGCCCGGCGAGACCGGCCTCGTGGAAAGCCTGCGCCGCGCCGGCTGGCAGGTGACGCGCGCCGATTAAAGGCGCCGGGCAGACCTGTCTGCGGAGGAAGGCTGGAAAGGTTTTGGAGGCTGAAGGCGAAGCGAAAGTGATGGAGGGCGAAAGGCCGAGCCTTCAGGGAAAGAGAGTAAAAAACACCCGATCAGCTAACGCCTTGCAGTCTTGTCAGGTGCTTCAAGCCTGACGATGAGGAAGCGGGGCTTTCCCAGCGCCCTCCTCTGTCGGAACCATTTGCGGCGACTCCGCTTGTCCTTTCATTCAGTGGCAGATGGGGAGGCTTCCATGCGCCGCGTGCTTTTGCTGCTTCTCGCGCTGCCCATGGCCGGCTGCGTGTCCGCCGCGCCCGAGATCGGCCTCGCGCCGGCCTCCTATCGCCCGCCCGTGCGCCCCGGCTGCGAAAACTACGCGGACCAGACGGCGCGCAATACCTATGAAAATCAGATCGACAGCGAAGATTCGCTCGGCGCCCGGCTGCTCACCCGGCAGCAGGCCGAGGATTCCGTCGGCGCGCCTATGCACGCTGCCGCAGCGGGCGTTTGAACTGAGCGGAAGGCCCGTCTGGCGCCCTAGGCAGGGCGATCCAGCTAGCGGGGCGATTTCGCTCAAACTTCAGCCCATCCAGAATTTGTCGGCGTGACGTCGGTTCGGACTTCAGCCCACGAATATTAATAACATCCGAGAATGTTACGGATGTGAAATAATCGGCATGAACATGCCCCGCGTTTTCCTCGTCGCGTAGAACGGGCGTGCAGACCTTACGCTTGGCACAACACAAGCCGTCATAGCGATACGGATGGGAACCCGAAGGCGCGACGCCGACCCAGCAGGCTTTGCCAAAATCTAAGCGCTGTCGCGTTGGGTCCACGCGATGTTTCGTCCGTGGTTGGCGACGTCGAGCAGGCGCTTGAGGCTGGCCGTGTCGGCGACGCGCGGCAGCTTCGTTTCCATCTCGACTCGGTTTCGCCCTTGCGTCTTGGCCCGGTAGAGCGCCGTGTCCGCGCGGTCGAGCACGACGCGGCTGTTCTCGGCCTCCACCGCCATCGTCCCGCCGATGCTGATCGTCACGAGTTCACCCGGCCGCCCGGGATGGGCGATATCGAGGCCAAGCACGGCTTCGCGCAGACGCTCCAGCCGCTCCAATGGGTCGTCCCCCTCGGCAAGCTCGAACAGAATCGCGAACTCCTCGCCGCCATACCTCGCAACAAACGCCGGTCCCGCCGCCTTTCGCAGCTCCACCGCGACCCGTCGCAAGCATTCGTCGCCCGACAGATGGCCGGCGGAATCGTTGAGGGCCTTGAAATAGTCGATGTCGAGAAGCGCGACGCAGACCGGGCTGTTTGGGCGCGCGCGCGTGAGATGCTCGATCAAGCAGCCGTCAAAGGCGCGGCGATTGCTGATGCCGGTCAGCGCGTCCATCTTCGCCAGCCGCTCCATCGCCCCGCGCTCGATCTGGCCCTGCTCCAGCTGGAGCTCGGCTTGACGGCGCAGCAGGAACGATTCGCGGTTGAGCTGCGACAGGCGCCCGCTCACATGGCTCACTACGAGGCGCAAGGTCAGCGCCCCGGCACCGGCGACCAACGCATCGCGGCCGGACAGCGCCGCGAAATCGGCCAGGATCGTGGCGAGCGCCAGACTGCTCGCACCGATCCGGCTCCATCGTGTCGGCAGCGGGCTGCCGCAGAGCAGCGCCAACGTCACGAGCGGGGCGACGATCATCGCAAGCGGCGCGGTCTGGTCCGCCCAGGCCACGAGGAAGAGCATCGCCAATTGCAAAAGCGTGGCGGCGGCGACGAGAACCATCGTGCCGCCAAGCAGCAGCGAGGGCTGACCCATCCAGGACAGCGGCAGCGCCAGAACGCCGAGGCTCAGGCAAAGGACGGCCGGTGCCGCGCCGAACGGGAGATCGGAACCCTGAACGGCGAGCAGCAGGCCGGACGCGACAGCGGACTGGCCAAGGCTCCAGAGTTTCAGCCACGACTTGAGAAAGGCCGGCCGGCGCGCTTTGCGCTCGGTTTGATAGAGGACTTCCAATTCGCCTTGGAACGGCGCAGCGGAGACTTCGGTGTGCGCGAGTTCGCGTTGAACCGCTTCCAGCGGATCGCCCAGCGTCGATTCATCGACGCGCGGATCGCATTCCGGCCCCTGCGAGCCCGGCGCCCGCTGGGCACCAAGGAGATAGACGGCTGCAAGACTCATGGAAACGATCCGGTCGAGGCTTGCATCCATGCAACCTCGTGTTGGGACTTTGACCCGCGAAATCTTTCCGAGTTCTAAAGGTTTGGCGCCCTGCGTGTTTCACGTGAAACATGGTGACGACGATCTTAACCTTTTGAGATGCGCTTGATCAGCTTGCTGGAAGTCACTGCACCAAGTGTCGAAACGTCCGGACGACCGGGGTTTTGACCCTCTTGTTGTATGGCGGCGGCGAGGCGGGGCATCGCGATGTTGCAAGTGTGTGAACTTGAAGGACACTCACGAGAGCCAACTGAATCGCTTGAAAAAATTACACCTCCGGTTGCATCGAAATCCAGAGCCGTTTTTAGACAGACCCTTCCCAAACGAAATCGCCTGAACGAGGACGCGCCCTTCCTTACGGAGCAAAAAGGGGAAGGGCGACATAGCCGCCCTTCCCCATCGATTTGTCGAACCGTCGCGCCTGATCCAGGCGCGACGTCCATCGGTATTACATATGAATCGGCTTGGCGAAGGCGGCGAAGGCCGCTTCGCGCACCGCTTCCGAAAGGGTGGGATGGGCGTGGCAGGTGCGGGCGAGGTCTTCCGCCGAGCCGCCGAACTCCATCAGAACCGCCGCTTCCGCGATCATGTCGCCGGCGCCGAAGCCAAGGATATGGGCGCCGAGCACCCGGTCGGTCGCAGCATCCGTCAGGATCTTCACGAAACCATCGGTGTGCAGCATGGCGCGCGCGCGGCCATTGGCGGAGAAGGGGAACTTGCCGACCTTATAGGCCGTGCCGTTCGCCTTCAGCTCTTCCTCGGTCTGGCCGACCGACGCCACTTCCGGCGAGGTGTAGACCACGGACGGGATGACGGCATAGTTCACGTGGCCGCGCTGGCCGGCCAGGATTTCGGCGAGCGCGATGCCCTCGTCCTCCGCCTTGTGCGCCAGCATCGGCCCCTTCACCACGTCGCCGATGGCGTAGATGCCCTCGACATTGGTGCGGTAATGCGCGTCGATCTCGACCCGGCCCGCCTTGTCCATGGCCACGCCCGCCTCTTCCAGGCCTAGGCCCGCGGTGAAGGGCTTGCGGCCGGTGGCGATCAGGACGACCTCGGCTTCCACGGTCTCGGCCGCGCCGCCCTTGGCCGGCTCGAAGGTGACGCTGGCGCCGGACGCGCTCTTGGTCACGGCCGTGACCTTGGCGCCGAGCTTGAAGTGGAAGCCCTGCTTGACGAGGAGCTTCTGGAACTGGCTCGACACGTCTGCGTCCATCGGGCCCAGGATCTTGTCGAGATATTCGACAACCGTAACCCGCGCGCCGAGGCGCGACCAGACGGAGCCGAGCTCCAGGCCGATCACGCCGCCGCCGACGACCACCATCGTGGCCGGCACCTTCTGGAGCGCGATCGCGTCGTCGGACGACACGATCGTATCGCGGTCGAAGGCGACGTCGAGGCCCGGAATGCCGGCGACCGCCGAACCGGTGGCGATGCAGATCGACTTGGTCTTCAGCGTGCGCTTGGCGCCGTCCTCGGCCGTCACCTCGACCTCGCCGGCCTTGACGATGCGGCCCGTGCCGATGACGCCCGTGATCTTGTTCTTCTTGAACAGGAAGGCAACGCCGTCCGTGTTGGCGCGCACGGTCTTGTCCTTGTGCGCCAGCATCGTGCCGAGATCGAGTTCGGGCGCCACCTTGATGCCGAGATCGGCGAAGGAGTGCGAAGCCTCGGCGAACATCTCGGAGGTGTGGAGCAGCGCCTTGGACGGGATGCAGCCGATGTTCAGGCAGGTTCCGCCATAGGTCGCGCGCTTTTCGACCACGGCGACCTTCAATCCGAGCTGGGCGGCCTTCACGGCGCAGACATAGCCGCCGGGGCCGGAACCGATGACGATGAGATCGAAGCTGTCAGAAGTGTCGGACATGGGGCCGTCTTTTCAAAGTGTCAGAGGAAGCGGATGAGCATGAGGAGGAGCCCAAGCAGCGAAACGAGCCAGGCGAGGCTGCGGATATAGGGCACCCCGAAGAGATAGAGCGGAATGTAGGCGAGCCGGGCGGCGAACCACAGGGCTGCGCCCACCGCGCCGATGCCACCCGTGCGGCCCGAAACGGCGAGCGCCAGGGCCAGCGCCACGAAGGCGGGATAGGTCTCGAGAAAATTGCGCAGCGCCCGCTCGGCCCGCCCGGCATAGAGGCCGAGAGGCTTGGCCTCGCCATCGCGCGGGCCTGCGTTCCAGTCTGTGCCGCGCTCGCGCGTGGCAAGCTGCCCCTGCAGGCCGATATGGACGAGGAGGACGACGACCGACCAGCCGAGGAGAACCAGTTCGAGCGGCAAGGATGTGTTCATGAGAGGACAAGCTCCGCAGCGAGACGCATCATGCGCCGCTTTGTCCCTGAGCTAGGGCGCCCAGCGCGCAAGGGCATGGCGCGGCGCGCCCGCGCGGGCCGATCGCCAATGGTCGGCGCGGCCCTGCCCGGTCGGCCAGCCCCTCGCGTCACGGCTTGGCCGGCGCGTTGGGGACGGAGCAGTCGCCCTGCCCTTCCTCGAAGCTCGCCTTGGACTGGCGCAGATTGCCGCGCACGATGCCCATGGGCTGGAAAGGCGGCTCGGCCTGGGCGCCGGGCTGGAGAAGGCGCAGCTCGTAGCAGCCCGAGAACACCGCGGCCGTGCCGCCGCGCGTCGCCTCTACCACCGCCGGTACGCGGTAATAGGTCGAGCCCGCCGCGCCCTCGGCCTCGGCCATGCCGAGTTTCAGGCGCACGCGGCTCGTGTCGGCATAACCCTTGGCGAAGCTCTCGAACTCCGGCCGGTCCGGCTCGTCGCGGAAATAGCTCCAGGCGCGCAGGAATTCGCGCCGGTTGATCGCGTTGTAGAGGCTCTCGATCACCGCCTCGGGCGTCGAGCGATCGTCGCGATAGTCCGGCGGGGTCTGCGCCCCGGCGGGGACGGCGGGACTGATGGCGAGAAGCGCGCAAAGCGCGAGCGCGCCCCGCGCCACGCCGCGCGAAACCGGCGCGCCGGGGGCACCGGCCGCGACCTTGCGCGTCCCGATCATGCGTTGAGGCCGGCCCATCTCGTGTCTTCGCGTCCCTCGGGTTTGGCTGAATGGTGGGCCGGCATGAGAGCCGGCCCACCTCTGGCTTTCGTCTTAGAGGTCGAGCACCAGACGCTCGGGATCTTCCAGCGAATCCTTGACGCGTACGAGGAAGGTCACGGCTTCCTTGCCGTCCACGATGCGGTGGTCGTAGGAGAGCGCCAGATACATCATCGGGCGAATCTCGATCTTGCCGCCGACCACCATCGGGCGCTCCTGGATCTTGTGCATGCCCAAGATGCCGGACTGCGGCGCGTTCAGGATCGGCGTCGACATGAGCGAGCCGTAGACGCCGCCATTGGTGATGGTGAACGTGCCGCCCTGCATGTCGCTCATCGTCAGCGAGCCGTCGCGGGCCGCCTTGGCGAGGCGGCCGAGCTCCTTCTCGATGCCGGCGATGGAGAGCTGGTCGGCATTGCGCACCACGGGCACGACAAGGCCCTTGTCGGTGCCGACCGCCATGCCGACATGGCAGTAGTTCTTGTAGATGAGGTCGGTGCCGTCGATCTCGGCGTTCACCGCCGGGATCTCCTTCAGGGCGTGCGTGATCGCCTTGGTGAAGAAGCCCATGAAGCCGAGCTTCACGCCGTGCTTCTTCTCGAACAGGTCCTTGTAGCGGGCGCGCAGTTCCATCACCGCCGTCATGTCCACCTCGTTAAAGGTGGTGAGCATGGCGGCCGTGTTCTGCGCGTCCTTCAGGCGGCGCGCGATGGTCTGGCGCAGCTTGGTCATGCGCACGCGCTCTTCGCGCGAGGCGTCGTCCGCAGCGGAAGCCGGGCGCGGCGCGGCCGGGGCGGAGGCGGCGGCAGGCGCCGTCGTGCCCTTGGCGATGGCGTCGAGCACGTCGCCCTTCAGCACCTGGCCGCGCTTGCCCGAACCCTCGACGTCGGAGCCCTGGAGGCCCTTCTCGGCCATGAGCTTCTGCGCCGACGGCGCCGCCGGCATGGTGGAGGAGGACGAGGGGTTCGGCAACGTCGTGTCGGAGCCGCTCGGCGCGGGCGCGGCGTTGCCGTAGCCTTCCTTGGCGTCCGCAGTGGGCGTCGCCGGCGTGGTGGCCGAAGCGGCGGCAGCGGGCTTGGCGGCGGGGGCCGAGGCCCCGGCCGCGCCGCCTTCGCCGATCACCGCCAGCACCGCGCCGACGCCGACCGTCTCGCCTTCCTTGACGATGATCTCGGCCAGCGTGCCGGCGGCAGGCGCGGGCACCTCGACCGTCACCTTGTCGGTCTCGAGCTCGGCGATGATCTCGTCCTGCTCGACCCGGTCGCCGGTCTTCTTGAACCACTGGCCGATCGTGGCCTCGGTGACGGATTCACCCAGCGTCGGGACTTTGACTTCGGTGCTCATCGCTTGCTCGTTCGTCTATCGCAAAAGGGCGTATGTTTAAGGGGAAGCGGCGGCGTCAGGCCGCCGCGTCGCCGAGAGCTTCCTCGAGGAAGGCTTCCAGCTGCGCGATATGCTTCGACATGGTGCCGACCGCCGGCGAGGCCGCGGCCTGGCGCCCGGCGTAGCGGGCGCGGCGCTTGGTGCCGCCGATGCGATCCAGCACCCATTCCAAATAGGGCTCGATGAAGCTCCAGGCGCCCATGTTCTTGGGCTCCTCCTGGCACCAGACGATCTCCGCATCCTTGAAGCGCGACAGCTCGTTGACCAGCGCCTTGACCGGGAACGGGTAGAGCTGTTCGACGCGCAGGAGGTAGATGTCGTCGACGCCCCGCTTTTCGCGCTCCTCCAGAAGGTCGTAATAGACCTTGCCGGTGCACAGGACGACGCGGCGGATGTCCTTGTCCTTCTTGAGCTTCACGTTCAGCGAGTTCGGCTTCATCTCGGCATCGTCCCACAGGAGACGGTGGAACGAGGTGTCGCCGCCGAACTCGGCGAGGTCCGACACGGCGCGCTTGTGGCGCAGCAGGGACTTCGGCGTCATCAGGATCAGCGGCTTGCGGAAGTCGCGCTTCATCTGCCGGCGCAGGATGTGGAAGTAGTTGGCTGGCGTCGTGCAGTTGGCGACCTGCATGTTGTCCTGCGCGCAGGCCTGCAGGAAGCGCTCCAGGCGCGCCGAGGAGTGCTCGGGGCCCTGGCCTTCATAGCCGTGCGGCAAGAGCATGACGAGGCCCGACATGCGCAGCCACTTGGCTTCGCCCGACGAGATGAACTGGTCGATCACCACCTGCGCGCCGTTCACGAAGTCGCCGAACTGGGCTTCCCAGAGCGTCAGCGCGTTGGGCTCGGCCAGCGAATAGCCGTACTCGAAGCCGAGCACCGCCTCTTCCGAGAGCATCGAGTTGATGACCTCGTAGTTCGCCTGGCCCTTGGCGAGGTTGGACAGCGGGATGTAGCGGTTCTCGTTGCGCTGATCGTAGAGGACCGAGTGGCGCTGGGAGAAGGTGCCGCGCTCGGAATCCTGGCCTGACAGGCGGATCGGCGTGCCCTCGGTGAGCAGCGAGGCGAAGGCCAGCGCCTCGCCCGTCGCCCAGTCGAGATTCTCGCCCGATTCGATCTGCTTAGCGCGGTTTTCGAGGAAGCGGCCGATCGTCTTGTGGACCTCGAAGTCGGCGGGGACCTCGGTCAGCTTGCGGCCGAGTTCCTTCAGCGACTTGACGGGAACGCCGGTGATGCCCCGACGCTGCTCGTCCTCGTCGTCGGCCCGCTTGAGGCCCGACCAGGCGCCGTCGAGCCAGTCGGCCTTGTTGGGCTGGTAGCTCTGGCCGGCTTCGTACTCGGCCTCGAGATCGGCGCGCCATTCCGCGCGGCGGGCGTCGACGTCGTCCTGGCTCAGCACGCCTTCCGACACGAGCTTGGCGGCGTAGATCTCGAGCGTCGTCTTCTGCTCGCGGATCTTGCGGTACATGATCGGCTGGGTGAAGCCCGGCTCGTCGCCCTCGTTGTGGCCGAAGCGGCGATAGCAGAACATGTCGATGACGACCGGCTTGCCGAAGGTCTGGCGGAACTCGATCGCGATCTTGGCGGCGTAGGTCACCGCCTCCGGATCGTCGCCGTTGACGTGGAAGATCGGCGCCTCGACCATCTTCGCCACATCCGACGGGTAGGGCGAGGAGCGCGAGAAGCGCGGATTGGTGGTGAAGCCGATCTGGTTGTTGATGATGACGTGCAGCGAGCCGCCGACGCGGTGGCCCTTCAGGCCCGACAGGCCGAAGCATTCCGCCACGACGCCCTGGCCCGCGAAGGCCGCGTCGCCATGGATCAGGAGCGGCAGGACCTCGGCGCGAACCTCGGCGGGAACCGACTCGGTGCGGGTGCGACCGCCGCCCAGCTGGTCCTGCTTGGCGCGCGCTTTGCCCATCACCACCGGATTGACGATTTCCAGATGCGAAGGGTTCGCCGTCAGCGACAGGTGAACCTTGTTCTGGTCGAACTCGCGGTCCGACGAAGCGCCCAGATGGTACTTCACGTCGCCCGAACCCTCGACGTCCTCGGGCTTGTAGGAGCCGCCCTTGAACTCGTGGAAGATGGCGCGGCGCGGCTTGCCCATGACCTGGGCGAGCACGTTCAGGCGGCCGCGATGGGCCATGCCGAACACGATCTCCTTCATGCCCAGCTGGCCGCCGCGCTTGATGATCTGCTCGAGCGCGGGAATCAGCGACTCGCCGCCGTCCAGGCCGAAGCGCTTCGTGCCCTTGTACTTGACGTCGATGAACTTCTCGAAGCCCTCGGCCTCGATCAGCTTGTTGAGGATGGCGCGCTTGCCCTCGGGCGTGAAGGCGACGCCCTTGTCCGGCCCTTCCATGCGCTCCTGAATCCACTGCTTCTCCAGCGGATTGGAAATGTGCATGAACTCGACGCCGATGGTCGAGCAGTAGGTGCGCTCCAGAATGTCCACGATCTCGCGGATCGTGGCGAACTCCATGCCGAGCACATTGTCGATGAAAATCTTGCGGTCGAGATCGGCGGCGGTGAAGCCGTAGTTCTCAGGGGAGAGCTCGTTGTAGTCGTCTTCCGGCTTGGCAAGACCCAGCGGGTCGAGCTTGGCGTGGAGGTGGCCGCGCACCCGGTAGGCGCGGATCAGCATGAGGGCGCGCACAGAATCGCGCGTCGCCTGCAGAATGCTGGCCTCGGACGGGGCGGCGGCGCCGGCTTTGGGCGCCTCCACGGCGGCCTTGTCGCGCAGCTTCTTCTCGACCTTGGCCTCGGTCTGGCCCCAGTTGCTGTCGAGCGCGGAGACGAGTTCGCCATTGGCCGCGATCGGCCAGTTGGCGCGCTGCCAGGACGGACCCTCGGCGTTCTTCACGACGGTCGCCTTGTCGTCCGCCATCGCGCCGAAGAAGGAGCGCCATTCCTCCGACACGGAGGAAGGATCGCGCTCGAAGGCAGCCGCCAGTTCCTCGATATAATCGGCGTTTCCGCCGTAGAGGAACGAGGTCTGCGCGAAGGATTCGTTCGCCGGGTTGCGTGCCATGATTTGAAAACGCGGCTCCCGCTTTTTCGGGCGCCGTCTCCTTGGAATGGAAAAAGGGCGAAGGTCCGTCGCTTCGCCGTTCACTCGAACGCTCTAAGAGCCCGCTCGGAATCTCGGTCGGGTCGGCCTTGCGGGGCTTTTCCGTCACCGAACTTCCAGCCGGACTCTTACCCGGCTTTACCTTGCGCGAAGGCCGCGCGGGCCAGGTCAGCCGCGCGGCTTCGTCTTGTCGGACCAATCCGGCCGAAACGCGGCGAAACCGCGCTTTGGCCGGATCGGATATGGCGTCAGCCCTTGAGAACTTCCACCAGCGTCTTGCCGAGGCGCGCCGGCGAAGGCGAGACGCGGATGCCAGCCGCTTCCAGGGCTGCGATCTTGGATTCCGCGTCGCCCTTGCCGCCGGAGACGACGGCGCCGGCATGGCCCATCGTGCGGCCCTTGGGCGCCGTGCGGCCCGCGATGAATCCGGCCATCGGCTTCTTGCGGCCGCGCTTGGCCTCGTCGATCAGGAACTGCGCCGCGTCTTCCTCGGCCGCGCCGCCGATCTCGCCGATCATGATGATCGACTTGGTCTCGTCGTCGGCCAGGAACATCTCCAGCACGTCGATGAACTCGGTGCCCTTGACCGGGTCGCCGCCGATGCCGACCGCCGTGGTCTGGCCGAGGCCCTCGTTGGTGGTCTGGAACACCGCCTCGTAGGTCAACGTGCCGGAGCGCGAGACGATGCCGACATTGCCCTTCTTGAAGATCGAGCCGGGCATGATGCCGATCTTGCACTCGTCCGGCGTCATGATGCCGGGGCAGTTGGGGCCGAGAAGGCGCGACTTCGACTTCTCCAGGCGAGCCTTGACGCGCACCATGTCGAGCACCGGAATGCCCTCGGTGATGCAGGTGATGAACGGGATCTCGGCCTCGATCGCCTCGATGATGGCGTCGGCCGCGCCGGCGGGCGGCACATAGATCACGGAGGCGTTGGCGCCCGTGGCGTCACGCGCCTCGGCGACCGTGGCGTAGATCGGCAGGCTCTCGCCCTTCGAGCCGGTCCAGGTCTCTCCGCCCTTCTTGGGGTGGATGCCGGCGACCATCTGCGTGCCGTGATAGGCCAGCGCCTGCTCGGTGTGGAACGTGCCGGTCTTGCCGGTCAGGCCCTGCACGATGATCTTGGTGGTCTTGTCAACGAGAATGGACATTCAACGTTTCCGATCTCTTCTTTCGGCGTTGACGCATCGACGATACCGCGATCGTCGCGCCAAAAATGATGAAAATGCCAGCGGCCGCGAAGGGAGAAAGGGGGTCTGCCTGGGGTGAGCGCAGCGGGACTGCCCGTCGCTTCGAACCCCTGTCACCCTTCCTCCTTCGCCTGCCACCCGAACCAGACACCAGTCGGAGCCAACGCCGCAGGCGCGACGCTGGCTCCGACGAGGCTCGTTACTTGATCGCCGCGACGATCTTCTGCGCGGCGTCGTCGAGATCGTCCGCCGCCGTGATGGCGAGGCCCGACTCGTTCAGAAGCTTCTTGCCGAGTTCCACGTTGGTGCCTTCCAGGCGCACCACGAGCGGAACCTTGAGGCCGACTTCCTTCACGGCGGCAATCACGCCTTCCGCGATGACGTCGCACTTCATGATGCCGCCGAAGATGTTGACGAGGATGCCCTCGACCTTCGGGTCGGCCGTGATGATCTTGAAGGCTGCGGCCACCTTCTCCTTGCCGGCGCCGCCGCCGACGTCGCAGAAGTTCGCCGGCTCCTTGCCGTAGAGCTTGATGATGTCCATCGTCGCCATGGCAAGGCCCGCGCCGTTGACCATGCAGCCAATATTGCCGTCGAGCGCGACATAGGCGAGGTCCCACTTGGAGGCCTCGATCTCCTTGGCGTCCTCTTCGGTCTCGTCGCGCAGCTCGCGCATGTCGTCATGGCGGAACAGCGCGTTGCCGTCGAACGAGACCTTGGCGTCGAGAACGCGCAGGTGGCCGTCGGTCATGACGATCAGCGGGTTCACTTCCAGAAGCGCCATGTCCTTCTCGGTGAAGGCCTTGTAGAGCGCGGGGAAGAGCGACTTGGCGTCCTCGCGGCCCGCGCCTTCCAGGCCGTAGGCCTCGGAAATCGTGGCGACATCCGCCTCGGTGACGCCCGTCGCCGGGTCGATGGCGATCGTATGGATCTTCTCGGGCGTGTCGTGCGCCACGGCCTCGATGTCCATGCCGCCTTCGGTGGAGACCACGAAGGCCACGCGGCCGACGGAGCGATCCACCAGCAGCGAGAGATAGAGTTCGCGGGCGATGTCGGCGCCGTCCTCGATATAGAGGCGGTTCACCTGCTTGCCGGCCTCGCCCGTCTGGGCGGTGACGAGCGTGTTGCCGAGCATGTCCTTGGCGTGGGAGACGACCTCTTCGATCGACTTGGCGAGGCGCACGCCGCCCTTGGCATCGGGGCCGAGTTCCTTGAACTTGCCCTTGCCGCGACCGCCGGCATGGATCTGCGACTTCACGACATAGAGCGGGCCGGGCAGCTGCTTGGCGGCGGCTTCCGCTTCGCTGGCGCTCGTAATGGCGACGCCGCCGGCGACCGGGGCGCCAAAGCCCTTGAGAACCTGCTTGGCCTGATATTCGTGAATGTTCATGGGATCATCTCGTTGGGAGCGGGATCGGTGCAGTCTGCGGCCCGGAGGAGGGACCGCCCGGAGGCCGGGTGCTGCGGGTGGGCTGGGAGAGAGCCGGGCGCGGAGCGCGACGAACCGGCGGCACGGGCCGCGCGGCGGGTCTCGATCCAGTTCGTGCGCAGTCGCGCCATGACGCCTCGTTTCGCATCCACGGTGCGGCGGGATCGGCTCGGCCAAAGCGGCAGGCGGCGCGCGCCCGTCCCGGTTCGGCATCGCGCTCCCTCGCGACCGTTGTCGGCGGCTGAGTTACCGTCCCTCTCCCCAAAGCGCAATCACTGCTTTTCGGGGGTGAGCAGTTTCAACCGGTTAGACCAAGTGGGGCTTACGTAAAAGTCATTGGTAAACCGCCGCGCTAACAACGGGAAAGCCGAGACCACGCGGAGCAAATGAAATTTTTTCGCATTTGCACGTGCGAACGGCCCATCCAGCGCCTCTTTCACCCAAACCGGCCCAGCCTCGGCACCGCCCTCCCCTTGCCCCGCGCCGGCGGGGACAGCCACGCGGGCGGAGAAGCGGCCGGGCATCTCAGCGACTCAGGCGGCCTTGAGTTGGGCGCGCGCGAGATAGTCGCCGGAGCGCATTTCGGTAAGGCGCGAGATGGTGCGGTCGAACTCGAAGAGCTCCGTGCCGGAGCTGGCCCGGTAGAGCTCGTGCGCGGGCGCTGCGGCCGAGACGACGATCCGCCGCCCGGCATCATAGAGCGTGTCCACGAGGAGGATGAAGCGCTTGGCTTCGTTGCGCTGGTCCTGCCTCAGAACGGGAATCCCCTCCAGCATCAGCGTATCATAGCGCGCCGCCAGAGCGAGGTAGTCGTTGGCGCCGAGCGGGCGCTGCAGCAGGTCGGCGAAGGCGAAGCGCGCCGCGCCGTTGCCCGCGCGGGGCACGGCGACCCGCCGCCCCGCCACCTCGAACCCGTCCGGCGCCTCCCCTCCGCCGGCAAGGATCGAGCGCCAGAGCGCGTCCATGCGCCGGTCCGCCTCCGGCCCGAGCGGCGTGACATAGAGGCTCTCGCCCTCCACCGTCTCCATCCGGTAGTCGGTCGGCGCGTCGAGGAAATAGATCTCGGCGTGCTGTTTCAGCGTTTCCACGAAGGGCAGGAAGAGCGGCCGGTTCAGCCCGTCGCGATAGAGATCGTCGGGCGCGACATTGCTAGTGGCGACAAGCACGACGCCTCGAGCGAACAGCGCGTCGAACAGGCGCGACAGGATCATGGCGTCCGCGATGTCGGTCACCGTGAACTCGTCGAAGCACAGAAGCCGCGCCTCGGCCGCGATCGCCTCGGCCACCGGCGGGATCGGATCGTCGCCCTTGGCCTCGCCGGCCTTCACGGCGGCGCGGTGCGCGTTGATCCGCGCATGGGCCTCGCGCATGAACTCGTGAAAATGCAGCCGGCGCTTGCGCGGCTCGGGGCAGAGCTTGAAGAACAGGTCCATCATCATGGACTTGCCGCGCCCGACCGAGCCGTGGATGTAGAGCCCGCGCGGCGCCTGCGGCTTTTCCTTCTTGCCGAACAGCCAGCTCAGCGCGCTGGATTTCGACGGCAGGGCCTGAAGCTTCAGCTCGGCGCCGAGCCGATCCAGCTTGTCCGCGAGATCGGCCTGGGTGGGATCGGGCTGCATCTCGCCGGCCCGCACGCGCCGCTCCAGCTCGGTGCGCACCGGGCCGCGCTCGGAACCCGGCTTGCCGTAATGCTTCGCATCAGCCATGTCGGATGAACCTCAAGAAACTGCCCCGCGCCCCTGGATCGGGCGGCGTGGCGGGCGCCCATGCGGGGCGCGGCCGGACCGTCCTGCCGGCCCGTCGCCTGAGCCGGCATTCTATTCGGCCCGCTTGTTAGCATCCGCGATGCCGCACGGCAAAACGCCGCCGCGCCTCATCCGCCGAAAGCGGGAGACGCGGCGGCGCGGCAAGCCCCAAGCGCGACTCGATCGGCCGCGCGAGACCTCTTTAGCGGTAGAGGCTGACGGACTGGCCGCCGCTTGTGGTGCCTTCGTAGCGCGTGCCGCCGGCGTTGGAGAGCGTGGCGACCGTCGAGCCGCCCGAATCCTTCAGGACGACCTGATTGCCCGACACGTCCCAGGCCGAGACGTCGGCCACCTGGCCGGGGCAGCCGCGCGACGCGGCGCGGTAGCCGCCGGTCCACTGCGTCAGCGCCATGAAGATCTGGCAGTTGCCGCCGCCCGAGGACACGCGCCAGGCGCCCACCAGCCCTTCGCGCGTAACGGGCGCGGCGGAGGCGGTCTGCGTCGGCGGGGTGGCCTGGGTAGGTGCAGCGCCGGGCGGCGTCTGGCCCGGGGGCGGGGTCTGCGAAGCGGGGGCGACCGGCGGCGGGGGCGGCGGCGGAAGCTGGTTGGCGTAGACCTGGCCGGTCGGCGCCGCGCGCAAGGGCGCGATGCCGGAATTGCCGGCCATGCTCGGGCCACCCATGCCGGGGGCGACCGAGTTGCAGCCGGCCACGGTCAGAAGCGCGGCCAGCGCCGCACCGGTCTTGGTCCAATGGGTCATGTCAGCCCGATCCTCGTCCATCCGCCATCGACGCCGTTCGCGACGCGCGCCGTTTCCAATCGTTAAAAGGGGCCGGCTCGCGGTTTCGCAAGCCAAGGCCGGCCCAATCGTTAAATTGCACGGTAAATTGTGGCGGTGCCGCCACGCAAGGGCGCGGCACGGTTTAGAAGGCGGGATGTAGCCGGCCGGGTCGAACGCTCGGGTCATTCCCAGTCCACGAGGGCGCCTTGATCGAGCCATCGCGGGGAGCTGAGGCGAACCAGATCGTTGCCCGCTCCCCGCCGGCTTGGCGTCCCAAGCTCTCAGTTGGCGCCTTCCGACAGCGCGTCCTCGCCCGGCCCCTCGCCGCCCAGCGTTTCGCCCTGGCCCTCGGCCCTGTGCATGGGATCGCCGGTCGCGATACTTTCCGCCGGCTCGGGGTCGAGATCGACCAGCGGGCGTTGGAAATCGCCGGTTTCGGGGTCCATGACCCAGAGTTCGGCGGTGGAAATGTCGAACCAAGCCCCGTGCAGCGACAAGTCGCCGGCTGCCTCTCGCTCGACGATATAGGGGAAGGAGCGCAGGTTCGCGATCGAGGTGCGGATCGAGATGCGCTCCAGCGCGGTCTGCCTCTCGCCCGAGGTCAGGAGCTCGTTGGCCGAGACGGCGGCGGCCACCGGCTCCAGGATGCTCATCCACTTGCCGATGAAGTCGCCCGCCGACAGCGGCTCGGCCTCGGGCGCCAGCGCCGCCTTGATGCCACCGCAGCGCCCATGGCCCATCACGACGATGTGCTTGACCTTCAAGGCCTGCACGGCGAATTCCAGCGCCGCCGAGGTGCCGTGGAAATCCCCGTCGGGATTGTAGGGCGGCACGAGATTGGCGACGTTGCGCACCACGAAGAGTTCGCCCGCCCCGGCGCCGAAGATCGTCTCGGGCGCGGCGCGGGAGTCGCAGCAGGCCACCACCATGGTCTCGGGCGTCTGCCCGTCGCGCGCCAGTGTCCGGTAGCGCTGCGTTTCCTGGAGATAGCGGCCTTCCACGAAGGACCGGTAACCCTGGAGAAGAGGCGTCGGCAGAAGGGACATCGGGCGCTCCATGCGGGGTGGGGGCCATCGCGCCTTGGAGCACGAGGCCTTGGGTTTGAAACGTCTCTAACCTTTTTTGCACGTGCTCACATAGAGACTCCTATGGGGCATGGACAGGCCCCGCCCCGATCCGCCGGGCAGGAGTCAGGGGCTGGTGGAGAGAGCAGCGCAGCCGCCGCCCCGTAACTGCTCGAAGGGGGTGGCTTGAAGGATCGCACGAGCGGCGTCATTCGCATCGTCGCCCCGATCGGCCAGTCTCCGCCGATCCTGCCTCCCGTCCTGCGGACGGGCGAGACCTCTAGCGCGCCGTCACCTGACCGGCACTCCACGCAGGCGGCCGATCTTCACTGAGCCACCGCGGGACTGAGAGTGCCTGATGAAACCTCAGGCAGAGGATGGCTGAACGATTTTCGTTCGGGGCGAGAAGCGAAGCTCATGTGAGACGAGGGCTCAGGACCGAGCCTTCGCGGCGAAGTCTATGGCGAAAGAACCAGATCAGCCGACCCCGCAAGATTTTGTCAGACGCCATCACCCCAGCGTCTCCAATGGTCAGGCCCAGATCGCCACCGGAAGGCCGAAGCCGTCGCGCTCCGGCGGGTCGGGCAAGGAGGTCGCCTCCCCCCGCGCCAGCCGCCGCGCCACGAGAAGAAGGACGCAGGCGTCGAGCCGGTCGTCCTCCCCGGCGCCTCTGGGAAGCGCGGCGCTCAGGAGCTCCGGCGGCAGGCCCTTTGCCATGAGCAGTCGGCGGCGCTCGGCCGCCCCCTCCTCATGGACCCGCCCGCCCCGCTTCTTGGAATGGCGCATGGCCTCGCCGCCGTTCAGCCGGGCGAAGGCGATTTCGGGATGGCTTTCGAAGACGCGCCTCGCCAGCGCGGGCTCGGCGCGCAGGAGCGCGTCGAGTTCCAGAATGCGCGGAAACAGGCCGAAGCCCTGGATCGAGACCGCGCGCGGCGGCTCGGAGGCCTCGCGAGCCCGCGCGCAAACCCTCCGATAGGCGTCCGCCCTCGCGGCCGCATCGGCGAACGGCCCCGCCCCCGCTTCCACCGCTGCGCGGGCGGGAATGGAAAAGAGGCTGGAGCGGCGGCCGGGCGTCAGGAGCGGGCGGGCGGCGATCTCGGCGGCGCGCCCCGCCCCGTCGATCCGCTCCGGCAGGCCGATCGGCATGTCCACCGCGAGGATCGCATCCGCCGGAAGGGCGGCGAGAAGATCGGCGAAGCGCGGCGCGACGAGGAGCGCGCACGCCTCGCCCGGCCGTTCCAGCGCCGCGATCCAGCCACCCCGACAACCATCGACGCCCGCAAGGGCGCGGGTGCCGCTCATGAGGGTCGAGACTGTTCGGGACTCCGTTCAGGCCGGGCCGACGTCGCGTTTCCGTCGCCTTGCGCCGGCAACGGAGAAAGCCTTGCCGCGAGAGCCCGGCAGAGAGGAAGAAAGCCCTTCGGCCCCGCGCTGAAAGCGCCGGCAACGAAGACGGCGCTGCTCACTTCATTCTGCCGAGCACATGAGCAATCACTTCGCTTTGCCGGCAAAGTCGCGTCCCTCACGAGGAGGCCGCGCCGCTCACGCCCGCCGGCCACCCGTGGCAAGGCGGCGGATCTGCACCATGGCCATCGGCGTCTTCAGGCTGTCGGCGTCGGTTTCCAGCGTCAGCTCGTCCTTGCCGCGCTTGGTGGTGCGGGCCAGGATCTCGAACACTGCGGCGGTGGTGGATTGCAGCGCCTTCTCGCCGGAAAGGCCGGCGAGCTTGCGCGCCAGGAACACCGCGCCCGTCAGATCGCCCAAGCCGTTCGGCACGCCCTCGATGCAGCGATGCTCCGCGAGGATCGCCGCGTCATCCTCCACCAGGAGATTGCCGATGCCCCCGCGCAGCAAGGGATAGGCGGAAGTGACGACGACCGAGCGCGGCCCGAGCGCGCTCGCCGCCTCCACCAGATGCGAATTGGCGGAGAATTCGAGGCCGGTGAGGAATTCGAGCTCGAACCGGTTGGGCACGGCGATGTCGGCGCGCGGGATCAGCTTGTCGCGAATGGCGTCGAGAACCGGGCGCGGCTGGTAGAGCCGGCCCGCGCCGTCCGCCCCACCATCGCCAAGCACGGGATCGCAGAGATAGAGCGCGCGGGGATTGCCGGCCTTCACCGCGTCCACCAGCGAGGCCACCGCCTCCACCTGCTCCGGGCCGCCGAAATAGCCGGAGATCACCGCGCCCACTTCGCCCAGCCAGGGCGCGCGGGCGAGATCGGCGATGAAGGCGGCGAAGGTTTCGGGGTCGGGCACGATGCGGGTCGAGGGGCCATGGCCGGGATGCCAGGGCAGCGTCACGGTCGGCACCGACCAGACGGGATAGCCCAGCGTTTCCAGCGCGAAGACCACGGCCCGGTTGCCCACCGTGCCGCGCGCCACATGGGACGAGATCGAAATGACCGCCGGCTTTTCGCCCGACGCGGGAGGGACCTGGGACATGGACGCTTGGTTCACTCCGCCAAAAGCTGGATGACGAGTAGCACGGCGAGCACGAGAAAGGCCGCCAGCCCCGCCAGCCGGCCGATGCGCGTGCCCCAGACCTCGATCCGATCGGCCGGGTCGGCATCGCCCGCCCAGAAATGCCGCCGCGCGCCGAGCACCATCCGCTCGGCCGCGACCCCGGTCTGCGGCTCGGTCTCCTGGCGCACGCGGCGCAGGATGGCCTCGGCCTCGTCGCGGCGCTCCCGGTCGTCGGATCGTCCTGTCATGGCGGCGAACCTGCCGGAAAAGCGGGCTTCGGGCAAGTCGGCGCCCGCTTGTCGCACACGAATTCGCCCCCCTGCCGAGGGTCGGGGCGCGGGCCCTGCCCGCCGCGACATCTTGCCCTATATGGCGCGAACGTGCCCGCATCCCGGAGGACTGCCCCCGTGTCCCTGTCGCTCGCCCCCTCGGGCGTTTCCCGCTTCGCAAGGTGGCGCCTCGCCCTCGCGCTCCTGGTTCTCGCCCCGCTTCTGTCGGCCTGCGGCGTCAACAACGTGCCGACGCTGGAAGAGCGCGCCAAGGCGAGCTGGGGCGAGGTGCAGAACCAGTACCAGCGCCGCGCCGATCTGATCCCCAATCTGGTGGAAACCGTGAAAGGCTATGCCGCGCAGGAGCGCGACGTCTTGGTGGCGGTGACGGAAGCGCGCGCCAAGGCGACGCAGACCACGATCACCGCCGACCAGCTGACCGACCCCGCCGCCGTGCAGCGCTTCCAGACCGCGCAGGAGGAGTTGGGCGGCGCCCTGTCCCGCCTGCTCGTCACCGTGGAGCGCTATCCCGACCTCAAGTCCAACGCCAATTTCCTGGCTCTGCAGAGCCAGCTGGAAGGCACCGAAAACCGCATCGCCGTGGCGCGGCGCGACTATATCGAGGCGGTGCAGGCCTACAACACCGAGCTTCGCACCATTCCGGGCCGCTGGATCGCCGGTGTCCTCTACCCCGACTCCAAGCCCATGCAGGTCTTCGAAGCCAACACCGGCGCCGCGACGCCGCCGCCCGTCTCGTTCAACCGCTGAGGCGAGGGCGGCCATGCGCGCCCATCCTGCCCGTCAGACAAAGCGGCCGGTTCGCGCCTCGGCGCTCGCCGCGCTCTGGCTGCTGGCCCTTCTGACGCTCCCGCTTTTCGTGGGGTTTGCCCTTGCGGGGCCAGCCCTGGCGCAGACCTTCCCGCCGCTTTCCGGCCGGGTGGTGGACAGCGCGGGCCTTCTGGACACGGCCACGAAGGCGGAGCTGACGCAAAAGCTCGAGGCCTTCGAGCAGCGCTCCAGCGATCAGGTCGTGGTCGCCACCGTGCCCGATCTGCAAGGGTACGAGATCGCCGACTACGGCTACCGGCTAGGCCGCGCCTGGGGCATCGGGCGGGAGGGTGAGAACAACGGCGTCATCCTTCTCGTTTCAAAGAACGACCGGCGCGTGCGCATCGAGGTCGGCTATGGGCTGGAGGGCACGCTGACCGACGCGCTGTCGCGGCTCGTGATCGAGAACGACATCCTGCCGCGCTTTCGCGCCAACGACTATCCCGGCGGCATCCGCGCCGGAACCGACGCCATCCTGCAGATCCTGGGCGGCGACGCCGCCGAGGTCCAGGCCCGCGCCGAGCGTAACGCAGGCTGGCAGGGCCAGGGGCAGGGACAGGGACAGGGCTCGGATGGCTGGCTGAGCCTTGCGGTCATCCTCTTCATTCTCTTCGTCGCCGTCGGCCCGCTTCTGGCCGCCCTCCTGTCGCGCCTTTTCGGCGGCGGGCGCGGAGGCCCCGGAAGCGGGCCGGACGGCGGCTCGGCCATGCCCGCCCGCCGGCGCCGACGCGCCATTCCCATCAGCCCCGGCTGGGGCGGTGGGTTCGGAGGCGGCTCGGGCTGGGGCGGCGGCGGTTCTTCGTCCGGCGGCGGCTTCTCGGGCGGCGGCGGGTCCTTTGGCGGCGGCGGCTCGTCGGGAAGCTGGTAGGAGACAGGATGGCGCTTCGTTTCACCCCAGAGGACCATGCCCGCATCGCCGGGGCCATCGCGGCGGCGGAGCGGGAGACCGGCGGCGAGATCTATGCCGTCTTCGCCCGCGCGAGCGACGATTATCGCTTCGTCGCCGCCACGCTGGCGCTGGCGCTCTCGCTCCTCTTCGGCTGGGTGGCGGCGCTCGTCGCCGCTCTGTCGGGCCTCGCCCTTCCCGCCCTTCTGGTGGAAACCGCGCAGCTGGCAGGCGCTGCGATCCTCTTTCTTCTCCTGCGCTCCTCGCATCTCACCATGCTCTTCGTGCCCCCGGCCCTCGCCCGGGCGCGTGCCGCGCGCATGGCGCGGGCGCAGTTCCTCGCCCACAATCTCCACCGCACGCCCGAGCGCACCGGCGTCCTCCTTTTCGTTTCGGAGGCGGAACGTTATGCCGAGGTGATCGCCGACGAGGGCATCGCGGCCGAGGTGCCTCAGGCCGAATGGGACGGGATCGTCGCCGGCTTGGTGGAGGCCGCCAAGGGCGACCGGCTGGTCGAAGGCTTCGAGGCGGCGGTGGGCCGCAGCGGCGCGCTGCTCGCCGCCCGCTTTCCGCCGGACCCGGCCGGGCGCAACGCCATTCCGGACCGGCTGGTGGAAATCTGAGCGCGCCGTCCCATCCTTGGTGGCGACACCCAAACGGAGAGCGGGCCTGCCATCGGCCCGTCGCGAACGCCGATTAGAGAAGGACCGGCACGCCCGAGGCGGCGGAAAGCCCCGCGCCAGCCGGTCTTGCCAGGGTCCCTCCCCGACCGAACGGGGCGAGAACAGCCCTGCGGTTCCAAGCGAGGAAGCACCATGCCCGATTCCACCGGCGAGAAGCGCGCCATCCTCCAAGCGGCCCTGTCGCGCCTGCCGGACGGCGGCATGGCGGCACGGCTCGCGCCTCTTCTCTTCGCGCGCCCGCCGGCCGAGGATCTCGCGCCCTTCGACCCCGCCTTTCTCGCCGGCATGGCCGAGCGCGCCGCCGATCTTCTCGCCGCCCATCGCCCCGGCGGGTCCAAGGTCCGCGTCGAGCGCTTCAGCGAGGCGGCGCGCCTCGGCGAACCCGTGACGCTGGTCACGCTCGTCCATGACGATATGCCTTTCCTGTTCGACAGCGTGACGGCCGCCATCGCCTCCCGCGCCCCGGCCATCCACGCCGTGTCCCATCCCGTGCTCGACGTGTCGCGCGATGCCTCCGGCGCGCCGGCCGCGTTCCGCGCCGCCGGCCGCGAAGGCGGAACGGAGCGCGTCAGCCTGATCCAGGTGGCGATCGAGCCCACCGCCGAGCCGCGCGCGGAAGAAGCGCTGGCCCGCGATCTGGAAGCGATCCTCAGCGAAGTCGGCGTCGTCAATCGCGACCATCAGGCCATGCGCGCCCGCGTCGAGGCCGCCGCCGGCGAGATCGAAGCGCGCGCCGCAAGTGAGGGCGACCCCGCCCGCGCCGATGCCGAGCGCGAAGGCGCCGCGCTCCTGCGCTGGCTCTGCGACGAGAACTTCATCTTCCTCGGCCTTCGCGACTTCAGCTACTTCCCCGAGGGTGAGGCGCTGCGCCGCGTCGAGGGCTCCGAACTCGGCATCCTGACCGACCCGGAGGTGCGCGTCCTGCGCCGCGAGGCGCCGGGCTCGGCCACCAGCGCCGAGGTCCGCGCCTTTCTGGAGGACCCCGCGCCGCTCATCGTCGCCAAGGCGAACGCCCGCTCGCGCGTTCATCGCCGCGTCTACATGGATTATGTCGGCATCAAACGGCGCGACGCGGAAGGGCGGCTCGTCGGGGAAACCCGGCTCGTTGGCCTCTTCGCCTCCAACGCCTATGCGAGTTCGGTTCTCTCCATCCCGCTTCTGCGCCGCAAGGCCGAGGCGGTGATCGAGCGCTTCGCCTTCTCGCCCCGTTCGCATTCGGCCAAGGCCCTGCGCGTCGCGCTCGACACCTATTCGCGCGACGAGATGTTCCAGATCGACACCGATCTCCTCGCCGACTTCATCGGCGTCGTGACGGAGCTGGGCGAGCGCCCGCGCATCCGCGTCCTGCCGCGCATCGACCGGTTCGACCGCTTCGCCTCCGTCCTCGTCTTCGTGCCGCGCGACCGCTACGACGCGCGGCTGCGCGACGAGATTGGGCTGCTCCTGGCCGAGCGCTACGACGGCCATGTCTCGGCCTGGTATCCCGCCTTCCCCGAAGGGTCGCTCGCCTCGATACACTTCATCATCGGCCGTCGCGGCGGCCCGACCCCGCAGCCCGACCCGGCCGAGCTGGAAGCCGCGATCACCGATCTCGCCCGCGACTGGATGCTCGGCTTCGAGCGGGCAAGCGCGCTCGCCGGCAAGCATGGCGAGCTGATGGCCATGGCGCCCGGCCTGCCGGACGGCTACCGCGACCTCGTGCCGCCGGACGAAGCGGTGGGCGACGCGCTCCACATGCTGGCGCTGTCCGACACGCAGCGCCTCGCCGCCGATTTCTATCGCCGGCCGAACGACAGTGCCGAGGTTCTGCGGCTTCGCCTCTACAATCTCGCCCAGCCGCTGTCGCTTTCGCGCCGCGTGCCGATCCTGGAGAATATGGGCTTCTCGGCGGTGGCCGAGCGCTCCTTCGAAATGCGCCGGCCGGATGAGACGACCGTGTGGCTGCACGACATGGAACTGACGCTGCGCTCGGGCGGCGAGATCGCCCTGCCCGATGGCGGCGCCGCGCTGGAGGCGACCTTTGCCGCCGTCACGGACGGGCGCATCGAGAACGACGGGTTCAACGCGCTGGTCTTCGCCGCCGGGCTGGACTGGCGCACCGCCAATCTGCTGCGCGCCTATGCCCGCTATGTCAGGCAGACCGGCTTTGCCTATACCGACGCCTTCATCGCGCAGGTATTGGAGCGCCAGCCGGGTATCGCGCGCGATCTCGCCCTGCTTTTTACTGCCAGCTTCGACCCCGCGCGCGCCGACCAGGCGGATGATCTCCCCGATGAGCTGAAGGGCGACGGCGAGGCCGAGCGCGCCGCCCGGCGCGGCGCGCTGCCGGTTCTCCTGCGCCTTCGCGCCTCGCTCGACGCCTTGGAAACGCTGGACGAGGACCGCGTCGCCCGCCGCCTCCTCTCCGCCGTGCTCGCCACGCTGCGCACCAATTTCTACGCCGTGCCCCATGTTTCGGCCGATCCCAACTCGCGGCCGACGCAGGTCGAGCCGGCGCTCGCCTTCAAGTTCGACCCGCATCTTCTGGAGGGCGTTCCCGCGCCCGTGCCCTACCGCGAGATCTTCGTGTTCGACGCGCGCGTCGAGGGCGTGCATCTGCGCTTCGGCCCGGTGGCGCGCGGCGGCCTGCGCTGGTCCGACCGCTCCCAGGACTACCGGACCGAGGTGCTCGGCCTCGTGAAGGCGCAGCAGGTCAAGAACGCGGTGATCGTGCCGGTCGGCTCCAAGGGCGGCTTCTACCCCAAGCGCCTGCCCGACCCCGCGCAGCGGGACGTCTGGTTCGAGGCCGGCCGCTCGGCCTATATCGTCTTCATCGCCTCGCTCCTGTCGGTCACAGACAATATCGATGGGGCGGGCGAGACGGTGACGCCCGACGGCGTCGTGCGGTACGATGATCTCGATCCCTATTTCGTGGTGGCGGCCGACAAGGGCACGGCCACCTTCTCCGACACGGCCAATGCCGTGGCCGAGGCGCGCGGCTTCTGGCTGGGCGACGCCTTCGCTAGCGGAGGCTCGGCGGGCTACGACCACAAGGCCATGGGCATCACGGCGCGCGGCACCTGGGAGGCGGTGAAGCGCCATTTCCGCGAGATGGGCGCCAGCGACAAGGCTTGGGACATCCAGTCCGAGCCCTTCACCGCAGCCGGCTGCGGCGACATGTCGGGCGACGTGTTCGGCAACGGCATGCTGCTCTCGACCCAGACGCGCCTCGTCGCCGCCTTCGACCATCGCGACATCTTCATCGACCCGCAGCCGGACCCGGCCTCGTCCTATGCCGAGCGGCGCCGCCTGTTCGACCTCCCGCGCTCCTCCTGGAACGACTACGACCGCTCGAAAATCTCCGCAGGCGGCGGCGTCTTCTCGCGCCGCGAAAAGCGCATCACCCTCTCGGCCGAGGCCGCCGAGGCGATCGGCTGGGACAAGCGAACCGGCACGCCGCAGGAGGTCATCACCGCCATCCTGCGCGCGCCGGTGGACCTGCTCTGGTTCGGCGGCATCGGCACCTATGTGCGCGCCCGCGCGGAGAGCAATCTGGATGTGGGCGACCGCGCCAACGACGCCGTGCGCATCACGGGTCGCGACATCCGCGCCAAGGTGGTCGGCGAAGGCGCCAATCTCGCGCTCACCCAGCAGGCCCGCATCGAGGCGGCCCGCGCCGGCGTGCGGCTGAACACGGACGCGATTGACAATTCGGCGGGCGTCAACACGTCGGACGTCGAGGTGAACATCAAGATCGCGCTGCGCGCGGCGGTCGCCGGCGGGCGCCTGCTCCGCCCCGACCGCGATACGCTGCTCGCCTCCATGACCGACGACGTGGCGCGGCTGGTTCTGCGCAACAATTACGAGCAGACCCTGGCGCTCTCGCTGGAACAGCGCGCGGGCGCGGCCCGCCTGTCGCTCCAGGCCCGTCTGATGAGCGTCTTGGAGGAGACCGGCGCGCTCGACCGCGCGGTGGAGACGCTGCCCACCGACGCGGCGATCGCCGATCTTCGCGCCAAGGGCCAGAGCCTGACCCGGCCCGAACTCGCCGTGCTCCTCGCCTATGCCAAGATCGACCTGTTCAACGGCATCGTCTCCGGCCCGCTGCCGGACGATCACTATCTGCACGAGCGGCTCGTCTCCTACTTCCCGCCGGCCATGCGCCAGCGCTTCGCCGCCGAGATCGACGGGCACCGGCTGCGCCGCGAGATCGTCGCGACGGGTCTGGCCAACGACCTCGTCAACCGCTTGGGCCCGAGCTTCGCCGTGGTGCTGCGCGACGCAACGGGCCGCAACGCCAGCGCGGTCTGCCAAGGCTTCGTCCTGGCGGCGGACGGGTTCGAGATGGCCGATCTCCTGGCCCGGATCGACGCGCTCGACGCCGCCCTGCCCGGCGACACGCAGAACGAGCTCTATGCCGCCGTGTCCGCCTTCCTCCAGCGGGTGACGGTCGGCCTGGTGCGGGCTGGCACGGTGGATCTCGGCCCGGCCGTCGCGGCGCTTCAGGAGCGGGTGCGACGCTTGAAGCCCCAACTGGCGAGTTTGGCCAGCGAGCGCGCCCGGCAGGGCGTGGAAGCGGCGGAGGCCGAGTTCGTCCAACGCGGCGTGCCGCAGGATCTAGCCGCCGACCTCGCCCTCCTGCCGCTGCTGGCCTTAGTGCCGGACATGGACGCCGTTTCACGTGAAACATCGCAGCCGATCGAAGCCACAGTGCGCGCCACGTTCGAACTGTCCCATGCCCTGCGCATTGGTCAGTTGGAAGCCGCGCTCGGCACTCTGCGCCCGACCGACTATTACGAGACACTGGCGCTCGAGCGCGCCGCGAGCCAGATCGCCCGCGAGCGCCGCCGCCTGACGACCCTCGCGCTTCAGAAGGGCGAGGGCGAAAACCCCGTGGCCGACTGGCTCGCCAGCCAGGGCGACGCCCTGCGCGATGCCAGCGAGCAGATGGCGCGCCTCGCCGGCACCGGCGAAACCTCCGTCTCCCGCCTGACGCTCGCCGCTGGCCTCTTGCAGGATCTGGGGCACTAGACGGGGCCGAGGGAAGGCATCGACGGGGCCGGCGCGCCATGCGGCGCCGGCCCCGTCACCGAAGATGGTTGGAGCATCAGCGCGGCAACCGCAGGGCCATGCTCATGATGCTTCAAAAAGGAGCCTTGGCGGCCTGACAACAAGCCCGGGATGGACCGAAAGGGCTAGCCTCCGCGCAAGTTGCGACCTCTCTGCCGACCCTATGGCGTGGGGGAGGTTTGCCGGTCGGCCGCCTGGCAACCAACCGGGCGCATAGGGCGGACCATCGGTGGACTGCCCTCGCGGGATAACGGCCGCTTCACCTATGACCGCGCCACAGCGCAGGGACGGATGGAAGGGTCGCAACGGGAAAGCGGAACTCACCCGTCTTTTAAAATATAGATTTTAGATTTATAAGAACAGGATAAGTCGTATCCTTTCCGAACCATCAGCAGATCAATAGAGTTCCGGAATTTCTCCCATCCAGATCCGGCCTATGCCTCGCACTTTTTTATCGATCCAATACCTGCGCGGCGTGGCGGCGGTCCTGGTCGTCTACTTCCACACCAAGGTCTATCTCGCCGATTATGCCTGGGGCCTGCCGCGCAAGTTCGGCTATTCCGGCGTGGATCTCTTCTTCTGCATCAGCGGCTTCATCATGATGCACACCACGCTTGGCCGGCCGATGCGGCCGGTCGCGTTTCTTCGGCGGCGCTTCGAACGCGTCTATCCCCTCTATTGGCTGCTGACGCTCACGAGCCTGGGGCTCTACGTCGTCCTGCCTTCCGCCTTTATCGACGGGTCGGCGACGCTCTCCCATGCCGTCCTGTCGCTCTTGCTGATCGCGCATGACGACGCGCCGGTTCTGAAGATCGGCTGGACGCTGGTCTACGAAGTGTACTTCTATGCCCTCTTCGCCATCATGCTGCTGATCCCGCGCAAGGGGCCACGGATGCTGGCGCTCCTCGCCACGATTACGGGCCTCGTCGCCCTCGGCGCCCTGCTGACGCCGCAAAGCCCGGTGCTGCAGACCTACACACACCCGTTTCTTCTGGAGTTCCTGGCCGGCGCCGTGCTGGGCTACGCGCTGCGGTCCGAGCGCTTTCCCGCCTTGCCCGGCGTGGTTCTCTTCGGCTGCGTGCTCGTCGGCATGCTGCTGATGGGACTTGGCGCGGAGCGGCAGAGCGGCGACGGGTTCTCGCGGGTCGCCTGGTTCGGGTCGGGCGCCACGCTGATCGTCTTCGCCGGCCTGTGCCGGGAGCGGCAGGGGCAGCTTTTCGAGGCGCCCTGGCTGCGCGAGTTGGGGGATGCGTCCTACTCGCTCTATCTTGCCCACCCCTTCGTCCTGACCGCGTTCCGCCAGGTGGGCCGGCGTCTCGGCCTCGCCGCCGCGTCGCCCCTGGCCGAAGGGGCCGTGGTGATTGCGGCGATCCTGGTGTCGATCGGAGCGGGCTGGCTGCTCTATCGCTTCGTCGAGACGCCGCTCCGAGCCTTCGTTCGCGGCCGGAGGACAGGGCGCCCGAGCGCCACCGACATCGACCCCGGAGCGCCGATCCCCGCACCGCTCGGTTCGTGATGGATTGTCCCAAGAGACCAGCATCGAGCACGGCGGAGGCTGAACTCACCCCATCCTTCCTAGCGACCGGCGACATGCGCCGCCGGTCGCGGCGAAAGGCATCTTACTTCTTGGTGTCCTTCTGGGGTGTCGCGAACTTGCCGGGGACGCCAATCGCGGTCGGCTCGACCTTCTTGGTCTTGTCCGCCTTCGGCTTGCGCGTTTCCTTGTTGCTGCGCATCTGACCCTTGGCCATGATGTCCTCCCGTTGACCGACGCGTCCGGGAATTCCAGGACTGAACCCGTGGTCGAAGCGGTTTTGTGGGCTGTTTTTCGCGGGGCCACAAGAGGCCTTGCGGGGGCTGCGCATGAAGTCTTGGCAAGGCGCTGCCTTGCCTTGACCGTTTCCGTCGAACCGCGCTGCCGGGCCCGGCCTGCCAAGTCTTCCGAGACCGGTTCTGCGCCATCCGCCGCGGGTCGCCGGAGTGCAACCCAGAGGCGGGGTGGCCAGGGCGCCGCCGCACCGGCGCGGCAGGGATCGGCAAGGATGCCCGGTCCGACACAAGAACCTGTCCATGGCGCCAAACACGCTCTAGAGCCTATGCCGGCCACCCCGCCCGAACCGGGAGGGGCGCGCGGACCATCGACGGGAGCCGAGCATGACAGAGCCCTTGCCCGAACACGCCCTTGGCGCGCCCCCGCGCACCGGCCACCCGGCGGCCGAGCGCCTGGCCGGCGGCCCGCGCCACGACATCGGTGCCGAGCCCGACGCGCCGGATGGCCCCGAGCCTCCGGCCAAGCCGCTTCGGCGCCTCGCGGTCTGGAGCTGGATCGGCTTCGACTTCGCTGCGCAGCCCTTCTTCACCGTGGTTCTGACCTTCGTGTTCGGCCCTTATTTCGTGGCGCATCTGGCGGAAGACCCCGCCCGGGGCCAGTCGGCCTGGGCGCTGGCGGCGGGGGCGACGGGCCTTCTGGTCGCCATCGCCTCGCCGCTTCTCGGCCAGCGGGCCGACCGGTTGGGGCCGGTGAAGCCCCTCCTCCTCCTGCTCGCACTGGTGCAGGTCGTCGCCTGCTTCGCCCTCTGGACGGCCGCGCCCGGTTCGGCGCTGCTGCCGATCGCGATCTCCGTGGTGCTGGCCGGCGTCGCGGCAGAACTATCGGTCGTGCTCAACGACACGCTGCTGCCGAGCCTCGTGCCCCGCGCCTCGCTCGGCCTCGTGTCCAACATCGCCTGGGGCACGGGCTATGTCGGCGGCATCCTGGCCTTGATCGTGACGCTGGGCCTGCTCGCCGCCGAGCCCGACACGGGGCGGACGCTGCTCGGCCTCGCCCCGCTTTTCGGTCTCGACCCCGCAAGCTTCGAGGGCGCGCGCGCCAGCGGCCCGCTCGCCGCGCTCTGGTATCTCGCCTTCGTCTGGCCGATGTTCCTGTTCGTGCCGGATCGGCCGCGCCGGGCGCCGGTGGAGCGGCTTGAGACGGACACGCCCGCACCCTTCTGGCGCACGCTGCGCGGCGACCTCCTCGCCCATCCCCGCCTTGCCCGCTTCATCGGCGCGCGCATGCTCTATCAGGACGGGATCAACGCGCTTCTCGTGCTGGGCGGCGCCTTCGCGGCGGCGACCTTCGGCTGGACCACGACCGAAAGCGGCGTCTTCGGCCTGCTTCTCGCCATCGCCGCGACCTTCGGCTGCCTCGGCGCGGCGTTTCTGGACCGGCGCTTCGGCCCGCGCCCGGTTCTCCTCGCCGGGCTGGCGCTGCTGACGCTGGCGACGCTCGGCATCGTGTCCACCGGGCCCAGTTCGACCCTGTTCGGCCTCGTCTCCTTCGCGGCCCGCGAGGGCGCGGCGGGGCTCTTCGGCCAGCCGGCCGAGAAGGCGTTCCTGCTCTATGGCCTGATGATCGGCATCGCCTTCGGCCCGGTGCAGGCGTCTTCGCGCTCGGCGCTGGCCATGGCCGTCCCGGTGGCGGACGCCGCGCGCTGGTTCGGGCTCTATGCGCTGGCGGGCCGGGCCACGGGTTTCCGGGCGCCGCTCATGGTGGCGGGCGCGACGGCGCTCGCCAGCCTCTGGACCGAGCCCACCACCGCCACGCGCATCGGCATGGCGGTGATCGGCCTGTTCTTCGTCTCGGGTCTCCTGCTGCTGCCCCGGCACATCGCGCCGGGGGCGGCTGGAGGGGGCGATCCGCCTCTAAAACCTTTCCGGTGAATTCGGATTCACCGACAGGGCTTTAGCTCTTTGTTTTGACAGCATTATTCCAAGCAACGCGTGTCCGCTTTGCCTGGAAGTGCTTTAATGGCGGAAATGGCGCATCCCGGTGAAGACCATGGCGATGCCGTGCTCGTCGGCGGCGTCGATCACTTCCTGATCGCGCATCGAGCCGCCGGGCTGGATCACCGCCGTCGCGCCGGCCGCGACCGCCGACAGCAGCCCGTCGGCAAAGGGGAAGAAGGCGTCCGACGCCACGGCCGAGCCGCGCGTCAGCACCTCGCCGCCGGCTGCCTGTGCCGCATCCTCGGCCTTGCGGGCGGCGATGCGGGCCGAATCCACCCGGCTCATCTGGCCGGCGCCGATGCCCACCGTCGCGAGATCGCGGACATAGACGATGGCGTTGGACTTCACATGCTTGGCGACGCGGAAGGCGAAGCGCAGGTCCGCCATTTCGCGCTCGCTCGGCGCGCGCTTGGTGACGACCTTCAGATCCAGCGCGTCCACCGTTCCGGCATCCCGGCTCTGGACGAGCAGGCCGCCGGCCACGGACTTGACGAGGAGCCCCGGCGTGCGCGGGTCCGGCAGGCCGCCGGTCAGAAGCAGGCGCAGGTTCTTCTTGGCGGCCACCAGCGCGATCGCCTCCTCGTCCGCCTCGGGCGCGATGATGACCTCGGTGAAGACCTTGACGATCTCCGCCGCCGACGCCGCATCGAGCCGGCGGTTCAGCGCCACGATGCCGCCGAAGGCCGAAACGGGGTCGCAGGCCAGCGCCTTGCCATAGGCCTCGATCAGGCTGCCGCCCTCGGCCACGCCGCAGGGGTTGGCGTGCTTGATGATGGCGACGGCGGCCGTGCGGGCGGGGTCGAACTCGGCCACCAGCTCGAAGGCGGCGTCCGTGTCGTTGATGTTGTTGTAGGAGAGTTCCTTGCCCTGCACCTGCCGGGCGGTGGCGACGCCCGCGCGGTTGGAGCCGTCGAGATAGAAGGCAGCGCTCTGGTGCGGGTTCTCGCCATAGCGCAGCGAGGAGGCCAGCGTGCCGGCAAAGGCGCGGCGGGCGGGCGAGACGTCCTGCGTGACGCCGGCGAACCATGTCGAGACCGCCGCGTCATAGGCCGCCGTCAGCCCATAGGCCTTGCCGGCGAGGCGGCGGCGCAGGTCGAGCTCGACCTCGCCCTTGCCCTCTTCCAGTGCGGCGAGGAAGCCGTCGTAGTCGGCGGGGTCGGTCAGAACGCTGACATAGGCGTGGTTCTTGGCGCCGGCGCGGATCATGGCCGGGCCGCCGATGTCGATATTCTCGATGATCGCCGCCTTGTCGGCGCCGGACGCCACGGTCTGGGCGAAGGGGTAGAGATTGACCACGAGAAGGTCGAGGCCGGAAATGCCGTGCTCGTCCATCGCCGCCTGATGCGCGGGGTCGGCGCGCATGCCGAGCAGACCGCCGTGGACGCCGGGATGCAGCGTCTTCACCCGTCCGTCCATGATCTCGGGAAAGCCGGTCAGTTCGCTGACGTCGCGCACCGGCAGGCCGGCGGCCTCGATCGCGGCGCGCGTGCCGCCGGTGGACACCAGCTCGACGCCGCGCGCGGCAAGGCCCCGGGCGAGATCCACGAGGCCGGTCTTGTCGAAGACGGAGAGAAGCGCGCGGCGTACGGGATGGCGATCAGGGGCGGGGTAGAGATTGGCGGCGACGGCCATGGGCGGCACTCCAGGCTGGAAGGGGCGGTCAGGGTCAGCAAAGCCCGAGAAGCCCCGGACAGATTGTCCTCCCCATAAAGCGCAAAAGGGCGGGGAACAACGGTCTTCGGCCATTTGGCCATGCAGCGGAAGCTTGGAGCGCGCGGCAGGCGCGCTGTCCGACGCCGTCCCCTCGCCTCGCGGCGTGTGCCGACAGGGCGGGGCCGAAGATCGGCACCGGAAATTTGTCGCGCGGGTCGGGGCCGCAGCCCTCGTGGGCGGAAGCCGATGGTGGCGAAGCCCAGTCGAGCGCGCCAACCGTCGGAGCGCCCGGCGGAGGCCGGTTGACGCCGGCCGGGCGATCCCTATTCAGGGTGCCTTGGTAAAGGAGACGGACCATGAATTCACCCGGCGTCGGCTGCGGGATCGCGATCCTGCGGGACAACCAGCTTCTTCTGGTCCAGCGGCTGCGGGCGCCGGAGGCGGGCTGCTGGAGCTTTCCCGGCGGCAAGGTCGATCTGTTCGAGACGTCCGATGCGGCGGCCGCGCGCGAGACGGCGGAAGAACTCGGCATCGCGGTCGGGCCGCTGCAACTGCTCTGCCTGGTGGACCTGATCGACCGGGCGGGCGGCACGCACTGGGTCTCGCCGGTCTTTCTCGCCACCGAGTTCGAGGGCGAGCCGCGCCTTTTGGAGCCGGAGAAGCATGGCGGGCTCGGCTGGTTCGCGCTGGACGCGCTGCCGGAGCCCTTGTCGGAAGCCGTGCGCATGGCCGCACAGGTGCTGGCGAGGTAGATCGGACGCCGGGGGCTTTTCAGGACTTGCCAGCTCGGCGGGCCAGGGTCTTTCGCCTGCGCGCTTCGCCGCAAAGACTCAAGCTGTGCCGCCAATATCGACGGCACTCGCCCTCTCCAGCGGACCCAATCCTCAGCCGTCCTTCACCCGGAACTTCGGCCCGATCTTAGCCGGCTCCATCTCGTTTCAAGCATTGAACCAAGCCGGCTGACATAGCTCGGGTTGCAGGTCGGGACGCGGCAGCTGCGGTCAGTGCCTTGGAGCGTCTGACAGAACCTCCGGGCGGAGGATGGCCGGAGGGATTTCTGTTTATCGTCGTGGAGCGAGACGCAATCGTGCGAGCACGCAGGGCCAAGCATTTGAGACGAAGTCCACGGCGAAATGGACCCGACTAGCTGTCCCCACGAGATGTTCGCTAGGTGCTTTTTGACCGCGAAATGCAGCCGGGCGCAGCCGATGGCGGGGTAACTGAACGTCTAGCCTCAGCGGGTCGCCGCCAGCGCTTCGTCGCCCGGCTGCTGGCCGGGGCGCATCGGCTCGGTGCGACGGGCGAGGTCGTCCAAAGTGTTGGGCAGGACGCCGACCGCGCGGTTCATCCCCCCGCATCCGGCGAGACCGGCACAGAGCAGCGCGAGAAGAAGAGACAGGCGAGGCATGGCGGGCTCCCGGGTTCGCACCCTGACATAGAGCCGGCGGCGGCGGCTTTCAGCCCCATGGCGTCTTCGCCGCAAGCAGGGGCGGCAGAAGCGAACGATGCGCCCGGTCTCGAAGCCTGTTTGGAAACTCGGTCGGGTCGGTCCGACAGCGATTCTTCGCTGACCGGGCACGGCGGGACGGCAGTGCCAGCGCGTCGGATTGGCGCGAGCACCGCAGATGGCTCACCCGTGCGCCGCTCACGCGGCAGATGTCTCGCCCTAGGGGACGGCGGACAAGCGCCGGCGGACCGACCCGACCGCTTTATCGAACCGCCTCTCAGCGTTCGAAGCACCAGGCGAGTTCGGTGCGCTCCATCGGGTCGAACACGATGCCGATCTGCAGGGTCGGCCGCGCGCCGCTCCGGTCGGCGAAGAGGATGGAATCTTCCAGCCGCGCCGCGACCTCGCTGCGGAACCACCAGACCTCTTCGCCATGGCTGAGGCGGATGCCGCTCGGCGTCTCGTCGGCGGTCACGTCGGGGTGGAGATGGAAACGCAGCATGCCCAGCGGCTCGTCCGAGGCCGGGCGATGGGCGCGGCCGTTCGCCTGGAACAAGCGGTCGATGCCCTCGATGCGCCGCCCGTCGCGCGACAGATGGATCTCGCGCTCGTGGACGAAGCCGAAGGGGACGCGGTAACCGTCATGGGCGGCGGTGAGAAGCTGGCCCTCGCCCGTGTCCTCGCGCGAGACGGGAACGCGGGTCGGCCCCGGCAGGAGCGGCACGCCGAGATAGCGGTCCAGCGCGGGCGACTTGGCGAAGCGTGAGGAGGAATGGTCGCCCAGCACCAGGGTCGAATGCGCCGCCGTGTTGCGCGCCAGGCGCCGGCCGGCATCCTCGGCGCGAACGGTCGCGCCGCAATTGACCACCATGCGGCGACGGCCGGAGGAGAACTCGAAGGCCAGCGTGCCGGCATGGGCCTCGCCCGCGACGGCGGGCGCCGGCGGCAGGCCGGTGTCGGCCAGAAGCACGGTGCCGCCGGCGGCCAGACGCTGGTAGCCGGACTGGCGCAGCGCCGAAACCGGCTCGCCCAAGGTCTCGTCATAGCGCAGGAGCTGGTGCAGCAGCGCGCGGTCGGCGAGCCCCGCGCCGTTGAACAGGGCCAGGGCGCCGTCGCCATGCTGAAAGAAGCGCAGCGCCGGCAGCATCCGGTCGATGGCGCTGAACAGGGCCCGCGGCATCGCCTGGTTGCGATGGGCGAAGAGCTGGCGCAGCGGCAGAAGATCGGCCAGAAGCGTGGGGATCGCGGCCGGATTGCGCGAGACGTGGCCCCCGTCGGGATGGATCTGCCGGTCGAGTTCTTCGGCCAGCAGCTTGGCCGCGCCGCGCACGGCGCAACGCCGGGCGGGCTGGCAGAGCGCGGCCGTGGCGAGCGCGATGCGGGCGAGAAGGCGCGGCATGCCGTCCGGCGCCGAGCCGGCGGCGCGGGCGAGATGGCGCGTCTGGCGCGCCAGACCGGCCTCGAAGCGCCGCGCGAACATCTCGTCCGCCTGCGCCAGAACGATCGGCGAATGGGACAGGAGGCTGACGAGGCGGCGGGCGGAGACTTCGTGGTCGAAGGCGAGGCGCGGCAGGGCGCGGCGCTCGAAGCCGAGCCAATCGCCCACCAGCACGCGCGCCTGCTCGGCCGCGAGCGCGTCGCCGGCCTCGGTGAAATGGCGCAGCCAGCCAAAACCGTGCAGCTCCGCCATCCAGCTTCGCGGCGCCTGGCGCAGCGCGAAGGGCGAGCGGCTGCCGAACTCCACGTCATGGCCGGCGAGCCTGACATGGCCGGAATAGAAGCTTTCCACGAGGCCCGGCTCGGCGCGGCGTAAGTCGGCCGGCACGGCCGCCAGACTTCCCGCGCGCCGCCCGGCCAGCGGCGAGAGCGCGACCATGGCCGGCGCGACGCCGCGCAGGCGGCGCAGCGTCTCGCGGACCATCAGTCCCGCGAGGCGTGGCTCATCGACAAATCCCGTCGTCATCGCAACTCTCCCGACCGTCACGAACGGCCTTGTGCCCCGATCCTGCCTGCGCCGCAGGGTGGAGGTGCGGCAAGCGCGTCGTGTTGCTCCGGATTTTCGGCAAACAGGGTTAATACGCCCCTAATACGAATCGATGACAGGACAGCAAAGCGGGCCGGCGCGAACGCGAAAACGTGAAATCGGGCGTTTGCGCTGGCCTGAGGCTGGATCGCGAACGGGTGGGTTTGGGGCCGGTCGGGCGAGGCCGGCTTTTGAGGCTGCGAGACCTCAGAGACGGATCGTGCCGAGCCCGCGTCCAGCCCCTTCGCACATGTCGCAAGGACGGCTGCATCGCTTGCGACATGTCGAATGTTTGGGAGGCTTTGGCGTGGGCTAAGGCTGCGAAAGGCGGACGCGCTCCCACCGGCACTGCGCGACAGTTTGGATACGCGTCCTTCCACCGGTCCAGCGAGAGCCCGTCTGAGACATTCGGCGGCGCAGAGTTGGCGATCGGTTTTTCACCGTTCGGGACGCGCCGACCGCAGCGAGTCCCGGCAGCATCGGAGAGGGTCAGCAACTTTCCCCGCGCGCAGGCGGACCGCGTGGCTCGCTCCGGGCGGAGGTGCAAAGGAGCCGCAGGATCGACCCGCCCCGGTTTCCAGCGATGCTCCAGAAAGCAACACGCTCGGATCGGACTCGCCTACTGACCTTGCGAGGGAAGGCGCGCCTGGATAAGGGTTCCCATACCTCCAAGATCAGACCGGCCGCATGGCTTCCCCCATGGAGGTCTAGTGGATGGGATTGCGCTCCTCCCCGCAACCTCAGTGAAGACGCCCGCCGACTGCTTTCCGATCGCCCCGAAGCCGTGCGAACGCGCCGAAGCGGTTATGCTTCATGGGTAGGTCTCGTGTCGGCCCGGGCGGGCTGGTGACGCACGACAGCGCGCAGCTACCCCGCCCGTCCACCTGAGCCCGTCCCCGGTCTCGCCCCTAGCGCAACCGACGGCGAGACCGACCCTTCTGGTCTGCCCTTACAGCCTCGGAACGCCCCCTCAGGCGCTCCGCTCGCTGCGCCGCAGACGCGCGGCGAAGAAGCCGTCGAGGCCGGACAGGGCCGGCGTGTCGCGCGCCAGCATAGCCGGCGTGGTGCGCAGATACCCTTCCTTCGACACGGCGTCACTAATGCCCGGCACCTCGTCGGGCCGCACCGGCTCGACGCTGTAGTCCGAGCGCGAGGCGAGAAAGGCCGAGACCGTCTCCTCGCCTTCCAACGGGTCGAGCGAGCAGTTGGAGAAAAGAAGCATCCCGCCGGGGGCCACGAGATCGGCCGCGCGCGCCAGAAGCCGCGCCTGCACCTCGGCGAGCTTGCGCACCTCCTCGGCGTCCTTGGTGTAGGCGACATCGGGATGGCGGCGGATCGTTCCGGTGGAGGAACAGGGCGCGTCGAGCAGCACGGCGTCGAAGCGCTCGTCCGTCTCGAAGCGCATGAGATCGCTGCCGACGAACTCCGCCTCCAAGCCAAGCCGGGCGAAGTTCTCCTTCAATCGGCGCAGGCGCGAGGGCGAGATTTCCACCGCCGTAACCTTGGCGCCGCGCGCGGCGAGCTGCGCCGTCTTGCCACCCGGCGCGGCGCAGAGATCGGCCACCCTCAGCCCCGTCACCTCGCCCATGAGGCGCACCGGCAGGCTGGCGGCGGCGTCCTGCACCCACCAGTCCCCCGCCTCGTAGCCCGGCAGGTCGCTGACGGACTCGTCGCCCGGCGGGCGGCGCACCGTGCCGAAGGGCAGCACCTCGCCGCCGAGCGCTTGCGCCACGCCCGCCGGATCGCCCCGCGCGGTGAGGTCGAGCGGCGCCGGCAGCTGGTGCATGGCGACGATGGCGCGCGCACCCTCCTCGCCATAGGCGGCGGCAAGGCGCGTCCACAGCCAGTCCGGGCAGTCGAGGCGCGGATCGGAAAAGCGCGCGAGGAACTCGTCCTTTTCGCGCGCCACGCGCCGCAGCACGGCGTTGACGAGGCCCGAGAAGCGCTCCGAGCGCGGATCGGCCAAGGCGTGGGCGACGGCGAGATCCACCGCCGCCGAATCCGGCACGTCGAGAAACAGGATCTGCGCCGCGCCGACGTGAAGAAGATGGCGCAGCTGATCGGCCCGGCCCGGCAGCGGCCGGTCGAGGCAGTCGGAGAGGATCGCCTCGATCGTGCCGCGCCGGCGCAGCGCGGTCAGCAGGATGGCGCGCACCAGGCCCTGGTCGCGCGCGTCGAGCTTGAGAATGTCGGGATGGCCGTGGCGGCGATCGGTGAGCCCGTCGGCGGAGGTCTTGGCGTCCACCACGGCGGCGAGCAGGCGGGCCGCCGTGCGGCGCGTGGCGAGGCCCGGGCGCTCGCCGCCGCTCTCGTTGGACGGCGGGCGCCCCCCTCGGCCGGACGGGCGGCGGCCCGAGGACGAGGCGGAGCGGGCGGAGGTGCGGGGAGTTTCCATCGGCCAGTCTATGGGCAAGAGCGCGGCCGGGAGCAAGAGCGCGGCAGGACGGAAGGCCGCACCGCCCTGCCCTCGCGGCCGGCCGGGAGAGTTGTCGGCGATCCTCTGCCCGAGCGTCATGCCCTGAGAGACTGTTTGACGACCCGACGGCGGAGGCCCGCCAAGTGATTTTTTGATGTTCGAGAGCCGCCAAACTTGAGTGATGTAAGGGCGCATCGGCGAGGATTGGCAACGGTCCATGCGGACGGACGAGACATCTGATGCGCTTGCGCAGCACTGCCGCGCCTGCGCGGCATGTCTCGCCCTGGGGCGACGGCGGAAATGCGTCTGCGGACCGACCCGCCCGGGTTGTCAAACAGTCTCGAAGGTCCAATGGCGCGTCTCGCGGCCGCGTTTCAGACACGGCGCTGATCGACGCATGCACACTCGCCTTTCAACGCCCCCTTGCCAAAGCGCGCGAAGCGCGGTTTGGGCGGGCGGACGGCGCGGCCCGCTCCATAATGAGGACTGCTTGCGAAAAACCGGGAAGGGACAGGGCATGGAACCGGACTTTGACGACGAGACGCTGGCCCTGGCCGGCCGGCTGTTCCAGGCTGCGCGGGAGGGCGACGCCGCGACGCTGGAAGGGGCGCTGGCGCATGGCCTGCCGGCCGATCTCTGCAACGACAAGGGCGACACGCTCCTGATGCTGGCGAGCTATCACGGCCACACCGAACTCGCCGCGCTGCTCCTGCGCCACGGCGCCGACCCGGACCGCGCCAACGACCGGGGCCAGACGCCGCTGGCCGGCACCGCCTTCAAGGGCGACGCGGCCACCGCGCAGGCCCTCCTAGAGGGCGGCGCGGCGGTCGACGCGGCGGGGCCGGACGGGCGCACGCCGCTGATGATGGCCGCCATGTTCAACCGCGTCGCGCTCGTGCGCCTTTTCCTCGAGCATGGCGCCGACCCCTCGCGCCAGACGCCCGAAGGCCTCACCGCGCTCGCTGCCGCCCGCGCCATGGGCGCCGCCGACACGCCCGCTCTCTTGGAAGAACCGCGCGAGGGCTGAGAGTACGCGCCCCGCCGTGGCGAATGCGACGGCGGGGAAGCGGTCGCCGAACGGAGATTGGTCGAGACGCCGGCGCGCGGGCCAACAGGAAACAGAGGGGACCACGGGGAGCATGGCATGGAGCGGCATCGCCCTCTGACCCAGGCTCAGCGCGAGGGCGATCCGGCATCCAGCGGGATCGGTCGGACCCGGTGCCGGCGCTCAGTGCCCTCAGCGAGGCCACGGAGCGGAAGCACCAATGGTATCTCGCCTATGTGGCAGGCGTGGACCGCGACAGGCTGAGGGAGCCGGTCTGCTTCACCTTCTCGGATGGCGACAAGGGCTGCATGACGCGCGAGGAAATGCTGGCCCATGTCCTGCTCCATGGCGCGGTGCATCGTGGCGAGGTCGCCCGCATCCTCGGCCAGATCGGCGTCCCGTTGCCGTGGGACACGCTGGCGGTCCATCTGCACCACGCCGAACCCGCCCGACGCCGGATGGAAGGCCGCGAGTTGGCCAGCACCTGAGGGCGCGGGCGAGCCGGCGCGACGATCGGACTCGATCAGTCTGGCCATGGCCGGCCGGTCTTCCTATGTGTCATCCCAAGGGCGTGTGCTGCGTGCGCCTTGGGCTTCCCTAAACCGACGGAGACTTGATTCATTCCGTCCTTAGGGAAGGCGAAGCCATGTCCTCGCGCGATCCGTCTCAACCACGTATGCCGCCCCCAGCCGCGCCGCACCCCGCCGGTGCGCTCTCGCGCTTCCTGGCAAGCGAAAGCGCGGCGGGCTTGGTGCTGATGGCGGCGGCGGCGCTGGCGCTGGTGGTGGCCAACTCGCCGCTGGCGCCGGTTTATTTCGCGGCGCTCCATGCTGATCTCGGCGGGCTGTCGCTGCTTCATTGGATCAACGACGCCTTGATGGCGCTGTTCTTCCTGCTGGTCGGGCTGGAGATCAAGCGGGAGGTGCTGGGCGGGCAGCTTGCCAGCTGGCAGGCGCGCGTTCTGCCGGGGCTGGCCGCGCTCGGCGGCATGGCAATGCCGGCGCTGATCTATCTCGCTTTCAACGCCGCCTCGCCGGAGAGCCGGGGCGGATGGGCCATTCCGGCGGCAACCGACATCGCCTTCGCGCTCGGCGTCCTGTCGCTCATCGGCTCGCGCGTGCCGCCGTCGCTGAAGGTCTTCCTGGCGGCACTAGCGATCCTCGACGATCTCGGCGCGGTTCTCATCATCGCGCTCTTCTACACCGCCGAACTCGACCTTCTCGCGCTGGCCGGCGCGGGCGGCGTGGTCGTGCTGCTCGCGCTTCTCAACCGGCGCGGCGTCACGCATCTCGCGCCCTATCTCGCGCTCGGCGCGGTTCTCTGGGCGCTGGTCTTCCTGTCGGGCGTCCACGCGACGCTGGCGGGCGTCTTGCTGGCGCTCGCCATTCCACTCAGGGTGGCGGCACCCGGCCTGCAGCGCGAGGCCCCGCCGCTTCTCCGGCTGGAACACGCGATCCAGCCCACGGTCGCCTTCCTGATCGTGCCGCTCTTCGGCTTCGCCAATGCGGGCGTGTCCTTTGCCGGCTTCTCCCCGGCCGCGCTGCTCGACCCCGTTCCCCTCGGCATCGCGGCGGGGCTGTTTCTCGGCAAGCAGATCGGCGTCTTCGCCATGGTGCGCCTTGCCGTCTCCGCGGGCTGGGCCAGCGTGCCCGAGCGCGCCACCTGGGCGCAAGTCTATGGCGTGGCGCTCCTCTGCGGCATCGGCTTCACCATGAGCCTTTTCATCGGCCTTCTCGCCTTTCCCACCTCGCCCACGCTGCAGGACGAGGTGAAGCTCGGCGTGCTTCTCGGATCGCTCACCTCGGGGTGCCTCGGCGCGCTGGTGCTGCGGCTAGTGCCGACGCGCCTGCGGGCAGCTTAAGGCACCTTCTCAGCCCCAAGGCCCCGGCCCGCCAGCGCCGCTCGAGCCGCCGTGCGGCGGCACGGAGCCCCGGCCCCAGGGTCCCGAACGGGCCACGCGCCGGGGCGCGGCGGCGGCGGGCGGGATGAAGCCACCGGAAAAGCCGCCCTCGCCTTCCATCGTCAGAAGCGCGTCGATCCGGTTCTGCGTGTCCGGATGGGTGGAGAAGAGACTGTCCATGCGCTGCCCGTTCAGCGGGTTGACGATGAACATATGCGCGGTCGCGGGATTGCGCTCGGCCTCTATGTTGACGCTGTGCCCCGCCGAGCCGGCGATCTTGGCCAGGGCCGAGGCGAGCGCGCGAGGGTTGCCGCAGATTTCCGCGCCGCGCCGGTCGGCGGAATATTCGCGCGTGCGCGAGATCGCCATCTGCACGATCATCGCCGCGAAGGGCGCGACCAGCGTCGCCACCAGGATGCCGATCAGGCCCAGCGGATTGTTGTTCTCGCGGTGGCCGCCGAAGAAGAAGGCGAAATTCCCGAGCATGGAGATCGCGCCGGCCAGTGTCGCGGTGACGGTCATGGTCAGCGTGTCGCGGTTCTGCACATGGGCGAGCTCGTGCGCCATGACCCCGGCCACCTCGTCCGGCGTCAGGCGAGCCAGAAGACCGGTCGTCGCGGCCACCGCCGCGTTTTGCGGATTGCGGCCGGTGGCGAAGGCGTTGGGCTGGTCGTTCTCGATGAGATAGACGCGGGGCATGGGCAGGCCGGCACGCTCGGACAGGACCGCCACCATGCGGTAAAGATCGGGCGCGGTGCGCTCGTCCACCTCGTGCGCGTCGTACATGCGCAGCACCAGCTTGTCGGCGTTCCAGTAAGAAAAGAGATTGGTGGCGAGCGCGAACAGGAAGGCGATCATCATGCCGCCGCGCCCGCCGAGCAGGAAGCCGACGCCCATGAAAAGGGCGGTCATCCCGGCAAGCAGCATGGCCGTCTTGATCTGGTTCATGGGTCGGATCGTTCCTCGCCCCGGCGCGCCGTGAAATCCATTGGGGGCTTGCGGTCGGCGCCGTTTCGACCGATCTGCCACGGCATAGGATGTGGGGCCGACCTGCCGGCCCGTCAACGAAGCGCGCCGGCCGAGGAGGCCAGCCTTCCCGCCCACGAGGAGCCCCTGCGATGACCAACGAAGCCGACCGAACGCAGGAGCGCGTTCTTTCCCCCGCCGCGCAGCGGGCGCTGGCGGAGGCCGAGGCGCGCCGGGCGCGCGGCGAGGCGGAAAAGCTGAACAGCAGCGAGCGGCCGCCCGAACAAGGCGGGCGCGGCGGCGCCGAGCCGGCCCGCTACGGCGACTGGGAAAAGAACGGCATTATCTCGGACTTTTGATCGGCGGCTAGTCGCACGGGTTGCCGGGGAGCGGACGCGGCCTTCCCCTCGGTAGGGCGGTTTCCTGAGAGAGCGTTCAGAGTTGGGCGACGAGGAGACGACAGGCGTTCGCGCCTGACTGCGATGACTTCAAGGGCAGGGATATGAGCGACGAAAGCCCCCAAGGGACAGATTGAATTTCAAGCGGGCGCCGTAGCAGAGGTGGCGTCCGCCTCGCTGCTCATAGCTCGTCCGGGAAAGCCGGCGATGTCCCAGGGTGATGCAATTTCCCGGAGCGTCGATCGTAAGAGCATCTGCGATAGGGACGCCGGCCGAGCGCTTGCTGATTGGCGCTTTGTAATGGGGCGGGACGGCTCCAGCGGGCCGGGAGAGATCGGTGAATGGGGCAGGCGTCTTAGCCATGGGCGCGAGGCCTGCACTCACGAGGAGCCGACGCCGGTCAAACCACTTCCGGGCTGGCTTACGGCTATCAGGTGCGATGGTTTGCGCGGCCACCCAATGTGGCAGATGGCGCAAACCCCTTCGACCTCTATGTGCTCTCTTTCGAAGCCTATTGAGGAAGACGAACCCGACCTTAAACGTTTGAGAATAGGAATTTAATCTTTGGGGCTTAGGAGCGCTTCCATGCGATTGGTCTGCCTCGTTCTCTTTCTCGGTCTCACGCCCGCCCTCGCCGCCGACGAGGAAACGCCGCCGCGCGAGATCGCGGGGCCGGTCACGGCGCGGGTAATCAAGGTTCGCGACGGGGACACGGTGGAGGTCGAGGCCTATATCTGGCCGCTCCAAAGCGTGACCGTCGCGGTGCGCCTGCGCAATGTCGACGCGCCCGAGCTCCGGGGCCAATGCGAGGCGGAACGGACCAGCGCCTGGCAGGCGCGCGAGCGTCTCGCCGCCCTTGTCGGCGATGGCCCGGTACAGCTCCGCCGCATTTCCGGCGACAAGTATTTCGGCCGGGTCCTGGCCGATCTCTCAAGCCCGACCGAGCCCGACATCGCCACGCGGCTCCTGCGCGAAGGGCTGGTGGACGCCTATGACGGCGGACGGCGCCGCAACTGGTGCGCGACGGTCGGCGCCTTGAAACAGGCGCTGCCGACCAGGGGCTGAGGGCGCCTCGCTGGGTGTGAGACGATCGGGCCGCTCTCGGCTCTTGCCGCTCACGTCCAGCATGCAGCGGAAAACTGCTAGAGGAATCGAATGCGAGGATCGGCTTTCGAAACCGCCACGCTTCGCTATACGCCCCTCGCTCGACGCTGGGTCCGAGAGGGAGGGGCCAAAAGAGCGGTTAGCCTGCCTGCCGTAGACTGCTGCCGCGCGAGGAACTTGCCGCGCGCATGCCGCCGCCCTCTCCTGCCCAAGACAAACACCTCGCCTAACGCCCCCAGAACCTGTTTGGAAAGTCGCCGGCAAAGAGGGCGCTTCGCTAGGTGCGAGGCGATCGCGCCGCTTCCCGGCCTCGCCGCTCACGTTCGCCTTGCGGTGGAGAAGCTGCCAGCGGAGTCGGGCGTGAGGATCGGCTTTCGAAGCCACCACGCTTCGCTATTCGCCCCTCGCTCGAAGCTGGGTCCCAAAGGAAGGGGTCGAAAAAGCGGTTAGCCTACCTGCCGCAGAATGCCGACGGGCAAGGGTTGCCGCGCACTTGCCGCCTTCTCTTCCAACCAACGCCGAACATCTCGCCTGACTGCTCTGGAACCTCTTTGAGAATTAGCGAGCGAAGAGCGGGCGCGAGATGTGGGATGTTACGAGGCGCGTCGCTTCGGGATGAGAGGGCGCAGCGGCAAGGATCGGCAACCATCCAAGCGGAAAAGCGAAACTTCGGATGCGTCTACGCAGGTCTGATCCGCCTGCGCGACACGTCTTGCCCCCTAGCGAAGACGTAGAGGCAGTGATGGACCATAGCTCCGTGCGGACCCCTACCAACGCGTCCCGACCAAAGGCACATCTTCGCCGAGACACGCCAGGCATCACGTAGACGCTGAGGCGCACCTTGCGAAACGCCGTCCCGTGAATGGCGGCATCGCTCTCGTTGGAAGACGCACCGTTCTATCGGGGGGACCAGACCCTGCCCCTTCCCTCCCTCCCCGCCCTTGCCTCCCCCGCCCCGATCGCTACCTCTTGGCCACGAAGGGACGCCCCTTCCCGCCCGGCCTCGGCCGGGACGGCTGATCCGCTCGGGACGACCCGGCCTTTTCAGAAAGGGTCCTCCCATGGCCTATCTCCTTCTTCTCGTCGCCGGCCTTCTGGAAGTCGGCTGGGCTTTCTCCATGAAACAGTCGGACGGGTTCTCGCGCCTCGGGCCGACGCTCCTGACCTTCGCGCTCATGGCGGCAAGCTTCGCGCTCCTGTCGCTGGCCATGCGCAGCCTGCCGCTCGGCACGGCCTATGCGATCTGGACCGGCATCGGCGCGCTCGGCGCCTTTCTGGTCGGCATTCTCGTGCTTGGCGAAAGCGCCAATCCGATGCGGCTTCTGGCTGCCCTACTCATTCTCGGCGGTCTCGTCTTGATGAAGGTCTGGACGCCCGCATGATGCGTGAGAACGGCTGGTTCCATCGCACGAGCAGGGCTAGAAGGTTTCACGTGAAACACCGGGGACCCGCATGACGTCTTCCTCCTCCCGCACGCACATTGCCGAAGCCAAGCTGGCGGACGTGGTTCGACAGGCCGTCGAGGCGCTTGCGCCGGGCTTTGCCGTCCGCCTGTGGACGGGCGAGCGCATCGGGCCGGCCAGCGGCCCGGTTCTGACCATCCGCAGCGCCACCACCCTCGCCCGCCTCGCCTTCCGCCCACGGATCGACACGCTGGTGGCGCTGTGGATGGACAAGAGCCTCGACATCGAGGACGGCACGATCTTCGACATCGCCGAGGCGCGCTCGGGAACGAGCTCGCGGGGCGTGCTCAAGCGGCTCGACAAGTGGCGCCTCGCCAAGGCGCTGCCGGCGCTTCTTTCCTTGCGCAAGCTCGCCAAGGCCGAGGCGGACGAGGCGAAGGTCGGCGCCGATGCCGGGGCCAGCGGCTCCACCAAGGCGGCGATCCAGTTTCACTACGACGTGTCGAACCGCTTCTACGGCCTCTTTCTGGACGAGCGCATGGTCTATTCCTGCGCCTATTTCACCGAGTGGCACGACGATATCGACCGCGCCCAGCGCGACAAGCTCGACATGATCTGCCGCAAGCTGCGGCTCCAGCCGGGCGAGCGGATGCTCGACATCGGCTGCGGCTGGGGCGCGCTGCTGATTCACGCGGCCCAGACCTATGGCGTTACCGGCCATGGCGTGACGCTCAGCCAGGCGCAGTTCGACCTCGCCTCGGAGCGCGTGCGAGCCGCCGGCCTAGAGGATCGGATCACGATCGAGCTGAAACCGTTTCAGGAGCTGACGGGGACCTTCGACAAGATCTCCTCCATCGGCATGTTCGAGCATGTCGGCTTTGCCAACCACGACGCCTATTTCGGCGCGGTGAAGCGGCTGCTGCGCCCGCGCGGCCTTTATCTCCACCACACGATCGCCCGGCCCGCGAAGAAGGATTTCAAGACCTTCACCAAGGGCTCGCGCGAATACCGCGCGCTCACCCGCTACATCTTCCCCGGCGGCGAGCTCGACTGGATCGGCCATTCGCTCCAGAAACTGGAGGCGAACCGGTTCGAGGTGCACGACGTCGAGAACTGGCGCGAGCATTACGGGCGCACCTGCCGGCTCTGGGCGCAGCGCCTCCAGGCGCGAATGGACGAAGCGGTGGCCGAGGTCGGCGAGCCGCAGGCGCGGCTCTGGCTGCTCTATCTCGCCGGCTGCGCCCTGGCCTTCGAGCGCGGCACGGTGATGATCAACCAGACCCTCGCCTCCAAGCGCGACAAGGGCCCCTCCGGCCTGCCGCCGACCCGCGCCGATCTCTACCGCTGACGCCCCACCCTTCCGCCTTTCTGGCCTGAGGGGTTTCGTCGGCCCTTCGCATCACTGCGCTGCGGGAACAGGAAGGCTCCCGAAGAGTTGATCCCGGCGTGAGCGCGAAGCGCGCGAGGCGAGCCGGAGGGTTGGCATGTTGGACGAGGAAAGGCCGGGAGCCGCGCCAAGGTCGAACGGTGAAGGCGAGCGCTATCCCTGGAACGAGGGCAATCTCGAGTCCCGCACCGGCGACGCCCCGCCTCGGCGTGATCCCGCGCCCAAGCCAGGCCGGAGCGAGGGCGCCGGGGAAAGCGACGCGTCCAAGTCCGACGCTGATGCAGAAACTAAAGCCAAGCGCCCGTCCCTCCTGAGGCGCCATCCGTTCCGCATTCTCCTCGCCGTCCTCCTCGTCGCGCTCGCCTGCGCCGGGGGCTATTGGTACTGGCTGGTCTATTCCCATCCTTTCGAGACCACCGACGACGCCTTCGTCGATTCGCGCCAGTTCGCCGTCTCGCCGAAGATCCCCGGGGCCATCGTCGAGGTTCCGGTGGAGGACAACCAGCATGTGAATGTCGGCGACACGCTGTTCCGCATCGACCCGCGCGACTATGAGGCCGCTCTGGCGGAGGCCAAGGCGCGCGTCGCCGCCGCGCAGGCCGCCGTCAACGGTGCGGACGCGCAGATCGCCGCCCAGCAGGCGCAGGTCGAGGAAACCCGCTCGCAGGTCGAGCAGGCGCAGGCGAGCCTCGAATTCGCCAAGCAGGAAGCCGCCCGCGCGCAGGAACTCGTTCGCTCAGGCGCCGGCACGGTGCAGACGGCGCAGCAGCAGACCTCCAACCTGCAACAGCAGGAAGCGGCGCTAACCCGCGCCCGCGCCGGCGTCGTCTCCGCGCAGAAGCAGGTCGGCTCTCTCCAGGCGCAGAAGGCGACCTCGCTCGCGGACCTGCGCGAGGCCGAGGCGCAGCAGATGCAGGCCGAGTTGAACCTCACCTATGTCACCGTCCAGGCCGCGCAGCCCGGCCGCCTCGTGCGCCTGACCGGCGCCGTCGGCCAATATGTCCAGGCCGGGCAGAGCCTTGCCATGTTCGTGCCCGACGAGATCTGGGTAACCGCGAATTTCAAGGAAACACAGATCACCGACATGCGCCCCGGCCAGCCCGTGGATATCCGCATCGACGCCTATCCCGACCACGAAATCCGGGGCCATGTGGATTCCGTGCAGCCGGGGTCCGGCACCGCCTTCTCGCTCCTGCCGGCCGAGAACGCGACCGGCAACTACGTGAAGGTCGTGCAGCGCGTGCCGGTGAAGATCGTCGCCGAGAATTGGCCGACCGACGTGTCGATCGGCCCCGGCATGTCGGTGGTGCCCACCGTCACCGTGCGCCCGAGGGACTGATCCGATGGCCGCAGCGGCAGGCGCCTCGGCCGGGCGGCCGAGCAATCCGTGGCTGATCGCCGTGGTCGTGTCGATCGCGACCTTCATGGAGGTTCTCGACACGACCATCGCCAACGTGGCGCTGCGCTACATCTCGGGCGGGCTCGGCGTGTCCTCGGACGAGGCCTCCTGGGTGGTCACGACCTATCTCGTGTCCAATGCCATCGTGCTCACCGCTTCCAGCTTCATCGCCAAGCGCTATGGGCGCAAGCGCTTCTATCTCGCGTGCCTCGCGCTCTTCACGGTCTCCTCCGTCCTGTGCGGCCTTGCCTGGAACATCGAGTCGCTGCTTTTCTTCCGCGTGCTTCAGGGTTTTGCCGGCGGCGGCATGGTGCCGATCTCGCAGTCCATCCTCGCCGACAGCTTTCCGCCGGAAAAGCGGGGGCAGGCCTTCGCCCTGTTCGGCGTCGCGGTCGTGGTCGCGCCCGTGATCGGCCCGACGCTCGGCGGCTGGCTGTCGGACAATTATTCCTGGCACTGGTGCTTCCTCATCAACGGCCCGATCGGCATCCTCGCCTTCGCGCTCGTCTGGCAGCTGGTGACGGAGTCGGACGAGACGCGGCGCGAGCGGGCGGAGCTGAAGCGCCGGGGCGTGCCCTTCGATCTCGTCGGCTTCCTTTCGGTCGCGACCTTCCTCGGCGCGCTGGAGCTGATCCTCGACCGCGGCCAGACGGAGGACTGGTACGGCTCGACCTTCATCATCGTCTCCACCGCGGTCTGCGTCCTCGCCTTCCTGTTCATGGTCCCGTGGGAGCTGAAGCATCAAAATCCTGTGGTGGACATCCGCATGATCTGGAGCCGGCAGTTCGGCTCCTGCTTCCTCGTGATGATGGCGACGGGCGCGATCCTGATCGCCACCACGCAGTTCCTGCCGGAGCTTTTGCAGACTTTCTACGGCTACACCGCGACCTGGGCGGGCCTTGCGCTCTCGCCGGGCGGCGTCGTCACCATGACCATGATGTTCGTGGTCGGGCGCCTCACCAGCGTGGTGCAGCCGAAATATCTGATCGCGCTGGGCGCCGCGATCGTCGCCGGCGCCATGTGGGACCTGACGCGCCTGTTCCCCGATCTCAACTTCGGCTTCTTCGTCTGGTCGCGCATCTATGTCGGCCTCGGCCTGCCGCTGATCTTCATTCCGATAACCACGGCGTCCTACGACGGCATTCCGCCCGACAAGACCGACCAGGCCTCGGCGCTCATCAACGTGGCTCGCAATGTCGGCGGCTCGATCGGCGTCTCGATCGCGCAGAACACGCTGGCCTTCCGCGAGCAGTTCCACCAGAGCCGGCTGGTGGAGCATATCGTGCCGAGCGAGCCGGCCTATCAGCAGACGATGCAGACGCTGACCTCCTACCTGCGCTCGCAAGGCCTGTCGGCGGCAGACGCGCAGTCCGGCGCTATCGCCGTGATCGGCCAGACCCTGCAACGACAGGTCGGCACGCTGGCCTATATCGACGTCTTCCACGTGCTCATGCTGATCTCGGCCGCCGCCGTTCCGCTGGCCCTGATCCTGCGCAACGTCAAGCTCGGCGGCGGCGCTCCGGCGGGTGGGCACTGAGCGGGAAACTTGAAAGCCCCGCCGGAGCGGGGCTTCTTTCAGCGTAGACCGGAGAGACCAGGGTCAGGCGTGGATGGGACGGGCGCGGGACGCCTCGGCCGCATCGCCCTCGTCCAAGAAGCCGAGCTCCGCGCCGCTGCGCCGGGTTTCGGCGCTGACGAGGAAGCGGATCTCCTCGCGCAGCAGGGCCAGTTCCTCGCCTAGCTGGGTGATCTGGGCTTCCGCGCGCAGGTTGGTCTCGTAGTCGAGACGGGCCTCGAACCGGTCCTTCGCCGCCTGCCGGTTCTGGCTCATCATGATGACGGGCGCCTGCAGCGCCGCGACCATGGAGAGCACGAGGTTCAGGAAGATGAAGGGGAACGGATCGAAGGCGTTGGCGGCGAGCACCACCGTATTCAGGACGGCCCAGCCGACCAGAAAGACGGTGAAGCCGATGATGAAGCTCCAGGAGCCGCCGATCACGGCGACCCGGTCCGCCAGACGCTCGCCGAAGGTCATGCCGTCGTTGAACATCTCGTTGGGATCGCGCATGCGGGAGGCACGGCGGAGCTGATAGGCGACGAAACGGATTGCCGTGTTCATGGCTCACCTCACATGTCGCGACGGGCCGCAGCACCGGTCGCGAAGTGAGCCAAGAAGATCAGCTCAGCGACAGGCTCTGCGGCAGACGCGATCGACTGGGATCGTTGTTGCTGGGCATGATCCTTGGGGACCGGTTGGTAATGGGGAGCGCCGGGCACGAAGGCTTGCGGCGCAAGGGGGGAAATGAATCCGAACGCGGGCCGGGTCAAGCCCGTCCTGCGGCCTCGCGCCAAGCTGTCCGAAAATTTAGAAAGGGCGTCGCCGAGCAGCCTCGGCTGACCGGCCGGGCGAGCGCCCAACGAAAAGGCCGCTCCCCTTTCGGGAAGCGGCCTCCGTGATATCAGTCATGCCGGGGGTCGTCGGACCGCTGTCGGATCGACATATCATTTACGCGTTCGAAAGAGGCTGCTCCTGCAAACCCGTGAGATACAAAGACCCAACCGGCATTTGGAAATCACTCGACATTGGATCACCTCCTTTCGCTTCGTTGAACACGAGACAGAGAATGGGGTGATGCGAAGGGATGCGCAAGGGCCAATGGTGCGTCATCGCGCCCCGCCTCTTTTGGCCGGCGTTTCGCGAGGTGCTGAGGCGAGGTTGCGCATGCGAGTGGAGCTCTTTGCGTTCATCGCGGCATCGGTGTGGGAACTGCGATCGGGAGGCGGATTTGGACCCAAACCACCCGTCCCGCGTCTTCCGAGGTTCATGAGAATGACGGGCGTCCTAAGCCCACATCCACGATGAACATGCGCGCTTCCTGCGCTTCGCCGCGCTCGATCTTGATCGGTGCCTACTTGGACGATCGGTAGAAGGCCAACGCCTCGGCAAGGGTCGCGAGCTCGAAGATGCCGGCGATCGGCAAAGGTTCCACGGCCCCTTCCAAGGTCTGCCCCACCGGGCCGAAGTGAACGAGACGTCCGCCTGCGGCCGGTAGCGCCGCCCGGAAGCGGGGTACCTTTCCCGCTCACGCCTTCAGCGCCGCCGCGATCTCCTCGATCAGCGCGTCGCGGCCGATACCCGTCAGGAAGGGCAAGCCCTTGAAGACCGGCTTTCCGATGTCGTCGGGCACCGGAGTGGTGGCGACCACGAGGTCGGCGTCCTCGGCCAAGCTGCGCACCTCCGTCGCCTTGCATTGCCGAATCTCGACCGGAATGCCGCGTTCCTGCATGGCCTCCTCGATCGCCACGGCGACGACGGTGGAGGTGGCGACGGCGGTGCCGCAGGCGATCAGAATGGTCTTCTTGCGCATGGGGTCGTCCAATCTTGAAAGGGAAGAGGTCAGGCGGCGACGAGGGAGAGAACCTCGTCGGGCGTCTGAGCGGTGAGGATGCGCTCCAGCGCCCCCTGGTCCTGCAGGAAGCCCATGATCGCCTGGAGAAGGGCGATCTGGCCGTTCTTGTCCGAGATCGCGAGGGCGAAGACGATGCGCACGGGCAGCGCCTCGTCGGGATCGTCCATGCTGGCGAAGCGGACGGGCTCGCGCAGCACCGCCAGCGCCACGGCGGGGGCGATCACATGCTCCCGGTCCGTGTGCGGGATCGCGGCGTTGATCGCGCCGAGCGGCAGGCCGGTCGGCATGGTGCGCTCGCGCTCGATCACGGCCGGGCCATAGCTCGGCCGCACCCGCCCCGCCGCCTCCAGCCGCTCCGCCAGAAGCGTGATGGCTTCCTCCGCCGAGCGCGCCTCGGCCCCCAGGAGGATCAGCGACGGGTCGAGATGAGTTCGCAGCATGTTGTCTCCTCGGCGGGTCGGTGGATCAGCGCGGCGTGACGGCGGGCGCACCGGGGCCGCGCGAGAGCGGCGCGGTTTCCGCCGGCTCCTCGCCGCCCGCCAGCCTGTCGAAGGCGCGGGGCGCGGCGCGGTAGCCGAACAGGAGCGCGAGGATCGCCACCAGCACGAGGCCGAGACCCATCAGCCCCCATTCCTCGGCCGCCCGGATCACGAGATAGGGGAGGTAGAGGAACCCGTCCACGACGCTGGTGATGGCGCTGGCCTGCGGGGGAATGGCGAAGCCCGATCCCGCTGCCGTCGCCGTCATCAGCGGCGAGAGCGCCATGCCGACATAGAAGCCGAGCGTCAGAGTCACCGTTCCGATGACCACCATGCGGAAGACGTTTCCGTTGACGATGGGCGCGGCCATGGCGACCACGAAGGGGATCACGGCGAGATCGGCGAAGAGGATGATGCGGTTGCCCGGCAGGATCAGCGACAGGAGAATGGCGATCGGCACGAGGATCAGCGAGCTCGCGATCGCCGCCGGGTGGCCGATCAGGATCGCGGAGTCGAGCCCGACATGGATCTCGCGGTCCCCCGCCCGCTTCTGCACGAAGGAGCGCGCCGCCTCCGAGACCGGGATCAGCCCTTCCATCAGGATCTTCACCATGCGCGGCAGAAGCAGCATGACGGCGGCAAGATTGACGCCCGTCTGCAACGCCTTGGTGATGACGGTGCCGGCATCCGCGCTGCCGGCATAGGCGACGAGGCCGAGCACCAGGCCGATGACGAGGCCCATGACGATCGGCTCGCCGAACACGCCGAGCCGGCGCTGCACGGTCTCGGTGTCGATGCGGATGTCGCGGATGCCGGGAATGCGGTCCATCAGCCAGTTCAGCCCGATGGCGACCGGCACGATCTGCGCGGAGGCGAGATGCGGCACGGAGACGCCCGGAACGCCGTAGAAGCGCTGCACGCCCTTGGCGGTCCAGTCCGCCAGCACCAGCGACAGGGCGGCCATGAGGGCGGCGGCGAGGAGTCCGTAGCCGAGGCTTCCCGTCGCCGCCGTCACCAGCGAGCCGACGAAAGCGAAGTGCCAGAAGTTCCAGACATCGACGTTCAGCGTGCGCGTCAGCCCGGAAAAGAGCAGCGCCACGTTGACGAGAATGCCGATGGGAATGACCCAGAGCCCGACCGAGGAGCCGAAGGCGATCGCGGCGGCCGATGGCCAGCCGACATCCACGATGTCGCGCTGCATCCCGGTGTTGGTGACGATGGCCTGGGCCACCTGCCCCAGCGTCGTCAGCATCAGACCGAGCACGAGATTGATGCCGACGAAGGCGACACCGATGGTGAGGCCGGCGCGAAAGGCCCGGCCCGGCTTGGCGCCGAGCACGAGAGCAATCGCGAAGATGAGAATGGGAAGAAGGACGGTCGCGCCGAGCGCGTCCACGACCCCCTTCAACAGGCCGAGCATGTCGTTCATCGTGTCCTCCCGAAGCACAAAGGCTTGCCGGGGCGGCGCGGCTTCAAGCTTTCCGTCTTTCCTCCCCCGAGGAAGTGGAACACTTGTCTTGACGGTTATCAAGTTGTTCAAACAGACGAGTCCCCGCTTTTCCCTTGCGCGTCTCGCCTTCGGCTCAGTCGCCTGATGGGCTGGTCGGCCGGGGATATCGGTCAAAGGGCCCCGCTCGCCCGGCGGCGGCAAGCCGGCCCTTTCCTCAGAGGCCGAGCGTCCATGAAAAAGGGGGCCAAAGCCCCCCTTCCTGTTTAGTGCTTGGATTCGGTCCGGGTCAGGCAGCAGTGGTCTTGCGGTTCTGCCGGTTGCCGACGAGATCGTCCACCACGGCGGGGTCGGCGAGCGTCGAGGTGTCTCCCAGCGCGCCGAAATCGTCCTCCGCGATCTTGCGCAGGATGCGGCGCATGATCTTGCCGGAGCGCGTCTTGGGCAGGCCGGGCGCGAACTGGATCTTGTCGGGCGAGGCGATGGGGCCGATCTCGTTTCGCACATGGGCGACGAGCTCTTTCTTCAGCTCCTCCGAGGGCGCCTCGCCTTCCATCAGCGTGACGTAGCAGTAGATCCCCTGCCCCTTCACGTCGTGGGGATAGCCGACCACCGCCGCTTCCGAGACCTTGGGATGCGAGACCAGAGCCGACTCCACCTCGGCCGTGCCCATGCGGTGGCCCGACACGTTGATGACGTCGTCCACCCGGCCGGTGATCCACCAGTAGCCGTCCTCGTCCCGCCGCGCGCCGTCGCCGGTGAAATACTTGCCGGGATAGGTCGAGAAATAGGTCTGCTCGAAGCGCTCGTGATCGCCGAACACGGTGCGCATCTGGCCGGGCCAAGAGTCTGTGATGCAGAGATTGCCCTCGGTCGCACCCTCCAGCACCTTGCCCTCACCGTCCACCAGCTGCGGCTGGACGCCGAAGAAGGGGCGCGTCGCCGAGCCTGGCTTGAGATCGGTGGCGCCGGGCAGCGGCGTGATGAGGATGCCGCCCGTTTCGGTCTGCCACCAGGTGTCGACGATCGGGCAGCGCTCCTCGCCCACCACGCGGTAGTACCAGTTCCAGGCTTCCGGGTTGATCGGCTCGCCGACCGAGCCGAGAACGCGGATGGACTTGCGCGAGGACTTGGCGACGAACTCGTCGCCCGCCCCCATCAGGGCGCGGATGGCGGTCGGCGCGGTGTAGAAGATGTTGACGCCGTGCTTGTCGACCACCTGCCACATGCGCCCGGCGTCGGGATAGTTCGGCACGCCCTCGAACATCAGGGTCGTGCCGCCGTTGGCGAGCGGGCCATAGACGGTGTAGCTGTGGCCCGTGACCCAGCCGACATCGGCCGTGCACCAGAAGACCTCGCCCTCGCGATAGTCGAAGACGTATTGATGCGTCATCGAGGCCCAGACGAGATAGCCGCCCGTCGTGTGCAGGACGCCCTTGGGCTTGCCGGTGGAGCCCGACGTGTAGAGGATGAAGAGCGGGTCCTCGGCCCCCATCTCCTCCGGCGGGCAGTCGGCGGAGACTTGCTCGCGCGCCTCGTGCCACCAGACGTCACGCCCCGGCGTGACGGGCACCTCGGCGCCGGTGCGCCGGACCACCAGCACCTTCTCGACCGTGTGCCCGCTCTTGGCGGCGATCTCGATCGCCTTGTCGGCATTGCTCTTCAAGGGCACCTTGCGCCCGGCGCGCAGGCCCTCGTCGGCGGTGACGAGGATCCTGGAGCCCGAGCCCTCCATGCGCCCGCCCAGCGCATCGGGCGAGAAGCCGCCGAACACCACCGAATGCACCGCGCCGATGCGCGCGCAGGCGAGCATGGCGACCGCCGCCTCGGGAATCATCGGCATGTAGATCGACACCCGGTCGCCGCGCCGGGCGCCCATGTCCTTCAGAACATTGGCCATGCGGGAGACTTCGCCGTGCAGCTCCCGGTAGGAGATGGCGCGGGACTCGGACGGATCGTCCCCTTCCCAGAGAATGGCGGTCTGGTCGCCGCGCTTGTCGAGATGCCGGTCGAGACAGTTGACTGAGAGGTTGAGCGTGCCGTCCTCGAACCATTTGATCGAGACGTTGCCCGGCGCGAAGGAGGTGTTCTTCACCTTGGCATAGGGCTTGATCCAGTCCAGCCGCTGCCCGTGCTCGCGCCAGAAGCCATCGGGATCGCCGACGCTCTTCTCGTACCAGCTGGCGTAGTCGGCTTGCGTCAAAAGCGCGCCGGCCTTCCATTCGTCCTTGACGGGCAGCGTCGTCATCGTCTCGTTTCCTCCCAGACATCGGCGGCGCGCGTTGGCGCGCGACTCAGCCTTCCGCAAAGTCTAGAGCGCTTCAAGCGGCGAGGAAACCTTGTGCCGCGACCCGATCAGTCTTCCCGCTTCACCGGGCCTCCGAGCACGTCGTCGATATAGAACTCACGCACGAGCGTGCGCACCACGGCGACCACGGGCACGGCGAGAACGAAGCCGAGAAGCCCGAACAGGAGCCCGAAGATCACCTGCGCGCCGAGCGTGAGCGCCGGCGGCAGCGAGGTCGTGTAGCGCTGGGCGATGGGCTGGGCGACATTGCTTTCCACGCCCTGAATAAGAAGGTAGAGGCCGAGCGCCCAGAGCGCCATGTCGACGCCCTGCGCAAGCGCGGCCAGGACGATGATCGCCCCCGCCACGAAGGCGCCCACGGTCGGCACGAAGGCGAGAAGGCCGGCCTGGAGCGCCAGGAGAAAGGCGTTGTTGACGCCGATCAGAAGCAGGCCCGCCCAGGAGACGGTGAAGATCAGCGCCATGGAGATGGCGTCGCCCGCCACCCAGAGGATCAGCGAATGGGCGGCCTTCTTCAAAACCGCCGAGACGCGCGCGCGCTTCTCCTTGGGAAACAGCGAGACGACCCCGTCTCGGTAGACGCCCGGCTGCCAGGACACGAAGATAGCGAGGAACAGCACCACGAAGAAATTGCCCACCGCGCCCAGCGCGCCGAACAGTGCCTGCCCCGCCGAGGAGGCGAGGCCCGAGGGCAGGAGATCCTCGAAGGATTTCGAGCCGGAGCCGGGGTCCACCGGCAGGCCCATCTGCTGCAGCGAATGCAGGAGCTTGTCGGCCTGCTCGCGCACGCCGGCCAGAAGATTGTTGAACTCCTGCACCAGCGCGATGCCGCCCCAGGCTACGGGGGCGAGGATCATGGCGAAGGTCAGGAGATAGACCAGAAGCAGCGAGGCCCAGCGCGGCAGGCCGAGGCGCTGGAACAGGCGCGCGACGCCGCAGAAGATGGCCGCCAGCAGCAGCGAGGCGAAGATCAGGAAGAAGCCCGTGGCGGCGTAAGAGAACACCACCACGGCCAGGATCATCCCGAGCACGATCGCCGCGATCGACACCGTGCGATAGGCCACCGGGCGCGGCGTCGCGGCCGGCGTGGGCGCGGGGCCGGACGAGGAGCTGGAAAAGGGATTCTGCACGCGGCCGCACTCCTGACAAAACACGCGCCCGAACGACGCGGCCGGAAACGCGCCGGCAGTGCGACCAATATTGCTCTCGCATCGGCGAAATCGAGAGTGGGCCGTTCGGGCCGGGCGGCAGCGAGGCGACGCGCGATGCGCGCACCTCTCACCCGTCGAGAAGCCGGTCGTTACAGCGGCTCACATTTCTGTTACGGGCAGGGCGAGACAGTGAAGGATCGCCGTTCCATGGAAGCCGTGCTTGCTCCCCTCGTCGCCAGCCTTGTCGCTGTCATGTCAGCCGGCGGGTTGGTGGGCGTCGCCGTATTGATGGGGCTGGAGTCGGCCTGCCTGCCGCTGCCCTCCGAGATCATCATGCCCTTTGCCGGCTATCTCGCCTCGACCGGGCAGTTCAGCCTTCTGGCGGCAGCGTTGGCCGGGGCGATCGGCTGCAATATCGGCTCGCATCTCGCCTACGAGATCGGCGCGCGGGGCGGGCGGCCCTTCGTGGAGCGGCTGATCCGCCGGGCGCACTGGGGCACCAAGGAGCTGGCGCTGTCGGACCGGTTCTTCGCCCGCTACGGCTCGCTCGCCATCTTCATCGGCCGCCTCCTGCCCGTGGTGCGCACCTTCCTGTCGCTGCCCGCCGGCATCGCGCGGATGAATCTCTGGCGCTTCCACCTCTACACGTTCACCGGCTCGTTTCTCTGGTGCTACGCCCTCGCCTGGCTCGGCGCGCGCCTCGGCGAGCACTGGAACGACACGCCCTGGGTCAAGACCGCCTTCCACGTGGCCGACGCGCTGGTGATCCTCGCCGTCATCGTCGGCGCCGTCTGGTTCTGGCGCAGCCGGGGCCGCAGCCGCGCCTGAGCGTCGTCTAATCGCGCGAAGCTCCCGCCTACGAGCGTGAGCCGAAGATCGCCGAGCCGACGCGCACGCTGGTGGCGCCGAAGGGGATGGCGCGCTCGAAATCGCCGGACATGCCCATGGACAGCTTCTCCACTCCCGCCTCGCCCGCGATCTTCTCGAGCAACGCGAAGTAGGGACCGGGATGCTCCTCGGCGGGCGGAATGCACATGAGCCCTTCGATCGCGAGGCCGTGCGCCTCGCGGCAATGCTTGACGAAACCCACCGCCTCGCGCGGCGGAATGCCGGCCTTCTGCGCTTCCTCGCCGATATTGACCTGGACATAGAGGCGAAGCGCCCTGCCCTGCTTCTGCATTTCCTTGGCGATCTCGGCGGCGATCTTCTCGCGGTCCACCGTCTCGATCACGTCGAACAGCGCCACAGCCTCGGCCGTCTTGTTGGACTGGAGCGGGCCGATGAGGTGGAGTTCCAGATCGGGAAAGGTCTCGCGCAGCGCCGGCCACTTGCCCTGCGCTTCCTGCACCCGGTTCTCGCCGAAGACGCGCTGCCCGGCCTCCAGCACGGGGCGGATCTCCTCGGCCTCGAAGGTCTTCGACACGGCGACGAGTTGGACGCTGCCCGCCGGGCGCCGGGCCTCAGCTTCCGCCTCGCGGATGCGGGCGCGGATTTCGTGAAGGCGGTCGACGGCGGTCTCGCTCATGACATTCCTTGAAGAAAAGGCGGTTTTTCTCTATGTTGAGGAGTGGGTGCCGGAGCAGGAACTCCGACACCCATCGCCTAGATGAGTATGCGGATCCGGAGGATAGCTTGCCAGCCTCTCCGGGTCCGTTTCATCTCAAGCGTGATGCTCAGCGGTATCAGCCACATCGCTCATCACTCCCAAAGAAGACAAAGCCGATGCCACGGCTGCGGGGGCTCATCCTCCGCAGCGGCGCGGGCTGGCGTCGCGCGTCTGCTTCTGCCTCCTTCGCCGCGCTTTATGCGGCCTGTGCGGCACCTTGTGAAGAGCGCGCGCGGCTTGTCGCGGGCGGGTTTAGGCAATATTGACTGACGCACCCCGCGCCACGCTTCGGCGCCCCCGCCCGCCCGCATCATCCGCACGAGACGTCTTCCGCAATGGCCATCGAACGATACAATCCCCGCGCCGCAGAACCCCGTTGGCAGGAGCGCTGGGCTTCCGAGACGCTGTTCGAGACGCGGAGCGACGCGCCGGGCGAGAAATACTACGTGCTGGAAATGTTCCCCTATCCCTCGGGGCGCATCCACATGGGCCATGTCAGAAACTACGCGATGGGCGACGTGGTCGCCCGCTACAAGCGCGCCAAGGGCTTCAACGTCCTGCACCCGATGGGGTGGGACGCGTTCGGCATGCCCGCCGAGAACGCCGCGATGCAGAACAAGGTCCACCCGGCCAAGTGGACCTACGAGAACATCGCGACCATGCGCGGGCAGTTGAAAAGCATGGGCCTGTCGCTCGACTGGTCGCGCGAGTTCGCGACCTGCGACGTCGACTACTACCACCGCCAGCAGATGCTGTTTCTCGACCTGCTCGAGAAGGGCCTCGCCTACCGCCGCAAGTCCAAGGTCAACTGGGACCCGGTCGACAACACCGTGCTTGCCAACGAACAGGTGATCGACGGGCGCGGCTGGCGCTCGGGCGCCCTGGTCGAGCAGCGCGAGCTGACGCAGTGGTTCTTCCGCATCACCGACTATGCCGACGACCTGCTCGCCGCGCTGGACCACCTGCCCGGCTGGCCGGAAAAGGTGCGCACCATGCAGCGCAACTGGATCGGCAAGTCGGAAGGTCTCTTGGTCCGCTGGGCGCTGGCCGAGGGCTCGGCAAGCGCCGACATGACCGAAGTCGAGGTCTTCACCACGCGGCCCGATACGCTGTTCGGCGCGAGCTTCCTGGCGGTCGCCGCCGACCATCCGCTGGCGAAGCGGGCGGCCGCGAGCAATCCCGAGCTCGCCGCCTTCATCGAGGACGTGAAGCGCGGCGGCACCTCGGCGGCCGAGATCGAAACGGCGGAAAAGCGCGGTTTCGACACGGGCCTCACCGTCGCGCACCCTTTCGACGCCGGCTGGACGCTGCCGGTCTATGTCGCAAATTTCGTTTTGATGGAATACGGCACGGGCGCGATCTTCGGCTGCCCCGCGCACGACCAGCGCGATCTCGACTTCGCCCGCAAATACGACCTGCCCGTCACCCCCGTCGTCCTGCCCGAGGGCGCGGACGCGGATGCCTTCACGGTCGAAAACACGGCGTATGACGGCGAAGGCCGCCTGTTCCACTCGCGCTTCCTCGACGGAATGACGCCGGCAGAGGGCTTTGCCGAGGTCGCCCGGCGCCTCGAGGGCGCGGTGCTGAACGGCCGTCCGCAGGCGGAGCGCAAGGTGAATTTCCGCCTGCGCGACTGGGGCGTGTCGCGCCAGCGCTACTGGGGCTGCCCGATACCGGTTCTCCATTGCGAGGCTTGCGGCGTGGTGCCCGAGGCGCGCGAAAACCTGCCCGTGCGCCTGCCCGACGACATCGACTTCGACAAGCCGGGCAACCCGCTCGACCGCCATCCGACCTGGCGCCAGACAAGCTGCCCGCAATGCGGCGGCCCGGCCCTGCGCGAAACCGACACGATGGACACGTTCGTCGACTCGTCCTGGTACTTCGCGCGCTTCACCGCCCCGCACGCGAACGAGCCGACCGATCCGCAGATCGCCAATGCCTGGCTGCCGGTGGACCAGTATATCGGCGGCATCGAGCACGCGATCCTGCATCTTCTCTATTCCCGCTTCTTCACGCGGGCGATGCGCGCCACCGGCCATGTCGATCTGGACGAGCCGTTCAAGGGCCTGTTCACGCAGGGGATGGTGGTGCACGAGACCTATCGCGCCCTGGGGGACGGAGCCCGTGAGTGGGTGCCGCCTTCCGACGTGGTGATTGAGGAAGTGGACGGGGTGCGCCGCGCCAGGCGCCTGTCCACCGGGGCCGAGATCGAGATCGGCTCGATCGAGAAGATGTCGAAGTCCAAGAAGAACGTCGTGGACCCCGACGACATCATCGCCTCGCTCGGCGCCGACACGGCGCGCTGGTTCATGCTGTCCGACTCGCCGCCTGAGCGCGACGTGATCTGGACCGAGGCGGGCGCCGAGGGCGCGCATCGCTTCGTCCAGCGCGTCTGGCGCCTCGTAGCCGAAACGGCGGAGCATCTCGGGCCCGCCGGCGCGGACACGGACGCCGCCCCGAGCGACGCCGCCAAGCTCGTCCGCCGGGCGGCGCACCGCACGGCGGCGGGCGTCGGAGACGATATCGAGCGGCTCGCCTTCAACAAGGGTGTGGCGCGGCTCTACGAGCTGGTGAACGCGCTGTCCGCCGCCTTCACGCCGGAGGCGCTGGCCGCCGACAGCAGCCTGCGGGTCGCCGCGCGTGAATCCCTCTCCATCCTCGTGCGCCTCGTCGCGCCGATGATGCCGCATCTGGCGGAGGAATGCTGGCAGGTGCTGGGCGAGCCCGGCCTCTGTGCCGCGCAAGGCTGGCCGGCGATCGACGCCGCGCTGCTCGTCGACGACGAGATCGTGCTGCCCGTGCAGATCAACGGCAAGAAGCGGGGCGACATCACCGTTCCCGCGAAAGCCGAGAAGGGCGAGATCGAAGCGGCCACCCTGGCGCTCGATTTCGTGCAAGATGCGCTCGCCGGCGCCGCGCCCAAGCGGATCGTCGTGGTGCCCGGGAGGATCGTCAATGTCGTCGTCTAGCGTCCGCCGCTCGCTGAAAGTCCTGCCGCTGGTGGCAGCCGCCTGGCTCCTGGCCGGCTGCACCGCCGGTCCGCTCTACGGCACGACGCATCTCGACCCCGCCACGGGCGCGCGCGCCAACGCGCTGGTCGGGCTGAAGGGGCGCATCTCCATCACCCCGGCGCAAACGCGCACCGCCCAGGTCTTCCGCAACGCCATGCTCTATGCGTTGAACGGCGCCGATCCGGTGCGCGAGCCGCTCTATGAGCTGCGCCCCGTCGTCACCGCGTCCGACCAGATCACCTCGCTGGAAGCGGGCACCGGCGCGCCCGCCGCCAGCCTCTACCGCATGACGGTGGACTACGATCTCGTGCGCCTTCGCGACGGCGTCTCGCTCACCAAGGGCCAGCGCTTCGCCATGGTGCCCTATGACCGCACGCAGCAGCTTTATGCCGCCGAGCGCGCGGTGGTCGACGCGCGCGAGCAGGCCGGCAAGGCTGTGGCCGAGCGCATTCTCGCCGTGGTGGCGCCCGTGCTCCAGCGCGACGCCACCAGCGCGCCGGTCGTGACCAAGTAGGCGCGCGGGCGAGGCGAGGGCAGGGCACATGGCCCAGAAAAAGGCCGGCGAAGTCGAGGCGTTCCTGTCGCGCCCCGACACGTCCTTTCCCGTGGTGCTGCTCTACGGCCCCGATCCGGGGCTGGTGTCGGAGCGCGCGGCGACCGTCGCCAAGCTCAGCGGGGCCGATCTCGCCGATCCCTTCAGCACCGTGGTGCTGAACGCCGACGATCTCGAGCGTGACATCGGCCGACTGTTCGACGAAGCGCGCACGATGTCGCTCTTCGGCGGGCGCCGGCTGATCCGCGTGCGCGGCGCGGGCGCGGGCAAGAACCTCGCCGACGCCGTGGCCGACCTTGCCGCCGATCCGCCTGCCGGGGCGACGATCGTGATCGAGGCGGGGGACCTGAAGAAGACCGCCGCCCTGCGCCAGCAGATCGAGCGCGGGCGCGCCGCCATGGCGCTGCCCTGCTACCAGGACGAGGCGCGCGCGCTCGACCGGATGATCGACGAGGAACTGGCCGCCGCCAACCTGACGATCGACCGTCCCGCGCGCGAGGCGCTGCGCGACCGGCTGGGCGCCAATCGCTTGGCGTCGCGCGGCGAGGTGCAGAAGCTCTGCCTCTACGCGCTCGGCAAGGGGCAGATCGCCGAGGAGGATGTCGAGACCATTGTCGGCGATGTGTCGGCCGATACGGTGGACGAGACGATCGACGCCGCCGCCTCGGGCGAGGTGAAGAAGCTGCCCGAACTGATCGAGCGCCTCCTGGCGTCGGGCACCTCGACCTTCCAGCTTCATTCTGCGCTCTTGCGCCATTTCCACGGGCTGCAGCTGATGCGCGCCGAGGTGGAGGAGGGGGGCGCGACCGTCTCGGCCGCCGTGGAGCGCCGCCGCCCGCATTTCCGCCGCAAGCCCGCCTTCGAAGCCGCGCTCGGGGCCTGGACCGGCGAGGCCATTGCCAGCACACTCCAGCGCATCGAGGCCGACATTCTCCTCTCGCGCCGCGAAAGCGCGCTGGCTGTCACGGTGATGCGCCGGACGCTGACCGACATCAGCGTGGAAGCGGCCAAGCTGCGCACGCGCGGACGACGCTAGAGCCTATCCCGGCAAATCGGACAGGCTTCGCCGCCGGACAATGCGAAAGATCGGGAAACATGGAGTCCGTTCCCAGAAGCCGAATTCACCGAATGTAGTGGAGACGCGAACTGCCCAAAGTGCGGCTCAACTGAGCGGTGAACGTGGCCCGCATCCCCATCGACCCGTGCGCGCGCCGGACCTTATCCTCTTGACCACCCCGAGAGATCGCCAACAGACGAGGAGACGAAGCCATGCCCCCTTTCGCATCGCTGGGACCCGCCAGCATCCTGCTCCTGACGCTGGGGCTGACGCTCACCGCCGCGCCCGCCCGGGCGCTCGACTGCGAGGCTGCGCAGGATCAGGCGAGTCTCAACTTTTGCGCGGGACGCGCCTATAGCGAGGTCGATCACAAGCTGAACGATCTTTATCGCACGCTGAAGGACCGGCTTGCCGGCGACCACGACAGGCTGGCAAGGCTGGTCTCCGCCCAGCGTGCTTGGATCGCCTTTCGCGACGCCGAATGCGACTTCGTCGCCTCCGCCACCGAAGGCGGCAGCGTCCAGTCCATGGTGCATGCAGACTGCCTGAGGACCGAGACGGAGCAGCGGATCGAGCACTTGGAAAGCTACGCGAACTGCGAGGAAGGGGACCTCAGCTGCCCCGTCCCGGCCGCCGCCTCGCAAGCGAATTAGCCGGCTTACCAAGAGGCTTCCTTCATGGCGAAGTGGCCGAGCCTGTCGCAGCTGCGCACCTTTTTGGCCGTGGTGGAAACCGGCACGCTGTCACTGGCCGCAAAGCGTCTCCACCTGACCCAGCCCGCCGTTTCCCAGCAATTGCAGGAGCTGGAGCGCCTGCTCGACGTGCGCGTTCTCGACCGCGCGGCGGGCCGGGCGCAGCCGACCCCGGCGGGCGAGGCGCTGCTAGAGCCAGCACGCCGGGCGCTCGCCGCGATGGAAGACGCGGTGGAGGCCGTGTCGCGCTTCGGCAGCGAGGAGGCCGGGCGGCTGCGCATCGGCACGGGCGCCACGGCCTGCACCTTCCTCCTGCCGCCGGTTCTCTCCGCTCTCAAGCACGACATGCCGGGCTTGGACATCACCGTCGCCATCGGCAACACGGTGGACATCCTGCCGCGCGTCGAGGCGGGGGAACTCGATGTCGGTCTCGTCACCTTGCCCGCGCCGTCTAGCCGGGCACTGGAGACGACGCTTCTGATGCGCGAGCCGCTTTTGGCCCTATTTCCGGCCGGTGCCGCCGTGCCCGATCACGTGACCCCAAGTGCCATGGCGGCCGAGCCGCTGATCCTCTACGAGTCCGGTGGTCACACGCGGGGCGGGCTCGATCGCTGGTTCGCCGAGGCCGGGCTTGTTGCCCGCCCGATCATGGAACTCGGCAGCGTGGAGACGATCAAGCGCATAGTGGCAGGCGGGCTCGGCACCTCGATCCTGCCCGGTCTGGCGCTAGCCGACCCCATCCCCGGCACGATCTGCCGCCCTCTCGACCCGCCGCTCTGCCGCGAACTCGGCCTGACGCTCCGCGCCTCGAAGATCCGCGACCGGGGCCTGCGCCTCTTCCTGCGCCGCCTGGAGGAGATCGCGGCAGCCGAGCCTCTGGCGCGGGTCATCGGCTGAACGGTTCGAGCGGCTGCACCCGAGCCGCTGCACGCTTCGGTTTCCGATCACCTGCGCCTATCGCACAGATGACCGTCCCGTCGTTCTGTCGGCTCGACGCCGGAGAGGGTCGAACCCGATCGGATCGGGCGCCAGCCAAGACCGGCCACAACGCCGGAACGGGCGAGGGATAGCTCGCCGCCCTGGCTCGCCCCCGCGCCCTTACAGGCTGCGAACGCGCGGCTCGGACTCGCTGCCGACCCGCGTCTGGAGCAGGCGGCAGAGATGGTCGAGCTGGTCGAGATGACGGAAGTCGAGGCGCATCGTGCCGCCCTCGGCGCGCAGTTCGATCGAGACCGGCAGGCCAAGCGTGTCAGAGAGGAGCTTCTCCAGCGCCTGCGTGTCGCTGTCGCGCACGTCGGCCAGCGAGGGCTGAGGCGTGGAGGCGCGGCGCTTGGGTGCGCCGCCGCGCGGCGGGGCAGGGGGCGCCAGCGGCTCGCCGCGCGCCAGCGTCTCGGCCTCGCGCACGCTGAGGCCGCCGTCCACGATCTGGCGGGCAAAGGCTTCCGGGTCGTCCTGCGAGACGGCGGTGCGGGCGGCGCCGGCGGAAAGCTCGCCCTTCGCCACCATGTCCTTGACGCTGTCGGGCAGTTTCAGAAGGCGCAGTGTGTTGGCGACGTGGCTGCGGCTCTTGCCCAGGATGTCCGCGAGGTCGGCCTGCGTGTAGCCATGCTCGTCGATCAGCATCTGGTAGCCCATCGCCTCTTCGATCGGGTCGAGATCGGCGCGCTGGACGTTTTCGATGATGGCGATTTCCAGCGACTCGCGGTCGCTGATCTCGCGCACGACGACGGGCACCTGCGAAAGGCCCGCTTCCTGCGCGGCGCGCCAGCGCCGCTCGCCGGCCACGATCTCGAAGCGGCCGCTCGCCAGCTTGCGGGCGAGGATCGGCTGCACCACGCCATGCTGGCGGATCGAGGCGGTGAGTTCCGACAGGTCCGTCTCGTCGAAGCGGCGGCGCGGATTGCGCGGGTTGGCGACGAGTTCGCCCACGGCGATCTTGCGCTCGCCCGGCTCTTCCACACGCGCCGCGCCCGGCAGCGGGAAGGGGGTCGCGGCGCGGGAGGGAACGGCGGAGGAGGCCGAGCCGCCGATCAACGAGGCGAGGCCCCGGCCCAGACGCTGGCGTCCCTTGTCTTCGCTCATTCTCTTGGCTCCTTGCGGATGGCTCCGCTTCTATCCTTGGCGGCTCGCAGCCGCATCCTGTTCGTTTCGGGTTCGGAACGAGGCGGCGTCAGGCCGCCGCCGCCAGTTGCCGCTCGCGCTGGATCACCTCGGAGGCCAGCCGAATATAGGCCTGACTCCCCGAGCATTTCACGTCGTAGAGGATCGCCGGCTTGCCGAAGCTCGGCGCTTCCGAAATGCGCACGTTGCGCGGAATGATCGTCTCGTAGACATGGTCGCCCATGAAGGAGCGCACGTCACGCACCACTTGGGAGGCGAGGTTGTTGCGCCCGTCATACATGGTCAGCACGATGCCGTGGAGGGACAGCGAGGGGTTCAGCGTGTCGCGCACCTGCTCCACCGTCTCCAGAAGCTGGCTGAGGCCTTCCAGTGCGAAGAACTCGCATTGCAGCGGCACGAGGATCGCGTCCGCCGCCGCCATGGCGTTGACGGTCAGGAGGTTCAGCGAGGGCGGGCAGTCCACCAGCACGAAGTCGAAAAGCGGGGCGTCCTCGTTGTGGAAGTGCAGCGCATCGCGCAGCCGGTAGGCGCGGCTGGAGGAGCCCGAAATCTCCATCTCGACGCCGAGAAGATCGAGCGTCGAGGGAATGATGGAAAGGTCAGGCACCGCCGTCGGCATCGCCGCCTCGGTGATCGTCGCGCTTTCCACCAGGACGTCGTAGGAGGACACCGCGCGGTCGTCCCGCTCGACGCCGAGCCCGGTCGAGGCGTTGCCCTGCGGGTCGAGATCGATCAGCAGCGTGCGCTTGCCGATCGCGGCGAGCGCCGTGGCCAGGTTGATGGCCGTCGTGGTCTTGCCCACGCCGCCCTTCTGGTTGGCGATGGTGATGACGCGCATGCGCGAAACCGGGAGCGTATCCATACCGTCTCGTTCCTCAGCCCGGGAACCGGCGTCGCCTGGAGGGCAACGCATCCGACACTTCGAAAAGCGAGGCTTAGGCTCCCGCCAGAGCCGTCAGCCGCCGGATTTCCAGCACCACCGAGCCATCCTCGATCTGTGAGGAATGCTTTACCATGTCGAAGCGCCAATGGGCAGAAGCTTCCGCGATTTCCTCCTCGTGGTTTCGCCCCTTGGGAAACCACAGCGCCGTTTCTGGTCCGATATGCGGGGCTACGAGGCCGAAGAGATCGTTGAGGGAAGCCAGCGCCCGGGCGCTCACGGCCTGCGCGCCCGCCAGCGCTTCGCCGCAGTCTTCGATCCGCTCGGCATGCACCTCGGCGGGCAGCGACAATTCGCGGATCACCGCGCGCAGGAAGGCCGCCTTCTTGGTGTTGCTTTCCACCAGATGCACCTCGGCACCCTCGCGCCCGTGCAGCGCGATGGCCAGAACCAAGCCGGGAAAGCCCGCGCCGGAGCCGAGGTCCACCCAGCGGGTGGAGGCGCGCGCGAGATGGGAGAGCCAGAGCCCGTCCTCCAGATGGCGCGTCCAGATCTCGGGGATCGTCGAGGGCGAAATCAGGTTGATGCGGCTTTGCCACGTGCGCAGGAGTTCGACATAGGCGTCGAGCTTTTCCACTGTTTCACGTGAAACACCATGGCGCGACAGGACGAGGCTGCGCTCTTCCGCGAGCTTGGCATCGGTCGCCGCCTTGCCCATGCGGGGGCGCGTGGCCGGGCGCGCGACGGCCGTGCGGGCGAAAGGTCGGACGGAACGTTCAGGCTGCTTGCGCACGGTCGGTCTTTCTGATGGCCACGAGGATGATGGCAAGCGCGGCGGGGGTCATGCCGTCGATCCGCTCCGCTTCGGCGACACTAGCCGGGCGGCGCTCGCGCAACTTGTGGCGAATTTCGTTGGACAGGCCCTTCAAGGCGTCGAAGTCGAGATCGGCGGGAATGGCCCGCTCCTCCTCGCGCTTGAGGCGGATCTGGTCGCGCCGCTGGCGTTCGAGATAAACGTCGTAGGCCGCCTCGATCTCGATCCGCTCGCGCACCTCGCCGGTGATGGAGGCCAGCTCCGGCCAGACCGGCAGGAGCATTTCAAGCGTCGTGTCGGCGTTGGACAGAAGCGTCCAGGCCGAGCGGGTGCGCCCGTCCTGATTGACCGCGAGCCCCTGGCGCGCGGCTTCCGCCGTGGTGATGGTGGAGCGCTCCAGCAGCGCGCGCGCTTCGCTCAAGGCCGCCTCGCTGCGCGCGAAGACGGCTGCGCGACGCGCGTCCACCAGACCCCATTCGAGGCCGAGCGGGGTGAGGCGCCGATCGGCATTGTCGGCGCGCAGCGACAGGCGGAACTCCGCCCGGCTGGTGAACATGCGATAGGGCTCGGTGACGCCGGTGCGGCTGAGATCGTCCACCATGACGCCGAGATAGGCCTCGCCCCGTCCGACCACCGCCGGCTCGGCACCGGACGCCCGGCGCGCGGCGTTGAGCCCGGCCAGCAGGCCTTGGGCGGCGGCCTCCTCGTAGCCCGTCGTGCCGTTGATCTGCCCGGCGAGAAACAGGCCCGGCGCCTTCGAGACTTCGAGGCCCCGCGTCAGCTCGCGCGGATCGACATGGTCGTACTCGATGGCATAGCCGGGCTTCAGGATATCAACCTGTTCCAGGCCCGGCAGCGAGCGCAGGAAGGCCTGCTGCACGTCCTCCGGCAGCGAGGTGGAAAGCCCGTTGGGATAGACCGTGTCGTCGTCCAGCCCTTCCGGCTCCAGGAAGACCTGATGCCCATCGCGGTCGCCGAACTTGACGATCTTGTCCTCGATCGAGGGGCAGTAGCGCGGGCCGACGCCTTCGATCTCGCCGCCATAGAGCGCCGAGCGATGGAGATTGTCGCGGATGATGCGATGCGTCTCGTCCGTCGTGCGGGTGATGCCGCAGTCGATCTGCCGGTTCTCGATCCGCGTGGTGAGATAGGAAAACGCGTAAGGGGTCTCGTCCGGCCCTTGCTTGTCCAGGCTCGCCCAGTCGATCGTGCGCCCATCGAGCCGCGCCGGCGTGCCGGTCTTCAGGCGACCGAGCCGCAGGCCGAGCCGCGCCAGGGTGGCGGACAGGCCGAGCGAGGGCTTCTCGCCCACGCGGCCCGCCGGGATCTTCACCGCACCGATATGGATCAGGCCGTTCAGGAAAGTGCCGGTGGTGATGACCGCCGCGCCGCAGGCGATGCGCCGGCCATCTTCCAGGATCACCGCCTCGATGCGGTTGCCTTCGCCGAAAGCGAGGTCGAAGGCATCGCCCTCGACGATTTCGAGCCCGCCTTGCGCGCGCACCATGTCCTGCACGGCCGCCTTGTAGAGCTTGCGGTCGGCCTGGGTTCGGGGGCCGCGCACGGCCGGGCCCTTGCGCCGGTTGAGCAGGCGGAACTGGATACCCCCGCGATCGGCCGCCTCGCCCATGACGCCGCCGAGCGCATCGATCTCGCGCACGAGATGGCCCTTGCCGATGCCGCCGATGGCCGGGTTGCAGCTCATCGCGCCGACCGTGTCGAAACTGTGGGTCAGAAGCACCGTGCGCGCGCCGGTGCGCGCGGAGGCGCAGGCCGCCTCGACGCCCGCATGGCCGCCGCCGATCACCACGACGTCGACCGAAAGGTCGCAAGAATTCTGGGTCATAGGAGGGGTTAAGCCCCGAGCTGGGGTCGCTGTCAACGGAGGGAAGGAGCCCGTAAGAGAAAACCTATGTTCAGACCGATTTCGATCCTAGAATATACGCGAACGCATATTTCGACCTGGACAGACCATGAGCGCGACGACGGCCATCAAGCTATGGACGCTGCAAGACTTCTTCGAGTGGCAGCAGACGGTGGACGATCGCTATGAGTTGGTCGACGGTTTCCCGCTGAAGATGATGACCGGCGCCTCTCGTCGGCACGATATGGTCGTCATGAACATTCTTGGGGAATTACGGAACCGCCTTCGTGGCAAGCCCTGCGTTCCCTTCACGGCCGACGGCGCGGTGGAAACGCGGCCGGGGCAAATTCGCCGCCCGGATGTCGGGGTGGATTGCGGCCCGATCGACCCAAACGCCTTCCTGGCCAGCGAGCCCACCGTAGTGTTCGAGGTTCTATCCCCTTCGACCCGCGATTTCGACCGGCTGCGCAAAATCGGCGAGTACAAGGCCATGCCCTTCCTGCGCCATATCGTGCTCTTCGAACAAGACCAGCCCGTCGCGCTGCTCTGGTCGCGCCTTGCCGGCTCACATTGGGACGAGCGGCGGATCGAGGGGCTGGACGAGACGGTTCTGCTGCCGGCCATCAACGTCGAACTGCCGCTGCGCGAAGTCTACGATCGCGTCCTCGCCTAATCCGCAACGGCCGGGCGGGGCGGCTCGCGCAGGCGGCTCATCGTGAAGGCGTCGATCAGTAGCCCATCGCGCAGGATGGATTGGCGCTCGCGCCCTTCGATCTCAAAGCCGCAGCTTTGGTAGAGGTGCAGGGCCGGGGCGTTATCGACATTCACCGAGAGTTCCAGCCGCCTGAGGCCGAGCCAATTGTCGGCCATGTCCAGAACGGACTCCAAGAGCCGGCGGCCGATGCCTCGCCCGGCATAGGCATCGTGGACGCCCATGCCGATGGCGCCGACATGCGCGCGCCGCCCCGTCATGCGATGAAGGCTCGCCGTGCCGACCAGCTCGTCCTCCAAGAGGGCCACGAGGAGAACCATGTTGGCACCACCTTCGAACAGGCGTTTGCGCACGCTCTCCTCGCTCTCGAAAGGCAGACGCAGCGTGCCGTAGCGATAGTCCGGCAGATTCATCAGCAGGGTCAAGGCGGCGAGGTCGCGCGGTTCGGCCGCCCGTATGGTGAGATCCATCGTCATTTCCCGATGCAGAATTCGGAGAAGATCAGGCCGAGAAGCTCTTCCACGCCGACGCGGCCGGTCAGCGCGCCGAGCCGGTCCGACACCTGCCGCAGCGTTTCAGCCGAAAGCTCGGGCGGCAGAGCTGGGTCGTAGCCGGCCAGCAGCGCTAGGCATTGGCGCAGGAGGTCGCGGTGGCGGGTTCGGGCCGGCAGGAGATCGGACGGATCGCCCGCCGCCTCGCGAGCTCGGGCGCCGATCAGCCGCGTCAGCGCGTCGAGCCCCGCGCCTGTCCGCGCCGAGAGCGCCACATCGAACTTAGCCGGCAAAGCGGGGTAGAGATCACTCTTGGTGGCGATCCGCAGGACCGGCGTCTCGCCGGCCGCGATGAGCGGTTCCTCCGCCAGCGCTCCGGGATCGACCAGGGACAGAACGAGGTCGGCCGCGCCGATGCGCTCGCGGGCGCGCGACACGCCGATCGCCTCGACCTCGTCCGCCGTCTCGCGCAGGCCCGCGGTGTCCGACAGGAGAACCGGCATGCCTTCGATGTCGAGCCGGATCTCGATCACGTCGCGCGTCGTACCGGGAATGGCGGAGACGATGGCGACCTCGCGCGCGGCGAGCGCGTTGAGAAGGCTGGACTTTCCGGCATTCGGCGCCCCGGCGATGGCCACGCGAAATCCATCGCGCCAGATTTCGGCCCGGTGCGCGCCGGCAAGATGCGCCGCGATCTCGCCCTGCAGCCGCCCCACGGCCTGCGCCGTGCCGCTGGACACATCCTCCGACACGTCGCCCTCGTCGGAAAAGTCGAACGAGGCTTCCAGCAGCGCGCGAATGCGCGAAAGCTGGCGCATCCAGCCTTCATAGAGCGCCCGCGCCGCGCCGCCCGCCTGCGCCAGGGCCTGCCGGCGCTGCCCCTCCGTTTCGGCCGCCAGGAGATCGGCCAGCCCCTCCGCCTCGGTCAGGTCGATCCGTCCGTTGGCGAAGGCGCGGCGGGTGAACTCGCCGGCCTCCGCCAGCCTAAATCCCGGCCGCTCCAGAAGGGCAGCCGTCAGCGCCGCGACCACCGCCCGCCCGCCATGCAGGTGAAACTCCGCCAGGTCCTCTCCGGTCGCCGTGTTGGGACCGGGAAAGAAGAGCACCAGCGCCCGGTCGATCTCGGCACCATCGGCCGCCCGAAGCCGCCGCAGGCTGGCGCGGCGCGGCTCCGGCACGCCCCCCGCCAGCGCCGCCAAAGCCTCCGACGCCAGCGGGCCGCTGACGCGCACCACGGCGACGCCCGCCGGGAGCGGGCCGGAGGAAAGAGCGAGGATCGTGTCGTCGAGCATCGAGGCGGTCATGACGTCCCTGACATCAGGCGGTCGCAAGGCGGATCGGTTCGCCTCTGGTTCGCACATCCGGCGGGACGGGCGTCAAGGGACAAAACGCGCCAAGCCGCCTCGCTACGGAAGAGGGTTTCCCCCGCGCCTCGAAAATCCATCTCTTTGATCGTCCCATCTTAGATATGTTTCGATGTATCTTTTCCTCTTGCGGAGCATCCAGCCATCTCGTATCTAAGATATATCTTAGACTCAAATGGAGTGATCGGAATGAGACAGGAATTCGAAACACGTGGCCGGCACGGCCGGTCTTGCTCGCATGGGCTGGTCGGGCTCTTCGCCATGGGGCGCGGCCCGTTCGGACGCGGTCCGGGACGTGGCCACCGGCATGGCGGCCATGGCGACATGGGCGGCGACGGGCTGGGCGGCGAGGGAGGGGACGGCCGGATCGGACGCTTCCTGCTGCAGGGCGATCTCCGCCTTCTCGTGCTCGCGCTGATCGAGAAGGAGCCGCGCCACGGCTACGAGATCATCAAGCATATCGAAGAGATGACCGAAGGCTTCTACGCGCCCTCGCCGGGCGTGATCTACCCGACGCTGAGCTATCTCGAAGAAGCCGGCTACATCCTGGCCGAAAGCGACGGCAACAAGAAGCGCTATGCCATCACGGACGAGGGGCGCGCCTATCTCGACGGCAACCGGACCCTGGCCGACGCCAGTCTCGGGCGTCTGGCGCAGGTGTCCGAGCGCCTGAAGGAGCGGCGCGAGCGCCACGGTCATCGCGGCGAGGAGAGCAAGCCGAGCCTGCCGCGCGGCGTCGAGGCCGCGATGCTGAACCTGCGGGACGTGGCCGCCCGCGCGCTGGCGGCCGACGAGAAGCGCTCGGGCGAGATCATCCGGTTGCTGTTGCAGGCAGCCGACGATCTCGACCGGGGGCAGGGCGGCTCAAGCGACGCCTGACGCGATCCGGCCATCGCGAGGATTTGGGTTCGGGCCGATCCCGCGAGGGTCGGCCCGGCCTCTCGGCTGTAGGAGCGCCGGATCGCTCGGCGCGGGCGCGATTGGGGCCGCGCTTTCGATCTCAAGCGCCGGGAGTTCCGACAAGACCCGCCTTTGAGGATGCGCGAGCGACCTCCGCCGGTTCACGACCGGCAAAGCTCGAACAAGGCCAGCGGCAGAGCGTCAGCCTTCGCGACGACTTAGAGCGCCTAACAAAATCTTAGGGCGGAGGATGGCCGAGGGATTTTCGTCCGGCGCTGAGAAGCGAAGCGCAGTCGATTCCGCCGGCAGGGCCAAGCATCCGCGACGACGCCCTCGACGGAAAGACCCGTCCAGCCGACCACACGAGATTGTTGTCAGGTTCTCTTCATGGCGCGATAGAACCGGGCCTCCGACGTCGCCATATCTCGCCCCCGCTGCTAAAGCGCCTGCGGCAGGGGTTTGAACCGCTTGCGATCCGTGTCGCTCGGATTGCATTCCTGATGGGTGCCGGGCCGATAGAACTTGCCGTCCGCCGCCGGTCTCGTGCCGCCGTCGCAGCCCGGCATCCCAGGCTTGCCGCCCTTGCCCGGCTGCCCGCCCGCGCCGCCGCGCCCACCTGCGCCGCCGCTACCCCCAGCGCCCCCGGCCCCGCCATTGGCGTCGTTCCCGGCGAGAACGAGCGAGGCCCCGCCCGCGAGCGTCGGACCTTTGCCGACCGTCGCGACGTCGGTGTGGAGAGCGGCGGAAAGGCCGGGACCGGCCGCGACGCAGAGAGAGACGAGGAGAGGGAACGCGACGATGGTTCGCATGGCTGAGTCCTTGCCGGAGCGCTGATCGTTTGGCGGCTCGCTGTCTATCACGCCGCCCCTCGGTCGCGGAAGCCGGCTCGCGCCCTAACTCCAGCTGGAACTGGCGAGCGGAGGGCGGGTCGTGACGCAAGGCAATCGGTTGGGCGAGGCGATCAGCCCCTATCTCCAGCAGCACCGCGACAATCCGGTCCACTGGCGGGAATGGTCAGCCGAGGCGATGGCGGAAGCCCGGCGCGAGGACAAGCCGATCCTCCTCTCGGTCGGCTACGCCGCCTGCCATTGGTGCCATGTCATGGCGCATGAGAGCTTCGAGAACGCGGGCGTCGCGGCGATCATGAACCGCGACTTCGTCAACATCAAAGTGGACCGCGAGGAGCGGCCCGACATCGACCATCTCTACATGACCGCCTTGCAGGCCATGGGCGAGCAAGGCGGCTGGCCGATGACGATGTTCCTGACGCCGGAGGGCGAGCCCTTCTATGGCGGCACCTACTACCCGCCCGAGGCCGCCCAAGGCCGCCCCGGCTTCGCGCAGCTTCTGGAGGCCGTGCGCAATGCCTGGGACACCAAGCGCGAAGGCCTGCTGCGCTCGGCCGGAGAGATGCGAACGCATCTGCGAGGCTTCCTCTCCGCCTCCGGCGCGCCGGCGGACCTGCCGGAGGGCGCCTTGGAGGAAGCCGCCGGGCGCATCGGCGGGATGATCGACCTCGAGCTCGGCGGCATCAAGGGCGCGCCGAAATTCCCCAACGCCCCCTATCTCGAACTCCTCGCCCGATCCGGCTTTCCGGGTGGGCCGGAGGCGCATCGGGCGGGCTTTCTCGTGACGCTGCGCGGCTTGTGCGAGGGCGGCATCTTCGACCATGTCGGCGGCGGGCTCCACCGCTATGCCACGGACGCGCGCTGGCTGGTGCCGCATTTCGAGAAGATGCTCTACGACCAAGCGCAGCTTCTGCGCCATCTCACGATCGGCTGGCGCGCGACGGGCGAGCCGCTGTTTCGCCAGCGCGCCTTCGAGACCGTCGCGTTTCTGCGCCGCGAGCTTCAAATGCCCGGCGGGGGCCTGGCCGCTTCGCTCGACGCCGACAGCGCCGCCGCCCATGGCCCCGCGAGTGGCGCTCCCATGGAAGAGGGCGCCTTCTATGTCTGGACGGAAGGCGAGATCGACGCAGCGCTCGCCGGCCTGCCCGAGATCGAGACGTTCAAGCGCTGCTACAACGTCACGCCCCGTGGAAACTGGGAGGGCAAGACGATCCTGGAGCGGCTCGGCGGCTCGGGCGAGGCGGCGCCGGAGGCCTTCGGCGAAGCGCGCATCCGCCTGTTTCAGGCGCGCGCCGCGCGGCCCCGGCCGGGGCGGGACGAGAAGATCCTGGCGGATTGGAACGGCCTGGCCATCCGGGCGCTGGCCGAAGTCGGCGCCGCGTTTCACCATCCGGATGCGCTGCTCCTGGCGCGCGAAGTCTTCCACTTCGTCACCACGCAGATGATGCGGGAGGGTCGCCTCCACCATGCCGCCCGCGACGGGCGCCTGTCCGGCCCCGCCCTCAGCGGCGACTATGGCGCGATGATCGCCGCCGGTGCCGCGCTCTTTGCCGCGACGCTCGACCCGCAATTCCTCCATACGGCCCATGCGCTGGCCGAGGCGCTGGAGCGCTGGCACGGGGATGGCGAGGGCGGGCATTTCATGACGGCCTCGGATGCAGACGACATGCTGCTTCGCCCGCGCAGCGACCCGGACGAGGCGGTGCCGGGCTCCACCGCGCTGGTGGTGGAAGGCCTGGCGCTTTTGGCGCAGGTCGGCGGCAGACAAGCGATCCGCACGCGGGCCGAGCGCGCGGCAGCGCTCGCACAGGGGCGCATCGGCGCGGGCGGCATGGCCTATCCCGGCCTTCTCGCGGGTTTCGATCGCCTTCAACGCGGCTCGGAACTGGCGCTGTTCGGCTTTCGCTCCAATCCCGGCTATGGCGCCGTGGAGGCGATGGTGCGCGGCCATGTCGATCTCAACCGCGTCGATCTCGTGTTGAACGACCCCGACCGCCTGCCCGAAACGCTCGCCCTCAGCGCGCTGCGCCCCGAGCGCTATCCCGCTGTGACGCTCTGCCGGAACCAGACCTGCCATCCGCCCGTGTTCGAGCCGGAGGCGCTGCGCTCCCTTTTGGAGGGTGGAACGGCGGCCTCCTGAAAATGCCCTGACCCAACAAGCTCGAATGCCCGTAACGATCGTTCGCGACCCCGTCTGCGGTACGTTGCGCGATGTTCTGGCGCTGATCCTGCAATGGGAGGAGGCGCCCGAGGCAATCGAGTCCGTCAAGGTTCCCCCTCCGCGCGAACAGCGGCTGGAGCTTCCTGCGCCGATGGGCAGCGGTTGTGCGCTATCCTGCGGGAAAACGGCGCGACCTGTGTCGATTTCGCGACCTGTCACTTTCGGGCGCAGTGCTCGTCCGTCCCGTTCTCGTCAACAGGCCCATGGCGGCGATGGAGCGAGGCACGCGGCTCGCCCGCCTTCACAGGAAGTACTGGCGTTGCCGGACTACCCGCTTATGCGTTTCCCCCAAGAGGATGGGGCAGGCGTCCCGACCAAAACGCTGGCCTCGGACGGCTGACCCACGCCGCGCCGTGGCTCTGCTGAGACGCGCCGTCTATTTCGACGCCGCTTCGACCAGAGCCTGCAGATCCGCCCAGCCATAGGCGATCTCGACGATCTCACCTTCGGGGCCGGGCTCGCTTCGCTCGCCGACCGTTCGTCCACCCAGCGCCTCGTAGAAGCGCCGGGCCGGCGCGTTGTCTCTCAGCACCAGAAGCGCCGCTCCGCTTCGCCTGCTCCCGCCGAGATGGCCGGCCAGCGCCCCCATGAGGCGCCGGCCCAGGCCTTGGCTTTGAAACGCGCGGAGGACATAGAGCGCGCCGATCTCGCCATCGAAGCCGGCCCGACGCAGCTCGGCGTCGCGCTGCGCCCCGCAGGCGCCGAAGCCCGCGAGCCTTCCCTGTCCCTCCTCCTCCGCCAGCCAGACCGCCGCCCCGAACGCGGCATGGGCCGGCGCCAGGATGCGCCGCCAAAGCTCCACCCGGCTCTCCACCGAGAGCTCGGCCAACATGGCCTCGGGCAGAAGCCCGTCATAGGTCTCGCGCCAACTGGCGACATGCAGCGCGGCGATTGCCTCGGCATCGTCGGGCGTGGCGGGGCGAAGGGAGAAAGGGGGCGTCATGCGGAGCGCTCCGGCCGTTTCGAATTGTCCCGCACGATCTCAGTGGGAGGGATAGGGCATAAGGTTTCATGGAGCCAAGGGAAGGGTTCGAAGGCGCAGGCCCAAGCCATCGGGACAAGCCCGTGGCGAACCGCCGCCCTCGCGAGCCGGCCTCAGGCGCCAGCGGCCCGAACGCGGATCATCACCGCGTCCGTCGCCGCGCCGAGATCGCGCGGCGTCGTTTCGAACACGTGATAGGGCGTGCCGGCGGCGGCCCAGACGGCGTCGAAACCGAAGAGATCCTCGTCCATGAAGACGGGCAGGGGGGAACTCGCGCCGAGCGGCGCGACGCCGCCGATGGCAAAGCCCGTGTGCTCGCGCACGAAGTCGGCATCCGGCCGCTCCAGCGCCTCGCCGATCGCGCCGGCCACCAGCGCCTGGTCCACCCGGTTGGCGCCCGACACCAGCAGAAGATAGGCCCGCCCGCTTTCGGCGCCGCGAAACACGAGGCTTTTGACGATCTGCCCGACCTCGGCCGAGACGGCCTTCGCCGCCTCCTCGGCCGTGCGCGCGATCAGCTCGGTCCGCACCACCCGGAACGGCAGCGCCTTGGCGAGCGCGGCGATCTCGACGCGGCGCACGGCATCGGGCAGGTCGGCAGCAGCGTCACTCATCTCGGCTCTCCCTCGGAGACTGTCTGACAACCCGGCCGGATCGGTCCGCCGCCGGGTTGTCAAACAGTCTCTACGGCGTCTGGCCCTTCTTCATAGAGGCCGCGAAGCCGAGGCGGCAAGGCGGGCGCGCCCATGAAAAAGGCCGCCGGTGGTGTGCACCGGCGGCCTTTCGATCGATCGGGGCGGCTTGCCCGTTACGTGTTCATCGACTCGAAGAAGTCGGCATTGCTCTTGGTCTGCTTGAGCTTGTCGATGAGGAATTCCATCGCGTCCGTCGTGCCCATGGGCGAGAGGATGCGGCGAAGCACGAAGATCTTCTGCAGGTCCTGGCGGGGCACGAGGAGGTCTTCCTTGCGCGTGCCGGACTTGAGAATGTCCATGGCCGGGAAGATGCGCTTGTCCGCCACCTTGCGGTCGAGCACGATTTCCGAGTTGCCGGTGCCCTTGAACTCTTCGAAGATGACCTCGTCCATGCGCGAGCCCGTGTCGATCAGGGCCGTCGCGATGATGGTCAGCGAGCCGCCTTCCTCGATGTTGCGCGCCGCGCCGAAGAAGCGCTTGGGCCGCTGCAGGGCGTTGGCGTCGACGCCGCCCGTCAGCACCTTGCCCGACGACGGGACCACCGTGTTGTAGGCGCGGCCGAGGCGGGTGATGGAGTCGAGAAGGATCACCACGTCGCGGCCATGCTCGACCAGACGCTTGGCCTTCTCGATCACCATTTCGGCGACCTGCACGTGGCGGCTCGCCGGCTCGTCGAAGGTGGAGGAAACGACTTCGCCCTTCACCGAGCGCTGCATGTCGGTGACTTCCTCCGGCCGCTCGTCGATGAGCAGCACGATGAGGTAGCACTCGGGATGGTTGGCCGTGATGGAATGGGCGATGTTCTGGAGAAGAACGGTCTTACCCGTGCGCGGCGGGGCGACGATCAGCGCGCGCTGGCCCTTGCCGAGCGGGGCGACGAGATCGATGACCCGGGCCGAGATGTCCTTCTTGGTCGGGTCTGGATTTTCCATCTTGAACCGCTCGTTGGGGTAGAGCGGCGTCAGATTGTCGAAATGGCTCTTGTGTTTGATCTTTTCGGGATCGTCGAAATTGATCGTCGTGACCTTGAGCAGCGCGAAATAGCGCTCGCCGTCCTTGGGTCCGCGGATCGTGCCCTCCACCGTGTCGCCGGTCTTCAGCGAGAAGCGGCGCAGCTGCGAGGGGGAAATGTAGATGTCGTCCGGGCCGGGCAGGTAGTTCGCGTCGGGCGAGCGCAGGAAGCCGAAACCGTCCTGCAGCACTTCCACGACGCCTTCGCCGATGATCTCGATCTCCTGCGCGGCGAGGCGCTTGAGAATGGCGAAGAGCAGTTCCTGCTTGCGCAGCGTGGACGCGCTTTCGACCTCATTCTCCTCGGCGAAGGCGACGAGTTCGGCGGGCGTCTTGTCTTTGAGGTCCTGGAGTTTGATCTCAGGCATGGCGGGCTCCACCCCATCGGCGCAAGGCCGGGAGCCGCACGCGGTGGGGACAGTCATCGGGGGAGGATACTCGGGCCGGTCTGATACGAATGCGTATGGTTCGGCGACGAATGGGCGGGGCACGGCGCAACGGCCGCTCCGCACCGGAGGCGGGATACGGCGTCCCTTATAGTCATTTCGCCGCAGCGGCGCAAGATGGCGCGAGGCTGGAGGGCGCGAAACGGGCCGCCCAAACGCCGCATGCCGCGCGGCAGGAGAGCGCCGGGCTCAGGGCAAGCCCGGCGTGCGCCCGTCTCTCGGCCCCCGCGAGCGCTGGCCCCGCCGCGCTCAGAGCGCGCGAAACAGTTCGGGGCGCAGAAGGTCGAGCTGGCGCAGCGCGTCCGTCACCACGCCTTCGGGCGTCTGTTCGACAGACACGCGCACGCCGTCCTCGTCCTCGCTCAAGGGTTCGAAATCGGCATATTGCGAGGTGAGGAGCGAGGGCGGCATGTAGTGGCCCTTGCGCTGGGCGAGCCGGTCGCCGATCACGCCCTGCGGGGCGCTGAGCTCCACGAAGCGCACCCGCGCCTCGGCGCCGCGCAGCACGTCGCGGTAGCGGCGCTTCAGCGCCGAGCAGGTGATCACCGTGCTCTCGCCCATGCCCGCCTCGTCGGAGATCCAATCGCGGATCGAGGCCAGCCACGGGGCGCGGTCCTCGTCGTCCAGCGCGATGCCGGCGGACATCTTGGCGATATTGCTTTTTGGGTGAAACTCGTCGGCCTCGGCGAATTTCCAGCCGAGCCGCTGCGACAGGAGCTTGGCGGTGGTGGTCTTGCCGGTGCCGGAGGGGCCCATCACGACGAGGCAGACGGGCAGCTTGGATGCAGTCGGGGGCACGGCGATCTCCGGACGGGCGAAACACGCGAAGGCCGGACAGGGTCCGGCCTACAAACTCGTAGATCGCATCGGGAGGGGGAAAGGCAAGCGCCGCGTGTGAGAAGGCGGTCTTTCCGCCGGCCTGCCGAGAGACTGTTTGCCAACTCGGTGGCGGAGGACCGCCGCGTGATTTTTTGTCGCTCGCAAGGCGCCAACCGCAGTCGATGCGAGGGCGCATCGGTGAGGATTGGCAACGGTCCATGTGGACGGGCGAGACATCTGCTGCGCTTGCGCGGCATGTCTCGCCCTGGGGAGAGGGCGGAAAAGCGCCGGCGGGCCGACCCCGTCGGGTCGGCAAACAGTCTCTTAGAACGGCTTGACGATCACCAGGATCACGATGGCGACGAGGAGGATCGTCGGGACCTCGTTCATCATGCGCCAATGGCGGCTCGACTTGGTCATCTCGTCGCGCGCCAGCCGCTTGCGGGAGGCGGAGAAATAGCCGTGCAACCCGCTCATCACGATGACGAGGGCGAACTTGGCGTGCAGCCAGCCGCCCTGGAAGCGGTAGACCTCGATCGCCAGCCAGAGGCCGGACACCCAGGTCACCACCATGGCGGGGTTGACGATGGCCTGCATCAGGCGGCGCTCCATGACCTTGAAGGTCTCGGCCTGGGGGCTGCCGACACCGGCCTCGGTGTGGTAGACGAAAAGGCGCGGCAGGTAGAACATGCCGACCATCCACGAGATGACCGCCAGAACGTGCAGCGCCTTGACCCAGAGCATGGCGTCCACCGGCACGAGCGCGAAGAGGGCAAGCGCCAGAAGCGCGCCGATCCCCAGCGAGACGATAACCGATCGGTCCTTGGCGGGCGCGATGCTGCTCATGATGCGTCTTCCTGATCGCGCCGCACGCGGCGGCTTTCCCCGGGTCTAGTCGAGAACCGCTCCAAACGGCAAGCGGCCAGGCCCGCGCCCTTTTCCCGCGCCCTGCTTATCCCCGCCATCCCCAGTCTTCGTCATCCCACTCTTCGCCATCCCAGTCTTCGGCTTGGCTTTCGAAAGGAGATCCGCATGCAATTTTCCGGCATCCGCCGGCTCGTGGTGCTGACCGGCGGCCCCGGCGGGGGCAAGACCACGCTGGTGGAGGCGCTGGCGGCCCGAGGCTTTCGCACGGTCGGCGAAGCGGGCCGAGCGGTGATCCGCGCCGAAGAGGCCCGGGGCGGCACGGCGCTGCCCTGGGGCGACCGCGCCGCCTTCGCCGCCCGCATGGCGGAACGGGACGAAGCGGCCTACCGCGCGGCGCTGGAGGGCGAGGGCGTGGTGATCTTCGACCGGGGCCTGCCCGACACGCTGGGCTATCTCAGCCTCTGCGGCCTGCCCGAGCCGCAGGCTCTGCTCCGGGCCGTCCGCCGTTGCCGCTACCGCAGCCCGGTCTTTCTCGCACCCTTCTGGCCCGCGATCTTTTCCGGCGACGCCGAGCGGCGGCAGGACGCGGCGGAGACGGCCGAGACCGCCCATGTCATGCGCCGAACCTATGAGGGGCTCGGCTACGAGGTGATCGACCTGCCGCTCGCTCCGGTGGCCGAGCGCGTCCGCTTCCTGCGGCAGAGCCTCGGCGTCTAGCCGCCGCGCACCAGGCGCAAAAGCGCTTCCACATGCGCGATCGGCGCCTCGGGCGTGATGCCGTGCCCGAGATTGAACACGAGCGGCCCGTCGCCCAGCTGGTCCAGAATGGCACGCACGCCCTCTTCCAGCGCCCGCCCGCCGGCGATCAGGCGCAGCGGGTCGAGATTGCCCTGCACGGCGCCCGCAGTTTGGAGGCGGCGGGCCTGCGCGAAAGGCACGCCCCAGTCGAGGCCGAGCGCATCGACCCCGGTCTTCTCGCGGTAGGTGTCGAGCAGCGCGCCAGCGCCCTTGGGAAAGCCGATCACCTTGGCGTCCGGCACCATGGCGCGCAGGCGGGCGACGAGATGGCGCACGGGCCGCACCGCGAAGCGCTCGAAGCTGGCTTCGTCGAGAACGCCCGACCACGAGTCGAAGATCTGCACGCAGTCCGCCCCGGCTTGGAGCTGGCGGGCGAGATAGTCGGCGCTCATCTCGGCGAGCAGCAGGAGAAGCTCGTCCATCGCCTCCGGGTGCTCGTAGCCGAAGAGGCGCGCCGGCGCCTGGGCCGGCGTGCCGTGGCCGGCGATCATGTAGGTCGCGACCGTCCAGGGCGCGCCGCAGAAGCCGATCAGCGCAGTCTCTTCGGGCAGGGCGGCGCGCAGACGCGCCACGGTGGCGATCACGGGGGCCAGATGCGTGTCGGCATGGCTGGGGTCGAGCCCGGATATCTCGTGCGCCGAGATCGGGTCCATCACCGGCCCCTCGCCCTGGAGAAAGCGCACGTTGCGCTTCAGCGCGTCGGGGATCACCAGGATGTCAGAAAACAGGATCGCCGCGTCGAAGCCGAAGCGGCGGATCGGCTGGAGCGTGACCTCGGTGGCGAGCGCGGGGTCGTAGCAGAGATCGAGAAAGCCGCCGGCCTTGGCGCGGACCTCGCGATATTCCGGCAGGTAGCGCCCGGCCTGGCGCATCAGCCAGACCGGAGGCGGGGAGACGGTCTCGCCGGCGAGGACGCGCAGAAGCTTTCGCTGTTCCATGAAGGGCTTTCTCGGCTCGTCGCGAAACGGCGGCGGGAGCGGCCCGCGGAACGCTGGCAGGAGGGAAGGCTCGGGCTCTTCGCCGGGACCTTCGTCGCCAAGCCTCGGGCGATGCGCCTCGCACCCCATGGCTTGCCGTCTCGTCCCTCCGGCGAAACCCCTCGACCCTTCCGCTCTCCCACGCGTTCCTCGGACCGTCCCGGCGCCTCGCGCCGGTTGGATCGGATGTCTTCCCCGGGACATGGCGGGGAATGGGCGCTTCGTCCAGCCCTTAGGCTGCGATCTCTCGGCCCCTCTTGTCCCCGGCAAGGGGAGGGGACCTCTGCCAGAGAAAACCGGGCGGGATCGTCAGATCCCCAGCCCGCTCTTCCCTCAAAGAAATTCTATTGAATCTGGATTCTAATTCTATGAGTCGGTGGATTGAGGGGATTCACAGGCGCCGCGCGGCGCTTAGCTTTCCCGCCCCCACCAAGCTGCCGGTTGACGGAGGATTCGCCCAAGGATTCCAAAGCGACCGGCGCGGGCGCTGCGAGGATTCCCCCGTTTTTCACAAGTTCCCGTCCACACCCCGGGTCATGTCTCGATCTGTGGAGGAATCGGGGGTTTTCCCGGGAGGGCCGAACCCCCCGCCGAACTTGCCCCAGCTTCTCCCGGGTTGCTCACAGGACCCCAAGAATCCCGGGCGTATCCGGGTCGAAGACTTGTTCCAAACCCCGATCGGAGTCCGTCCGTTCCCGGCGAGCGATTCTTAACCATAAAATCCCGAACGCCTGCCTTAGAGTCTGTTTGGAAATTCGGCGGCGGAGGGCCGGCGAGGGATTTTTGGGTGTCGCGAGGCGCCAAACGCAGTCGATGCCGGCGGCATCGGCGAGGATTGGCAACGGTCCATGCGGACGGGCGAGACCTCTGCTGCGCTTGCGCAGCATGTCTCGCCCTGGGGCGACGACGAAAAAGAACCGTCGGACCGACCCGACCGAGTTTCCAAACAGGCTCATGAGCTTCTCGCCCTGGACGGCTTGCTGCCGCGCCGTCGCAGGCTCTAGGAAGAAGGCAACAGGAAGAGGGAACGAGCCGCATGAGGAAGCCGATCGTCCTGGCGTCGGGCAGCGTCCACCGCCGGGAGCTTCTGCAGAACGCCGGGATCGCCTTCACCGTCGATCCCTCGACGTTGGACGAGCGCGCCATGGAGGCGCCGCTTACGGAAAGCGAGACAGCGCCCGACGACGTCGCCGCCATCCTGGCCGAGGCCAAGGCGATCGACGTTTCCGCCCGCCATCCCGGCGCCCTTGTGATCGGCGCCGACCAGACGCTGTCTCTGGGCGACGAGCGCTTCCACAAGCCTGCGGACATGGAAGGGGCGCGCCGCGCGCTGCTCCAGCTTTCCGGCCGCACGCATGTTCTGTCCAGCGCGGTGGCGCTGGTGGTGGATGGCGAGACCGTGTGGCGCCATGTCGACCAGGCCCGCATCACCCTGCGCGCGCTGTCGCCCACGACGATCGGCCGCTATCTCGCCGAGGTCGGCGACGCCGCGCTCACGAGCGTCGGCTCCTATCAGGTGGAGCGCCAGGGCATCCAGCTCATGGAGCGGATCGAGGGCGACTTCTTCACCATCATCGGCCTGCCCGTCCTGCCGCTCCTGGCCGAGCTGCGCCGCCGGGGGCTGGTTGATGAATGAGACACCGCCCAAGGCCTTCGTCACCGGCTGGCCGATCCACCATTCCCGCTCGCCGCTGATCCACGGAACCTGGCTGCGCGAGATGGGCCTTGCCGGCTCCTACGAGCGCGTCGCCGTCGAACCGGACGCCTTTCCCGCCTTTCTGGCTGGCCTGGCGGCGGCGGGCTTTTCCGGCGGCAATGTCACGATCCCGCACAAGGAGGCGGCCTTTGCCGCCGTCGCCCGGCGCGATGGGGCGGCCGAGGCGATCGGCGCGGTGAACACGCTCTGGTTCGAGGACGGCCGGCTGGTCGGCGGCAACACCGACGCCTACGGCTTTTCCGCCAATCTGGACGAGCGCCTCTCCGGCTGGCGAAACGCGGAGGAGGCTTTGGTGCTGGGCGCGGGGGGCGCGGCGCGCGCCGTGGTCCATGCGCTAGCCGAGGCGGGCGTCCGGCGCATCCGCATCCTGAACCGCACGCCCGAGCGGGCCGAGGCCCTGGCCCAAAGTTTCGCGCGGCCCGGCCTCGACATCACCGGCGCGGGGGAGCGCGAGACGGCGGCTCGGCTCGGCTCGGCCGATCTCGTGGTCAACACGCGCGCGCCGGTGCCCGGCGAGGCGCCGCCGGACCTCTCGGCCCTTGCCGAAGCCGCCTTGGTGACCGACATCGTCTATGTGCCGCTCGAGACCCCGATCCTCAGGGCGGCGCGGCTGCGCGGGCTCCAGACGGCGGACGGGCTCGGCATGCTGCTCCATCAGGCGGTTCCGGGGTTCGAGCGGTGGTTCGGCCGGCGGCCGAGCGTGCGGGAGGACCTGCGTCAGGCGCTTCTCGCCGATATCGAAGCCGGCGGCTGAACTTCTGGCCCGAAAGGCCGGACGCCGATTTTCCATCGCTCGCGACGCTTTGGAAAGCCTGCGTCCATCTTTCGGGACGATGCTGACACGTTCAAGCGCGTTGGGGAGGGTCCAGACCATGGACGACCGCAGATCCGCCTTTGCCGGAAACGGCGCAAGCGACGTCACGCCCGAGGTCCCGAAGAGTTTCGTGGCCGAGGTCCCGAAAGGCTTCGAGACCGAGGTTTCGGAAGCCGAAGCCGCGATCGAGAGCCTGTTCGAGGCCTATGCGGCCGGCTTCGACGATTTCGACGTCGATTCCATCATCGCCTGCTTCCAGTTTCCGGTGACGATCTGGCAGTCCGGCCGGGGCAATGTCTTCGACGACGAGGAGGAACTGGCCGAGAATGTCGAGGCGCTGCTCGCCGTGTTCGAGCGCGAGGAGATCGTCCAGTCCCGTTTCGAGATCATCGAGGCGGCAGGCGACGACGGCGCCGCCTTCGCCGTGCTCGACTGGCGCCAGGAGCGCGACGACGGCGACGCGGCGCTGGAGTTCCGCTGCCGCTACGCCCTGGTGCGCGACGAGGCGGGCAAGGGCTGGCGCATCGCGCTCGCCGTCAACGATTGAGCCCGGCTTGATCACGCTCGGCCTCACCGGCTCGATCGGCATGGGCAAGAGCACCGCAGCGGCGATGTTCGCCGCGCTCGGCTGCCCCGTCCATTCCGCCGACGAAAGCGTCCACCGCCTTTACGCCGGGCGTGCCGCCCCCCTGGTGGAGGCGCGCTTTCCCGGCACGGCGCCGGGCGGCGTAGTGGACCGCGCGGCTCTGTCGGCCGCCGTCTTGAACGATGCGGCGGCGCTCAAGGACCTGGAGCGCATCGTCCACCCCCTGGTGCGCGAGGAGGAGGCGCGGTTCCTGGCCGAGGCCCGCGCTTCGGGCGCCAAGCTGGCGGTGCTCGACATCCCGCTCCTGTTCGAAACGGGCGGCGAAGCTCGGGTGGATCGCACGCTCGTGGTCAGCGCCCCGCCCGAGACGCAGCGCGCCCGCGTGCTGGCTAGAGCGGGCATGACGCCGGAGCGCTTCGAGGCGATCCTCGCCAAGCAGATGCCGGACGCCGAGAAGCGCCGGCGGGCCGATTTCGTGGTGGAAACGGGTGGGCCGCTGGAGGAGACCCGGCGCCGGGTCGAGGCGATCTGGCACCAACTCGTGGCGCAAGCGCGCTGATCCCCTTGCGCCCCCGCGCGGTTCGGCCGACATGACGGGGGACAGGCCAAGTGACAGGACAGGAGCGGGACCCCAGTGCGCGAGATCGTCTTCGACACGGAAACCACCGGCCTCGACTTCGAGCAGGACCGCGTGATCGAAATCGGCGGCATCGAGCTGTGGAACCACATTCCCACGGGCCGCGAGTATCACTGTTTCATCCGCCCGGACGGGCGCAAGGTCGATCCCGCCGCCTTCGACATCCACGGCATTGCCGACGACTTCCTGAAGGACAAGCCGGTCTTCGGCGAGATCGTGGAGGAGTTCGCCGCCTTTTTCGACGACGCCGCGCTGATCGCGCACAACGCCGCCTTCGACGTCCGCTTTCTCAATGCCGAGCTGGCGCGGCTCGGCCGCCCCGCCATTCCGCCGGGCCTCGTGATCGACACGCTGCCCATGGCGCGGCGCAAGTTTCCGATGGCACCGGCGACGCTGGACGCGCTCTGCTCGCGCTTCTCGATCGACACGTCGAAGCGCGACAAGCATGGCGCTCTCGTCGACTCCGAGCTTCTGGCGCAGGTCTATATCGAGCTGATCGGCGGCCGCCAGTCGGCGCTGCGGCTCGACATGGACAATGACGGGTTGAGCGACCGAGGCGTCGAACTCGTCCACCGCGCCGCCCAGCGACCCGTGCCGCTGCCCTCGCGCCTCTCGCCCACTGAAGACGAAGCCCATCGCCGCTTCATCGCCGGGCTCGGCGACGGTGCCCTGTGGAACAGCCACCTCCCGCCCGTCGCGGAGAACTGAGCCGGCCTTGAGCGGGGCGACGCTGCTGCCGCTGGAAACGGAGGCGGACTGGCAGGCCTTCCACACCATTCGCCGCGCCGCCCTATTCCAAGAGCGCGGGCGCGGGGAGGCCTACGACCTCGCCCATCCCGACGATCGCCATCCCGCCAACACGCCGCTTCTCTACCGCGTGGACGGCCAAGCGATCGGCGTCCTGCGCCTCGATCGCTTGGCGGACCGGCGCGCCGCGATCCGGCGGGTGGCGATCGAGCGGAGCCATCGCGCGCAGGGCCATGGCCGGCGCATGATCGCGGCGGCATTGCAGCGCCTGCGGGAATGAGCGTCGCGTCCGTCACCGTCGCATCCGCGCCGGAGGCCGTCGGCTTCTACGAGGCGCTCGGCTTCGCGCTGGAGAAACCGGGAACGAGCCCACCCGGCGGCTCGGTTCGTCTCGTCGCCAGTCTTGGCTGACCGCAAACATCCGCCATGAAAAAGGCGCCGCCGGCTCGTCGCCGGGGCGCCTCTCGTGTCTTCAACCGAAGCCGATGGATTAGACGGTCTGGACCTGCGCGCGGGTGCGCTCTTCGGCCATGCGCTGCGTGAACAGGGCGGCAAAATCGATCGGGTCGATCATCAGCGGCGGGAAGCCGGCGTTGCGGGTGACGTCCGCGATGATCTGGCGCGCGAAGGGGAAGAGGAGGCGCGGGCACTCGATGAAGAGAACCGGCAGCATGTGCTCCTGCGGGAAGCCCGTCAGGCGGAAGACGCCCCCATACTGAAGTTCCACGTGAAACAGGGTCTCGGCGCCTTCGCCGGCCTGGGCGTTCAGCGAGAGCTTGACGTCGTACTCGTTGTCGCCGTCCTGCACCGGCACCGCGCCGACATTGACGCCGATGTTGATGCCGGGCGCGCGCGGCTGGGCGCGCAGGACGCCGGGCGCCTTCGGGCTCTCGAAGGACAGGTCCTTGATGTACTGGGCCAGGATGTTGAGGCTCGGAGCCTCGGCCTCGGAAGCGCCGTTGACGCCCGTGTGGTTGGTCTCGGACATGGGGTCCTCGCGGAGTTGGCTGGAGAAGGAAACGCCGTTCGCTCCGGCGCCGGGGATCACGGCTGCGCTAACACGGCGCCGGGGGCGAAAACAAGAAGGGGCGCAAGAGCGCCCCTTTCGCAGACCTTGGCGGTCTCAGTGCAGCGTCGGCTTGCCGTCGCCTTCGCCGGCGCCGCCCTTGCCGTCGCGGCGGAAGGGCTCGTCGCGCTCCAGCCGCACCCAGGGGCTGCCGTCGGCGCGGCGCGCGAACTCGTCGTCCGTGAGATCCACCACGTTGGGCCGCACCGGCGGGCGCTCGTTGAAGCCGGGCGTTCCCACCACGACGATGCGACGGCGCAGCGCGCGCCAGATGAGATCGCGGACCGGCGGCAGGAACAGGGCGAGGCCCACGATGTCCGACAGGAAGCCGGGGATGATGAGCAGGATGCCCGCCAGCGCGATCATCGCGCCATGCACGATCTCACGCTCGGGCAGACGGCCGGCCCGCGCCTCGGCCTGCGCGGCGCGCAAGGTGGAAAGCGTCTGGCGCTTGAGGAGGCTCGCGCCCACCACGGCCGACAGGATCACCAGGAGAAGGGTCCAGCCGATGCCGATATGGCCGCCGACCCAGATGAAGGCGCCGATCTCCAGAAGCGGCAGGGCCAGTAGGATGACCGGAACGAGGATCAGCGGCATGGCGGTGGAAACTCTCCTTCTTCGAAAAATCGCCCTGTGCGGCTCCGCAATGGGACCCACGGGCACAGGAAACGAACGATCATCACATAGGACGCGTCTTCGTGAATTTGAATGCGGGACCGGGTGCCTCTATATGAAGCTTCGATCAAGACTTCTTGCAGGGCAGATCCGCGTTCATGGGTTTCGGGACGATCTTCTTCATCGTAGTGGCGGCCGTGGTGCTGTATCAGCTCCGCAGTGTGCTCGGCCGTCGCACGGGCCATGAACGCCCGCCCTATGACCCTTATTCCCGCACCAACGACAATCCGACCCCGCCGCGCGAGCAGGGCAATGTCGTGACTCTGCCCTCGCGCCGGGTTCCGGCCGAGGAGGCGCCGGGCCGTTTCGAGGCGATCGACAAGGCCGCGCCCGTGGGCTCGCCCGCCAATGCCGGCCTTCGGCGCATCCAGGAGGCCGATCCGAGCTTCGATCTCGACCAGTTCCTGAACGGTGCCCGCGCCGCCTACGAGATGGTGGTGACGGGCTTTGCCGACGGCGATCGAAAGCTCCTGAAGAACCTGCTTTCGCCCGAGGTCTACCAGGGCTTCGAGAGCTCGATCATCGAGCGCGAGGCGCGGGGCGAGCGGATGCAGTCCTCCTTCGTGGGGATCGACAACGCCACCGTCGTCGCCGCCGAGCTGAAGGGGCGCGATGCCTTCGTCACGCTGCGCATCGTGTCGCAGCTCATCTCCGCCACGCTGAAGAGCAATGGCGAGGTGGTGGACGGCGATCCCGAGACCGTGGCCGAGGTGCGCGACGTCTGGACCTTCGCCCGAGACACGCGCTCGCGCGATCCGAACTGGAAACTGGTGGAAACCGAGTCCGAGGAATGAGCCCGGCCGGCCTTGCAGGCCGGCGTTGAGATGTCCCTCGACATGTCCGTGACCGCCCCTTCGCCGCCCTGGCGACCGCTCTCCTTCTCCGCTCTTGCCGAATGGCCGGTTGTCGATCCGACACCGGCCTTTCTGGCGTTTGCACGCTCCGCCCCGGCGCTCGTGAAGCCGGACGCGGCCTCCGCCGCCGCGCCCTTGCGCCCGGCCGCGGAGGCCGCGCTGCGCGCACCGGCAAAGGACGGGGCGGAGGCGCGGCGCTTCTTCGAGCGCTTCTTCCGTCCCTGGCGGCGGGAAGGGGCTCAGACCGGTTTTCTCACCGGCTATTACGAGCCGGAGCTTCCCGCCTCGCGCACGCGCTCCGCCGCCTTTTCCGCTCCGCTCTACCGCGCCCCGGCCGATCTCCTGCGCCTTTCGCCCGACGCGCCGCTGCCGGACGGGCTGAAGGAGGCGCAGGGCTTCGCGCGGGTGGACACCGACACCGGCCGCCTTTCGCCCTATCCCGACCGGGCGGCCATCGAGGCCGGGTTTCTGGAGGGCCGGGGGCTGGAACTCGTGTTCCTCGCCGACCCCGTCGAGGCCTTCTTCGTCCATGTCCAGGGCTCGGCCCGGCTGCGGCTGCCGGACGGCGAAACGATGCGCGTGGGCTATGCCGCCAAGAACGGCCATCGCTTCACTGCCATCGGCCGCGTTCTGGTGAATGAAGGCGAACTGCCGCTGGAGGGCGCCGACATGGCGGGCATTCGCCGCTGGCTCGCCGCCCATCCCGAACGCGCGGCGGGGCTGATGCGGCGCAACCGCTCCTTCATCTTCTTTCGCGAGATCGAGGGCGCGGAGGCCGAGGCCGGGCCGATCGGGGCGCAGGGCGTTGCGCTGACGCCGCTCGCTTCGCTCGCGGTGGACGCCGTGCTGACCCCCTACGGCACGCCGATTCTGGTAGACGCGCCGACGCTTCCAGTGGAGGGCGCGCCCTTTCACCGGCTCGTGGTGGCGCAGGACACCGGCTCGGCCATCACCGGCCCCGAGCGCGGCGATCTCTTCACCGGGTCGGGCGAGGCCGCCGGGGCTCTGGCCGGCACGATCCGCCATCCCGCGCGCTGGACCGTGCTGCGCCCGGCGGGCGAGGAGGCTGGGCGATGAAGAAGCGCCGCTCCCGCTCGCTTTCCACCGAGGAAACCCGGCTCTGGGTCTCGATCGCGCGCACCGCAACGCCGCTCAAGGGCAAGAGCGCGCCCGCGCTGCCGCCGGAGGAGCCCGCCCCCGCTCAGGCCCAGCCGAGCTTTCCGTCCGCGAGCTTCCCGCCTGCGAGCTTCTCCCCGCCGCCGCGCCAGGACACCGGCCTTCCCGCCGCCTGGAGCGCGCCGCCCTATAGCCCCGTTGGCAACCCGCCCTCGCCCGCCACGCGCCTGCCGCCGCTGCACCCGATCGAGCGCCCGACGCGGCGCAAGATCGGCAAGGGTCGCATCGCGCTGGACGACCGGATCGACCTGCACGGGCAGACCGAGGCGGCGGCGCATGGCGTGCTTCTGTTCTTCCTGCGGCAGGCGCAGGCGCGCGGGTTTCGTCACGTTCTCGTCATCACCGGACGCGGTGCCTCCTACGGCTCCACCGGCACGTTGAAGCGCGCCATGCCGCACTGGTTCTCGACCGGCGAGTTCCGCTCGCTGGTCGCGGGCTACGAGCCGGCGGAGCGCGGCCATGGCGGCGAGGGCGCCTTCTATGTCCGGGTGCGCCGGCCATGACCCCTTTCGGCGAAAAACTGCGTGAGCTCAGGCGCGAGCGAGGGGTGACCCAAGGCCAGATGGCGGCGGCGCTGCGCGTGTCCTCCGCCTATCTCTCGGCGCTGGAGCACGGCCGGCGCGGACGCCCGAGCTGGGATTTCCTCCAGCGCGTCATTACCTATCTCAACGTGATCTGGGACGATGCCGAGGAGCTTCAGCGCCTCGCGGCCCTGTCGCATCCCAAGGTCTCGGTCGACACCGGCGGCCTCAGCCCCGAGGCGACGGCGCTCGCCAACCGCCTGTCCGAAACGGTCGCCATCCTCGCGCCGGAGGACATTTCGGCACTGCTCGCCCAGCTGGAAGAAGCCGCCGCCCGCGCCGAGGCGCTGCGCCGGGCCAAGCGCCAGCGGCGCTGAGGCCTCGCAACGGGCTTGCGAGCAAGCCGGCCCCGCCCTCGTGTTTCGCCTCGGGGCGAGGGCTAGCTGACCAGCCTCCACCCTCGTCTCAAACGCCTGCGCCGCAACGAGACATGAAGCCGCATCCCGTACGCGTGATGCAACCGCCGCGTCCATCTCTCGTTAGCCCGCTGCATCGTTTTCCGCGCCGCATGACGCGTGCCGGACCTGGGCGGGACATCACTCATGGATCCTCACGGCGTCATTCCTCGCGCTGGCCGGCGCGCCCGTTTGCGAACCGCGCTTCTTCTCGGTGCGCTGGTTCTGGCCGGGCCGGCGCTGGCCCAGGGTCAGGCGGGTGGCCAAGGGGGCGGCCAAAGCGGGGGGCAGAGCGGCGAGGCGCAGGCCGGTTCCGACGAGAAGGGCCCCGGCTTCGACCTGCCGCTGATCGGCCGTGTCGGCCTGCCCGGCTTCATGGCGGGCTGGTTCGGCAAGGAGGAGAAGGATTCCGGCGGTGCGCAGCAGGCCGGCAAGCAGGGCGGCCAGAGCGGCGAGCCGCCCGCCGTGATCGTCCAGACGGTCGAGACGCGCGCGGTCGGCGACACGTTCGAATTCATCGGCACGATCCAGCCGATCGAGAAGGTCGGCGTGCGCGCCCGCGTCGAGGGCTATATCCAGGACGTCGCCTTTGCCGGCGGGCAGAGCGTGAAGCAGGGCGATCTCCTGTTCCAGATCGAGCCCGCGCAATACGAGGCGGCGCTGCGCGCGGCCGAGGCGCAGCTTTCCGGAGCCGAGGCGACGCGCAACCAGGCCCAGCGCAACTACGACCGTCAGAACGAACTGGTGCGCTCCGGCGTCACCGCCCGGGCGACGCTTGAGGACGCGACCGCGAGCCTCGAAAACGCGCAGGCGCAGTATCTCCAGGCCGATGCGGCGGTGACGCAGGCCCGGCTCGACCTCTCCTACACCCGCATCACGGCGGCAATCGACGGCGAGATGTCGGCCCCGCTCATCACGCGCGGCAACTACGTCTCCTCCACCACAGGGGATCTGGCGACGCTGACGCAGATGAACCCGATCTGGGGCGTGTTTCCGATCGGCGAGGGCCAGCTCGTCACCTGGCAGCGCGTCGGCCCGCAGCAGGCCGACGACGCGCCGATGGCCGAGAACCGCCCGAACGGGCAGGCCGGCGGCGGCGGAGCCGAGGCGCAGGGCGATGCCGGCGGCGGCGAGATGGTGGCCTCCAGCGAGATGACGTCCTCTACTGAGAACAGCGGCGACGCGCCGATCGCCTCCGCCAGCGGCACCGGCGCGGCCGGCGCGCCGCCCTTGCCGCAAGGCGCGCAAAACGTGGACGCTGCCGCCAACGCCTCCGACAACGGGCTCGCCAGCGCCTATCGCCTGCAGCTGCGCCTGCCCAACGGCGCGCTCTACGAGCCGCCCGGCCGCTTCGACTTCGTCGGCAACACCGTGAACGCCACCACCGGCACGGTGGAAGCGCGCATCCGCTTTCCCAATACCGGCGACTTCCTGCTCGCCAACCAGAACGTGACGCTGACCGCCAGCGAGCGCAATCCGCCGATTCTGCCCGTGGTGCCGCAGGCGGCGATCCAGTTTTCGCGCGAGGGGCGCGCGGTGCTTCTGGTCAAGCCCGACAACACCGTCGAGCGCCGCCCGATCGAGATCGGCCGCACGATCGACAATGCGAGCGCCGTCACCAAGGGTCTCGAAGGCGGCGAAACGTTGGTGCTGCGCGGCGCGGCCAGCGTCAAACAGGGCACGAGCGTGCGCCCCGTGACGCAGGAACAGGCCGAGGCGGAAGCCAAGACGCGCCGCCAGAACCGGCCGCAGGGCGGCGCGGAAGGCCAGGGCAGCGAGGGCCAGGGCGGCAAGGACCAAGGCGGCAAGGGGCAGGGGAGCAAGGCGCAGGGCGGTGAAGGCCAGGGCGGCGCGGGCAGCCAGGATGGCGGCTCCGGCACGGCCGCCGGCCAGAATTCCGGCTCGGGCTCGTCCGCGCGATGATCTCCGACATCTTCATCCGCCGCCCGCGCCTGGCCGGGGTCATCTCCATCGTCGTGGTGCTGGCGGGGCTGCTCGCCATCCTCGTCCTGCCGATCTCGCAATATCCCGAGATCACGCCGCCGACGGTCAGCGTCTCGGCCAACTATCCCGGCGCCGATTCCACCGTTCTCGCCCAGGCGGTGGGCGATCCGCTGGAGCGCGCCATCAACGGCGTCGAGAACATGACCTATATGTCCTCGACCTCGACGGATTCGGGCACCTATTCGCTCTCCATCACCTTCGCCATCGGCACCGACCCCGACATCGCGCAGGTCAACGTGTCGAACCGCGTCCAGCTCGCCACCGCCCAGCTGCCCGAGGCGGTGACGCGCCAGGGCGTGACCGTGCGCTCGCGCTCGCCGAACTTCCTGATGGCGGTGTCCTTCTTCTCCGAAGGCGGCCAGCTGTCCACGATCGACATCGGCGCCTTCCTCTCCTCCGACGTGGTGTCGGCTCTGCAGCGCGTGGAGGGCGTTGGCGACGCCAACGTCATCGGCAATTCCGACTATTCCATGCGCGTCTGGACCGACCCCGCCCGCATGGCGGCGCTTTCCATCTCGCCCGCCGACATCACGGCGGCGATCGCGGCCGAGAACCTGCCGGCCTCCACCGGCCAGATCGGCGGCGCGCCCGCGCCGGACGGCCAAGCGCTGGTCTACACCATCACCTCGCAAGGCCAGCTGAACACGGCCGAGCAGTTCCAGAACATCGTGGTGCGGGCCGAATCCTCGGGCGCCATCGTGCGGTTGAAGGACGTGGCGCGCGTCGAGCTCGGCTCGGAGAGCTACGCCGTCAACACCTATGTCCGCGACAATCCCGGCAAGACGATCCAGATCAACCAGGCGCCGGGCGCCAACGCGCTGCAGACCGTCACCGCCATCCGCGCCGAGCTGGAGCGGCTTCAGGGCACGTTCCCGCAAGGGATGCAGTACGAGATCATCTACGATTCCACGCAGTTCGTGGACGCCACGATCCACGAGATCGTGCTGACGCTCGCCATCACCGCCGCGATCATCGTGATCGTGGTCTTCGTCTTCCTTCAGGATTGGCGCTCGACGCTGATCCCCGCGCTCGCCATTCCCGTCTCGCTGGTCGGCACCTTCGCGGTGTTGCTCATGATCGGCTTCACCATCAACGTCATCACGCTTCTGGCGCTGATCCTGGCCATCGGCCTCGTGGTGGACGACGCCATTCTCGTGGTGGAAAACGTCCAGCGCGTCATGACAGAGCGCAAGATCGAGCGCGTCGAGGCGACGCGCATCGCCATGCGCGAGATCACCGGGCCGATTGTCTCGACGACGCTGGTGCTGCTCGCCGTGTTCCTGCCCACGACCTTTCTGCCCGGCCTGTCGGGCCAGCTCTATCGCCAGTTCGGCATCGCGCTGTCGGTTTCGATGGTGCTGTCCTCCATCGTCGCGCTGACGCTGACGCCCGCGCTCACCGCCGCCATGCTGCGCCCGCCCACCGCCGCCTGGGGGCCGCTGCGCTGGTTCAACGCGGGGCTCGACAAGACCCGCAACGCCTATGCCCGCTCGGTCGGCTTTCTCGTGCGCCGCGTGCTTCTGGCGCTCGGCGTCCTGGCGCTCGGCTTTGCGGTCGCCTTCGTCTCCTTCGTCAACCTGCCCTCCACGCTGCTGCCGGACGAGGACCAGGGCGCGATCCTCTTCGACGTGTCGCTCCCCGATGGCGCCTCGCTCCAGCGCACCACGGAGGCGATGCTGGAGATCGGCGACATCCTTCAGGAGACGGAGGGCGTGAAGGCCTATGTGCTGAACGCCGGCTATTCGCTGCTCCAGTCCTCGCAGCGCGCCTCCGGAGGTCTCGGCATCGTTACGCTCACCCCCTGGGGCGAGCGGCGCGATCTGTTCGAGATCCTCGGCGAACTGACCGGGCGCTTCGCCGCCATTCCGGGCGTGCAGGTCGCCGCCTTTCCGCCGCCGCCGATCCCCGGCCTCGGCTCGGTCGGCGGCTTCACCTTCGAGCTTCTGGCGCAGGGCGGACAGGACCCCGGCGAGGTGGCGCAGGTGGCGAGCGCCTTCGTCGCGGCGGCCAACGAGCGGCCGGAGATCGGAACCGCGCGCACCACCTTCTCGGCCGACGTGCCGCGCCTTTACCTCAAGATCGACCGCGACCGGGCCGAGACGCTGGGCCTCTCCGTCTCCGACATCTACGCCGCGGTCGGCGGTGCGATGGGCGAGACCTATGTGAACCAGTTCATATACGAAGGGCAGATCTTCCAGGTGCGCCTTCAGGCGGAGGCCGACGCGCGGGCCAAGACGGCCGATATCGGCAATCTCTACGCCAAGAACGCGAGCGGCGAGATGGTGCCGCTGCGCTCGGTGGTGACCGTCGACACGACCTTCGGCCCCTATTCCGTGCCGCGCTTCAACCTCTTCACCGCGCCGCAGATCACAGGCCAGCCGGCGGCTGGCTATTCCTCCGGCGCCGCGCTGACAGCGCTGGAGGAGGTGGCCCGCGACACGCTGCCGCCGGGCTACAGCTACCAGTTCTCCGGCACGTCCTATCAGGAGCGGCAGGCGGGTTCGGTCACCTTCGTCGCCTTCGGCCTCGCCTTCGTCTTCGCCTATCTCTTCCTGGTGGCGCAGTACGAAAGCTGGCTCCAGCCGCTCACCGTCATGCTCTCCATCGCCATTGCGGCGGCGGGCGCGGCGGGCGCCCTGGCGCTGTTCGGGCAGACCTCCAACATCTATTCGCAGATCGGCATGGTGATGCTGATCGGCCTTGCCGCCAAGAACGCCATCCTGATCGTGGAATTCGCCAAGGAGCGGCGTGAGCTGGACGGGATGGAGATCACCGAGGCCGCGATCATGGGCGCGCGCCAGCGCTTCCGCGCCGTGCTGATGACCGCGCTCGCCTTCATCCTCGGCCTCGTGCCGCTCGTGGTGGCGAGCGGGGCGGGCGCGGCGGCGCGCAACTCCATCGGCATCGCCGCCATCGGCGGCATGCTGGCGGCGACCTTCATCGGCATCTTCATCGTGCCGGCGCTCTTCGCCCTGTTCGAGCGGCTGGGCGAGGGGCGCGGCGGCAAGTTCTGGGGCCGAGAGAAGAACCGCACGAAGAACCGGCGCGACCCGCAGGAGCGCCTGCCCTGGCATTTCGGTGAAAAGCCGGACGCGACCGCCGCCGCCCCCGCCGAATGAACCAAAGCCGGACGAACGAAAGCCGCATGAGCCAAGGCCGCAGGAACCAAGCCCGTCGAAGGGCGCGCGCATGAGGGAGCGCGCCTCGCTTCTGCCGCACAAGCGCTCGGCCGCGACCTTGGCGCAGCGCCAGCTTCGCGACTGGGTTTCGCCACTGGGGCACGGCGCGCCCAAGCCGGCGCCCCGCCACGGGCCGCACCGCCCGGCGCCGGCGAGCCCCCGCAGCATCGCCGTGGTCGGCAACGCCCCGGAGGCGGGGCGGATCGGCCCCTTGGTGGACCGGGCGGACTGGGTGCTGCGCTTCAACAACGCGCAAGGCTTCGGCGCCGCGACGGGCCAGCGCGTGACGCATCTCTTCCTGATGAATTTCGGCGGGCAGACGCGGGAATGGCTGGCGGAGGAGGGCTTTCACCGCCGGCCCGCCGTCGCGCGCGCGCAAGGCTTCGTCCTCCCCATCGACCCCGGCCGGGACGAGCGCCGCCAGCCGACGCCGACGCGGGCGAAATGGCAGGGTGGCGAGCAGGATTGGACGCCTGAGCTCGCCCAGCGTCTGGGGCTGCATCGGCGCCCCGCCTGGCTCCTGAACGACCCGCTCTTCCACGCGGCCGGAGACGCGCTGCGCCGCCACGGCGCGGCGCGCGAGGCCGTGCCGAGCACGGGCTTTCTCGCCCTGTTCTGGCTGACGCGCCATCTCGGTGGGCGGCGGGTGCCCGTCCATGTCCACGGGTTCGGCTTCGCCGGCTGGGAAGGCCATGGCTGGGACGCGGAGCGATGCTGGGCCGAGGGGCAGGCGCGGCGAGGGCTGCTGCGGCTTCATCCGCTGCCGCCGAACTGACGGGCGCTTGGGCGGCGACCACCATCCTTCCTCGCAAGGAGAAGTTGGTATGAGAGATGGCCGCTAAGCGTGCGGCCGCTCCGCTGCCGCATCCGCGCCGCTAGCCGTCAGGGCGCAGGAAAAATCTTGCGCAGATCGTCGAGCTTCTCGTTCACCAGCCAGCCGTAGTAATTCTCTTCCGGCATCCGGGGGGCCTGACCGTTGCTCTTCCGGCGGATGTTCTCGGCCTTCAGGCGGCGCGCGCGGGTGATGGGGTCGCCGACATTGTAGAGCGTCGCGGTGACGCCGGGGTTCTTGGAAATGTCGAAGCCGGCGATGTCGCGATATTTGTCGATCGAGGAGCGGATCACCGCCGCCATGTAGTGAAGCGACTTGTCGGGGTCCATGATGGCGGCGTAGACCTCGCCCGCCTGACCCATGTCGATGTCGGGATAGCCCGACACGCGATGCACGATGTCGGACACGGCGAGCGCCGTCATCGGGTTGATCTGGCCGAGGCCGAAGGTCTGGCCGGCATAATAGGGCTGGAAGAACACCGCGCCGAAGCGATTGTCGGGGTAGGAGCGCCCGTCCACCGTCTTGCCCCGGAAGCTCTGTTCGAAGACCTGCTCGCGGCAGCTCCAGAGCGCCTCGTCGCCGCGCGCGCTCTTGCAGCGCTCGAATTCCGGCCGAGCCACGAAGCTCTCGACCGACTCGCCCTTGTAGGAGAAGTCGATGCCGGAGTTCAGGTACGACATGGCTTTGACGTAGTAGGTCTGCAGCCGGTCCAGCGCGTCGACATTGAACGTGTGCTCGCCGACCAGGGCGCCCGCGATGTGGATGGGATCGATGCCGTAGAGCCTCGCCGCCGAGCGGATCTTGGTCTGGAGATCGCGATTGGTCGCCAGAAGCTCGCGGATCTTCTTGTATTTGGCGTCGAAATTGCCGCCCGTCGCGGCCGTGCGCGTGTAGGAAAAGCTCGGAATGGCTGGCTGCGTCGCGTTCCGATTGCCGGGCGGCACGGTGACGACTGACTGCGCCTGGGCGGGGTGGACCAAGAGAAAGCCCGCCAGAACAGCGGCGAGAAAACGGGACATGGAACGACCTTCGAACGGGAAGGCCCCCGCATAGGCCGGCAATTGCGGTCAGCGTGAGGCGATCGCGGCCGTCTTAACGCATGTCCGCGCGCAGGACCACGACGCCGGGCGGCTTTTGAGCCAAGCGTGTCACACGTGAAACACTTCCCTCCGACGCAGCACGCTGTTCAGGCGTAGCGCGTGGGCACCGCCGTCAGCGACTTCACCGTCTCCATGGAGATGAAGGCCGACATGTCGGCCAGACTCACCTTGGAGACGAGGCGCTTGTAGATCGTGTCGTAATGCTCGACATTCGGGAGAACGATCTTGAGGATGTAGTCGACATTGCCCGTCAGCCGATGCACCTCCACGATCTCGGGGATCGCGTTCACCGCCTGGTGAAACTCCTCCAGCCAGCCCTTTTCGTGCCGCGCCGTCTTCACCAGAACGAAGATCGTGGTGGGCAGGTTGATGCGACGCCGATCCACCAGCGCGACGCGGCGGGCAATATAGCCCTCGTCCTTCAGCCGCTGGATGCGGCGCGAGCAGGCCGAGGGGGACAGGGCGAGCCGTTCGGCAAGGTCGGCGACCGAGCGGTCGGCATCGTCCTGCAGGAGCGTCAGAAGCTGGTGGTCGCGATCGTCGAGCATGAAGCCGTGATGCACGGGTTTTGGGTCTCGCGCAACAAGTCGGCGCGAAGGGCGAGGATGGCGCCGAAATCGTGCGACGGAGGGCGAAGGGAGCGGGGAAAAACGCATCCCGCATTCGGAGCTCCGGCGTCATGCTGGAGGGGTGATTTGACGGGAGACTTGAGATGAAGTGCATCGGGCTGATCGGCGGCATGAGCTGGGAATCCACGGCGACCTATTATCGCCTGCTCAACGAGGCGGTGCGCGGCGCGCGCGGCGCGCTCGCCTCCGCCGAGGTGCTCCTGCATTCGCTGGACTTCTCCGCCGTCGTCGCGTTGCAGAAGGCCGGGCGCTGGGACCTCGCCGCCGAACTGCTGGCCACAAGCGCCCAGCGGCTGGAGCGCGCGGGCGCCGACTGCGTCCTGATCTGCACCAACACGATGCATCTCGTCTCGGCCGAGGTGCAGGCCGCCGTCGCGATCCCGCTGATCGACATCATCCGCGAGACCGGCGCGACGATCAAAGCCGCCGGCCATAGCCGTCCGCTTCTGCTCGCCACGCGCTACACGATGGAGCACGGCTTCTATGCCGAGCGAATGGAGGCCGAGACCGGCTTCCGGCCGCTCGTGCCGGACGAGGCGGACCGCGCTCTGGTTCATCGCGTGATCTTCGAGGAACTGTGCGCCGGCCATGTCGACCCCGCCTCGCGCGTCGCCTTCGAGGCCGTGGTGGAGCGTGGCCGCGCGGCCGGCGCCGACAGCGTCATTCTCGGCTGCACCGAGATCGGGCTTCTCGTGCGCCCGGACGCTTTGTCCCTGCCGGGCTTCTGCTCCACCGAGATCCATGCCGCCGCCGCCGTGCGCTTCGCACTGGAGGAGCGTCACCAAACCGTCACCCGCCCGGCGGAAGCCCAGCTTCGCGAACGCGTTGCAGCATAGGATCGGCGCACGCCTTCGAAGCGGGGCGTAGGGCTTTCGTCCGACGGCGTCCCGCTCCATCCGGCCGCGCGATAAGCGTCGGCCGGTGCCCATGCCGCATTCGCCTTGGATCGCCCGCCCATGTGCCGCCTGCTCGCCTATTCCGGGACGCCGCTTTTTCTGGAAGATCTTCTGATCCGCCCGGAAGGCTCGCTTGTGTCGCAATCCATGGCGGCGCGCGAGGCGCGCACGGTGGTGAACGGCGACGGCTGCGGCCTCGGCTGGTATGGCGAGCGGCCCGAGCCCGGGCTTTATCGCGGCATCCTGCCGGCCTGGTCGGACGCCAATCTCACCTCGCTCTGCCGGCAGATCCGCTCCGGCCTGTTTCTCGCCCATGTGCGGGCGGCGACGAGCGGCGGCGTGTCCACCTCCAATTGCCATCCCTTCGCGCACGGCCAGCAGCTCTTCATGCACAATGGCCAGATCGGCGGCTATGCCGGCCTGCGCCGCCGCGTGGAGGCGATGATTTCGGACGCGCTCTATCCCTCGCGCAAGGGCACCTGCGATTCCGAAGCGATCTTTCTGGCCGCGCTGAGCCGCGGGCTGGAGAGCGACCCGGTCGCCGCCTTTCGCCAGACGCTGAGCGAGATCGAGGCGTTGCGCGGGTTTGCGAGCGAGGAGCCCGTGCGCTTTGCCGCCGTGCATTCCGACGGCGAGCGGCTCTTCGCCTTCCGCTGGGCGAGCGACGACCGGCCGCCCTCGCTTTATGCGCGGGTCGAGGGCGACAGCGTTCTCGTCGCTTCCGAGCCCTGCGGCAACAATCCGCAGGGCTGGCAGGCCATCCCGCCCGGCAGCGTGCTGGAGGCCGACCGGTCGGGCCGCGTCTTCCTGCGCCCCTTCGCGGTGGACGCCGCGCCCTCCAGCGGCGCAGTGCGGGCCGCTTGAGGCGGCCCTTCGCGAGCGGTTAGGCCAGCGCGCGGTTGCGCGTCTCGACGCCGATGCGCGTCACCGCCACGGCCGCGATCAGAAGCAGCGCGGCGTAGAGGCCGAGCGCGCCGGCAAAGCTTGCCGCCATGACCGGGGCGAGCAGCGAGGGCGCGGCCAGACCGCCGAGGCGTGCCATGGCGCCGGCGCTGCCCATGCCCGTGGCGCGAAGCTCGGTCGGGTAGAGTTCGGGCGTGATGACATAGAGCGCGCCCCAGGTGCCCAGCAGTGCGAAGCTCATGAGAAGCGTCGCGCCCGTCACTACGGCGGGGCTGAGCCCCAGCCCGTAGAGGCCGCAGCCGAGGGCGCTTAGCACGAGAAAGCCGATCAGCGTCGGCTTGCGGCCCCAGCGCTCCACGCCATAGGCCGCCAGCGCATAGCCGGGGATCTGCGCCAGGGCGACCAGCACCAGGAACAGGTGCCCGCGCACGAAGCCGAAGCCCTGGCCGGCGAGCTGGACGGGCAGCCAGACGAAGACGCCGTAATAGCTCATCGACACGAGCAGCCAGACCGCGAGGATCGGCACGGTGACGCCGCGCAGCGCGGCCGAGAAGATCGAGCCGCCCGGGCGCTGGACGGGAAGCGTCAGCTCGCCCTCGGGCAGCGTGGTGCCGTTGGCCTCGGCCATGGTCTGAAGGATGGCGCGCGCCTCCCCCTGCCGCCCCTGGCGCAGGAGATACATCGGCGACTCCGGCACCCAGAAGCGGATGAAGAGGCCAATGATCGCCGGCAGGCCGGTGAGGAGGAACAGGACGCGCCAGGGCTCGGCCGCCCCGCTCGACTGGACGGCCAGCGCGGCGAGGGCCACCAGCACCGTGCCGGGCGCCCAGGCGCCTTCCAGCATGACCAGCCAGCGCCCGCGCCGGGCGGCGGGCAGGAACTCCGCCATCATGGCGTAGTCCACCGGCAGCGTGCCGCCGACGCCGAGCCCGGTGAGGAAGCGCAAGGCCAGAAGCCAGGTGAAGTCGGGCGCGAAGGCCGAGGCGATGCCGAAGACGGCGTCGATGAGGATTGTGATGATCAGGACGCGCCGACGCCCGATCCGGTCCGCCAGCCGCCCGAAGGCGAAGGCGCCGACCAGCATGCCGAGAAAGAACAGCGTTCCCGTCTGCAGTGCCTCTGGCACGGAAATCCCGAAACTCGCCGCGATGGAGGGGGCGGTGAAGCCGATGGCGAGCACCTGCATGGCATCAGCCGCCCAGACCAGGGCGAAGGTGAGGAGCAGGCGCGTCTGGAAGCGGCCGGTGCCGACGGCCTCCAGCGCGGTTTCGAAAGAGAGGGCTCTGGGCATGGGCTCGGACCAGGAAGGCGCGCGCGGCGCGGGACAGGGCGCTGATTTGGTTCGCCCTTCGCGGCTGCGTCAAGGGACCGCAGCGCGATAAGCCGAGCCGACCACACGCCGCAGCCGGGAGATCGGCCTCGGCGGGGCCGGCTTGAAGCTTCGTTCAATCCCGATCGACCGAGGCCGCACCCGCCGCGTTTCCTGGCGCTTGAAGCAATGACGGGGATGTCGGCGGTGCCTCCCGCAAGGCGCGAACCCGCCCCGTCCGGCAAAGAACGCGGCCGCTAGATCGGTCCCTCAAAACAGAAAAAGCCGCGCCCTTTCGGACGCGGCTCCTCATGCGGACAGGGATCGAGGCGGCGTCAGAGAATGAAGCGCGACAGGTCCACGTTCCCGGCGATGCCGTCCAGCGCCTTGCGAACATAGGCAGCGTCGACGCGGTAGCTCTCGCCGCCCTTGTCGGGCGCCTCGAAGGAAATGTCGTCCAGCACGCGCTCCATCACCGTCTGGAGCCGGCGGGCACCGATATTCTCCACCGTGCCGTTCAGCGACACGGCGAGATCGGCGATCGCGTCGATCGCGTCGTCGGTGATCTCGAGATCGACGTTCTCCGTCTTCATCAGGGCGATATACTGCTTGATGAGCGAGGCTTCCGTCTCGGTCAGGATGCGACGGAAATCGTCCTTCGTCAGCGCGCGCAGCTCGACCCGGATCGGCAGGCGGCCCTGCAACTCCGGCAGGAGGTCGGACGGCTTGGCGACATGGAAGGCGCCGGACGCGATGAAGAGGATGTGGTCGGTCTTCACCGGCCCGTGCTTGGTGGCAACCGTCGTGCCTTCCACCAGCGGCAGGAGATCGCGCTGCACGCCCTCGCGGCTGACGCCGGCGCCGCCGCCCATCCCGTCCTTGTTGGCGATCTTGTCGATCTCGTCCAGGAACACGATGCCGTTGTTCTCCACCGCCGCGATGGCGTCGGCGATCAGAGCCTCGTTGTCGAGAAGCTTGTCGGACTCCTCGCCGATCAGGAGATCGTAGCTTTCCTTGACCGTTGTGCGGCGCGTCTTGGTGCGCCCGCCCATCGCCTTTCCGAACATCTCGGACAGGTTGAGAACGCCGATATTGGCGCCGGGCATGCCGGGAATGTCCATGCCGCCGAGCGGGTTGGACGTGTCGGCCACCTCGATGTCGATTTCCTTCTCGTCCAGCTCGCCGGCGCGCAGGCGCTTGCGGAAACTGTCGCGCGTGGCGGGGGAGGCGGTCTTGCCGACGAGGGCTTCGAGCACGCGCTCCTCGGCGCCTGCATGGGCCTTGGCCCGCACCTCGGCGCGCTTCTTCTCGCGCACCAGCCCGATGCCGATCTCCACGAGATCGCGCACGATCTGCTCGACGTCGCGGCCGACATAGCCGACCTCGGTGAACTTCGTCGCCTCGACCTTCAGGAAGGGCGCGCCGGCCAGCTTGGCGAGGCGGCGCGAGATCTCGGTCTTGCCGACGCCCGTCGGCCCGATCATCAGGATGTTCTTGGGGCTCACCTCTTCGCGGAGCGAGCCTTGAAGCTGCTGGCGGCGCCAGCGGTTGCGCAGGGCCACGGCCACCGCGCGCTTGGCTTCGCGCTGCCCGATGATGTGGCGATCGAGTTCGGAAACGATCTCGCGGGGGGAAAAGTCGGTCATTCTGGTCAGCAATCTCGTGCTCGTCGCCGATCGGATCAGCGGGGAAACGCAGCGCAAAGATGGGGAGGAGATCGCCCGAACGCCAGAGGCGGCGTTTCATCTCCGCCGCGGGCCGCATCACGAAGGGCGGCGCCTTGGCAAATCCTTCGGGCGCCGGGGCTTCGATCCTTTCCCGCCGATCTCTACGGGAATGCCGCGCCTCGCTCCTTACGAAGGGACGAGAGTCCTCCTCATAGGGGCCTCGCAGGGCGCTCGCGCGGAGGCAGAGCGACCATGCTTTGCCGTCTGTGTCATTAAAGCAATTCTAACCAACCGACGTGATCGTGAGAAATTTTGTGGCTCGGCGGGGGTCGAACCGTGTCAAATTTGCGATTAAGTAAGCCGAAGAGTTGGGGGGTGCGCGGTGCGTCCCGCCACCGCGCGGTTTTCTGCGGAAGGGATCGCCATGCGCTTCACAGTCTCGCTTTCCGGTCGTCTCCAGGGAGACGCACGGGCGCAATGACGGTGGCGCTCGGCTCGATCATTCAGCTCACCCCGCGACCGTGGACGACGGAAGGTCTGTCAGCCAGCCTGGCGATGGTGGCGGCGGCCTCCGGATTTTCCCATTTCGCTCTTCTGTCCATTCCCTCGACCGACGAGGCGGGGGCCGAGATGCGGCTCGTCCTGTCCAACTGGAACGAGGAGTTCCGGCGCGGCTTCGAGCGGCATGGGCTGAACCGCTACTCCCCCGTTCTGCGCGCCCTGCGGGGCGGCGTCCTGCCGCTCGTCTGGGATGCCGAAACGCTCTACGGCTACGATCCCGACGATCCCGACATGGAGCCGCAGGCGCGCTTTCTCGGTGCCAGCGGAACGCTGTCGGGCGTCTACTGCCCCGTTCACGGGCTGACGGGGTTCAACGGGGTTCTCTGCTTCTTTGGCCCCGGCCCGCCCATCGACGAGGCGAAGGCCGATGCGCTGCATCTGGTCGCCTTCGCCGCCTTCGGCATGATGAGCTGCATCCGCTTCGAGGAGAACCGGCGCAACAACCCGTTGACCGGGCGCGAGCGGGACTGTCTGAAGCTCGCCATGCTGGGCAAGACCTCGTCGGAGATCGGCACGATCCTGAAGCTCTCCGAGCACACGATCTCGCAATATCTCACCTCCGCCACGCGCAAGCTCGACGCCTCCAACCGCACCCACGCCGTGGCCCTCGCGGCCCAGCTCGGCTACCTCTCCTAAAAGAATGGAGCTTCGCCCCGGCGTGCACCTGTTTCCCGCCCATCTGGCGCGGCCGGCGCAGGAGGAACTGCTGGGCGAGGTTCGGGCCATGGTCGCGGCCGCGCCGCTCCTGCGCCCCGAAATGCCCGGCACCGGCCGGCCCTTTTCCGTGCGCATGACCAATGGCGGCCCGCTCGGCTGGGTGTCGGACCGCAAGGGCTATCGCTACCAGCCGACCCATCCGGGGACCGGCGCGCCCTGGCCGCCGATCCCGGCCCGTCTCCTCCGGCTCTGGGAGGAGGTGGCCGACTGGCCGGTTCCGCCCGACGCCTGCCTCGTCAACTTCTACGACGAGACGGCGCGGCTCGGCCTGCATCAGGACCGGGACGAGGAGGACCTGCTGGCCCCCGTCCTGTCCGTGTCGCTGGGCGACGAGGCGGTGTTCCGGCTGGGCGGGCTGGAGCGGGGGGACCCGACGCGCTCGCTACGGCTTCGCTCGGGCGACGTTCTCGTGCTCGGCGGGGCGGGGCGCCTGTGCTTCCACGGCGTGGACCGCATCCTGCCGGGCAGCTCGACCCTTCTGCCGAAGGGCGGACGGATCAATCTCACGCTGCGGCGGGTTCGCCCGCACTGACCGCGCGCGCCCCGCGCCAGAGCGAGGCGACGGGCTCGGTGGCGAGGTCGGGCTTGGCGTCGCCGATGAACACGAGCACCGGGCCGGGCTCGCGCTGATCGGGGTCGTAGAAGTCGAGAAGACCGGGATGCCGCTTCTGGAAGAAGTCCGGCACGATGGCGCGCTCGCGCAGGAGATGGTCGATCACCACCTGGTCGCCATGCACGGCGTTGGGCACCGGGCCGCAGGAGCCCGGCTGCATCCAGCGCTGCGGATCGGCGCAAAACCGCTCGTGAACGAAGCCCAGCGCATCGCCCTCCCAGCGTAGGAGCGCGCTCGACACGCGCCCTTTGTGGAAATGGTCCTCCATGGCGCAGAGGCCGGGCTCGGTGAGCGCGGCGGCGTCGCCCGAGATCACCGTGTCGAGATCGCACAGAACCGCCGTTCCTTGCACGAGGCCGGGGCGCAGCGCCTCCATCTTGGACCACCAAACCGGCCAGTCCTGGCTAAGCGGCACGCGCTCGACGCCCTCGATCGAAAACGCCATGTCGGAAAGGCAGAGGCAGCGCGAGAAACCCGGCGCATGCCGGCGGGCGCCTGCCCAAAGCCGCTCCACCCAGAGGGGCGTGTAGCGGCCGCCGCCGCGCAGAACCATAACCAGTGTCGCCATCAGCGCCCGCCCGTTTGATCGTCAATCCGATGGCCGATCCGCATATTGTCTCCTGCCGCCTGGCTCCCCCAGCGAGATAGGGCCGGGCGACGGACGTCAGCTGCGACAAAGACGCCGGTAAGCCGGCAAAGCTGATGATGGAACGGGTCGTCAGGCCTCGCAAGCGGCGGAGACCACCGTGCGGTTTCGGCCGGTGCGCTTGGCGCTGTAGAGCGCCTGATCGGCCCGCGAGTAGAGGTCCGCCAGCTGGTCGCCGGGGCGGATCGGCGTCAGGCCCGCCGAGCAGGTGACGATATGGGCGGGATCCTCCGCCAAAAGGTTCGGCCGGCTGATCGCCGCCAGTACATGGGTCAGCGTCGCTTGGCCCTCCTCCAGCGTCACATGCGGCAGGATCAGCATGAACTCCTCGCCGCCCAGCCGCCCGAACGCATCGCAGGTGCGCAGAACGGCCGGGATGCGACGCGCGATCTCCACCAGCACGGCGTCGCCGGTGGAATGGCCAAACCGGTCGTTGATCTGCTTGAAATGGTCGATGTCCAGAAGGCTGAGGCAGCCCATCGGGGCGTCGGCGGGGCACCCGCGCTCCAAAAGCGCGGCGAGGGCCGACATGACGTAGCGCCGGTTCGATATGCCGGTCAACTCGTCCGTGTGCGCGAACTTCCAGGCGATGTCGCGCTCCTGCCGAACCTGACGGCCCGAGGAGTGCTGGTGGGTGACGTCGCAGGCGACGAACAGCATCCAGCCGTCCGGCAGGGTGGATTCGGTGATCGCCAGCCAGCGCCCGTCCATGAGATCGGACTCGATGATCATGCTCGGCTTCGTGCCGCGACGCGACAGGCAGGAGGAGAGCCAGTGCTCGAAATCGGGATGCGACACGCAGGAGCCGCGCTTGGCGTGGTAGTTGCGCCGCATCAGATCGGTCCAGAGCGGCGTCTCGTCCGGCTCGACGAAATAGGTTCGTCGATAGGCGGCATTGGCATAGACGAGGCGGCCGACGGGATCGTAGATCCCGACCAGCGCGTCTGTCTGGCCCGCCAGAGCCATGAGTCGATCGCTCATATCGAGCATGAAAGATCCTGTGCGAAGCCCGCCCGGCCGGCTTCTAAATCCAAGGTTCTAATAGCTGGCTAAAATCAAGGCACGCTATGATCAAATAACCTGAGATTATACGTTCGGACTTTCATGGCAGGCCGGTTGCAAAAGGGCGAGGCGCACGGCTGGGCCGTCGCGAAACGAGCGCTGGATACCCAGCAGGGGCCATCGCTAGAAAAGGCGCGTGCTGCTGCCTTCGGGCCGAACGGGCGTGGCCCGGCCCGTCAAGGAATTGTCCGTCGCGAGACGGAGGCACCGGCCTAGCGGGCCGGTGCTGGTTTGTCGGGGGATACGGAGCCTGTCAGCTTCTCGCCGCCACGGGGAGGAACTGGTAGGCCCAGGTTTCCGTCAGGATCTTGTCGCCCTCGCGCAGGAAGAGGCGCAGTTCCACCGGCTCCGCGCCCTCCGCCGCGACGTCGAACGTGACGCGCCAGGCCGTTCCGACCTTGACCGAATAGGCGTCGATATTGCTGAGCGTGCCGCGCGAGGCGGAAACCACGGGCTTCACGCCCTTTTCGAACCGGTCGAGCCCGGCCACGAGCCCGCCGTCGAAATCCACCACGACCTTGGTGACGCCCGCCGGGCGCGCCTGTCCCGCCACGCCTCCACGCCCGAGGCGCGTCGAGACGACCTTGCCGACATCGCCGGGATAGGGCTCCCCATTGGCCCAGTGCAGGACGTAGTCGACGCTCACCGCGTCACCCTTCTTCACGGGCTTGGCGGAGAGCCAGTAGGCGGCGATGTTGTCGTGGATCTCGTCGTCGGTCGGGATTTCCACGAGCTGCACCGCGCCCGGACCCCAATCGCCCTTGGGCTCGACCCAGACGCTGGCGCGGCGCTCGTAGAACACGCCGTCGTCCTCGTAGTTCTCGAAGTTGCGGTCGCGCTGCAGGAGGCCGAAGCCCTTGGGCGCGTCCGAGGTGAAGGTCGAGGTCATGACGTTGTTGGGGTTGTTCAGCGGGCGCCAGATGCGCTCGCCCGTGCCCGTCCACAGCGCCAAGCCGTCGGAATCGTGGACCTCCGGCCGCCAGTCGACCCGGCGCAGCTTGTCGGTCTCGGAATACCAGTACATCGAGGTCAGCGCCGCGATGCCGAAGCGGCCGATGTCCTCGCGCGCGAAGTAGCGCGCCTGGATGTCCATGACGATCGGCCCGCCCTTCTTCACGTCCATGCGCAGGACGCCGGCGACGCGGGGCGAGTTGAGCGCGCAGGTGATGACGAGGCGCCCGTCGACCGAGGGCTCCAGATAGAAGTCGGTGAAGCGCGGGAACTCCTCGGGCGTCGGCGTCGCCACGTCGATGGCCAGCGCGCGCGCCGACATGCCGAACTGGTTGTCCTCGCCGGACGTGCGAAAATAGGCCGCGCCCAGGAAGGCCAGCCAGTCCGCATCGGAATTGGGCTCCAGAACGCGGAAGCCGGCGAAGCCGATGTCGGAGGGCAGTTCCTTGGCCGGGCTGTCGTCGGGAATGGAGAAGAGCTTGGGATCGTAGCGCAGCGTGCGCGCCTGCCCGTTCTCCACGACATGGATGCCGACCGGCAGCTTGAAGTAGCGGCCGAGATGGAAGAAGCGGATCGGCGCCTTGCCGTCGTTGAGCTGGAGCGTGTTCTCCGGCTTGAACTTGATGCGCCAATGCTGGTCGAAGTCGATCCGCTCCAGCGTGTCGGCCGCGCGCGGCACTTCGGGCACATAGGGCTGGGCGGCCAGCTGGCGCGCCTGCTCCACCAGCTGGTCGAAGGAGAAGGGCTTGGGCGCGTCGAAGGCGAGGCCCGATTCCTGCGCCAGCGCCAGCCGCGTCTGGCTGGCCAGGCCGAGCGCGGCGAGCCCCATCATCAGGTCACGTCGGTTGAGGTCGATCGTCATGCGCGGTCAGTCCCTTTCGCCAGGTCGGGCGGCAGTAGGAGCGTTGGAGCGCTCCTGTCAACTCGAAGCCCCGTTTTACCGCTCTGCAAGATGGGCTTGGCGGGACGATGGTGAAGGCGCGGCCATAGGGTGTCATAGTCTGCACGCTCAGGAGCCCTTGCCGGCGCGATGCAACCCGAAGCCACCCTTGGCCGTCTTTCCCCTTCTGGCGGCACGCCCGCCCTGTTCTGTCAGCGAGCCTAGCGAAGGGACCCCGAGTGATGAAGCCATTCGAAGTGAGCTGGACGCCCGACCTGTTCGACACCGTGCGGGCGCGCGTCGCCGCCTATGAGTTCGCGCCCGCTCCTGACGGCGATGGGTGGACGACCGGCTCCGACCCCGCCTTCCTGCGCCGGCTGCAGGAGTATTGGCTGAACCGCTACGACCGTTCGGAGGCGCTGGAGCGGCTCAACCGCTTCTCGCAGTTTCGCGCCGTGGTGGACGGGGTCGGGCTGCATTTCGTGCATCTCCTGGGCGAAAGCGGCGGGCGGCGGCCGCTTCTGATGACGCATGGCTGGCCGGGCTCGTTTCGCGAGTTCTGGCGCGTCGCCGAGCCGCTGGCCTATCCCTCGCGCTTCGGAGGCCGCGCGGAGGATGCGTTCGACCTCGTCATTCCCAGCCTTCCCAATTTCGGCTTTTCCGACCATCCGTCCGAGACCGTGGACCAAGCGCGCACGGCCGACCTGTTCGACAAGTTGATGCGCGAGGTGCTGGGCTACAGGACCTATCGCGCCCATGGCGGCGACTGGGGCGCGCTCGTCACCTCGCTCCTGGCGCTGCGCCATTCCGAAAGCCTGGAGAGCATCCATCTCACCATGATCTTCCCCCAGCCCGCCGGCGGGCCGCAGGGCGAGGCGGAGACGGAATGGGCGAAGCGGATGGAGGGGATCGAGAAGGAACTCGGCGCCTATCGCCACCTGCAAGGCTCCAAGCCGCAGAGCCTGTCCTGGCTGGTGGGGAACGACCCGATGCGCCAGGCCAGTTGGATCGTGGAGCGCTACCACGACTGGTCGGACCGGCGCGAGCGGTCCTTCGAGGAGGTCTTCACGCTGGACGAGCTGATCGACACGGCGATGATCTACCACGCGACCGGCGCCTTCCACACGTCGATCCGCTACTACAGCGAGGCGATGAAGAAGGGGCTGCGGCAGTTGAAGCCGGGCGAGCGGGTCGAGGTACCGACCGCCTTCGCCTGCTTCCCCGGCGACCCCCTGCACCCCTGGCCGCCGCGCTCCTATGCCGAGCGGGCCTTTGCCGTGTCGCGCTGGACGCAGATGCCCCAGGGAGGCCATTTCGCCGCGCTGGAAGCGCCGGAGCTTTTGGTGGAGGATCTTCGGGACTGGGCCCGAAGCCCGGCCTGAACGGCGCGGGGGTAAGGGGGCAGGGGCTTTAGACTAGGAAAACGGGCGGTCCGCCAGCCAGTCACCGAGCGGCTCGCCCGGCGTCTCGTCCTCGCCCGTGGCCTCGTAGGCGGGATGGAAGCGCAGTCCGTAATGCTCCATGGAGCGCCAGATCACTTCGGCCTGACGGATGTCGCCCGTGCGCTCGACGCGAAAGGCGATCTCGCGCCCCGGCAGGACGCCCTTCGGAAGGCGGATCTTCGCGCCCGTCTCGGACATGTCGCGGATGTGAACGGACAGGATCGGGTCCGTGAGGCCAGCCGTGACCGAGCCCTGCCAGCACACCCGCCGCCGTGTCTTTTGCCTGCGCTCCAGCATGGGCTCTCCGCTTCACCGCCTGATCGAATCGTGAGTCTTCACAACTTGAGAATGAAGGTCTTAACGCCTGACTGGCAACCTAAACATTTCGTAAGGGTTAATCCGTCAGGCAAATCAGATGTTGCGCAGCGCCACCTCTTCCACGAGATGATCGCCGCCCTTGCGCAGGATCAGGTCGGCGCGCGGTCGCGTCGGCAGAATGTTCTCGTAGAGATTCTTGGCGTTGATCGTGGTCCAAAGCCGGTTGGCGACCTCCAGCGCGTCCTCTTCCGAGATCTTGGAATAGCGATGGAAGAAGGAGGATTCCTCGCGGAACGCCGTTTCGCGCAGGCGCATGAAGCGCGCGACATACCAGCGGTGCAGGTCCTCGATCTCTGCGTCGATATAGATGGAATAGTCGAAGAAGTCCGAGACGAAGGGCACGAACTTGCCGTCCTTGGGCATGTCGCGCACCTGAAGGACGTTCAGTCCCTCGAAGATCAGGATGTCCGGCTGGTCCACCGTGATGAGTTCGCCCGGCACGACATCGTAGACGAAATGCGAATAGACCGGGGCGGTGACATCGCGCGCGCCGGCCTTGAGGTCTGAGAGAAAGCGCAGGATCGCGCCGACATCGTAGCTCTCGGGAAAGCCCTTGCGCTGCATCAGCCCTTCGGCCTCCAGCACCGCGTTCGGGAACAGGAAGCCGTCGGTGGTGACGAGATCGACCTTGGGTGTTCCCGGCCAGCGCGCCAGAAGCTCCTTCAGGATGCGGGCCGTGGTGCTCTTGCCCGCCGCCACCGAGCCGGCAATGCCGATCACGAAGGGGGTCTTGGTCTGGTCCGAGCCGCGCAGGAAGCGCCGACGCTGGCGAAACAGGGTCTGCGAGGATTCCACATGCGCATAGAGCAAGCGCGACATGGCGAGATAGATGCGCTCGACCTCGCCGAGATCGATCCGGTCTCCCAGCGACCGCAGGCGCCGCACCTCGTCCTCGGCCAGCGTCAGGGCCTCGCGGCCGCGAAAGGTCGCCCATTCCGCCGCCGTGAAGAAGCGGTAGGGCGAATGCGCGGGGTTGGGCAGCCGCATGTCCATCACGCCGGGCGCGCCCCTTGCGAGCCCGGGCGCGTCCCTTGCGCGTCCGACTGTGCTTCCTGCGCGCTCGGCTGTGCGCCTTGCGAGCGCGAGGCCTTTTCCTGAAGGCCGGTCTGCGCCGTGCGGCGTTGCAGCTCCTCCATCACGCTGGCAAGCGGCAGGCCGCGCAGATGGAGCACCACGAGAAGATGGTAGAGGAGGTCGGCGGCCTCGCCGGTCAGCGCCGCGTCGTCTTCGGTCAGCGCCGCGATCACCGTCTCGACGCCCTCTTCCCCCAGCTTCTGCGCGGCCTTGGAAAGGCCCCGCGCCGCGAGCTTGGCGGTGTAGGAGGTGGGATCGTCCGAACGCGCACGCGCGGCGACGACGGTTTCGAGATCGGACAGCGTGAACATCGTCGAGGATTCCGGGGCAGGAGGGTCCGGGTCAGCGGGGCCGGGCGGCATGCGTGGTCGGCAGGCGGATCGTCGGCAAGGTCAGGCGGCGCGCGGCGCGGCCGGGGCCGCGTCGAGGCGCATGGGAATGCCTGCCCCGGCCATATGGTGCTTGGCCTCGGCGATCGTATAGGTGCCGAAATGAAAAATCGAGGCCGCCAGCACGGCCGCCGCGCCCCCTTGCAGGACGCCGGCGCTGAGATGCTCCAGCGAGCCGACGCCGCCCGAGGCGATCACCGGCACGCTCACCGCGTCCGCCACGGCGCGGGTGAGGCCGATGTCGAAGCCGGCCTTGGTGCCGTCGCGGTCCATCGAGGTCAGAAGGATCTCGCCCGCGCCGAGCGCGACCACGCGCCGGGCGAACTCCACCGCGTCGATCCCGGTCGCGGTGCGCCCGCCATGGGTGAAGATTTCCCAGCGCGGCGCGTTTTCAGGGCTCGCGACGCGCTTGGCGTCGATCGCCACGACGATGCACTGGTTGCCGAACTTGTCGGCCGCCTCGGCCACGAATTCGGGCCGCTTCACCGCCGCCGTGTTAATCGAGACCTTGTCGGCCCCGGCGAGCAGCAGCTTGCGGATGTCGGCGACCTCGCGCACCCCGCCCCCCACCGTCACCGGCATGAAGCAGGCTTCCGCCGTGCGGGCGACGACGTCGAAGATCGTCTCGCGATTGTCGGAGGAGGCGGTGATGTCGAGAAAGCAGAGCTCGTCCGCCCCGGCGGCGTCGTAGCGACGCGCAGCCTCCACCGGGTCGCCTGCGTCCACAAGGCCCTCGAAGTTCACGCCCTTGACCACGCGGCCGTCCTTGACGTCGAGACAGGGGATGATGCGGGCCTTCAGCGTCATCGGGCGAACCTTGGTCGGGCCGGCGCGGACGGGCCGGGCCGGGAGAACGGAAAGCTTGTGCGCACGGGCGCGTTTTCGCGAGTGCTTATCGCCGGGCCGGCGGCGCGGCGCAAGCGCCCGAGGGTTTTGAAACCGCCCTTGGCCCGTTCCGGCCCGGCTGGCGGTGCGTCGATCGTCCGATGCCGAGCCGATGAACCACGCTTCTGCGAAGTCGTAGACCGAACTGTCGGATAGGTGTCGTGGGGCGGAGGCTGCATCGTCCTCTCATGCCCAGCCGAGCCGATTTTCCAGGCGGCCGCAGCGGGAACCGCCTGCCCGTGTCTCACGTGAAACAATGTGTAAGACTTAACAATTGCTTAGTGCGCGACGGAACGAGCCCTCGAATGCGCCGTTGAAACCCCGACAGCCAGCCTCAGGCGCTGGCGCCGCACATTCGAGGAAACCCCATGAAAAAGATCATCGCTCTCGCCGCCCTGTCGACCATGCTCGCCATGCCGATCGCCGCGCAGGCCCAGCAGGCCGTCACTCCCGCCGCCGGCTCGCCGACCAACATCAAGGCCGCGACCGGGCAGGACGACTTCGTTCGCATGGCCGTTTCGTCCAACATGTTCGAGATCGAGTCCAGCAAGCTCGCGCTGGAAAAGTCGAGCAGCGCGGAGGTCAAGCGCTTTGCCCAGCACATGATCGACGACCACACCAAAGCCGGCGCCGATCTGAAGGCCGCACTCGCCGCTGGCCCGAAGAGCGATCTGCCGAGCCGGCTCGACCCCAAGCACGAGCAGATGCTGGAGCAGCTCCGCGCCGCCTCCGGCGCGCAGTTCAGCGCGCTCTATCTCCAGCAGCAGCTTGCCGCGCATGACGAGACGATCGGGCTGTTCCAGGGCTATTCGCAGAACGGCGAGACCGGCCCGGTGAAGACCTTCGCCGCGCAGACGCTGCCGACGCTGGAAATGCATCGTGAGATGCTGGGCAAGGTCCGCGCCGCGTAACGCGCGACACGGCTTCGTCTCGATCAGACAAGGGCAGGGGCCGCGAGGCGCCTGCCCTTTTTTGGCATTAGAGCGTCAGCCGGCCCAGCGCTTCGGCCGGGTCGATGCGCCCGTCATAGAGCGCGCGGCCGGTGATGGCGCCTTCCAGGATCGTCGCCTCCGGGCTCGCCAGCGTGTCGATATCCGCCATGGAGGCAAGGCCCCCGGAGGCGATCACCGGAATGCCGACGGCCTGGGCCAGCTCGATGGTGGACGCCCAGTTGATGCCGGCCAGAATGCCGTCGCGGTCGATATCGGTGTAGATCACGGCGGAAACGCCGGCGTCCTCGAAGCGGCGGGCGAGATCGATCGCGGTCAGCGTCGAGGATTCCGCCCAGCCCTCCACCGCGACATAGCCGCCCTTGGCGTCGATGCCGACGGCGATCTTGCCGGGAAAGCGCCGGGCCGCCTCGCGCACCAGATCGGGATCGCGCACCGCCACGGTGCCGAGAATGACGCGCGACAGGCCCTTGTCCAGCCAGCGCTCGATATCCTCCATGCGCCGGATGCCGCCGCCGAGCTGCACCTTCATGTCGCCGCCGACGCTGGCGAGGATCGCGTCCACCGCCTCAGCGTTCACCGCCCGCCCTTCGAAGGCGCCATTGAGATCGACCACGTGCAGATGCGTGAAGCCCTGGTGCTTGAAGCTCAGCGCCTGCGCCGCCGGATCGGCGTTGTAGACCGTCGCCTCCTCCATCAGCCCGAGCTTCAGGCGCACGCATTCGCCATCCTTCAGATCGATGGCGGGAAAGAGAATGGGCATCAGGGCTTCCACTTCAGGAAGTTGGCGAGAAGCGCCAGACCGAGGGTCTGGCTCTTTTCGGGGTGGAACTGGGTGCCGAGCTTGTTGCCGTTCGCCACGATGGCGGTGACCGGGCCGCCGTAGTCGACCGTGGCGATGACCTGCGCCTCCTCGCGCGGCACGAGATGGTAGGAATGCACGAAATAGGCGTGCAGGCCCGCGTCCCCCGTCGGGATGCCGGCGAGCAAGGCGTGGTCGTGGCGCACTTCGATCGTGTTCCAGCCGATCTGCGGAACCTTCAGCTTCGGGTCGCTCGGCACGATCGGCTCCACGTCGCCGCTGATCCAGCCGAAGCCCGGCGTGATCGTCTTTTCCAGCCCGCGCTCGGCCATGAGCTGCATGCCGACGCAGATGCCGAGGAACGGCCGCCCCTGGCGCTCCACGGCATGGAGCAGCGCCTCCTCCATGCCCTCCACCGCGCGCAGCCCCGCGCGGCAATCGGCATAGGCGCCGACGCCGGGCAGCACGACGCGGTCGGCCTCGCGCACGATCCTCGGATCGTCCGTCAGCCGGATGTCCATGTCGAGTTCGGCCTCGCGCGCCGCGCGCTCGAAGGCCTTGGTGGCGGAGCGGAGATTGCCCGATCCGTAGTCGATGATCGCAAGTGTCGGCATCAGGTCGGGTCCGAAGAAGCGCGCGCCTGTTGGATCAAGGCGCGCTCGGCAGCAAGATTGGCGAGGGAGGCGACGTCGGTGGCCGAGAGCGTTCGCGTCTCGCCCGCTCCGTCCCGTTCCATCGCCGCGTAGTAGCGCAGCTCCGCTTCCGCCGGGTCACTCGCCAGCAGCGCCGCCGTCTCGCGCCAGCCCTGGCGCCTGAGCTTCCAGGCGCGAAGGCTCGGGCCCTCCAGCGCGACGAGCAGCCCCAAGAGCAGCGACAGCGCGAACTCGGCCACGAGGAAGCCCTCCGCGCGCCCCTGCCAGCCGATCAGCACCTGCAGCGCGAAGACGGCGATGGCCGCCAGAAACAGGCGGTTCCACAGAAGCCAGAGCGCGGGAACGAGAAAGGCCCAGAACGAGAACCCGTCCCGCACGAAGCGCGCCTCGTCGCTGGCGCCCGCCGCGCTCGCCGGCTCGAAGACGCGAAACCGCTTCATGCGCCCCCGCCTTTCATCCGGCTCCTCATGCCAGAACGCCCTTGGTGGAGGGTACGAGATCGGCCTGCCGCGCGTCGATCTGCAACGCGTCGCCCAAGACCCGCGCCACCGCCTTGAAGCAGGTCTCGGCGATGTGGTGCGAGTTCTCGCCGTAGAGCGTCTCGATATGCAGCGTCAGCCCGGCGTTCATCGCGAAGGCCTGGAAGAACTCGCGCACCAGCTGCGTGTCGAACGTGCCGATCTTCTCGGTCGGAAAGCGCGTGCGGAACACAAGGAAGGGCCGGCCCGACACGTCCACCGCCGCGCGCGTCAGCGTCTCGTCCATCGCCAGATCCAGCGAGGCATAGCGCCGGATGCCCCGCCGCTCGCCCATCGCCTGGCGGATCGCCTGACCCAGCGCGATGCCGACATCCTCCACCGTGTGGTGATCGTCCACATGGAGATCGCCCTTGGCCTCGACCCGGATGTCCATCAAGGAATGGCGCGCCAGATGGTCCAGCATATGGTCGAAGAAGCCGACGCCCGTCGCCACGCTCGCCCGGCCCTGCCCGTCGAGATCCACCGCCACGCGGATCTGCGTTTCCTTCGTCGCCCGCTCCACCGCCCCGTCGCGCCGACCCGCCGTGCCGCTCATGCCCTGATCCTCGTATCCGTCCTTCTGGCTTCATACAGGGGCCGAGGGCCGCGCGCCAAGGGGGCGCGGGCGTGGGGGAAGGCAGGGGACGGCCGTCCCCTGCACCCCTGCCAGGGGCCGAGGCCCCTGGACCCCGTTTCCTTTCGAGCTTGTGTCCGAAGTTCGGGAGGACCGCAGGCCCTCCCGAACTTCGGAAAAGAGTCCCAAAGGAAAGCGGGGGCTCCGGGGCGTCAGGCCCCGGGCGGGGTTCGGGGCGGCAGCCCCGCCTTGCCCACGACCCACGCCCGCCCCCTTGGCGCGGGTGCCCCTGGCCACCCATATGGGGCCGGAGTTTGGTTGAAAGGGCATGAGAGATGATGGAACGCCACGATCCCGCGCAGATGTATTCCACGACGATCGTGACCGTTCGCAAGAACGGCGTGGTGGTGGTGGCGGGCGACGGGCAGGTGTCGCTGGGCAACACGGTGATGAAGGGCAACGCGAAGAAGGTGCGCCGGCTCGGCAAGAACGGGCAGGTGATCGCGGGCTTCGCGGGCGCGACGGCGGACGCGTTCACGCTTCTGGAGCGGCTGGAGGCGAAGCTCGAGCAATATCCCGACCAGCTGACGCGCGCCTGTGTGGAACTGGCCAAGGACTGGCGCACGGATCGCTATCTCCGGCGGCTGGAGGCGATGATGATCGTGGCGGACCGGCAGGTGACGCTGACGCTGACCGGCAATGGCGACGTCTTGGAGCCCGAGAACGGCGTGATGGCGATCGGCTCGGGCGGCAACTACGCCCTTGCGGCGGCGCGCGCCCTGGCCGAGACAGATTTCGGCGCCGAGGAGATCGCGCGCCGGGCGATGAAGATCGCGGGCGAGATCTGCATCTACACCAACGACAACGTGGTGCTGGAAAGCCTCGAATCCGAGGTGTGAGGTTGAAGCGGAGGGCTGCGGCGTGGCGGCGGCCCCGTCTGTTTCACGGAGCCCTTCCCCTGACCTTGCAGGTTTTCAAGCGGCGGGGAGGGCAAGGTGGCCGTCCCCGCCACGTGGCGAAAACGTCTTGATGGATGTGCCGCGCCCTCAGCGACCTTGTATGACGCGGTAGACGATCGGCCTGGGCATTTCCGTGAACAGCGTCATGAAGTCGTCATAGGTCATGCGGCCTTGCGCGATGGCGGTGAGGCCCCGCCAGCAGGCCGTCGAGGCGACGGTCGCCTCGCTCGTTCCGACGGGAAGCTTCATTTCCTGGCGCAGGCTGTTCGTTTCGGCCGGCGAGGCACGATAGGACTTGGTGCAGGCGTCGATCCGGTCGGCCAGAAGCGCGGGGCTGTTGCGCATCGCTTCCGAGGCGGCCGCGTAGTCCGTGGAGGTCGTGCAGCCGCCGAGCAGCATGAGGCATCCCACCGCCATGGTCGGCAGGAGGGGTCGCGGAAGGCTCATCGTTCTCGTCCTATTCTTTCGCGGTCGGTCGGCATCGGAATGCCCTGGCCGGAGTCTACCGGGCCTGAAGAACGCGGATGACCTGCGGGGTCACGTGGCCCGTTACCGTGTTCCGGTAGTCCTCATGGGTGAGCCTGCCCGACGCTATGCCGCCGATCAGCCGCTCGCAGGCGACCCGGTCGACATTGCTGCCCGGCGCGAGATTCATCAGCTTGCGCATGAGATCCTTCTGCGCGGGCGTGACGCGATTGCGCTTGATGCAGCTCTCGACCCCGTCGCGCCGAAGAGCCGGGCTGCCCTTCAAGGCCTCCGAGGTCGCGGCATATTGCGTGGCGCTTACGCAGCCGCCAAGAAGCATGAGGCCGCTCACCGCCAAGGCCGCTTTGAAGCTCTTCATTCCCGTCGTCGGATTGTGTGGGGTCATCGGTCTCGGCGCGCTCTCGCACACGAGCCTGCGAAGCCGCGCCGCCGTGTTCGCCACGCCGAAGGCAACTCTCGAAAGCTCAGTGTCGCTGGTCAGTGGATCGGACGAAATTTCGCGTCAGGGGTGTGTGAGAACGTGCGTGAAGTCAAGGCCTGCGCCTCAGGCTACGGAGTGGAAGCGCGACATTTGCGATCACAAACAGAAACATCGGCGAACAATTCAGGCGTGTGACAGTTGCCGAGCGGACGAAAAGGTTGCCCCGCCAGCGGAGGGTTTACCTGTTCTCAGGCCTTAGCATCATTCAAGGTGATCGCTTGATGGGGAACGTCGCTCAGGAGCCGGAAGCTCTGCTTCCGACGACGAGACACCGGGCCAAACTATGCGGCAGATTTCCTCCCGAGGCGGCTTCGTCCTCATCTCCGCCAAGCCGCGTTTCTAACCCGCGCCCGCCCTTCCCCGCACCCCGCCAGGCGCTAAGTCGGCCTTCTAATAGAGCGGATGGCGGCGGGCGAGGCCCGGCTTAAGCCGCTGACAAGGAGCCCATCCCATGGAGTATCGGCGGTTCGGCCAATCCGGCCTGAAAGTGCCCGTTCTCAGCCTCGGCACGGCCACCTTCGGCGGGTCGAACGAGTTCTTCCAGCGCTGGGGCGCCACGGACGTGGCGGATGCGTCCCGCATGGTGGATCTCTGCCTCGACCACGGCGTCAACTTCTTCGACACGGCCGACGTTTATTCCGCCGGCGTTTCGGAAGAGGTGCTGGGCCAGGCGCTCAAGGGCAAGCGCGAGCGCGTCCTGATCTCGACCAAGGCGACCTTCCGCAGCGGCGAGGGGCCGAACGAAGTCGGCTCGTCGCGCCACCATCTCGTGCGCGCCTGCGAGGCCAGCCTCAAGCGGCTGGAGACGGACCATATCGACGTCTATTTCATGCACGGGTTCGACGCGTCGACGCCGGTGGACGAGACGCTGCGGGCGCTGGACGATCTTATCACCGCCGGCAAGATCTCCTATATCGGCGCCTCCAACTTCTCGGGCTGGCACCTGATGAAGTCGCTCGCGACCTCCGAGAAATATGGGCTCGCCCGCTATGTCGCCTATCAGGGCTACTATTCGCTGATCGGGCGCGACTACGAGTGGGAGCTCATGCCGCTCGGGCTCGACCAGGGCGTCGGGCTCATGGTCTGGAGCCCGCTCGGCTGGGGCCGGCTCACCGGAAAGATCCGTCGCGGCCAGCAGAGCAAGGACGGGCGCATCGCCTCGGGCGGCGCGGTGGGCGGCCCGCCCGTGTCGGACGAGGCCGTCTACGACGTGGTGGACGCGCTAGACGCGGTGGCGGCCGAGACGGGCAAGAGCGTCGCGCAGGTGGCGCTGAACTGGCTTCTCCAGCGCCCTGGCGTCTGCAACATCGTTGTCGGCGCGCGCAACGAGGAACAGCTCAAGCAGAATCTCGGCGCGGTCGGCTGGAGCCTCTCGGCCGATCAGGTGAAGCGCCTCGACAAGGCTTCGCATCGCGAGCCGGTCTATCCCTACTGGCACCAGAAGGATTTCGACGAGCGCAACCCGAAGCCGACGCGCTGGTGACGGCGCTGGGGCGCCTTTCGCTCAGTCGGGTGCAACCGTTCGGCCCGGCACCGGCTTCGCAGAGGCGGCCGGCCTCGGGCGACCGGCGCGGTGCGGCCGGTCGGCAAGGCTTGGCGCGGCGGGCCGGAGCGAGCGTCAGTCGCTACGCTGGATGCCGGCGTGCCAGCCGTCCGCAACGGGCCGCAAGGCGAGGGCGCGGCGGGTGAGCGCCGTCTCGCCTTTTCGCCGCGCCGTCGTGATCGGCGCTTCGGGCGGGGTCGGCGGCGCGCTGGCGCTGGCGCTTGCGGAGGGCGGGGCGGATGTCTCGGCCTTTTCGCGCTCAGGCGCCGCGCCCGCGCATCCCGCGATCCGCGCCGGGCGGATCGACCTCTTGGACGAGGCCTCGATCGCCACTGCGGCGCGGAGCCTTGCCGAGGCGGGGGCGCCCGATCTCGTGCTGGTCGCGACCGGGCTTCTGCATGGCGAGGGCGTCCAGCCGGAAAAGACTTGGCGGCAGATCGACCCCCAGGCGCTGGCGCGGCTCTTCGCGGTGAACGCCACCGGCCCGGCGCTGGTCGCCAAGCACATGCTGCCGCTTCTGCCGCGCGAGGGGCGCGCGGCCTTCGCCGCGCTGTCGGCCCGCGTCGGGTCGATCGGCGACAATCGGCTCGGCGGCTGGGTCGGCTACCGCGCCTCCAAGGCGGCGCTGAACATGGTCGTCCAGACGCTGAGCCTGGAACTCAAACGCACGCACCCGGAGGCCTTCTGCGTCGCGCTGCATCCCGGCACCGTGGAAACCGGCCTCAGCGCCCCCTTCGCCCGCAACGCCCCCACGGTTTCGCCGTCAACGGCGGCCGGCCATCTCCTGCGCGTCCTCGCCGGCCTCACCCCGGAAGACAGCGGCGGCTGCTTCGCCTGGGACGGGCAGCGGATCGTGCCTTGAGGGAGGTGGGCGGAGCTTTCAACCCGTTCCGAGTTCGACCGATCATCCGCGCAGGCGATCGGCTGACCGCGATCGCTGAATCCGATCGGCATGTTTTTCGCCCGAGCGGCTTTTAGGAAGCCAGGCCCCTTTGCCGTTCGCGTCCGGTTCCCCCGGACCGATGCTCAGGCCGAGAGGCGAAGAAACGTCGGCAACTCGGTCATGCGCTTGAACGTCGCGAATGCGCCCGCTTCGGTCAGACGCGCTTCGTATCCGGGGTAGCAATGGCCGCCGCCATGGAAACCGAGGACCGGCATCCCCGCGGCCTTCGCGGCCCGAACGCCCGTCTCGCTGTCCTCAATGACGAGACATCGCGAGGGGTCGACGCCCATTTGGGCCGCTGCATGGAGAAAGAGGTCGGGGGCCGGTTTGGGACGGGCCACGAGATCGACACCGAAGACATGCGGTTCGAAGAACGACAAGAGGCCCGTCAAGTTCAAGACCTGCTGCAGCGGGGCGAGGCGCGCGTTGGATGCCACGCAGAACGGCAGTTCGAACTCCGCCAGCAAGTCGGCAATGCCGGCCATGGCCCGCAATTCGGTGCGATAGGCCGCTTCCACCAAACGGTCTCGCGCAGCTTCGAAATCCTCCGGCAGGGGACGCCCCAAAGCCCTTTCGACATAAGCCTGAACGTCCTTGGTCGTCATGCCGAGGAACCGGTGGGCCAGATCGTCGGCCGTTGCCTCGAAACCTAACCGGCTCAGTTCGGCGGCGTCCACTCGGTTCTGGATGGCCTGGCTGTCGATCAGCACGCCGTCGCAATCGAAGATCACCAGATCGAAGGTCTTGGGGCTGGATAGGGTCATTCGCCTCGTGCCTTCGCTCTTGGCCTTGCGCGACCGATTGCCCTTGGACCATTGGCGCGAAGACAGATCGAAGTCGGTCGCAACGCCTTGGCGAGACGGCTCGGCGGGTTTTGAAAAGCGGCTAACGGGTTCCGATGTCACGGCCGTGACGCTTCGGTGAAAATGAGGCCTGGGCGAGAAGGTTCGTAGATGCCTCGACCAAGGTCGGCGCGCCCTTTGAAAGGCCGCCCGATCAAAGACGCGGCCGGCCCTGCGTAAGCGCTCTTGGAGTGCTACATCGCCCATCATGGACAAGCCGCTTTCCCGACGCCCTTCCGCCCGCCCGCAACCGTCCGTCCGCCATGCGAAATGGCGCGAGACGCTGCGGGCGCTCTATGTCGGCGACGAGCCGAGGGCGGAGCGGTTTCAGTGGGCGGTGGGCACGGTCGATCTCGCGATCATCGTGTTCTTCATCTTCGCGCCCGTTCTGGAAGGGCGGCCGAGCTTTCTGTGGATCGACTATTCCATCGCCGTGCTTCTGGCGGTGGATCTTTCGGCGCGGGCGCTGGCGGCGCGCTCGTTCCGAGCCTGGATCCTGCGGCCGACGGTCTGGGTCGACTTCGTCGTGCTCGCCACGCTGCTGGCGCCGCTGACCTTCGCCAATCTCGGCTTCCTGCGCATTCTGCGGCTCTGGACCCTGTCGAAGAACGATCTGTTCTGGCGCTCGCTGCGCCGGCGGGGCTACCGGGAATGGGAGGATGTCGGGCGCGCCTCGATCAACCTCCTGACCTGCCTCTTCCTCATCACCGGTTTCATCTACACGTTCTTCGCCGAGGACGGCTCGGGCCTGGAGGGCTATGTCGACGCGCTCTACTTCACGGTCGCGACCGTGACGACCACGGGTTTCGGCGACATCACGCTGCCCGGCACGGCGGGCAAGCTGACGGCGATCGTCACCATGATCGTCGGCATCTCGCTCTTCGTGCGGCTCGCCCAGGCGCTGTTCAAACCCTACAAGGTCTTCTTCCCTTGTCCGAAATGTGCCCTGCAGCGGCACGAGCCGGATGCCGTGCACTGCAAGGCCTGCGGCCACATCCTCGCCATTCCCGACGAGGGCGCGGACTGACCGGGCGCTGTTTCACGTGAAACCTCACGCCCCGCGCCCGGCGCGCAGGCCGTTGAGAAGAACCAGCGTGCTCGACAGGCCCATGGCGCCCGCTGCCCAGACCGGCGAGAGCGACAGGCCGAAAGCGGGGGTGAGCGCGCCGGCGGCGAGCGGAATGAGGATGACGTTGTAGCCGAAGGCCCAGCCGAGATTCTGGCGGATGTTGCGCAGGGTGGAGCGCGAGAGGGCCAGCGCGCGGGGCACGTTGCCGGGCGAGGGCGCGACGAGCACCACGTCCGCCGCCTCGATCGCGACATCCGTTCCCGAACCGATCGCCATGCCGACATCGGCGACGGCCAGAGCCGGCGCGTCGTTGATGCCGTCTCCGACGAAGAGAACGCGGCCGTGCTCGCGCCGAAGCTGCTTCACCGCCTCGACCTTGCCCTCCGGCAGCACCTCGGCGACCACGATGTCGATTCCCAGCCGGCGCGCGACGCTCGACGCCGTGCGCCGATCGTCGCCGCTGACAAGAGCGGTCTTCACCCCGGCACGGTGAAGGGCGGAGACGGCCTCCGCCGCGTCCTCGCGCAGCGGATCGCTGACGCAGAAGAGTGCCGCCAGAACGCCGTCCAGCGCGAGAAAGACGGGCGTCGCGCCGCTGGCCGCCAGCGCCTCGGCCTCGGCGTCGAAGCGGGAGGTGGAAAGGCCGAGCGTCGCCATGAAGCGCGCCGCGCCGATCTCGACGCGTCGCCCCTCGACCTCGGCACGAAGGCCAAGGCCCGGCAGGGCCGAGACGGCGGTGGCGGGCGCCAGCGCCAGACCTTGAGCGGTGGCGACCTGCGTCAGGGCGTGGGCGACCGGGTGCTCCGAGCGCGCTTCGGCGGAGGCTGCAAAGCGCAGCGCGTCCTTCTCGCTGACGCCCGGGGCGGGGACGATCCGCTCCAGCGTGGGATGGCCGAGCGTCAGCGTGCCGGTCTTGTCGAAGGCGACGAGCCGGACCTCGGCCAGCGCCTGAAGCGCCTCGCCGCGCCGGAACAGGATGCCGCGCGCCGCCGAGCGACCTGTTCCGACCAGGATCGAGGTCGGCGTCGCCAGACCCATGGCGCAGGGGCAGGCGATGATGAGAACCGCCACCGCCGCGCTGAGCGCCTGGGGCAGGGCGGGGGCGGGGCCGAAGATCATCCACAGCGCGAAGGTCAGAAGCGAGACGGCGATCACCGCCGGCACGAAGCGCAGCGTCACCCGATCCACCAGCGCCTGGATCGGCAGCTTGCCGCCCTGCGCCTCTTCCACCATGCGCAGGATGCCCGACAGAACCGTGTCCGCGCCGGTCTTCTCGACCCGCAGGGTCAGGGCGCCGGCGCCGTTCACCGTGCCGCCGGTGAGCGGCGCGCCGGGCGTCTTGGCGACGGGCGCGGGCTCGCCGGTCAGCATGGACTCGTCGACGAAGCTTTCGCCTTCCTCCACAGCGCCATCGGCCGGCACCCGCTCGCCGGGGCGGATTGCGACCCGATCTCCCGCGCGCAGCTGCAAAACGGGAACGCGCGTGCGCGCTCCATCCGGCCCGATCCGCTCGGCTTCAGTGGGCTGGAGACGGGCGAGGGCGCGGATCGCCTCGCCCGTGCGCCCCCTGGCGCGCGCCTCCATCCAGCGGCCGAGCAGCACCAGCGCCACGATCACCGCCGCCGCCTCGAAATAGACATGGCGGGCATCGGGCGGCAGAAGCGTGGGGGCGAAGGTTGCGAGGGCGGAATAGGAATAGGCGGCGAGCGTGCCGATCGCGACCAGAGAGTTCATGTCCGGTGCGCCCTTGAACAGGAGCGGCAGACCGATTCGATAGAAGCGAAGACCCGGGCCGAAGAGGATGACGCTGGCAAGCCCGAATTGCAGGAGCCAGCTGGTTTGCGTCCCGATGCCGGCGGCGACGGCATGATGAAGCGCGGGCACGAGATGGCCGCCCATTTCCAGGACGAAGAGCGGGGCGGCGAGCGCCAGCGCCAGAAGCGCGCGATGCTTGAGGGCGCGGGTTTCGGCCTCGCTGCGCGCCCGCGCCTCGTCCCGCCGCGCGGTGGGCGGCGTGTCGTCCCGCAGGCGCGCGTCGTAGCCTGCCGCCTCGATCGCGGCGACGAGATCGTCCGGGCCGACGGCCGGCGAGGCCGCGACATGGGCCTCGCCCGTCGCGAGATTGACCGACGCCTCCGAGACGCCAAGCACGGCGTTGAGCGCGCGCTCCACGCGCCCAGTGCAGGACGCGCAGCTCATGCCCTCGACCGTGAAGGCGAGGCGGCGCGGGGGCACGTCGTAGCCGGCCTCCTCCACCGCGCGGATGGCGACCCCGGCATCAGCTTTGCCGGCAAAGCGAACCGTCGCCTCGCCGGTCGCGAGATTGACCGAAGCCTGCGAGACGCCCGGCACGGCCGCGAGCGCGCGCTCCACCCGGCCCGTGCAGGAGGCGCAGCTCATGCCTTCGACGGGCAAGACGAGCGAGTCGGCGGGAGAGCGGGTGGGGAGCGTCTGGGTCATGGCAGCTGTTCCGGCGGATGGGATGGAGCGCCCGACGGACCCTCCGGGGCGGCTGGCCGGATCGTTTCGCCGTGGGCATCGGGATCGCTCGAAGGCTTGCGTTCCCGCAAGCCGCGCGTCCCACCCTCAGCGAAAGTCCTCGACCACCCTCCACCCCGGAGGGCTGTCGGTCACTCGTGAACCGCAGGCCCGTTGGGGCCGCCCCCTTCAGATGGAAGCCTCCCGCGCGGGAAGGTCAAGGGGCGCCGGTGTGAGGCTTTCCAGGCCTTGCCGAGCGGGGGCATCGCCCCCCATGTTTCGACTCGAAACGGAGAGGACGGACATGAAACTCAGCATCGAGGACATGAGCTGCGAGGGCTGCGCGCGCTCGGTGACGCGGGCCATCCAGCGGGTCGACCCGGGAGCCGAAGTGGTGGTGGACCGGCCCGGCGGCACGGCGGAGGTGACGACGGCAGCAAGCGGCGAGGCGCTGCTCGCCGCGCTGGCGCAGGCCGGCTATCCCTCGCAGATCCTGTCGCGCTGATCCCTGTCTTCGGCTTGGGGGCGTAGGGCCACGGACCCCGCCACCTTGGGCGGGCTCAGCCTACAGCCGCCGCAGCCCGTTTCGAAACCGTTCGGCGTTCTCGACATAGGTCGCGGCCGAGCGCTTGAGACCGGCCAGCGCCGCTTCGTCCAGCGGGCGCACGAGCTTGGCGGGAACGCCGACGATGAGCGAGCCGTCCGGGAACTCCTTGCCCTCGGTCACCAGCGCGCCGGCGCCGACCAGGCAGTTGGCGCCGATGCGCGCGCCGTTCAGAACCGTCGCGCCCATGCCGATCAGCGTGTTGTCGCCGATCGTGCAGCCATGGACGACGGCATGGTGGCCGATCGTGCAACCGGTGCCGATCGTCAGCGGAAAGCCGGGGTCGACATGCAGCATGGCCCCTTCCTGGATGTTGCTGCGCGGGCCGACGGTGATCGAGGCCCGATCGCCCCGCAGCACCGCGCCGAACCAGATGCCGACATCCTCGCCGAGCGACACGTCCCCGATCACATGGGCGTCGGGCGCGAGATAAAGGCGGTTCTCCGGCGGCAGGCGGGGGGTGAGGTCGTCGAGCGCATAGACGGGCATCGGGTCTTCTCGGCAGGGGTGGATGGGCGGGGCGCCGGTCAGCTTACATCCGGGACGCGCCTCGGTGAAACCCGGCGTGCCGGGCAAGAGGCCTGCGGACTGATGGTTGGAATAGTCCTCGCCTTCACCGCTTGTGCTTTCGCGGCGGATGCGAGCCGACGACGAGTCTGGCTTCGGTTCACCGAGGGGTCGACGGTCTCAAGCAAAGCCGGCTCTTCCGCTCGTGTGGCAAGTCTTCGCTCGCCAAACTACCCCAAATGAGTTCGTGCCGCTTAGCATCCGCGCCTCCTCCGATAAGCCGGCGTCCGCTCGGAGACGGTTCGACAACGCGACGGCGAGCTGCCGAATGATGTTCCGACACTCGCGCGGCGCCGAACCTCCATGATGCGATGGCGCGTCGGAAAGTATGGGCAGGAGCCTGCCGGTCGACCGCAGGACTTTTCACCGCTTTCGCCGCTCGCGCTTTTCGTGACGGATGCGAGCCGACGACAAGTCGCGCTTCGGTTCGATGAGGGCCGACGGCCTCAGGCGAGGTCGGCGCTCCTGCTCGCGCTGCAAGTCTTTGACCGTCCAACCCAACGCAAGTCGAGACGGCCGCCCGGTAGCGAGTTGCGCCTCGCCTGATAAGCCGGCATCAGCCCGGAGACTGTTCGACAACGCGGCGGCGGGCCGCCCAGCCGGAGGGATGCGAGGGCGCATCTGCGAAGATCGGCAAAGGTTCTCCGTGCGGCCGGGCTCGCCCAGCAGCACAGCGGGAAATCGCCGGCGGACCGAGGCGACCGGCTCGTCAAACGCTCTCAGACGCTGGGGCTGAGCAGTTCGCAGGCGGCGAGGGAGAGGGCGACGACGCCGTTGCGGATGGCGCGCTCGTCCGGCTGGTAGTCCGAATTGTGCAACTCGTCCCGCCGCCCCGGCGTCATCGCGCCGATGCCGAGCTGGAAAGCAGGCACCTTCTCGCCGATCAGCGCGAAATCCTCCGCGCCGAGCGAAGGGCGGGCCTGGAGGAGGGCGTCCTTGCCGAAATGGCTCTCCACCGCGCGCAGCGTCGCCCGCATCACGCCCTCATTGCTGACCAGCGGCGGCGTGCCGCGCTCCCATTCCAGCGCGCAGTCGACGCGCAGCGAGGCGGACACGCCGGCGCAGTGGCGGCGGATCGCCTCCTCCATCGCCGTCCGGTCGCTTTCCAGATGGGTGCGCACCGTGCCGCGAAGGCGCACCGCATCGGGAATGATATTGGGTGCCAGCCCCCCCTCGATGACGCCGAGCGTCAGCACGATGGGGCGCATCGGGTCCATCTCGCGCGAGACGATGGTCTGCAGCTGCAGGACGAGCGTCGCCGCCGCGACGATCGGATCGGCGGCGAGATGGGGCCGCGCGGCATGACCCGAGCGGCCCTTCACCGTAATCGTGAACTCGTCCGACGAGCCGCCGGCCACGCCCGGCACGAAGGAGAAGCTGCCGACCGGCTCGCCGGGATAGTTGTGGAAGCCGAGCGCGAGGTCGACGCCCTCCAGCGCGCCGTCGGCCATCATCCTGGCCGCGCCGCTGTCGGACACTTCCTCCGCCGGCTGGAACATCAGCTCGATGCGGCCCGACAGAAGCGGGGCGATGCGCTGGAGCACCTCGGCGACGCCGATCAGCGTGGCGGTGTGCAGGTCGTGGCCGCAGGCATGCATCTTGCCGGGGATGGTGGAGGCGAAGGGAAGGCCGGTCTGTTCTTGGATCGGCAGGGCGTCCATGTCGGCGCGCAGGAGCACGGTCGGGCCGGGGCGGCCGGTGTCGATCGTGCCCATGACGCCGGTGCCGCCGACCTCGGTGCGATGGGACACGCCGAGCCGGGCGAGCTCGCGCGCCACCACGCCGCTGGTGCGCACCTCTTCGTGCGCGAGCTCGGGATGGGCGTGAAGGTCGCGCCGGATGGCGACGAGCGCCGGCTCGATCTCGCCGGCGATGGCCTCGATCCGCGCCCCGATGTGATTGCTGCTCATGCGATCGCCCCATCTCTTTCGCCCGGGTTTGGCGCGGGCGCACGCGAGCCGTCTTGTCCCGCGTTTCGCCCCGGTTTTCCAGCCCGAGGGCGAGGCGCGCGAACAAATGACATTGACGTTTACGGAAGAGTATTCTGTTCCGGCGCGCCTTGCGCTACGTCATAGAGGGAGACCTCGACAACGAGGCAGGGAGGAGCGGACATGAACAAGCCGTGGCTGGCGCATTATCCCGAAGGCATGCCGGCAGAGCTGGGGCCGGTCCCCTATGCCTCTCTGGCCGATCTTCTGAACGAGGCCTTCGAGCGCTTCGCCACGCGGCCGGCCTTCCGGCTGATGGGCGTGGACCTCACCTATGCCCAGCTCGACCGCGCCTCGGCCCAGTTCGCCGCCTATCTCCAGGGCCTCGGCCTCAAGCCCGGCGATCGCATCGCGCTGATGATGCCGAACGTCTTCCAATATCCGGTGGCGGTGGCCGGCGCGGTGCGGGCGGGGCTCGTAGTGGTCAACACCAACCCGCTCTACACGCCGCGCGAACTCGAGCACCAGCTGAACGATTCCGGCGCGCGGGCGGTGGTGGTGCTGGAGAACATGGCCCATACGCTGGAACAGTGCCGGCCTCAGGTGAAGAGCGTCGAGCATATCGTGGTGACGGGAGTCGGCGACATGCTGCCGGGCCTCAAGGGGCATCTCGTCAATTTCGTGCTGCGCCACGTGAAGCGCGCGGTGCCGCGCTACAGCTTGCCCGGCGCGGTGCGCTGGCGGGACGCGCTGAAGCAGGGGCGGGCCGGGCACTTCAAGCCGGTGCGCCGCACGCCCGAGGAGCCGGCGGTGCTGCAATATACCGGCGGCACGACGGGCCTCGCCAAGGGCGCGACGCTGACCAACAGCAACATCGTCTCCAACGTGCTGCAGTCCGAACTTTGGAACTCCCCGGCGACGCGGCTGGTGCCGGCGGGCGAGCCGGTGGTGACGGTCTGCGCCCTGCCGATCTACCATATCTTCGGCTTCACCGTGAACATGATGCTGTCGCTGCGCCAGGGCGGCTGCAACCTCCTGATCCCCAATCCGCGCGACATCCCCGCCGTCATCAAGGCGCTGAACAGCGGGCCCTTCCATCTCTTTCCCGCCGTCAACACGCTGTTCGGCGCCATCGCCCGCCATAAGGACGCCGGCAGCGTCGACTGGAGCCGGCTGGTGCTTTCGGTCGGCGGCGGCATGGCGGTGCAGCGGGCCACGGCCGACCAGTGGCTGAAGCTCACGGGATCGAGCATCTGCGAGGGCTACGGCCTGTCGGAAACCTCGCCCTCGGCAGCCTGCAACATCGTCACCAGCAAGGACTACACCGGCACGATCGGCTATCCGCTGCCGTCCACCGAGTTCGCCATCCTGGGCGACGACGAGACCGAGCTGCCGCTCGGCCAGACCGGCGAGATCGGCATTCGCGGGCCGCAGGTCATGGCCGGCTACTGGAACCGGCCGGAAGACACGCGCCGCGCCTTCACGCCGGACGGCTGGTTCAAGACGGGCGATGTCGGCGTGATGGACGAAACGGGCGCGATCCGCATCGTGGATCGCAAGAAGGACATGATCAACGTGTCCGGCTTCAACGTCTATCCCAACGAGATCGAGGACGTGGTGACGCGCATGCCGGGGGTGGCTGAGGCCGCGGCGATCGGCGTGCCGGACGAGAATTCCGGCGAGGCGGTGAAGCTCTTCCTCGTGCGCTCCGACTCCAGCCTCAGCAAGGACGCGGTGAAGCAATATTGCCGCGACAACCTGACCGGCTACAAGCGCCCGCGCGAGATCGAGTTCCGCGACGAATTGCCCAAAAGCGGCGTCGGCAAGGTGCTGCGCCGCGCGCTGCGGGACTGACGGGCATGGCCGGCGGCCCGGCCCGGTCGTCGCTCGCGCCGAGCGGGCGCGGGCGGTCTCGACGGGAGACGAAGGCCGGGAGAGACGGAAGCCGGGGGAGGGCTCGATGATCCTGCATTGCGTGTGGATTCGCTTCAAGGCGACGCTTCGGCCGGAGGAGCGCGCGGCGATCTACGCGGCGCTCGCGGCGCTGCGGGACGTGATCCCCGGCATGGTCTCGGTGTCTTGCGGCCCCAACGTCTCGCCGGAAGGGCTGCAGGGCGGCTTTCTCGACGGCTTCGTCGTCACCTTCGAGAACGCGGACGCGCGCGACCGCTATCTCGTACATCCCGATCATGTCGCGGTGGGAAAGCGCATCGTCACTGCGGCCGAGGGCGGGGTCTCGGGCCTGCTCGTTTTCGATCTGGCGACGTGAGACTCCATTCCCGATGTGGATAAGCTTTGTGTACAAGAGTTTTTCGACCGCCTGACGCTGGCGAGAAACCCGCGCCGGGCCGATGCCCGCGTCCGAACCGCCCTTCGAACCAGCCACTCTTTGAACTATTGGGGATCGTCCATGTCCGACGCCGCCGAGCCGCCCCTTCCCGAACGCAAGCGCGGCTCCGGCGTCAAGATGGTCTACGACCTCCTGCGCGACGAGATCCTCGACCTCGTCCTGCCGCCGGGCAGCCCGATCGACGAGGTGCAACTGGCCGAGCGCTTCGGCATGTCGCGCACGCCGATCCGCGAGGCGCTGGTGCGCCTGTCGGGCGAGGGGCTGGTGACGACGCTGCCTAACCGCTCGGCCATGGTGTCCAACATCGACTTCCTGAACCTGCACGCCTTTTTCGACGCGCTGGTGCTGATGTACCGGGTGACGACGCGCCTTGCCGCCGAGCACCACAAGCCGGCGGATCTCGAGACGATCCGCGCCGAGCAGGCCGCGTTCGCGAAGGCCGTGGCCGCGCAGGACGCGCTCGCCATGATCGCCACCAACGCCGCCTTCCACGCCGCGATCGCGGAAGCGGGGCGCAATCCGTATTTCTTCGCGCTGTTCAACCGGCTGCTGGACGAAGGGCGGCGCATCCTGCGCATCTATTACGAGTCCTACGAGGACCGCCTGCCGCGCCAGTTCGTGGACGAGCACGAGGAGATGATCCTCAAGATCGCCGCGCGCGATCTGGCTGGTGCCGAGCATCTCGCCCGCATCCATGCCGAGCAGATCGTGGAGCAGGTGCAGCGCTTCTTCTCGCGTGGCGGCAAGCTCGACGTCGCTCTCTGATCACGTCTCGATTCTGGAATTTGCCCGTTCCAAACGGGGATAGTGACCCAGCGAGCGGCGGGTCGAACCGCCGAAAAATTCTCTGTCGAATTCCTGTCGACAAATAAAATGCAATGCGCGATATCTGGGGCAACGGCACGAGGCGGCGGAGCCACCGCATTCGGCCAAGCGCTGATGGCTCACAAGGAGTATCGCGATGACCGCATCCATCTTTTCCGGTGTCATTCCCGCCCTGATGACGCCCTGCAAGGCCGACCGGACGCCGGACTACGACGCGCTGGTCAAGAAGGGCCAGGAGCTGATCGCCGCCGGCATGTCGGCCGTGGTCTATTGCGGCTCGATGGGCGACTGGCCTCTGCTGACCGACGAGCAGCGCATGGAAGGCGTCGCGCGTCTGGCGGCGGCCGGCATTCCCGTGATCGTCGGCACCGGCGCGGTGAACACGGCGACCGCCGTCGCCCACGCCGCGCACGCCCAGAAGGCCGGCGCCAAGGGCCTCATGGTCATTCCGCGCGTCCTGTCGCGCGGCTCGGTGATCGCGGCCCAGCGCGCCCATTTCAAGGCGATCCTCGCCGCCGCGCCCGAGCTTCCCGCCGTGATCTACAACAGCCCCTATTACGGCTTCGCCACGCGCGCCGATCTCTTCTTCGCGCTGCGCGCCGAGCATCCCAATCTCGTCGGCTTCAAGGAGTTCGGCGGGCCGGACGACCTGCGCTACGCCGCCGAAACGATCACCAGCCGCGCCGACGAGGTCACGCTGATGATCGGCGTCGACACGGCCGTGGTGCACGGCTTCGTCAATTGCGGCGCGACGGGCGCCATCACCGGCATCGGCAACGTTCTGCCGCGCGAAGTGATCCAGCTCTGCACCCTGGCGCAGAAGGCCGCCAAGGGCGATGCGCTGGCCCGTCGGCAGGCCAAGGAGCTGGAAGAAGCGCTGGCCGTCCTGTCCTCCTTCGACGAAGGGCCGGACCTCGTTCTCTTCTTCAAGCACATGATGGTGCTGAAGGGCTTTGCGGAATACACGCTGCACTTCAACGAGAGCGACGCGCTCAGCGAAAGCCAGCGCGGCTATGTCGAAGCGCAGCTGACGCTCTTCGACACCTGGTATGCCGACTGGTCGAAGCGCGAAGGCCTCGCGGCCTGATTTCTTCTTTTTCGGAACATCGAACGGAAGGGCGGGCCTCGCGGGAGGCCCGCCCTTTTGGCGTTCAGGCCCTTCGGGTGTTCAGAGCGTGATCGCGTCCAGCCCCTCGGCGGCCAGCCGGTCGAGCTGCGTCCGTTCCGCCTCGCTCAAGGCGATGCCCTCTGCCTCGGCCCTGGCGCGGGCGGCGAAGCGGCGCTGCGAGGGCAGGCGGGCGCCCTGGCCGAGGATCGCCTCGAACAGCGTTTCGGCCCGCGCGAAGGGTTCGCCCTCCCGCCCGGCCGCGAAGCGCTCCGGCGAGAAGGCGAGGATCAACTCGCCATGGCTCGGCGAAAGATTGGTGGAGCCGAGCTGGCGCAGGGACTCCAGACTCGTGAGATCGCCGATCATGATACCGGCCAGAAGCTCGATCATGGTGGAGATCGCCGAACCCTTGTGGCCGCCGAAGGTCAGCATGGCGCCGGCGAGCGCGGCTTCCGGGTCGCGCGTCGACCGGCCATCCGCGTCCACCGCCCAGCCCTCCGGCAGCTTCTCGCCCGCCCGGCGCTTCAGCTCGATCTCGCCGCGCGCGGCGACCGAGGTGGCGAAATCGAACACGTAAGGATCGCTGCCGGAGCGCGGCCAGCCGAAGGCGAAGGGATTGGTGCCCAGCAGCGGCTTGGTGCCGCCCGCCGGCGCCACCGTGGCATAGCTCGGGCAGAGCGCGAGCGCGGCCAGCCCATGGGCGGTCACCGCCTCGACCTCCGGCCACAGCGCCGAGAAATGCGTGCAGTCGTTGATGACGAGCGCGGCCATCCCGAGCCGCTGGGCGCGCTCAGCCAGATGCGGCAGGCCGAGCTCGAAGGCGGGGTTGGCGAAACCGCCGCGCGCGTTGACCCGAATAATCGCCGAGCCGTCGTCGGGCGCCAGTTCCGGCATGGCCTCGGCGTTCACCTTGCCGGCTTTCACCGTGCGCAGCGCGCCTTCGATCCGGTAGATGCCGTGCGACTTGCAGGCGTCCCGCTCGCCCGCCACGATGACCCGCGCCAGCGCGCCGCTCTGGACGGCGTTCAGCCCGCCGCGCCGGAAGATCGCCTCCACGCGGGCGAACAGCGCGTCGATCGGCAGGGAGGCGGGATCGCTTGTCATGGTGCGTCCTTTGGCGGGATGGAGGCCGGAATGAGAATGCCTGCATACACTTAGCATACATCCCCCTCAAGCTTGGCCGATTGTGGCGGGTGCACTGCGATTGTGCGTGCCCGTCTTGTTCGCAACTGCAAGAATTTGCGGCAGCGATAGGGCCTTGCACACTTGTTGTATTTTCTGTTTGATGCCGCCCAGCCGACGCGCCGAACCGGGCTGCTTCGGGGGAACCAGCAAGGGGACTGTCCATGACAATCAAGGCACTCGCGCTCAGCCTGATGGCGGCCGCCGCAATCGTCGCACCGGCCAAGGCCGACAAGCTGGACGACATCATCGCGTCGGGTACGCTGCGCTGCGCCGTCGTTCTCGACTTCCCGCCCATGGGCTCGCGCGATGCCGCGAACAACCCGGTCGGCTTCGACGTCGATTATTGCAACGATCTCGCCAAGGTCCTCGGCGTCACCGCCGAGATCGTCGAGACGCCCTTTCCCGAGCGCATCCCGGCCCTGATGTCGGGCCGCGTCGATGTCGGCGTCGCCTCCACCTCCGACACGCTGGAGCGCGCCAAGACGGTCGGCATGACCATTCCCTATTTCGCCTTCGAGATGGCGGTGACGGCGAACGAGAAGTCCGGCGTCAAGTCCTTCGAGGACATGAAGGGCAAGACGGTGGGCGCCACCGCCGGCACCTACGAGGCGATCGCTCTGGAAGCGCAGGTCAAGACCTGGGGCTCGGGCGAGTTCCGCCCCTACCAGACGCAGGCCGACGTCTTCCTGGCGCTGAGCCAGGGCCAGATCGACGCCACCGTCTCCACATCCACCGTGGCGCAGGCCAATGTGAAGACCGGCAACTTCCCCGGCATCGCCGTGGTCGGCAAGGCGCCCTTCGACATCGACTATGTCTCGCTCTTCACCAACCGCGAAGAGTATGGCCTGATCAACTATCTCAACCTGTTCATCAACCAGCAGGTCCGCACCGGCCGCTACAAGGAACTCTACGCCAAGTGGGTCGGCGGCGAGGCCCCGAACCTCACGGTGCCCGGCGTCTATCGCTGAGCCACGTCTGACGGTCGGCGGCGCGCGGGGCTCCTTCCCGCGCGCCGATCCGTTTTTTCCAAGGGCGCGCGACGGCCATGTTCAACTACACATTCCGCTGGAACCAGGCGCTGCAGGCCCTGCCGCAGATGCTGAACGGCGCCCTGGTGACGCTTGAGATCGCGCTCCTGTCCATGGCGATCGGCCTGGTCTGCGCCGTCGCGCTCACCCTCTTCCGGCGTTCCGACAGCCGCATCCTGAAGGGCTTCGCCGCGACCTGGGTGGAGGTGGCGCGCAACACGCCGGCCCTGTTCCAGATCTACATGGCGCATTTCGGCCTCGGCGCCTTCGGCGTCCATCTCAGCCCCTTCACCTCGCTGCTCGCCGGCATCGCCTTCAACAATGCCGGCTATCTCTCGGAGAACTTCCGCGGCGCGCTGAAAGCCATTCCCGACACGCAGGCCCGCGCCGGTCGCTCGCTCGGCCTCACGTCGCTCCAGGCCTTCCGCTACATCCTCCTGCCGCAGATGCTGCGCATCGCCTTCCTGCCGGCCACCAACCAGATGGTCTGGGCGATCCTCATGACCTCGCTCGGCGTCACGGTGGGCATGAACACGGATCTGGCCGGCGTCACCCAGGCGCTGAACGCCAAGTCCTTCCGCACCTTCGAGTTCTTCGCGATCGCCGCCGTCATCTACTACGTCATCGCCAAGGTGGTGACGCTGGCCGCCCGGGCGCTCGCCTGGCGCCTGTTCCGGTCCTGAGGGTTCAAGCCATGTTCACCACGGCCCTCACGGTCAACGATCTTCTCTTTCTCGCCAAAGGCGCGGGCATGACGCTGGCGGTGACAGGGGTCGCCGTCACGGTCGGCACGCTGCTCGGCATCCTGTTCGGCGTCGTGCGCTTTCAGTTCGGCGCGCTCTGGTCGGCGCCGCTCACCTTCCTGCTCGACATCTTCCGCTCGGTGCCGCTCCTCATCCAGCTGGTGCTCGGCAACGCCTTCCAGTCCATCGCCAAGCTCGGCTGGGCGCCCTTCACCACGTCCTGCGTCGTGCTCTCGCTCTACACGGCGGCCTACTGCACCGAGATCGTGCGCGGCGCCATGGGCTCGGTGCCGGCCACCACGCGGCGCGCCGGTCGCTCGCTCGGCCTCACCTGGGGCCAGGACATCCGCTATATCGTGGCGCCGCTGGCCACCCGCATCGCCCTGCCGTCCTGGATCGGGCTGACGCTGGGCGTGATGAAGGATTCGGCCCTGGTGCTTTGGCTCGGCCTGATCGAGCTCCTGCGCGCCTCGCAGATCCTCGTCACACGGCTGCAGGAGCCGCTCTTCATCCTGATGATCTGCGGCCTCATCTACTTCCTCCTGAGCTTTCCCGTCGCACGGCTCGGGTCCTATCTCGAAAGGCGCTGGTCCCCCCATGATTGAGATCCGCAACGTGCGCAAATCCTTCGGGCCGCTGGAGGTCCTGAAGGGCATCGACCTCACGGTGGCCAAGGGCGAGGTGCTCACCATCATCGGCGGCTCGGGCTCGGGCAAGTCGACGCTGCTCACCTGCATCAACGGGCTGGAGCCGATCGATTCGGGCTCCATCCTGCTCGACGGCACCGAGGTTCACGCCAAGGGCACCAATCTCGACAAGCTGCGCCGCAAGGTCGGCATCGTGTTCCAGCAGTGGAACGCCTTCCCGCATCTCACCGTGCTCGAAAACGTCATGCTGGCGCCGCGCAAGGTGCTGGGCCTGTCCAAGCCCGAGGCCGAGGCGATCGCGGTGAAGCAGCTCGGCCATGTCGGCCTCGGCGAAAAGCTGAACGTCTATCCCGCCCGCCTTTCGGGCGGGCAGCAGCAGCGCATGGCGATCGCCCGCGCACTCGCCATGGCGCCGGAATACATGCTGTTCGACGAAGTGACCTCGGCGCTCGACCCGATGCTGGTGGGCGAGGTGCTGGACACGCTGCGCATGCTCGCCTCCGAGGGCATGACCATGATCTGCGTCACGCACGAGATGAAGTTCGCGCGCGAAGTGTCGGACCGCGTCGCCTTCTTCCACCAGGGCGTCATGGCCGAGATCGCCCCGCCCACTGAGCTCTTCGATGCGCCCCAGCACCCGGAAACCCGAACCTTCCTGGCGGCGACGCACTGACATGACGGCATCTTCTTCCCATGAGCCCGGCACGGTCGTGATCGGCGCGGGCGTCGTCGGCCTGTCCGCCGCGTTGGCGCTGCAGGCGCGCGGGCTCGCCGTCACCGTGCTCGACCGCGAAGGGCCGGCGGCCGGCGCCTCGGCGGGCAATGCCGGCGCCTTCGCCTTTACCGACATCCTGCCGCTCGCCTCGCCCGGCATCCTCAAAAAGGCGCCGCGCTGGCTGCTCGACCCGCTGGGGCCGCTCAGCGTGCCGCCGCGCTATGCCGCCCGCATCGCGCCCTGGATGTGGCTGTTCTGGCGCGCCTGCCAGCCGGCGCGGGTTGAAGCTGCGACAACCGCGCAGACCGCGCTGATGGACCTCTCCAAGGTCGAGCTGGAGCCCTTCCTCGCGGCCACCGGCACGCTCGCCATGCTGCGCAAGGAAGGCAATCTCCAGGTCTACGAGAGCCAGTCCGAAGTCGACGCCTCGCTGCCGGGCTGGCAGGCGAGGGAGGCGCACGGCATCGAATTCCATCACATGGACGCCGCCGAGATGGCGGCGATCCAGCCCGGCCTGTCGCCCCGCTTCACCCATGGCACGTTCACGCCCGGCTGGTTCTCCATCGTCGACCCAAAGGATTACGTGCTGGCGCTGGCCGAGCGCTTCGTTCAAGGCGGCGGGCGGATCGAGCGGGCCGGCGTCACGGCTCTGCGGCCGGAGGGCGAGGGCGTCGCGATCGAGACTTCGGCCGGGCCGCGCCGGGCTGCCAGCGTCGTGCTCGCGGCCGGCGCCTTTTCGCACCATCTCGCCCGCACGCTGGGCGAGCGCATTCCGCTGGAAACCGAGCGCGGCTACAACACGACGCTTCCGGCGGGCGCCTTCGACCTGCGCACGCAGGTCACCTTCGGCGGCCACGGCTTCGTGGTGACGCGGCTCACCAGCGGCATCCGCGTCGGCGGCGCGGTGGAGCTCGGCGGCCTCGCCCTGCCGCCCAATTTCGCCCGGTCGGAGGCGATGCTGACAAAGGCGCGGAGCTTCCTGCCGGGCCTGAACGCCGAGGGCGGCCAGCAGTGGATGGGCTTTCGCCCCTCGCTGCCCGACTCGCTACCGGCGATCGGCCGCTCGCGCGCCAGCGCCCGCGTCACCTACGCCTTCGGCCACGGCCATCTCGGCCTGACCCAGTCGGCCGGCACGGCGCGGATCGTCGCCGATCTCGTCACCGGCGCCGCGCCCGCCATCGATCTGACACCCTTCTCGCCGCATCGGTTCTGAACGCGCGCGGCGCGGCCCTGGCGCGGCGCTGCGAACCCAACCCATCGATAGAGGTCCGGCCCATGGCCAACCACACCTTCTCCTGTCTCGACGGCCACACCTGCGGCAATCCGGTCCGCCTCGTTTCGGGCGGCGGCCCGATCCTCAAGGGCGAGACCATGCTGGAAAAGCGCGCCCATTTCCTCGCCGAATACGACTGGATCCGCACCGGCCTGATGTTCGAGCCGCGCGGCCACGACATGATGTCGGGCTCGATCCTCTATCCGCCGACGCGGCCCGACTGCGACGTCGCCGTGCTCTTCATCGAGACCTCCGGCTGCCTGCCCATGTGCGGCCACGGCACGATCGGCACGATCACCATGGCGATCGAGAACGGGCTGATCCAGCCGCGCGAGCCGGGCCGTCTGTCGATCGACGCGCCCGCCGGCAAGGTGGACATCACCTATCGCCAGGAAGGCCGCTTCGTGGAGGAGGTTCGCCTCACCAACGTGCCGGGCTTCCTTTATGCCGAGGGCCTGAGCGCCGAGGTCGAGGGCCTGGGCGAGATCGTGGTGGACGTCGCCTATGGCGGCAATTTCTACGCCATCGTCGAGCCGCAGAAGAACTTCCGCGACATGGCGGACTTCACGGCCGGCGAGCTCGTCGGCTTCTCGCCCAAGCTGCGCGCCGCGCTGAACGCCAAGTACGAGTTCGTCCATCCCGAGCATCCCGAAATCCAGGGGCTCAGCCATATCCAGTGGACCGGCGCGCCGACCGTGGAGGGCGCACATGCCCGTAATGCCGTGTTCTACGGCGAGAAGGCGATCGACCGCTCGCCTTGCGGCACCGGTACCTCGGCGCGCATGGCGCAGCTCGCCGCCAAGGGCAAGCTGTCCGTCGGCGACGAGTTCGTCCACGAATCCATCATCGGCTCGCTGTTCAAGGGCCGGGTCGAGGCGGCGACCACCGTCGCCAACCGCGCCGCGATCATTCCCTCGATCGCCGGCTGGGCGCGCCAGACCGGCATCAACACGATCTTCATCGACGATCGCGACCCGTTCGCGCATGGCTTCGTCGTGAAATGAGCGGTCCGGCCCTCGCCGTCCTGGAAGGCCGGGCCGAGGGCCCGGTTCTCGCTCTCTCCGAGCCCCTGAGCTTCTGGGGCGGCGTCGATCCGGCGACGGGGCGGATCATCGACGTGCACCATCCCGCGCACGGCGCCACCGTTTCCGGCACGGTGCTGATGATGCCGACGAGCCGGGGCTCCTGCACCGGCTCGGGCGTGCTGCTCGACCTCGTGCTGGGAGGTCGCGCCCCGGCGGCGCTGGTCTTCGCCGGGCCGGAGGATGTGCTCACCCTCGGCGCGGTGGTCGCGGCCGAACTCTTCGGGCACGCCCTGCCGGTGTTCCGTGTGGCGGAGCCGGCCTATGCCGCGCTGGCCAAGGCCGGGCACGCGCGGCTCGGGCCGGACGGCATCGAGGCGGAGGGGCTGGCGCTTCCCGTGGAGCCGCTGTCCGGCGTGGACCTGGCCCTGTCGGAGGGCGACCGCGCGTGTCTGGCCGGCGAACGGGGGGAGGCGGCGCGACAGGCCATGCGCATCCTCACCGTGCTGGCGCGCCAGCAGGGCGCGGAGCGGCTGATCGACGTCACGCGCGCCCATATCGACGGCTGCATCTATGCCAGCCCCGCCAATCTCATCTTCGCCGAGACGATGGAGCGGCTCGGCGCGAAGGTCGCGATCCCGACCACGATGAACGCCATTTCGGTGGACCGCGAGAACTGGGAGCGGCAGGGCGTCGAGCCCGGCTTCGGTGGCCCGGCCGCAAGGCTCGCCGACAGCTATGTGCGCATGGGCGCCCGGCCGAGCTTCACCTGCGCGCCCTATCTCCTCGCCGATGCGCCGGACGCGGGCGAGGCGATCGGCTGGTCGGAATCCAACGCCGTGATCTATGCCAATTCCGTGCTCGGCGCGCGCACCGCGAAGCATCCCGACTTTCTCGACCTCTGCATCGCGCTGACCGGCCGCGCGCCGCTGGCCGGCCCCTATCTCGACGCGCCGCGCCGGGCTGCGCGCATCCTCGACTTCGAAACCCCGACGAACCTTCGGGACGCTGGGATCGGTGACGGGTTCTGGCCGCTGGCCGGCTATCTCGCCGGGCTCGCCTCGCCGGACCGCGTCCCGCTGCTTACCGGCCTGGATCGGTTGAAGCCCACGCCGGACGATCTGAAGGCGCTCTGCGCGGCCTTCGGCACGACCTCCGCCGCCCCCATGCTGCATGTCGAGGGCGTGACGCCCGAGGCGCGCGGGGCCGCGCTGCCGGAGGCCGACCGGGTCGCGATCACGTTAGCCGATCTCGCCGGCGCCTGGGCGCGGCTGAATGCCGGGCCGGAGGCGGTGGAACTCGTCGCCCTCGGCAGCCCGCACGCCTCGCTCGCCGAATGCCGCGCCCTGGCCGTGGCCCTCGATGGCCGGCGCTGCGCGCAAGGCGTGTCCGTCATCGTCACCGCCGGGCGGGATGTGATCGCCGAGGCGTGGGCCGAGGGCACGCTGGCCCGGCTCATGGCGAGCGGCGTCACGGTCTTCCCCGATCTCTGCTGGTGCTCGATCTCGCGGCCGGTCTTCCCGACCGAGGCGCGCACCGTGCTCACCAATTCGGGCAAATACGCCCATTACGGGCCGGGCCTGTCGGGCTGCGCGGTGCGCCTCGGCACGTTGTCGGATTGCGTGGAGGCCGCGCTCACCGGCCGCGCGCCCGCGCGCCTGCCGCCCTGGCTCGGCTGAAGAGGGAACAGACGAATGCGCAGCGTGAAGACCATCCACGTCATCTCGGCCCATGCGGAAGGCGAGGTCGGCGATGTCATCGTCGGCGGCGTCGCGCCGCCGCCGGGCGACACGCTCTGGGCGCAGAGCCGCTTCATCGCCAGCGACAATGTCTTGCGCAACTTCGTGCTCAACGAGCCGCGCGGCGGCGTTTTCCGCCACGTGAACCTCCTGGTGCCGCCGAAGGACCCGCGCGCCGACGCGGCCTTCATCATCATGGAGCCGGAGGACACGCCGCCCATGTCGGGCTCCAACTCGATCTGCGTGGCGACCGTGCTTCTCGACGGCGGCATCCTGCCCATGCAAGAGCCCGAGACGCATCTTCTCCTAGAGGCGCCGGGCGGTCTCGTGCCGGTGCGCGCCGAATGCCGGGACGGCAAGGCCCAGCGCATCTTCGTGGAGAACCTGCCGAGCTTCGCCGACAAGCTCGGCGCCTCGCTGGACGTGCCGGGCCTCGGCACGCTCACCGTCGACACCGCCTATGGCGGCGACAGTTTCGTGATCGTGGACGCCGAAAGCCTCGGCTTCAAGCTGGTGCCCGAGGAGGCGCACGAGATCGCCCGGCTCGGCGTGCGCATCACGAAAGCGGCCGACGAGCAGCTCGGCTTCCACCACCCGGAGAACCCGGACTGGCGCCATTTCTCCTTCTGCCTCTTCGCCGGGCGCGTGACGCGCGGCGAGACAGGCCTTCGCGCCGGAGCGGCGGTCGCCATCCGGCCGGGCAAGGTCGACCGCTCGCCCACCGGCACCGCGCTCTCGGCCCGCATGGCCGTGCTCCATGCGCGGGGCGAGATGACGGAACAGGACAGTCTGACGGCGGTCTCGCTGATCGGCTCGACCTTCACCGGCCGCATTCTCGGCCCGGCGAAGGTGGGCACCCGCCCCGCTATCCGCCCGGAAATCTCCGGCCGAGGCTGGATCACCGGCATCCACCAGCACATGCTCGACCCCGCCGACCCCTGGCCCGAAGGCTACCGCCTCAGTGACACCTGGGGCGCGCGGTAGGAAAAGGCGAAATGGGCGGGGCGTTTCTCGCCCATTTCGCCGGCCCTTCGCAACGGCCTCTCAGGGCTCGGGCTATCCCAGCGATCGATGACAAGACGCGACTGATGGGTCTCGCTCAATCGAACGCTTGCCGATCGAGAATGGCCTGCACATCGACGCCGCTCGGCAGCGCGCCGTAGGAAAAGGCGCGGGCCTCGGACAGGCGCGACAGGGAAAACGCCTCGGCCACGGCGCCCGGCGCGTGCTGCCGAAGCAAGGCTGCCTGCAGCAGGAGCGCCATCCGCTCGGCGACCGGCCGGGCGCGCTGCTCGCCGATTGCGCCGCGCGCCAGTTCATCGAACAGCCCGGTTGCCATGGCGGCCAACGAAGGATCGCCGCCGCGAAGGCCCTCTTCCACCTCGGCCCGATAGCTGGCGAGGGCCAGCGGCTCGCGCACGAGCGTGCGCAGGACATCGAGCGCGATGACATTGCCCGATCCCTCCCAGATCGCGTTGAGCGGAGCTTCGCGGTAGAGCCGAGGCATCGGGGATTCCTCGACATAGCCGGCCCCGCCAAGGCATTCCATGCACCCGAACACGAAGCCGGGCACGCGCTGGGTCAGCCAGTATTTGGACAAGGCCACGTAAAGGCGGGCGAAGGCGCGACCTTGCGGATCGGTGTCGTCGATCGAGTGCGCCATCCGGGCCGCCAGCACGACCGCCGCCTCGTATTCCAGTGCCAGATCCGCGATCACCAGGCGCATGGCCGGCTGGTCGATCAGCCGGCGCTGGAACGCGCGCCTGTGCGACACGTGATGGATCGCCTGGGCGAGCGCCATGCGCATGATGCCGAGCGACCCCGCCACGGTGCCGAGCCGCGTGAGATGCACCATCTCCAGGATGGTCTTCACGCCCGTTCCCTCTTCGCCGAGCAACCAGGCGTCGGCACCGTGATATTCGATCTCGCTAGAGGCGTTGGATCGGTTGCCCAGCTTGTCCTTCAGCCGCATCAGGTGGATCGCGTTGCGCCGGCCCTCTTCGGTAATCCGTGGCACGAGGAAGCAACTCAATCCGTTCGGGGCCTGCGCCAGCGTCAGGAAGCCGTCGCTCATCGGCGCCGAGCAGAACCATTTGTGCCCGGTCAGGCGGTAGAGACGCGTGGCTTGGTCGATCGGCTCGGCGCGCGTCGTGTTCGCGCGTACGTCGCTGCCGCCCTGTTTCTCCGTCATCGCCATGCCGAGCGTGATGCCGGCCTTCTGCGCGATGGGGCGCAGCGGCGCATCGTAGCGCCCGCCGATCAGCTTGTTGGTCCAGGCGCGGGTGATGTCGGGGGCGAGGCGCAGCGCGGGCACCGCGGCGTAGGTCATGTTGATCGGACAGATCGTGCCCTGCTCGACCTGGCTGAACAGGGCGGCGAGCGCGAGATGGCCGACATGGGCGCCGCGCTCTCCCACCGTCCAGGGCAGGTCGTGGATACGATGCTTCATCGCGAGCGCCATCAGCTCGTGATAGGCGGGATGAAACCTCGCCTCGTCGAGCCGCTGCCCGTAGCGGTCGAAGGCGACGAGCTCGGGCGGATGGCGGTTGGCGAGATCCCCCGCCGCGAGCACGCTTTCCTGTCCGAGTTCCTCGCCAAGGGCGACCATGCGCGCGTCCAGCCACGGACCGGCCTCGCGCAGCACGGCCTCGCGCAGCACCCGATCGTCCAGATAGAGATTTCGCCCGCCGAACTCCGGCGGCTGGTTGGTGACCTCATGCGTCTCGAGGACGCTCGTGGGCGCGAAACGGGGCATGGGCGACCCTGCCTGTGAGAGCTGAACGACCTGCGACAGACTTGGATGGGCGAGACTAGCTCAGGATCGTGGACCCTCGCAAATGGGGAGGAACGCGCGCCGCCGAGAGGCGATGGTCCCTCGTCCGCGCGCTTGTCGCCAAGCGGACCCTTCGCCCTCTATCCCGGCCCGCCCGGCCGCCCTCCGGCGTGTCGGCCGCGCTCTCTGTCAGTCCATAGACAGGCTCGTCTCCTTCGTCTCCGCTCAGCCTCCCATTATCGCAAGGCAGGCATGCGAATTTGAGGGTGGCCTGGGGGCAGGACCCGTGATGTCGCTGGGAGATCAGAACACTTCCAGGCGGCATTCCATGGACCTTTCCGTTCCCATTCCCGCGCGGGACGGCGGCTCGGCCGTCGCGCCCGCGCCGCGCGCCGGGTTGACGCTGGCGGCGCTGTCGCTCGGCTCCTTCATGATCGGCTGCGGCGAGTTCGGCATCATGGGCCTCCTGCCCGGCATGGCGGACGATCTCGGCGTCAGCATTCCGCAGGCCGGCCTTCTGGTCACGGGCTATGCGCTCGGCGTCGTGTTCGGCGCGCCGGTGCTGGCCGTTCTCACCTCGCGCTGGGAGCGGCGCCGGGCGCTGATCCTTCTGTCGCTGGTCTTCGTGATCGGCAATCTCGCCTGCGCCCTCAGCCCGACCTATGGCCTGCTCATGGCCGCGCGCATCTTCACCGCGCTGGCGCACGGCACGTTCTTCGGCATCGGCGCGGTGCTCGCCACCGAGATCGCCCGGCCGGGGCGCGAGGCGGGCGCGATCGCCATGATGTTCGTCGGCATGACGCTCGCCAACGTCTTCGGCGTGCCGATCGGCACCTTCATCGGCCAGGCCTATGGCTGGCGGGCGCCCTTCTTCATCGTCACCGCGCTGGCCCTGCTCACCACGCTGGCGCTGGCGCTCTTCGCGCCGCAGAGCCACCCGCGCGCCGGCGTGCGCTTTCGCGACGAACTGCACGCGCTCGGCCGCCCGCCCGTGCTCATGGCCATGGGCCTCAGCGTCCTGGCCTCCAGCGCCCTGTTCACGCTCTACACCTATATCGCGCCGCTTCTCTCCGAGGTGACCGGCATCGCGCCCGAGCGCGTGCCCTATCTCCTCCTGATCTTCGGCGTCGGCATGACGATCGGCAACGTGGTGGGCGCGCGGCTGGGCGACTGGAAGCTCATGCCCGCGATCATCGGCATGTTCGCCGCCATGACCGCGGTTCTCGTCGGCATCTATCTCTTCGCCGCCGACACCGTGCCCATGCTGACGCTGCTTCTGATCTGGGGGGCGCTGGTCTTCGGCCTCGCCTCGCCGATCCAGATGCGGATCGTGGCCACCGCCAAGGGCGCGCGCAACCTCGCCTCCACGGTGAACCAGAGCGCCTTCAACCTCGGCAACGCGATGGGCGCCTGGATCGGGGCCATGCTGATCGCCTCCGGCGCGTCCTACTCCATGCTGCCGGTCGCCTCGGCGATTCTGGCCGGGCTCGCCTGCCTTCTTGCTCTCTACAGCCACCGGCAGGACCGCGAGGACTCCTCTGCGATCTGACAGGGGGCGCCGCCTGACAGGGAGGGCGCCGCCGCAGGTGCCCTCCCGCTTCGGGCGCCTGCGGCCAAATGCGCATGACGATCGTGTGAGAGGCGGGGAACGCCGGGCGGCCAATGCGGCTTGCTCGGCCATGATCGACATCTTCGTATACGGCACGCTCAAGCGGGGTTTCCCGTTCCATCCGCTCGGCCTCGACGGCGCGTTCTTTCTGGGCGCGGTGGAGACGCTGGAGCCCTATCCCCTCCTGATCGCGGGCTCGTTCTTCGGCCCGATGATGCTCGACCGGCCCGGCGAGGGCCTGCGCGTGCGCGGCGAGCTCTACCGGGTTGATCCCGGCCGCCTGCCCAAGCTGGACGAGTTGGAGGATGTCGGCAGCCCCGGCAGCTTCCGCACGCAGATCCTGGTAGCGGGCGAGGGCAGCGGCCAGGTCGAGGCCATCGGCTACATGAAGAGCCAGAGCTGGCTGGACCCCGTCCACACCGGCTATCTCTCGGACTATCAGGACCGGCGCTTTATTCCGCCCTGGGAGCGCTGACGCTCACGAAAAACAGTCGAGTTTGGGGGAGGGCCGCGAGCGGCCTTCCCCCTTTTTCGTTCGGACCGTGGTCGATCAGCCGGCGCGCAGCGGCGAGATGGAGATTTCGACGCGGCGGTTCTGCGCGCGGCCCGCTTCGTTCGCATTGGAGGCGACGGGGCGCGACATGCCGTAGCCCTGGATGTTCAGGCGGCGCGGATTGACGCCCTGGCTCTGCAGGAACTGGCCGACCGAAGCGGCGCGGCGCTGCGACAGGGCGAGATTGTAACCCTCGCCGCCGACATTGTCGGTGTTGCCGGACACATCGACGATCGACTGGTCGTACTTGTTGAGCACGATCGCGACCGACTGCAGCGTCGGATAGAACTGCGAGCGCACCTGATCGACATTGGTGTCGAAGGTGATGTTGGAAGGCATGTTGAGGATGATCTGGTCGCCGTTGCGGGTGACCGAGACGCCCGTGCCCTGAAGCTGGGCGCGCAGGTCCGCCTCCTGGCGGTCCATATAGGCGCCGATGCCGCCGCCGCCGATGGCGCCGATGCCCGCGCCGATCAGCGCCGCGCGGCCGGGATCGGTGCCCGTGGCGCGGCCGACGAGATAGCCGCCGAGCGCCCCGGCGCCCGCGCCGATGCCAAGGCCCCCCGCCGTGTTGGAGAGCTTCTGCTCGCCGGTATAGGGATCGGTGGTGCAGCCGGCCAGCATGGCGCCGGCGGCGAGCACGAGAAGAAGCTTCTTCATCAAATCCAGCCTTCCGATGTTCGGAGCCCTTCGCGCGGGGGCCCCTTTCAGGATCGTTCGGGAACGGGCTAGAAAACAGTCTGGGCTGGATTGGGGCTGACGCAGGGGTTTTCCCCAAACGTTGCACGGGAGCAACAGGGTCAAGAAGGCCTTTCGGCGCCCCGGCGTCAGGCCCCCGAGTTTCAAACCGATGCGCGCGCGGCGGGAGCGAGCGGGCGCGCCGGCGCCTTCGGCCCGGTGAACATCACCGCGTTGCCGGCGAGCGTCAGCAGGAGGCCGAGAAGCCCCGTCGCGGTCCACTGGTAGGACTCGAACAGGCTGGAAAGCGTGAGCGCGACGATCGGAAACAGCACCGTGGCATAGGCCGCGCGTGCCGAGCCGATGCGCGCCACCAGCATGAGATAGGTCGTGAAGCCGACCACGGAGCCGATGGCGGCGAGATAGACGAGCGCCGCGACATAGCGCCCGCCGGGCGGGGCCACGATCGGCGTTCCCGTCAGCGCGATCAGGGCGAGAAGCACGAGCGCGCCATAGGCCATGCCCCAGCCACTGGCGACGACCGGCGCCAGACCCGCCGCACTGTTGCGCCGCGACACCATGTTGCCGAAGGAGAAGAACAAGGTGCCGAGCGCGGCGAGCCCGATGCCGGTTAGCGTACTCCCATCGAGCCCATGGGCGACGTCTGTCCCGAACAGAAGCCCTAGGCCGGAGGCGCCGAGCAGCGCGGCCACAAGGGCGCGGCGCGAGATCGGATCGCCGAAGAAGAGCCGGGCGTTCACCGCGTTCAGGATCCTCGCCAGCGAGAAGATCACCGAGATCAGCTCGGAAGGGATGAAAGCGGCTGCCTTGTAGAAGCAGAGGAAGTTGCACGAGAACAGGCACAGCGCCTGGAGGAGCACGAAGGGTTGGTCGCGCCGCGCCGGCACGGCGAGCCGCCCCCACGAGATTTTTGTTAGGTGCTCTTAATCGAAGATGGGAATGTGGGGCGCGGCGTCGCGCGGCAGGGCCCCGTTGAGGCGTGGATCGTCGGCGATTTCGAGGCTCTGGCCGATGGGCTCGAAGCCGGTGCGGCGATAGAAGCCGAGGGCGCGGGGATGGTCGATCGTGTTCGTGTGCAGCCACAGGCGGCGGATCGGGCGCGCGAAGCCGGTCTCGATCGCGTGGTTCATCAGCGCGCGCGCCGCGCCTGTCCCTTGAAGGCGTTCCGTCACGCCGAAATACTTGATCTCGCAATCCTCGCCTCCGGCGAAGTCGAGCTCCAGGAGCCCTTCGTCCTCGCCGTCCACGCGCCAGGAGAAGATCATCGTGGCCGGGCTCGCGAGCGCAGCCTCCAGTTCGGCCGGGCTCATGTAGAGGCGCGAGAACCAGAGATGGGCAGCGCCGACCTTGCGGTAAAGCGCGAGATAGGTCGGCGCATCCGGCTTCGGCCAGGGGACGACCTGTCCGGGGAGATCGGACGGCGCGGGCCTTGGGGCCGGGCGCTCGCGCATTTCGAGCGAGGTCGCGATGGCTGCGATCTTGCCTCGCCCGATCTCGTGAAACCGCTCCATCCGCCTCTTCCTTCTTTGATCGAAGGGCGGATTGGCATGGCCGATGCGGAAGGGCAAGGGCCGGCGCGCCTGCCGCGCGCTGGCCCATAAGAGTTCAGCCGAAGATCAGCGCCAGCACGAGATAGATCACCTGTAGCGCGACCACGAGAACGGCGCTCCAGATGAAGGCTTCGCCCCAACTTTTGGAGATCAGGAGGATGACGGGAATGCCCACCGCGACGGCGATCAGGAAGCGGCGGAGGAAGAGGCTGACATGCCAGGGCGAGCGCGGCGGCAGTGGCTTTTGCGCCAGCGGATCAGGGAGGCGAGCGTCCGACTGATCCCGGCTCTTGCCGGAAGCGCCATGGGCGGAGTGGGACGATCCTCCCGCCGGGGATCGGCTTTCTTCCATGTGAGGAAACATGCGACGTTCCTGAGCGGGCGGCAAGCCCGTGGTTGAGAGTTGATGCTAAGCCATTCCGGACGAAGTGTCGCGCAAACTGGTAAGCAAAGCTTGCTGAATGAAGGCACAGCCTCAGGTTACAATTTAAAAGCCTGCCGAAAGTGCCGACAAGGAAAACGAAAACTTTTCCGCCGTGCAGGGAAAGACCGAAGCGTCCCAGGGCGCGAACGCGTTCGGGCGGATGCCCGAATGGAGACGCGCGGTTCGATCAACCTTCCTTGAAGGCGGATAGGATCGAGATGACCTCGGCCTGCCGCTTGGCGCCGGTCTTCGCGAAGACGGACTTCATCTGGGTGCGAACGGTCTCGTAGCCGACGCCGATCCGCCGCGCGGCCGCCTTCAGCCCCTTGCCTTCTCGCAGCACGATCGCCAACCGAAGCTCCGCCATCGTAAGCTTATAGTGTTCGCCGAACGCCTGAAGCGTGCGCGCGGTCTGAAGGTCGATGTCCAATGTTTCGAATGCGCGGCTGTTTTTAGCCATTCTTCGGGATGAGGGAACTGACTGTCCCTCGAGCGCATGAAGATCCATGAAACCTCCCCTCAACTCCCATTATGGGGTTTAATTCTTCCAACCATCGTTCGCATGCTGAGCGTAAAGACGTCGTCACCCAATCGGGTGAGATGTCCTTAAAACAACAGAGGATCGAAAGGTATTGGGATCACAGGTTCTGCCACATGGCGAGTAGGCTGACCAATTCGACCTGTCGCCTTGTTTGCGTCTTGCTGAAGACAGCCTTGAGCTGGCTACGTGCCGTTTCGTAAGAAATTCCGAGGCGCAGCGCAGCCTCGCGCAAGGGTGTGCCGTTGGCGATCCCCGCCGTCAGCCGCAGTTCGGCCGGGGTGAGTCCGAAATGCGCGCCGAGCGCCGCCAGCCCGTTCCTGCGACTCGCCGTCTCGTAGCGAAACAGAAGGACGATCGCGACCGAAGCGTCGAACGAGGCGGGAGCGGCGATGCGCCCCCGGGTCGAGGTCACCGAGACCTTAAGGGGCTCTCGCGCGCCGGCCCGGCGAATGGCGAGTTCCGCTTCGGGCGAGGCAAGGCCTAGAATCGGCGCGCTCACCTCGCTCACGGCTTTTTCCAGAGCCGGCGCGTCGCGCGGATCGACCGTCTCCACCCGCCCGTCGCGAAGCCGCAGCCCATCCTGGCGCCGCAGGACCTCCTCGGCCAGCGAGTTCAGACTGCGGAGCTTGAGGGTCCGGTCAAGCGCCAGAACGGCAAGGCCCTGCGCGCCCAGCGCCTGCCGGAGGGCGTCGAGTTCCTGATGCGCCTGGCCGAGGCGCTCGCTCGTGCGCACGGCCTGCCGGACGCTGCGGGCGAGCCGGTGGAAGCGCTGCTGCTCCAGCTTATGGTAAGGCCCGGCCTCCGCGCTGCGGTTGAGCCAGAGGCTAAGGGGCGCTTCTCCGTTCAGAAGGTGTTCGCCCATCGTGTGCTCGAAGTTCTGAGGACGGCACCAATCAGCATAAAACTCGGTGCTGTGTAGATCGACCGGCAAAATCGCGTCTAATTCGCGCTCGGTGATGACGCGACCCATGCCTAGGCGCTCGCGATAGATATGAGACGGATTGAGCGTTTGGTAATGCTCTTGATAGAGGTCGAGCATGCCTGCTCCATACCCCTGAAAAGGGGTCGCCTGGATCAAGGTGCCAGGCGAAGCTCCAGGCGGCGACTCCATTTGGACATAGAGACCGCCGGCGATCGAGTTCGACAGGTTCAGGAGCGCGGTCAGGACGTCGCTCCAAAGCTCCGCCCGGTCCGTCGCCTCGACGATGAGATCGTGGAGGTCGTCCTCCCGCCGATCGTCGCTCAAGGCGCGATCACCTCTCTCCTCTCGCGTCCCCGGCACGCGCACGAGGCGGCCAACCCTTCCCTAAGGACAGGCGGGGGCTCTGCTCTTGTCCGAGCGATATCGGTCTCCTCCCCTTGCGGCCGGTTTCTCCGGTTTTCTTGTCCGCCTTCAGCGAAGGCGAAGAATCTACAACCGGAAGAATAGGGCGTTTCTCGCCCCGCGAACATAACCCATTTAGGGAAGGATGCTTTTTGGAATGGGCTGAGAAACGCCGCGCCCTTGCCATGCGCGGGGTGAGAACAGCCGCGGACAACGAAAAAGCCCGCGCCGATCGCTCGGCACGGGCTCTGTCTGAAAAGGGTCGAAGCGGCCCGAAGGCCGCCCCGGCTCTTTGGTCTTACTGCTCTTCGCGGTTCTTCATCGCGGCGGCGAGAATGTCGCCGAGCGAGGCACCCGAGTCGTTGGAGCCGTACTGAGCCACGGCTTCCTTCTCCTCGGCGATCTGCAGCGCCTTGATCGACAGACCGACGCGACGCGCCTTTTTGTCGAACTGGGTGATGCGCGCGTCGATCTTCTGGCCGACCGAGAACTTCTCGGGGCGCTGGTCGTCGCGATCGCGGCCGAGGTCGTTGCGGCGGATGAAGGCCGTAAGGTCGGTCTCGGAGATCTGAACCTCGATGCCGCCTTCGTTCACGGCCGTCACTTCGCAGGTGACGATCGAGCCGCGACGCATCTCGCCGCTGTCGGCGGCGGCAGCGAAGGTGTCGCCACCCACCTGCTTGATGCCGAGCGAGATACGCTCCTTCTCGACGTCGACGTCGAGAACCTGCGCCTTGACCATGTCACCCTTGTTGTACTCGTCGATGACCTGCTCGCCCGGACGCGACCAGTCGAGGTCGGACAGGTGAACCATGCCGTCGACGTCGCCGTCGAGACCGATGAACAGACCGAACTCGGTCTTGTTCTTGACCTCGCCCTCGACCACGGTGCCGACCGGGAACTGGTCGCGGAACGCTTCCCAGGGGTTCTGGAGCGTCTGCTTGAGGCCGAGCGAGATGCGGCGCTTGACCGGATCCACCTCGAGCACGACCACTTCGACTTCCTGCGAGGTCGAGAGGATCTTGCCGGGATGGACGTTCTTCTTGGTCCACGACATTTCGGAAACGTGGATCAGGCCTTCGATGCCCGGCTCCAGTTCGACGAAGGCGCCGTAGTCGGTGATGTTGGTGACGCGACCGGAGACCTTCACGCCCATCGGGTACTTGACGCCGATGCCTTCCCAAGGATCCGCCTCGAGCTGCTTCATGCCGAGCGAGATGCGGTGGGTTTCCTGGTTGATGCGGATGATCTGGACCTTGACGGTCTGGCCGATCTGCAGGATTTCGGTCGGGTGGTTCACGCGGCGCCACGCCATGTCGGTGACATGGAGCAGACCATCGATGCCGCCGAGGTCAACGAACGCACCGTAGTCGGTGATGTTCTTGACCACACCCTCGACGACCTGACCCTCTTCGAGGTTCTGGACGATCTCGGAGCGCTGCTCGGCGCGGGACTCTTCGAGGACCGTGCGGCGCGAAACGACGATGTTGCCGCGGCGCTTGTCCATCTTGAGGATCTGGAACGGCTGCGGCGTGTTCATCAGCGGGCCGACGTCGCGGATCGGACGGATGTCGACCTGGGAGCGCGGCAGGAAGGCCACGGCGCCGTCGAGGTCGACCGTGAAGCCGCCCTTGACCTGGTTGAAGATCTGGCCTTCGACCTTCTCGCCGGCGTTGAACTTGAGCTCGAGCTTGACCCAGCTCTCCTCGCGGCGAGCCTTGTCGCGCGACAGGACGGCTTCGCCCAGCGCGTTCTCGATGCGCTCGACATAGACTTCGACCGTATCGCCGACCTTGAGCTCGGGGCCGTTCTTGCCGCCGAATTCCTTGAGGGCGACGCGGCCCTCGACCTTCAGGCCGGCATCGATGACGGCCATGTCCTTCTCGATCGCGACGACCGTTCCACGGACCACCGCGCCTTCGGCGACGTCGTGATCATGGAACGAGGCTTCGAGAAGCGCGGCGAAATCGTCGCGCGAGACTGCTGCGTTGGACATTCGTTCTCCTTGAGGCTCCTCCTTCGGGAGGAGCGGCGCCGGGGTTCGCGTTTCGGATGCGTCCGGCGGTCCCGCCCCGGTGCCGACCCGCTCTGGGAAAGGCATCGAAGCTGACGGGCAAAGCCCGTTTCGGCGCGGTGGACCGGCCTTCGGCTTGGTTTCGTACGGTCCGAATACGACGAGAGCCGCGCGTTTTCAAACCCCTTGGGGCTGAAAGCGGCGGCACGTCGGCTTCGGCGTTCCTTTACATAGGCGCTGCGTCGACGATCGCGCAAGCCGCCCGGAACGCTTCTTCTATATCCATTTCGCTCGTGTCCAGCAAGCGGGCGTCTTCGGCGGCCTTGAGGGGTGCGACGCTGCGGCCCGCGTCGCGCCGGTCGCGCTCGCGCACCTCGGCGAGGATGGTCTCGTAGGCGACATGGCGGCCCTTGGCGGTCAGCTCGTCGGTGCGCCGACGGGCGCGCACTTCCGGCGAGGCGGTGACGAAAAGCTTCACCGGGGCATCGGGGCAGATCACCGTGCCGATGTCGCGCCCGTCCAGCACCGCGCCTTCGGGCTGGGCCGCGAAAGCGCGCTGAAAGGCGTCCAGCGCCTGTCGCACGGGGGGGTGAGCGGCGACGCGCGAGGCCAGCTCCCCCGCCTCGTGGCCGCGCAAGGACCCGTCGTCGAGATGCGAGGGCACAAGCTCGCGCGCCACCGCGCCCGCCGCCTCCGGGTCGTCCAGATCGACGCCGCGCTCCTGCGCGAGGCGCCCGACGGCGCGGTAGAGAAGCCCGGTGTCGAGATGGGGCAGGCCGTAATGGGCCGCCAGGCGCTTGGCGAGCGTGCCCTTGCCGGCGGCGGCCGGTCCGTCGATCGCGATCACGAGCGCCATGGTCTCTCCTGCTGTCTGGCCGCCTCTTGCGGGCGGTGTCCCGTTCTTGCCGCCAACGCCGCCCGAGCTCAACGGCTCCCGGCCGATCGCCGCGAAATATCCAAGCCCGGCTGCGAAGACGGCCAACAATCGCCCGAGCGCGAAGGGAATCGCCAGAAAGAACAGGATGGCGGCCAGCGAGCCCAGCGCCCAGGCGGCGGAAAGGGCGGCGTCCAGCGTGCCGCTGCCGGTTTCGCCCGGCGCCTCGCCGCCCGACAAGCGGTAGAGCATGGCCGGTAGGATCAGCGCGGGCAGGACGAGCTTGGGCGCGCCGACCCGCCAGACCCCGACGCCGCGCCGAAGCGCCTCGCGGTGCAGCCGCCCCGCGAGGTTGCGCCCATAGACGAAGGACAGGGGTGCGAAGAAGACGAGCGCCAGAAGGGCGGCGAGCGGGGTGCTCATACCGCGCCGACCGATCGCGGCCCCATGGCGCCCGACAGGGCTGCGCCGTCTTTGCTCGTGCTGGGGCGGTGCAAGGCAGCATCAATCGCGGCGCGGGTCCCGGAGCGTGTCCGACCCCTGCCGACGATTGCGGCCGTTGCGATCGTCCCGCCGCCACCCATCGCGGTCAGCGGTTCGCCGCCTCCAGCTTGCCGCCGAGCGTTTCGACCAGCCCTTCGAACTCGGGAAAGCTGGTCGCGATCATCGTGGCGTCGTCCACGCGAACCGGCTTCTCGCTGGCAAGGCCCATGACGAGGAAGCTCATGGCGATGCGATGGTCGAGATGGGTCTCGACCCGCCCGCCGCCGAGGCCCGAGCCGTCCGGGCGGCCGGTGACGCGCAGCCAGTCCTCGCCCTCCTCGTGCTGGACGCCGTTGGCGGCAAGGCCGGCGGCGACGGCGGCGAGGCGGTCGGACTCCTTGACGCGCAGCTCCTCCAGCCCCTGCATCAGCGTGTCGCCTTCGGCAAAGGCGGCGGCGACGGCCAGCACGGGATATTCGTCGATCATCGAGGGCGCGCGCTCAGGGGGAACGGTGACGCCGCGCAGCACCGAGTGCTTCACGTGCAGATCGGCCACGTCCTCGCCGCCGGACAGGCGCGGGTTCACCGCCTCGATCGAGGCGCCCATCTCGCGCAGCGTCTCGATCAGGCCGGTGCGGGTCGGGTTCATCAGCGCGTTCTCGACCACGATGTCGGAGCCCGGCACGAGAAGCGCCGCGACCACGAGGAAAGCCGCCGAGGACGGGTCGCCCGGCACCACGAAGTCGGGCACGCCCTTGAGCTCGCCCTGGCCGGTGAGCCGGATGGTGCGCACGCCCGAGGCGTCGGTGTCGACCGAAACCTCGGCGCCGAAGCCTTCCAGCATGCGTTCGGTGTGGTCGCGCGTCATGATCGGCTCGATCACCGTGGTGACGCCCGGCGTGTTCAGCCCGGCGAGCAGCACGGCGGACTTCACCTGCGCCGAGGCCATGGGCACGCGGTATTCGATGGGCGCGCTGACACGCGGCCCGTGCAGCGACAGGGGCAGGCGGTCTTTGGAGCGCGCCAGCACCTGCACGCCCATCTGGCGCAGGGGATCGAGCACCCGGCCCATCGGCCGGCGCGACAGCGAAGCGTCGCCCACGAAGGTGGTCGTGAAGTCGTAGGGGCCGACGAGGCCCATGGTGAGGCGCGAGCCCGTGCCGGCATTGCCGAAGTCGAGAACGCCCTCGGGTTCCAAGAGCGCGCCGTTGCCGACGCCGTCGATGATCCAGGCCTCGCCCTCGCGTTCGATCCGCGCGCCCATCTGGCGCATGGCGCGACCGGTGGCGATCACGTCCTCGCCCTCCAGAAGGCCGGTAACGCGGGTGCGCCCGGAGGCGAGACCCCCGAACAGGAAGGCGCGATGCGAGATGGACTTGTCGCCGGGCACGCGCACCCGGCCGGCGAGGGCGCCGGCGCGGCGGCTCTGGAGGGGGCGGGGGGCGGCGGAATGGCCCGTCATGGCGTCGTCCTTCTCGCGAAGCCGGGCTCCAGGTTCTGCCTGCGCGGCTCTTCCGGGCAGGGGCTGGACCGAGGTGCCCCCGCCGCCGAGCAGACCGGCCGGGCGCCGCCTTGCCTCCGGCCGCGCCCTGCTTTCCGTCGCCGGACGAAACGTCCTCGACCCCCTTGCCGGAAGAGGCGCGGCAGGGTCCTTGCGGCCCGCTCGTCCTCTTGTCGCAAACATAAGGTTCGCCGTTCGCCTAGCATTGGAGCGGAGCGCGTGGGAAGAGCACATGAGGCGCGGCGCGCGTTTCCCGGCCCCCCAACGGATATATCGGGCGGATCGGGCGAGGGGTGTCGGCGGGGGCCGGGCAGATGCGCTTTGACAAGGGTCCGGCGACGCCGTAAGGGACCTTCCGCTTTTTCCCGCCCCTCGACCGGCCGGCTTTGCGGCGATAATTGGATGAACCGGCCCGGTCTGTGCCCGCCTCCGCGCAGGCGACCCGCTCCCTTTCGAAAGGCGAACCCATGGCGAAAACTGAACTCGGCACCAAACGCGTCGACCCGGAAACGGGCCGCAAGTTCTACGACCTCAACAAGGACCCGATCGTTTCGCCCTACACGGGCAAGTCCTATCCGCTCTCCTTCTTCGAGACAGTGAAGGCCTCGCGCGTCTCGCGCGTCGTGGAAGAGGAAGAGACGGAAGAGGTCGAGGTGACCGAGGTCGCCGAGACCGACGAGGAGACGGTCTCGATCAACGACGTCGAAGAGGATGAGGCGGGCCCGGCGGCGGCCAAGGCCGACCTGCCCAATGTCGACGGCGACGAAGACGACGATGTCGTGGACGACGACGCGGACGACGACGACACGTTCCTCGCCGACGACGAGGACGAGGACGAGGACATGACCGACATCATCGGCGGCGGCCGCGACGACGACGACGACGTCTAAGCACCGCACCGAGCGCTGGGCGCGCGTCTGCGCCCGGTGCGAGGTCGAGAGATTGCGAGGGGAGGGGACCGGACGGTCCTCTCCCCTTTTTCGTGTTCCGGTCTCGCTCACCGAGGTTCCGCGCCGCCCGAACCGCGCCGCCCGAGCGATCCACCCGGCGAGACGAATCGAAGGCAGGGACGATTCGGCCGCTCGCGCCCTTGGGAGCGGAGGTTCGAGCCGCGCCGAGGCTCGAGGTCGCCACTCCGGCCACCGGGCCGCCTTGCCGCTCCGGCGTCGAAAACCGTTGCATGACAGGGGTTTGACGGACCGGCTTCATTTTCGTGTCACCCCGTCCGCTTTTTCGCTTGCGTTCCCCCCAGGGCTCGCCTAATAAGCGGCCACACCAGATGCGGGGCCGGCCCAACGGCCCTGACGAGGTTGCCACTTCGGTGGCACTGGGGCCATAGCTCAGCTGGGAGAGCGCTTGAATGGCATTCAAGAGGTCGTCGGTTCGATCCCGATTGGCTCCACCATCTTTCCTTAAAAATAAAAATTGCCCAGACTCGATCGATATGTTCGATCCTGTGATTGGCTTCTGCGCTATGCCGTTGCGGCGATGCGTATGAATGCGCGGACGTCCCGAGCCGACGCTCGCTTGCGCTTTCGCTGAATGATCCCGAGTGTCTCCTCCGCCTTGCGGTCGATAGGTTGAGCAGGCTTTGCTTCTTGCATCACGGCGCTGTTCGGCTAGCGCAGCCGGCGGCGCGCGAGGCTCGCGCAGCTTAAACGTCTGTCGCGGGAGATCGACTGGAATGGGCCTATAGAGGCTCAACGCGGGGTGCCTGCGCTCCAGGGAGTTTTGTCCGGCAGAAGATGGCTGCCTCTTTGTCCTTTCCCCGCGAGCCGCAGCGTTACTCTCGCGCGGCAATCGCAGTGGCGGTAATAGATTCGATCAACCGTCAGGTCTGCGGCAGCGCTGGAAAAATGGGGCATTCTTCGAGTCTTCGAGTGGGCAGAACCTGTGGGAATGAGTGCGGTAGCGCTGGGATTGGCTGCGAAGGCGTTTGCCATCGTGTTCCCTTGGCGGTGGCAGAGGAAGTCGGTTTCGAAACAAGGGATCGGCTTGCTTACCCGGTCTGGCGTATCCCGGCGAATTTTGTGAGCCGGCCCAATCATGAATTGTGTAAAGACAGATTCTTTTGACATCTGTTCACGGTTCGAAAACCAAGTTTTGAGCCGTGCTTCTGGCGGCTGGCCTTCCGGCAGAAAAACTTAATTCGACGCGATCATTTTCGGGGCGTTGGTTCCTCGCTCAAGGGCAGACCGTTTCGCCATGCGTTTTTCGATGAGAACTCGCCTTGCCCTTAGTTTCGGGGCCGTCCTGCTTCTGACGGGCGGCATCGGCGTCATGGGGCTGAACGCCCTGTCCTCCAGCGTCGATCGCTTCGAGGAGTTCGCCGGGCGCCCGTTCCAGCAAATCGAGGCGCTCGAAATCCTGTCGTCGAATCTGGAGAAGATTCGCCGTCTTCAGCGCACCGCCATCATCAGCACCGCCGCCGAGCACGCGGCGATGAAGGCCGACTATGCCAAGACCTGGCAGGAGATCGAGGCTGCCCTCTCCACCTTCGACCGGGCCGTGCAGACGCCGGAGGGACGCCAGGATATCGCCGATCTCCCCGCCGCGATGGCGCGTCTGAAGGCTGTGTCGCAGCAGGCTTACGACCTTTCCTCCTCCGCCGACGTGCGTGCGAACGAGACGGGTCTCGAACTGGTCGAAGCGAGCGACAAGGCGTTCGAGGTCGCGCTCGCAGCCGTGCGCACGCCGCTCGAGACGGCCCAGAGCCAAACGGATTCGATCCGTGTCCTCGACACGATCGAACGCGCCTACTACCGCGCGCGCCTCGATCTCGGCGAGAATCTCAGCCATAGCGAAGCGGACGTGATCGCCGCCGCCAAGGAGCGACTTGCCAAGGCCGGGCCGGAGGTCGACACGCTTCTGCGCCAGCTCGGCGCCGGCCTCCCGGCGGCGGCCAGCGCGCCCGTGTCGGATCTCAGCGCTGCCTGGGGCAAGGCCTTCGAGAAATTGCAGGAAGCCCAGCGGATCGGCGAGGGCAACACGCTCAACCAGGCGCTCGCCTTCCTCAACGAACAGCAGCGCCCCGCCGCCATCGCCATGGGCGAGCGGATCGACCTCCTGGTTCGGCACGCCGAGGACCAGGCCAAGGCGCTGGTGGAGCAGGCACGCTCGGGCTATGGCGCGTTGAGGATGTGGCTGACGGCGGCCATCGTCCTCGCCGTCGCGCTGGGCGCGGGGCTTGCGTCCTGGATGGGCCTGTCGCTGCTGCGCGGTCTGCGCCTGATGGAGGAGAATGTCGATCGCATCGCCGCCGGCGACCTGTCACACCGGATCGTCCATTCGCGCCATGACGAGGTGGGCGACCTTCTGACCCGCCTTTGCCAAACCCGCCTTCGTCTTTCGGGCACGGTCTTCGCCGTCCAGACCGCGTCTTCGAAAGTGTTCAGCGGCGCCCAGCGCTCCGCCGGCACGTCCGCCCGGCTCTCTTCCGGCTCCACCGAACAGGCCGCCGCCTCCGAGCAGGCGTCCGCCGCGATCGAGGAGATGACCGCCAACATCCGTCAGAACGCCGACAATGCCTCCACCACCGAGAAGATCGCCGCCCAGGCCGCCGAGCATGCCGACACCACGGGCGCGGCGGTGGCGCAGTCCACCGAGGCCATGCGCGCCATCGCCGAGAAGATCGCCGTGGTGCAGGAGATCGCCCGCCAGACCGACCTCTTGGCGCTCAACGCCGCGATCGAGGCGGCCCGCGCCGGCCAGCACGGCAAGGGGTTTGCGGTGGTCGCCTCGGAAGTGCGCAAGCTCGCCGAACGCTCTCAGGCAGCCGCCGCCGAGATCGGCGACTTGTCCTCCCGCACGCTGGTGGTGGCGGAGGATGCCGGGGCGCGTCTGGAGCGCTTGGTTCCGGACATCCGCAAGACGGCGGAGCTGGTGTCGGAGATTTCGGCGGCATGCCGGGAGCAGTCGATCGGCATCGAGCAGATCAACCAGGCGATCGGCCAGCTGGATCAGGTGACGCAGTCGAACGCCGGGGCGGCCAACGAGATGGCGGCGACCGCCGATCAGCTGTCCACCGAGGCGGGCCGGTTGCAGGAGGGAATGGCGACGTTCCATCTCAACCCCGGCGAAGCCGAGATCGTCTCGGCCGGGATCGAGAGCGGGTACGACATCCAAAGGCTTCAGGCGCTCGCGCTGGATTTTGCCGAACGGCATAATGAGACGCCGAGCAGCCCCAAGGCGAAGGCCCAAACCGCTGCCTTGGCCGAAGCGGCCTGAGCGCCCGCCCCGCGCGAAAGGGCTCGCGCGATCCCATACGCGAAAGACCCGGTCGCGGCCTTCGGTGGCGGCCGGGTCTTTCGCGTTCTACGCCTTGGCCGTGCGATGCCGACCCGATCGGATTTGGAACCCAAGACAGACGACCCTGCCGGGGTGGGCCGGCTGGGTCTTTTGTCCGATCCTTTCGTCACGAATGCTTGGCCAAGCGCGGTCACGTCACTTGAGCTTCGCGCCTTATGAACCCGTCAAAATCCCTCGCCCGCCCTTGGCCCGCAGGTCTCTACTGCCTCGTCATGACCAGCAAGCATCCGGGCGAGGTCGTGGATGGCTCTCGATTGAGATGAGTCACACAGCGTCGTTCAGCGCAGAACCAAGCGCGATATTCCCAAACGAAAAAGGGATGGGCCTTCGCAGGCACATCCCTTTCCAAGCCTAAGACCTATGAACTGATCGGGTTCAGCGGGTCGGAGCGGTCGAGTCGATGCCCGAGCTGTTGCCCGGAACCGGCACGGAGGAGCCGGACTGCATCGTGTCGGTCTTCACCGCGTCACGCGGCACAACGACCCGCGAAGCGGCGTCCGCCGGCATGGTGCTGTCGATGCCCGACGAATTGCCCGGGACCGGGACCGAGCTCGTGCTGGTCGGATCGGTCACGGACGGCGCGTCGCGCGTCGTGGTGATGGTCGATGCCGCGTCGGCCGGCATGGTGCTGTCGATGCCGGACGAGTTGCCGGGAACCGGCACCTTGCTGGTGGACTCCGGCGTGCCGGCGGCAGGAGCCGGCTGGGCCGAGGCGACGCCGCCCATCAGAGCCAGGGCCGTAAAAGCGATTGCGAAGGTCTTCATGGGGCTTCCATCCGTTCTTGAGGCATCGGTGTCATTGCACCGACACAATCTTCGAGATGAGAAGCGTTCAGCCGGCGAAATGTTCCATCGCCACTTGGTCTCTCGCAAAGGAATTTCCGATGCTATGAGCGGCCGTGCTTGGCCGCCAGGCCAGCGCACCGAACGGCGTCATCCCCGTGTCACCCGGTTGTGGCAAGCGGAGCGAAAGTCGAGGCAAGACAAGCGCTTGAGGTAAGGCATGGCCGTATCGATCCACCTTCGCAAGCTCACCCGGCGCTTCGACCGGGGGCCGGCGGCGCTGGACGAGGTGTCGCTCGACATCCGCCCCGGCGAGTTTCTGGCCCTGCTCGGACCGTCTGGCTGCGGCAAGACGACGCTGCTTCGCCTCATCGCCGGCTTCGAGGCGCCGAGCGCGGGAAGCCTTGCCTTCGGGGACCGGATCGTCGCCAGCGAGAGCGCTTTCGTGCAGCCCGAGGCGCGCAATGTCGCGATCGTCTTCCAGTCCTATGCCCTCTGGCCGCATATGAGTGTGGGGGAGAATGTCGGCTATCCCCTTCGCGTGAAGGGCGTGCGCGGCTCGGCGCAGGCTCAGAAGGTGGCCGAGGCGCTGGCGGCGGTGGATCTGTCGGGCTTCGAGAACCGGCGCCCCGCCGATCTATCCGGCGGCCAGCGGCAGCGCGTGGCGCTCGCCCGTTGCCTTGCCATGGAGCCGGGCATCGTGCTTCTCGACGAGCCGCTCGCCAATCTCGACGTGCATCTTCGCGCCTCGATGGAGGAGACGTTCCGCGCTTTCCACCGGCGCACCGGCGCGACGCTGGTCTATGTCACGCACGACCAAGCCGAGGCCATGGCGCTGGCGGACCGGATCGCCGTGATGGAGCGCGGGCGCATCCTGCAACTCTCCACGCCCGAAACTCTCTATGCCGAGCCGGCGAGCGAGGCCGTGGCGCGCTTCGTCGGCCACGGCCATGTGGCGGACGCGGACCTTCTCCTTTCGCCCGGCGACGGTCGGGCGCGCGTCCGCCTGTTCGGCGTGGAGGCGGACATCCGCTGCCCTGCGGGCCTGCGCCTGCCCTCCGGCCGCCGGGGGCGCGTGTGCCTTCGGGCGGAGGATCTGGAGATCGATCGCGCCGACGGCTTTGCCGCGCGCGTCCTGTCCTCGACCTTCAAGGGCTCGCATTCGCGCCTCGTGGTGGAGCCCCTGGCCGCGCCCGGCACGCGCCTTTCGCTGCACGCGCCCTCCGGGCGGGCGGAGGGCGAAAGCGTTCGGATCGGCATTCGCGACGGCTGGCTCCTGCCCGACACGGTGGGCGACGCGCAGCCGGCGCCGCGCAAGAGCTTGGCGGTGGAAGCTGTCTGAGCTTTAAACCCCGAGGGCGCTGCGTCTCACCGTGTCCAGGGCAGGGCGCCCTTGGGCAGGAGCGGCTGGAGCAGCGAGCCCAGCGCCATCAGGGCGAGGATCACCACCACCGTTACCATGGCGAGCGCCGAGGCGAGCGGCGCGCGGCCGGCATCGTCGAGATTGAACACGGCGACGCCCAGCGTCTCGTTGCCCGCCGACCAGAGCAGCGCGGAAACGGTAAGCTCGTTGAAGGCGGTCATGAAGACGAGGATGGCGCCCGCCGCCGCCATGGGCGCCACGAGCGGCAGGACGACGCTGCGCAGCCGCAGCCCGAAGCCGGCTCCTGTCATGCGAGCCGCCTCGTCCAGAGCCGGGTCCAACTGGCGCAGCCCCGCCACGACCGGGCGCAGTTCCAGAACCAGAAAGCGCGCGAGATAGGCGAGGAAGATGATCCAGATCGTGTTGTAGAGGCTGAAGCCGAGGACCGGCAGCGGCTTGAGGAACAGGAGGATCGAGGCGATGCCGAGCACGATGCCGGGCAGGGCGTAGGGAATGTCGGCCGCCGCCGAGACCGCGCGCAAAAGCCGGCTCCCGCGCCAGACCAGGAGAACGCCGAGCGGCACGGCGACGAAGGCCAGCACGATCGCGGCCCCGAACGAGAGTGCGGCGGAGTTGCGAAAGGCGCGGATCGTCACGTCCTGCCGGAACAGGACCTCGGCATAATTGCCGAGCGTCGCCGTGCCGGGGCCGAGCGGCACGCCATAGGCCGAGACGAGCGAGGTGGCGAGAAGGCCCGCAAGGGGCGCGGCCACCATCACCAGCATGAGAAGCGCCACCAGCGCCTCGGCCCCCAAGCGCCAGCGCCCGAGCGCGAAGGGTTGAAGCGCCGCGCCCGAGCCGCTCAGGCGATAGTCCCGCGCGCGCAGCAGGAGGGCTTGGCACCCGAAGCCGGCGAAGGCAACGAGGCCGACCAGAACCGAGAGAACCGCCGTTTCGCCGATGATCGCCGGGCCGAAGCCGGCAAGGCGCTGGTAGATCAGGGTCGGCAGCGTCGTGTAGCCGGCGGGAATACCGAGCAGGGCCGGAATGCCGAAATTGCCCACCGCCGACACGAAGGCGATCGCCGCCCCCGCCACCAGCGGCGGCGTCATGACCGGCAGGATGACGGTGCGAAGCACTCGGCCCCGGCTCGCCCCGCAGGCGCGCGCCGCCTCCACCAGATCGCGCGGCAGGGCGCGCAGGCCCGCGCGCACCGCGAGGAACACGAGCGGCGCGTGCTGCACGCCGAGAAGGAGCATAATGCCGCCGGCGCTGTAGAGGGGATTGCGCGTGCCGATCGGCGGCGCCAAGCCCAGCGCGCCCAGAAGCGGGCTGGACGGACCGAAGAGCTGCGCCCAGGCCAGCGCCGTCACCTGCGGCGGGATCATGGCGGGCAGGAGCGCGGCGAAGACGAGCGCCGTCTTGCCGCGAAGGTCGGTGAGCCCGACGAGCAGTGCCAGCGGCAGGCCGATCGCCACGGCGACCAGCGTGCCGACAGAGGCGGTCGCCAGCGTGTGGCCGGTGGCGATCCAGGTGGAGCGCGCCGAAAGGACCGAGAGGGCCGGCGCGAGGTCGGGCCGCCCGCCGGGCAGCACGGCCTCCAGCGCCAGCCGCGCGATGGGCAGGATGCCGAAGAGCGCAACGATCAACGCCAGCGCCGCGATCGCGGCGCGTTCCGCCGGAGGCGCCTTCACGCTGGAGCCTTCACGGACATGCCCTCATGAGACGGCCTTTCGAATGTGTCTCGCAAACATCCGAACGGAGGACGAGGCGAGGGAATGGGGTTCGGATACGAGGGCGAAGCTTGGACGGATGGAGGGCTTGGAGACCGTTCGACAACCCGGCCGGGTCGGCTCGTCGGCGCTTTCCCGCCGCTCCCAGGGCGAGACATCTGCCGCGCAAACACGGCAAAGCTGCGCGAGCGCTGCAGATGTTCACCCGTCCGCATGGACCGTTGCCAATTCCCGCCGATGCCGCCGACATCGATTGCATTCGGCGCCTCGCGAACGTCGAAAAATCCCTCGCCGACCCTTCGCCGCCGAGTTTCCAAACAGCCTCCTAGAGTGCCTAACAAAACCTCGTGGGGGTCGGCTCATCGGGTCTTTCCGCCGTAGAGTTTGTCGCGAATGCTTGGCCTGCCGCCGGCATCACTTAAGCTTCGCTCCTTGCTCCCGACGAAAAACCCTCGACCATCCTCCGCCCGGAGGTTTTGTCAGGCGATCTGAGACCCGACCCTGCACGATGGAGGCCCGGGCGAAAAGACCGGGGCGGCCAATCCAGGAGGTTTTCCGAGGCGCACTCGGTGCGTGTTGGTAGAACGGCAGGGAGACACGGCGCGCGGTTCCTCGACGTTCGCGAAGCACCGAACGCCGCCGGTGCGAGAGCGTATCGGCGAGGATCGGCAAAGGCCCTGCGGACGGGCGAACGATCTGCGGCGTTCGCGCAGCTTCGCCGCGCCAGCATGCCTTTTGAATCCCAATCCGCCGGGCCTGCCTGATGCTTTTATTCGGCATGATCCGACGGAAAGACGGGTCGGTCTTGCCTGAAAATGCTCCGGCGCGTCTCGCCCCGACGCGGCGGCGCCAAGGCGCTGGCGCTCAGCCGCCGAACAGTTCGGAGAAGCGCTTCTTGTTCTCCGCTTCGTCCGCCAGCGCCTTGGCCGCGTCGAAGGGCAGAAGCTTGATCTCTTCGCGCTTGGGGAAGCCCGCCGGGCCGGCGACGCCGTTGCGCGCCGGCAGATAGCCCTGGCGTGCGGCGAGCGCCTGGCCCTGTTCGCTCAGGAGGAAGTCGACGAAAAGCTTGGCGCCGTCCGGGTTCTTGGTGGTCTTGAGGATCGCGACCGGCTCGGTCACGGCCGAGACGCCCTCGGTGGGAAAGCTGAAGCTCACCGGCGAGCCCTTGGCGGCCTCGCGGATCGGCAGATAGTCGACGATCACGCCATAGGCCTTTTCGCCGCCGGCGACCGCCTTCATCACCGCGCCGTTGCCGCCGCTCGCCGTGGTGCCGCCCTTGGCCAGCGCCTCCCAATAGGCCCAGCCGAAGTCGGGGTTCTGCGCGAGCGTCGCCACATGCACCAGGGCGGCGCCCGAGGTCAGCGGGCTCGGCATGGTGGTCTTGGCCGCCATGTCGGGGGCCAGCAGGTCCTTCCAGGCGCGCGGCGCGGCGCCGGCCTGCGTGTTGCCCATGAGGCCGGTGGTGATGAGCTTGGTGGAGAAATAGGTGTGGTCGCGATCGATCAGCGCGGCGTCGAAGCCCTTCGTGTCGGCCTCGGGGAAGGAAAGAAGCCGGTCGTCGCGCTTCAGCCCCTCCATGGTCACGCTGTCGGCGATCAGAAGCACGTCGGGCTGCGGGCTACCGGCGGTGAACTCGGCCTGGAGCTTGGCCATGATCTTGGTGGTGCCCTCGCGCACCCACTCGACCTCGGTGCCGGGATGGGCGGCCTTGAAGGCGTCGACGGTCGCCTGCGCGTCCTCGTTCGGCTGGCTCGTATAGAGCGTGATCTTGCCCTCCGCGTGGGCGCTGGCAGGCAGCGCGAGAGCGGCGAGAGACAGGCTAGCGGCAAGGCCGAACGAGCGCAGCATGAGCAATTCCCCAACAGGTCGGGCGCCTGGGCGAAGGCTCAGGCGAGATAGTCCCCTGACGCCGGGGCTTAAGCAGCCATCATGACAGTGCCATGACCTTCACGCCACCGTGAGAAGGGGAGCTGGCGCTTGTCGGATGCCTGAGTGCGCCGGCCTTCGACTTCGCCTCGCCCGACCTTCCCGTTTCACCGGTGCCCTGCCCAAGACCGGCGGGCCGCGAAGACCTTCGTTCGGGCCGGCGTGACAAAACTCCTCCCGGCAGGTGGTTGGAATGATTTGCGATTAGGTGTAATGGCGGGTACGCCCACCCGGGCAGAGGAGGTTTTCATGCCCGCATATCGTTCCCGCACGACCACCCATGGCCGCAACATGGCCGGCGCCCGTGGCCTTTGGCGCGCCACGGGAATGAAGGATTCCGACTTCGGCAAGCCGATCATCGCCGTCGTGAACTCCTTCACGCAGTTCGTGCCGGGCCATGTGCACCTCAAGGATCTCGGCCAGCTCGTGGCGCGCGAGATCGAGGCGGCGGGCGGCGTCGCCAAGGAGTTCAACACGATCGCCGTCGACGACGGCATCGCGATGGGCCATGACGGCATGCTCTACTCGCTGCCCTCGCGCGAGCTGATCGCCGACAGCGTCGAGTACATGGTCAACGCGCACTGCGCCGACGCCATGGTCTGCATTTCCAACTGCGACAAGATCACGCCCGGCATGCTGATGGCCGCCATGCGCCTCAACATCCCCGCCGTCTTCGTCTCGGGCGGGCCGATGGAAGCGGGCAAGGTCGTCTGGCCGGACGCGCGCGCCGAGAAGAAGCTCGACCTCGTCGACGCCATGATCGCCGCCGCCGACGACCGCGTATCGGACGAGGACGTGAAGATCATCGAGCGCTCGGCCTGCCCGACCTGCGGCTCCTGCTCGGGCATGTTCACCGCCAATTCCATGAACTGCCTGACCGAGGCGCTCGGCCTGTCGCTGCCCGGTAACGGCTCGACGCTGGCCACCCATGCCGAGCGCAAGCGCCTCTTCGTCGAGGCCGGCCATCTCATCGTGGATCTCGCCCGCCGCTATTACGAGCAGGAGGACGCGGGCGTCCTGCCGCGCTCGATCGCCAGCTTCGCGGCCTTCGAGAACGCCATGACGCTCGACATCGCCATGGGCGGCTCGACCAACACGGTGCTGCATCTCCTCGCCGCCGCGCACGAGGCCGAGGTGGACTTCACCATGGCCGACATCGACCGCCTGTCGCGCCGGGTTCCCGTGCTTTGCAAGGTCGCGCCCTCGATCGCCAACGTCCACATGGAGGACGTCCACCGGGCCGGCGGCATCATGGGCATCCTGGGCGAGCTCGACCGCGCCGGCCTGCTCGACACCTCGGTCGGCTCGGTCCATGCCGAAAATCTCGGCGCAGCGCTCGACCGCTGGGACATCAAGCGCACGGAAAGCCAGACGGTGCGCGACTTCTTCCGCGCCGCGCCCGGCGGCGTGCCGACGCAGGTCGCCTTCAGCCAGGACCGGCGCTTCGACACGGTGGACGACGACCGTGAGAGCGGCGTCATCCGCTCGCTCGACCACGCCTTCTCGCTCGACGGGGGCCTCGCCGTTCTCTACGGCAATCTCGCCGAAGACGGCTGCATCGTGAAGACGGCGGGCGTGGACGAGTCGATCCTCAAGTTCACCGGCCGCGCGCGGGTGTTCGAGAGCCAGGACGCCTCGGTCAAGGCCATTCTTTCCGGCCAGATCGAGCCGGGCGACGTCGTCCTGATCCGCTACGAGGGGCCGCGCGGCGGGCCGGGCATGCAGGAAATGCTCTATCCCACGAGCTATCTGAAGTCGAAGGGCCTGGGCAAGGCCTGCGCCCTCGTCACCGACGGGCGCTTCTCCGGCGGCTCCTCCGGCCTGTCGATCGGCCACGTCTCGCCGGAAGCGGCGGAAGGCGGCTTGATCGCGCTCGCCGCCGAAGGCGACCGGATCGAGATCGATATCCCGAACCGCTCGATCCATCTGGCGGTGGACGACGCGGAACTCGCGCGCCGCCGGGCCGAGATGGAGGCCAAGGGCCGCGACGCCTGGAAGCCGGCGGAGATCCGGAAGCGCAAGGTGACGACGGCGCTGCGCGCCTATGCCGCCATGACCACCAGCGCCGCCAAGGGCGCCGTGCGCCAGCTCGACTAGCCGCCCCGCCCCGTTCGGGGCTAGGTCGCAAACAAGCAAAAGGGCCGGTTCGCCACGGGGCGGACCGGCCCTTTTGCCTTTGTGCTTCGCGCCTCGGGGGCCAAGCGTCAGGCCATGACGGCCGGCTCGCCCTGTCCCTCGCGCCGCATCGCCTCCGGCGCCTCGAGCTTGGCGCGGCGGGGATGGACGAAGACGCGCAGGACTTCGCGATAGGCCGAAATCCGGTGCGCCCGATGCCCTTCGGCGTCCTGGTCGAGTTCCCAGACGCTGGGCGGGCGATGAAGAATGCGAAGTGTTCGTGACGACATGGTTCGAAGACTCCTACAGATACGCCAGTTCATCGCTTGAAACGAGAAAGAGGAGCTTCGTTTCCCTTCCGAAACCGCAGAGCGCCCACCCGAAGGGCGAGAAAGCCCGTCGCGCAGGGGTTGCGGGCGCGGCTTGCGGCTCCGTGTCGCGGAACCGTCCTTCGCTGTTTCGATGCGCGCATCTTTGAAACAGTGAAACAGACGCCTTCACCAAACCGTCGCGCCGCAAGGCTACTGACCTTCGCATGAGAGCAGGCCGCCCGACCGAGCGCGGCCGCCGATCCTTGCGAAGGCCGCCATGCGCATCGTCCAGATTTCCGATACCCATCTCTCGCCTCGCGAGCCGCGCTTCGACGCCAACTGGCAGGCAGCGCTCGCTTTTCTCAAGGAGTTGCAGCCCGATCTCGTGATCCACACCGGCGACCTCGCGCTCGACGGGGCGGACGAGGCGCGCGGCGAGGCCGAGCTTGCCCATGGGGCGGCGGCCATGGCGGGCTTGGGCGACAACGCGCTGATCCTGCCGGGCAATCACGATGTCGGCCATTTCCCCGGCATGGCGCAGCCCGTCAACGCCGAGCGGCTGGAGCGGTGGACACGCCTCGTCGGGCCGGACCGGTTCTGCGTCGACCGGGGCGGCTGGCGGCTCGTCGGCCTCAACGCGCTTCTGTTCGGCCAGGCCGCGCTCGGCGGCGAGGAGGCGGCCTGCGCAGCGGAAGCCGCGCAATGGTTGTTCCTGGAAGCGGCGCTGGACGGGCGGGACGGGCGTCCGGTCGCGATCTTCTCGCACAAGCCGGTTTTCGTGGAGCGGATAGACGAGGGCGAAACCGGCTATTGGGGCCTGCGCCCGGCCGAGCGGGCGCGCTTCATGGCGCTTTGCGAGGCTCATGACGTGCGCCTCCATGCCAGCGGCCATCTCCACTCGCCCTGGATCGGCCAGCACGCGGGGCTCGCCATCACCTGGGCGCCCTCGACCGCCTTCGTGCTGGGCGAGGGCGAACGGCTAGGGGCGAGCGGGCGCTCGCTCGGCCTCGTCCTGCACGAGCTGACGCCGGACGGCACTGTCGATAGCCGGCTTCTCGCCGTGCCCGGGCTCGAGGAATACGACTTCTCCCGCATCGGGGCCGAGATCTATCCGGCCGATGTCGGCGGCGTCGACGCCGGCCCGCTCGGTGAAGCCGACAGGCCGAAGGAGAACGCGGCATGAGCGCGCCCTTCAGCATCGCCCCTTTCAGCATCGCCCCCTTCAGCATCGAGGGCATCGCCAAGAGCTTCAACGGCCAGCCGATCCTGCGCGATGTCGGCTTCACCGCCCGGCCCGGCGAGTTCGTAGCGCTGGTCGGCCCGTCCGGCTGCGGCAAGTCCACGCTTCTGCGCATCGCGGCCGGGCTGGAGACGCCCGATGCCGGCGCCATCCGGCTCGGCGGCGCGGATGTGACGCAGGCGCCGCCCGCCGCGCGCAACGTCGCCATGGTGTTCCAGTCCTACGCGCTCTATCCGCATCTGACGGCCGGCGAGAACATCGCCGTGCCGCTGATGATGCGCGAGCTGTCCCGGCCGCAGCGACTGCCCTTCGTCGGCGGTTTCATGCCGGGCACGTCGGCGCAGCGACGCGAGATCGGCGAGCGGGTGCGCCGCGTCGCCCGCTCGCTGCAGATCGACCATCTTCTCGACCGCAAGCCGGCGGCCATGTCGGGCGGCCAGCGCCAGCGCGTGGCACTGGCCCGCGCCCTGGTGCGCCGGCCCGCGCTGTTCCTGATGGACGAACCGCTCAGCAATCTCGACGCCAATCTGCGCGTTCACGCGCGGGGCGAGATCGTGGACCTTCACCGCGAGGCCGGCGTGCCGACGCTCTATGTCACGCATGATCAGGCCGAGGCCCTGTCCATGGCCGATCGCGTCGCCGTGCTTCAGGGCGGCCGGCTTATGCAGATCGCCCCGCCCGCCGAGATCTACGACGATCCCGCCCATCTCACCGTCGCCCGCTTCATCGGAAGCCCGCGCATCAACCTCCTGGCCGCGCGGGTCGAAGGCGATGGGACGGTCCTGGCGCGGGACGGCACGCCGCTGCCCGTGCCGATGGCTCTCGCCCTGCCGGCGGGGCGCGAGGTCACGGTGGCCGTGCGCCCCGAGCGGCTGCGCCCGACCGAGGGCACGGGCCTGCCGGCGCGCGTGCGGCGCCTCGAATTCCTCGGCTCCGACGTTCTCGTCTATTGCGACTGCGAGGCGAGCCTCGACGGTGAGCCTGTGGTGGCGCAGGTCGAGCCTTCCGTCGCCGCCGGCCTCGCCCCTGGCGCGGTGCTGCGGCTCGCCGCCGACCCCGCCCATTTCCTGTTCTTCGACGGCGAAGGCGCGCGCCTGCGCGCACCGGGGGGAGGGCGCCATGTCTGAGGCGCTTTCCTTGCCCGCGATGGCCGGCGACGGTGCGTCGGCCGGTCCCAGGCCCCGCCGCGCGCGGGCGCGCCTCGCGGCCCTCGGCCTCGCCACCCCGGCCCTGGTCCTGTTTCTTCTCTTCGTGATCGCGCCGACGATCGCGGTTCTCGTGCTCGGCTTCACCGATTACGAGCTCGGCTATAGCGGTTTCCGCTGGGTCGGCTTCGACAATTACCGCGATCTCTGGAGCGACCCGGCCTTTCGCGGCTCGGTCGCCAACACCGCGCTCTATGCCGCGATCGTCACGCCCGCCTCGGTGGCGCTGGGGCTGGCCGCAGCGCTCCTGATCGAGGCGGAAACGCGGGGCCGCGCCTTCTTCCGCACCGTGTTCTTCCTGCCCGTCGCCTCGCTGGTGGTGGCCATGGCGACGGTCTGGCAATATCTGCTCCATCCCTCGATCGGCCCGGTCAACGCGCTGCTCGGCCTCGTCGGCATCGCCGGGCCGAACTGGCTGGGCTCCTCGGCCTGGGTCCTGCCGAGCCTGGCGCTGATCGGCGTCTGGCAGTCGGTCGGCTTCAACATGGTCCTGTTCCTGGCCGGCCTCCAGGGCATTCCGCGCGATCTCTACGCGGCCGCCGAGGTGGACGGCGCGGCCTCGGCTTGGCAGCGCTTCCGCCTCGTCACCTGGCCGATGCTGGGGCCGACCACGCTCTTCGTCGCCATCATCTCCACCGTCAACGCGGTGAAGGTGTTCGAGACCGTGAAGACGCTGACCGAAGGCGGCCCGAACCGGGCGAGCGAGGTCCTGCTCTTCTCCATCTATCAGGAAGGCTTCGTCTATCTGCGCGTCGGCTACGCCTCGGCCATGACGGTGGTCTTCCTCCTCGTTCTCGTCGTCCTCATGCTGCTCCAGCATCGGGCGCTCGACCGGAAGGTCCATTACTGATGCGCGCCGCTTCGCTCTCTCCCGCGCGGGTTCTGCGCCTTTCGCTGCTCGTGCTCGGCGCCTTCGTCATGCTGGCACCCTATCTCTGGATGCTCTCGGTCGCGGCCAAGGGGCAGGCGGAGGTCTTCTCGGCCACGCTCTCGCTCTGGCCGAGCGAGTTCCACCTCCTTGAGAACCTTACCAAGGCCTTCACTCGCGTTCCCATGGGCTGGCTGCTGCTGAACGGCGTCATCGTCTGCGGGCTGATCCTCCTGATCCAGGTCGCGGTCGCCATCCCGTGCGCCTATGCCATGGCCAAGCTGCCGCTGCCGGGCGCCAAGCTCCTGATGGGCATGGTCATGCTCGGCCTTCTGGTGCCGATCCACGCCACGGCCCTGCCGCTCTATGTCGCCTTCGACAAGGCGGCGCTCCTCAACAGCTACACCGCGATGGTCGCGCCCTTCTCCATCTCGGTCTTCGGCATCTTCCTGTTCCTGCAGTTCTTCAAGGGCCTGCCGGACGATCTCCTCGATGCCGGGCGGCTGGACGGGATGGGCGAAGTCTCGCTGCTGCTGCGCGTCGTCCTGCCCAATGCCTGGCCGGCGGTCACCGCCTTCTCGATCTTCTCGGTGGTGGCCCACTGGAACGATCTGTTCTGGCCGCTGATCGTCGTCTCCGACACGCAATACGCCACGCCGCCGCTCGGCCTCCTGTTCTTCCGCGCGGCGGAAGCGGGCGACGACTACGGCGCGCTGATGGCGGCGACGCTCATTGTCACCCTTCCCCTCGTCGCAGGGTTTCTGCTGGCTCAGAAGCACTTCGTCGAGGGCATCACCATGACCGGCCTCAAGGGCTGAGATCCGGTCAGCCACTCCGCATTCCCCTTTCTCCCAAGGAACTCAACCCATGATCTCTCTCAAGTCAGCGGTCGCGGCTCTCGCGCTCGCGGCGAGCTTTGTCGTGCCGGCCTCGGCCGAGACCACGCTCACCGTGCACTATCCCATGCCCGGCTTCTTCAAAGACGTGATGGACACGATCTCGAAGAAGTTCATGGCCGAGAATCCGGACATCAAGATCCAGTTCGCCAGCCCGTCCGAGAACTACGAGCAGGGCGTGCAGACGATCATGCGCCAAGTCGGCACGGCCGAGGCGCCCGACATCACCTTCATCGCGCTGAACCGCCTGCGCATGGTGACCGAGCGCGACGTGCCGGTGGATCTCGGGCCCCTCATGGCCAAGGAAGGCGACCCGGCCAAGCTCGGCTATTCCGAGACGCTCTTGAAGCTCGCGCAGGTCGACGGCAAGCAGGTCGGCCTCGCCTTCGCCGCCTCGACGCCGATCCTATACTACAACGCCGATCTGGTGCGCCGGGCCGGCGGCGACCCGGACCAGCCGCCCAAGACCTGGGACGAGGTGATCCAACTCGGCGCCAAGATTCAGGCGCTGGGCGACGGCATCTCGGGCATCGACTTCCGCTGGCAGAGCGACGACTGGATGTTCTCCGCGCTGCTCTTCGGCGGCGGCGGGCACATGCTGACGCCGGACATGAAGACGGTCGCCTTCGACGGGCCGGAAGGGCAAAAGGCCTTCTCCATCCTGTCGCGCATGGTGAAGGAAGGCGGGCTGCCCGTTCTCACCAAGCAGGCCGGCGAGCAGGCCTTCGTCGCCGGCAAGATCGGCATGGCGTTCCAGACCACGGGCGCGCTGCGCAACACGATCAAGAATGTCGGCGAGAGCTTCGAGCTTCGCACCGCGCGCCTGCCGCTGGTGGACGCTGAGAAGGGCCGCCTGCCGACCGGCGGCAACGCCGCCGTCATCCTGACGCGCGACGCCGAGAAGCAGGCCGCCGCCTGGCGCTTCGTGAAGTTCGCCACCGGCCCCTTCGGCTCGGCCACCGTCGTGCCCGGCACCGGCTACGTGCCGACCAACGAGCTCGCCGCGACCTCGCCCGAATATCTCGGCGACTTCTACGCCAAGAACCCGCTCTTCCAGGCGGCTCTCCGCCAAAAGGACATCATGGTGCCCTGGTTCGCCTTCCCCGGCTCCAACGGCGTGCGCATCACCCAGGCGATCGTGGACAACGAGTCGCGAGTGGTGGAGCAGAAGGCCACCCCGGAAGACGCGCTCAAGGACGCCGCGAGCGAAGTGCAGCGCCTCCTGCCGCGCCGCTGAACGCCTCGCATCGATGCAAAAAGGGGGAGCGGCCCGGCCGCTCCCCCTTTTTCATGTCCGGTGGTGAGGCGCTTTGCGCCTACCACTCGACTGTCAGCTTGCCCGTGACGCGGCGTCCCTCGCCATAGAAGCAGTAGAAGTCGCGGTTGCCGCAGGAGGCGACATAGTCTTTGTCGAAGAGGTTGCTGGCGTTGACCGAGAGCTTGAACTGGTCCCGCTCGTAGCTGAGCGCGGCGTCCACCACGGTCGCGCCCGGCACCTTGAACGTGTTGGCGTCGTCGCCGAAGCTGGAGCCGACATAGCGGATGCCGAGCCCCGCGCCGAGCCCGTCGAACATCGAACCGTTGCGGATCGTGTAGTCCGCCCAGGCCGAGACCGTGTTGTGCGGAATGGTGGTGGGCATGCGCCCCTCGTTGCCGCCATCGGGGTCGCTTGTGATCTCGACGTCGAGATAGGTGTAGGCGAGGCGCAGGTCGAGATTGTCGGTGAGGCTCGCCGTGCCTTCCAGCTCAACGCCGCGCGAGGTGATCTGCCCGGTCTGGCGCGCCTCGAACGTGCCGCCCACCGCGTCGTAGCGAATGGCGTTGTCGCGCACGATGTCGAACACCGTGGCGGTGACGAAGCCGTTCCAGCCCGGCGGCTGGTACTTCACGCCGCCTTCCCACTGGCGCCCGGTCTCGGGCTCGAACAGGGCGCCAGTGGCGGTCGTGTCGAGCGGCGGCAGGAAGGATTCGGAATAGCTGACGAAGGGTGCGAGGCCATTGTCGAAATTGTAGATCAGCCCGGCGCGGCCGGTGAAGGCGTTGCTCCGCCTGGAGTTTTCGTCATCGGTCAGGCGGTTGTTGGATTGCGTCTCGGCAAAGTCCTGCCGCCCCGAAAGGGTCAGCGACAGCCGGTCGAGCTTGATCTGATCCTGGATATAGACGCCGGTCTGGTTCTGCCGAACATGCCGGTCGGTGTAGGTATAGAGGTAGTCGACCGGGTTGCCGTAGCGCGGCGCGAAGACGTTGAGCGTCGAGGCGCCGTAGATGTCGATGAGATCGTCGTAGCCGGTATAGCGATAGTCGAGCCCACCGAGCAGCGTGTGCTGGAGAACGCCCGTCTCGAACTCGGCCTGAAGCTGGTTGTCGACCGAGACCGTGTCGATATCCGCTTCGCCCGAGCCGGCATTGCGGTTGAGGATGCCGGCCGCCTCGTCCAGATAGCCGCCGCCATAGACGCTGCGCTCCGAATGCGACAGGCGGGAATAGCGCGCGTTCTGGCGGAAGGTCAGGTCCTCGTTCAGCTTGGTGTCGAACTGCCAGCCGACCGAGCCCATGTCCGTGTCGTAATTGTCGAAGTCGGGCTCGCCGAGGAATCGGCTGCGCGGAATGCGCCGGCCGAGATTGTCGGTCACCGTGCCGGAATAGGGCATGAACTGGAGGCCCCAGCCGGCGCGGTCGCGCTGGTAGTTGCCGGTGAGCGTCAGCGTGGTGTCGGCGTCGGGCTGCCACTGGAGAACCGGGGCGATGAAGAGCCGGTCGTCGTCCACCGTGTCCACCTGGTTCTCGGCCGTGCGGGCGACGCCCGTCAGGCGATAGCTCCAGGGGCTGCCGTCCGCGATCGGGCCGGACAGGTCGAAGCGCCCTTCCAGAAGGCCGAACGAGCCGCCGAGCACCTGCACCTCGCGAAGCTGCGTCTCCGTCGGCTTCTTGGTGACGTAGTTCACGAGGCCACCCGGCCCGTTCTGGCCGTAGAGCGGCGAGGAGGGGCCCTTCAGGATCTCGATGCGCTCGGCACCATAGGGATCGAGGCCGAGGAAGTTGATGATCGAGGTCGAGGGCAGGCGCAGCCCGTCGATGAAGCTGGAATTGGCCGTGGCGTCGAAGCCGCGAATGTTGAAGCCGCCGAAGCGCGTATCGGAGCCGCCGGTGATCTCCGGCGTCACGCCCGCGGTATAGCGCGTCGTGGCGCGGATCGAGCGCTGCTCCTGCCGCTCGATCTGGTCGCTGGTCACCACCGAGATGGATTGCGGCGTCTCGATCAGCGGCGTGTTGGTCTTGGTGGCACCGGCGCTACGTTTGGCGACGAAGCCTTCCTGCTCGTTGACGCCGCCGGGGCCGGTGCGCCCGTTGCCGGCTTCGCCGTTGCCCTCCACCGTCACCGTGTCGAGAACCACCGTGTCCTGCGCCATCGCCGCGCCTGGCGCCAGCACCGCCGTGCCGAGGGCCAGAAGGGCCGTCGAGCCCATAAGGGCGGCGAGGCGAAGCGACCGGACGGCGGGGGGAATGGAGGGGGAAGCGCGCATGGAAAGCCACTCACGTAAGGCGATAATATGACCGTGTTAGTCATATTATCGCCTTAGGAAAAGCGCCTTCCGGCCGCGATCTCTCGCGCGCGACCCTGTGTGATGCAAATATGCTACGCCGAAGTTTCCGGCGGCGGCGGGCCGAGCGAGCCGCCGGGACGGTAGCCGAAGGGCAGGTCGAGCCCGTGCGACGGCGCGCCGCGCTCCACCATGTCGAGCAGCAGAGACGCCGCGCAGGCGCCCATGGCCTGGTTCGGCAGTTCCATCGTGGCGAGCGTCGGCATGGCAAGGCGGCCGAGTTCGATCCCGTCGAAGCCGACCACCGAAACGTCCTCGGGAATGGCGAGACCCAGCCGCCGAAGCGCGCCCATGGCGCCCAGCGCCAGAAGGTCGTTGGAGGCGACGATGGCGGTGGGCCGATGCCGCTCCATGGTTTCGGTGAGATCGACATGGGCGTAGTCGTCGACGAAGGACACCTCGCTCGCCGGCAGAACCGGCAGGCCGGCGGCCCGCAAGCTGTCGCAGAAGCCCTCGTAGCGGGCGCGGGCGCGGTCCGAGGCGGTGAAGTTGCCAGACAGGAAGAGAAGCCGCCGATGGCCCGCCGCCAGCACCAGATCGGTGAGTTGGCGGGCGCAAGCGCGGTTGTCCAGCGTCACGGCGGCCGAAGCGCCGGAAACGGCCGGTGGCTGATGGAGGAAGACGCAAGGAGGGTGCGAGGCGACGAGGCTGGGCGGCGGCCGCGCGGCGTCGCAAAGGGTCAGGATCAGCCCGGCCGGCCGCTCGGCCAGCAGCGTCTCCACCGCTTCGCCCTCCTCCTCCGCCTCGTAGTTGGACTGGGCGATCAGCACCCCGTAGCCACCGAGCCGCAGCCGCCGCTGCAGCGCGGAGAGGATGGTGGCGAAGACCGGGTTTCCCATGCTGGGAATGAGCACGCCGACGAGGCGCCCCTGGCGCGCGGGCGTTGGGTCCACCGGCGGCGCGCCCGAGCGCAGCCGCGTTTCCGCCTCGCGAATGGCGCGCAGGAGCGGTGGCGCGACGCGGCCCGGCGTATTGAAGGCCCGGCTCACTGTCGCCGCCGAACAGCCGGCGACGCGGGCGATCTCGCGATAGCTCACCATGCGATCGTCTGGTCTTGCCGCCGTGTCCGCATCATCAGAGCGACCCCTGCCGATGCCCCGAAGGGCATCCTCAGGGGAGCTTTGGCGGGGCCGATCCGCTTTGTCGAGTCCGCGCCGCCCCCGCTGGTGCTAGACGCAAGCGAGGCGTGTGAAACGCGCGCGAGCTGGCCAAGGCATCAACCCGGACGGGTTCCGTCGGTGGATATCGGCCGTCTCGCAGCGAAGCGGGGGAACGACTCAGACGCCGTTCGCCGCGCCGCTGCGGAACGCGCCCCGCCGGACCGCAAGTCCGGCGGGGCGCGAGAGGCAGGTCAGCCCGCCGCGCGCGTCAGCACGCGGGCGAGGCGCGCTGAGAAGCCGCGCGGGTCGAGCGGCACCTCGCCATCGGCGATCCGCGCCTCGTCGAACAGGAGATGGGCGGCGTCCGCGCGCAGGTCGGCCTCGGCCTCGCTGAGCCGGCTCAGCCGCTCCACCAGCACGTGGCGCGGGTTGATCTCCAGAACCGGCTTGGCGGCGGCCGGGGCGCGGCCGGCGCTGGCCAGAAGCCGCTCCAACTGGCGGTCCATGGCGTTGTCGGGCGCCACGAGGCAGACCGCGCTTTCGCGCAGCCGCTCGGAGGCGCGCACATCCGACACCGTGTCGCCCAGCGCCGTCTTCACATAGGCGATGAAGCCGCCCACCTCGTCGGACATCTCGGCCCCGTCCGCCTCACCCTCGGGCAGGGCGATCTTGCTCAAGTCCGCCAGACCCTGCGTCACCGATTTGAAGGGCTTGCCGTCGAACTCGACGCCGCCGGTCACCCAGAAGCTGTCGACATGGTCGGGCAGAAGCAGCACCTCGACGCCCCGCGCGCGAAAACCTTCGAGCTGGGGCGAGGCGCCGAGGCGCTCGGCGTCGGTGCCCACGGCGTAGTAGATGGCGTCCTGTCCCTCCTTCATCGCCTCGGCATAGGCCTTCAGCGAGCGCCAGGCCTCGCCCGAGCCGGTGGTCTTGAAGCGGGCGAGCGAGAGCAGCGCTGCGCGCCGGCCGTAATCCTCGTAGATGCCCTCCTTCAGAACGGCGCCGAAGGTTTCCCAGATCTTGAGGTAGCGCTCGGGCTCCTTGTCCGCGATCTTCTCCAGCTCCGACAGGACGCGGTTGGTGACGCCCTTCTTGATGGCGGCGAGCGCCGGGCTTTCCTGGATCATCTCGCGCGAGACGTTGAGCGGCAGGTCGGCCGAATCCACGAGGCCCCGCACGAAGCGGAGATAGCGCGGCAGGATCTCCGCCTCGTCGGTGATGAAGACGCGGCGGACATAGAGCTTCATGCGCCCGGCGCGGTCGGGGTCGAACAGGTCGAACGGCTTGCTCTCCGGCACGAAGGCCAGCACGGAATATTCGTGCAACCCTTCGGCGCGGTAGTGCAGCGTCAGCGCCGGCTCGTCGTACTGGCCGGCGAAGGAGCGGTAGAAGTCGGTGTAGTCCTCCGGCTTCAGCTCGGCCTTGGGGCGCAGCCAAAGCGCGGCGCCGTCGGTGATCTCGCGCGGCTCGGCCTCCGGCGTCTCGCGCAGCGAGATCGGCACCGGCACGTGGCCGGACTGCGCCTTGATGGTGGACTCCGCCGTGTACGGGTCGGCGTAGCGCGCGGCGTCTTCCTTGAGGTGCAGCGTGACGCGCGTGCCTCGAGCCGGCGCCTCGGCAAGTTCCGCCGGCTCGATCGAATAGGTGCCGAGCCCGTCGGAGCGCCAGCGCGTCGCCTCCTCCGAGCCGGCGCGGCGCGAGACGACCTCGACCTCGTCCGCCACCATGAAGGCGGAATAGAATCCGACGCCGAACTGGCCGATGAAATGGCTGCCCTCGGCCTCCTTCGTGCCCGCGACGCGCTCCATGAAGGCCTTGGTCCCCGAGCGGGCGATCGTGCCCAGCGCCTCGGACAGTTCGGCAGCGCTCATGCCGATGCCGTTGTCCTCAATCACCAGTCGCTTGGCCTCGGCGTCGAGCACCACCTCGATGCGAAAGGGCTGGTCGCCGCCCGACAGCGCGGCGTCGCTCAGGGCCTCGAAGCGCAGCTTCTCGCAGGCGTCCGCCGCGTTGGAGATCAGTTCGCGAAAGAAGACGTCCTTGTCGGAATAGACCGAGTGCACCATCAGGTGCAGGAGCTTGGCGACGTCGGCCTCGAAGGGACGGGTCTCGGGCGCAGCGGGTTCAAGGGTCATGGTCGCGTCCAAACGGCTTGCCTGTGGAGTTGGAGGGTGGGTTCGAGCCGCCAGATGGCGGCGCCCACGCCGTTTTTCAAGCCGTGCGGTGCCGGCGCGGGGCGGCTGCGAAGGGGGAAATCTTTAGAGTTTACGTATAGGCATGCGGGCTGAAAAAGCGCGCCGGGAAAATTCGATGGGGTTGGGCTCGCCCGCAAGGACCGTTTCCTTGAAGCGATGGCTGCAGGTATCCTTCGCGGGATTCGCCGGCAGCCTGCTTGTGGCGCTGGGCCTTGCCGTCTGGCCGCTGGTCGGCGACTATTTGCGTGCCGAGCGCAACATGCGCAGCGTAGAGGCCTATGGCGAGCTTCTGACGGCGGCGAACCGGATCTCGGCCGAGCGCGGCCCCTCCAACGTCATGATGTCGATCCAGCCGGGCTCCGACGAGGCGGCCGCCGCGCGCCTTGCCGCGTTCCGCACGGCGACGGACCGCTCGCTCGAACAGATCCTCGCCCTTCCCCGCACCTGGACCGACCAGAGCGTGCTTCTGACGCTGGGCGAGCGGATCGGCGAGGCGCGACGCCTGCTTCAGACGGCGCGCCTCGCGGTGGACGAGGTCGCCGCCCTGCCGATCGCCATGCGCCAGTCCGCCGACACACGGCAGGCCATCGACGGCATGATCGCGGTGGCGGACAGCTACCAGTCGGTGCTGGACATCAGCGCTCGGGTGCTGGCGCATCAGGACCCGTCTCTGATCGGCGCGACGCTGATCGCTCAAAGCGCCAGCGACCTGCGCGAGTTCGGCGGACGGATCGCCTCCGGCTTGATCCCCGCCGTTTCGCTGGGCGAGAAGCTGAGCGCCGATGAACTCGACCGCTTCGTTCGGACCGAAGGGCGCCTTCTGGAAATCGAGCGTCTCCTGCGGACGCAGACGCTGTTCGAGGACGACGAGACGGCGCGGCGCCTTGCCCAGGACATTCGTCAACGCTTCTTCGGGGACGGACTGAACTTTCTGAGGCGTCTGGTCGCTAAGGGACGGGAAGGCGGGCGCTACGGCGCCGATCCGGCCGTGATCATGTCGGTCTACGTGCCGACGCTGAAACCCCTGGAGGATCTGCGCGTCTTCGCCCTGTCGCATATGATCGAGACGTTCAAGGCGCAGAGCCGCGAGGCGCTGACGCGGCTTCTCCTCACGTTGGTCTGCTCGGCGCTGTTTCTCGCGCTAGCCTTCCGGTTTCTTTATTCGGTGCGCACCACGATCCTCATTCCGCTCATGGCGGCGCGCGACATGGTGGTCTCGCTGGCGGACAATCGTCCGGCGCGGAGCCTGGGAAGCCAGGTTCCGATCAACGAGTTGCGCACCCTGTTCTCCGCCATCGCCGTTCTCGCACAGCAGACCAGCGAGCGTCGCCGCCTTCTCGAGCAGTTCCGCGCGCAGGCCGAGACGGATCGCCTGACGGGCCTCGCCAACCGACGCCGCTTCGAGGCCCTGGCGACGCAGGCGATGAAGAGCGCGCGCGCCGGGCAGATGGGCCTGCTCTACTTCGATCTCGACCTGTTCAAGCGGGTCAACGACACGTTCGGCCATCATGCCGGCGACGAGGTTCTGGTGGAGGTCGCGCGCCGTTTGGAAGCGCTGGTGGCGGGGCAGATCGTCCTGGCGCGGTTGGGCGGCGACGAGTTCGCAGTCCTCTGCATCGATCTCGATGAAGCCGTGCAGCGCACCGTGGCCGAGGCGATCCTGGCCGTGCTGTCGGAGCCCTTCGAGATCGAAGGGCGCAGGCTGCGGATCGGCAGCAGCATCGGCATCGCCGTCCTGCGGGACGAGGGCGTCACCTTCGAGACGCTGTGCCGGCAGGCCGACATCGCGCTTTATCAGGCCAAGGCCACGGGCCGGAATCGGTTTTGCGTCTATGCGGACGGCATGGAGGCGGCGTTTCAGGAGCGCAACGCCGCGGAGCGGGACAATCTGCCGGGCGATGGGCGGGCGGGCGCGGAGCCTGCGCCGTCCACGCCATCGCGCCGGCGGCTCCCTCCGGCGGCCTGAACCGACCGCAGGCGCACCATCGCGATCGGCCGAGCCGCGCGGCTTATGTTGGCCCGCGTGCACCTCAAGCAGGGCAAGACGGAGCTTGACCCCATGCCGCTGCAGAGCGAGCGTCCGTGCGGAAAACGTCAGGCTTGCAATGTTATAGTATAACACGCTAAGGGCCTTCCCGTTGCCTTTGCGTTCGAGACCGCCTGTCCATGCCTTCATCCCCGCCCGCGCCCGGCCGCATCGAACTTGCCGGCGTCGATTTCGCGACAAGCGACGGGCAGGCCATTCTTCGAGGCATCGACCTTTGCGTCGCGGCGGGCGAGCGGCTGGCGGTGGTCGGGCCGAACGGGGCCGGCAAGACCTCGCTTCTGCGCCTCCTTTTCGCCCGGCTCCGCCCCACGGCAGGGCGCATCCGCATCGACGGCCGCGATCTTTCGGCCATCGCCCCGATCGAGCGGGCACGGCTCGTCGCGGTGGTCGGCCAGAGCGACCTGCCGGACGGGCGCCTGACGGTTTGGGACTATGTCTCCCTCGGGCGCATCCCGCATCGCGGCCACACATCGCCCGAGGCGGACCGCGCGGCGGTGGCGGGCGCCTGCGCGCGCGTCGGCCTGTCCGCGCTCGCGGCGCGGCGGCTGGACAGCCTGTCGGGCGGCGAGCGCCAGCGCGCGGCGATCGCCCGCGCCGTGGCGCAGCAGCCGGCGGTTCTCGTTCTGGACGAGCCGACCAACCATCTCGACCCCCGTGCGCGCGCCGACATGCTGGCGCTGGCGCGCGAGCTCGGCATCACCGTGGTCGCCGTGCTGCACGATCTCGCCCTGGTCACGCCCTTCGCGGACCGGGTCGCCGTGCTCCAGGGCGGCCGCGTCGTCGCGCGGGGGGCGCCAGCCGAGGCGCTCTCGGCCCCCATCGTGCGCGAGGTTTTCGCGATGGACTGCTTCCCCTTCATCAACCCGGCCACGGGGCGTCCGCTCCTCGTCTTCGACACGCCGGCCCATGCTGATTGCGACCAGAGGATTCTCCCATGAAGACCCTTTTCCCCCTGGCTCTTTTCGCGGCAACGCTCAGCGCCGCCCCGGCCCTGGCCTTTCCCGTCAGTGTCGAGAATTGCGGGCGCACGCTCACCTTCGACAAGGCGCCGCGCCGCGCCGTGGTGCACGATCTCAACATGAGCGAGATGGCCTTCGCGCTCGGTCTTCAGCCGAACATGGCGGGCGTCACGGGCGTTTCGGGCTGGTACAAGACGACCCCGGCCTTCGACGCCGCCAAGGGCGCGCTCCCCGAGCTCGCGCCGAAATATCCGACCATGGAAACGCTGCTCGCCGCCGAGGCCGACTTCTTCTTCGCCGGCTGGTATTACGGCATGAAGCCCGGCGGCGAGGTGACGCCCGACACTCTGAAGGCCAAGGGCATCGAGACCTATGTCCTCACCGAAAGCTGCGCCCAGGTGGACAAGGCGCGCCCGCGCGCCTCGATGGACCTGCTCTATACCGACGAGCTGGCGCTCGGCACGATCTTCGGCAAGCGCACTGAAGCCGAGGCGCTGGTGGAGGGCTGGAAGGGTCGGATCGCCAAGGTCGCCGATACGGTGAAAGGCGAGGCGCCGGTCTCGGTCTTCCTCTACGATTCGGGCGAGGACAAGCCCTTCACCGCCGGCAAGTTCGCTATGCCCACCGCCCTGATCGAGGCCGCCGGCGGCACCAACGTGCTCGGCGATCTCGACATGAGCTGGGGCACGACCTCTTGGGAGGACGTGGCGTTGAAGAACCCGCAATTCCTCGTGCTGCTCGACTACCAGGACGGCGCGGGCTACCGCAAGCTCCTGGACTTCCTCAAGAACCACCCCGCCATGCGCGAGACCGACGCGGTGAAGAACGAGCGCTTTCTGCCGCTGCGCTACGAGCAGATCACACCCGGCCCCGCCAATATCGACGCCGTGGAGGCCCTGGCCAAGGCGCTGCATCCGGCCGCCGGCCCAGCTGCGAAATGACGGCCCGCGCATGGGCCCTGTCGGGCGCGGGGGCGGCGCTTCTCCTGGCGCTGGCGCTGGCCGGCATCGCCTATGGATCGACGCCGCTGCCGCTCGGCGCCATTCTGCGCACGCTGGCCGGGGCGGCGGGTCTGGACGCGGGAGAGGGTCTGTCCGGCCCGGCGGCGCGCATCGTCCTCGACCTGCGCCTTCCGCGCACCGTGCTTGCCATGTCGGTCGGCGCCGGTCTCGCCGTGGTCGGTGCGCTGCTCCAGACCACGACGCGCAACGATCTCGCCGATCCGTTCCTGTTCGGCCTGTCCTCCGGGGCAGCGGCCGGCGCGGTGTCGGTCATCACCCTGTTCGGAGACCGGCTCGGCGTGTGGACCCTACCGGCCGCCGCCTTCGCCGGCGCGCTGCTCTCGGCGCTGGCGGTTCTCGTGCTCCTGTCGCGCGAGGGCGGCAAGGCACCCGAGCGGCTGGTGATCGCGGGCCTCGCGGTGTCCTTCCTGTTCGGAGCGCTGACCACGTGGCTGGTCTTCGCGGGGGACCAGCGCGCAGCCTATTCCGTCCTGTTCTGGACGGCGGGCGGCCTCGGGCTTGCGGGCTGGAGCAACTTGCCACTCGCGCTGTTCGGCGCGGGGCTGGCGATCGGCACGGGCATCGTCTTCCGGCACGGGCTCGACGCGCTGCTCGGCGGCGAGGAAACCGCCCATTCGCTCGGCATCGACGTGGCCCGGCTGCGGCTCTCCGTCTTCGCGCTCTCGGCGCTTGCCACCGCCGCGCTGGTGGCCCTGTCGGGCGTCATCGGCTTCGTCGGGCTGATGGTGCCGCATCTGGCGCGGGCGCTGGTCGGCGTGCGCCATGGGCCACTCGTCGCGGCCTCGGCGCTGATCGGCGCGATCCTTCTCCTCATCAGCGATCTCGCCAGCCGAGTCGTGCTCGCGCCGCAGGAACTGCCGGTCGGCATCGTCACCTCGGCGCTTGGCGCCGCCTTCGTGCTGACGTTGGTCCTGCGCCGCTGAGGGCGCGGCCGGCGCTAGTGGGCAGACGCGGTAGCCTTGCGGCGATGCTTACCCCGATTGACTATGGGTCTTTGGTCTGCGTTCAGCGGTCTGCGTTCAGCGCTTTGTAGTTCGTCGTCTGCGCGAAGAAAATTCGCTCCAATTCTGTTTCACGTGAAACAGGAGAGGGCGTTCCTGATTGTCGCGCTGGGCGAAGTCAGAGTTCCCCGCGTTCGGCGATCGAGGACGCCACCGCCGCTGAACCATGACCCGCTCAAAAACGCCGGGACAATTGGCTCTCAAGCGCTCATCTTCTCGAAATCACCATCGCCGTCCAAATCCATCGCGAAGCCATTGGCCGCGACGGGCGGGGCGCTCTTGGCGGGGGCGGCGGCGCGCTTGGGGGCCTGCGTCTCGGCGAAGTTCTGCGCCTTGGCCTGAAGCGCGTGGACGGTCTCCACGCGCGGGGCAGCCGGCGAAGCCGCGGGGGCGGCCGGGGCCGCCGCCTGGACGGGAGCTGACGGCACGTCCGCGCCGGGGGCGAGCTTGAAGAAGCGGGCGCTCTCCTGCAGACGGCGCGCTTCGGCCGAAAGCTGTTCGGCGGTCGCGGACATTTCGTTGGCCGCGCCGGCATTGGTCTGCGTCACTTGGTCGAGCTGGCCGATCGCCTGGTTGATCTGGTCGATGCCGATCGACTGCTCGCGGCAGGCGGCCGAGATTTCCGACACGAGTTCGGCCGTCTTCTGGATGTCGGGCAGAAGCGCATTCAGCATCTGCCCGGCTTCCTCGGAGGTCAGAAGCGACTGCGTCGATAGCGTGCCGATCTCGGCCGCCGCCGACTGCGAGCGCTCGGCGAGCTTGCGCACTTCGGACGCCACCACCGCGAAGCCCTTGCCGTGCGAGCCCGCGCGCGCCGCCTCGATCGCGGCGTTGAGAGCGAGAAGATCGGTCTGGCGGGCGATTTCCTGAACGACGCGGATCTTGTCGGCGATCACGCGCATCGCCTCCACCGAGGCCGTCACGGCCTTGCCCGAGCGTTCGGCGCTGGCGGCGGCTTGAACGGCGATCTTCTCGGTGGTCGAGGCGTTGTCGGCGTTCTGGCGCACGTTGGCGCTCATTTCCTCGATCGCGGCCGAAGCCTCTTCCGAGGCGGCGGCCTGTTCGCTGGAGCCCGCCGAAAGCTGCTCGGCCGTCGTGGCCGACTGGCTGGAGCCCGACGCCACCTGGTCGGACGAGGCGGCCACCACGGTGGCATAGTCCGACAGCTTGACGCTCATGGCGTTCATGGCGCCGAGAAGGTCGTCCAGCTCGTCGGCCTTTCCTGCCGCGACGCGCTGCGACACGTCGCCTTCGCCGATGGCGTTGGCAAGGCGAACCGCCTTGCTCAGGCGCCGCGAGATGGACAGGGCGATCCAGGCCGCAGCCCCGGCGCCCAGAACCACCGCGCCGGCGACGAGGCCGAGCAGCATCAGACGCATGGACTCATAGGCGCTGGCGGAACGCGCGAGATAGGCTTCGGCCGACTTCGAGGCCCCGGCCGCCAGCTCTTCCAGCCGCTGGGCCGCCGCCACCGCCATCGGACCCTGCTTGGTGTCGGCGAGCGTCTGTGCCTTGGCGAGCCAGTTCGCGACGCCGACATCGGTGGCCGCGCGCATCAGCTTGAAGCTCTCGGCCCAGGCGTCCCGTAGGCCCGGCACGCTGGAGGCGAGCTTGGGATGGCGCGTGGCCAGCGCGGCGAGGCTCGCGCGGATCTGTTCGTCCAGCGCGTTCAGCCGTTCGCTGGAGCGCGCGATCTCGGCGTCGTCCGAAAGCGCGAGCGCGCGTCCCATCTGGACGCGTGCATCGAGAACCGCCGTCGCGATGCCCTGAAGCGCCTCGCGCGCCGTCAGCGCATCGACGCTCGTGGTCGACAATCCGTTCTGCAGCGCCTTCAGACCGCTGGTCATGCCGGCCACGGGCTGGTCCGTGGTCAGGAAGGCGGTTTGAGAGGCCGAGACATCGGCCTTATCGCCCGCCTCGAAGGCGGCGTCCGACGCCGCCTTCAGTTCGGCGATCATCGGCTCGACATCGGCATAGGCCTTGCGGTCCTCGGCGGGCATGGTGCGCAGGATGTCGGCCAGCGTGGTCTCGATCGACTGCCAGTTCTCCTGATACTCGGCGGCAGTCCCTTTGAGCTTTTCCGGATCGGACGTGAAGAAGGAAGTCAGGATGTCCCGGCGCACGACTTCCAGCGAGGTCGCGATCCCCTTGGTGCCGTCCACCTGCCGGAACGGCCCTTGCGCGAAGTCCTGCAGCATGGCGTTCGTGCTCGCCAGCGAGGAGACACCGAAGTAACCGACCGCACCCGTCAAGAGGAGGGTCGCCCCGAAACTCGCGCCGAGTTTGAGCTTGATGTTCAGACGCATGGGAGCTCGTCTCCGGCACTGGCCGCGCAGTGATGGTTAAGGGATGCTTTCGTACCCTCAGGTTTCACACGGAAGTGTTGATTTGAATTTAACCCAGTTTCCCGTTTCCTGTCGCGAAGCTGACTGCGACAAGATTGTCTCGCGTTCCAGATTCCGTGCCGAACCCGAACCGGCGGGTCGCCTCACACCGAGCGGGTCACGCCGCCGTCGACGCGGATGTTCTGTCCGGTGATGTAGCCGGCCCCCTCGGAGGCCAGAAAGGCGATCGTGGCGGCGACTTCGTCCATGCGGCCATAGCGGCCCATCGGCACGCTGGCGCGCCTCTCGTCGGTTCCCGGCAGGCTGTCGATCCAGCCGGGCAGGACGTTGTTCATGCGGATGCCGCTGGCAGCAAAGCCGTCGGCATAGATCTTGGTGTAGGCGGCGAGACCCGCGCGAAACACGGCCGATGTCGGAAACAGGGCGCTCGGCTCGAAGGTCCAGGCGGTGGAGACGTTGACGATCGCGCCGCTTCCCTGCGCCTGCATGATCGGCGTGACGAGGCGGGTCGGGCGGATGACGTTGAGCAGATAGGTGTCGAGCCCGGCATGCCAGTCTTCGTCGGTGATCTCGACGATCGGCGCGCGCGGCCCGTGGCCGGCGCTGTTGACGAGGACGTCGATCCGGCCCCAGCGCTCCATGGTCCCGTCCACGAGCCGCCTCAGATCCTCGTTCGACTGGTTCGACCCCGTCACGCCGAAGCCGCCCAGCGCGCCGGCCAGCGCCTCGCCCTTGCCGGAGGAGGACAGGATCGCGACCTTGTAGCCGTCCGCCGCGAGGCGCCGCGCCGCCGCCGCGCCCATGCCGCTTCCCCCCGCGGTGACGATGGCAGTCTTCTCGGTCATGTCGGTTCCTTTCCGCTGTGCGGCTTTGGGCTCGCGAAGCCCGGCCTCGTGCCGCCATCATGGCTCGCGGGGCGGGTTTCGCGAAGTCCCCTCGCCACCCCGCCCTGTCAGGCGGCGGGCGGGCCGACCGGCCGCACCGCCTTCTGGAAGGCGGGGCGGCTTTCGAGGCGCGCGGCATAGGCGGAGATGGCGGGATAGGGGCCGAGATCCAGCGGGCGGACATGGCGGCGGAAGGTCGTGAACGGATAGGCCATCATGATATCGGCCGCCGTGAAGGCCTCGCCCGCCAGATAGGGTGAGCGCGTCAGCTCTTCCTCGATCATCCGCAGATGCGTCAGGGTTCCCGCCCGCACCCGCGCCATGCCGGGATGGGCGTCGGCGTCCGGCAGCATGCGGTCGAGCGACCATTCGCGAAGGAGCTGCAGCATCAGCGAGCCCTCCGCGTAGTGCAGCCAGTAGAGATAGCGGGCGAAGTTCGGCGCGCCCGGCGCCACCGCCAGCCGGCCCCCACCATAGAGCGCCAGGATATATTCGACGATCGCGCCCGACTCCGCCAGAACGACATCACCATCGTAGATCACCGGCGCGCGGCCGAGCGTGTGCGTCTTGCGCATCGCGTCCGGCGCGAACAGATCCGGCTGCCGCTCGAAGGCCTCGACCTCGTAGGGCAGGCCGAGCTCCTCCAGGAGCCAAAGCACGCGTTCGGAACGGGAGCGGTCGAGATGGACGAGTTTGATCATGCCCCGGTTCTAGGGCAGGCCAAGCGAGCGGCGAGGAGGGTTGCCAAAGGCGACCTACCCAAGCCCCGGCGTCAGTTGCGGAATACGAAGCGGGAATAGCCGAGAAAGCTGAAGGCGAGGGCGGCGGCGGAGGCGAAGATTAGCGCGATCAGCGGATTGACGGCTGGCAGGGTGAGGATCAGCGCGGAGTAGACGGCATAGTTGATGCAGGACGAGACAAGGCCGACCGACCCGTATCGAACGCCTTCCGCCAGCACCGTTCGGCTCGACGCGCCGAATGTGAAGAGCCGGTTGCACTGCCAGGTGACGAGGAGGGCCAGCGCGATGGCGATGACGCGCGCCGCGAGCGGGCCAAGAGAAGTCTGGTGGAGGAGGAGTGCCAGCGTGCCGAAATCCACGAGGAAGCCGAGAAAGCCGACCAGGCCGAAGCGCATCAGCCGCTTCATGCCGCATCCGCCGCTCGGGGCTTGCGATAGACGGGGACCGCCGGGGCCTCGCTCACGCCGGTCTGCGGCACGCTCATATAGTGGAGGCGCAACTGCTCGACCCTGGCATGCGCCAGCGAATCGAGGATCAGGCCCGCCGTCAGCAGAAGCAGGCCCATCATCATGAGCGCCATGGAGAAGATCCAGGTCGGCAGCCGGCTGACGAGGCCCGTAGTGAAATATTCCAGAAGCACCGGCGTCATGAAGGCGAGGCTCGCCAGAAGCGAGAGCGCCGAAAAGGCGCCGAACACCGCGAAGGGCCGGGTTTCCTTGGCCAGAACGGCGAGCATCCAGAGAATCTTGGCGCCGTCGCGAAAGGTCGAGAGCTTGGAGACCGACCCTTCCGGTCGCCGTCCGTAGGGCAGCTCCATCTCCGCGATGGGCAGTTTCAGCCGCGCGGCATGGACCGACATCTCCGCCTCGATCTCGAAGCCGCCCGACATGGCGGGAAAGCTTTTGACGAAGCGTCGGGAAAAGGCGCGGTAGCCGGAGAAGATGTCGGTAAAGCCCTGGCCGAAGAGCGAGGCGTAGAGCCGGTTGAAGACCCGGTTGCCCAAGGCATGGCCCTGCCGGCCCGCATCCTCCCGCACGCCGCGCCGCGTGCCCACCACCATGTCAGCCCGCTCGGACAGGAGCGCGCGGATCAGGTGCTCGGCGTCGGCCGGCGCATAGGTCCCGTCGCCATCGGCCATGACGTAGATGTCCGCCTCGATGTCGGCGAACATGCGGCGCACCACGTGGCCCTTGCCCTGCCGCCGCTCCCGCTCGACCTCAGCCCCGGCCAGCATGGCCTGAAGCGCGGTGCCGTCGGTGGAATTGTTGTCGTAGACGTGGATGGTGGCTTCGGGCAGCGCCTCGCGAAACCCGCGCACCACTTCGGCGATCGTCGCCGCCTCGTTGTAGCAGGGAAGAAGGACGGCGATCCGGCGTCCGAAGATCTGGCCCATGTCTCTTATTCACCAAGCGATAGGCGAACAGGCGCGCCCGCAAGGCCGCGTCCGAGGGGGCGGGCCGGCTTTACCTTTTATTGGGCCGGTTAAGACTAGGTTTCGCCCGCCCTGAAACCTGAGGAAATGGCCGATCGGCCATGAGGATCGATGGCCCGCGAGACAGGCTCCAGCGCTTCCCCCGGCCGGCAGGCCCGTCGCGTGGCGCTCTACGGAGCCGCGACCATTATCTTCATCTGCCTCATCACCCTGCCCCAGGCGCGCGACTATGTCGGCGCCGACAATGACGACGCCATGCGGCTGGTGGAGGTTCGCGACTTCCTGGCCGGGCAGGGCTGGTTCGATCTCATGCAATATCGCCTTGGCCTGCCGCCGGGCGTCCTCATGCACTGGTCGCGTCTGGTGGATGCGCCGATCGCCGCGCTGATCCGCGCTTTCGCCACGCTCTTCGACCGCGAACGGGCGGAGGCGCTCGCCCTCGCCGCCTGGCCCCTGTCGCTGACGCTGCCGGTGCTGGCCGCCTTCGGTTCTGCCGGGCAGGCGCTGGGCGGGCGGGTGGCGAGCCACGTCGCGCTGATCCTGTCCTCGATCTATCTCGCGACCTCCAACCGCTTCCTGCCGGGCGCGATCGACCATCACAATGTGCAGCTGGCGCTGGTGGCGGTGATGACGGCGGTTCTCGTCACCCGGCCGGGCTGGCGGGGTTATGCGCTGGCCGGGGCGGCGGCAGGGGCAGCGCTCGCCGTCGGCGCGGAGACGACGCCTCTGGTGGCTGCGGTCTGCGGCCTCGTCGCAGTGACCTGGGCTCTGGAAGGGCGGGCGTTCCAGGGTCGCTGCGTCGCCTTCTCGCTGGGGCTGGCGCTCGGCGTCACGGCCTTGTTTTTCGCCACGATCCCGCCCGCCCGCTATTGGGTGGTGACCTGCGACGCGCTGTCCTTCGGCTTCTATGCCCTGGCTGTGGCCGGCGGCGGGTTTCTCGGCCTCGCCGGCCTTCTCGCCAGCGGGCGGGGGCGGGTGGCGAGGTTCGCCTGCCTTGCCGCGATCGGCGCGCTGACCGGCGCGCTGGCGGTGCGGATCGCGCCGGACTGCCTCGGCAACCCGCTGGCGGGGCTCGACCCGATGCTGGTCACGCTCTGGCTCGACAAGGTGAGCGAGGCGCGCTCCATCGCAGCCCTCGCGCGCACGGAGCCCAATCTCCTCGGTAGTCTCTACGCGCCCGGCCTGTTCGCTTTGGCGGCCTGCGCCTTCGCCCTGTGGCGGGGGGAGCGCGTCCGGGCTCATGCGGTGCTGGCGGTTCTGCTTCTGGTCTCGCTGGGCGTCGCCATCGTGCAGGTGCGCGGGGCGATGTTCTCCAATCTCCTGGCGATCGTGCCGCTCTCCCTGCTTCTGGCGGATCTGCGGGCGCGCCATCTCGCGGCGAAAGGCCGGCTCGCGCCGGCGCTCGCCTTCGGGCTCGCCGCGCTCTGCGCGCCTTCGGCGCCCTGGGCGGTGGCGGGCTATGTCTTGCTCAAGAAGCCGGCGAAGCTGGAGGCGGCGGTGGACTCGCGCCAGGAGAACGCTGCCGATCAGGCAAGCCCGAACTGCTACGGCGCGGCGGCTATGGCCCCGCTCGCGGCTCTTGAGCCGACAACGGTCGCCGCCGATGTCGACGCCGGAACCTGGATCCTGCGGTTCACGCCGCACCGCGTGCTCGCCGCGCCCTATCATCGCAACCAAGCCGGCATGCTGGCCGAACTGCGGATCGCCCTGGCACCGCCGGCCGAGGCCGAAGCGCTGCTGCGAAAGGCCGATGTCGGCGTGATCGCCCTTTGCGAGGCCGACGGGCCGCGCGGCGCCTTCAAAGGCCCCTACGAGAACGGCCTCTTCGCCCGGCTCGCGGCCGGCGACGTGCCCCCTTATCTCGAACCGCTCCCCTTCGCGGACGGGCTGCGGCTCTACCGCGTCAGGCCTGCGAGCTGAAAAACCGCTAAGGCTGGAAGGCAGAGGCGATCAGGCGGCGTGTGTAGGGATGGGTCGGGTTCGCCAGAACCTCGGCGGTCGCGCCCCGCTCGCAGATCTGGCCGCTCTTCATGACGACGACATTGTGGCAGAGCGCCTGCACCACCTTCAGGTCGTGGCTGATAAAGAGATAGGTCAGGCCGTGGCTGCGCTGAAGGCCGCGCAGAAGCTCGATGATCTGTGCCTGGACGGAGAGGTCGAGCGCCGAGGTCGGCTCGTCGAGGAGCACGAATTCGGGGCGAAGCACGATGGCCCGCGCGATGGCGATGCGCTGGCGCTGGCCGCCGGAGAACTCGTGCGGGAAGCGATTGAGGCAGTTGGGGTCGAGATCGACATCGCGCAGCGCTTGACGCACCAGCGCTTCGCGCTCGGCCCCCGATGCGCCGATCTTGTTGACGACGAGCCCTTCCTCCACGAGGTCGCGCACCGACATGCGCGGGTTGAGCGAGGCGAAGGGGTCCTGGAAGACGACCTGCAGCTGCGTGCGCAAGGGGCGCATCTCAGCCTTGTCTCGCCCTTCCAGATGCTCGCCGCGCCACAGGATCTCGCCGCCGCGCACGTTGAGAAGGCGCAGCATCGCCTTGCCGAGGGTCGACTTGCCCGAGCCCGATTCGCCCACGATGCCGAGCGTTTCGCCGCGCCGGATCGACAGGGTGACGTCGTCGATCGCGCGCAGGGCATGGGTCTTGGAGCGCAGGAGCCCGCCCCAGCGAATGTCGAAGAAGACGTCGAGATTGCGCGCCTCCATGACCACCGGCGCGCCGTCCGGGATCGGATCGGGCAGGCCGCGCGGCTCGGAGGCGAGGAGCTTTCGGGTGTAGGGATGGGCGGGCGCGTCGAACACCGCCGCCGTTTCGCCCCGCTCCACGATCTCGCCCTTGCGCATGACGCAGACCCGGTCCGACCGGCGGCGCACGATGCCGAGATCGTGGGTGATGAGGATCAGCCCCATGTCGCGCTCGCGCTTCAGCGCGTCGAGGAGATCGAGAATCTCGGCCTGGACGGTGACGTCGAGCGCGGTGGTGGGCTCGTCGGCGATCAGGAGATCGGGCCCGTTGGCGATCGCCATCGCGATCATGACGCGCTGGCGCTGGCCGCCGGAAAGCTGGTGGGGATATTGCGACAGGCGCATTTCCGGCTCGGGAATTCGCACCTGGCGCAGGAGGTCCAGCGCCTCGGCGAGCGCGGCCTTGCGGGGCATGGGCCGGTGCGTGGTGATCGCCTCGGCGATCTGGTCGCCGATCCGGTAGATCGGATTGAGCGAACTCATCGGCTCCTGGAAGATCATGGCGATGCGCCCGCCGCGCACGGCCCGCATCTGCCGGTCGGTGAGCTTCATCAGGTCCTGGCCGAGGAAGCGGACGCGGCTGTCCTTGGAGAGGGCCGCGTTGCCGGCGAGAAGCCGCATCACCGCGCGCGAGGTCACGGACTTGCCCGAGCCCGATTCGCCCACGATCGCCAGCGTTTCCCCCCGGTCGACATGAAAGGCGCCGTTGCGCACCGCCTCGACCGCCCCGTCCTCGTGGCGGAAGGTGACGGACAGGTTCTCGACTTCGAGGAGATGGGTCATGGGCGTGGCTCCTATTTCGAGGTCGGGTCGATCGCGTCGCGCAGGGCGTCGCCGAGCATGTTGAAGCCGAGCACGGTGACGAGGATCGCGCCGATGGGCGAGAGCACCCAAGGATAGGAGCCGAGCGTCTGGAGATCGCTTGCCGCGTTCAGCAGCATGCCCCAGCTGACCAGCGGCGGGCGCACGCCGATGCCCAGGAACGACAGGAAGCTTTCCAGAAGCACGATGGTCGGGATCATCAGCGTGGTCGCGACGATCACATGGCCGAGCACGTTCGGCAGGATGTGCTTGAGGAGGATGCGCGGGGTGCTCGCCCCGATCGCCTCGGCCGCGCCGATATAGTCGAGCCGGCTGACGAGCAGCGTCTTGCCGCGCACCTCGCGCGCCAGCTGCGCCCAGCGCAGCGCCGAAAGGATCAGCGCCAGTCCGATGAAGACCAGGAAGGCATCGGTGTTGCGCGGGATCACGACCACGAGCGCGAAGTAGAGGGGCAGTTCGGGAAGCGCCAGGACGAACTCCACGAGGCGCTGGATCCACTCGTCGCCGCGCCCGCCGAGATAGCCCGACAGGATGCCGACCAGCGTGCCGACCGTGACCGAGATCGCCACCACGAGGCCGGCCATCAGCAGCGTCAGCCGCGAGCCGACCAGAAGGCGTGAGAGCATATCGCGCCCGTCGCGGTCGGTGCCGATGACGTTGAAGGCGCAGCCCTGCGGGGCGGCCAGAAGATGCCGGTCGAAGGTGAAGCCGAGCATCCGGTAGGACCAGCCACGGCCGAGGAAGGTCGGCTGGCAGCGCGTTTGCGTGTCGATCGTCGGCACGAGCAGGAAGGTCGCGGGGTCCAGCTCGAAGCTCATCGGGTGGGTGAAGGGCACGAGATGGAACCCGTCCTCCGCCATGAAATGCAGCCGCTGCGGCGGCTGGTAGATGGCTTCCGCGTTGCGCGCGTTGGGATCGTAGGGCGCCAGGAAGTCGGCGAAGACGGCGGCGAGCGCGACGAGGGTGACGAGCGCGAGGCCGATCATGCCCAGCGGATTGCGCCGGAAGCGGCGCCAGACCGAGGCGCGGTAGGAGCGCGACTTGACGTCGGCGGGCGCCTTGGCGTCGGCGAGGAGCCCTTCCTCGCGGGCGGCGTCTTCGGGGTGCTGAAGGCGGCGCTCCTCGTCCAGCGCGGTTTTGGCGTCCAGAAGCGTCATCGGAAGGCCCCCTGCCGCACGCGCGGGTCGAGCGCGGCGAGCGCGATGTCGGCCAGGAAGTTGCCGATCACGAGGATCACCGCGAGGATCATGAAGATCGAGGCCGTCACGTAGATGTCCTCGACGAGAAGCGACTGGAGCATCAGCGGCCCGATGGTGGGGATGGCGAGGATGATCGCGGCCTCCAGCTCGCCCGAGACCATGTAGGGCATGATGAGGCCCTGGTTCATGATGAGCGGGTGGATGGCGTTCGGCACGGCGTGCTTCATCACCACCTTGCGCTCGGGCAGGCCCTTGGCGCGCGCCGCCTCCACATAGGGCTGGCGCAACACGTCGAGCAGGTTGCCGCGCATGACGCGCAGATTGTAGGCGAGCCCGCCGAAGGCCGCGATCAGGACCAGCGGCCAGACATGGGCGACGAGGTCGAGGAACTTCGCCACGCTCCAGGGGGCCAGCACGTAGGGCGCCGAGAAGAGCGAGCCGATCGTCGGCGAGCGCCAGACGAAGGCCAGGAGATAGAGGATCACCAGCGCCATGAAGAAGCGCGGGATGGTCATGCCGAGAAAGGCGATCACGGTCGCCGCCCGGTCGCCCCAGCGGTGCTGGTGGACGGCGGCGAAGATGCCGAGGCCACATCCGATCAAGGTCGCCAGGAGGTGGCAGACCACGGCGATGCCGAGTGTCCACCAGATGCGCTCGCCGATCACCGCGATCGCCGGCCGGTTCTGCAGGAAGGAGGGGCCGAAGTCGCCGCGCGTGACAATGCCGCCGATCCACTTGGCGTATTGGACGGGCAGGGGGTCGTTGAGGCCGAGGCTTTCGCGCGTCTGCTGCGCCAGCCGCTCGGCATCCGCTTCGCCCATGCCGCCCCGGCTCATGGCCGTGGCCTTGATCGTATCGCCGTAGTCGCCGGGCGGCGCCTGGATCAGGGCAAAGGACACCAGACTCACCGCGAAGACGAGGCCCAGCGCGGAAACGAAGCGGCGGAGGACGAAGCCGAGCATGGAAGGCTCCCTTGCGGCTCTGGGAAGAAAGGCGAGGGCGAAGCGGGCTGCTTCGCGAAACCGGGGCGCTCCGCAAAAGCGGGCTGCTTCGCCCAGCTGACCGGCGAAGCGCCAAGGCACCGCCGGAGCGCGCGGCTCCGGCGGCGGGGTTCCCGCTAGCGCACGCCCGGGAGGGTACGCGGCGCCAGCTCGGGAACGGTGCCCTGTAGGGAGGTGGGCACGAAGAGCCGCTCGCGCATCGCTCCGTCCTCGCCCCAGCCATAGGCGAGCACTGGGGTTCCGGCAGGCACGTTGTGCAGCCGCTTGCCGATCAGGAGCGCGGCGGGAACGGAGACGAGGCCGATCTGGTAGACGTTCTCGGTCTGCAGTCGGTTGAAGTCGCGCAGCAGCGCGTTGCGCCGGCCGGCGTCGGGCTCGCTCTGGATGCGCCGCACGAGCGCGACCAGCTCGGTCTCGAAGGGCAGGAGCTCCTGCGGCTTCTCGGGCGTTCCGCGATGCCACTCGGGCCGGTTGGCGGCCACCGGGGCGAGATAGTCGAGATTCATGATCGGCGCCTGCGCGTAGCGGTCGCCGCGCCGCACCACCCAGTCCCAGGCGCAGCCGTCGATCAGATTGACCAGCTCGGTGTTGTTGGGCTGGAGAACGGCGTTGATGCCGAGTTCGCGCAGCATGGTGGCGAGCGACTGCGCGATGCTTGTGTCGGTGGGGTAGAGGGTGGAATAGGCGAGGTTGATGTCGAGATTGCGCCCCGCGAGCGGGCCCTTGTCGGCCGGCCAGTTGACGATGCCGTCGCCGTCCGTGTCGGTGAAGCCCATCTTGGCGAGCGCGGCTTTGGCGCCGGGCAGGTCGTAGGGGTAGAAGACCGTCATGTCAGGCGAGCCGAAGTCGCTCTCGGGATGAAGGCCGCCGGCAAAGGGAATGATGAACGGCCCGCGCACCAGGGACTGGCCGAGCGCCTGCCGGTCGATGCCCTGCGAGACGATGCGGCGGAACTCGCCGTTGCGGTTCAGCTCGCGGATCGCCCGGTCGCGGTCGGAGGCGACGCCGCAGACGGTGGAGTAGTTCGGCAGCACGCTCCAGTCGATCGAGCGCGGCCCCCAGATGACCTGGGTCGGAAAGTCCGGCTTCTGCGCCTGGCGCATGGATTCGAGATAAAGGCTGGGGTCCTCGAGATTGGCGTAGTCCGCCGAGCCCGCCACCGTCTGGATCGTGCGGTCTTCCCAGGTCGAGAGCTTGTACTGCACCTCGTCGAGATAGGGGAGCTGGTTGCCCTTATCGTCCACCTCGTAGAAATACGGATTGCGGCGCATCACCATGATCTGGTTCGGCCGGTACTCCGTCACCGTCCAGGGACCCATCGTCACCCAGGGCGTCTTGTCGGGCGAGAGCGCGGTGGCGTAGCTGCCGTAGGTCGCGTCCTTGTTGTACTTGGGATGCAGGGGTTTGAGGATGTGCGCGGGGCCGGGGCACATCTTCTGGTAGCCCATCTGGTAAAGCGTCGTGACCGGGAAGGCCTCTGTGAAGACCCAGCGGATGGTCGCGTCGTCCACCTTCTCCAGCTTGGTGCCCTCGCCATAGGCGGCCGGGCGGCCCCAGGCGGCGACATTGGGATCGTTCATGTTGTCTTCCCAATGGAAGACGACGTCGTCGGCCGTGAAGGGCTGGCCGTCCGACCATTTGGCGCCCTTCAGGAGATGCATGGTCAGGGCGTGGCCGTCCGTCGACCATTCCCAGCTGGTGGCGAGCTGGGGCAGGGGCTCGGTGTTCTCGGCCGTCAGCATCCAGGCCGGCGCGTTGCGCACCAGACACTGGCTGATGATCTCCTCGACGCCGCCCCAGGCGAGCACGTTGCCCGCCGCCCAGTTCCAGCCCTGGGGGCGCGAGCCCGATACGTGGCGCAGCACGCCGCCATAGACGCCCGGTCCCTCGACGCTCGACGTGTCGACCACGATGGGCCGCTCGGGCAGGCGGTCCTTGACGGGCGGAAGCTTGCCCTCGGCGACGAGATCGGCGACCCAGCCGGGCTCGCCGTAGCGCTCCAGCGCCTCGACCCGCATCAGCTTGTCGCGCGCGATGCGCACGCCCTCGCCCTTCTGCAGGCTCTGCCCGACCGGGGCCGGCTCGGGGCCCTTCAGCGCCTGCGCCGAGGCTCCGTCCACGAGCATCGCCACCGAGAGGGCCGCCAGCGCGGTGCCCGCAAACCACTTCGTCATGCGTCCGTTCCTCCCAATTCGAGCCGCAGGCCGGATCTGACGCCCGGTCCTGCCGCCCTTTTCGCAGTCTGTTCGCTCAGCCGCCGCTGGCTATTCGGTCACGCGCCGCTGGCCGTTCGGTTCAGGCGCCGGGGCGCTGGCCGAGCGCGCCCATCGTGCGCCGGGCCGCCGTCGCCTCGCGCACCTCCTCCACGGAGCGCACCTCGCGCCGCGCCGCGCCGGCCCATTGGCGCGTCGGCACGGTGCCGCGCGACAGGCGCTCGCGCGCGGCGGGAATGGCGTCGGCATATTGCGGAAGCCAGGCGGCCTGGGCCACCAGCATCTCGTCCACCATCTGCCAGACCTCCTCGGGCGAGCAGATCGCGCCCACCAGCGGGTCGTGCAGCACGGAGAGCTTGAGGAGATCGACATCGCCCGTCACGGCCGCCCGGACCGCCATGCGCTGAACGTCCACCGAGGCCTGGCAGGTGGCCGCGCAGCCGAGCGGCAGCGTCAGGTCCGACACCATGTTGAGGCCGAACCGGTCCACGAAGCCGGTGGATTCCACGATGCAGTCGGCCGGCAGATTGGTGATGATGCCCCGGTTCTTGACGTTGAAATGCCCGCGATAGGTGCGCCCGGTTTCCAGCGCCTCAATGATGTGGCTGGCGTGCTCGTCGGTGCGGCGCGCCGGGTCGAGCCGCTGACCGGCCTCCTCCAGGAAGGCGGGGAAATCCGTCTCGAACCAGTTCCGGCTTTCGGTGGAGTAGCGCAGGTATCCGCCGGTCTCGCCGTGAATCCAGTCCGACATGTCGATCCAGCGGCCGATCTCGTCGGGCCGCTTGCGATACCAGGGCAGGTATTCCGACAGATGCCCGTTGGACTCGGTGGAGTAGAAGCCGAAGCGCTTCAGAACGTCGATGCGCACCTTTTCCTGTTGCGAGAAGACGGGATGGCGCTCGAAGGCGGCGACGAGCTCGTCCTTTTCGATGCGCCGCCCGTTGTGGCGCAGATCGACGTACCAGGTCTGGTGGTTGATGCCGGTGCAGATATAGTCGAGCTCCTCGCGCGGGACGCCCAAGGCGCTGGCGATCTGGCGCCAGCCGTTCTGCACGCCGTGGCACAGGCCGATCGTGTCGACGCCGCCATGGTCGATCGCCGCCCAGGTGTTGATGGCCATCGGGTTGGCGTAGTTCAGGAGCCGCGCGCCCGGCTCCGCCACCTCGCGGATGTCGCGGCAGAAATCGAGGATCGCCGGCACGTTGCGCTGGCCGTAGAGAATGCCGCCGGCGCAGATCGTGTCGCCGACGCATTGGTCGACGCCGTATTTCAGCGGGATCTGGATGTCGCTGGCATAGGCTTCGAGCCCGCCGATGCGCGTGCAGTTGATGACGTAGCGCGCGCCCTCCAGCGCCCGGCGCCGGTCGCCCTCGGCCACGACCGTGGTCGGCAGGCCGTTGGCCTCGACGATGCGGCGCACGATCTCCTCGGCCATGGCGAGGTTGCGCGGGTTGATGTCGGTGAGCGCGATCCGCGCGTCCCGGAGCTCCGGCACGCACAGGATGTCGGATACCAGCTTCTTGGTGAAGCCGATCGAACCGGCTCCGATGATGGCGATCGTCACGGACATCGCTGCGCCTCCCTTGCGTCTTCTCTCTTGAGCCGGCCAAGGCCCGCCCGGTGAAAATCGGATCACCGGACCGGCTCCCGTCTTCCGACCCCTCGCCCTGCCTCAGGCCTTGGCGATCGCGCCTTGGCCGGGCAGGCTCCAGGCCTCGGCTCCTGTCGCGACGGGGCGAAACGGATCGGCCCATTCGTCTCGAGGGGAGGTTATCGCCAGGCTCCGAAGCCGCGAAAGAAGCAAAATGTTCGATGACGGGTAAAATCGTGCTGCCCGTCGCGGCCGCCAGCAGCGCGGCGTCTTAGAGCCTGTTTGGAAACTCGGTCGGGTCGGTTCGACGGTGCTTTTTCGCTGTCACCCCAGGGCGAGACATGCTGCGCAAGCGCAGCAGTGCTGCGCAAGCGCAGCAGAGGTCTCGCCCGTCCGCATGGACCGTCGCCAATCCTCGCCGATGCGCCCTCGCATCACTCAAGTTTGGCGCCTCGCGACACCCAAAAATCCCTCGCCGGGCCTCCGCCGCCGAATTTCCAAACAGACTCTTAGCCGGCTGACGCCGCGTTCACCGCGTACATGCCGCTGGTGCGGAAATCGCTCGGGCTGGTGCCGTAGGCGCGCCGAAAGGCCTTGGCGAAATAGTTGGGATCGTCGAAACCGCAGTCGATCGCGATGGCCTTGACCGGCTGCTCGCCACTGGCCAGCAGCCGCGCGGCGCGGCGCATGCGCTCGTTCAGGACGAACTCGCCCGGCGAGATGCCCTCGGCCGCCGTGAAGAGGCGGGTGAAATGCGCGCGGCTGAAACCGGCGAGATGGGCGAGATCGTCTACCGACAGGCGCGCCGTCAGATGGTCGCGCACATGCGCCTTGACGAGCTCCATGGCGCAACGCGTGCCCGCACCGTCGTCGGCCGCCGGGCGGCCAGGGCCGAGAATGTCGTCGTAGAGCGCCATCTGCGCGGCATAGGCATGGGCGGAGGCCGCGCCAGGCGTCGTCCCCCCGCCCTCGGTGAGCTTCAGGCATTCTCCGGCAATGGCGTCCACCGTCGCCTTCGCCAGCCGGAAGACCGGCCCGGCATGCTCCTGCACCGCGCGGTGAACGCGCAGCGCCTCGCCCCCGTACATGGAGATCCAGAAGAACTCCCAGTGCCCGCCCTTGGGCACGGTGTAGACGTGGTTCGAGGGGATGAGCACCAGCATGGTCTGGCCGGGGCCGACCTCGAAGCTGCGGCGCTCGAACACGAGTTGCCCCGCGCCCGAGATCGTGTGCTGGAGCACGGTGAAGGGCGCGCTGCCGCGCTTCTGCCCGTCCCACCGATAGCCGGCGTCGTCACTGAGGTGATCGTAGCCGGTGGAGGTCGGCATCGTGTGCAGGCGGTGGCGGCTGCGCGCCAGCGTCACGATGCGCATGGCCGAGCCCTGCGCCCGGAAGCGACGCAAAAGCGCCTCGTCCATGTTGGCCTCCGCCGCCACCCGTCAGGCGGCGTCGCGGCGGCCGTCCGGCTTCGGACGCGCCCATTCGGGAATGAAGGTCCCGTGGGCGCGCAGCAAATCCTCGGTCAGTCGCCAGATCTGGTCGAGGTCGAGCTCGGCTGCGGTGTGCGGGTCCATCATGGCCGCATGATAGATGTGTTCCGGCTTTTCCTCCACCAGCGCAGCGACCGTCAGTTCCTGCACGTTGATGTTGGTGCGCATGAGGGCGGCGAGCTGCGGCGGCAGGCGGCCGATGCGGGTCGGCTGGATGCCGCTGGAATCCACGAGGCAGGGAACCTCGACCGCCGCCGCATCCGGCAACGAGGAGATGCAGCCATTGTTGCGCAGGTTCCCGTAGATCACCGAGGGCTCGCCGGTCCAGACCGAGTTCACGATCGAGGAGGCGTATTCGTGCGAGGCCTTCACCTCGATCCGCTCGGCGGCGCGATAGGTCTGGACCTGGCTTTTCCAGCGCTCGATCTGTTCGACGCAGCGCTTGGGATATTCGTCGAGCGGGATGCCGTAGCGTTCGATCAGATCCTCTCGCCCTTCCTTGATGAAATAGGGCGTGTATTCGGCGAAATGCTCCGAGCTTTCCGTCACGAAATAGCCGAGCCGCGTCAGCATCTCGTAGCGCACCTTGTTGGGGCAGCGCGGATTCCAGTGCGAGGGCTTAGGGATGCGGCCCGCTCGGTAGCCTTCCAGAAGCGCGGGGTAGAGATCGATATAGGACCCGTCCTTCTGCCGATGTTCGAACTCGAGATAGAAGGCCATGTGGTTGATGCCGGCCGCCCGGTAGCGAATTTCCCCGAGCGGAATGTCGAGGTCGCGCGCCAGTTCGAAGGCCGTGCCCTGCACGGAATGGCAGAGGCCGACCTGTCGGATGTGCGGGTATTTCTCCGCGATGGCCCAGGTGTTGATCGCCATCGGGTTGACGTATTGCAGGAGGATCGCGTCCGGGCAGACCTCGGTCATGTCCGCGCAGATCGCCCAGAGATGGGGCACGGTGCGCAGGCCGCGCATGATGCCGCCGACCCCCAGCGTGTCGGCGATGGTCTGGCGCAGGCCGTAGCGCTTGGGCACCTCGAAATCGGTGACGGTCGCCGGCTCGTAGCCGCCGATCTGGAAGGCGACCACCACGAAGTTCGCCCCCTCCAGCGCCGCGCGCCGGTCGGTAAACGTCGCGACGCTGGCCTTCACCCCCAGCGTCGCGATCAGCTTGCGGGCGACAATCTCGCTCTCGTCCAGCCGCTGGCGGTCGATGTCCATCAGGCGGATATCGATGCCGCCGAGGGCGGGCCGCTGCAGGATGTCGCCGACGATGTTCTTCATGAAGGTGGTGGAGCCGGCACCGATGAAGGTCAGCCTGGGCTTGGACATGAGCGGACGCTCCCTTGATCCGGTCGCCGAAGGGGTTTGCTTGCCGATCGGCGTTTTTGTGTTTCCGACCGGGACCCTAGCCGATGGCTCCATCGCTAACCTAGCGGGGATATTATGCCAGAACGGGTAATATCATGCTCGAATGCTTCCCCGTCCTGAACCGTCCGATTGCCGTCCCTCGCGGCGGACAGGCAGAGGCGCGACGGAGAAAGGCGAAGCCGGCCGGGTCTTGGCCGCATCGGACCTCGGCGGCGGTCTCTCCAGGCTCTTTCGAGGGCAGGCGCCCGAGGGCCAGCATATCGTAAGTAATCATTTCTATTTTTCGAGAATATATATTTCTCATGCCACCTTGAGAATTTTTTTGACTGAAACGTGGGGTCGGTGCGACGAGATTCGATTCTCGTTTAGCAAAGACATAACCAAGTCGTGAGAACCTTATGGAAGAGAGAACATCCGAACAGAACGTTATTTCTTACCTTGGGTCATCCGATGCGTCTGAACATGAAACTGAAACTCGGTGCGAGCTTCGGCGCGATCCTCGCGTTGATGGGTGGCGTCGGCTATCTCGGCGTCACGTCTCTGGGCAGCACCAATGCCATGTTGCAGAAGTTCGTCGATCGGCCGTTCCGTCAGGTCGACGAAGTCAACGACATGCAGACCTCCCTGGAAGTCGTTCGGCGCAATATTCTGACCTCCTTCTTCACGGCCGATGCCGAGCTCCTGAAGCCGACGGTCGCTGAATACGATCAGAACTGGCAGTCGATCGACACGAAGCTCAGCGACGTCATGCGGACGATGACGCCGGAGTGGCGCGAGCGCTTCAAGGACGTCGCGCCCATGATGGCCGAGTTGAAGGCCATCTCGGACGAGACCTTCACGGCCGGACAGGCCGCCGATTCCTCCGCCGCCATGAACGCCTTCCTCAAGACGGACGATCCGCTGACGGCCCTGATAGCCAAGCTGGCGGCCGTTCAAGGCGCGGTGGCGCCCACCGACATGGCGGCGCTGGCCGCGCGCGAGACGATCCAGTCCCTGATCTCGGACGTTCTCGAAGCGCAGCTCCAAATGGCCCGGTCGCTTTCCTTGTCCGACGACGCGGCCATCGGCAAGGCGAGCGAGCGGCTGAACGTCTTGGATGCCGAAATCCGCGGCTCTCTCTCCTCGCTCTCCGCCTCCGGCATCGTTCCGGCAGCGGACATGCAGGCCTTGCAGGGCGCCTGGACGACCTTGTTCCAGCCTCTTCGGGAGGCGACGGACTACGGCGTCAAGAATTGGCTGACCCGGGCCAAGGAACTGTCCGACACCAAGCAGAGCCCGCTGGCCATCGCCGCCGCGCAGCGGCTCAACGAGCTTTCCGACGCCGCGACCGAGACCGCGCAGACGTTCCTGAAGGACGCCAATGCGGATTATTCCGTCACGCGCCTCAGCCTGCTCGCCCTGATCGCCGGCGCCATCGTGCTCGGCGGGGCGGCGGCGGCCTGGATGTCGTTCTCGATCGCGCGCCGATTGGGCTTCGCGACCAAGGTCGCCGACAAGATCGGATCGGGAGACCTGTCCCAGCGCATCGACGTGAAGGGCTCCGACGAGATCAGCGATCTCTTGAGCGCGATGAACCGCATGAGCCAGAACCTGTCGCGGATCGCCTCCGACATGACGGGTTCGGCCGGGCATGTGGCGACCGGTTCGATGCATTCGGCGACGACGGCCGAACAGCTTTCGTCCGGTTCCTCGGAGCAGGCCGCCGCCTCGGAAGAGGCCTCCGCCGCCATCGAGGAGATGAGCGCCAACATCCGGCAGAACGCCGAGAACGCCTCCACCACCGAGCGGATCGCCGTTCAGGCCTCCGTGAGCGCGCAGAAGACGGGCGAGGCCGTCAATGCCTCCGTCGCCGCCATGCGCACGATCGCGGAGAAGATCTCCGTCGTGCAGGAAATCGCCCGTCAGACCGACCTTCTCGCCCTCAACGCGGCGATCGAAGCCGCCCGCGCCGGGCAGCACGGCAAGGGCTTCGCCGTGGTCGCCTCGGAAGTTCGCAAGCTGGCCGAGCGGTCCCAGGCGGCAGCCGCCGAGATCGGCGTCCTGTCGACGCAGTCGCTCCTGACCTCGGAAGAGGCGGGCCAGATGCTGGACGCGCTGGTGCCGGACATCCAGAAGACCTCGGACCTCGTGTCTGAAATCTCGGCCGCCTGCCGCGAGCAGTCGATCGGTGTCGATCAGATCAACCAGGCGATCCAGCAGCTCGATCAGGTCACGCAGGCCAATGCCGGCGCGGCCAACGAGATGTCGGCGACGGCCGGCCAGCTTTCGGCCGAGGCGCAGCGCCTGCAGGAAGCCGCGCGGTTCTTCAAGATCGCGCCCGACGCCGGGCGCGCCATGCCCGAGCCCGCCAGCGCGCCCGCTCCCAAACGGCCCGCCGCACGGGCCAAGGCCCCGTCGTCCAGCTCGAAAAGCGGCATCGTGCTCGATCTCCCCGCGCCGAACGACGATGTCTTCGACCGAATGAGCGCCTGAGTAAAGCATCGACCCGCGGCTCTCGCTCCCATCAGGGGCGAGAGCGCTTGCCGCGCTGGGATGAGAGGTGGCGCGGGGTGGAAGCCGCCTTGCTGTTCGTTGTCCCGTCATCCCTTTCAGGGGGAGAAGGGAACTGCCGTCGAGGCCGAAAGGCGGGGCTTCACGGCGGCCCATAGTCGGTCGCAAACCGAGATCGTCAGAGTCTCGATGGGCATGATCGCCCAAGCTAGAAGAACGGAGACCCCAACGGACACGGTGCCGATGATCGCGAAGGCGAGCGGCGTATCCAAACCAGTCTTCGCGGCCAGAACGGCAAGACCACAGGTGAGCGAGACTATCACGCTGTAATGCGTGAGATACATCAGGAACGAGATCCGGCCCAGAAACTGGGAAAGTCGGTTTGACAGGAACGACTTTGCGGCGCCCGATAGATTGACGCCCACGACGACGGCGATCGCGAGCAGGATCATCGATTGCCTGTTGGACGGATCGGTCAACGCAAGAGTGCCGCCAGCAAAGATGGCCGCCGCCAGAAGCGGCAGGCCGAGATCGAAGCTGAAGGTCCGACCGAGCCTTGCCCAACCCCCTTCGTGTCGGACGTGGCCGATCAGCGCTCCGGCGAAGAAGCAGCAGACCAACGCGTTGACCACAAACAAACCCAGAAAGGCCAATGCGAGGGCCGTTTTCGTGAACCGAAGCTTGAGCGTCGCCGATAGTAAGGCGAAGAGCAGAAACGATCCCATCATTTCCGACTTCATCGTCCAAAGGAACGTCGCGAACTCGCCGCTCGACGGGCGGACATAGACGGTCGCCAACGCGTAGGACAACCAGTCGCCCAGCGAGATTGCCTCGCTAGGGGCCGGGCGGAGAAAGCGGGTGTTCATGATGTCGGACGCGGCCGTGACGTTGTTCCACCCCGCGTTGACGACCATCATGGTCAGAGCCGTCGTCGCCAAAATGGGAAGCGTCAGCCGAGGATAGCGTTTCACCGCGGACCGCTGGATGGCGAGATAGCTGCGGCTGCGCCAAACCGAAATCGTGAGTGCGTCTCCTGACAGGACGAAAAAGATCATGACGGCGAGCGCGCCGTTGAACAAGGATGCCGTAACGATGTTCTTCAGGCCCGGGATCGCATCTGCGAACGCCATGTAGAAACCGTGATAAACGGTGACCGATAAGGCAGCCCAACCCCGCAATCCATCGAGCTCCATGGCCCGCTCCACAGGCGGGGGCTGCAACTCGGATGGCGCCTGGCCAGATACGGGAAGCATCATCGAACCTCGGTGGCATGAGACAGGCGCCCGAAATGCTCTGCCATCGAGAGATCGTCGCGCAAGCGCGTGTATCAGCAAGCCGCCTAATGGAAAGACGAAATTCGAGCGAACCCGTTCGGCTTACGCAAGGTTCGGTTTTGACAAATCAAGTGTATCCTTTTTGCCTCGAACTCTGCTCATTTCAGAAGAGGCGAGATTCAGTAACGGCTATCGCGCGAGCGAGGGACGCCATCAACGGTTCGGTTCCGACCGCGCTTTTGGTCGCTCGATCGGCATGCGTGCGCCGCACGCTTTGGGTGTTTCCTGACGGGCCAGAGGTTTTGCCGATCCCGCCGACCGTTTCCCAAGAACGGAGCAGGAGCTAATCGAACGAGGGCGTAGTATTCATCTTGGGAAAATAGACATCACAGGCCCGAATCCCCATTCCTCTCAGCCGCTTGATAGATGAGTCTCATAACAACTCATTTTTCAGCCCAAGCCTTCCGCTCTGTCTGTCTCTGGCGAATGGATGAGAATACGGTCCGCCGCATAGCGACGGAAATCGAAAAGGGTTCGAGCGAAACCAATCGAACGGATTTCTTCTCAATTACACCTATCTACTCGGTCAAATGGCGGAGAGGGAGGGATTTGAACCCCCGATGCCCTTGCAGGCATGCCGCATTTCGAGTGCGGTGCATTCAACCACTCTGCCACCTCTCCGTTTGAGGTCGGCTCCGAGGAGCCGCTAGCGCATGCGCTTGGTGTGGTCGGCGCCGGTGGCGCTGGGAGGGTGCTTAACCAACTCTCGGCGGCGTGACAAGGGCCAATTTGGGCGCTTGTCGCAAATCTGCGATCTTCGGCGGAGCCATGGGGAAATGCGGTGTCCGAGGCTGGTTCGAGGCTGGAGTGAAGCCTTGGAGGTGAAGAAGAGGCGACGCCTGCCGGCTGACGATGGACGAATGGGTGGCCGAGTTGGCGCACCCATCAACATACAACGAAGAGGGCTTGTCGATTGGCCGGCGTTGGGCCTGCTCCTGGCACCCTGGCACCCTGGCACCCTGGCACCCTGGCACCCTGGCACCCTGGCACCCTGGCAAAACTTTCTCGCAGGAGGAGCAACTTTAACCCAACTGCGGTGCGCTCGGCGGCAGGAGGACTGGGCTCCGCCCGCCCAGCCATCCTGCCTGGATCGCGTCAAACAGCGTCCGAGGCGAGCGCGATCGGCGGAAAGGCAGCTACGTTGCGATGTCCCTGCACAGTGCAATATCGCCGCCCGACGACATCCACTCCGCCGAGCGGTCGAAGCGCCTCAGTGCCGCGCCGCCGCGTCCGCGCCGATGCGCCGTCCGTCGGCTTGGTCGAAGAGATGGCTGGAGCGGGGCTCGATGTGGATGGGGACGGTTTCGCCGGGGCGCAAGGAGAGGCGCTCGCGGAAGAGGCAGGAGATGGGTTGGTCGCCGAGCCGGCCCGCCACCATGACCTCGGAGCCGGTCGGCTCCACCACGTCGATGCGGATGGGAACGCCGCCTTCGCCGATCCGGATATGTTCGGGGCGCACGCCGTAGGTCGCCTCGCCCGGGCGCACGGGACCGAGGCTCGTGGGTAGGGGGAGGCGGTGGCCGTCGCCGGTGACGAAACCGTCCGCTTCGACGCGGCCTTGCACGAAGTTCATGGCGGGCGAGCCGATGAAGCCGGCGACGAAGGTGTTGGCCGGGCGGTCGTAGAGATCGAGCGGCGCGCCGACCTGCTCCACCCGTCCGTCTCGCATCACGACGATCTTGTCGGCCATGGTCATGGCCTCGATCTGGTCGTGCGTGACATAGACCGTGGTGGTGCCGAGCCGGCCGTGCAGGTTCTTGATCTCGGCGCGCATGGACACGCGCAGCTTGGCGTCGAGGTTGGACAGCGGCTCGTCGAACAGGAAAACCTGCGGATCGCGCACGATGGCGCGGCCCATGGCGACGCGCTGGCGCTGGCCGCCCGAAAGCTGGCGCGGGAAGCGGTCGAGGAGGGTCGACAGGCCGAGGATGTCGGCCGCCGGGCGCACGCGCTTCTCGATCTCGGCCTTGGCGACGTTCTTGAGCTTCAGGGCGAAGCCCATGTTCTCGGCCACCGACATGTGGGGATAGAGCGCGTAGTTCTGGAACACCATGGCGATGTCCCGTTCCTTGGCGGGCAGGTCGTTGACGACGCGGCTGCCGATCAGGATCTCGCCGCCGGAGATCTCCTCCAGGCCTGCCAGCATGCGCAGCAGGGTGGACTTGCCGCAGCCGGACGGGCCGACCAGAACGACGAACTCGCCATCCGCGATGTCGATCGACACGCCGTGGATGGTGGCGACGCTGCCGAAGCTCTTCTTCACGTTCCGAATGGTGACGGAGGCCATGGGTGGGTCCTTTCTTCAGCGCTATTTCACCGCGCCCGCCGTCAGGCCGGCGACGATCTGGCGCTGGGCAACGAGAGTGAGCACGAGGACGGGCAGGGTGACGACCAGGGCGGCGGCGGCGAGCGGCCCCCAGCTCACCTGCTCGAAGGAGAGCATGTTGTAGACGGCGACCGGCAGGGTGCGCGTTTCGCGGCTGGCGAGCACGATGCCGAAGACGAAATTGTTCCAGGAGAAGATGACGGCGAGAATCAGCGATACGACGATGCCGGGCCGGGCGATCGGCAGGGCGACGCGGGCGAAGACCTGCCAGCTCGTGGCGCCGTCGATGCGCGCGGCCTCCTCCAGCTCCATCGGCGTCGTCTCGAAATAGCCGATCATCACCCAGATGACGATCGGCACGGTGACCACGAGATGGATGATGATCTGCGGCCAAAGCGTGCCGAGCAGGCCGACATTCTGGAACAGGAGGAAGAGCGGAATGAGGAAGGAGAGGCCCGGCGTCATGCGCGCGATCATGATGACGATCGCGGCCTTGTTGGCGCGCAGCCGGGCGATGCCGTAGCCGGCGGGAACGCCGACGAGAAGGGCGAGCAGCGTCGCCGTGCCCGTCACCAGAACCGAGTTCCAGAAATAAAGGAGGAAGTCGTTCTCGGCGAAGATGCGGGTGTAGTTGCCCCAAGCGAGGCGCTCCGGGATCAGGATGGGCGGATAGGCACCGTTGTCGATCTCGAACTTCAAGGAGAGCGACAGCATCCAGACGAAGAAGAACACGGCCGGCGAGACGATGACGAGGCCGCAGAAGAGCAGCGCGAGACGGTTGAAGAGACGGCGGAGCTTCATGGCGAACCTCAATCGTTCCACTTCGCCCGCTGCTTCAGGTGCAGCATGACGAGCGACATGGCGACGATGATGACGAAGAAGATCACGGCGATCGCCGAGCCATAGCCGATGTCGTAATAGGAGAAGGCGACGTTGTAGAGATAGATGTTGATCGTCTCCGAGGCCGTGCCCGGGCCGCCCTGCGTCATCGCGTAGATGATGTCGAAGCTCTTCAGTGCGTCGATGGAGCGGATGATGACGGCCACCATCATGAAGGGCGCGATCAGGGGCAGGGTGATGTAGCGGAATTTCTGCCAGCCGCTCGCCCCGTCGATTTCGGCGCCCTCGTAGGGCTCGCGCGGCAGCGAGGCGAGGCCGCCCAGCACGATCAGCATGACGAGCGGCGTCCATTGCCAGGTTTCCACAAGCACCAGCGAGGGGATAACGGTCGCCTGGTCGTAGATCCAGGACTGCTCGGGCAGGCCGACCACTGACAGGAGATAGTTGAGGACGCCGAGCGAGGGGTTGAACATCATGGTCCAGACCAGGGCGATGGCGACGGGCGTCGCCATCATCGGCATGACGAAGATGGCGCGCAGCACGCCGCGCAGCGGCATCTTGGAATCGAACAGGACGGCCGCCAGCGTGCCGAGCACGAGCGGCGCGACCACCGAGAGCAGGGTGTAGAACAGCGTGTGGCCCATCGATTCCCAGAAGCGGGCATCGGTCGCGAGCCTTGCGTAGTTCTCCCAGCCGACGAAGCTGGTCTCGCCGCCGAGCCGCCAGGCATGGGCGCTCATCCAGAGCGTGAAGACCCAAGGAAAGACGATCACCGCCACGGTGACGGCGAGCGCGGGGATGACGAAGGGCCAGTAGTGCGGGCGCAGGCGCGCGCGCTTGCGCGAGGCGGCCGGTGCCGCCCCGCTGTCGCCGGCCTCGGAGACCAGTGCGCTCATCAGGCCTCGCTCCGCTCCAGGATCGGCTTGAACTGCTCGGAGGCCTTCTTCAGCTCGGCCGCCGGATCGGCGCCGCCCAGGAGATTGGTGAGCGCCACGCCGTAGACGTCACGGAACTCGGTGATCGGGATGACCACGGGCAGGGCGATCTGGCTGACCTTGGCCGAGCCAGCCACCGCATCGGCCCACTCGGCCGGCATGGTGACGCCCTTGCGCACCTCCGCATCCTCGACCACCGAGGTGCGGAAAGGCACGCCGGCGCCGGCCTGGAACAGCCGCGCGCCCATCTCCTTCGACACGGCCCACTGGCAGTAGAGATAGGCCGCTTCCTTCTTGGCGGAGGCTTCCGTCACGGCGATGCCGTCGCCCAGCGTCGGGGCGGCGCGGCCGGCCGGGCCGGCGGGCACGACGCTGTAGCCGACCTTGCCGACGACGCGCGAAAGCTCGGGGTTCTCCAGCGGCGCGGCGAAGCCGCAGCCGTCGAACCACATGCCGACCTTGCCCTGCAGGAAGGCGGACTGGCATTCGGCCCAGTTGAAGCCGGTGACGCCGCGCGGGGCGCATTCGGTCATCAGGGCCTGGTAGAGCTTGGCGGCCTCAACGCCCTTTTCGTCGTCGGCCAGAATCTCGCCGTTCGGGCCGATGGCCTGCTGGCCGAAGCCCAGCATCAGCGAGGTCCAGACCGGCGTGTTGGCGTTCTTCATGCCGCGCGCCACGAAGCCGGACGTGCCAGCCGACTTGTCGGTGAGCGCCTTGGCCGCCGCCAGCAGCGCGTCGAACGTCTCGGGGAAGGCGATGTTCTTGGCGGCGAAGAGTTCCTTGTTCCAGTAGACGATCCAATAGTCCACGGAGAAGGGCAGGGCGCGGATCTTGCCGTTCGTGTCCTTGGCGTAGGACAGGCCTGCGGGCGCGAAATCCGATTCGGTGAGTGAAGCGTCGGTGAGCGAGGCGTCCGCCAGGAAGGGCGAGAGATCGGCGAGCCAGCCGGCCTTCTCGTATTGCCGCTTCTGGGCGTGGAAGCTGATATGGATGACGTCGAAGCTGGGCTTGCCCGAGGTCAGCTCGATCACCGCCTTCTGGCGCTGCTGCTGCTCGGGCGTCGCCTCGGCGTTCACCTTGATCCCCGTCAGCGCCTCGAACTCGGCCTGATGCTTGCGCAGGAGCTCGCCGCGCGGGTTCTTGGTGAGATTGACCTCCAGCACCGTGCCGGCATGTTTCTTCCAGTCGACGCCGGCAGCGAAGCTCGGCCGCAGGCCGGCCAGCGCGAAGGCACCTGTGGCGGCGGTTCCGGCCAGGAACTGGCGGCGCGACAGAGCGATGGTGCGATGGGTCATGGTTCTTCCTCCCTTTTTCGTTGATCCGGGCGGCGTCCTCCAACGTCCGTCCCGGCGCGCTCGTTCTCGTCTAAACGGTGAGCGCCAATCGTCTGGCATTGTTGACATGGGCGGCGATGGCCTCGGCCGCGCGCGCCGGATTTCGGCTTTCGATGGCGGCGAGCACGTCGAGATGCTCGCGCATGACGGGCACGACGCGCCCGTCGATGCGGTAGCGCTCGTGATGGATCAGCCGGAGCTTCACCGAGTTCACGCGGTAGGCCATGGCGATGATGGAATTGCCGAGCGCGTCGATGAACGTGTCGTGCAGCCGCCAGTCGATCGCCTGCGCCTCGGCCTCTTCCTCCACCGTGAGCCGGCGCGCCAGCGCTCGGCCCAGCATGGCTTCGTGTTCGGCCCGGATCGCGGCCAGCGTCTCGTCGCTGGCCGAGGTGGTGAAGACCGCGACCGCTTCCTTTTCCAGAAACAGGCGGAACTGAAAGGCCTCGCGGATGAGGTTCAGGTCCACATGGGCGATCTGGATGCCGCGCTGGGGCACGGTGGTGAGCAGTCCCTCCGACTCCAGACGCGGGATGATCTCGCGGATGGCGCCGAGCGGCAGGCCGGTGCGGGCGACGAGCTGGCGCTGTGAGACGAACTCGCCGGGCGTGAAGTCACGCGCGATCAGCTTCTCGATGATGCTCTCATAGGCGCGCTCGCGCAGCTTGAGCGCGTCGCCGCCCTTGGCCTTGCCGGTTTCCGGCCCGCCCTCGGGCAAGCCGTCCGGCCCCGCCTCCGCGTCCATGGCCCGCGGCGCCTTCAGGCGGCCGCCGCGGCCGCGCCGAGGCCGTCGAGCGCCGCGCCGAGCCGGCTCGCGCCTTCGCTCGGGGTCGGCAGGAGCGGCGCGCGGGTGCGGGCAAATCCCGGCTCGCCCGTGCGATGGGCGACCAGCGCCTTGACCGCCGGGGTGACGGGAAAGCCGAGCACGGCCTCCACCAGCTGGTGCACTTCTCGGTCGTCGCGCCCCTCGCGGATCATCGGCAGGAGCCGGTCGGGAATGATGTTGGCCATGCCGGAGATCGCGCCCTGCGCGCCCAGCCGCACGCCGGCGGCCAGGCTCCGCTCGTCGCCGATCAGGATGGCGATATCCTTGTGCTCGGCGAGCAGCCGCTCGGTGTAGGGCCAGTTGCCCGAGGAATCCTTGACGCCCATGATCGCGGCCGGGAAGGCGGCGCGAATGCGCCCGATCAGCGGCACCGACAGCTCGACGGCGGTGACGGAGGGAATGTTGTAGAGGATGATGCCGCGCGCCTTGTCGCCCAGCGCGCCGATCACTTGCGTGAACCAGCCGAAGAGCCCGTCCTCGCTGAGATTCTTGAAATAGGAGGGCGGGGCGAGCAGCACGCCGTGCGCGCCGCCGTCCAGAAGCTCGGCGGCCTGTTCGATCGCGTCTCCCGCCGCGTTGGCCATCACGCAGCCGATCGTCTCACCCGGCGCGATGCCGCTGTCGCGGAAGGCGCGCAGCAGGGCCGAGCGCTCGGTGCGCGAGATCGAGGCGCCTTCGCCGGTCGTGCCGAACAGCGTCACGCTGCCACAGCCCTGGTCGAGGCACCAGCGGGCATGACGAACCATCCGCCCCGCGTCGATCGCCCCTGCCTCGTCGAACGCCGTCACCAGCGCGGCCGACAGCCCGAAAACCTGCTCACCCACAACATCATCCTCCCGTTGTGCCGACAGTTTGCTGACATGTCAGCGATATGTCAATGCGTCGGCAGCGAGGATGTTAACGCTTGTTTCACGTGAGACAGGGCGGAACTGTTCAACTGGAGGACTGAGACGAAGCTCGTTGAGCTCAGATCCCGAATCGAAAGACTCTTATAAATGAGGGGCTTGCCTTGATTTGAATTGATCGGATTTCCCGTGACCCACGTTGGTCAAGCAAGGCTCTTTTGGCGAAGACCGTCTTCCCAAGTTGCCGACAGCGACAGGATTCGCTGGTCATGCATCCCGATTGTCCAAGCGCAGAAACAACAGCCTTCAAAACCCGCGAGTTGGACTTTGCCGGCTTATCCCATTCTCCGCATGCTCTCCCTCAAGCGGATAGATGTGACGCTCGCTCGACCCGCGTCCTGGCTTAGCCGCACGAGACTGTCCCTGCCTGCCGCCAGCCTTTAGGATGGCTTGCTGGTGAATCGGGAGAGTGACGCATGACGGATCGCGCGGATGGTTTCGAGGCGGAGGACACGAAGGCGCCTGAAATCGTCGCGGACCTGCGCGCCAGCCTGACCTACGCCTCGTTCCAGAACGCGGTGCCGGTGCTGACGAGCCTCGCCCTCTCCAACCCAGGCCCGGAGCCGCTCGCCGGCCTGCGGCTCGAGCTCGATTCCGCGCCGCCCTTTCTGCGGCCGAAGCGCTGGGTGGTGGATCGGCTGGGGCCGGGCGAGACGCTGGCGCTGAGCGATCGGCGCGTCGAGCTCGACGCCGCCTATCTCGCGGGGCTGAACGAGGCCGAGCGCGGCGAGGCGCGGTTCCGCCTCCTCTGCGGCGAGGCGGTCCTGGCCGAGGCGGTCCATCCCGTGCGGCTTCTGGCGCGCGACGAATGGGGCGGGGCCGGCGACATGGCGCAGCTTCTGCCGGCCTTCGTCATGCCGAACGACCCGGCGATCGCCCCCATTCTGCGCGCGGCGGCCGAAACGCTCGTAGCGCACGGCCATTCCAGCGCGATGGACGGGTATCAGAGCGGTGACCCGCGCCGGGCCTATATGCTGGCCGCCGCGCTCTATACCAGCGTCGCCGGCTTTGGCCTTCACTATGCCGAACCGCCGGCCAGCTTCGAACGGCAGGGGCAGAAGATCCGCCGGCCCGCCAGCATCGGGCGCGACGGGCTAGCCACCTGCCTCGACACGAGCCTGCTTCTTGCGGCCGCGCTGGAGGCGGCGGGGCTGAACGCCGTGGCGCTGCTGCTTCAGGGCCATGCGGCGACGGGCGTCTGGCTGACACCACGCACCCTGCCGCGCGCGGTGGAAACCGACGTCGTGGACCTGCGCAAGGCGCTCGCCGCGCGCGAGCTTCTCGTGTTCGAGACGACCGGCGTCACCTTCCGCCCGGCCATGGGCTTCGAGCAGGCCTGCCGCGAGGGCGCGGCGCTGCTGGCCGACGAGGCGCGGCGCCCCTTCGTCTGCGCGGTGGACATGGCCCGCGCCCGCAGCGGCGGCATCCAGCCCCTGGCCTCGCACGAGCCCGCCGCGTCGGTGGACGCCGCCTCGGACAGCGAGGTGGCCGCGCCCGCCCTGCCGGCCCTGCCGGATTTCGGCGCCGTTCCCACTGAGGTGGCGGAGGAGAAGCCGAACACGCCGGGTGGGCGGATCGACCGTTGGCAGCGCAAGCTGCTCGACCTCTCCCTGCGCAACAAGCTCCTCAACTTCAGCCAGACCGCCTCCACGGTCGCCTTTCTCTGCCCCAACGTGGCGGCGCTGGAGGATCGGCTGGCCGGCGGGCAGGCCATGCGCCTCGTTTCCATCCCCGAGCAGAATCCTCTGGGCGAGCGCGACGCGGCGCTGTTTCGCGAAACGCGCGGGGAGGACTTGCAGGCGCGCTTTGCCGCCGACGCGCTGGAGCGCGGCGAACTCGCCTCGCCCTTCGATCCCAAGTCGCTGGAGTCGAGGCTGACGGCGCTCTACCGCCAGTCCCGCAGCGATCTCGCCGAGGGCGGCACCAACACGCTCTATATGGCGGTCGGCTTCCTGCGCTGGAAAAAGAAGGCCGATGACGAGCGCGTCTACCGCGCGCCGCTTCTCCTTTTGCCGGCAAAGCTGGAGCGGCGCAGCGCCTCCTCGCCCTTCCGTCTGGCTCACCACGAGGACGAGATCCGCTTCAACGCCACGCTGCTGCAATTCCTGGAGCGGGACTTCGGCTTGAGCGTGCCTTCGCTTGCCGGCGAACTGCCGGGCGACGAGACGGGGATCGACGTTGCCGAGGTTCTGCGCCGGATGCGCCAGGCGGTGCGCGACGTGCCGGGCTTCGAGGTGGTGGACGAGGCGGCGCTCGCCACCTTCTCCTTCGCCAAATATCTGATGTGGAAGGACCTGACCGAGCGCATCGACGCGCTGCGCCAGAACCGGCTGGTGCGCCATCTCATCGACACGCCGGAACAGGCCTTTGCCGACACGGTGCCCTTTCGCGAGGCGCGGGAGATCGACCGGACTTATGCCCAGGCCGAGATCGTGACGCCCCTGCCGGCCGACTCCTCGCAGATCGTGGCGACGCTCGCCGCCGCCGAGGGCAAGGATTTCGTGGTGGTCGGCCCGCCCGGTACCGGCAAGAGCCAGACCATCGCCAACATGATCGCCCAATGTCTGGCGCATCGGCGCACGGTTCTGTTCGTGGCCGAGAAGACCGCCGCGCTCGACGTCGTCTATCGCCGCCTGCGCGAGCATGGCTTGGGCGAGCACTGTCTGGAACTGCATTCCTCCAAGGCCGACCGGCGCCATTTCCTCGCCCAGCTTCGCAATGCCTGGGAAAGCGGTGCGGCCCGCAGCCCGGACTGGGTGGACCTGAACGGCCGGCTCCAGCTACGCCGCGACATGCTGAACAGCTATGCCGAGGCCCTGCATGGCGCGGGGCGCTGCGGCCTGACGCCCTATCGCGCCATGGGCCTGACGCTGCGCGGCGCGGAAACCCATGCGCCCACGCTCGGCTGGCCGCACAAGGACGTGCACGATGCCGCCCACTACGCCGCGCTGGAAGAGCTGGCCGGCGGCCTCGGCCGCACGGTCGCCGCCGTCGAGCGACGCCCCTGTCTTGCGCTGGTGGATGTCGACGAATGGACCTCCGCCTGGGCCGAACGGCTCCTGGCCGAGGCGCGCCTGTCGCGTCAGGCGCTGGATGCGCTGCTTTCAGCCGCGAGTGCCTTGCGCGCCCGCATTGGTCTGACGCCCAGCGCGCCGGAGCAGGCCGAGGAGGTCCGGCGCTTGGCGGCGCTGGCCGCCGCGCTCCAGCCCGGGGAGGGCTCGCTCGCCTTCGACCCCGGCTTTGCCGGCTTGCGCGAGAGCTTCGGCGCGCTGGAGGCGACGGTCTCGGCCTTCCGCACGGAGGAAGGGCGCCTGTCCGCCAGCTACGAGCGGGACGAGTTGCGGCGCGTGCCGGTCGAGGATCTCGACCGGCGGCTGCGCGAAGCGGGCGCGAGCTTCTGGCCTTTCTCCTGGTTGAAGCGGCGCGGCGTCGCCCGGCTTCTCGGAACCTATGCCCGCGCGGGCGCCCCGACCCCGGAAGCCGATCTGCCCGTTCTGCGCCGGCTCCAGGCCCTCGCCGCGCAGGCGGAGGCGAGCCCGCTCGCCGGGCGTCTTCCCGGCTTTGCCGGCATCGAGAGCGATCTCGCGCAGCTTTCCGCCCGCTTCGTCGCGGCCGACCGTCTGCGCGCCGCCGTGCTTCGCCTCGGCGAGCCGAAGGGCGAAACGGAGGTGATCCTCGCCGCGCTTCTGCCGGTGCTGGGCACGCTCACCGAGGCGAGCCCCTTGATCGAGGCCGCCCGCGCGCTGGAGGCGGCGGAGGCCCGGTGGCGGGAAGCCGAGCAGGCGTGGCGCGAGGCGAGCGGCGGCGTGCCGCTCGTGCCCCCGGACGGCACGACGCTCGGCGATCTCGCCGCGCTGCTCGGTGAGCTGGAGGCAAGCCGGGGCCTCCTGCGCGACTGGACCTCCTGGTGCGCCATTCGCCGCCGCGCGTTGGCCGAGGGGCTGGCGCCGCTGGTGGCCGATCTCGAAAGCGGCGCAGTCGCGCCCGAAGCGGCGGCCGCCGCCTTCGCGCTCGCCTATGCCCGCTGGTGGCTGCCGCTGGCGATCGACGCCGATCCCCGCCTTCGCGACTTCAGGCGCTTCCAGCACGAGCACGCGATCGACGATTTCCGTACACTGGACGATCTCGTGCGCAAGGCCGCCTCGGCGCGCATTCGCGAAGCGCTGACTCATGGCCTGCCGGAGCCTCAGTCGGTGCCGCGCAAGTCCGAGCTCGGCCTCCTGCGCCATCAGATGGAGCTGAAGCGGCCGAGCCGGTCGATCCGCGAGATGATCGGCGCCATGCCCGAAAGCTTCGCGCGGCTGGCGCCTTGCGTTCTCATGTCGCCGCTGTCGATCGCGCAATATCTGCCGCCCGACCAGGCGCTGTTCGACGTCGTGATCTTCGACGAGGCCTCGCAGATCACCACCTGGGACGCGGTCGGCGCCGTGGCGCGTGGGCGCCAGACCATTATCGTGGGCGATCCCAAGCAGCTGCCGCCGACCAACTTCTTCGGCCGCGCCGAAACGGAGGAGGACGCGCCGGACTTCGAGCGGGACCTGGAAAGCATCCTCGACGAGGCCAAGGCGTCCGGCCTGCCGGTGCACGACCTGCGCTGGCACTACCGCTCGCGCCACGAATCGCTGATCGCCTTTTCGAACCATCATTACTACGACAACCGGCTCATTACCTTCCCCTCGCCGGTGACGGAGGACCACGCCGTTTCGTTGCGCCACCTGCCCGAGGCCGTCTACGACCGGGGCAAGAGCCGCACCAACCGGGACGAGTCGCGCGCCATCGCGGCCGAGGTCGCAGGCCGCCTGCGCGCCGCGCTAGCGCTGCCGGAGGACAAGCGCCCGACGCTCGGCGTCATCACCTTCAACAGCCAACAGCAAGGGCTGATCCAGGACCTCTTGGACGAGGCGCGGCGGGACGATCCGTCGCTCGAATGGTTCTTCGAGGACGAGCGGCTGGAGCCGGTCTTCGTCAAGAACCTCGAAAACGTGCAGGGCGACGAGCGCGACGTCATCCTCTTCTCCATGACCTTCGGCAAGGACGCCGCCGGCAAGCTCGCCATGGATTTCGGCGCGCTGAACCGCGAGGGCGGCGAGCGACGGCTGAACGTCGCGGTGACGCGCGCCCGCGCCGAGCTGCGCATCTTCTCCTCGATCAAGGCCGCGTCGATCGACCTGTCGCGCAGCAAGGCGCTCGGCGTGCGCCATCTCAAGACCTTTCTCGACTATGCCGACCGGGGCGCCGTGGCGCTGCCGGCGGTGGAGGAAGGCTCGCTCGGCGGCGTGGAATCGCCCTTCGAGGCGGCGGTGGCCGAGGCGCTCACGAGACGCGGCTGGATCGTCGTGCCGCAGGTTGGCGTGTCCGGCTTCCGCGTCGATCTTGCCATCCGGCATCCCGACCATGCCGGCGCGTTTCTGGCCGGCGTCGAATGTGACGGGGCGACCTATCACCGATCGGCCACGGCGCGCGACCGCGACAAGGTGCGCGAGCAGGTGCTTCTGGGTCTCGGCTGGCGCATCCTGCGTGTCTGGTCCACCGACTGGTGGTTCGACCCGCTGGGCGCCACCGTGCGGCTCGACCAGGCGCTGAAAGGCCTGGTGGCCGAAAGCCGGGCGCGCGCCGAGGCGGAGGCGGAACGTGCGAAGGTCTTGGCCGGGGAGGGGGCATCCGCCGCCTCCTCCTGACCGCCGTCAGCTCTCGGCGGCGTCCCGCGTCATCGCGCGGGCCGTGTCGGCGAAGTTGACGGCGAGACTAGCCGGGCGCAGCCGGCGATAGGCGACGGCGAGTTCCACCTGGGGCGCGGGCGCGCGAAGGTCGCGGTAGCGCACGCCCGCGATGCCCAGTTGGCGCAACGCATCGGGCACAAGCGAGAAGCCGAGTTCGGCCGAAACGAGGCTGAGCACGGAGGCGATCTGCGGGCCGGACTGGCCGAGGGCCGGCTCGAAACCCGCCGCACGGCAGGCCTCGACCGCCGCGTCGTGCAGGCTGGTGCCGACGCGCCGTGGCGTCAGGAGCAGGGGCTCGTTCCGTAGCGCCAGAAGATCGAGCGGCCCGGTCCCGTCCGCCGCCGGGTGCGCGGCGGGAAGGGCGGCGACCAGCCGCTCGCGCACCAGCGCGAAGGCCTGGATGGGCGAGTCCGGCGACAAGGCCGGGCGAAGGATCGCCGCGTCCAGCCGCCCGTCCTCCAGCCCGTCCAGCAGCACGGCGGAATTGGCCTCCTCCAGCCGCAGGTCGGCATCGGGAAACCGCCTGCGGAAAGCGCGGATGCTGGCGCTCAGCACGGGATGGAGAACCGAGCTGCCGGTGAAGCCGAGCCGCAGCATGCCCGTTTCGCCCCGCTCGGCCCGGCGCGCCGCCTCGGCCGCCTCCAGCGCGCGCTCCGGCAGGGGGCGCACCTTGTCCAGAAAGGCGCGGCCGGCTTCCGTCAGTTCCGCCCCATGCGGCACGCGATGGAACAGGCGCGCGCCGACCTCCCGCTCCAGATCCTTGATTTGTAGACTGAGCGGCGGCTGGCCGATGCCGAGCCGCGCGGCGGCGCGAGTGAAATTTCCTTCCTCGGCGACCGCGAGGAAATAGCGGATGTGACGAAGCTCCATGCCATATGCATAGGCTATCACGATTGCCACTTCCATATATTGGACGCATTGGGAGGGGCGAGACTATATCCCCGGCATCAGGAGCGCCTGACGGACCTTGCACGGAGTGAGGGCTGCGTGATCACCACCCGCGAACGGGGCACGAAGCTAGGGGGATGCGAGAGCGCATCGCTTTAAACTTCGCAGCCGACGCGGCGACGAGACCACGCGGCCAGCCAAGCTCGCGAGATCGCGTCCGGCGCTCCCAGCCGAGGTTTCCGTCATGAGCCGTTCCCTTGCCGCCAGCAGCGCGTCCGCCCTTCTTCCGCCTCTGCCGCCAGCCGCCGCCGGCTTCATCCGACACGGCACGCGCGAGCACCAGCGGGCGGGCGTCGCGCTGTTCCTGCTCGGCTTTGCCAGCTTCTCGCTGATCTACTGCGTCCAGCCGCTTCTGCCGGCCTTCGCGGCGAGCTTCCATGTCAGCCCGGCGGAAAGCTCGCTCGCCCTGTCGCTGACCACGGGTTGCCTTGCCGTCTCCATTCTCCTGGCGGGCGCGTTTTCGCAGGCGCTCGGCCGGCGCGGGCTGATGTTCGCCTCCATGGCCGGGGCCTCCGTCCTCAATCTCGCGGCGGCGCTGAGCCCCGGCTGGCACGGGCTTCTGGCGGCGCGGGCTCTGGAGGGCTTCGTGTTGGGCGGCGTGCCGGCGGTCGCGATGGCCTGGCTGGCGGAGGAGATCGAGCCCGCCCATCTCGGCCGCACGATGGGCCTTTATGTCGGCGGCACCGCCTTCGGCGCCATGGTCGGGCGGGTCGGGCTCGGCGTCGCCACGGAGTTCGTGTCCTGGCGTCTCGGCATGGGGCTGCTCGGCGCGCTGTGCCTTGCCGCCGCGCTCGGCTTTCTCGTGCTCCTGCCGCCCTCGCGCCATTTCGAGGCGCGGCGCGGCTTCGATGCCCGCTTTCACCTGCGCACCTGGGGCCGGCATCTCCGCAATCCCGCGCTTCTTAGCCTTTATGCCGTGGGCTTCCTCCTCACCAGCATCTTCGTCACGCTGTTCAACTACTCCACCTTCCGCCTCACCGGCGCGCCCTACGGGCTGGGGCAGACGGAGGTCAGCCTCATCTTCCTCGCCTATGGCTTCGGCATCGTTTCCTCCTCGCTGGCCGGCCGCCTGTCCGACCGGTTCGGCCGCCGGCCGCTGCTTCTCGCCGGTTTTCTCCTGATGCTGGCCGGCATCCTTCTGACGCTGCTGAGCTCGCTCATCGCCATCGGTCTCGGCATCGCTCTCGTCACGACCGGCTTCTTCATCGGCCATTCCGTCGCCAGCGGTTCGGTCGGGGCGCTGGCGCACGGGGCCAAGGGGCACGCGACCTCGCTCTATCTCCTGATCTACTATCTCGGCGCCAGCGTCACAGGCGCGCTGGGCGGCTGGGTCTGGCAGGAGGGCGGCTGGCCGGCCATCGGGGCGATGACCGCCGGTTTCGCTCTGGCCGGGCTCCTACTCTCGCAGACGCTTCCCGCCCAGCCGAAGCCGCAAGGCTGACGCTTGATTATCGACAACGGAGAAGGGCGAGCGTGCCTAGGCCCGCCCTTCCCAAGGCCAGCGGAAGCACCGCCCGCTGGCCTTTTCCCAGTTTCGCGATATGCTCGCGCCCAATCAGGACGTGCCAGGCTCGCAAAACACCTGTTTAGCGAGGCGGGGTCGGTTTTTTCACAAAAGCGACATGCGGCTCTTTCCAAAGCCGAGAAAGACGGCTATATCGCCAATCACCGACGGCGACACGCCGACGGGACATGGCGCGGGGTGGAGCAGCCCGGTAGCTCGTCAGGCTCATAACCTGAAGGTCGCAAGTTCAAATCTTGCCCCCGCAACCATAGACGGACGACGAATAACCGGCAGCTTCGGCTGGCGGACATGGCGCGGGGTGGAGCAGCCCGGTAGCTCGTCAGGCTCATAACCTGAAGGTCGCAAGTTCAAATCTTGCCCCCGCAACCATTCGATCCGGTCGCTTCCGCCGGACACCTTTCCCGAGACGAACTTTTTTGTGACGCTGGGTGACCCGAAGGCTTCGGCGCTGGCTTGCTCGAAACGATATTTATGTCGCAGTCGCCTGCCTGAAGGACTGTGCGCGAACCGGCGCGTGACGAGTTTTGCGGTAATTTTTGCTTAAGCGCGGCACCCGAGGAAATCGATGTCAACATGAGCGTCTGAGCGTCCGCTCGACATGGCGGTTTGCTGGCGTTTCGTCGCGTCTTTGCGAAGTCACGACGCTTGGGAAGAGCTGTCGCCGCGAACGTTCGGGATTGGGTGCGCGGTGAAGCGTCCGCTGCGGCTTCGAGCTAGACAAACGCGATCCGCGCTCGTACGCGGGAATTCAACTTGATGGGTTTGGGAGATATTGGAGCGGGCGATGGGATTCGAACCCACGACCCCAACCTTGGCAAGGTTGTGCTCTACCACTGAGCTACGCCCGCCCGCTCTTCTGTCCGCCTCGGCGCCGTGGCCGCTGCGGATGGGCGGCTTATGGACCAAGGGGGGCGATTTGGCAACAGAAAAAACGCACAAGCGTCGCAAAGGGCGAAAGGAATCGGCGGAACAAAGACTTGCCTCGTAGGGGTGTTGCGGGCGCTCGGTGACGGGCGTGGGAGAAGCGATTCTATCCGGGGCGAGCCGTCTTCTCCGACGCCGGCTTTGGACCCTCTTCCCGAGCGGCGCGCGCGCCGCCGGGTCGCATCCGGCCTCGCGCCGCTTGACGCGGCGGGAGTGCCGATGGCACGAGCGATGCGTGGGACGAGCGGCAGGGAGAGACTCCATGGTCGGGCAGGCTGACGGCGAAACCGGCGCTTCGGGCGCTGCGCTCTCTCTGGACGACGAAGCGCTTCGCGCGCTGGCGCCCGCGCTGGCCGAGCGCCTCGCGTCGCTCGGCATCCCGACCCGGACCCTCCAGCACGAGCCGGTCTTCACCGTGGACGAGTCGCAGGACCTGCACCGCGCCATTCTCGGCGCCCACACCAAGAACCTGTTCCTGAAGGACAAGAAGAGCCGGCTCTTCCTCGTGGTCGCCGAGCACAGCACAGCGGTCGATCTCAAGGGCCTGCACACGCGCATCGGCGCGCAGGGGCGCCTGTCCTTCGGCTCGCCCGAGCAGATGCGCGAGAGGCTTGGAGTCGAGCCTGGCTCGGTCACCGCCTTCGGCATCGTCAACGACGGGGAAGGCGCGGTGACGCTCGTTCTTGATGAGCGCCTGCTCCAGCACGATATTCTCAACTGCCACCCCCTGACGAACCGCGGGACGACCTCGATCGCGCGGGATCATCTCCTGGCCCTGTTCGCTTCGGTGCGGCACGACCCTCTCGTCGTGCGGCTCGAGGCCGACACGGCCGAACTTGCGAGCGGACAGACCTCATGAGCGACAATCCCTACGCTTCGAGCCTTTCGGGCTTCGGCCGGCAGACCGTGGCCCCCGGCGGCGGCCAGCGGGGCGCCCAGGCAAGCCCGCAGGCCGGCGCGCCTGCGCCCGGCGGCGTGGCGGGCGGCGAGCTCGTCAAGGACACGACCACGGCCAACTTCTCCGCCGACGTCATTCGCGAATCGCGCAACCAGCCCGTTCTGGTGGATTTCTGGGCGCCCTGGTGCGGCCCGTGCAAGCAGCTGACCCCTGTTATCGAGCGCGTGGTGCGCGCCGCGAACGGCCGTGTGAAGCTCGTGAAGATGAACATCGACGAGCATCCCTCGATCGCCGGCCAGCTCGGCGTCCAGTCGATTCCCGCCGTCTTCGCCTTCGTCGACGGCCAGCCGGTGGACGGCTTCATGGGCGCGCTGCCCGAGAGCGAGGTGAAGGCCTTCATCGATCGCTTGGTGAAGATGGGCGGCGGCGGCGCGGCGGGCGGCGATCCGCTGGAGGAGGCGATCGCGCAGGCCACCGAGCTTCTGTCGGCGGGCGAGGCGGCCGGGGCGGCGCAGCTCTTCTCCGCCGTGCTCCAGCACGATCCTGAAAACGCCAAGGCGGGCGCGGGCCTTGCCGAGTGTTTCCTCGCCGCCGGCCAAAGCGACCGGGCGCAGGCGGTAATCGACCAGATGCCGCCCGAGGCGCTGAACGACCCGGCCTTCGCCACCGTGAAGACCAAGCTGAAGCTCGCCGAGGAACTGGCGGGGCTGGGCGACGCCGCCGAACTCCAGGCCCGGCTGGAGGGCAACCCGGACGACCACCAGGCGCGCTTCGACCTCGCGCTGATCGCGCAGGCCAAGGGCCAGCGGGACGTGGCCGCCGGCCATCTCCTGGAGATCGTCAAGCGGGACCGGACCTTTGCGGACGACGGCGCCCGGCGCAAGCTTCTGGAATTCTTCGACGCCTGGGGGCCGACCGACCCCGCGACCAAGGAAGGCCGCCGAGGCCTGTCCTCGCTTCTGTTCCGCTGAGAGCGCAGTAGGCCGGACGGTTGGAGCATTCGGCGGCGGGGAGCCCGAAAGGGCGTCTTCGCCGTTCGGAGTCCGAGCGTGATTGGTGGATATCGGTGCAGGTCGGTAACCATCGATGCCGATGGGCGGAGCCTTACCAGTACACTCGCGCGATGAAGCCACGGAGGAACGCGACTGGGTTTTCCCTTTGTGACGGGCGCGTGAGCGCGTGGGATCGGCTCAGCTACGCTTTCCAGCGAGCTCCGTTGCTTAGGTCTTTGGGACTCTGGGCGCGGCGGACATGGACGGCGTAAGGGTCGGCCAAGTGGCTCGTCGCTGGGCTCCCTGCACCAGATCGGCCGGGAACCGTACAGCCCCGCCGAGAGCGCCGCTGCTGGATAACTCACAGGTCGTTTCGGTTCCGTTCCGTTTCTGCTCTCTGACTGTCGGCTGCTGACTCGCAACCGCTATCGTGGGACAAAGCTCGCCGCGCAGAGGACAAGCAAGGTCTGACCGATCGATCGCGGAATGCGTGATCTCTCGGAACGCGGGACGAACTCCTCGGAATCGACTGGCCGGAGCTTCTTCCAACCTCATGTCTCGCGAAGGCTTGGTTCGGCGCCTTGGCATCGATTGCGTGTCGCTTCTGGTGGGCAAGGAAATCTTCAGCCCGGTTCCCTCAAGCATGTGTCGTGTGGATCTCGAACAAGGTGGGAGGACTCCCTTCTCTCTACTGGAAACCACGTTCGCCTCATTCCGCTTCTGGCTTTCGGCTGGAAGCCTGTGAGAGATGGAACGCTTACATCATGCGCGCCGCCTCGCCCGCCCATGGCCGAACGGCTCGCGGCCTCCATCTCCTTCCGGATGACCGATCTCGCGCCTTCCTTCTCGCTCCGCACGCCCGAAGACGATTCGCTGCCGCGCCGCGTCTGCGACCATTGCGGCTTCGTCGCCTATGAAAATCCGAAGATCGTGGTGGGGTCGGTGGTGCGGTTCGAGGACCGCATTCTCCTGTGCCGACGCGCGATCGAGCCGGGACGCGGGCGGTGGACCATTCCGGCCGGCTATCTCGAACTGAACGAGACGCCCGATGCCGGCGCCCGGCGCGAGGCGTTCGAAGAGGCCGGCGCGCGCATCGCCATTTCGCGCCTGCTCGCGGTCTATTCCGTACCGCGCATCAGCCAGGTGCAGCTGATCTACCGCGCGCGGCTCGTCGATCCCGCCTTGGCGGCGGGGCCGGAAAGCCTGGAACTCAAGCTCGTTCGCCCCGAAGACATTCCCTGGGACGAGTTGGCCTTTCCCTCCGTCCACTGGGCTCTGCGCCACGATGCCGAGGCGGAAGCCGGCGCGTCGCCCGTGCCATTCGGCAATCCGGACGGCGAGACAGGCGAACAAATGCCGGACGGGCGGATGATGGGCGACGAGTCGCTTTAGAGCCGCCGCAGGACCTCGCGGGATCAGTCGGCCGGTCTTCTCGCTGGGAACTTTGTCGCGGATGTTGGGCTCAGGCACGGAGCATTATGACAGCCCCGCTTCGCCACCGAACAGAATCCCTTTGGTCATCCCCTCGGAGGATACGTCAGGCGCCCTGAGCCGCCCTGTTTCACGTGAAACTTTTGTTAAGAGGTTGGGCGCCGGCAGAGGCTGCTTGGCGAGATGCATCGGCCCAAACGGGTAGGGTATCCCCTCGCATCCGACGCTAAAAATGCAGCGTCGCAAATCCTGGGGCGAAATGCCCCAAGCGGCTGGCCGCTCAGGGCTTGATGTCGAATGTCGTGCTGCCTGCTAGTGCTCAGGCGCTGGCGTCTTCGGCCGTGCGCCGGATTTCGGCGACGAGTTCGGCGGGGAGATTGAGCCGGGCGGCGAGAAGGTCGAGATAGGCGCGCTCGGCCGGCAGGTCTGGGTCGATCGCGAGCAGCGAGGCCGTGTAGACCTCGACCGCCGCTTCCTGCGACGGGGCACGGCGCACCAACTCGTCCACCGAGAGCGGCTGGTGAATTTCCTGCATGAGCAGGCGCTTCTCCTCGGCGTCGAGATCGAGATCTTCCAGCCGGCCGAAGATGCGGCGCTCTTCCTCCGCGTCGATCGTGCCGTCGGCCTTGGCCGCCGCGATCATGGCGGAGAGCAGAAGCTGGGCGCGGTCCTGCGCTTCCGAACCGGTCGGATGGAAGCTGGGATTGCTGGTCTCGGGGATTTCGCTGGGCGCGATGGGGCGGATCGGCCCGGCCTGGCCGGCGGCGAGGCTCGCCTGGTTCTGCGCCTGCCAGTTCGTATAGGCCTTGTAACCGAGGCCCGCGATCAGGGCGAGGCCGCCGAGCTTCACGGCCGAGCCGCCGAAGCTCTTCATGCCCTTGCCGCCGCCGCGTCGCAGCAACTGCGAGACGAGGCCGCCGGCCAACGCGCCGCCGATCGCCTTGCCGGCGAAGCCGCCGCTGCCCCGGCCGCCCGAAAGCACGCTGGCGGCGAGATCGCCGATGCCGCCGCCCGAGCGCGCGCCCGTGCCGCCCAGCGCGCCGGACAGGAGCTTGCCGAGGCCGTCCTGCAAGGTTTCGCCCGTGGAGGCGCGGCCCGTACCGCCGGTGGGAAAAGCTCCGCCGCCCTGCGCGCCGCGCCCGGTGCCGAGAAACTGGTCGAGAAGCTTCTGTGCGTCGATCATGCCGCGTGTCTCCAAATGGGCCTGGAGCCTCCATTTGGGACGGGGCGGGGGCCGGGCCAACCACTGGTGGCCCGGCGCGCGATCACGGTTTCTTGTCGAAGAGCGGTTCGGTCGCGTGGCGTTTCAAAAGCGGAAATTGGAAAACCATAAAGATCATGGTGATGGGCATCGTCCCCCAGACCTTGAAAGCGACCCAGAAATCATCTGCGCTTGGGCCTTTTCCATAATACCTTTCTGCGCCACGCCAGACCACCTCGTTGAGAATGGCGAGGAAGACGAAGAACAGGCCCCAGCGCAGCGTCAGCTTGCGCCAGCCCTCGTCGTCGAGCTTGAAGGCCTGATCGAAGACATAGCCAAGCAGCGACTTGCCGAAGAACAGGCCGCCGAGCAGCACGGCGGCGAACAGCGCGTTGACGATGGTCGGCTTCATCTTGATGAAGACCTCGTCCTGCAGCCAGAGCGTCAGCGAGCCGAAGACCAGCACCACCGCGCCCGATACGATGGGCATGATCGGCAGGGTGCGCACCATGATCCAGGAGACGAGAAGCGCGATCAGCGTCGCCGCCATGAACAGTGCGGTGGCGACGAAGAGCGGGCCGCCGAGTTCGCCAAGCGCGGGAAAAGCGCGCACGATCGCCTCGCCCCGATTGTTGGCGAAGAAGAAGACGACGAGCGGCCCGAGTTCGAGCGCGAACTTGACGAGCGGGTTCATCTCGCGCCGCCCCGGCGTGTTCGGGGCTTTTTCGAGGATGGGATCGGAGGACATCGAGCGGTTCCCTTTCGGGGATGGTGTCGGGCGGCGAGGCGGCGAAATTCAGGCGGTGCCGGCGCGCCCGGCAATGGCGTCGGCGAAGTCGCGCGCCTTGAAGGGCTCGAGATCGTCCACCCCCTCGCCGACGCCGACGAAGAAGACCGGCAGCTTGTGCTTGGCCGCGATGGCGACGAGGATGCCGCCGCGCGCCGTGCCGTCGAGCTTGGTCATGACGAGGCCGTTGACGCCCGCCACGTTGCGGAAGATCTCGACCTGGTTCAGCGCGTTCTGCCCGGTCGTGGCGTCCAGCGTCTGGAGCACGGTGTGCGGCGCGTCGGGGTCGCGCTTCTGGAGGACGCGCACGATCTTGGCGAGCTCGTCCATCAGCTCGGTCCGGTTCTGCAGCCGGCCCGCCGTGTCGATGATGAGCACGTCCGAACCGTTGGCGACCGCCTCGTCATAGGCCTCGAAGGCAAGGCCCGCCGCGTCCGCGCCGATCGGCTTGGAGACGACGGTGGAGCCGGTGCGCTCGCCCCAGATCTTGAGCTGTTCCACCGCCGCCGCGCGGAACGTGTCGCCCGCGCCGAGCGTCACGGTCAGCCCGCCGCGCGTGAGTTTCGCCGCGAGCTTGCCGATCGTCGTGGTCTTGCCCGTGCCGTTGACGCCGACCACGAGAATGACATGCGGCTTCACCTCGAGGTCGAGTTCCAGCGGCTTGGCGACGGGGGCGAGCACGCGCTCCACCTCGTCGGCCAGGATCTGGCGCACGGCCTCGCCGGAGATTTCCTTGCCAAAGCGCCCGTCCGACAGGCGGTCGGTGATGCGCATCGCGGTCTCGACGCCGAGATCGGCCTGGATCAGGACGTCCTCGAACTCCTGCAGCGTCTGCTCGTCCAGCCGGCGCTTGGTGAAAAGCGCGGTGATCTGCCCGGAAAGCTGCGAGGAGGAGCGGGCGAGACCTTCGCGCAGCCGCTGGAAGAAGGGCTTGCGGGATTCGGGCGGGGCTCCGAGATCGGGGCCGCGCTCGCGTTCGCGCAGCGCCCAGCCTTCGCCATCGGTCGCCTGGCGCGCGGGCGAGAGCGGCGAAGCGGCGATGCCGCCCAGCGCGCCGACGCCCGGCGCCAGGGCGACATCGGCGCGATCCGGCGCGTCGGAACCGCCGGCGGACGGAGTGGCCGTGTCTTCCGGCTCCTCGGGCGGCAGCGGGGCGTCGAGCCAGGCGAACTCGTCGTGCGTTTCCTCGCTGTCGATCTCGGAAAGGGGCGCGGTCTCGGAAAGGGGCAGAGTTTCGGCGGGCGGCAGGGCCTCGATCGGCGCCAGCGGATCGACGGGCGGCTGCGCCTCGGCCACCGTGCCGCCGTCTCCGGCCAGGATCGCCGCCTCGGCCGGGTCCAGCGCGGCGGGCTCGATCTCGGCGTCGGCATCGTCAGATGGGTCGCGGTCGCCTTCGAGCCAGGAGAAGTCGGCCTCCGGCTCGGCGGCCGGCGGGCGGGCTTCGTCGAGGAAGGCGAGCGACTCGCTCGGCGCGTCCGGGGCGTCGACGGCGTGGGAAGAGACGGGGGCGGGCGACTCGATGGCGGCAGGCGCGGGAGCCGGCTCGGGCTCGACCGTGCGGATGGTCGGAGGTTCGAAGGCGACGGAAGCAGCGGGGGCGACCGGCTCGACCGGGGCCTGCGGCGGCTCGAAGGCGCGCGCTTCGGTTTCGGCCCGAGCTTCGGATGTCGGCATCTCGATCAGGCGAGCAGGCGCCTCAGCGTGATCGGCGGGCGAGACGAGGCCGGCCTCGATGGGGGCCGGACCCTCTTCCCGGTCAGTTACGGAGTTTTTTTTTCAGCCGCGACGCCGGAGGCGTCGTCATCGCGGCTGACCAGCGGCGTGATGCCGCCGCCCGCCGGCTCGGCGGCGGAGGCGCCGGCTTCGGCGTCCGTGTCGGTGGAAGCGGCGGCGGGCTGATGAATCTCGGGCGCCGTCGCGTCCGGCCGTGCGGCGGTCGTGTCCTGCGTGCGGGCAAGGCCGCCCTCATGCTGGGTGCGATCCTCCTCCTTCGCTCCGAAGGAGAAGAGACGACGGAAAAAACCCTTGTTCTCGGCCATGATGCTTGGAGTCCGATCGATGTCAGGCCGCCGCGCGGGCGGCCGAGGAGGGGACGGCGAGCAGGCGCTCGCCCGTCTCGCCTGTAATGGTAGCGTCCACGACCTCGCCGGGGAGGCCGCTGTGCAGTTCGGTCACGGTGAAGTCTTCCGTGCGGCCCAATCCCTCGCGCTCGATCAGCACCCGCGCCGGGCGTCCGACCGAGCGCTGGAGGTGCCGGCGATAGGCCGCGTCCCCCGCCGCGCGCAGCCGGGCGGCGCGCGCCTTGCCGACGGCTTTGGGCAGCTGCGGCATCCGCGCGGCGGGCGTTCCCTCGCGCGGCGAGAAGGGGAAGACGTGGAGATGGGTGAGGCCGCATTCCTCCACGAGAGCCAGCGTGTTCTCGAACATCGCGTCCGTCTCGGTCGGAAAACCGGCGATGAGATCGGCGCCGAAGACCATGTCGGGCCGCGCTTGGCGCAGCTCGTGGCAGAAGCGGATGGAGTCTTCCCGCGAATGGCGGCGCTTCATGCGCTTCAGGATCATGTTGTCGCCGGCCTGCAGCGACAGGTGCAGATGCGGCATGACGCGCGGCTCGCAGGCGATCGCCTCCACCAGCGCCTCGTCGGCCTCCACTGAATCGATCGAGGACAGGCGCAGGCGCTGAAGGTCCGGCACATGGCGAAGCAGGCTCTGGACCAGCGTGCCGAGGCGTGGGTTCCCCGGCAGGTCGGCGCCCCAGCTCGTCATGTCGACGCCCGACAGAACCACCTCGCCATAGCCGTTGCCGACGAGGCGCTTCACCTGTTCCACCGCCGCGCCCATGGGCACGGAGCGCGAATTGCCCCGGCCGAAGGGGATGATGCAGAAGGTGCAGCGATGGTCGCAGCCGTTCTGGACCTGGACGATGGCGCGGGCCCGGCCCTCGATCGCGTCCACCATGTGGCCCGCCGTCTCGCGCACGCTCATGATGTCGTTGACGCGGATCTTCTCCGCCGCCGCGACGCCGAAATCAGGCAGGGCGCGGTAGCTCTCGGCGCGAAGCTTTTCCTCGTTGCCGATCACGGCATCGACTTCCGCCATGGCGGCGAAGCTTGCCCCTTGCGTCTGCGCGGCGCAGCCGGTGACGACGATGCGCGCGTTCGGATTGTCGCGCCGGGCGCGGCGCACGCTCTGGCGCGCCTGGCGCACGGCCTCGGCGGTGACGGCGCAGGTGTTGATGATGATGGCCGGCTGGCCGTCCGCGCCGAGCCCTGCCGCGCCCGCCTCGCGCTTCATTACCTCCGCCTCGAACGTGTTGAGCCGGCAGCCGAAGGAAATGACCTCGATCCCGCCGCCCGTCATATCGAGGCTCGGCTTTTCGCCGCCGCTCATGGCATCACCTCGGCGGGCGCCTCGTCGCGGGCGAAGGCGCCCGTCGCGGGGTCGAGCGTGCCGCTCCATTCCCATTCCGCCGGGCCGGTCATCAGAACGTGGTCGTCGCTCCGCCACTCGATCCGGAGATCGCCGCCGGGCACGGTGACGGTGACGCCGCGCCCGGTGCGGCCGGTGCGCGCGGCCGAGACGGCGGCCGCGCAGGCCGCCGAGCCGCAGGCGCGCGTCAGCCCCGCGCCGCGCTCCCAGGTGCGGATGCGCAGGGATTCCGGGCCGGTCACCTCCGCGAGGGAGATGTTGGCGCGGTCTGGAAACAGCGGATGGTGCTCCAGAATCGGCCCGAACCGGTCGAGCGCGTAGGACCAGACATCGTCCTTCACCCAGAAGATCGCGTGCGGATTGCCCATGGAGGCGACGGAGGGCGAATGAAGGATCGGCGCGTCGATCGGCCCGATCTGCAATTCGATGGCCCGCGTGTCGGCGAACTCCTCCGAAAGCGGGATCGACTGCCAGTCGAAGCGCGGCTTGCCCATGTCGACGGTGAGCAGCCCGTCCTCGCGCTCGAAGGCTTCGATCAGCCCCGCCTTGGTCTCGAACAGGAAGTCGCGCTGCCCGGTCTCCGCGCTGAGCGCCTGCACCACGCAGCGCGTGCCGTTGCCGCAGGCGCCCGCTTCCGTGCCATCAGAGTTGAGGATACGGACATAGGCGAAGGTGCCGGCGGATATGGGATCGTGGATCGCCATGATCTGGTCGAAATGCGTTTCCGCCCGCGCGGCCAGCGCGCGCGCGGCTTCGGGCGTGATGCGCGCCGATTGCCCGCGCAGGTCCGCGACGAGGATCTCGTTGCCGAGCCCGTTCATGCGGGCGAAGGGAATCGAATAGGCCATGGCGTCTTGGAACCGGAGCGGAGCGGCGTTTTTCGCCTATATGGCAAGAACGCCGGGCCAATGCTACCCGCCCCGGCCTCGCCGGGGCGGGCGGCCAGTTCCCCCACGAACTCCCGCGCGCCTTACATCTCCTCGCCGAGCGCGTAGAGGCGCAGGCGATGCCCGTCGGGGTCGAGCGCCACGAAGGATCGGCCGAAGTCGAGATCGGTGGGCGGCAGGGCGATCTCGGCGCCCTTGTCCCGCCACTCGGCGAAGGCGGCGTCCACCGCCGCGTTGTCCGCGAGCTTGAAGCCGATCTCCGCCCCGCCCGGCGCGCTTTCGGGCGCGGGCTCGACGCCGCCCCGCTTCCACAGACCCAGCATGAGACCGGAGGTGAGCGGCAGGAGCGCGAAGGTTGGGCTGAGTTCCACCGGCGCCCGGCCGAGCAGGCGCTCGTAGAAGGCGGCGCTCGCGGCCGGATCGGCGACATAGAGAAGGATGTTGGAGGCGGTCAGCATGGGAAAATTCCTCGTCGGTTTGACGAGGCAGGGTCTACGCCCGGCTGCTGTCAGTTTCTGTCAGCAGCGGGTTTGCCACATGGCGCTGAGGCGCTCACGACGCGTTGCGGTGAAAGTAGTAGGCCGCGAGCGCGAGGCCGACGGCGATCACCACGCCGCGCACCACGCCTTGCGGCAGGCGCCGCGCCGCCCAGACGCCGCACCAGCCGCCGAGCGCGACGCCCGGCGCCATGAGAGCGGCATGCAGCCAGGCCACCACGCCGCCCGAAACGAACACCGCGATGGCGACCAGCGCGATCACCGTCGCCAGCATGTTCTTCAGAGCGTTCAGCCGGTGATAGTCGCCGCTTTCGGTCAGCCCGAGCGTCGCCAGCATCATGATGCCCATGCCCGCGCCGAAGAAGCCGCCATAGATCGCGGTGAAGAACTGGAGGAAGGGGCTGGCGAGGCTGCGGCCCTGCCGCGCGTCCTCCTGATGCGGCCTCCGTGGCGTCAGCCAGGGGCCGGCGGCAAACAGCGCGGTGGCCGCCACCAGCAGCCAGGGCACGAGGCTTTGGAACTGCGGATTGTCGAGCGAGAGGAGAATCAGCGCCCCGCCGAGCGAGCCGAGCACCGAGACGAGGGCGAGCACGAGCGCGCCGCGCCACATCCGCTTGATGTCGCTCCAATAGGCCAGCGTCGAGGTGACATAGCCGGGGAACTGCACGATCGAGGACGTGGCATTGGCCGAGATCGGCGAAACGCCGCCCAGCGTCATGGCACCGAAGGTCAGAAACGTGCCACCGCCCGCCACGGCGTTGATCGCGCCCGCGAAGAAGCCGGACAGGAAAAGGAGAACGGCTTCGAGAAGGGACATGGCGCACGCGGAAAGGGGAGAGGAGGCGGGACAAGCGGTTTCTAGAGACTGTTTGACAACTCGGTCGGGTCGGTCCGTCGGCGCTTTTCCGCCGTCGCTTCGTTGCCAATCCTCGCCGATGCCGCCGGCATCACTCAAGTTTGGCGCCTCGCGAACGTCGAAAAATCACCCCACGGCCCTCCGCCGAGTTGTCAAACAGTCTCTAAGCGAGAGCCCGATCGCGGGAAAGAGGGGGCACGGAGGCGCGCGCCGAACCAAGTGGGGGCGACAAAATGGTTCGGTCCACCTAGACAATAAGCCGTTTAGCGGCTATAGGCGCCTCGTTTTCCTCAGAAAAACTTGACCGTTTCAAACGGCCATGACCGGGCAACCGGCATGTAACGAAGATGAGGCCAATGCCATGAATATCATCGCTGAACTCGACGCCCAAGAAGCCGCCCGCATCGCCGCCATCCGTACGCTTCCGGCCTTCTCGCCGGGTGACACGCTGCGCGTCAACGTGCGCGTCACGGAAGGCACCCGCACCCGCGTGCAGGCCTATGAAGGCGTGTGCATCGCGCGTTCGGGCGCCGGCTTCCAGGAGAGCTTCACCGTCCGCAAGATCTCCTACGGCGAAGGCGTCGAGCGCGTTTTCCCGGTCTACTCGCCGCAGCTGGAGTCGGTCGAGGTCGTGCGCCGTGGCCGCGTGCGTCGCGCCAAGCTCTACTACCTGCGCGATCGTCGCGGTAAGTCGGCCCGTATCGTCGAGGCCACCAACGTGCGCGCCCGCAAGCTGAACGACGACGCCCGCGCGGTCGCCGCCGACGAGCGCGCCGCCAAGGAAGCCGCCAAGGTTGCGAAGAAGGCCTCTGCCGAGTAAGGCATCCTCGCTTTCGAAGTCTTTGCAAAGGGCGGCCTTCGAGCCGCCCTTTCGCGTTTTGGCCGATCCGAAGGAGACGCGTCATGGACGCCTATTTCGACGCCAATCTCGCCAACTGGAACGAGCGGGCGCGCCTGCACGCCAGCGACACGACCGGCTCCTACCGCATCGCCCAGGTCCTCGCCGGCGGCTCCTCCCTCCATGCGATCGAGGCCGAGGAGATCGGGGCGCTCGGCGGGCTCGATGTCGTGCATCTCCAGTGCCATATCGGGCTGGACACGCTGTCGCTGAAGCATCTGGGCGCGCGCTCCGTCACCGGGCTCGACTTCTCGCCCGACGCGCTGAAGGCCGCCCGCACCTTCGCCACCAAGGCGGGGACGGAGGCGCGCTTCGTGGAAAGCTCGCTTTACGACGCGCCGAACGCGCTTGGCGCGCAATACGACCTCGCCTTCGTCACCTGGGGCGCCATCAACTGGCTGCCCGACATCCGGGGCTGGGCCGAGGTCGTGGCCGCCGTGCTGCGCCCCGGCGGGCGGCTCTATCTCCTGGAAGGCCATCCGCTTCTCAACCAGTGCGAATGGCGCGACGGGCGCCCGGCGATCACCTACGACCACCGGACCCCCAAGGCGCAGCCGCTCGCCTTCGACGAGACGCAGACCTACACCGGCGACGCCCGGCCGCTGACGCAGACGCGAAACTACGAGTGGATCCACCCGATCGGCGACATCGTCACCGCGCTGATCCAGGCGGGCTTGCGGATCGACTTCCTCAACGAGCACGAGCGGATCGCCTGGCGCGCGTTTCCCGAGATGATCGAGGTGGGCGTCGATCTCTTCGTCCTGCCGCCCGGCCTGCCCCGCATGCCGCTCAGCTTCTCGATCGGCGCGACCAGGAGCGCCTGACAAGACATCCGGCCAACAGGGCGGCGGGAAAGTCTCGTCGCGGCGAGGTTCACATCGAACGAGGCCAGCCGACCCCCTGAAATCCGTCGGGCGCTCCAGTTGCCTTGACCCCATCGAGGCGGCCTCCAACAAGGGGCCGCCACACGCCGCGACCACAAGGATGCGCGTATCATGAGTCTCCGTTCCCGCCTTCGGCGCATTCCCGTCGACCGTTTCCTCCTCATGCTGATCGCCACCGTGGCGATCGCCGCCGTGCTGCCCGCGCGCGGGGAGGTGGCGGAGGCCTTCGACTGGATCACCTACGGCGCCATCGCGCTCCTGTTCTTTCTCTACGGCGCGCGCCTGTCCCCCCAGGCCGTCTGGGCCGGCCTTCTCCATTGGCGGTTGCAGGGCTTCGTCTTCCTCTCGACCTTCGCGCTGTTTCCGCTGATCGGCCTACTCGTTGCGCCGCTGGCCGGCCGCGTCCTGCCGGCGGAGCTGGCGCTCGGCCTGTTCTATCTCACGCTGCTCCCGTCCACGGTGCAGTCCTCGATCGCCTTCACCTCGATCGCCGGCGGCAATGTGCCGGCCGCGCTGACCAGCGCCTCCGTGTCCAACATGCTGGGCGTCGTCGTCACGCCCGCGCTGGTTCTCCTGCTGGCCAGCGGCGGCGGGGCGGGCGCGTTTTCCTTCGATTCGATCGAGAAGATCGCGCTGCAGATCCTGGCGCCCTTCGTCGCCGGGCAGATCGCCCGGCCGCTGATCGGCGGCTGGCTCGCCCGCCACAAGCCGGTGACGGTGGTGGTGGATCGCGGCTCCATCCTGCTCGTGGTCTATGCCGCCTTCTCGGAGGGCGTGGTGGCCGGCGTCTGGTTGAGCCTCGGCTGGCAGCAGCTTCTGATCGTCGTCCTGTTCGACGTCGCGATCCTCGCCGTCGCCCTGTCGATCACGACGCTTCTGGCCCGCAAGCTCGGCTTCAACAAGCAGGACGAGATCGCCATCGTCTTCTGCGGCTCCAAGAAGAGCATGGCGACCGGCATTCCCATGGCCGGCATTCTCTTCGCGGGGCACGCCATGGCGCTGGTGGTGCTGCCGCTCATGCTGTTCCACCAGATCCAGCTCTTCGCCTGCGCTGCGCTCGCCCAGCGCTATGCTCGCCAGACCCGCGCCGTCCCGCCCCCGAGCGTGGCGGAAGCGGCGGCCGAGGAGCGCGACAGCGTGGACCGCGCGGCCGCCACGACCAACCCCTGATCGGGCATGGCACGGCCTCCAGCTCCCGTGCATTTGGGCACGACCCCAAAGGAAAAGCCCCCCGGGAGGGATGATGTTCCTCCCGGATTCTTTTCACGACACTGCAATCGAGGAGGCTCTTTCACGACCTACGATTGAGACCTAGAGTTGGGTCACGAATCGGGAGGAGAGAAGGACATGGATGACAAATTGAAGGCGTTGAGCGATCGCATCAAGAACCATTCGAGTTCGATGCTGACAGAAGAAGCCGTCAAGACTTCGATCGTTCTGCCATTCCTGAATGCTCTCGGCTACGATGTATTCGATCCCTCCGAGGTCATCCCGGAATTCACTGCCGATGCGGTCGGAAAGAAGGGGGAGAAGGTCGACTACGCGATCAAGATCGATGGTAACATTCGAATCCTGATCGAGTGCAAGCCGCTAACCACCAATCTCGACAAGGTCCATCTCGCCCAGCTCTACCGGTACTTCTCGGTGACCGATGCGAAATTCGCGATCCTCACGAACGGACGGACCTTTCACTTCCACACGGATTTGGAAGCGCCGAACAAGCTTGACGACAAGCCATTCCTGACGTTCGACCTTGCCGAATTGAACGTCGCGCTCCTGCCCGAACTAACCAAGTTCGCGAAGGACGGGTTCGACGTCGATGGGGTTCTGCAGTCCGCGCATCGACTGAAATACACGTCTGGCATCAAGAAAAAGATAGTCGAACTGATGGACGATCCGACGGAAGAGTTCGTTCGCATGGCCATCGCCGATGTCTACGAGGGGCGCTTTACGGCAGCAATCCGAGAGCAGTTCGCTCCTATGGTCAAGAATGCTTGGCGCGAGATGATGCGGGATATGGTCCAATCTCGCATCACGTCTGCCCTTGCGACGACCAACGTCGTGGAGATGGAGCCGGTCGAGGTCGCGAAGCCCGTAGACGAGGACGAAATCGTCACGACCGAGGAGGAGAAGGAAGGCTTCATGATCGTGCGGGCCATCGCACGAGAAGTCATACCGGCATCCCGGATCGCCATGCGGGACCAGAAGAGCTACTGCGCCGTGCTGGTCGACAACAACAACCGAAGGCCACTCGTGCGGCTCTGGTTCAACCGATCCATCAAGTATGTCGGTATCTTCGAGGGCAAGGAAGAAAAGAAATATCGGATCGAAACCCTCGACCATATCTACGACTACAGCGACCAGATCAGGGCGACGGCCAAGGCGTATGCAACCGGCGCCGTTAAAGACATGCCTGCCGAGACCCTGGAATGATCGCTCCGATACGCGGTTCGAATTAGCGTCCTGTCCCTGCGGCGAAGCGGAGGAGCCTCGAAAGAAAGGAAGGGTTCGGGACGTCATTCCGTCCGAAGGACGGGCGAGACCTGTGGCTCGCCCGTTGAGCGGGGCTCGGGGCGGCAGCCCCGCTCTGCGCTCACCGCCGCATCAGGCATTGCGCACGCGGGCGTGGGGGCGTATTTTGGAACGATGCGAAAGAGCGCGATATCCATGGGCCGTCTGCCGACCACGCTGGGGTTCTCCCCGGTGGAGGATCGCGCGCGCATGCCCGGGCGCTTTTTTTACCGGCAGATTTCGGCCGTTCTGCTTACGCGCTGAAGCCCGCGCGCCGTCGGCGGCGCCCTCTGTTTTTCCGCTTGTTCGATTCTATCCGGCGCGGCGGCCCTGTGAGGCCGAACCGCCTTTTGAAGACGCGAAAGCCCATGAGCCAGACCGCAAAACCCCGCACGCTCTACGACAAGATCTGGGACGACCACCTGATCTCGACCGACGAGAACGGCGGCAGCCTTCTCTATATCGACCGCCATCTCGTGCACGAGGTGACGAGCCCGCAGGCCTTCGAGGGCCTGCGCGTGGCCGGGCGCAAGGTGCGCCATCCCTCGCGCACGCTGGCGGTGGTGGACCACAACGTGCCGACCTACGACCGGCGCGGCGGCATCCACAACGAGGAAAGCCGCATTCAGGTCGAGACGCTGGCCAAGAACGCGGCCGAGTTCGGGGTCGAGTATTTCAACGAGATCGACAAGCGGCAGGGCATCGTCCACATCATCGGGCCGGAGCAGGGCTTCACCCTGCCGGGCATGACGATCGTCTGCGGCGACTCGCACACCTCGACCCACGGCGCGTTCGGGGCCCTGGCACACGGCATCGGCACCTCGGAGGTCGAGCACGTGCTTGCCACGCAGACGCTGATCCAACAGAAGGCCAAGAACATGCTCGTCAAAGTGGACGGGACCCTGCCCGCGGGCGTGACCGCCAAGGACATCATCCTCGCCATCATCGGCCAGATCGGCACGGCGGGCGGCACGGGCTACGTCATCGAATATGCCGGCGAGGCGATCCGCGCCCTGTCGATGGAAGGCCGGATGACGATCTGCAACATGTCGATCGAAGGCGGGGCTCGGGCGGGCCTGATCGCGGCCGACGAGACGACCTTCCGCTATATCGAGGGCCGCCCGCGCGCGCCGCAGGGTGAAGCCCTCGAGCAGGCCGTGGCCTACTGGAAGACGCTGCACACGGACGAGGGCGCGCATTTCGACAAGATCGTGCGGCTCGACGCGGCCAACCTGCCGCCGATCGTCTCCTGGGGCTCCTCGCCGGAGGATGTCGTGGCGGTGGACGGCGTGGTGCCGAACCCCGACGAGATCGAGGACGAGGCCAAGCGCGACACCAAGCGCCGCGCGCTCGACTATATGGGCCTCCAGCCCGGCACGCGGATGACCGACATCACGATCGACCGCGTCTTCATCGGCTCCTGCACCAATGGCCGCATCGAAGACTTGCGGGCCGTGGCCAAGGTCGTGGAAGGGCGCAAGGTGGCGGACGGCGTCTCGGCCATGATCGTGCCGGGCTCGGGGCTCGTGAAGATCCAGGCCGAGGAAGAGGGGCTGGATAAGGTGTTCCTGGAGGCCGGCTTCGACTGGCGCGAGCCGGGCTGCTCCATGTGCCTCGGCATGAACGAGGACCGGCTGAAGCCGCACGAGCGCTGCGCCTCGACCTCGAACCGCAATTTCGAGGGGCGCCAGGGCTTCAAGGGCCGCACCCATCTCGTCTCGCCGGCCATGGCGGCAGCCGCCGCCGTCACCGGACGCTTCGTCGATATTCGCGAGTGGAAGTAAGGCGAGCGCGGCGGGGCGAGGCTCTCGTCGCGACGCTTACAGGAACAGATGGGAGCGGGGCGCAGCCGAGAGGCGGGCGCCCCGTTTTCGCGTCAGCCCATCAGCAGCCGCGCGGCGGGGCGGATCGCCGGGGCGCTGGCGATCGCATCGCCCACCACGCGGTCGCGCCCGTGGGATTTGGCGACATAGAGCAGCGTGTCGGCGCGGCCCGCCGCGTCCCACAGGCGCTCGCCGGCGGCAACGGCCACGACGCCGAAGCTGGCGGTGACGGAAAGCTGCGCGAGATCGAAGGGCCAGCGGACGGCGCGCAGGGCGGTCTGCAGCCGGAGAGCGAGGGTCTGCGCTTCGGAGAGATCGCAGGCGCGCAGGAACACCGCGAACTCCTCGCCGCCGAAGCGGCAGACGCAGCCTCGATTCCCCACCATGCGCTCCAGAAGGGCGGCGAAGCCACAGATCACGGCGTCTCCCGCCTCGTGCCCGTGCCGGTCGTTGATCTGCTTGAAGAAGTCGAGATCGGCCAGGACCAGGGCGTCGGGGGCCGAGCCATGGGCGGCGCGGCGCAGCTCGGCGACCCGCCGCTCGAAGCCGCGCCGGTTGAGCACGAGCGTCAGCGCGTCCACGTCGGAGGAAAGGCGGTGATGCTCGATCAGGTCCATGCCGATCGCCACCAGAACGGTGAAAGCCATGAGGACGCCGGTCACCGCACCGCTCAGCTGGAACACGAAGGCCCAAGGCGAGTCGCGCCAGTTCGTCACCGTCATCGGCTGGTCGAGCGGCGAGGACAGGAAGGCGAGGTTCTGCAGGCTGAGGCTCGCGGCGACGAGAACGCAGAGCCAGAACAGCGCCCGGTCGATCCAGCGCTTCGAGAGGCCCGCCATGGTGCCCGCCGCCAGCAGCATCAGGACCGCGCAGCCGGCCTGGATGGAGAAAATCTCGAACTGCGCGCTGCCCGACAGGAACAGCGCCAGGAAGGCGCAGAAAAGGCTCGCCGCGATCGTGCCCGCCAGAAGGGCGTAGCGCGGCCGGCGACCGGCGCGCGAGGCCAGCGCGAGATTGGCTCCCGTCAGGGCGAAGAGAAACAAGGAGTCCTCGAAGAGTGGCTTGACGATCGCGCCTTCCCCGGCGGGGATGACGGTCATTCCGTAGGCGAGCGCCGCGAGCGAGAAGCAACCGCTCCAGGCATAGAGGCCCGGTCCGAACCGCCCGAGGGCTGCGAACGCGATTCCGAACAGCAGAAAGGTGGCGGGAACCGCCCAGGCCAGAATATCCGCCTGCATGAAACCTCACCCCTCGGATCGGGAGCCAGAGTCGCAGCGCACGGCCTATCGCCGGCAGAGAATCGGGCGTCGTCCCGGCAATCTGCGGCACGGATGGTTGTCGACGCGTTAACGAATTGGAGTCCGCTGGGCGCCGGAGGCGATTCTTCAAGAGGCGGTTTCATGGGTGGGCCTGGGCTACCGATGGTTTGCGGCTGGGGCGCGGGATAAGCGCCTTGACCCGCCTGGCGATCCGCCGCACACCAGGGACATGAGCGCCAGCGAGCCCCTTCCCGATGTCGAGATCGGCCTTCTCAGGCTGAAGGACGCGCGCGATCTCGCGCCCCTGCTCTCGGCCTACAACCAGGCCATGTTTCGCGGCGCGCCCGGCGCGCCCGACACGTTCTATGCCGAGCAGCTCCTGCAGGATCGCACGGGCGAGATTCTGGGCGCACGGGTGGACGGGGCGCTGGTCGGCTTTCTCGTGTTCTACGACCTGCCCGATCCCTGGACCGGGATGCGCGCCGGCATGGCCGATCATGTGTTCGTGGACCAGCGCCACCGCCGCAAGGGCATCGCCAAGGCGATGGTGGACGTTCTGGCCGAGGAGGCCGACGGGCGCGGCTGGTCGCGCCTCGTCCTCCATGCGCCGCGCCATGGCGGCTCGGGCCGCCATCTCTACGAGAAGGTCGCCGAGCCGGCCGACTGGTCGAGCTACGTCATCCGCTTCCTCGACCGATAGGGCATCCGGCCGCAAGCGCCCCGCGCCCCCACGCTCTGCGCCCCCGCGTCGCAGGCCGGCCGAGGCGGCGTCATATAATCGGTTTGGATCGCGCCCGGTGCCGAAACCTTGGCCTTGCGGCTTGATTTCGCACGGCGAAGGGGCTTTTAGAAATTCTCCAGACGCTGGGGACGGCGAGCCGCCGCCCGCGGCCGAACCGATTCGCGACCGCAACCCTTCGCGACTGCTTCAGGAGTCGTTCTTGTCCAAGATCCAATCCAACCGACCCTTGTCGCCGCACCTTTCGGTGTATCGCTTCCGTCCGACCATGGCGATGTCGATCCTCCATCGCATCACCGGCGGCGCCCTGTATTTCGGCACGGCGCTCGTGGTCTGGTGGCTCCTGGCGGCGGCGAGCGGCGAGGCGGCCTTCGGCCATGCCTCGGCCTTCTTCGGCTCGATCTTCGGCCGGCTGATCCTGTTCGGCTACAGCTGGGCCCTCCTGCACCACGCCGCCGGCGGCATCCGCCACCTGATCTGGGACACCGGAACCGGCCTCGGCCGCGAGGAATCCACCCGCTTCGCCATCGCCACGCTCATCGCCTCCCTGGTTGGGACGGTTCTGTTGTGGCTCGTCGTCGCCATCTTCTGAAGGAGAAGCGCCATGGATATGAGAACGCCCCTCAAGCGCGTGCGCGGTTCCGGCGCGGCCGGCGAAGGCACGGGCCATTTCTGGCTGCAGCGCGTCACCGCGATCGCCAACCTCTTCCTGATCGCCTTCTTCATCGTGCTTCTGATCTCGCTGCATGACGAGAGCTACGAGACGGTGCGCGCGGCGCTGGCCAACCCGATCGTCGGCCTCGTCATGGCGCTCTGCGTCGTCGTGCCCTGCATCCATATGCGCCTGGGCATGCAAACGATCATCGAGGACTATTTCCACGGCGCGCTGAAGCTGCCGCTGGTGATCCTCAACACGTTCTTCGCGTTTCTCGTCGGCGCGGCCGCCGTGTTCGCGATCCTCAAGATGAGCCTGGGAGCTTAATCGCCATGGCGACCGCACAGCCGCACCGCACCGCCGCCCCGGGCCAGAACGGCAAGGCCTACGAGTTCATCGACCACGTGTTCGACGTCGTGGTGGTGGGCGCCGGCGGCGCCGGCCTTCGCGCCACGCTCGGCGCCGCGCAGGCGGGCCTCAAAACCGCCTGCATCACCAAGGTCTTCCCGACCCGCTCGCACACGGTGGCAGCCCAGGGCGGCGTCGCCGCCTCGCTCGGCAATATGGGCGAGGACAACTGGCGCTGGCATATGTACGACACCGTCAAGGGGTCGGACTGGCTGGGCGACCAGGACGCGATCGAATATCTCGTGCGCAACGCGCCCGCCGCCGTCTACGAGCTCGAGCATTTCGGCGTGCCCTTCTCGCGCACGCAGGACGGCAAGATCTACCAGCGGCCCTTCGGCGGCATGACCACCGATTTCGGCAACGGCCCGCCGGCGCAGCGCACCTGCGCCGCCGCCGACCGCACTGGCCACGCCATCCTGCACACGCTCTATGGCCAGTCGCTGCGCTATTCCTCGGAATTCTTCATCGAGTATTTCGCGATCGACCTGATCATGGACGAGGAAGGCGCCTGCCGCGGCGTCGTCGCCCTCAACATGGACGACGGCTCGATCCACCGCTTCACCGCCAAGAAGACGATTCTCGCGACCGGCGGCTACGGCCGCGCCTATTTCTCCGCTACCTCCGCCCATACCTGCACGGGCGACGGCAACGCCATGGTGCTGCGCGCCGGCCTGCCGCTGCAGGACATGGAGTTCGTGCAGTTCCACCCGACCGGCATCTACGGCGCGGGCTGCCTCATCACCGAGGGCGCGCGCGGCGAGGGCGGCTATCTCACGAACTCGGAAGGGGAGCGCTTCATGGAGCGCTACGCCCCGTCGGCCAAGGATCTCGCCTCGCGCGACGTCGTGTCCCGCTCCATGACCATGGAGATCCGGGAGGGGCGGGGCGTGGGCAAGAACAAGGACCACATCTTCCTTCATCTCGACCATCTCGACCCGAAGATCCTGCACGAGCGCCTGCCGGGCATCTCGGAATCGGCGCGCATCTTCGCGGGCGTCGACGTGACCAAGGAGCCGATCCCGGTCCTTCCGACGGTCCACTACAACATGGGCGGCATCCCGACGAATTATCACGGCGAGGTGCTGACCAAGAAGGACGGCGATCCCGACGCCGTGGTGCCGGGCCTGATGGCGGTGGGCGAGGCGGCCTGCGTGTCGGTTCACGGCGCCAATCGTCTTGGCTCCAACTCGCTGATCGATCTCGTCGTGTTCGGCCGCGCCGCCGCGCTGCGCTGCGTCGACACGGTGACGCCGGGCGAGAGCCAGGCGCCGCTGCCCAAGGGCGCCGGCGAGAACTCGCTCGCCCGCCTCGACCGCTTCCGCTACGCGAACGGCTCGACCTCGACGGCGGACCTGCGCGGCGCCATGCAGCGCACGATGCAGTCGAACTGCGCCGTGTTCCGCACCGGCGAAGTGCTGGAAGAAGGGCACCAGAAGATCCACGACGTTTGGCGCTCGTCGGACGACGTGCGCGTCACCGACCGCTCGCTGATCTGGAACACGGACCTGATCGAGACCCTGGAATACGACAACCTGATCTCCCAAGCCGTCGTCACCATGGACTCCGCGCTGGCCCGCCAGGAATCGCGCGGCGCCCATGCGCGCGAGGACTTCCCCGATCGCGACGACAAGACGTGGATGAAGCACACGCTCTCGTTCTGCGACACGGACAACAAGACCATCCGCCTGGACGACCGCCCGGTGCACACCTACACCATGTCGAACCAGATCGAGTACATCGCGCCCAAGAAGCGCGTTTACTGATCGAGCCACGGCAAATGCCATCGGTTCGATTGCAGGAGAGAACCGATGGCGTCGATAGGGCACAATAGCGGACGGCAGGGTTCGATGTTCGCGATCGTTTTCGATCTGGATACCAACAGCTTGAAGGACGTCTATGGCGGTCCTTCCTGGAACAATGCCTATAACGATGTGCGCGCTTTCTTAAAGAAGCGCGGCTTCGGCTGGCAGCAGGGCAGCACCTACTTCGGCGACGAGACGGTGAACGAAGTCTCCTGCGTTCTGACGATTCAGGACCTTGCCGAAACCTTCGACTGGTTCGCGCCGTCCGTGCGTGACGTTCGGATGCTTCGGATCGAGTCGAACAACGATCTTATGCCGGCAGTCGAGCGGGTCCGGGGGCGGAAGGGCGCCTGATGCCGAGGCCGGGTCTCCGGCTTGGTCACGATGGGGTGGAGCCTTCCGGATCGCATCTTATGGCGCGTGGCGGGGCGGTCTTTCCCGCCCCTCGTGCCTTTGCTATCTCGTCCTTATGAGAACCCCTGCGCTGCGCGCGATCGGTGAGAGCATTCTGCGGCGCGGCCGGACCTTTCGCTTCGCGGTGAAGCAGCGGCTCCGGCTGACCGACCGGCCGACGCTGGTGGTCTATCCCGGGCGCCTCGCCGACGGGCGGCTTTCGCTCCTGGGCCGCGTTCTGGAGGACGAAGGCGTGTTCGGCGCGCCCCATTCCAACTCCACGCTCTGGAACCTCTATCTCACCTTCAAGCGCTACGAGACCGACGAGATCGGCGGCGCGCGCCTCCACTGGGAGGGGCTGGGCGGCGCGGGCGAAGTGGTCAGCAATCGCGACGGCTATTTCCGCATCCAGGCCGAGGGGCTGACCATGCCGGAGGGCGACAAGCCCTGGGCGACCCTGCGCGTCACGCTGCAAAAGGCGCGGGGCTACGATTTCGAGCCGCTGTCGGTGGAGGCGCGGGCGCGCGTCGTCTCGGGCCATGCGCGCTTCGGCATCATCTCGGACATCGACGACACGATCATCCACACCGGCGCCTTTAAGATGCTGCGCCATTGGCGCATCGTCACGGCCAATTCGCCCGAGGCGCGGCTGCCCTTTCCCGGCGTGTCGCGCTTCTACCGCGCGCTGACGGAGGGCGCGGCGGGGCCGGACACGAATCCCGTCTTCTACGTTTCTTCCAGCCCCTGGAATCTTGCCGACATCTTCGAACGCTTCATGGTGCTGCGGAGCATTCCGGTTGGCCCCATGCTCCTGCGCTCGCTTTCCTCCGACGCGCTCGGCTGGCTCCTGCGCCGCCACCACGGGCACAAGGACGGGATGATCGACGCGGTGTTGGCGGCCTATCCCGAACTTCCCTTCGTGCTGATCGGCGATAGCGGGCAGAAGGACGCGGCCGTCTACGCCAAGGCCGTGGAGCGCCATCCTGGCCGGGTTCTGGCCGTGCATATCCACGACGTCCTGCCCGAGGGCTCGCCGATGGAGGCGGTGAAGGAGGCGCTGGCGCGCATCGAGGCGGCGGGCGTGCCGACCACGATGGGCCGCACGCTGGCCGACGCCGCGCGCCAGGCGGAGGGTGCCGGGCTGGTGGCCGGCGGAACCGAGCAGGCCGTGCTGGCCGAGATCGCGGCCGAGGAGGGCAAGCCGAGCCGCTTCGGACGCTTTCCCGCCATCGTCCAGCCCTGAGCCGTGGCGCGGGCGGAAGGCTGGAAAAGAATTCGAAAGCTCCGGTCTCCTACAATCGTTTAAAGCGGCGCCCGCGCGCTTTGGCCGTGTTGCACCGCCGCGCTATTCGTGTTTAGCCCCATTCTAAAGAACTGACGTCGCATCGGAACATCGTCCCATGGTGGAACTCAGCCTTCCCAAGAACTCGGTCGTCGGCAAGGGCAAGACCTGGCCGAAGCCGGCTGGCGCCAAGACCGTGCGCGAGTTCGGCATCTATCGCTGGTCTCCGGACGACGGGCAGAACCCGCGCGTCGACACGTTCTATGTCGATACCGACGATTGCGGGCCGATGGTGCTCGACGCGCTGCTCTGGATCAAGAACAACGTCGATTCGACCCTGACGCTGCGCCGCTCCTGCCGCGAGGGCATCTGCGGCTCCTGCGCCATGAACATCGACGGCTCCAACACGCTGGCCTGCACCAAGGGCATGGACGAAGTGTCGGGCGCGGTGAAGGTCTATCCGCTGCCGCACATGCCGGTGGTCAAGGACCTCGTGCCCGATCTCACCGTGCCCTACGCGCAGCTGCGCTCCATCGAGCCCTGGCTGAAGACCGAGACGCCCGAGCCCGAGAAGGAATGGCGCCAGAGCCATGACGACCGCGAGAAGCTCGACGGCCTCTACGAGTGCATCCTCTGCTTCTGCTGCCAGACCTCCTGCCCCAGCTACTGGTGGAATGGCGACCGCTATCTCGGCCCCGCCGTGCTGCTCCAGGCCTATCGCTGGCTGATCGATTCGCGCGACGAGGCGACCGGCGACCGCCTGGACCAGCTGGAAGACCCCTTCCGCCTTTATCGCTGCCACACGATCATGAACTGCACGCAGGCCTGCCCCAAGGGCCTGAACCCGGCCAAGGCGATCGCCGAGATCAAGAAGATGATGGTCGAGCGCCGCGTCTGATCCCTGCTGCGCGATTCTTTGTCGCGCAGGATCATTCTTTCGCCGCCGCCCTGCATCCGCCGTCTTGCCCGTGCCGTATCTCCGGCACACGAGACGGCGGAGCTTTTTGCCATGATGCGTTCCAAATTCCTTCGGCCGGGCGTCGTCGCGCTCGGCCTTCTGGCGTCGCTCGCCCCGGCGGCGGCGCAGGCCGAGGAGGCGATCTTCGCCGGCGGCTGCTTCTGGTCCATGGAGACCGATCTCGACCGCGTCGACGGCGTCACCTCGACCACGTCCGGCTATATCGGCGGCACGCTGAAGAACCCGACCTATCAGGATGTCGTCACCGAGCGCACGGGCCATTACGAGGCGGTGAAGGTGACGTTCGATCCCGCCAAGATCTCCTACGACAAGCTTCTTTCGGCCTATTGGCATTCGATCGACCCGACCGACGCCGGGGGACAGTTCTGCGATCGCGGCCCCTCCTATCGCACGGCGATCTTCCCGCTGAACGATGCGCAGCGGCAGGCGGCGGAGGCATCCGCCAAACAGGTCTCCGCCGATCTGAAGCAGACGGTCGCGACGCAGGTCCTGCCGACCGCGACCTTCTATCCCGCCGAGGACTATCACCAGGACTTCGCCAAGAAGAATCCCGCCCACTACAACGCCTATCGGATGGGCTGCGGGCGGGACCGGGCGGTGCGCGCGGTCTGGGGCGACAAGGCGCAGATGGGGCTGAAGCCCGCCCATAGCTGACGGCGGGGCGGGGCGCGCTGTCGCACCGCGAAAATCTCCGTGCAAGGCCGGGAACCAAAGCGGGCCTTCGCGCTTCTTCCCGCAACGACGCCGGCGCGGCGTATCGCGCGCCGGCCCTTGCACGGACTTTCGCAGGAGCATTCGATGGCCAAGGCGGGCACCACCCCGATCCATCCCACCAAGAACTCGATGAACGAGAACCTTCGGGCCTCGATGATCGAGCTTTTGCAGAAGCATCTCGCCTCGTCGATCGACTTGTCCTACTCGGCCAAGCAGGCGCATTGGAACGTCAAGGGTTCCAACTTCATCGGCGTCCATCTTCTGTTCGACCGGCTGCACGAAGAGGCCGAAGGCTATGTCGACACGATCGCCGAGCGCCTGACGGCACTGGGCGGCCAAGCGCGCGGCACGGTGCAGGCCTCCTCCGAATCGACGCTGCTCGATCCCTATCCGCTCGATCTCGTGGATTCGATGGACCACCTGAAGCGGCTCGCCGACAATTACGCCAAGTGGGGCGGCGCCCTGCGCGAGGCGGTCAAGGAAGCCGACGACGCGGGCGACGACCTGACCGCCGATCTCTTCACCGAAGTCGGCCGCGCGATCGATAAGTCGCTCTACTTCCTGGAAAGCCACTTCCAGCGCGCCTGAGATCGCTGGGGGCTCCCGCAAGGAGCCCTCACGATCTTGGCAAGGGCCGACAGCGGGACGAACGCTGTCGGCCTTTTTGCGTTGTGGGTTTAAGGTGCGGCGTGCACATTGCGCGCGGACAGGAGGCTCGGCCCATGCGACATCCCCAACTTCCCAGCGAGGGCGGCTGCCGCTGCGGCGCCGTGCGGCTTCGCATCAACGCCGCGCCCATCGCCACCATGGCCTGCCACTGCAAGGGCTGCCAGCGCATGACCTCCAGCGCCTATTCGCTGAGCGCCATGGTGCCGGCCGAGGGGTTCGAGGTGGTGCAGGGCGAGCCCGTCCGAGGCGGGCTCAAGCAGGGCGGCATCCACCATTTCCTCTGCCCGGACTGCGGAACCTGGCTGTTCACCCGCTTGGACGGCATGGACGACCTCGTCAACCTGCGCCCGACCCTTATGGACGACACGACCTGGTACGCGCCCTTCATGGAAACCTATACCAGCGAGAAGCTCGTTTTCGCCGAGACCGGGGCCAGAATGAGCTTCGACACGTTTCCCGACGAGAGCGAGTTTCCCCATATTCTCCAGGCCTATGCGGCGGCCATGGCCAGCGCCTGATCGGCCCTTAGGGCCGTGAAACGGCGGAGCATTCGACGCGAAAGCGATAGAGGTGGCGAGCCGCGTCCCTCGGGCCGGGCTTGCCCCGCCCGGCCGGAATCGCCACCTGAAGGTCTGCCGCTGGCGGAGCGCTTGCATCGCGCCAACGCCCCTGCCATGCCGCGTTTGAGGCTGTTATGGACCATGGACAGGCCTTGTGTCGGATCAGCGAAGATCAGGCCGCGAGGAGGAGAGATCGGTCAAGACTGGCCGTCTTGACCGATCTTTCTGACGCTGCGGATGGGTTCGCCGATCCGACCCTTCGGGCCGACCGCCCCAAGCCGCCGGGGGGCGTCGCCGGCCTTGCCCATAGCCCCGCTATGGGCTGCACCCGGCTCCTACCCGGCGACTTGGGTCGGACGGCACAAGGCCTGTCCATGGTCCATAACAGCCTCTAACCTCCCGCGTCCCCGCAGCCGAGCGATCCGCCTTGTCCCTTCTCGGAGACCTGTTTCCGCCCCGCACCGTGCCGGTGCTCGTGCCCATGCCGGCCGAGCGGCCCTATAGCTACGTGGTGCCGGAGGGAATGGAGGTCGAGCCGGGCTCGATCGTGCAGGTGCCGCTCGGGCCCCGCCAGGTGGCGGGCGTCGTGTGGGACGGGCAGACGGACGCGGTGGACCCCAAGAAGCTGAAGGCGATCACCCATGCCTTCGACTGCCCCCCCTTGTCGGAGGCGATGCGCCGCTTCGTGGACTGGGTGGCGGACTACACGCTCTCGCCGCCCGGCCTCGTCGCGCGCATGGTCCTGCGGGTGCCGGTGGCCTTCGATCCCGAGCCGCTGGTGGACGGTCTGCGGCTGACCGAGGCGCGGCCCGAGCGCCTGACGCCGGCCCGCCAACGCCTGCTCGAGACAGCGGGCGCGGGCGGCGAATGGACCCGGCCGGGGCTTCTTCACGCCAGCGGCGTCTCGGCCTCGGTGCTGGACGGGCTGGTGAAGGCAGGCAGTTTCGAGACCGTCAAGCTGCCGCCCCATCCCATCGTCTTCCCGCCCGACACGGCCTTTGGCCGCGCCGAACTCAGCCCCGACCAGCGCGAGGCGGCGGACCGGCTGTGCGAGGCGGTGGAGGAGGGAAGCTTTTCCGTCTCGCTCCTGGAAGGCGTCACCGGCTCGGGCAAGACGGAGGTCTATTTCGAGGCGGTGGCCAAGGCGCTGGAGGCGGGCCGGCAGGTGCTGATCCTCCTGCCCGAGATCGCGCTGACGCAGAGCTTCATCGACCGGTTCCACCAGCGCTTCGGCACCGAGCCGGCGCAATGGCATTCGGACGTGGCGCCGCGTAATCGCGAGCGCGTCTGGCGCCAGGTGGCGGAAGGGCGGGTGCGGGTCGTGGCCGGCGCCCGCTCGGCGCTGTTCCTGCCGTTCCAGGACCTCGGGCTCGTGGTCGTCGACGAGGAGCACGACCCCGCCTACAAGCAGGAGGACCGCACCTTCTACCACGCGCGGGACATGGCCGTGGTGCGCGGGCAGATCGGGGCTTGCCCGGTGATTCTGGCCTCCGCCACGCCCTCGCTGGAAACGCGGGTCAACGCGCGCTCGGGGCGCTACCGCCATGTGCCGCTGACCGGCCGTTTCCAGGCCGCCGCCCTGCCGAGCCTCCAGCTCGTGGACCTGCGCCGCCACCCTCCGGCGCGCGGTCGCTTCGTCTCGCCAGTGCTTCTCACCGCGATCGAGGAGACGATCGCGCGCGGCGAGCAGGCGCTCCTGTTTCTCAACCGGCGCGGCTATGCGCCGCTGACGCTCTGCCGCGCCTGCGGCCATCGCTTCCAGTGCCGGCAGTGCTCCTCCTGGCTGGTGGACCATCGGCTGCGCGGCGTGCTCCAATGCCACCATTGCGGCCATTCCGAGCACCGGCCCGAGGCCTGCCCCGCTTGCGGCACGCTGGATCATCTCGTCGCCTGCGGCCCCGGGGTGGAGCGTGTCGCCGAGGAAATGCTCCAGAGCTTTCCCGAAGCGCGCACGATTCTCCTGTCCTCGGACCTGCCGGGCGGCGCGCGGCGGCTGCGGCGCGAGCTCGACGCGGTGGCCGAGGGCGAGGCCGACATCGTCATCGGCACGCAACTCGTCGCAAAGGGGCACCATTTCCCTCTGATGACGCTGGTCGGCGCCGTGGATGCCGATCTCGGCCTTGCCAATGGCGATCCGCGCGCCGCCGAGCGCACCTTCCAGCTTCTGCATCAGGTGACCGGCCGTGCCGGGCGCTCGGGTCTGCCGAGCCGGGGGCTGATCCAGACCTTCGCGCCCGAGCATGCCGTGATGCAGGCGATCGCCGCCGGCGACCCCGAGCGCTTCTACGAGCGCGAAACGGCCGAGCGCGAGCGGGCGGGCCTGCCCCCGTTTGGCCGTTTGGCGGCGCTGATCGTCTCGGCCGATTCGCGGCGCGAGGCGGAGGAATACGGCCGCCTCCTCAGGCTCGCCGCACCGCAGGACGGCGATCTCGAAGTGCTCGGCCCCGCCGAGGCGCCGCTCGGCCTCGTGCGAGGGCGCCACCGCTTCCGGCTCCTGATCCAGGGCGGGCGGCGGGCGCCGCTGCAAAGCTTCGTGCGGGCCATGATGGCGAACGCCCCGCGCCCGCGCGGCTCGGTGCAGGTTCAGATCGACATCGACCCGCAAAGCTTCCTATGAGGGGCCGAATATAAAGAGGGGAGCGGACAGGCATGACGAAGACGGGATGCCGCATGGCGCGCCGGCTGCGAGCCGGCCCCGCCTTGGCGATCGCGCTTCTGGCGGGACTCGCGAGTGCATTGGTGGCTCATGCGCAGGAGTCCGCGCCCCCTGTCCCCACCGCCGATCCTGCCGCACCGCCCGAGACGACGCCACCAACGGGCGGGGACATCATCGCCTGGTATCCCGCGCCCTCGCGCTGCGCCTATTTCACGCCGGAGGACGCCGCGCGCTTCCAGCCGGACCGGCCCGAGACCTGGCGCTTCCGCTTCCTGATTCTGGCCGCAACGCCCAAGCCCGGCGAATCGACAGCCCAAGCCGCGCGCGGATACGTCATGAAGGACGGGCTCCTGCGCGAGCTGGAGACGGTGCGCAGCGGCCCCGACGCGGACGGGGCGAGCGTCACGGTCTGGCGCTCCGTCGGCGAGCCGCGCCTCAACATCACCACGACCCTCAAGGTCGACGGCGAGGAGCACGGGGCGCCGCGCCAGCGCGGCACGCTGGCCACGATCCGGGGCGACGGCCGAGAGGTGAGCGAGATCACCGGCACCTGCGCGCCATGAGCCGGCTTGACCTTCGCGCCGTCCTCGCGTCCATCACCCCGAGTTGTTTCTTCCCGGCGGGTTGACCGTCGATCCGTTCACCTTTTCGCGAGCGCCCGCCCATGTCCCTCGTCCTGCCCGACAACCTGCCCGACCTCCTGCCCTTTCTGGCCGCCTGCATCTCGGTGGTCTACGGCCTCTTCGCCATGTTCGCCCCGCGCCTGTTCCTACGCGCCCACGGGCTCGACACGATGGAGGCGCGGCGCACGGGGCTGGCCGAAATCCGGGGCACGATCGCGGGCTTTCCCCTGGGGCTCGGGGTCGCGCTTCTGACGCTCGGCTCCTATCAGACGCTGATTCAGCTCTCGATCGGCGCGGCCTGGCTCTTCGTCGCCTTCGGGCGGCTCGTCTCCATCCTGTCTGACCAGGGCGCCTCGATTCTCAACTGGACCCTGTTTCTGTTCAACCTCGCGCTCGCCGCTCTGTGTCTCGCCCCGGCCTTCGGCCTCGTCTCGGCGTGAGCCCGCGCGCGGCGTAAAGCCGTTTGCGCCTTCGATAAAATGGGCGTCGAAGCTCCATTGTCGTCCCCGGATCGCTGTGTTAGACGGGCTTCATTCCGGCGCGGCGGGTTGTTTGTTCCCATCCGTCGCCATTTTTTTGACCCGTTTCAGGTGTCGCGCTCGGCTCCCCCCGCGAGGCGCCTCGAACCAGACGTGAAGAGACGCTCGTCCGTGGCAACATCATCCTCTCCGGTTTCCGGAGTCGCAGAACGCTACGCCCAGTCCCTCTTCGAACTCGCGCGTGACGAGGGTTCGCTCGAGACGGTGGAACGGGAACTGGTGCAGTTCCAGTCCCTGATCGAAGAGAATGCCGACTTCCGCCGTCTGGTCGAAAGCCCCGCTTTCAGCTCCGACGTCCAGCTTCAGGCGATCGACGCGATCGTCGCCGCCACGGGGCCGACGCCGCTCGTCGGCAACTTCCTCAAGGTCGTGGCCGGCAATCGCCGCCTCTTCGCCCTGCCCGCCATCGTCCGGGGTTTCCGGGAGATGGCCGCCGCCCATCGCGGCGAGGTCGAGGCGGAGGTCGTGAGCGCCCATCCCCTGACCGACGAGCAGCGCCGCGAGCTGGCGGACGCGCTCGGCAACTACACCCACAAGTCGGTGACGATGCGCGAGAGCGTCGATCCCTCGCTTCTCGGCGGCCTCGTGGTCCGCATCGGTTCGCGACAGGTCGACACCTCGCTTCGCACCAAACTCTCATCCCTTAAGCTTGCGCTGAAAGAGGTCGGCTGATGGACATCCGGGCCGCGGAAATTTCCGCAATCCTCAAGAACCAGATCAAGAACTTCGGCAGCGAGGCGGAAGTCTCCGAGGTCGGTACGGTTCTGTCCGTCGGTGACGGTATCGCCCGTGTCTACGGTCTCGACCAGTGCCAGGCCGGCGAGATGGTCGAGTTCCCCGGCGGCGTGCGCGGCATGGCGCTCAATCTCGAAACCGACAATGTCGGCGTCGTGATCTTCGGCTCCGACCGCGACATCAAGGAAGGCGACACGGTCCGCCGCACCGGCGCCATCGTGGACGTTCCGGTCGGCAAGGGCCTGCTCGGCCGCGTGGTCGATGGTCTGGGCAATCCGATCGACGGCAAGGGCCCGATCGAGGGCGCAGAGCGCCGCCGCGTCGACGTCAAGGCGCCGGGCATCATTCCGCGCAAGTCGGTGCACGAGCCGATGTCGACCGGCCTCAAGGCCATCGACGCGCTGATCCCGATCGGTCGCGGCCAGCGCGAGCTGGTGATCGGCGATCGTCAGACCGGCAAGACCGCCATTCTGCTCGACACGTTCCTCAATCAGAAGCCGGCGCACGACGCGGGCAACGAGAAGGAGCGTCTCTACTGCATCTACGTCGCGATCGGCCAGAAGCGCTCGACCGTGGCGCAGTTCGTCCGCACGCTCGAAGAGCGCGGCGCCATGCAGTATTCGATCGTCGTCGCCGCGACGGCGTCCGACCCTGCCCCGCTGCAGTACATCGCGCCCTTCGCCGGTTGCGCCATGGGCGAATATTTCCGCGACAACGGCATGCATGCCGTGATCGCCTATGACGATCTGTCGAAGCAGGCCGTCTCCTACCGTCAGATGTCGCTCTTGCTGCGCCGCCCGCCGGGCCGCGAAGCCTATCCCGGCGACGTGTTCTACCTGCACTCGCGCCTTCTGGAGCGCGCGGCCAAGCTCAACGACGACATGGGCGCCGGCTCGCTGACCGCCCTTCCGGTCATCGAGACGCAGGCCAACGACGTGTCGGCCTATATCCCGACCAATGTGATCTCGATCACCGACGGCCAGATCTTCCTCGAGACCAACCTGTTCTACCAGGGCATCCGCCCGGCGGTGAACGTCGGCCTTTCGGTCTCGCGCGTCGGCTCCGCCGCGCAGATCAAGGCGATGAAGCAGGTCGCCGGCTCGATCAAGGGCGAGCTCGCCCAGTATCGCGAGATGGCCGCTTTCGCGCAGTTCGGCTCGGATCTCGATGCGGCGACACAGCGGCTCCTGAACCGCGGCGCTCGCCTTACTGAACTCCTGAAGCAGCCGCAGTTCTCGCCGCTGAAGACGGAAGAGCAGGTCGCGGTGATCTTCGCCGGCACGCAGGGCTACCTCGACAAGCTCAAGGTGACCGACGTCAGCCGCTTCGAGGAAGGCCTCCTGTCGCTTCTGCGCACGGAGCACAAGGCGATCCTCGACGCGATCGCCACCGAGAAGCAGCTGTCGGACGACACGCGCACCAAGCTCAAGGGCGCGCTCGACCAGTTCGCGAAGTCCTTCGCCTAAGATCGGCCAGCGCCGGATAGGAGACGCACCAGACCCATGGCTTCGCTCAAGGATCTGAGAAACCGCATCGCTTCGGTGAAGGCGACGCAGAAGATCACCAAGGCCATGCAGATGGTCGCGGCGGCCAAGCTTCGTCGCGCCCAGGATGCGGCCGAGGCGGCGCGTCCCTATTCCGAGCGCATCGCGTCGGTGATGCGCAACATCGCCGGGGCGATGGAGGGCGGCGAAGCCACGTCGCCGCTCATGGCCGGGACGGGCAAGGACGACACGCATCTGCTCGTCGTCTTCACAAGCGATCGCGGCCTTTGCGGCGGCTTCAACGCGCAGATCGTGCGTCTGGTGCGTGACCATGTCCGCCGCCTGGAAGGCGCCGGCAAGACGGTGAAGATCATCTCCGTCGGCAAGAAGGGCACGGACATCATGCGCCGCGACTTCGGGTCGAAGATCGTTGCGCGTCTCGACCATAGCGGCCACCGCACGGCCAACTTCGCCGCCGCCGAGACCGTCGCCGACATGGTGATGGACATGTTCTCGAAGGGCGAGTTCGACGTCGCGACCATCTTCTTCTCGGCCTTCGAGAACGTGATCACACAGCGCCCGACCGCCCAGCGCATCATCCCCGCCGATGTCGGCGTGGCGGAAGGCGAGGCTCCGGCCCAGGCGACCCAGGGCGGCGCGCTCTACGAGTACGAGCCGGAGCCCGAGGCGATCCTGGCCGACCTCATCCCGCGCAACATCAAGGTTCAGGTGTTCCGGGCGCTGCTCGAAAACGCCGCGTCCGAACAGGGCGCGCGCATGAGCGCCATGGACAACGCCACGCGCAACGCCGGCGACATGATCAACAAGCTGTCGATCTCCTACAACCGCCAGCGCCAGGCGCAGATCACGACGGAACTGATCGAGATCATCGCGGGCGCCGAAGCGCTCTGATGGATTGCGGTCGGTGCCGTGAAGGGCGCCGGCCGGTTTTACCAGACGACGGACGCGGGAGGCGGAAACGCCGGGACGCGCCGACACCCACATTCGAGAGGAGGCCGTGATGGCTGACACATTGGATCGGACCGTCATGACGGGCCGCGTCGCGCAGGTCATCGGCGCCGTCGTCGACGTCGAATTCGACGGCAAGCTGCCGGAAATCCTGAACGCGCTGGAAACCCAGAACAACGGCAACCGCCTCGTTCTGGAAGTGGCGCAGCATCTGGGCGAGAACACCGTCCGCACCATCGCCATGGACCTGACCGAGGGTCTGGTGCGCGGCCAGCCGGTGCGCGACACCGGCGGCCCGATCGAAGTGCCCGTCGGCGACGGCACGCTCGGCCGTATCATGAACGTCATCGGCGAGCCGATCGACGAGGTCGGCCCGATCGAGTACACGCAGAAGCGCGGCATCCACCAGCCGGCGCCCCCCTATGTCGAGCAGAACCCCGAGTCGCAGATCCTCGTCACCGGCATCAAGGTCATCGACCTGCTCGCGCCCTATGCGCGCGGCGGCAAGATCGGCCTGTTCGGCGGCGCCGGCGTCGGCAAGACGGTTCTGATCCAGGAGCTAATCAACAACGTCGCGAAGGCGCACGGCGGCTATTCCGTGTTCGCCGGTGTCGGCGAGCGCACCCGCGAGGGCAACGATCTCTATCACGAGATGATCGAGTCCGGCGTGAACAAGGACCCGCACGAGAACGGCGGCTCCACCGCCGGCTCCAAGGCGGCCCTGGTCTACGGCCAGATGAACGAGCCCCCCGGCGCCCGCGCTCGCGTCGCGCTGACCGGCCTCACGATCGCGGAAAACTTCCGCGACCAGGGTCAGGACGTGCTCTTCTTCGTCGACAACATCTTCCGCTTCACGCAGGCGGGTTCGGAAGTGTCGGCGCTTCTCGGCCGTATTCCTTCGGCCGTGGGCTATCAGCCGACGCTGGCGACCGACATGGGCGCCATGCAGGAGCGCATCACCACGACCACCAAGGGCTCGATCACGTCCGTGCAGGCCATCTACGTGCCCGCGGACGACTTGACCGACCCGGCGCCGGCGACCTCTTTCGCGCACTTGGACGCGACGACGGTTCTCAACCGCGCGATCTCGGAAAAGGGCATCTACCCCGCGGTGGACCCGCTCGACTCCACGTCGCGCATGCTCTCGCCCATGATCATCGGCGAAGAGCACTACGGCACCGCCCGCAAGGTCCAGCAGATCCTGCAGAAGTACAAGTCGCTGCAGGACATCATCGCCATTCTCGGCATGGACGAGCTGTCCGAAGAGGACAAGCTGACGGTGGCGCGCGCCCGCAAGATCGAGCGCTTCCTCTCGCAGCCCTTCTTCGTCGCCGAAGTCTTCACCGGCTCGCCGGGCCAGCTCGTGCCGCTCGAGGACACGATCCGCTCGTTCAAGGGCCTCGTCGAGGGCGAGTACGACCATCTGCCGGAAGCGGCCTTCTACATGGTCGGCTCGATCGACCAGGCCATCGAGAAGGCCCAGAAGCTCGCCGCGCAGGCGTAAGGGCTGGCGTGCCGGCTTCGGTCGGCGCACCCATGCGGCATGAGATGGCGGGTTCAGCTCGCCATCGTCCCTCAGACATCAGGCGGCACGGCATCTGGCTGCGCCGCCCGGCCGCTCCCCCGACGGGAGCGCGGAAGGCAGGACCATCGTGGCTAGCGGCTTCAAGTTCGAACTGGTGTCTCCCGAGCGTCTGCTCCTCTCGGAGCAGGTCACGTCCGTGCTGGCGCCCGGCACCGAAGGTTACTTCACCGTCATGGCCGGCCACGCGCCGCTCATGGCGACGCTGAAGCCGGGCATGGTCGAGGCCGCGCTCGTCTCCGGCGGCACCAAGCGCATCTATGTGCAGGGCGGCTTCGCCGACATCAACGCGGAAAGCTTCACGCTCCTCGCCGAGCATGCGACTCCGGCGGAAGAGCTGAAGGTCGAGGAGATCGACCGGCAGATCGGCGAGCTGGAAACCACGCTCGCCAGCGCATCAGACGACGAAGTGCGGGCGCGCACGGAGCAGCGTCTGGCCGACCTGCGCAACGCGCGCGTCTCGCTCTAAGCCAATCTCGAATCCGAGTTTATAAAGCCCGGCCGCGAGGTCGGGCTTTTTCGTTTGGGGCAATAGCCAGCAGGTCGCCCGTCAATAGGCGCCGCGATGTCGATGAACCAAGCTTCTGATTGCCGGAGCGGATACGCAGACTGTGGTGCGAAGGCGGATCGCCTTCGCCATCTCCAACAGACGGCCGCCAAGTGGCCAAGGAAGGGGTGCCCAGCGCCTCCGACCTCGTTGACGTATCAGATGACATCCTCGCCGCCGAAGGCGCTGGGATAGCGCAAAATGCCGCTCCAACCTTCCAATGCCCCGGGCACGAGTTCCAGCGCCTGAAAATTCGGCCCGGCCCAGGGCACGGTGGCGCCGCGTGCGAGACGCGCGTCGAAGCCGAGCCGGCCGTAGAAGGCGGGATCCCCCAGCACGAAGACCGAGCGCCAACCCTCATTCGTGGCGCGCTGCAGCCCATAGCGGATGAGATGGCTGCCGATGCCCTCGCCCTGATGGTCGGGCACGGTGGCGACGGGCGCCAGCGCCAGCGCCCGGTCTGCGCCGCGAAGGGCAGAGAAGAGGGCATGGGCGACAAGATAGTCGCCCTTGGCCGCCACGACGGAGATGATCTCGTGCCCGTCCTGGATGATCGCCTGGGGTAGGCGCGCTTCCTCGTCGCCGCCGAAGGCGCTGGCGTGGATCGTCTCGATCGCCGCCAGCTCTCCTTCGCGCATGTCGCGGTAGACGATCGGCCCTTCGGTGGAGAATGCCATCAGCCCCGGGCCTCCAGATGACGGAACGCCGCAACGACGCGCTCATAGACCTCGCGCTTGAACGGCACGACGAGATCGAGCGCCTCGTCCATCGTCTTCCAGGCCCATTCGTCGAACTCGGCGCTGTGGCCGCCCGGCGGCGGGTCGATCGCGATCTCGCTGTCTTCCCCCAGGAAGCGGAAGGCGAACCACATCTGCTTCTGACCCCGGAACTTGCCCTTGAGGGCGATGCCGACGAGCTCGGGCGGCAATTCGTAGGTCAGCCAGTCCGGCGTCTGCGCCAGAAGCTCCACCGAGCGGATGCCGGTTTCCTCATAAAGCTCGCGCTCGGCGGCCAGACGCGGGTTTTCGTCCTGGTCGATGCCTCCCTGCGGCATCTGCCAAAGCTTGGCGGCGCCGTCCATTTCGCCTTGGGGCTCGGGGATGCGGCGACCCAGAAAGATCTTGTTGTCGCGGTTCAGGACCATGACCCCGACACAGGGACGGTAGGGAAGGCTTGCGGGATCGTTGGTCAAGACAGCTCCTCTCGAATCACGAGCGTGACGCAACTTATCGCACCGCAGTAACAAGCGGGAGATTTTCGTCAAAAGGAAGCGATGAGAGCCGCCAGCAAACTGCCGCAGGGTTTTCCTGCGACGGCGCGGCTCAGCTCTTGGCTTCGGGATCGGAGGCCAGTGCGGACACGGGCACGATCTCGACGCCGCGCGCCGAGGCTTCCGCCGCCCATTGGGCGATCGAGAGGACCGAGCCTTCGAAGGCGCTGGCGACGCCGATCGCGGTGCCCTTGGCGCGGGCGATGCGCTCCAGCGTGTCGAGCTGGCGCCGGATCGCTTCCGGGCTGCGATCGTCGTCCAGCACGAGATCGGACGCGGCGAAGGGCGTGCCGCCGGCCACCGCCACGTCGCGGCTGGCCGATCGCGGCGAGGTGCCGTCGTCGAGATAGAGGAGGCCGCGCCGGGAGAGTTCGGCGAGGAAGGGTTCGAGCGCCGCCGGGTCCGCGTTGAACCGTGCACCCATGAAGTTCATAACGCCGACATAGTTGGTCAGCCGGCCCATGGCCCAATGAAGCTGGTCGAACTGGCCGTTCGCCGCGTCGGCCACGGTCTGTGTGTGCTCGCCCGGCGAGACCTGCGGATAGCCGAAGGGCTCCATCGGCGCTTGCAGGAGAAGCTCGTGGCCGTTGCGGCGCGCGGCCTGCATCCAGCGATCCAGGCTATTGCCCGCCGCCGCGAAGGCAAGCGTCACGCCGGGCGGCAGGATCTGCACGGCCTTCTGCGTTCCCGTCTGGCTGATTCCGAGGCCGCCCACGACGATGGCGACGCGCGTTCCGCCGGTCTGCGCCGGGGTGCCGGAATAGACGTCGAGCGGGCGCCGTCCGTCTCCCGCGCGCACGGGCAGGGGGCCGAACGCGCTGTTTTCGAGAAGTGCCTCTTCGGGCAGATGGGCGAAGGAGGCGGGCTGGCGCAGCGAGCCGGGCTCCAGCACGCGCACAGAACCGGTTTCCAGCCCGTCGAGATCGTTGGTCTGGCGGATGATTCCGTCGCCATTGGCGATGGTCACGCCGCCACCCGCGCTGGGGCGCACGATGGACGGCCCGGCAGGTTTGGGCGCTTCCTTGGCCTCGGGCAGCGCGGCCACGGCGACGGGCGCGGCGGGAGGCGGCTGGAAGTCGGGCTGAAACAGGAAGGTCGCCGCAGAACCGGCCAGAACGGTGGCGCCGAGGGCCGCCATACGCAGACGCGGCCAAAGCCGGCCATTCGCCGCCGCCCGATTGCCCGCCGTCAGTTCCAGACCCAATGGCCGATACAGCTCTTCCCGCATGCACCACCTGTAGAGCGGGAGGCTGGATCGGAGCTTTCAGCGAGCCGGGAGTGCGGCACGAAAAAAGGCCCCGGCGGGTGCCGGGGCCTTGTCTTGGAGTGCAGCGGTCGTTCAGTTGGCGACGGCGGCGGAGTCCTGCTTGGGCGGGAAGGCCGCGTTGGTCTTCTCGCCGCGCAGGAGTTCCAGCGCGTACTGCATCTGAAGGTCGTCCTTGGCCTCGGGCGGAACGTAGTCGAGCGAGCCGGAGCCCTCCTCGCCTTCCTCGGCGCCCTGGATGTGACCGCGCAGCGAGGATTCGCCGAGCTTCAGATCCTCGTCGGCGCCAAGGCCCATCTGCGCCTTGATTTCCTCGGGCAGCGGCTGGTCCACGACGATGTCGGGGCGGATGCCGCGTCCCTGGATGGAGGAGCCCGACGGCGTGTAGTAGAGCGCCGTGGTGAGGCGCAGCGCGCCGTTGGCCCCCAGCGGGATAATGGTCTGCACCGAACCTTTGCCGAAGGAGCGCGTGCCGACGACCGTGGCGCGGCGCTGGTCCTGCAGCGCGCCGGCGACGATTTCCGAGGCCGAGGCCGAACCGCCGTTGACCAGAACCACCAGCGGCTTGCCGTCGATGTCGTCGCCCGGCCGCGCGTTGTAGCGGCGGGTTTCTTCGGCGTTGCGGCCGCGCGTCGAGACGATCTCGCCGCTCTGGAGGAAAGCGTCGGAGACGCTGACGGCTTCGTCCAGCAGACCGCCCGGATTGCGACGCAGGTCGAGCACGTAGCCCTTCAGCTTGTCGCCCGGGATCTTGGCCTTGATGTCCTTGATCGCGTCCTCGAGCCCGGTCGTGGTCTGCTCGTTGAAGCGCAGGAGCTTGATGTAGCCGACATCGTTCTCGACCGTGTGGCGCACGGAGGGAACCTTGATCTCGGCGCGCTCCACCGACAGGCGGACGGGCTGCGCCGCGCCTTCGCGCACGATGGTCAGCTCGACCTTGGTGCCGATCTCGCCCTTCATCTTCTCGACGGCCTGGGCGAGGTTGAGGCCGCGCACCTGCTCGCCGTTGATCTCGGCGATCAGATCGCCCGCCAGCACGCCCGCCTTGTCGGCCGGGGTGCCCTCGAAGGGCGAGATCACCTTGACCAGCTCGTTCTCCATCGTGACCTCGATGCCGAGGCCGCCGAACTCGCCGCGCGTTTCCGTGCGCATGTCCGCCGCTTCCTTGGCGTTCATGTAGCTGGAATGCGGGTCGAGCGACGTGAGCATGCCGTTGATAGCCGTCTCGATCAGCTTTTGATCGTCGGGCACGTCGACATATTGCGCGCGCACGCGCTCGAACACGTCGCCGAAAATGGCCAGCTGGCGATAGGTGTCCGAACCCGCCGCATTGGCGACGCCGCTGTGCGGGCCGACGAAGGCGGTCATGGCGGTGGCACCCAGAAGCGCTCCCGCGAAGAGAATGGAGAGCTTACGTATCATTCCTCGTCCTTCCAGATGATCCATCCGCCCACCAGGGGGTCGGATCGACCGGTTTCCCGTCCTTGCGAAATTCCACGTAGAGCGAGGGTTCGGCACTCGACATGTCCGTCTTCGCGGCGCTCGCCACCCGCATCGCGCCCATGGTAGCCAGCGGCTCGCCCGCAAGCACGGTCTGCCCGACGCTGACGTCGATACGGCCCATGCCGGCCAATACGATATGATAGCCGTCGCCGGCGTCGAGGATCAAGAGCTGCCCGTAGGAGCGGAAGGGGGCCGAATACAGAACCGTGGCATCCGATGGCGAGGTCACGACATCGCCGACCCGCGATGCGAACGTCTCGCCGGAGGCCTGACGGCCGGTTCCGTTGTCCTGCCCGAACCGACCCGTTTCCCGGCCCGCGACGGGCCGAACGAGGCTCCCTTTCAATGTCGAAAATGCGGCGGAGGGCCCAAGCCGCGTCATTTCGCGCTTGAGCGCGGCGATGTCGTAGCTTTTGCCGGAAGCCGCTGGCGGCGTTGCGGTTTCGCCGCCCGCCGGTGCCTCCTTGGAGGCTTGGCTCGCGGCCGCTTCCGCGGCGCGCCGGGCGAGCTCCGCCGCGAGGCGCTCGCGCTCCTCGATCTCGCGGGCGCGCGCCGCTTCGCCTTCCAGCGAGGCGATGAGATCCTGCAGCGTCGTGGCCTTGGCGCCGAGTTCGGCGGCGCGGCGGGTTTCCTCGCCGATGCGCCCGCGCCCCTCGGCTTCCAGCTTCTGCTTTTCCTCGAACAGGCGCGACAGGCGCGCTTCCTCTTCCTGCGTCCGGGCGAGCGCGTCGGCAAAGCGCGTCTTCTCGTCCGAAAGCTGCTGGCGCACCGCGACCAGTCGTTCGAGATCGCCGCGAAGCTTGTCGGTCTCGGCGCGAATTTCCGGCACCACGGCGCCGAGCAGAATGGCGCTGCGAACCGAACCGAGTGCGTCATCGGGTCGCACCAAGAGCGCGGGCGGCGGCTTGCGTCCCATGCGCTGCAGGGCGCCCAGCACCTCGGCCAGGACGCCGCGCCGCTCGCGCAGCGAGACCTTGAGCCGGCCTTCCTCTTCCCCGAGCTGGCCGATCCTGTCCTCGCTCTTCGACACCTCGCCCGACAGGCGCTTCTGCTCGGCGGCGGCCTCGATCATCGCGGTGCGGATGCGCTGACGGTCGGCCTGCAGGGCGGCGACCTCGCGGTCGATCCGCGCCGCGGTTTCCTTGGAAAGGGTGATCTGGTCGCCGAGCCGGCGCAGGTCCGCCTCCGTGCGGGCGCGCTCGGCCGCCAGCGCCTCGGCGCGGGAGCGATGCGGGCCGATATCCTGCGAGGCGGAGATTTCGCCGTCCGGGCCGCGCGACAGGAGAATGGAGCCGACCGGAGCTGGGTCGAGATCGCCCCCCTCGCGCGCGAAGGCCGGCTGAAACGCGGCCAGACCCGTGGAAGCGCAGAGCATAGCGGACAGGAAAACGCGAAGCGCGGGCGCCGCGTCGCGCCGCGTCCGTTTCATCGCTGGTCTTTGCCTCTCGCCCTGCAAACGCTGTCCGTCCCGGCTTCCCATTCCCAGACCCGCGAGGCTAGGAGAGGATGCTTAAGATTCCATCAACCATGACCCATCCGCCGATCGCCTCGTGCCGCGCGCAAGCCCAGCGAAAGCAAGGGGATAGGATGGACAGGCGCGCCCGCGCCCGCCCGTTCTCCCTTTTCATCCCACACACGGCAGGCCAGGGATAGGCGGGTCAGACCCGATGGTAGGGATGGCCCGAGAGAATGGTGGCCGCGCGGTAAAGCTGTTCGGCCAGGAGAATGCGCACGACCTGATGCGGGAAGGTCAGCCGCCCGAAGGCGACGACGCGCAGCGCGCTCTTTCGCAAGTCGTCCGACAAGCCATCCGGCCCACCGATGACGAGCGCGAGATCGCGCAGGCCCTCGTCGCGCAAATTGCCGAGATCGGCCGCGAACTCCTCCGAGGAGGGCGTCTTGCCGGTCTCGTCGAGGACGATCAGCCGGCAATTTTCGGGCAGGACGGCGAGCAGCCGCGCCGCCTCGTCGCGCTTGCGCTCCGGGACGGTCGAGAAGCGGGATTCCGGCAGTTCCACGACGCCCGCGAAGTCGAGCCCCAGCGGTGGGCCGGCCTTGCGCAGACGGTCGAGATAGCGGGCGCAGAGCTCCTGCTCCGGCCCGGCCTTCATCCGCCCGATGGCGGCCAGCGTCAGGCGCATGGCGAAGCGGCCGGGCGCTGCCGCCCGGCTCGGTTTCGAAGCGCTGAGCTCAATGCAGCTTCGTGTCGCTGCCTTCGCTGACGCTCCACATCTTTTCGATGTTGTAGAAGGAGCGCACTTCTGGCCGGAAGATGTGGATGATGATGTCGCCGGTGTCGATCAGGACCCAGTCGCCATTCTCCAGGCCTTCGACCTTGGCCTGGCCGTAGCCGCCATCCTTGAGGTCGCGCAGGAGATGGTCGGCGACGGCCGAAACGTGGCGGTGCGAGCGACCGGACGCGATGACCATGTGGTCGGCCAGCGCGGAGCGGCCAGCCAGATTGATCGCGACCACGTCTTCGGCCTTGGAGTCGTCAAGGCTCGCGGTTACGACGTCGATGACGGACCGGGCCGTGGACGTGTCGGCGGCGGTGACGTCGGAAGGAACGGCAAGGTCGCCCTTCAGTTCAGCGGCAGAAGTCAGCGAAGTTCTCCTTCAAGGGTCGCGATCGGGAGGCCAAAATCCTCCGTCTCAGGGGAGGCGGGCGCGTTCGCCCCCGTCTCCAAAAGAAAAATGGCAAGGATCTCTGTTGCTTTCAAGACGAGACGCTCGCCCGCAACATCGTGGATGACAGCCGGGACCGGGGCCCGTGCAGGAACACCCAGGCCGGCGGGGCATGGAAGGCGAGGCGGGCGCACTCCGCCTCCGGGATGCGAAACCGCGACAGGCTGCGCGCCGCGCTGGAGGACAGAAGCGCCAGGGTCGAACCCGGCCGGTCCACCACGGCGATCGGCAAGGCACTGGCGATGGCGCGCCAGTCCTGCCAGCGATGGAAGCCGGCGAGACTGTCGGCCCCCATCACCCAGACGAAGCGCGCCAGCGGGCAGCGGCGCTTCACCAGACGCACCGTGTCGGCGCTGTAGCGGATCTGGTGCGCCGCCTCGAAGGCGGTGACGAGAATGCGCGGGTCCTCCACCAGCGCGCGGGAGGCCGCCAGCCGCTCGGCCAGCGGGCGCAGGTTGCGATGGTCCTTCAGCGGATTGCCGGGTGAGACCATCCACCAGATGCGGTCGAGCGACAGGCGCCGGAGCGCCGTCTCGGCGACGAGGAGATGGCCCTCGTGCGCGGGGTTGAAGGAGCCGCCAAAGAGCCCGACGCGAAGGCCGGGCTCGACATGCGGGATCGCCAGATCGGAGGAAGAAAGGGTCGCCGCTTCGGCGCTGGATGCGGTCACGAACGAAGCTGACCAGTGCCCGACACGCGGTAATTGAAGGTCGTGAGCTGCTCGACGCCGACAGGCCCGCGCGCATGCATCTTGCCCGTCGCGATGCCGATCTCGCCGCCGAATCCGAACTCGCCGCCATCGGCGAACTGGGTCGAGGCATTGTGCAGGAGAATGGCCGAATCCACCGAGCGGAAGAAGCGCTCCACCGCCGCAGCATTCTCGGTGACGATCGCCTCGGTGTGATGCGAGGAATAGCGGGCGATATGGTCGATTGCACCGTCCACCCCATCTACCAGCGCCACCGAGATGATGGCGTCGAGATACTCGGTGCGGAAGTCCTCCTCGCTCGCCGGCAAAGCCTTCGGGTCGAGACGGCGGACGGCCTCGCTGCCGCGCACTTCGCAGCCCGCCTCGCGCAGCGCGTCGAGGATCGGCACGAGATGCGTCCCGGCCACCGCCTCGTCCACCAGCAGCGTCTCCGCCGCGCCGCAGATGCCGGTGCGCCGCATCTTGGCGTTGACCGCGATACCCCTCGCCATATCGAGATCGGCAGCGCGGTCGACATAGAGATGGCAGAGCCCCTCAAGATGGGCGAAGACCGGCACGCGCGCCTCGGACTGAACGCGCGCCACCAGCGAGCGCCCGCCGCGCGGCACGATCACGTCGATCGCACCGTTCAGGCCCTTCAGCATCTCGCCCACCGCCGCGCGGTCCGTGGTCGGCACGAGCTGGATCGCGTCCACGGGCAGGCCGGCCTCAGCCAGCCCCGCCTGCAGCGCGCGGTGGATCGCGGCGGAGGAGGCCGACGAGTCCGAGCCGCCGCGCAGGATCACGGCATTGCCGGCCTTGAGGCAGAGCGCGCCCGCATCGGCGGTGACGTTGGGCCGGCTCTCGTAGATGACGCCGATCGTGCCGATGGGCGTGCGCACCCGGCGGATCAGGAGCCCGTTGGGCCGGGTCCATTCCGACACGGTCGAGCCGACCGGATCGGGCAGGGCGGCGATCTCGCGAAGGCTCGCGGCGATGGCGCGGATGCGGGTCTCGTCCAGCCGCAGCCGGTCGCGGAACGAGGCCGCCATGCCGGCGCCTTCGGCGCGCCCGAGGTCGGCGGCGTTGGCAAGGATGATGTCGGGCATCGCCCGCTCCACGGCCTCGGCCATGGCGAGAAGCGCGGCGCTCTTCTGCTCGGCCGGAGCCAGGGCGAGCTCGCGCGCGGCCAGACGGGCACGCTGGCCCATGTCCTGCATCAGCGGTTCGACGCTCAACGCGCCCTGTCCTGCCTTATCGAGCATGATCCGTTCCTTCCGACACTTCCTCCTGCCCGACGCGGCCCACCACGAGATCGTCGCGGTGGATCATCGTCGCGCGGGCGCCGCCGCCGAGCCGCTCCTCGATCGCGGCCGAGCGCAGGCCGGCCACGAGCCGCGCTTCCGCCGCGTCGTAGGCGACGAGGCCGCGCGCGACCTCCGAGCCGGCCTCGTCCAGCACCAGGATCGTATCGCCGCGCCGGAACTCGCCGTCCACCCGTTTTACGCCGGCGGGCAGCAGGCTCTTGCCGGCATGAAGGGCGCGCACGGCGCCGTCGTCTACGGTCAGGCGGCCGGTGGCGTTGAGATGGCCGGCGATCCAGCGCTTGCGCGAGCGCACGGGGTCGGCGCCCGCGCGAAACAGGGTCTGCCGCTCGCCGCGCCGGATGGCGTCGATCGGGTTGTCGCGATTGCCGAGCGTGATGATCATCGCCGCGCCTGCGGCGGTGGCGATCTTGCCGGCGTCGATCTTGGTCTTCATACCGCCGCGCGAGAAGATCGAGGCGGCGCCGCCCGCCATGGCCTCGATCTGCGGCGTGATCGCCTCCACCACCGGAATGTGGCGGGCGTTCGGGTTGTCGGCCGGGGGGGCGGTGTAGAGCCCGTCGATGTCGGAGAGAAGGATCAGGAGATCGGCCGACATCATGGTGGCGACGCGCGCGGCCAGCCGGTCGTTGTCGCCGTAGCGGATCTCGGCGGTCGCCACCGTGTCGTTCTCGTTGATGACGGGAACTGCGCCGAACTGCAAAAGCGTGCCGATCGTCGCGCGGGCGTTGAGATAGGGCCGGCGCTCCTCGGTGTCGCGCAGCGTCAGAAGGATCTGCCCGGCTTCCAGCTTGTGACGGCCGAGGGCTTCGGAATAGGCGCGCGCCAGCGCGATCTGCCCGACGGCGGCGGCCGCCTGGGCCTCCTCCAGCTTCAGGGCGCCAGCCGGCAGCTTCATGATGGCGCGGCCGAGCGCGATGGCGCCGGACGAGACGAGCAGGACCTCGCGCCCTTCGCGGGCGAGCGCGGCCACGTCGTCGGTCAGCGAGCGCAGCCAGTCGAGCTTCAGCCCGCGCTCCCGGTCCACCAGGAGCGCCGAGCCGATCTTGACGACGATGCGACCGAAGCCGTCCAGCGCGTCGCTCATCCCCGCCAGTCCTCGTCCGACAGGTTGGCGCCGAAGCGGCGGCGGTCCTCGCTGGCCTGCTCGTCGGCCGCCTCGCCGTCGAAATCGGCGATCTCGCGGCGCAGGCGACGCAGCGCCTCGGGCATGCCGTGGCGGGTGATGGCGGAGAGCACGATGGGCTTGACGCCCACCACCGCTTCCAGCTGCTCCAGCTTGTCGCGCCGCGTCTCGTCGTCCACCGTGTCGACCTGGCTCAGCGCCACGATCTCGGGCTTCTCGATCAGCTCGGGGTCGTAGAGTTCGAGTTCCCGGCGCACGGTCTCGTAGGCCTTGGCGACGTCCTCTTCCACGGCGGAGACGAGATGGAGAAGGACGCGCGTGCGCTCGACATGGCCGAGGAACCGATCGCCGATGCCCACGCCTTCGTGCGCGCCCTCGATCAGGCCGGGAATGTCGGCGATGACGAACTCGTGCCCGTCCACCGTCGCGACGCCCAGATTGGGATAGAGCGTGGTGAAGGGATAGTTGGCGATCTTCGGCCGCGCGGCGGTGCAGCTGGCGAGGAAGGTCGACTTGCCGGCATTGGGCAGGCCCACGAGGCCGGCATCGGCAATGAGCTTGAGCTGGAACCAGAGCGTCAGCTCCTCGCCCTCCAGGCCCGGATTGGCGCGGTGCGGCGCCTGGTTGACCGAGGACTTGAACTGCCAGTTGCCGAAGCCGCCATTGCCGCCGGCGGCGATGCGCACCTTCTGCCCGATCTCGGTGAGATCGGCGAGCAGCGTCTCTTCGTCCTCGGCATAGATCTGCGTGCCGACGGGGACCTTCAATGTCACGTCGTCGCCCTTGGCGCCGGTGCGGTTGCGGCCCATGCCGTGCATGCCGATCTTGGCCCGGAAATGCTGCTGGTAGCGATAGTCGATCAGCGTATTGAGCCCCGAGACGGCCTCGATGAACACGTCGCCGCCGCGCCCGCCGTCGCCGCCGTCCGGGCCGCCGAACTCGATGAACTTCTCGCGCCGAAAGGACACGGCGCCGGCTCCGCCGTCGCCCGAGCGCACATAGACTTTGACCCGGTCCAGAAATTTCATCGTTGCGTCTTTCGAATCCTGCTGCCGGCATCGAGGCCGGATCGGCATAAGGGGCGGGTTCGTCCGCCTCGTTTTGATTGAGAGCCTATCGCGCGAATTCGAATCCGCGCGAAAGGCTCTCGGCCTCTCATGTCTTTCGCATCGCCCGACGGCGAGGCGTCTCCGCCTTGCCTGGACATGCTCCCGGCCCCGGCCGGAGGGCTCGAAGGGGCATGGGATCGGACCCGCCGCCTTGCCGGCAGTGATCCTACGGATGCGGCGCCTTGGCAAGGTGGCGCTGCAAATCCGCCTCGCTCTTGCTGAACGTGACCTCGGAGCGCGCCAGGGGCACGCCGAGAAGGCGAACCGTCACATGGTTCTCCAGCGTCCCGTCGCCATTTGCCGTCATCACGTGCCGGAACGCCAGGCGCAGCGCCCGGCCGCCCGGTGCGAAGCCGGTGTAGCGCAGCTCGACGCCCGTCGCCGTGCGCTCGCCCTCCACGGGAACGGCGGGGCGCAACTGGCCGTCCCGCCCTTCCGTTTCCACCGTGCCGCGAACGAGCGGCCCGGCAAAGCGGAGATGCCAGCGCTGCAGCCGCTCGCCCTCGGGAAAGCGAAAGCGCTCGTCCAGCTGAAGCGTGTCGCCCTCGACCCGGCCCTGGAAGCCGGCGGTGAAGGGCTCCAGCGAGAAGAACAAGGTCCGCACCTCGCCGGCGCTGACGCTTCGCCCGGCGAAGAAACCGGCGAGATCGAACAGCGCGCCGTCCGCCCGCGCCGCACGAGCCTCAGCGAGCGAAGCCGTGAGCCCGAGCGCTAGGCCGAGCGCCGCGCGTCGGAGAAGCGCTGCGCTCACCGCCATCCCCGCCCGCCCCAGGACTTCAGGGATTCCCAGGTGCGCCGGTCCATCCCATAGGTCTCGCTGGCGACGCGCCCAGCCACCAGCGAGGTGGAGAGCCCAGTGCCGCGATAGCCGAAGCCGCATTTCTGGATCACCCGGCGCGAGGCGCCGTTGACGACGCGGCAGCGCACTTCCACCGTGCCGAGTTCCAACGCGCCGAACGCATGGTCGATCATCGCCTGCGCCGCTTCCGTGGCGAAGCCCTTGCCCCAGAAGGGCCGGCCGATCCAGTAGCCGAGTTCGGCCGTGTTCTGGCGCTCCGTCGCCTGCAGGCTGCAAAGGCCAAGAAACCCGCCGGTCTCCCGCGTGGTGATCGCGAAGATCAACTCGCCGTCCACCGCCGCCAGGAAGCTTTCGGCATGGCCGAGGCTGTAGGGGTGGGGAATGCGCGAGGTCATCTCCGCGATCTGCCGGTCGTTGGCATGGCGCGCGATGTCGGGCGCGTCGCTCATGCGCACGGGGCGCAGGACGAGCCGGGCGGTGGCGAGCCGACTTTCGTCGTCTTCCTCGCCGGGGGGAAACTCCGCTGAGAGCATGGAACCGGTCCTCTGGATGAAACGGAAAACGGGGAGATGGCGGCCCATCTCCCCGTTTCGTTCCTGTCCCGTCGGAGCGGGTCAGAGGCCGGGTCGGTGGGACGCCGGCGCTCGTGAGCTACCGGTCACTCGGCGGCTTCGGCTTTCGGCATGACGGAGACGTAGGTTCGGCCTTGCGCCTTCGCCTGGAAGACGACGGTGCCCTGCGAGGTGGCGAACAGCGTGTGGTCGCGGCCGATGCCGACATTGGTGCCGGGGTGCCAGCGCGTGCCGCGCTGACGCACGAGAATGTTGCCGGCCACGACGTTCTCGCCGCCGAACTTCTTCACGCCAAGGCGCTTGGACTCGGAATCGCGACCGTTGCGGGATGAACCGCCTGCCTTTTTATGTGCCATGGGAACTCTCCTGAAGTCTGATCTCGCGACGGGGGACCGCCAAGGGCGATCACGCAGCGCGCCGCGTTGGGTTCAAAACATGTGGACGGGAGCCGCCGATGCAAGCCCGAAGGGCTTCGGCGGCGCCCCGATCAAGCCTCGGCTTCGGCCGTGGCCTTCTTGGCCGCACGGGGCTTCTTGGCGGCTTCGCCTTCCTCGGTCGAGGCGGCGGCGGAAGCGGCCTTGCCGTCGGTCAGGATCTCGGCAATGCGCACGAGGGTCAGGTCCTGGCGGTGGCCGCGCGTGCGCTTGGAGTTCTGGCGGCGACGCTTCTTGAACGAGATGACCTTCGGGCCGCGCGTCTGCTCGACGATCTCGGCGGTCACGGTAGCGCCGGCCACGAAGGGCGCGCCGATCGTGGTGCCGACCATCAGCACCTCGTTGAAGGTGACGCGATCGCCAGCTTCGCCGACGAGGCGCTCGATCTCGAATTCGTCGTTGGCGGCGACGCGGTACTGCTTGCCGCCGGTCTTGATCACTGCGAACATGAGTTCAACCTTTTTGGGTCCGGCTCTCGGCGCCAAAGGCACCCGGGCCGTCTTCTTTTGGTTCTTGGAAGGCCCCCGGCGCATCGCGACGCACCACGGGACGCGCCTGCCATAACCGCCGAGCCACCTTTCGTCAAGGTTTTGCGACGGTTTCCCGCGCCGCCATCTCGCGCTCGTGCTTGAGCAGCCACGTCTTGCGCCAGAGCTTGCCGCCATAGCCCGTCAGGGCGCCGTCCGCCCCGATCACGCGGTGGCACGGAACGAGCAGCGCGATCGGGTTCGCGCCGTTGGCGCGCGCCACGGCACGCACCGCAGCCGGCTGGCCCAGGCGCTGGGCGACCTCGCCATAGGAGCGCGTCTGCCCGGCCGGAATGCGCCCGAGTTCGCCCCACACCTCGCGCTCGAAGGCGCTGCCGAGACCCTTGAGCGGCAGGTCGGCGGGAAAGGGCATGCCGCCGAAATAGGCCGCCAGCGCCGCCTCGACGCGAGCGAGCATGGGGCTCGCGCGAAAGGCGATCGGCCCCGCCTTGGCCCGCAGGCGCTCGATCTCGCGCGGAAGGGCGATCCGCTCGGCGAACTCCAGGAGATGCAAATCGTTTTCACCGGCAATGGCGAGCATGGGGCCGATCGGCGTGTCGAGCCAGGTTGCGGCGAGCGTCGGCAGGAGGGTGGCGCGCTCCGGCGCGTCGGTGACCAGCCGCGTGATCGCCTCGCGGAACTCGCGTCCCGAGCCGGGGCCAGCGTCTGGCGGGGCGTCCGTCACCTCGGCTCCCTTGCGTAGGATGGCCTTGGCCATGTCAGAGCGTGCGCCGTCCATAGGGGTAGTCGGGCAGGACCGAGCGCACGGCGAGCGCCCGGAAATAGATCAGGAGAAAGGCCTCGAAGCTCGTGTTGTAGACGCCGCGCCCCTCGATCAGCCCGCCCATTAGCACCAGGAAGGCGGCGAGCGCGGCGGCGAGGGATTCGGGCGTGCGCATGCGGAACGGGGCGACGAAGGCGACATAGAACAGGGCGCCGACATAGGCGGCGAGGCCGAGATAGCCGCCTTCGCCGATCGCCATGATATAGGAACTGTGCGGCTGTCGGATGGCGCCGAAGGGCAGGAGCAGGTCGAACAGACGGTCCGAAATGGCCGATCCCGGCGAAAAGGCGCCGGGTCCGCGCCCGATCAGCCAATGGCCCTGAACCTCGTCCAGATACATCGACCAGATCACCGTGCGCCCGGTCAGGGTCGGGTCGCGGCCGAGCGCGGTGGTGACGGGCTCCCAGAGGTAGAGCGTGGCGACGACGAGCGCGAGCACCGTGCCGATCAGGAGGCCGGAGCCGAGCGCGGTGGACAGGCGGGCGCGGATCAGCGTCGCCAGAAGCGCGAAGAAGCCGAGCGCCCCGAGGCTCACCGCCAGCGAGCCGGCCGAGCCCGACATGACGAGGCAGATGGCCGAGAGGGCGAACAGGGTGCCGGCCTTGAGCGGCCCCATCGTCGGCAGCGCGAAATAAGCGATCACCAGCGCCCACATGGCGGCAATGCCGAGGCTGTTCTTGCGCTGGAACAGCCCGCGCCAGACCATGTCGAACCCGTAGAGATGCGTGCCCCAGTCGGGAAACACGACGCTGACGACGAGCGATCCCGCCAGCATCGCGAACAGCGTCCAGAACAGGATCTTGAGCGACTGGCGCGGCGGCAGCATCAGCCCGCAGGTCGCCGCCCCGAAGGCCATCAGGAACCAGAACAGGAGCGTGCGCACGGAAGTGACGAGGGAATCGCCGAGTGGGGTCGCCAGAACGCCGATCAGCAAAAACGCGCCGAACGGGGCCAGGACCTGGGCCAGGGTCCGGCCCGAGCGGGTGTAGAGGTAGACCGCCGTGCAGGCGGCGATCGCGGCCCAGGTCAGGTAGCGGAAGGGCACGGAAAAGGGCGCGCCGCCCTCAAGGTTCTTTTCCGACAGGTCCAGGCTCGCCCAGTACCAGGCGGTGCTGAACTGGATGAGGCAGATCAGGAACAGGGCGTGGTAGGCACCGAAGCGCGAGGCAAGGCTGCCGAGCGAGAACCGGCTCCTGAACTCGGGTGAGGCGCTCCACGTCGTCATTGGAAATCTCCTTGGGCCTGCCCGCAAGAGCGCCCCGATCATGTCACGGATGGGGCCACGGGTGAAAGCCGGCCGGCTCCGGCCTTCGCACGGCCGGCGAGGCCATCGAGCCGTTTCGCACTGCGGCAATGACGCGGCGGGGGCGCGAAGGCAAGCCTTCGGCCGCCTCAGTCGTTCCAAGCAGGTGCTTTCTCGATCCTAGACGTTGGCTTCCCTCAGGGTCAGGACCGGGAGTCTTGATGGGCGCCCGGCGAGGGGCAGTGACGCCGTTCGACACCACCGGTGGCCCAAACGTCGCTTTGCGCCGCCGCGACCATTCTATCGCGCTGCGGTCGCTTGACATTCCCCTTGGGGAATACAAAACATCACCCTTAACGAAGGCTTGACGATTTGGGAGCGATTTGCCGGGTTCGGGTCTGCAGGGTCTTGCTAGGCTGAACCGGAGGTTGCTTTCGTCTTCGAGGTTTCGCCTCTGCATCGCTCGTTCCGGCACCGCGCCGGAAGGGCGGCGGCAGACCCGAAAGCCATCGAAACGAGCTAGAGCCAGCCGGCGGCGCCGGGTGCGGTCTTCGTTCGTCATCTTGCCTTGCAGCGTTTCGAAAGGCCCCACCGGGCCTTCGGTTCTTTGCGCCTGAATTCATCTGTATTATAAATCCATAAGGATATCTCATGGCCACCGACCCGACCCTTCAGGCGACGCTGAACCTGATTCTGGGCACCGCCGGCGACGACCGTCTCCTCGGCACCAGCGCCTCGGACCACATCGAGGGCCTCGACGGCAACGACACGATCTACGGCTTCGGTGGCAACAACACGCTGATCGGCGGCCTCGGCAACGACGCCCTCTACGGCGGCGACGGCAACGACCTCATCAACGGCAACAGCGGCAACGACCTCCTGTTCGGCGGCGCGGGCAACGACACGCTGTACGGCAGCGCGGGCAACGACACGCTGAACGGCGCGGCTGGCGACGACCACCTCTATGGCGGCACCGGCAACGACCTTCTGCTCGGCGGCAGCGGCAACGACCAGCTCTTCGGCGGCGAGAACAACGACGTTCTCTATGGCGACGCGGGCAATGACAGCCTGTTCGGCGGCATCGGCAGCGACAAGCTCTTCGGCGGAACGGGCGACGACAAGCTCTATGGCGAGGCCGGCAACGACACGCTCTTCGGCGGGGACGGCAACGACACGCTGGTGGGCGGCGTCGGCAACGACAATCTCCAGGGCGACGGCGGCAACGACCTGATCCATGGCGACGACGGCGACGACTCGATCTACGGCGGCGACGGCAACGACACGATGACCGGCGGCCTCGGCAACGACACGATCAACGGCGGCACGGGCGAAGACCTGCTGAACGGCGGCGACGGCAACGACAATCTCTACGGCGCGGCCGGCAACGACACGATCAGCGGCGGCACGGGCAACGACCTGATCGACGGCGGCACCGGCAACGACGTGCTCTATGGCGATGCAGGCAACGACATCATCAACGCGGGCGACGGCGACGACAAGCTGTTCGGCGGCTTCGGCGACGACATCCTCATGGCCGGCCGCGGCAACGACACGCTGACCGGCGGCGAAGGCAAGGACCAGTTCTGGTTCGAGGCTAATTTCGGCAACGACCGCGTTCTCGACTACAAGGAAGGCGAGGACACGATCGGCTTCCGCAACGGCGTCTTCGCGGACGCGGCCGACGTTCTGGCCCATGCCGCGCAGGTCGGCAATTCGGTGGTCATCACCACCGACACCAACGACACGCTGGTTCTGGCCGGCGCCAAGCTCGCCGACATGACCACGTCGGACTTCTTCTTCTTCGCCTGATCGAAGCGAAGCGGCCTTCGGGCCGAACCTGACGACTCAGGGGTCGGGCGCGCGAGCGTCCGGCCCTTTTCGTGCGCCGAGGCTGACATGAGGGCAGGGCGCTCCAACGCAAAACGCGCCGCTCCTTATGGGAAGCGACGCGTTTCGTATCGGTCCAAGCCTGCCCGTGAAGGTCGGGCGGGCGAAAAGCCTGAGAGGCTTAGCTGTCCATCTTCAGGGCGGCGATGAAGGCTTCCTGCGGAATGTCGACCTTGCCGAACTGGCGCATGCGCTTCTTGCCCTCCTTCTGCTTGTCGAGGAGCTTGCGCTTGCGCGAGGCGTCGCCGCCATAGCACTTGGCGGTCACGTCCTTGCGCAGGGCCGAGATCGTCTCGCGCGCGATCACCTTGCCGCCGATCGCCGCCTGGATCGGGATCTTGAACAGGTGGTTGGGGATCAGCTCCTTGAGCTTCTCGCACATGGCGCGCCCGCGCTTCTCGGCCTGGGTCCGGTGAACCAGCATGGACAGGGCGTCCACCGGCTCGGCGTTCACCAGCACCGTGAGCTTGACGAGATCGCCCTCGCGATAGTCGGCGAGCTGGTAGTCGAACGAGGCATAGCCCTTGGAGATCGACTTCAGCCGGTCGTAGAAGTCGAACACGACCTCGTTGAGCGGCAGCTCGTAGCTGACCATGGCGCGCTTGCCGACATAGGACAGGTCGGTCTGCACGCCGCGCCGCTCCTGGCAGAGCGTCAGGATGTTGCCGAGATAGTCGTCCGGCGTCAGGATGGTCGCCTTGATCCAGGGCTCGTAGATCGCCTCGATCTTCATCGTGTCCGGCATGTCGGCCGGGTTGTGCAGCGGGACCGTGGTGCCGTCGATCAGCTTGATGTCGTAGACGACGGAGGGGGCGGTCGCGATCAGGTCGAGATCGAACTCGCGGCTGAGGCGCTCCTGGATGATTTCCAGATGGAGAAGCCCGAGGAAGCCGCAGCGGAAGCCGAAGCCGAGCGCGGCCGAGCTTTCCATCTCGAAGGAGAAGCTGGCGTCGTTGAGGCGCAGCCGGCCCATGGCGGCGCGCAGATCGTCGAAGGCGGCGGCGTCGGTCGGGAACAGGCCGCAGAACACTACGGGCTGGGCCGGCTTGAAGCCGGGCAGCATCTCGGCGGTCTGGCGCTTGTCCTCGGTGATCGTGTCGCCGACGCGCGTGTCGGCCACTTCCTTGATCGAGGCGGTGATGAAGCCGATCTCGCCGGGGCCTAAGGCCTCCATGTTGATCATCTTGGGCGTGAAGACCCCGACCCGGTCCACCGGATACTTGGCGTCCGTGCCCATCATGCGGATGGTCTGGCCTTTCTTCAACTCGCCGTCGATGACGCGCACAAGCACGACGACGCCGAGATAGGCGTCGTACCACGAGTCCACCAGCATGGCTTTCAGCGGCGCCGAGCGATCGCCGGCCTTGGGCGCGGGCAGGCGCGTGACGATGGCCTCCAGAACCTCGTCGATGCCGATGCCGGATTTCGCCGAGATCATCACCGCGTCGGAGGCGTCGATGCCGATCACCTCCTCGATCTGCTCCTTCACCTTGTCCGGCTCGGCGGCGGGAAGGTCGATCTTGTTGAGGACGGGCACGATGTCGAGATCGTTGTCGAGCGCGAGATAGACATTGGCGAGCGTCTGCGCCTCGACGCCCTGCGCGGCGTCCACCACCAACAGCGCGCCCTCGCAGGCCGAAAGCGAGCGCGAGACCTCGTAGGCGAAGTCGACATGGCCCGGCGTGTCGATGAGGTTCAGGACGTAGATTTCCCCGTCCCGCGCCTTGTAGTGGAGGCGAACGGTCTGCGCCTTGATGGTGATGCCCCGCTCGCGCTCGATATCCATCGAGTCGAGGACCTGTTCCTTGCCCGCCATCTCGCGCGCGTCGAGACCGCCGGTCGTTTGGATCAGCCGGTCGGCGAGTGTGGATTTGCCATGGTCGATATGGGCGACGATGGAGAAGTTGCGGATGCGGGAAAGAGGCGTCTGGCTCATGACGCCCGCCTATATTGAATTTGATCCAAAATCGGAAATGAAATCGCGCTCTAGCCGCTCGGCACGAGGTCAAAAAGCGGCGGGCGAACCTGCGGCAAGCTCACCCGCGTGCCATCAGCGGAAGAAGAAGGGGCGCAGCCGCACGCCCACGACGTTGCCCGCGAAGGCCGCCACCATCCAGAGCCAGCCGTGTAGGCTGCCCGAGGCGATGCCGGAGAAATAGGCCCCGATATTGCAGCCATAGGCGATGCGCGCGCCATAGCCGAGCAACAGACCGCCGACAACCGCCGCCACCAGCGAGCGCAGCGGAATGCGAAGGCTGGGCGCGAAACGTCCGGCGAGGCCCGCCGCCAGCATAGCGCCCGCGATGATGCCGAAATCCATTACCGAGGTGACGTCGGCGAAGACGCTTTCCGACAGAGCCTTGGCATTGGCCGGCGTCTGCCAATAGGCCCAGGAGGCGGGGTCGAAGCCGATCACCGCCGCACCCTTGGCGCCCCAAAGCGCGAAGGCCGAGGTGATGCCCCAGGGCCGGCCTGCCAGCGCCAGCGTCACGAAGTTGAGAAGCGCCAGCGCCACGGCACCCGCCACCACGGGCCAAGGCCCACGGGCAAAGCGCGATAGACCCTGGCGGGGCGAAGGGGCCTCCTGTTCCAGCGCGCCGTGGCGCTGGCGCTCCACGAGAACGGTGAGCCCGGCGATGGCGGCAAAAAGCGCGAGCGAGAGGGCGATGCCACCCCCCGCGCCGAAGCTCTGCACCAGCGACACAGGCTCCAGGGCGGGCAAGCGCAGCCACCAGTCGAAATGCAAGGTGCCGAGCACCGAGCCGATGATGAAGAAGAGGAGCGTCACCAGCATGCGCGCATTGCCGCCGCCGGCGGTGAAGAGCGTGCCCGAGGCGCAGCCGCCGCCCATCTGCATGCCGATGCCGAAGATGAAGGCGCCGAACACGACGCCGGTGGAGAGCGGCGCGAGCGAGCCCTTCACCGGCAGGCCGAAGAGCGTGCCCGATGCGAGCACGGGAAAGAACAGGAGAACGGCAAGGGCGAGCATCACCATCTGCGCCCGCAGGCCCTTGCCGCGCCCGTCGAGAATGAAGATGCGCCAGGCCGAGGTGAAGCCGAAGGCGGCATGGTAGAGCACGAGGCCCAGCGCCCCGCCGAGCAGGAGCAGCGCGCCCTGGCGCGGGCCGTAGACCGTCCCCAGCGCCAGCGTGCCGAGGGCAAGCGCGATGGCGGCCGCGAGCGCCGGCGGGCGGATCGGCGGCGCGGAGAGGGCGGAAGCGGGCAGGGCGCGGCTCATGCCGGGACTCCTTTCGGGGAGCGGACTAAGGGCGAGTCGATGGCTGACCGTAAGGTGGCCTTGTCTTCTCGTAAGCGCCAAGGATGGCATTCCAAGATGGCTCGCGCGGCTGCAACGAAATTGCGCGAGAAGATGGCCGGGAGAAAATGCATTCCACTGGGAGGGACTGACACATCTCTTTGGAAGACTGTCGAGAGTGGCGCAGACTCATAAGAGAGCGAAGCGCAGCCGATGCGGTGGCGCAGGCGTAAGCCTTCCTAGCGACGCAAGCGGGAAAGGCTGGATCAACCGGCTCAGTGAGTTTTATCGGCGTTCTGAAGGCGCGGACACACACACCAGCCTCGCGGCGGATCGCCTTTCAGCCCGGCCGAGTGCCGAGCGCCACGATTTCCTCCGCCGTGAGTTCGCGCACCGCGCCCTTGGGCAGGTCGCCGAGCGAGAGGGCGCCGATCCGCACGCGCACGAGGCGCAGCGTTTCCAAGCCAATGGCGGCGAGCAAGCGGCGGATATGGCGGTTGCGCCCTTCGCCGAGCACGATCTCCAGCCAGGCGGACTTGTCGCCCCGCCGCAGCATCTCGGCGGAAACGACGCCGAGCCATTCGCCGCGATCCTCGACGCCGGCACGAATCCGGCTCATCACGGCCTCGTCCGGCAGCCCGTCCACCTGCACGTGGTAGGTCTTGGGGCAGTGGCTTTCGGGGTCGAGCAGGGCTTGCGCGAACGCGGTGTCGTTGGTGAAGAGCAGCAGCCCCTCGCTCGCCTTGTCGAGCCGGCCGACCGACGAGACATGCGGCAGGTCCAGCCCATCCAGGCAGCGAAACACGGTGTCGCGCCCCTGCGGATCGTCGCGCGTCGTCACCAGCCCGCGCGGCTTGTTCAGCATCAGGACGACGCGCCGCTCCGCCTCCACCGGCTGTCCGTCGACGCTGACGCGCATCGTGGCAGGGTCGGTTCGGTGCTCGGGGTCGCGCACGACCCGCCCGTCCACGCTGACGCGCCCCTCGCGCACCAGCGCCTCGCCCTGCGTGCGCGAACAATAGCCGAGCTTGGACAGGACGCGCGCCAGCCCATGGCCGGTGCGCGCGCCAGAATTTGGAAGGCGCGGCTGGGGCCGGGCGGCGCCGGGGCGCGGCGTGGGCCGGCGTGTCACGGGAGGCTCTGGCGAAGCGGCATGGGCGGCTTCGTATCGCGAAGAGGCTCCATGCGCCAGTTGGGTCGAGCGATCTTCGCTCAGCCCGCCGCGTGGCGGCGCTCGGCCTCGGGCGGCTCGGGCGGGGCGGCGCCGTTCGGCTCCTCTCCGCTCAGCGCCAGGAGAGACTGGATGCGCTTGGCGAAGGCCTTGGGCTTTTCCTGGAGCAGGCGCTCGCAGCGGTGGATGGCGCTGGCGCGAAGCTCGCTCTGATGCCGGTCGAGAAGCGCCAGGACCACGTCGAGATCGGCCCGCGCCCCGAAGCTTTCGGGATCGGCCGCCATTTCCGTGCGCAGCACGGCATAGTCGTGGTCGCGCCCGAGTTCCTCGGCCGCCGTCTCGGCCTCGACGCGCAAGGGGGCGAGGGCCTCGGGCCAGGCCGGTTCCAGCAGCTTGAAATGCATGGAGAGATATTTGATGCGCTTGCGCAGGTCGTGGAAGGCCTCCGCCTCGCCCTTGGCCAGGGCGATGCCCAGATCGGCCTGGGCGCGGGCGTAATTGGCGCGCAGACCTCGGCGCAGAACGGCCTCCTGGCGCTTGGGCGGCAGGCGGAAGCTCTCCGCCGTTTCGCGCCCTTCCTCCAGCGCCGCCACCGTCTCCGCCACATGCGAGCCGTCGTCGCCGAGCGCGGTCTGGGCGCTGTCGCGCTTCAGCTCCAGCGCGGTGCGCACCACGGCGAAGGATTGCGTTTCGACATCGCCGGCAAAGCGCTGCTCCAGCCCGTCCAGCGCCTCGATCAGCGCCGTGCGGTCCCGCACACCCGACAGGAGCCGGGCGGCGTCGCGGAAGCGGACATTCTCTTTCGCCGCATAGGTCGGGGCGCCGGTGCGCACGAGGCGAAGGAGGCCGCGCAACTTCTTCATGCGCTTGCGCGCCTCGTGGACGCTCTCGTGCCGGTCGCCGTCCTCGTCCGTCAGGTCGCGAATGGCCTTCTCGATCTGCTCGCCCGCGATGCGGCGCAGATTGGCGTCGAGGGGCGAGCGGGGGTTGAAGCGATAGGCCATAGCTGTCCCGTGCTGTTGCGGTTCAAGTTGCGGCTAAGGGCGGGCGTTCGGCCAGCGCCAGCGCGGCGTTGGTGTAGCGCCCGTCCTCGCTCACCTCGTCCCCCAGCCAGTCCGGCCGGGCGAAGGGATGATCCTCGTCGGGCAGTTCGATCTCGATCAGGACGAGGGGCGCGAGATCGCCGGAAAACACGTCGACCTCCGCCGTCAGCGCGCCGAGCGGCACGCGGTAGCGCCGCTTGCGCAGCACGGCGCCGAGATGCGCCGCTTCCAGATCGTGAGCGTCGGCCAGCGGGATCTCGTATTCGAACTCGCCCCGGCGCATCCCGATGCCGCTCTTGACGGTCAGAAGCGCCTGGGTCTCGTTCTTGATCCGCACGCGCAGGCTGAGCCCTTCGCGCACGGCGAGATAGAACTGCCGGATCTCCGTTCCCTCGTCGGCCGCCTCGCGCCAAGCCTCGCCGCGTGACAGGAATTTGCGTTCGATTTCGGTGCCCATGGTCGGAGAATGGCGTATCCCGGCGGGAAGGAAAGAGGGGCATGGGCGGATTCGCGGCCTTTGGCGGCCCATCTCCGCCAGACTACGCAAGCGGTAGGACAGGACGATGACGGATTGGACGCGCGAGCGGGCGAAGACATTTCTGGAAGGCGTGTTCGGAGCGGCGGTGCGCAGCGCCGACCCGAAGGCGGTGCTCGCCGGCTTCCTGCCGGACAAGCCGAAAGGGCGCTGCGTCGTGGTCGGCGCCGGCAAGGCGGCGGCACTCATGGCGGCGGCGGTGGAGGAGGCGTGGCCCGATGTCGAGATCGGCGGCGTCGTCGTCACGCGCTACGGACACCGCGCCCCGACGCGGCGCATCGAGGTGCTGGAGGCCGCCCATCCCGTTCCCGATGCGGCGAGCGAGGCGGCGGCGCGGCGCATCCTGGCCGAGGTGCAGGGGCTCGGGCCGGACGATCTCGTGCTGGTTCTCATCTCGGGCGGCGGCTCCGCGCTCATGGCCCTGCCGGCCGAAGGGCTGACGCTGGAGGACAAGAAGGCGGTGAACCGCCTGCTTCTCCAATCGGGCGCGGGGATTTCCGACATGAACCGGGTGCGCCGGCGCTTGTCCGGCATCAAGGGTGGGCTGCTGGCGCGCGCGGCCGCGCCGGCCCGCGTCGTGACGCTGGCGATCTCCGACGTGCCGGGCGACGATCCGCGCACGATCGCCTCGGGGCCGACCGTGTTCGATCCCGAGGCTGGCGAGGATCTGAGCGCCCTAGCGGCGCGGCTCGGCCCCGGCCTGCCAGAGGCGGCGCGCCGGCGCCTTTCGGCCCCGGCCGAGCCGGGCGCGCCCTTTGCTGCCGACTATCGCCTGATCGCCACCCCGCAGATGGCGCTGGAGGCCGCCGCCGCGCGGGCGCGGCAGGAGGGCATCGCCGCGCTCATCCTGGGCGACGCGCTGGAGGGCGAGGCGCGGGAGGCCGGCATCCTCATGGCCGGCATCGCGCGCTCCGTGCGCCGGCACGGCCATCCCGCGCCCATGCCGCTGCTGCTTCTGTCGGGCGGCGAGACCACGGTGACGATCGGGCAGGAAAGGCCGGGGCGGGGCGGGCGCAACACGGAGTTTCTTCTGGCGCTCGCCGTGGCGCTGCGCGGGGAAGCCGGCATTCATGCGCTTGCGGGCGACACGGACGGGATCGACGGGACGGAGGATGCGGCCGGCGCCTTCGTCGCGCCGGACACGCTCGCCCGGGCGCTGAGCGCAGGGCTCGACCCGGTGGATGTGCTGGCGCGGCACGATAGCTACACGCTGTTCGACAAGCTGGGCGATCTCCTGCGCACCGGGCCGACCCTTACCAATGTCAACGACCTGCGTGCCATTCTCGTCGCCTAAGAGCGCCTAAGAAACCTCTGGGCGGAGGTTGGTCGAGGGGTTTCCGTCGGGGACGAGGAGCAAAGCTTAAGTGATGCAGGCGGCAGGGCCAAGCATTCGCGACGAAGTCCACGGCGGAAAGACCCGACCAGCCGACCCCACGAGGTATTGTTAGGTGCTCTAAGACCCGGCCCGTCGCGGTTTTTCGTTGGCCACGATCATGGGAGGGAACGATGGCGTCCCGCCGCACTTTCAGAAGCGATCGAAGCGAGGGATCGGCGCTTTTGTGCCGCGCGCCCGTCGCCCGAAAAGGAAGTGAACCATGGCCAAGATCAAGACCCTCGAAGACGCCTTCCACGAGACGTTGAAGGATGTGTTCTATGCCGAGAAGCAGTCGGTTCGCGCCTTGAAGAAATCCGCCAAGGCGGCGCAATCGAACGAGTTGAAGCAGGCCTTCCAGACCCATGCCGACGAAAGCCAGACCCAGGTCGAGCGCCTGGAGCAGGTCTTCGAGATCATCGGCCGCAGCGCGCGGGCCAAGACCTGCGAAGCCATGCAGGGCCTGACCGCCGAGATGGAGGAGGATCTGGAGGATTTCGGCGGGACCGACGCCGCCGACCAGGTTCTCATCGGCTGCGCGCAGGCGATGGAGCATTACGAGATCGCCCGCTACGGCCTGCTCAAGACCTGGGCGACCAAGCTCGGCTATGACGACGCGGCCGCCCTGCTCGACCAGACGCTGCAGGAAGAGAAGAAGACCGACGAACTCTTGAGCGAGATTGCCGGCGGGCTCGATTATGCCCGTCCCGAGGCGGCCGTCGCCTGACGCGCGAGCTCTTCAAGTCTGATCGATCGGCCCCGCGCGTCCCTAAGGACGGGCGGGGTCTATTGTTAGAGACCGGGGCGAGAGGTCAGTCCGTCTCGGCCTCGTCCAACTGCTGTGCCAGGACAGTCAGAAGCACGTCGGCGCCGAAGGCGGGATCGCGCTCTGGCAGATGGATGCGGCGAACGGAAACGCCTGCGATCGGGACCGACGAGGGCTCGGGCAGGCGCTCTAAGGCTTCGCGGGCGAAGAGGTCCACCACGAGATCCACCCGCGCTTCGCCGGCGAAGGGTTGCCGGAGAAGGCCGACGCCGCGAATCTCGATGAGACCGGCGATGGCGGGCGGCGCGCGCCCGAACACGGCTTCGCCCCGCACGTCGAGAAGCACCTGATCATCCGCCACCAGCCGGGCGTGATGGCCCGCCGCCTCCGCCCGGCGCAGAAGCGAGACGGCCAGCGAGGATTTGCCCGCGCCCGACGCACCCCGGATCAGCACGCCCCGCCCGTCCACCAGCACCAGCGTCGCGTGGAGATTGGGCGGGCTCATTCCTCGGCCGGCAGCGAGACGGTGAAGCGCGCCCCCGCCAGCGCGCCGTCGGGGCTGGAGATGTTCTCGGCCTCGATCGTGCCGCCATGGGCCTCCACGATCTGGCGCGAGATGGAAAGGCCGAGGCCGGAATTCTGGCCGAAGGACTCGGCGCCCGGCCGGTCGGTGTAGAAGCGCTCGAAGATGCGGTCGATCTTCTCGGCCTGGATGCCGGGTCCGTTGTCCTCGACGGTCGCGATCACGCGCCTGTTGTGCCGGCGAAGGCGGATCGTGATCGTCCCTCCCGTCTCGGGAACGAAGGAGCGGGCATTGTCGATCAGGTTGGTGAAGACCTGGCTGAGGCGCAGATCGTGCCCGGCGACCTTGTAGGTCTTGCCGGCCGGCAGGGGGCTGAGCTGAAGCTCGATCCGGGTGTCGCGCCCTTCCTTCAGATGCGCCCGCGCGCCGTCCACCACCGAGCCGATGAGGGCGGCGAGATCGACGCGGCCCATGACCTCGCGCGCCAGCTCCGCGTCGAGCCGCGAGGCGTCGGCAATGTCGGTGATCAGCCGGTCCAGCCGCTTCACGTCGTGCTGGATCACCGCAAGCAGACGCTCGCGCGAGTTCTCGTTGCGCGCCAGCGGCAGGGTCTCGACGGCCGAACGAAGAGAGGTGAGCGGGTTCTTCAGCTCGTGGCTGACATCGGCGGCGAAGCTTTCGATTGCGTCCATGCGGGCATAGAGCGCGTTGGTCATGTCGCGAATGGCGGAGGCGAGATGGCCGACCTCGTCGGCCCGGTCCCCGAAATCGGGGATTTCCTCGCGGGCGTTGACGCCCCTGCGAACGCGGATCGCCGCCGCCGACAGGCGCCGCAGCGGCGTCGCGATGGTCGAGGCGAGGAGGATCGACAGGACCACGGTGACGAGGGCGGCCACCGCGAAGGTGCGCACGATCGCCATGCGCTCGGCCTGGACGATCTTGTCGATGTCGCCGCCCTGCGTGGACAGGAGCAGGACGCCCAACACGGCGCGGAAGCGCTGGATCGGCACGGCGACGGAGACGATCAGCTCGCCGTTCTCGGTGGAGCGCACGACGGTGGAGGGGCCACCCGTCAGCGCACTCATGACCTCCGGGTAGGTCGCGCCCGAGCCGCCCGGCGTTTCGCGGTAGACCGGCAGGTCGCCATGGCCGAACAGGCGCGCCGCCTGAGTGCCCAGCCATTCCATCGTGCTCTCGTCTTCCTTCTCCACCGGGGGCAGGGCGTAGCGAAGGATTTGGCCGCGCGAGTAGAGATGGCGCGAGTCGAGAATGAGATTGGCGTCGCGGTCGTAGAGCCGCGCCCGCGTGCGCGTCGGTGAGATAAGCCGGCGAAGCAGCGGCGCGACACGCTCGGGATTGATCGGAAAGTCGAGCGATTCCGACAGGTCGGGATTGGGCTGGAGCGTGGAGCCGGCTTGCATTTCCAGAAGCCGCTCGGGGTCGAGCGTGATCGAATTGGTCTCCACCGTGGCGGAGGAGGCGATGGCCCCGGCGATGATCTCACCCTGCGTCAGCAGGCTTTCGACGCGCGCGTCGATCAGCCCGGCGCGAAACTGGTTGAGATAGAGAATGCCGGAAACGAGGACGATCAACGCGACGAGGTTGAGAAAGACGATGCGCCGCGTCAGCGAGGAGAAGATGGAATGGCCGAGCAGCCAGCGCAGCCGGATCAGGCTGCGGCGCACGAAGGGCACGCGCCGCCAGCGCGGGCGCGACGAGGCGACCCGCCGCTGGGGCGGGCGCTCGGTCTCGCTGTCGGTCGTGCTTGCGGACAAGACGGCTTCCGTTCCGGTTCCGCCGTGGGGCGCTTCGCTCACACTTCGCGGAAGCGGTAGCCCACGCCGTAGAGCGTTTCGATCATGTCGAAATCGTCGTCGATCGCCTTGAACTTCTTGCGCAGGCGCTTGATGTGGCTGTCGATCGTGCGGTCGTCGACATAGACCTGCTCGTCATAGGCCGCGTCCATCAGCGCGTCGCGGCTCTTCACCACGCCCGGCCGCTGCGCCAGCGAATGCAGGATCAGGAATTCCGTGACGGTCAGCGTCACCGGCTGGCCCATCCAGGTGCAGGTGTGGCGCTCCTGGTCCATCACCAGTTGCCCGCGTTCCAACGAGGATTCCGGCAGCGGGCCGGTCTTGGCGCCAGGGGCGGAAGCGTCGCGCGGCTGGCCGCGCCGCAGGATGGCCCGCACCCGTTCCACCAGGAGGCGCTGCGAGAAGGGCTTTCGGATATAGTCGTCGGCGCCCATCTTGAGGCCGAACAGTTCGTCGATCTCTTCGTCCTTGGACGTGAGGAAGATCACCGGCAGGTCCGACTTCTGGCGCAGGCGGCGCAGAAGCTCCATGCCGTCCATGCGCGGCATCTTGATGTCGAAGATCGCCAGATGCGGAGGATGAGCGGACAAGCCCTCCAGCGCCGAAGCGCCGTCGGTGTAGGTCTCGACGCGATAGCCCTCGTTCTCGAGCGCGATCGAGACCGACGTCAGAATGTTCCTGTCGTCGTCCACCAGCGCAATCGTCGGCATGAACTTCCAACTCCATGTTCGTCCGCGAGGCGGAAGGGGTCTCCCGCTCGGACGGTGCCGTCCTGTGTCCGTCGCCCCCAAGGCCTTCGGAATCGATCCCTCCGGCCCGGTCGCAAGGCCGAAAACGATTCGGCCTAGCCAAGTGCTTTGACAGTCAAATGTGGCGTTCGTGACACTTTTTCAAATGTGGCCGGCGAAAGCGAGCGCTTTCGCGTGAAGCGGAACCTCATAGAACAGACGCGCGCAACGGCTTTAGTGGAGCGATGACAGGCCCAATGGAGTCTGCGGGAACGAAAACGGCCGGCGCGAAGCCGGCCGTGTGTCGATCGGAACCGGCCTTACCTCAGAGCGAGACCTTGACGTTCTCCGTCGTGTCGGGCTGCGGCTTCTGGCCGACATAGGCCTTGGCGAACTCCCAGGCCTGGGTCAGCTTGTTGGAGGTCACGTCCCAGATCTCGGCCTGCGAGGGGGAGACCACGAGCACGCCGACATTCGGCCCGTCCTTGCCCTCCGGCATCCAGGCCTCGGCCTCGTCGTCCCAGATCTCGTCGATCAGCGCGCGGTCCTGGCTGACGCGTGCCGCGCCGGACACGGCGACATATTCGTCCGTCTGCACGAAGCTGAGCGCGACCTGCGACTCGGCCTCGACCTCGTCCACCTTATGGGACGTGACGTCGGTGAGGAAGAGGATCTCGCCGCGCTGACGCGAGATGTAGGGGGCCATCGGGCGCGAGCGCAGCCGGTTGCCGTCGCGCGTCGTCACCATGCAGGTCGAGAAGTCTTCGGCCATGTCCCAGAACTTGTCGATCGCTTGCTCAGCCATGCGGTCTTTCCTTTTTAGCCGTTTGATCGGGCTCGGGTAACGCCCATGATGGGCATCAACGCCGCACGCGCGAAAAGGTGCCGCGCCCTCCCGATGCGGCAGGTGCGAAAAAAATTTGACACGGCAGAGAGGGTAAAAACCGGGGTTGAACCGATTTAGACTGGTTCTTGTCAATTCTAAACCGATTAAACTACTGATATTGCTTTCTTTTTAAGTTTTGTTCCTGTTGATGGCGTCTTGTTTCTCCGTTATCTCATCGTCGTGAAGCGGCGTTGCTTGCCGTTTCGTGACCAGGAGACGGACACGATGGAAGAAACCGGCATCCGCAATCCCCGCATCGGGCTCGAGTCGACGGGTCTTTCCGGCCTTGCTTCCGTGCGCTGGAATGTCGGCGAGGCCGAACTCGTCGAGACCGCGATCCAGCGCGGCGAGGGGCGGCTGACGGCCCATGGCGCCCTCGTGGTCACGACCGGCCAGCACACCGGCCGCAGCCCGAAGGACAAGTTCGTCCTGCGTGACGAGAACACCGATCCACGCGTCTGGTGGGACAACAACAAGCCGATGGAGCCGGCGGCCTTCGAACGCCTCTACGAGGACTTCAAGGCCCATGCCGTGGGGCGCGACGTCTTCGTGCAGGATCTGGTGGGCGGCGCCGACGAGAGCAACGCCATCCGCGCCCGGATCGTCACCGAATATGCCTGGCACTCGCTGTTCATCCGCAATCTTCTGATCCGTCCCTCGGCCACCGAGCTCGAAAGCTTCGTGCCGGACCTTACGATCATCGACCTGCCGTCCTTCAAGGCCGACCCGGAGCGCCATGGCTGCCGCACCGAGACGGTGATCGCCTGCGACTTCACCCGCAACATCATCCTGATCGGCGGCACGACCTATGCCGGCGAGATGAAGAAGTCGGTCTTCACGGTTCTGAACTACCGCCTGCCCGAGACCGGTGTCATGCCCATGCACTGCTCGGCCAATATAGGCGCGGGTGGCGACACGGCCGTCTTCTTCGGCCTGTCGGGCACGGGGAAGACCACGCTTTCGGCCGATCCGCACCGCACGCTGATCGGCGACGACGAGCACGGCTGGGGCGAGAACGGCGTCTTCAATTTCGAGGGCGGCTGCTACGCCAAGACGATCCGCCTTTCGGCCGAGGCCGAGCCGGAAATCTTCGCGACCACCCGCATGTTCGGCACGGTACTGGAAAACGTCGTGCTCGACGAGAAGCGCGTGCCCGATTTCGACGACGGCTCGCTGACTGAAAACACCCGCGCCGCCTATCCCCTGCACTTCATTCCGAACGCCAGCGCGACGGGAAAGGGTGGCCATCCCAAGAACATCATCATGCTGACGGCCGATGCCTTCGGCGTGATGCCGCCGATCGCCAAGCTGACCCCGGCCGAGGCCATGTACCACTTCCTCTCCGGCTACACCGCCAAGGTAGCCGGCACGGAAAAGGGCGTGACCGAGCCGGAAGCCACGTTCTCGACCTGCTTCGGCGCCCCCTTCATGCCGCGCCACCCAGCCGAATACGGCAATCTCCTGCGCGATCTCATCGCGCGGCACGAGGTGGATTGCTGGTTGGTCTCGACCGGCTGGACGGGCGGCGCCTACGGCACGGGCAAGCGCATGCCGATCAAGGCGACGCGCGCCCTTCTCGCCGCAGCACTGGACGGTTCGCTGAAGGAAGCCGAGTTCCGCGCGGACGCGCATTTCGGCTTCCAGGTGCCCGTCGCGGTGCCGGGCGTCGACACGGCGATCCTCGACCCTCGCTCGACCTGGGCCGACCCCGCCGCCTACGACGCGCAGGCCCGCAAGCTCGCCGACATGTTCCGCCGCAACTTCGAGAAGTTCGAGCGGCATGTGGACGAGTCCGTGCTCGGCGCCGCCCCTGCCACCCTGCCGCTCGCGGCGGAGTGAGGCTTTGATCCGTTAGCGTCTTCTCTGGGAGGAGAAGCCGGAAGGGCTCGTGTCCGACAGGGACGCGGGCCCTTTCTCTTGTTGCCCCTTTGCGGCCGGGCGCCACGCTTCTTGACAGGACGGAGCCCCTCGGGTGAACGGAAGCGGTGCCGGGGCGGCGCTTTCCGCTCGGCGGGCTCTCCCGGCCATGGGCTCCATGGACTCCAAGTCGGGCCAGGGCTCCGGGCAAAAGGTTGGAAAGACACGAGGATGCCGGATCGACGCCAAGCTTTCACTCCCCCCGCGCCGGACGCGGGCGAGGCGGCTTGGCGCTTCAGCGCGGGGGCCGATCATGGAGCGTGAGGGGCGGGAGCGCAAAGGCCTTCGGGTCAACAGCCGCGTCGTCATTCCCGACGAGGAGCTGGAGGAAGTCTTCGTGCGCGCTGCCGGCCCGGGCGGGCAGAACGTCAACAAAGTGTCCTCGGCGGTGCAGCTGCGCTTCTTCGCCATGAGCTCCGGCGTGCTCGGCGAGGAGGCCAAGCTGCGTCTCATGCGGCTGGCCGGCCAGCGCGCCACCAAGGCGGGCGAGGTGCTGATCGAGGCCTCGCGCCACCGCACGCAGGAGCGCAACCGCGAGGACGCGCGCGAGCGCCTGGCCGATCTCGTACGCGAGGCGCTGGTGCCCCCGCCCCCGCCGCGCAAGAAGACGCGGCCGACCCGAGGCTCGGTGGAGCGCCGCCTCGAAGCCAAGAAGGGCCGCTCCGACACCAAGCGGATGCGCGGCCGCGTTTCGGACTGAACGAGTTTGAGAAACGTTTCGGGCGCAGGCTGGCCAGAAGCCTCTTAAGGTGAGGGACCCCGCCTCTTGTCGCGAGCCGCTTCCTCCAAAACCGTCACTCACGGATTAAATCAAGATTCACCGTTTCGTGATCGCGATGGCGTGAAGCCGACCGCGTCCTGGCTCCGTATCTTCCACGACTTCCGCGTTGGAAGGTTCACCCAAGGAATCGCGACATGCTTCAGTCCTTCATTCGCTCCGCCGCGCTCGGTCTCGTGATCGCCGGCGGCGTCGTAGGCGCCAGCCATGCGCAGTCCGGCGCGTCGGTCGAAGTCGGCGGTGCGCCGATGTATGCCAACAAGACGATCGCCGAGAACGCGCCGAACGCCTCGAACCTGACGACGCTGGTCGCCGCCGTGAAGGCCGCCGGCCTTGTCGAGACGCTGAACGGGGCAGGCCCCTTCACGGTCTTCGCGCCGACCAACGCGGCCTTCGAAAAGCTGCCCGCCGGCACGGTGGACACGCTGGTGAAGCCCGAGAACAAGGCCATGCTGACCAAGATCCTGACCTATCACGTGGTCCCGGCCAAGGCGACGTCGGAAGCCGCGATGAAGATGATCAAGGACGACGGCGGCAAGCATGTCGTGAAGACGGTCGAGGGCGAGAGCCTGACGCTCGCCATGAAGGGCGACAAGCTGACTGTGACCGACGCCAAGGGCAATGTCGCGACCGTGACGCAGGCCGACGTGATGCAGAAGAACGGCGTCGTCCATGTGATCGACACGGTGCTGATGCCCTGATCGGGTCTTAAGCCTCTTGGGGTCGGACCTTGGTTCGGCCCCCTGACAAACAGGCGCCTCGGGTCTCATATGGAGATGCGGGCGCCGATCCCGTTTTCGCAGATGCTTGATTTGGAGGCCGTCATGAATCGCCGCCGCTTTCTTCTGTCGGGTTCGCTGGCCGCTGTCGCCCTGGGCTCCGTCGGAGCTCTCTGGCGCGACGAGGCGGAGGCCGAGACCTTTTCCGTCACCTTCACAGAGCGCGAATGGCGCGCGCGCCTCAGCCAAGACGCCTTCGCCGTCCTGCGCCAGGAAGCGACCGAGCGCCCCTTCACCAGCCCGCTTCTCAACGTTCACGAGACCGGCCTCTTCCACTGCGCGGGCTGCGACAACGCGGTCTATTCCACCGAGGCCAAATACGACTCGGGCACGGGCTGGCCGAGCTTCTGGGATGCGATCGACGGCAGCATCGGCACCAAGACCGACTATGTCCTGGTCTATCCCCGCACCGAGGTTCACTGCGCCCAATGCGGCGGCCATTTCGGCCACATCTTCGACGATGGCCCGCCGCCCACGGGCAAGCGCCATTGCCTGAACGGCGTCGCCCTGCACTTCCAGCCGAGCGACACCCAGTCCTGACCTCAGGCGTTATCCCTCCGTCAAGCTTTCGGGTTCTTCATGGAGAGGCGCGAAGGGTCGCACATTGAAGCGGGCCCCTGGTGCAACCATATTCGGTACGGATCGATCGTGGCCGCCAATATGGGGCCGCAGTCGATAAGTCGCTTGAAACAAGGGCTTGCCGAGACATGAACAGGTTCACGCCATTTTCCAGCCCGTTGCTGCTCGGCTTCGACGGGGTGGAGCGGACACTCGAGCGTTTGGGGAAGGGCAGCGATGGCTACCCGCCCTTCAACATCGAGCGGATCGGGATCGAAGCCAAGGACGGGGCGCCCGGCGGACATGGCATCCGCATCACCCTGGCCGTGGCCGGCTTCCGGCCCGAGGACCTGGAAATCACGACCGAAGAAAACCAGTTGACCATCCGGGGCTCGCAGAGCGACCGGGCGGACCGCGAATTTCTGCACCGAGGCATTGCGTCGCGCCAGTTTCAGAAGAGCTTTCTCTTCGCGGACGGCATGCGCATCCTGGGCGCGCAGTTGAAGAACGGACTGTTGATGGTGGACCTGGTCAAGCCTGAACCAGAGCGAGTGGTGAGGAAGATCGCGATCGCCGTGGAAGAATGAAACCCGCCGAGCCGATCATCCGTTTGTTTTCGAAGGAGATGTTCATGACCATCACGAACCACGATTCGAACGCACTGTCCCAGTCCGATCTCGCCGCGCTCGGCGAAGGCCACCTGGCCTATCTCCGCCGCATGTCGTCTGACGATATCCGAGCCCGCTTCCCGTCCGCACAGTCGATCCGCCCGGGCCTGAAGCTCTGGGCGCTGTTCTCCGCCGACGGCACGCCGTTGGCCGTCTCCGACGACCGGGGCTCGATCCTGGCCAGCGCGACGGAAAACGAACTCCTGACGGTGAGCCTCCACTGAAGGCTCCGCTTCCTGGGCATGGCGCCGGGACAGCGCCATGCTTGAAGCCGGCCCTCGTGGCCGGCTTTTTCATGTCTGGGCGCCGGGTAGAGCTTCCCAGCCCTTGGCCTTTTCAGGCGTTGGATTCGACCTGCGTCATGAGGTGATGCAGCGCCGAGGCGTCTCGGCCCGCCCGCAGGTCCGTCACCGTGCGCGGGTTGCGCAGCATGCGGGCGATCTTGGACAGGGCCTTCAGATGATCGGCGCCCGCCGTCTCGGGTGCAACCAGAAGGAACACGAGGTCCACCGGCTGGTCGTCCATCGCTTCGAACTCCACGGGCTTCACCAGCCGGGCGAAGACGCCGCGAATGCGCGACAGGCCGGCGAGCTTGCCATGCGGAATGGCGATGCCGTTGCCGATGCCGGTGGAGCCCAGCCGCTCGCGCTGGAGAACGGTCTCGAAGATGGTGCGGGCCGGCAGGCCCGTCAGCTCGGCCGCCCGCTCCGACAGGTCCTGAAGAACCTGCTTCTTGGAATGGGAGCGAAGGGCGGGCAGAACGGCGTCCTCGGTGATCAGATCGGCGAGATCCACGATGAATGGCCTTCCACATCGCCCGGCCCCGGGAGGCCGAAAAGCCCGGCCGCGCGATTGCCCGGCCGGGTTTTGACAGGTCGAGGCAGAAGCGGCGCTAGTGCGCGCGCTTCCGCCTGCTGAAGTTGTGGGGGAATATCAGGCTTCGACCCGCACTGTCGAGGGGTCGATCCAACCGACGTTTCCATCCGGGCGTCGATAAACGATATTGACCGTGTCGTTGGCGCCGTTGCGGAAGATCACCAGCGGCCCGTCGCGGCGGTCGAGCTCCATCACCGCGTTGGCCACGCTCATCGTTCCGACGCGCAGCGAGGTCTCGGCGATCACGGCCGGGGCGAAGTCCTCGGCGATCTCCTCTTCCTCGTCCGGCACGGCGCTCATGACGGTGTAGGCGACATCGCGCGAATTGTTGGCGTTGCCTTTGTGGTCCTTCAGCCGGCGCTTGTAGCGGCGCAGACGCTTCTCGACCTTCTCCATCGCTTCGATGAACGAGGATTCGGGATCATGCGACTCGGCGGTGGCCTGGAAATAGACGCCGCTGTCGAGATGAAGCGTGACGTCCGCGCAGAAGCGGGCGGAATCTTTGGAGATGACGACGGCCCCGGTGAAATTGCCGTCGAAATATTTGGCGACCTGATCGTTCAGCCTCTCCTCGATCCGAGTGCGAAAGGCTTCTCCGACATCCATATGCCGGCCCGATACACGAATTGCCATTCGTTTCTCCCTTCCTAACGTCCGGCGGCCGGTCTCCATTGATGAACCTCCGGCCCGCCGTCTCTTCCAAGACGTTGGGAAGCCTTTGGTTCCGGCCGCTCGGAACCGTCACATTCCAGCGCAAAACGAGGGCCAGGGAAAGACTTGATCTCTGCCGCGAGTGGCGCGAGACTTCGCGCCGAAGGCGCGGCAATCGTAGACTGTGCAGGCAGTCAGGACGGCTTAATTTTCACCGCGCTTAGCGTTCGACGCGGTCGCGAGCGAACCCGATCACTAAGAGGTGCGGGCGCGGTCAGCCGGCGAGGCGGCGGGCGTTCAGCTCGCGGCGGCGCTGAACGGAGGAGGGCAGGCCGAGCGCCTCGCGATATTTCGCCACCGTGCGCCGGGCGAGTTCCACGCCCTCCGTCTTCAGCCGCGCGGCGATGTCGTCGTCGGACAGGACGGCGTCCACCGTCTCGGCCGCGATCATCCGCCCGATGCGCAGCTTCACGCTTTCGGCCGAATGCGCGTCGCCGCCCCCCGAGGCCGCGATCGCCACGGTGAAGAAGAATTTCATCTCGAACGTGCCGCGCGGCGTCGCCATGAACTTGCCCGCCGTGACGCGGCTGACCGTCGATTCGTGCAGGCCGAGCGTTTCGGCGATGTCCATCAGCGTCATCGGGCGCAGGCCGGCGATGCCCTGGGCCAGGAACCCGTCCTGCCGCCGGACGATCTCGCCCGCGACCTTCTGGATCGTGCGGGCGCGCTGCTCCAGCGAGCGCTGCAGCCAGTTCGCCGATTGCTGGCAATTGGTGAGGAAGCCACGCTCGTCACCCCTGAGGGCCGCTGCCGGGGCGAGGCTGGCCGGCGCGCGCACCGACAGGCGCGGAAAGGCGGCGGGGTTCAGCTCGGCCTGCCAGCCGCCGCCCGAGGCATCCTCGCGCACGATGATATCGGGCGTCACCGGCGCGGCGTCGGGCTCGCCGAGGCCGGCGCCCGGCCGAGGGTCGAGCGTGCGGATCTCAGTCAGCATGTCCGCCACGTCCGTCTCGGTTTCGCCGGTCAGCCGGGCAAGGGCGGCGAAGTCGCGCCGCGCCAGAAGCGGCAGATGCGCGAGCACGCAGGCGATCACCGGATCGAAGCGGCCGCGCCGGCGCAGTTGGATCGCCAGACATTCGGCGAGGTCCCGTGCGAAAAGGCCGGCCGGCTCGGCCGAGGCCTGAAGCCGTTCGAGAAGCGCCTCCGCCTCGCTCGCCTCCAGCCCGAGTTCGCCCGTGCGCTCGGGCAGACCCTCGGCGAGATAGCCGGCATCGGTAAGGTCGCAGAACAGGGCTTGCGCAAGCGCTCGCTCGCGCGCGTCGCGGAACGTGTCACGGATTTCGCCGAGCGCATGGTCGCGCAGCGAGCGCGGCCCTTCGCCCAGGCGATCGGTGCCGTCGTCCTCGGCCACAAAGCCGGAAAGAACGAGCCCTTCGCCGGTAAAGGCGAGATCGGGAGCCGCTTTGTCCTCGCCGTCGCCCGTGCGCTCGGCCGCATCCGCGAAGACCTCGGCATTGTCGCTCGCGCCGGTGAGGGGCGTGATGTCGCCGGGCTCGGCTGGGCCGGCGTCGGGCGCGTCCGCACCCTCGCCAAGCGGCGCGGCGCCCGAGCCGGGCTCCAGCTCGATCAGCGGATTGGCCTCGGCCTCGCGCTCCAGAAAGGCCTGGAGCTCGGCGTGTTGAAACTGAAGAAGCCGGATGGATTGGAGAAGCTGCGGCGTCATCACCAGCGACTGGCTCTGACGCATCTGGAGGTTCACGGACAGATTCACGATGCTCCCCTCCCATGCCGCCGGGCCGCGCGTCATCGGCCCTTTAAGCCTCGCGCAAGCCTCTTTCCATGCCCAGCAGGAGACTGGTCCGCAACTTGCTTGTCAAGGGGAGGGGCGGGCCGTTCCGGGGCTCAATAGGTGAACTGTTCGCCGAGATAGATGCGGCGCACGTCGGCGTCCTCGACGATTTCCTGCGGTGAGCCGTGGGTGAGCACCGCGCCGGCATGCATGATGTAGGCGCGGTCGATCAGGCCCAGCGTCTCGCGCACATTGTGGTCGGTGACGAGCACGCCGATGCCACGCCGCGTCAGGTGCCGCACCAGTTCCTGGATGTCGGCGACCGCGATCGGATCGACGCCCGCGAAGGGCTCGTCGAGCAGCATGAAGGTCGGGCGGGAGGCCAGCGCGCGGGCGATTTCGCAGCGCCGCCGCTCGCCGCCCGAAAGCGCCGTGGAGGGCTGCTTGCGCAGATGCGCGATGCGGAACTCCTCCAGAAGCGCGGTGAGCTGGCGCTCGCGCTCGGCCTTGTCGGGCTCCACCATCTCGAGCACGGCGCGAACGTTGTCTTCCACGGAAAGACCGCGAAAGATCGAGGCTTCCTGCGGGAGGTAGCCGATGCCGAGCCGCGCGCGGCGATACATCGGCACCTGCGTGATGTCGTGCCCGTCGAGCTCGATGCGCCCGCCATCCACCGGCACGAGGCCGGTGATCATGTAGAAGCAGGTGGTCTTGCCCGCGCCGTTCGGACCCAGCAGGCCGACGGCCTCGCCCCGCCGCACGGCGACATCGACCGAATCCACGACACGCCGGCCGCGATAGGTCTTGGTGATGCCGCGCGCCACCAGCGTGCCCTCGGAAGGGTGGCGAAGCGCGGCGGCGGCGGAAAGATCCAAGGGGTCGAGCAAGCGTTGTCCGTCCGCGAAAGGGGATGCCGGAGGGCAGGGGCCATAAGGGGAGGCCGCCCTTGCGAGCGGCCTGTCGCGCCCCGGAAGGGCGATTTTGCGGCGAGGGACTAGCGCCCGGCGGCCGGCTGCTGGCCGGCCCCCGGCGACAGCAGCATGCGCACCCGCCCGCCGCCCTGGCCGCCGCCCGGCGCGCCGCCGCAGTCGCGGCTCTGGAGGCGCGCCACGCCGGTTTCCATCTGGATGCGCAGGATGCAGCCCGTCGCGACGTTCTTGCCCTGACTGAGCACGACATTGCCGCTGAGCACTGCGACCTGCGTCGCCATGTCGAAATCGGCCCGGTCGGCGGTCGCCACCTGATCGACGGACTTGATCGTGACCTTGCCAGTGGCTTCCAGCTTGGAAATGTCGCCCGAGCCGCCCGGCATGTTGGAGCGCGTCGCCGCCGGCTGCGCCTTGGCCCCCGCGGCACCGTCCTGCTTGCGGACGTAGTGGACGAGAAGCTTCTCGGCGTTCATCGAGGTCTGGCCCTGCTGGACGCTGACATCGCCCGAGAAGGTGGCGAGCGACTTGCCGTCGTCGACGTCGAGCTGGTTGGACTCGATGGCGATCGGCTGGTCGCCCTGCACCTGCAAGCCGCCGAAGGAGTTGCCGAAGCCCTGCGACTGGGTCTGAGCCAGCGCCGCGCCGGAGAGGGCGGCCCCGGAAAGGGTGAGCGAGCCGGCCAGGGCCAGGAGCACGGCGCGGGAGCGAAGGGTCGGGGTCATGGGCTGGGCTCGCTGGTGTTGGACGCGGCGGCGGGGGCTTCGGCCCCGTTGGAGGCGGTAGGAAGAAGGGTCAGCTTGACGCGGTCCCGAAACGAAATCTGCTTTCCACGATCGGAGATCACCACGTTGCCCGCTTCCAGGCGCTGATTCGGCGTCGCGATCTCGACCGGGCCGGACCCGGTCAATTGTCCATCCTGGAGCGAAACGTCGGCGCTCGCCAGCTTGATGCGGATGCCGCTCGTGGTTTCCACGGTGATGTCGTCGTAAAGCCGCAGCACTTCGGTGCGCGTGTCGTAGCGCCCCTTGGCGGCGTCGAGCTGTGCCTTGGTGCTATCGTCCACCGTCAGGTTGGCCCGGACCTGCTCGAGATCGACCCCCGTTCCACCCAGCGTCTGGATCGCCCGGTCCGCCAGCATGGAATAGGGACGGTCGCGTCCGTCCACGCCCGACAGGCGCGGGTCGGACATGACGAGGCGCCCGTCCTGGATCGAGGTGGAGGCGAAGGCGAGGTCGCCGGGAACGCTGCGCGCTGCCCAGGTGACCACGAGGCCGGCGGCCACGATCAGCGTCGCAACCGTGGGAAGACCGATCTTCAGCCAGCGCACAAGCCGCGAATGCCGATTCGCGCGGCGGAACTCGCGCTCCCGCCGCGCGCCGCGCGTGGCATCGGGCGCGGCGGCGAAGGCGTGGAGGCGCGGGTCGTCGGCGAAAGGGGGCTGGTCCGGGCTAACCTGCAATGGAGTTCGATTCCTCGCATGGCGCGAAAACGCGCCCGGCCATTGGGGATCGGCCGGGGCGTCCTGCGGTCAATCAACGTATCGCGTCGTATCTATAAGTGATATGGGGTTTTTGCATGGTTAAGCGGCGGCTATCGCACGGCATCGCGCTCGCGAACAAGAATGCCGCCGCGAGCGGTGGCGGCTTGGCAGCGTGCCGCCCGCATGGCATCGCCTTGGGCACAGGCGGCGGGCTTTTCGCGCTCGCCCGGATTGCGAGCGGAGCGGACCCATGGATGCGGACGGCATGATCGATCGGCGGCGCCTGCGCCGCAAGCTCGGCTTCTGGCGGATCGTCGCGCTGCTCGTGGCCGCCGGCGCGGTGCTGGCCCTCACCTATGCCAGCGGCTGGCGCCCCGGGCGTTTGGCTGGTCCAGGTCCAGACCAGATCGCCCGCGTCGAGGTCACCGGCCTCATCACCGAGGACCGCGACCGGTTGGAACTTCTCGAAAAGTTGAAGACCGATCCGCGCGTTCGCGCCGTCATCATCCGCGTCAACTCGCCCGGCGGCACCACGGTCGGGGGCGAAACGCTGTTCGAGGCGATTCGCGATCTGGCCGCCGCCAAGCCCGTAGCGGCCGAGGTCGGCACGCTGGCGGCCTCCGCGGGCTACATGGTCGCCATGGCGACGGACCGGGTGGTGGCGCACCAGTCCTCGATCGTCGGCTCCATCGGCGTGATCTTCCAATATGTCGACGCTTCCGTCCTGCTCGGGCGAATCGGCGTGGAGGTCAACGCGGTGAAGTCCTCGCCGCTGAAGGCCGAGCCTTCGCCCTTCGCCCCCGCAGCCCCCGGCGCTCGCGAAATGATCGGCCGCCTGGTGAACGATTCCTACGACTGGTTCGTGCGTCTCGTGATGGAGCGGCGCGGCCTGCCGGAGGAGGAGGCGCGGCGCTTGGCCGACGGCTCCGTCTTCACCGGCTCGCAGGGGCTGAACAACAAGCTGGTGGACGCGCTGGGCGGCGAGCGCGAGATCCGGCGCTGGCTGGAAAGCGAGCGCGGCGTGCCGGCCGGCCTCGAGATCGAAGAGCGCGAGCCCGAAAAGGACGGCTGGGGCCTCTTCGGCTCCGCCCGCTCGGCCCTGTTCGGGCTGTTCGGCCTCGATCCCACGGCCACCGATCTCGTCGACGCGCTCACCGGATCGGGAGGGCACCTTGACGGCATGGTGTCGCTTTGGCAACCTCCGCGCCACTGAAGGCGAAGTGGCGGGAGGCTCCGCTTTGCGATTGGAAACAAAGGTTTGCGCGGCCGAGGCGCCGCCTGCCCAGACCCAGCAGCCCAGCCTCCCGAGGAGCCCGCGTTGATCAAATCCGAACTCGTGCAGATCATCGCCAGTCGCAATCCGCATCTCTACCAGCGGGATGTCGAGACCATCGTGAACGCGATCTTCGACGAGATCACGCAGGCGCTCTGCGACGGCAACCGCGTGGAACTGCGCGGCTTCGGCGCCTTTTCCGTCAAGAACCGTCCGCCGCGCGCCGGCCGCAACCCGCGCACCGGCGAATCGGTGGAGGTCGAGGAGAAGTGGGTTCCCTTCTTCAAGACGGGCAAAGAACTGCGTGAGCGGCTGAACGGCTGATCGGTGTGAAGCCGAGGGCGGGATCGCTTGGCCGGCCCGGGCTCTGATCGAGCGTACGCCCCAGGGCTGGCTGACCGCACGCGCCGGGCGGATTGACCTCTCCCTCGCGATGCATCATTTGCGGGCCAGCCGCTTGCTTGTTCGGGGCGGCGCCCCATGCTTTCCCAGGGCGTATTCCAAGGTTCGAAGTGGCCACCTGATGATCCTGAAGATTCTTTCCTTCCTCATCCTCGCGCCGCTGGCGGTGCTGCTCGTGGTGTTCTGCGTCGCCAATCGCGAGGCGATCAACGTGTCGTTCGATCCGATCGGCACGCTGCCGCAGTTCGCCTTCCAGGCGCCGCTCTTCGTGCTGCTTCTTTCGGCGCTGATCCTCGGCCTCTTGCTCGGCGGCCTAGGCACCTGGATGACGCAGTCTCACTACCGCGCCAAGGCGGCCAACCGCCGCCGCGAGATCGAGAACCTGCGCCACGAGGTGGACCTGTCGAACGAGCGCTTGCGCCGCCTGCGCGAAGAGCGCGAGCGCGATCTGGCCGCGCAGGCGCAGCCGAGCGCCCCGGCCCTCGCCGCGCCCGCGCCCGGCCATTCCACGCGGGCTCTCGCCAGCCCGTCCGTCGCGGCCTGATCCTTCGTATTTCTCAGCGGGGAGGCGGAGCGATCCGCCTCCCCGTTCGCATGAGGGTAAGGTCTCTCAAGCCTCCGCCGGCTCCGTGACGGCGGCCGAGGTGTCGCCCGTCACTTGAGCGGCGAAGCAATCGAAGAACTGGTTGGCGAATTTCTTGGCGGTGGAATCCACCAGCCGTCCGCCGAGCTGGGCGATCTTGCCGCCGACCTTGGCGTCCACGTCGTAGCGCAGCACGGTCTCCGCGCCGTCTTCTTCCAGTTCGACATGCGCCCCGCCCGAGGCGAAGCCGGCGATGCCGCCCTTGCCCTCGCCGACGATGGAATAGCGCCTGGGCGCTTCGACATCCTCGATGCGCACGACGCCCGTGAAGGTCGCCTTCACCGGACCGACCTTGGCGACCACGGTGGCCGACATCTCGTTCTCGCCCGTCATCTCCAGGCTCTGGCAGCCCGGGATGCAGCTCTTCAGAACGGCCGGATCGTTCAGCATCGCCCACACGGTCTCGCGCGGCGCGGCCAGCCGATATTCGCCCTTCAGGTCCATGATCATCCTCCCTGGCGCCGCCCCATCTTCGAACGCCCCGTTTGAAGCGGGTGGGTGCGGCCAAGCGAAGAATACGCCCGATCCGCCGCTTGCCAAGCGCCGGCGCGCGCTCCACCCTTTCGCGAGCGTTTGCGGAAAAACGCTCCCATGCGCTATGAGCCGGCGATGACGAAGAACAGGACCCCCCGGTCCGGCGCGCCCAAGCGCCCCGGCCGGCCCGCCGGCGCCAAGGGTGCCGGCGCACCAGACGCCAAGCGCCGGCCCGAGCGCCAGGACGGGCGAGACGCGGCGCGAGACCCGGCCAAGTCCGAGGCCGGCCGCGAGCGCCGCTTCGCGTCCAAGCGCCCCGAACCCTCGCAGCGTTCCCAAGCGTCCGATCGCTCCGAAGCGCCCCACCGATCCGAATCGTTCGAGCGGTCCGGCTCCCGCACCGATGCGGCCCGGCATGCCGCCGACGCCGCGCCCGCGCCGCGCCTGTCCACCGAGGAGCTCGGCCGCGAAGGTCGGCGCGACCGCGCTGCGGTGGAATGGCCCATCGGCGAGCGCCCGAGCTTTCGTGCGCCGGTGATCCTCACCGTCGAGCCGGGGGCGGACTATGCGCTTCTGGATTCGGGCGACGGCGAAAAGCTGGAGCGCTACGGCTCGCTCATCATCCGCCGGCCGGAGAACCAGGCGATCTGGCCGCGCCGCGCGGGCGCGGACTGGGAAGGGGCCGACGCTGTCTTCACCGGCGACACGGACGAGGAGGGCACCGGGCGCTGGCGCTTTCCCAAGGACACGCTCGGCGAAACCTGGCCGATGCGCCAGGACGGCATGCCCTATCTCGGCCGCTTCACCTCGTTCCGCCATGTCGGCGTGTTTCCCGAGCAGGCCGTCCACTGGCGCTTCATGACCGATCTCGTCGAGAAGGCGGGACGCCCGGTGCGCGTCCTCAACCTCTTCGGCTACACCGGCCTTGCTTCGCTGCTCGCCGCGCGCGCCGGGGCTGAGGTGACGCATGTCGACGCGTCCAAACGCGCCATCGGCTGGGCGCGCGAGAACGCCGAGCTGGCGGGTCTGGCCGACAAGCCGATCCGCTGGATCTGCGAGGACGCGGTGCGCTATGCCGAGCGCGAGGTGAAGCGCGGCACGCGCTACGACATCGTGCTTCTCGACCCGCCCAAGTTCGGCCGGGGGCCGAAGGGCGAGGTCTGGCAGATTTTCGAGGATCTGCCCTATCTCCTGATGCTGATGCGCCAGCTCCTGTCGGCGGATCCGCTGGCGCTGGTGCTCACCGCCTATTCCATCCGCTCGTCCTTCTATTCGCTGGCCGCCCTGATGGGCGAGCAATGCCGGGGCCTCGGCGGCGCGATCGAATCGGGCGAGCTCGTCATTCGCGAAGCGGGCGAGGACGCCCGGCTTCTGTCCACTTCGCTCTTTTCCAGATGGGTGTCCGCTTGAGCCGAGACCGCGACGATGCGCCTTCCGCCCCGCCCGTGCGCCGGCCCGATACGGTGGCGCCTGGCCGGGTGAAGGAGGTGACGAGCGTTTCCAACCCGATCGTCAAGGACATCCGCAACCTCGCGCTGAAGAAGCATCGCGAAGAGACCGGGCTGTTCCTGGCCGAGGGCTTGAAGCTGGTGCTGGACGCGCTCGACGCCGGTTGGCGCATCGAGACGCTGATCGCGGCCAAGACGCAGCTCCACACCGAGCTTTTGCAGAAGGCCGCCGCGCGCACCGTGGCGCTGGGCGCCGACGTGCTGGAGGCCAGCGACAAGGTGCTGGCCGCCGTCGCCCGGCGCGACAATCCGCAAAGCGCCATCGGCGTATTCCGCCAGCGTCTTCACCGCACCGACCAGATCGATCTCGGCCGCGACGGGCTGCTCGTCGCGCTCGACCGGGTGCGCGATCCCGGCAATCTCGGCACGATCCTGCGCACGGCGGACGCGGCCGGCGCCAAGGGCGTGGTGCTGATCGGCGAAAGCGTTGATCCCTTCTCGCTGGAGGCCGTGCGCGCCACGATGGGCTCGATCTTCGCCGTGCCGATCGTGCGCATGCGCGAGGAGGAGTTCCTGCGCTGGCGCTCCACCTTCAAGGGTCTGGTGGTCGGCACCCATATGAAGGGCGCGGTGGATTTCCGCGAGCCCGCCTATGGCAAGCGGCCGACCGCGATCGTGATGGGCAACGAGCAGAGCGGCCTGACGGAGGCACTGGCCGGCGCCTGCGAAACGCTGGTGCGCATTCCCCAGGTCGGCCGGGCCGACAGTCTCAATCTGGCGGTGGCCACCGGGCTGATGATCTTCGAGGCGCGGCGCGGGAGCCTCAAGCTGTGAACCGCCTCGTTCCCAATCTGGCGCTCGTCGCCTTCTTCGCCGCGATCGACCAGATGGTGAAGCTCGCCGTGGTGCGCACGATGGCGCTGGGCGAGTCGATTGAGCTTCTCCCGTTCCTCGCGCTCTACCACGCCCGCAACGAGGGCATCGCCTTTTCCATGTTGGACGGGTTCCACGATGTCGGCCTTGCCGCCATCTCGGTCCTGGTGCTCCTCTTCGTGGTCTGGCTCTGGTGGAACACGGCGCCCGAGCGCAAGCTCACCCATATCGGCTTCGCGCTGATCGCGGGCGGGGCGATCGGAAATCTGATCGACCGGGTGAATCTCGGCTATGTCGTGGACTATATCCTGTTCCACACGCCGGTCTGGAGCTTCGCCGTGTTCAATCTGGCGGACAGTTTCATCACGATCGGCGCGGCGCTGATCCTGATCGACGAATTCCTCGTGGCGCGCCGGCCCAAGACATCGGACGGGACGGCGGCGAACGACAAGACCTGACGATCCATTCGGGAGAGCTGGCATGGCGGGCGAGTTTCGGGCGATCCGGCTGCAAAAGGGCGAGGGCGGCGAAACGCTGGTCGAGGAGGCCGTCCTCACCCCGGCCGACCTGATGGACGGCGACGTCGACGTGGCGGTCGAAGCCACTACGATCAACTACAAGGACGCGCTCGCGCTGACCGGTCGCTCCCCCGTGGTGCGGCACTGGCCCATGGTGCCGGGCGTCGATCTCGCCGGCACGGTCGCCGCCTCCCGCTCGCCCCTCTGGCGCGAGGGCGACAAGGTGGTGCTGAACGGCTTCGGCCTCGGCGAAACGCATTGGGGCGCCTATACCGGCCTTGCCCGCGTGAAGGCGGACTGGCTCGTGGCTTTGCCGGCGCGCTTCTCGGCGCGGGATGCGATGGGCCTCGGTACAGCCGGCTACACGGCGGCGCTGTCCGTCCTGGCGTTGGAGCGTTTCGGGCTGACGCCCGAGCGCGGCCCGGCTTTGGTGACCGGCGCTTCCGGGGGCGTCGGCTCGGTCGCCGTCGCGCTTCTGGCCCGGCGCGGCTGGCATATCGTCGCCTCCACCGGCCGCCCGGAGGAGGGCGAGTGGCTGCGCGGGCTGGGCGCCGTCGAAATCATCGAGCGCGGCGAGTTGTCGGGGCCGGGCAAGCCGCTGGCGCGCGAGCGTTGGGCGGCGGCTATCGACAGCGTCGGCTCGCACACGCTCGCCAATCTCCTGTCCATGACGAAGCGGGACGGGGCGGTGGCCGCCTGCGGCCTTGCCGGCGGCATGGACCTGCCGGCAAGTGTCGCGCCCTTCATCCTGCGCGGCGTCGCGCTTCTCGGCATCGATTCCGTCTACGCTCCGCAGGCCGAGCGCCGCCGGGCCTGGGATAGGCTGGCCGAAGATCTCGACCCGAGCCTCCTGGCGGATCTCGTCACCGAGATCGGCTTTGCCGACATCGTGCCCACCGCGCGCCGGCTTCTGGACGGCGGGGTACGCGGCCGTGTCGTGGTCGCCGATGTCGCGGAGGCGACGCGTGTGGCGGGCGGATGAATGTCGCAGAGGCAACAACCGCGTGACCGTTTGCGTCCCACTATGGTTTACGTCATGAAAGAGTCGCGAGCACGGCATATGGCAGTTGCTGTCAGGAACAAGGGCCGGAGGACGATCGAATGGGTGCTTTCAAGCATATCGACGTGACGCAGGCACAACCCGTTCGGCTGCGGCAGCCGTTCGGCGTCCGCATCAAGCTCGGCCGCCCCGCCCCCTTCGATCCGCTGGCTCCCGTGCTCGGTCGCCTCTGCGAGCTGGAGGTGCGCCTGGCGCGCTCGCGCGCCGAGCTGCGCGAGGCGCAGCAGCTGCGCTACAACGTCTTCTACGAGGAGATGAGCGCCAAGCCCACCGCCTTCCAGCGGATGACGCGGCGCGACCGCGACGGCTTCGACAAGTTCTGCGACCATCTTCTCGTCATCGACACGACCCGGCCCGCCGGCTCGCGCATCGTCGGCACCTATCGCCTCCTGCGCCAGGAAAAGGCGGCGCTGGCCGGCGGCTTCTACACGGCCGGCGAATTCGAGATCGACGCCCTGGTCGGCCGCCATCCCGGCGCGCGCTTCCTGGAGCTCGGCCGCTCCTGCGTGCTCAAGAGCTATCGCGGCAAGCGCACGGTGGAACTGCTCTGGCAGGGCATCTGGGCCTATGTGAAGCAGCACCGGATCGACGTTCTGTTCGGCTGCGCTTCGCTGAGCGGCACCGATCTCGCCGCGCTGGAAGCGCCGCTCGCCTTCCTGCGCGACCACGCCCCGGCGCCGGAGGAATGGCGCGTCGCGGCGGTTTCGGGTCGGCGCGCCCGCGTCGGCTCCACCGTCGCCTGCCTCGACGCCAAGCGCGCGCTGGGCGGCCTGCCGCCGCTTCTCAAAGGGTATCTGCGCCTCGGCGGCTATGTCGGGGAGGACGCGGTGGTGGATCACCAGTTCGGCACGACGGATGTCTGCGTCGTGGTGCCGGTGAAGAACATCAACCCGCGCTACATCCAGCATTTCGGCGCCGAAGGCACGCGCTTCGCCGCCTGAGGACGCGTCGCGTCGCATGCCGGCATCTCGTATCGCTGGCGGCATGCGGCGCTTCGGCAAAGGGTCTGGCCTCGCCGGTCTGGCGGCGGGGTCGCTCGGCTTCGCTCCGCGCCCTTCTCCTTCGCACCGTTTCTTTGCCGGCAAAGGATCATGTTCCCGCCTGGGCGTGGGTGCGGCCCCAGAGGCGCGAGAGGTTGCTGGCACGGGCGAGACCCGTGTGACACGTCTGCGGTCCACCGTCACTTTCCTGCAACGCACTGTAACGCCCCTGTCATCGGCGCGCGCTAGCCCATCCCCTCAAGCGCGGCGAAGACTCCATCGCCGGCCGATAGGAGGTGATCGATCCGATGCGTCTTCCGCTAGCCTGCCTCGCCCTGCTCGCCACTCTCGGCTCGGCCCGGGCGGAGTACGTCATCTCCGCCTATGGCGGATACAATTTCTCCTTCGACAGCACGGTGGACGTGGCCAACGCGCCCTCGACGCGCCGTCTCGACGTCGAGTGGGACGGGCGCACCTTCGAAAGCGGCGCGCCCTTCTACGGCGTGCGCGCCACGGCCTGGGCAAACGATCTCGGCCACCCGCATTGGGGCGTGGCGCTGGACTATGCCCATGCCAAAGTCGCCGCCGATCCGCTGCCGATGGGCGTGCAGACGCTCGAATTTACCGACGGGCTCAATCTCCTGACGATCAACGCGCTGTATCGCGCCGATCCGATGGGCCGCCTCACGCCCTATGCCGGGCTCGGCGCGGGCGTCGCCATTCCGCATGTCGAGTATCAGGAAGCGGGAGGCCCACGGACCTTCGAATATCAGGTGACCGGCCCGGCCGTTCAGGCGCTGGCCGGCGCGGACGTGAGCGTGACCGACTTTCTCTCCGTCTTCGGCGAGTACAAGCTGAGCTACAGCCACAACGAGGCAGACCTCAAAGGCGGCGGCTCGCTCGAAACCGACATCCTTACCAACCAGATCGTGCTGGGGGCGAGCTTCCGCTTCGGCGGCTGATCGGCGGGTCTGTTCACGCCAGTCTTGGGGAAGGGCGGAGCCGAGCCCCGCCCGTCCCTTTGTGTCGAATGTCTGCGGTCAGTCGACGCGCACGATGGAGCGGGTCGCCATGTCGACGATCACCGGCCGGCCCTCATAGTAGAAGTAGCCGTAGTCCTTGGTGCCCTCGATGGCGGCGAGCTGCACCTGGGCGGGAACCGAGGCGCCGAGCGTCGGCGCGAGGCGCAGCGACACGTCCGGCACGGGATGGTCCACGGCGAACTGATGGGCGTTCACCGGCGGCGCGGTCTGCGCCGAGGCGCCCTGGGCGGCGAATGCGAGGCCGATGGCCAACACCATGCCCGCCAGACGCGCTCCGTTCCCTGTCTTCATCATTCTCGTACTGCCTTTCACGCGGCGCTGCCCGAGCGCTTGGGTCCGTGCGGTGCATCATAGGGGGCATGACCTGTGATGCCAACGCGGGGCGGGCGGGGAGAGCGCTTGCCGGTCTCGTTGCCCCTTTTCTAGGGCGCGCGCACTGAATGGCGCCTGAACGCGGGGGCTGGCTTGTGGATTTCGGGCGCAAGCCCCGGCGCCCGGCCAGCGCGGCTTTCCCTGGGCGCCGGAAAACCGCTAGTTTGCCGGAATGCTGGACATGATCCGACCCGACCCCGCCGCCCGCCCCAAAGATCCCGCCACGGGCGGCGCGGCCTTGCCCGAGGCATTGCCGGAGACGAGGGGCGAGGGCGGCGCGCCGACGCCGATGATGGCGCAGTTCCTGGAGATCAAGTCGCGCCATGCCGACTGCCTCCTGTTCTACCGCATGGGCGATTTCTACGAACTGTTCTTCGACGACGCGGTGGAGGCCTCGCGCGCGCTCGGCATCACGCTGACCCGGCGCGGCAAGCACGAGGGCGCCGATATTCCGATGGCCGGCGTGCCGGTCGTCTCCTCCGACGACTATCTCGACAAGCTGATCGCCCAAGGCTACCGCGTCGCCGTCTGCGAGCAGGTCGAGGACCCCGCCGAGGCCAAGAAGCGCGGCGGCAAGTCGGTGGTGAAGCGCGAGGTCGTGCGCCTCGTCACCCCCGGCACGATCACCGAGGAAACGCTTCTGGAGCCCGGCCGGCCGAACTTCCTGGCCGCGCTCTCGCGGGTCGGCGGCGAGAGCGGGCAGGTCGCGCTCGGCTGGACCGACCTTTCCACCGGCCAGTTCCGCATCGCCCCGTCCGCGCCGGACCGGATATTCGCCGACGTGGTGGCCCTGGAGCCGGCCGAACTGGTGGTGCCCGACGGCCTGCGCGAGGACGAGACGCTGCAGCCGCTCCTGCGCCGGCTGGGGCGGCGCGTGCGCTTCGAGCCGGCGAGCCTGTTCGACGCCGCCACCAGCGCCGAGCGGCTGCAACGCTTCTTCGGCGTCTCGACGCTGGACGGGTTCGGCGCCTTCGGCCGCGCCGAGCTTTCGGTCGGTGCGGCGCTTCTGTCCTATCTCGAACGCACGCAGCTGAAGGCCCGCCCGCCGCTGGAGCGGCCCGAGCGGGTCGAGGCCGGCTCCTTCATGGTGATCGACCCGGCGACGCGGGCGAGCCTCGAGCTTTCGCGCACCGTGTCCGGCCGGCGCCAGGGCTCGCTTCTGGCGACGATCGACCGCTGCGTGACGGGCGCTGGCTCGCGCCTTCTCGCCAGCCGCCTCGCCTGGCCTCTGACCGACCCCGCCGCCATCGCCCGGCGGCAGGACAGCGTCGCCGGCCTCCTGGCCGACCCCGCGCTCGCCGCCGAGCTGCGCGCCGCCTTGAAGGGCCTGCCCGACACCGAGCGCGCGCTGTCGCGTCTGGCGCTCGACCGGGGCGGCCCGCGCGATCTTGGCGCCGTGGCGGAAGGGCTGGAGCGGGCGAGCGTCATGGCCGAGCTTCTGAGCGAGGGGGAGCTGAGCTGGGAGCTTATGGAGGCCGGCCGCTCGCTCGCCGCCCTGCCGCAAGCGCTTCGCTTCCGCCTGCGCGCCAGCTTGCGGGACGAGCTGCCGCTGCAGCGGCGCGACGGCGGCTTCATCCGGGCCGGCGCCGATGCGGCGCTGGACGAGGCGCTGGCGCTGCGCGACCATTCCCGGCAGGTCGTGGCCGATCTCCAGGGCCGCTACTGCGCGGAAAGCGGCATCCGCTCCCTAAAGATCCGGCACAACAACGTGCTGGGCTATTTCGTCGAGGTGCCGGAAGCTCACGGCGCCTCGCTGCTCGCGCCCGACAGCGGCTTCTCGCATCGCCAGACGCTCGCCTCCGCCATGCGCTTCACCACGGTGGAGCTATGCGATCTCGAAACCCGCATCGCCCAGAGCGCGGCGGAGGCGCTGCGCATCGAGCTCGCCTTGTTCGATGCGCTGCGCGGCGAGGTGCTGGGGGCGACCGAGGCCCTGCGCGCGGCGAGCGCGGCTCTGGCGCTGGTGGACGTGACCGCCGCGCTGGCGGACCTCGCCGTGGCGGGCGATTGGGTGCGCCCTGTGGTGGACGCAAGCCTTGCCTTCCAAGTGGAGTGCGGGCGCCATCCCGTGGTGGAGGCGGCGCTGAAGGCGTCCGGCGGCGGCCAGTTCGTTGCCAACGATTGCGATCTCTCGCCCCCCGCCGGCACGGGCGCCAAGCGCGAGGCCGGCGCCATCTGGCTCATCACCGGCCCGAACATGGGCGGCAAGTCCACCTTCCTGCGCCAGAACGCGCTGATCGCCGTGCTGGCGCAGATCGGCTCCTACGTGCCGGCCACCAAGGCCCATATCGGGGTGGTGGACCGCCTGTTCAGCCGCGTCGGCGCCTCGGACGATCTGGCGGAGGGCCGCTCCACCTTCATGGTCGAGATGGTCGAGACGGCGGCGATTCTGAATCAGGCGAGCGAAAGGACGCTCGTGGTGCTGGACGAGATCGGCCGGGGCACGGCGACCTATGATGGGCTCTCCATCGCGTTTGCGGCGGTGGAGCACCTGCACGAGGTGAACCGCTGCCGCGCGCTCTTCGCGACGCATTTCCACGAGATGACAGCGCTCGCCGCGCGGCTGAAGCGGCTCGCCAACGTCACCGTGCGGGTGAAGGAATGGGAGGGAGAGGTGATCTTCCTCCACGAGGTGACGGCCGGCGTCGCCGACCGATCCTACGGCATTCAGGTGGCGCGGCTCGCCGGCCTGCCGCCGGCCGTTCTGGAGCGCGCCCGGCAGGTGCTGACCCAGCTGGAAAAGAGCGAGCAGGGCGAAAAGCGCACCGCTTTCATCGACGATCTGCCGCTCTTCGCCGCGCTCAACCGCCGGCCGGCCGAGGCCGAGACGCCCGCCGCGCTGAAGGCATTGGCGGAGGTGGACCCGGACGCGATGAGCCCGCGCGAGGCGCTGGAGGCGCTTTATCGCCTGAAAGCCTTGGCGGCGAAGCCCGCCAAGGGCTGACGCACGAAGGGGCTCGTAGCCGGCTGACCGTTCGCAGGGCTTGGGAGGCAGCCATGCGGGAACGCGGGCGCGGCCCCGCCGATTCCCTTTTCGACAAGCCGGCCCGGCCGGCGAACGGAAAAGGATGGCACCGCATGTCGAACTTCCCCGCCCAGCATCAGGACAACGAGCCCGGCCTCGAGCACGAGATGAACCCGCGCCCGGACTACGCACCCCGCTTTCCTAGCTCCGGCCGGCTGGCGGGCAAGGCGGCGGTCATCACCGGCGGCGATTCCGGCATCGGCCGCGCCACGGCCGTCCTCTTCGCGCGCGAGGGGGCCGATGTCGCCATCGTCTATCTCGACGAGGATCGGGACGCCGAGGAGACGAAGCGCCTGATCGAGGCCGAGGGGCGCAAGGCCCTGCTCATCCCGGGCAACGTGCGCTCCAAGAGCTTCTGCAAGCAGGCGGTGGACAAGGCCGCGGCCGAGTTCGGCAAGCTCGACATCCTGGTCAACAACGCCGCCCATCAGGAGGAGGCCGAAGACCTTCGCGACATCAGTGAGGAACAGCTCGCCAAGACCTTCGAGACCAACATCTACGGCTATTTCTACATGACGCAGGCCGCGCTCGACCATCTGAAGCCCGGCGCCGCCATCGTGAACGTGACCTCGGTGAACTCCTACAAGGGCAACGACACGCTGATCGACTATTCCTCCACCAAGGGGGCGATCACGGCGTTCACCCGCTCCATGGCCGCCAATCTCGTAGAAAAGGGCATTCGCGTGAACGGCGTCGCGCCCGGCCCGATCTGGACGCCCTTCATTCCCATGTCGATGGATGCCGAGAAGGTGGCGAGCTTCGGCTCCCAGGTGCCGATGAAGCGCGCCGGCCAGCCCAACGAGGTCGCCTCGGCGCTCCTGTTCCTCGCCTCCGAGGACGGGTCCTATTTCACGGGCCAGGTGATGCATCCGAACGGCGGTACGATCGTCGGCGCCTGACCGGCCTGTTCGCGCGCGCCGGCGGGGTCGGATGGCAGGGCGAAGCCGTTAAGCTTTTGACATGTCGGGAAATGCACTATAGCGCGAACCACCCGACGAGAAGGCGACGCCATGACTGCGCAACCGATCCTGTCCAGCCGCGAACGGCCGACCCGGTCGGCGCAAGCCCGGCAGGTCGCCTCGTCCCAGACCGATCTGCGCGCGGGCGAGATCGTCGACGGCGAGGCGTTGCGCGCGGCGCTGAAGGTTCTGGACACGGACGAGACGGGCACGGGCGCCAACCGGGCGGAGGCGCGGGCCGAGGTCCTCGCCATTCTCAAGCGCGTCAACGCCGAAGGGCGCAAGGCCGCCGAACGCCTCCTGTTCGAGGATGGCGGCGGTCTTCTCTGCGCGGCGCGCATCTCGCATCTGCAGGACGAGCTGATCCGCGCCGTCCACGACTTCGCCCTGCACCATGTCTTCGGCTCGCCCAACCTTTCGGCGGGCGAGCGCATGGCGATCTGCGCTGTCGGCGGCTATGGGCGCGGCACGCTGGCGCCGGGCTCCGACATCGATCTCCTGTTTCTCCTGCCCTACAAGCAGACCGCGCTGGGCGAGCAGGTCGCCGAATATCTGCTTTATCTCCTCTGGGACCTCGGGCTGAAGGTCGGCCATGCCACGCGCTCGGTGGAGGAGTGCGTGCGCCTTTCGGCCGAGGATTTCACCATCCGCACCGCGCTTCTGGAGCGCCGGCTGATCTGCGGCGACAAGGCCCTGTTCGAGGATCTCGGCCGGCGCTTCGACGCCGAGGTAACGGCGGGAACGGGTCGCGCCTTCATCGCCGCCAAGCTCGCCGAGCGCGACGTGCGCCATCGCAAGTCCGGCGACACGCGCTATCTCGTCGAGCCCAACGTGAAGGAGGGCAAGGGGGGCCTGCGCGACCTGCACACGCTCTTCTGGATCGCCAAGGATCATTACCGCGTCGACACGCGCGAGGAACTGGTGGCGGCCGGTGTCTTCTCCCGGCGCGAAGCGCGTCTGTTCGAGAAGGCCGAGGATTTCCTCTGGGCCGTGCGCTGCCACATGCATTTTCTGACGGGCAAGCCGGAGGAGCGCCTGTCCTTCGACCTTCAGCCCGAGATCGCCTCCCGGCTCGGCTACACGTCCCATCCCGGCCTGACGGATGTCGAGCGCTTCATGAAGCACTACTTCCTGATCGCCAAGGACGTGGGCGATCTCACCGGCATCTTCTGCGCCGCGCTGGAGGAGGAGAACGCCAAGGACGCGCCGGGCCTGCGCGGCCTCGTGCGCTCCTTCCGCCGCCGGGCGCGGCAGATTCCGGGAACGCTGGCCTTCCTCACCGACAATGGCCGCATCACGGTGGCGAACCGCAACGTCTTCACCGACGATCCGGTGAACCTCCTGCGCCTGTTCAAGCTCGCCGCCGTTCACCAGCTGGAATATCACCCGGACGCGCTGAAGCTCGTGCGCCGCTCGCTCCGGCTTCTGGACGGCGCGGTGCGGATCAACCCCGAAGCCAACAGCCTGTTTCTGGACGTGCTGACTGACCGGCACAATCCCGAGTTGCACCTACGACGCATGAACGAGGCCGGCGTGCTCGGCCGCTTCATCCCCGAGTTCGGCAAGATCGTGTCGATGATGCAGTTCAACATGTATCATTCCTACACGGTGGACGAGCATCTCTTGCGCACCGTCGCCTGCTTCTCGCGGCTGGAGCATGGCGAACTGGCGAGCGAGCTGCCGATGACCAGCAGCTTCGTGGAGACGATCCGCGACCGCGTTCCGCTCTATGTCGCGCTTCTCCTGCACGACATCGCCAAGGGTCGGCCGGAGGATCATTCCGTGGCCGGCGCCGAGATCGCCGAGGAGCTTTGCCCGCGCCTCGGCCTCGACGGGCGCGAGACCGAGCTCGTCGCTTGGCTGGTGCGCGAGCATCTGACCCTTTCCATGACGGCGCAGCAGCGCGATCTGACGGACCGCAAGACGATCCGCGACTTCGCCGAGCGGGCGCAGACGCTGGACCGGCTGAAGCTCCTCACCCTTCTCACCGTCTGCGACATCCGCGCCGTCGGCCCCGGCGTCTGGAACAACTGGAAGGGCCAGCTCATCCGCACGCTCTACGCGGAAACCGAGCTGATGCTGACCGGCGGCTATTCCGAGACCTCGCGCCGCCAGCGCGCCGATTACGGACGGCGCGAACTGGCCGAGCGGCTGAAGGACTGGCCGGAGGAGCGGCGCGCGGCCCGCGTCGACCAGCACTACGACAATTACGTCCTCACCGTCCCGCTGGACGATCAGGTCCGCCACGCCGAGTTCATCGAGGCGGCCGATCGGGACGGGCGAAGCCTTTCCACCGTGGCGCGCACCGACAAGTTCCGCGGCGTCACCGAGATCACGGTGCTCGCTCCCGACCATCCCCGCCTTCTCTCGCTGATCGCGGGTTCCTGCGCGGCGGCCGGCGCCAACATCGCGGACGCGCAGATCTTCACGATGACCGACGGGCGCGCGCTCGACATCGTCACCATCAACCGGGACTTCGCCGAGGATGCCGACGAGCTGCGCCGCGCCGAGCGCATCGCCAAGACGGTGGAGTCGCTGTTGAACGGGCGCGAGGCCATTCCCGCGCTGCTCGCCCGCCGCCGCCCGGCCCGCTCCACCAAGAGCTTCGCCGTGGAGCCGCGCATCGACGTGCGCAACGACCTGTCGAACCGCCTCACCGTGATCGAGGTCGAGGGTCTCGACCGGCCGGGCCTCCTGGCCGATCTCACGGGCGCGATCTCGGACCTGTCGCTCGACATCCGCTCCGCCCACATCACCACCTTCGGGGAAAAGGTGGTGGACGTGTTCTACGTCACCGACCTCCTGGGCCTGAAGATCATCGGCGAGGGCCGGGCGGATCGCATCCGCCGGCGGCTCCTCGCCGTGTTCGACAGCCCGGAGGGCGAATTGTCCTCCGCCACCGCCAAGCCCTCGCCGGTCGCCTTCGGAATCGTTCCTTGAGCCTGTTGAAGAAGTTCGCCACGGTCGGTGGCGCGACGCTGATTTCCCGCGTCTTCGGTTTTACCCGCGAGATGATGATGGCCTCGGCCCTGGGCGTCGGCCCGGTGGCGGACGCGTTCAACCTCGCCTTCCGCTTTCCCAACCTGTTCCGCCGGCTCTTCGCGGAAGGGGCCTTCAACGCCGCCTTCATTCCGCTCTTCGCCCGCTCGCTGGAGGAGGAGGGGGAGGACGGCGCGCGGCGCTTCGCCACCGAGATCTTCTCGACCCTCTTCACCGTCCTTCTCATCGTCACGATCGCGGCCATGGTCTTCATGCCGGCCCTGGTGAAGACGATCATCGCGCCGGGTCTTGCCGCCTGCATCGACGATCCGCAGACGCTCGGCCAGCAGATCAGCTGCGAGGAGCGCTACGCGATCACGGTCGCCTTCTCGCGCATCATGTTCCCCTATCTCGCCTGCATGTCGATGATGGCGATGGTGTCGGGCATTCTCAACGCCTTCCGCCGCTTCTTCGCCGCCGCCGCCGCGCCGACCATCCTCAACTTCGCGCTGATCGGCGTTCTGGCCTGGTGCTGGTGGCAGGGCTCGAGCCAGCAGACGATCGGCTTCCTGATGAGCTGGGGCGTCCTGTTCGCGGGCGTCGCGCAGCTTCTCATGGTGACGGTCGCCATGCGCATGGCCGGCTTTTCCGTCGCGCTGCACCGACCGCGCTGGACGCCGGCGCTCAAGCGCCTCCTGATTCTGGCCGGCCCCGCCGCGCTGATCGGCGGCATCACGCAGATCAACCTTTTCGTCGGGCAGGCCATCGCCTCCTACAAGCCGGGCGCCGTGTCGATCCTGCAATATGCCGACCGACCCTATCAGCTGCCGCTCGGCATGGTGGGCGTCGCGATCGGCGTCGTGCTCCTGCCCGAGCTCGCCCGCGCGCTGAAGGCCGGCCGCGCCGAGGAAGCGCAGCACACGCAGAACCGCTCGCTGGAATTCGCCCTCTTCCTCACCGTGCCGGCGGCAATCGCGCTCTACGTCATGCCCGAGCCGATCATCCGCCTGATCTACGAGCGCGGCGCCTTCCTGCCCGAGACGACGCACGAGGTCGCCGCCGTGCTCGGCCTCTACGCGCTCGGCCTGCCCGCCTTCGTGCTCATCAAGGTCTTCACGCCGGGCTATTTCGCGCGCGAGAACACGCGCGTGCCGATGATCGTGACGGGCCTTTCGGCGCTCGCCAACACGATCCTCTCCTTCGTGCTGTTCTGGTTCTATGCCGAGCAGGGCATTGCCCTCGCCACCACGCTCGCCGGCTGGCTCAACGCCTGGCTTCTCTTCGAGGGCCTGCGCCGCCAGGGTCTCTGGCATGTCGACACGGCGCTGGTGAAGCGCTCGTTGCTCGTGGTCCTGTCGGCGGCGGCCATGGGCGGCGTGGTGCTGGTGATGATGCGCCAGCTCTCGCCCTATCTCGCCACGGGCGCCGGGGCCCACATCCAGGGGCCGGCGATCCTCGCCATCGTCGCCGTCTCGATGGTGGTCTATTTCGGTTTGGCGCTCGCCACCGGGGCGGCGGACCGCGGCATGGTGCGCAATCTTCTGAAGGGCCGGCGCTCCAAGCGTGCCTGAAGCACCGGCCTCTCGCTCAGGTTCTTAGTCGCGAAGCTCGGCGGGCACCTGTCCGCCGTTCTCGGCGAGCTTCTTCATCACCGCCTTGTGCAGCCAGGTGTTCATCGCCGCCGAGTCGCCGGTGTCGCCGGTATAGTGCAGCTCCTCCGCCAGTTCCTTGCGGGCGCTCAGGCTGGAGTCGATGTCGAGCAGCTTCAGAAGATCGACGATCGAATGGCGCCAGTCGAGCGGCTGGCCGGCCGCCTTGGCCTTGCCCTCCAGGATCGCCGCGACATCCACCGAAGCGCTCGGCGCCTGCGAGGCGCCAGCGCCAGCGCCGGCCGGCGCGGTGGCGGGAGCGGCCGACGTGGCGGGCGCCGAAGCCGGAGCGGCGGGGGCCGAAGAGGGGGCAGGCTGCGGGGCAGCCGGCGCGCCGCCCGTGGAGGCCGAAGCGCCGCCGGCCGGCGCCGGGCTCGGTGCGGCAGGGGCGGGCGCTGGCTCGGCGGCCTCGGCGCTGCCGAAGATCTTGTCCCGGATGCGATCGAAAAAGCCCATGTCGTCTCTCCTCGTGAAAATGGGGGCCTCGGGCGGGTCTCCCCGCGCCGGGCATGCAAGGGAAGACGCGATGCCGCAGCCCTTGGTTCCGCCGAAACCCCGTCTCGGCCGAGCCTTGGAGATTGTTTGACACCTCGGCGGGGGAGGGCCGCTGAGTGATCTTGCGACGATCGTGAGACGCCAAGTGCAGTCGAGGCTGATGCCTTGGCTTGCCCATTCGCGGCGAGGTGACCGGGCCAGAGACTGAGGGCAATTGACCCCAACCGGTTCCGTCCCGGCTTCTGCGCCCAACCCCAGCGCCCTCTCGGCCGGGCTCGCGCGGCGCGCGGCGCTTGCGGGCGGAGCTTCGCTTCGCCATAAGCGCGGCCAACGGGCCGGCGCTTGGCCCCTTTGTCTGCGGAGCTTTGCCCATGGCCGATTTCAAGCCTCTCGTCTTTTCCGGCATCCAGCCGACCGGCAATCTCCATCTCGGCAACTATCTCGGCGCCATCCAGAAATTCGTCGCCCTGCAGGAAACGCAGGACTGCCTCTTCTGCGTCGTGGATCTTCATGCCCTGACCGCGCAGCTGGTGCAGGACGATCTCGCCCAGCAAACGCGCGAGATCGCCGCCGCCTATCTCGCCGCCGGCATCGACCCCAAGCGCCACATCGTCTTCAACCAGAGCGCCGTCGCCGGCCATGCCGAGCTCGCCTGGGTGTTCAACTGCGTCGCCCGCATCGGCTGGATGACGCGCATGACCCAGTTCAAGGACAAGGCCGGCAAGGACCGCGAGAACGCCTCGCTCGGCCTGCTCGCCTATCCCAGCCTCATGGCCGCGGACATCCTCCTTTACCGCGCCACCCACGTGCCCGTGGGCGACGACCAGAAGCAGCATCTCGAGCTCACCCGCGACATCGCCACCAAGTTCAACCACGACTTCTCCGCCCGCATCGAGGCGCAGGGCCTGGGTGTGCCCATGGCCATGGGTGAGCAGACCGTGAACGGCTACTTCCCGCTCGCCGAACCCCTGATCGAAGGGCCGGCGACGCGCGTCATGAGCCTCAAGGACGGCTCCAAGAAAATGTCGAAGTCGGACCCGTCCGACCTTTCGCGCATCAACCTCACCGACGACGGCGAGACCATCGCCCGCAAGATCCGCAAGGCCAAGACCGACCCGGACGCGCTGCCCTCCGAAGTCCCCGGTCTCGCCGGCCGCCCGGAGGCCGACAATCTCGTCGGCATCTATGCCGCCCTCACGGATCGCTCCAAGGCCGATATCCTCACCGAGTTCGGCGGCCGGCCCTTCTCCGAGTTCAAGCCCGCGCTCGCCGATCTCGCCGTTGATAAGCTCGCCCCCATCGCCGGCGAAATGCGGCGCATCCTCGCCGACCCCGCCGAGATCGACCGCGTCCTCAAGGACGGTGCCGACCGCGCCCGCGCCATCGCCGACCGGACGCTCGCCGACGTCAAGTCCATCCTCGGCCTGCTGGGCTGAGTGGGGCGGAAGCGGGATCGGCGGGGGCGCTGCCCCCGCACCCCTGCCAGGGGAAATGATTTCCCCTGGACCCCTCTTTCTCTTGGCTTGTGTCCCTGATCCGGAAGGGCCGCCGGCCCTTCCGGATCAGGGAAAAGGTCCCAAAAGAAAGGAAGGGTCCGGGAAGTCATTCCCGGACGGGGCTCGGGGCGGTAGCCCCGCCCATCTCCCGCATCCGCCCGGCTTGCCGGCCGGCGGCGGGGCTGGCATGGTCGCGCCATGGTATCCAAGCGACTCGGGCGTGACGCGGGCGGGCGGCGCAAATTTCTGGCGATCATCGACGAGACGCCCGAATGCGGGCGGGCGGCGGCCTATGCGGCGCGGCGCGCCAAGGCCAGCGGCGGCGCGGCGGTGTTTCTCTATGTGATCGACGCGGCGGATTTCACGCAATGGCTGGGCGTCGGCGACATCATGCGCGCCGAAGCGCAGGAAGAGGCGGAAACGCGCCTGTCGCGGGTGGCGGAGGAGGTCCGCACCGAGGTGGGCATCGAGCCCGAGACGATCCTGCGCGAGGGGCAGACGGCGGACGAGATCCGCGCCCTGATCGAGGCGGACCGCGAAATCGCGATCCTGGTTCTGGCGGCGGGCGAGGCGGCGGACGGGCCGGGGCCGCTGGTCTCGGCCGTGGCGGGCTCGGCCTCGGCCTTTCCGATCCCGGTGACGATCGTGCCGGCGACGCTGACCGACGAGGAAATCGAAAGCCTCTGCTGAGAAGCGAGAGGTGGGCTCAGTCGCTCCCCGCCTAGTTGCTTTGCGCCTCGATGATCTCGGCCCTCGCGGCGAAGGTGCCGTGCGTCTGCGGCTTGACGAAGAGCGTGGTGATCTCGGGGTGTTCGGCCTGGATGGCCGTTTCGATGCGGCGCACGCAGGCTTCGATTTCGGGTGCGGTGAGCGCGTCCTCGAACTCGGCGCTGAGGGCGGCGACGATCTGGGTCGGGCCGAGATGCACGGTGACGACGCCGTTGGCGCTGTGGATGCCGGGGTCGCGCTCGGCGATCGCGAGGATGGCGGCCTGCGTGGCCGGCGCGGCGGCCTCGCCGATCAGAAGCCCCTTGCTTTCGCGCGCCAGGAACAGGGCGGTGGCGGCGAGGACGAGGCCGATGCCTACCGAGGCGGCGCCGTCGAGCCAGGGCATGTCCAGAAGCTGCGAGAGAAGAATGCCCGTGAAGGCGATGGCGAGGCCGATCAGCGCCGCGCTGTCCTCGAACAGGACCGTGAAGGTGGTGGGGTCCTTGGAGCGTTTCACCGCCTCGATATAGCCGAGTCGGCCTTTGGTGACGCGGAACTCCTTGAGCGCCACGAACCAGGAGAAGCCTTCGAACAGGAAGGACAGGCCGAGCACGATATAGTTGACCATCGGGTTTTCGATCGGCTCGGGCGCCAGCATGTGCTGGACGCCCTCGTAGATCGAGACGCCCGCGCCGAGCGCGAACACCAGAAGCGCGACGATGAAGGTCCAGAAATAGAGCTCGCGCCCGTGGCCGAGCGGATGCGTGCGGTCGGCGGGCCGGGCGGCGCGGCTGAGACCATAGAGGAGCAGCAGCTCGTTGCCCGTGTCCACCAGCGAGTGGACGCCCTCGCTGACCATGGCCGAGGAGCCGGTGAAGCCGGCTGCGACGAACTTGGTGACGGCGATCAGAAAATTGCCGGCGAGCGCGGCATAGATGACCACCTTCGACCCCGACGACGCGCCGGATGGCGATGGTCCCGAATGTGAAGCCATGTCGGCCCAGTCCCCCTGTTCGACCCCCGCCTGTGTCGGGGAAAGGCGCGGCGGGGCGGCTTCGTTGCGTGGCATCCGCAAAAGAGGCCGATCCGGTGGACGGTGCGGACAGGCCCGCACGGGGTCTGTGCGCTTGCGGCGCGGGGCGCGGGGGCTTATCTCCAGGACAACGCTTGCTCTTTGCCCCGTTTCTCCCAGATCGGACGCCCGCCATGTTCATCCAGACCGAATCCACGCCCAATCCGCAGACCTTGAAGTTCCTGCCCGGCCGGGTGGTTCTGGAAAACGGCACGGCCGAGTTCCTGGAGCCGGCCGAGGCGGGCGCGCGCTCGCGGCTCGCCGGCAAGCTCATGGCGGTCAGCGGCGTCACCGCCGTCTTCTTCGGCTACGACTTCATCACCGTGACCAAGGACGCGACGGACTGGGCTCATCTCAAGCCCGCCATCCTCGCCGCGATCATGGAGCACTTCCTGTCGGGCGAGCCGGTCATGGCGCCGACGGCGGCCGGCGGCGCGCTGGCGTCGGACTCGGGCGAGGAGTTCTTCGAGGAGGGTGACGAGGCCGTCGTCTCCACGATCAAGGAACTGCTCGACACGCGGGTGCGCCCGGCCGTGGCGCAGGACGGCGGCGACATCACCTTCCGCGGCTTCCGCGACGGCGTGGTCTTCCTGAACATGCGCGGCTCCTGCGCGGGCTGCCCGTCCTCCACCGCCACGCTGAAGCACGGGATCGAGAACCTGCTGCGCCATTTCGTGCCGGAAGTCGAAGCCGTGGAAGCGATGGAAGCGGCCTGATCCGAGGCCATCGCATGGGCAAGGACCTGCTTCTGGCGATCGACACCGCCAACGAGCGCTGCTCCGCCGCGCTGCTTCGCCTGTCGGACGGCACGTTCGCGGCCATCCGCGAGGAGGAGATCGGGCGCGGCCATGCCGAGCGGCTGATGGGCGTGATCGAAGAGGTCCTCACTGAGGCGGGTGCGGACTGGAGCGAGATCGGCAAGCTCGCCGTCTGCATCGGGCCGGGCTCGTTCACCGGCATTCGCGTCGGCGTCGCCGCCGTGCGCGGGCTGGAACTCAGCCTCGGCCTTCGCGCCGTCGGCATCTCGACGCTGGAGGCGCTGGCCGAGCCCGAATGGGGCGAAGGGCCGGTTCTGGCTGTCCATGATGCCAGGCGCGGCGAGCTTTATGCCGCGCTCTTCGCGCAAGGCGGAGACCCCTTGCTGACCCCGGAAGCGGTGACGCCGGAGGCGCTCGGCGCTTTCATCGGCGCGGTTGGTGCGGGCCTGCGCGTCGTCGGCACGGGCGCGGAGATCGCGCGCGAGGCGCTGGGCGCGGGCGCGGCGTCCTTCCTGCCGGACCGGCGCTTCGCCTCGCTCGCCGCTCTGGCGCGGCTCGCCGCTCGGCGCGAGCCCGGCGCCCCGCCGCTGCCGCTCTATCTGCGCGGCGCCGACGCCAAGGCGCAGACGCCGCTCGGCCTGCGCGCGGCGGCTCAAGCCTGAGCTTGGGCCTGAGGCTGGCCCGAGCCTGACGCAAAGACGCACTAGCGGATCTGCCTTCATCGGCAGCATAATGATGCGGAAAGGGGCGAGGCGCAGAATGGACGCCCGACCTCTTCTCGGAGAGAAGCATGTACTGGTATCTCCCCCTCGCCTGGACCCTGTCCTTCTGGGACGGCCTTCTCGGCCCCTCCGGCTACGTGGCCATGCCGCTCGGGCTGGACGATCTCGACGAGGCCGCCGAAATCCATTCGGAAGCCTTCACCCAGTCCTGGTCGGGCGACGAGTTCGCCTCGCTCTTGGGGCAGGGGGGCACGTTCGGCTTCATCGTGCGCGCCGAAAACAACCACACGGCGGTGGGCGTCGTCCTGGCGCGCCTCACGGTGGACGAGGCCGAAATCCTCACCATCGCCGTGGACAAGGCGGCGCGCGGCAAGGGCATCGGCCGCCTTCTCATGGACAACGCCCTGCAATATCTCCACGCCGAGCGCGCCGCCTCGCTGTTCCTCGAAGTGGAGGAGACCAACGCGGCCGCTCTGGCGCTGTATCGCCGCCTGCGCTTCGAGGAAGTGGGCCGTCGCCCCGCCTACTACGCCGGACCGGACGGCACGCGCACCAGCGCCCTGATCCTGAAACGAGCCCTGCGTGACTGAAGCGCGCCTCGGCGAGCCGGTCCTACCGGTGAGCGAACCCGCGCGACGGCGCGATCCGCTCGGCACGCTGCGCCTCGTCTTCATCGCCTTCGTTCTTGCAGTGATGACCGTCGTGCTGGGACCCTTGCAGATCCTGGCGATCCGTCGCGGCTGGCCGCTCGCGCGCCGGCTTCCCTTCGTCTGGCACCGCGTCGCCGCGCGGCTGATCGGCCTGCGCCTCCACATTTCCGGCGCGCCCGCCGAGGGGCGCCCGCTGCTGATCGTCGCCAACCACCAGTCCTGGGCCGACATCGTGGCGCTCGGCGCCGTCATGCCCCTGTCCTTCATCGCCAAGAGCGAGGTTGGCACCTGGCCGGTCTTCGGGCTTCTCGCCAAGCTGCAGCGCACCACCTTCGTCGAGCGGGAAGCGCGCGGGCGCACCGGCGAGCAGGCCGACGCGATCGGCGAGCGGCTGAACGCCGGCGACGCCATGGTTCTGTTTGCGGAAGGCACGACCTCGGACGGCAACCGCGTCCTGCCCTTCAAGACCGCCCTGTTCGGCGCCGCGCAGGCCTCGCTCCGCCGCTCGGGCAAGGAGGCGGTCTCGGTTCAGCCGGTATCGATCGCCTATACCAAGGCCAACGGCATGGCGATGGGCCGTTATGGCCGCCCGCTCGCGGCCTGGCCGGGCGACGTGGAACTCGGGCCGCATCTCCTCGCCTTCCTACGCGAAGGGGCGGTGGATGCCGAAATCCGCTTCGGCGAGCCGATCCTCTTCGATGCCAAAAGCGACCGCAAGGCCGTCGCCCGGCGCTGCGAAACCGTGGTCTCGGCGCTGCTTCTGCGCAGTCTGCGCGGCTGCGACGAAAGCATCCGTTAGAGGCAAAGCGTCGTTTGCCGAGAAACCCGGCTTGCGCGCTCCCCCCCGCCGGCTGATATAGAAGGGAAGGCAAGAAGGTTGGCTGCGCGTTCCGGTTGGGGCGGCGCGGCTCGCAAGGTGCCGTGTCGGACCCCGTCGGGACAGGATCCTTTCGGACATCAGGATCGGCGGGGCCGCGATAGAAGCTGGCCGGGGCGGTTTCGCCTCAGCTTGCATCACGAAGGACGCATGAGCGAGACGATCGACGAACGAGGCATCGAGCCGGCCGACAACAGGCGCAAGGTCTTCATCAAGACCTATGGCTGCCAGATGAACGTCTACGACAGCCAGCGCATGGGCGACGCACTGGCCAAGGACGGATACCGGCCGACCGACAGCGTCGAGGACGCCGACCTCGTGCTCCTCAACACCTGCCATATCCGCGAGCGCGCGGCCGAGAAGATCTATTCCGAACTGGGCCGGCTGCGCGTCCTGAAGGCGGAGCGCGCCGCGCTCGGCCAGGAGATGCGCATCGGCGTCACCGGCTGCGTGGCCCAGGCTGAAGGGCCGGAGATCATCGCCCGCGCGCCCGTGGTCGATCTCGTGGTCGGCCCGCAGACCTACCACCGGCTACCGGAGGTTCTGGCCCGCGTCGCCAAGGGCGAGCGCGTGATCGAGACCGACTATGCGGTGGAGGACAAGTTCGAGCATCTGCCGAACCCCTCGGCCAAGGAAATCCGCCAGCGGGGCGTCGCCGCCTTCGTCACCGTCCAGGAAGGCTGCGACAAGTTCTGCACCTTCTGCGTCGTGCCCTATACGCGCGGCGCGGAGGTTTCGCGCCCGCGCGCGGCGATCCTGGCCGAAGCGCGGCGGCTGGCCGAGGCGGGCGTGCGCGAGCTGACCCTGCTCGGGCAGAACGTCAACGCCTGGGGCCCGGAGGATGGCGGTCTCGCCTCGCTGCTGCGCGAGCTGGCCGAAATTCCCGGCATCGCTCGGCTGCGCTATACGACCTCGCATCCCCGCGACATGGACGAGGCCCTGATCGAGGCGCATCGCGACCTTCGCGCGCTCATGCCCTATCTGCATCTGCCCGTGCAGTCCGGCTCGGACCGCATTCTCAAGGCGATGAACCGGCGCCACAAGGCGGCCGACTATCTCAGCCTCCTCGACCGCATTCGCGCCGCGCGGCCCGACATCGCCCTGTCGGGCGATTTCATCGTCGGCTTCCCCGGCGAGAGCGACGCCGATTTCGAGGCGACGCTGGAGCTGGTGCGCGAGGTTCGCTACGCCGCCGCCTACACGTTCAAATATTCGCCGCGCCCCGGCACGCCGGGCGCGACGATGGACGGTCACGTGCCCGAAAGCGTCAAGACCGAGCGGCTCGACCGGCTCCAGGCGCTGATCCGCGAGCAGCAGGTGGCCTTCCAGGAAAGCTTCGTGGGGCGCGACACCGAGGTGCTGATCGAGAAGTCGGGGCGCCATCCCGGCCAGATGATCGGCCGCTCGCCCTTCCTTCTGCCGGTCGTGGTGCCCACGTCGGCAGGCGAGGTCGGCGACATCGTTTCGGTTCGCGTGTCCGCGAGCATGACCAATTCCCTCATGGCCGCCGGCGCCGAGCCGGTTGACGCTCCCGACCCCGCCCCCGTGGCGGCGGAGCCACCTTTAAGGAAGATCGCATGAAGGCAGCGCGCGGCATGTCACCGGTCTCCGGCGCGTCGGACATGGCCCATCTCGTACTGACCTTCGACGACAACCGGCTCGCCGGCGCCCTGTTCGGGCAGTTCGACGAGCATCTGGCCCTGATCGAGCAGAAGCTGCATGTCGACGCGCGGGCGCGCGGCAACAAGGTGGAGCTGAAGGGCGACCCGACCGCCAGCGAGCAGGCCCGGCGCGCGTTGGACTTCCTCTACGGCCGGCTGCAGGGCGGCGCCGAGATCGGCCCCTCCGACGTCGAGGGCGCCATCCGCATGGCGGTGGCGCAGGACGACCAGCTCGTGCTGCCGACGCTGGAGAAGAAGGGCCGCATCTCGCTCGCCCAGATTTCGACCCGCAAGAAGACCATTCACGCCCGCACCCCGACCCAGGACGCCTATATGCGCGCCATGGACCGGGCCGAGCTCGTGTTCGGTGTCGGCCCGGCCGGCACGGGCAAGACCTATCTCGCCGTCGCCCACGCCGCCCAGCTTTTGGAGCGCGGGCAGGTCGAGCGCATCATCCTGTCGCGCCCCGCTGTTGAAGCGGGCGAGCGGCTCGGCTTCCTGCCGGGCGACATGAAGGACAAGGTCGATCCCTATCTGCGCCCACTCTACGACGCGCTCTACGACATGATCCCGGCCGAGAAGGTGGAGCGGGCGCTTGCCGCCGGCGCCATCGAGATCGCGCCGCTCGCCTTCATGCGCGGCCGCACGCTGACCAACGCGGCGGTGATCCTCGACGAGGCGCAGAATACGACCTCGATGCAGATGAAGATGTTCCTGACGCGCCTTGGCGAAAACGCCCGCATGGTGGTGACGGGCGATCCGTCGCAGATCGACCTGCCGCCGGGCCAGACCTCAGGCCTGGTCGAGGCGTTGCGCATTCTCGACGGCGTGTCCAACATCGTCTCCGTGCGCTTCGAATCCAAGGACGTCGTGCGTCACCGCCTCGTCCAGTCGATCGTCGAGGCCTACGAGGGCGACGCCACGCAGAAGCGCAGCCAGGCGAACGGCCGGTCATGACGGACGGGCGACAACCCGGCGCGCCGCGCATTCTCCTATCAGAGGAGTGCGATCTCTGGCGCGCCATTCTGAAGGGCGATCCCGAGCCCCTGGTGCGCGAGGCCGTGAATGCAGTGGCGCGCGACCAGGGTTTTGCGGCCGATCTCGACACCGAAGTCTCCGTCACGCTGACCGATGACGCCGAGGTTCGCGAGGTCAATCGCGAGTGGCGCGGCAAGGACAAGCCGACCAACGTCCTGTCCTTTCCCATGAGCGACCTTGCGCCCGGCGACGCGCCGGGGCCGCTGCTCGGCGATCTCGTGCTCGCGGCCGAAACCTGCGAGCGCGAGGCGGCCGAGGAAGGCAAGAGCGCGGCGGACCATGTCCGTCATCTGCTTGTGCATGGAATGTTGCATCTTCTCGGCTTCGACCACGAGACGGACGAGGATGCCGAGGACATGGAGTCCGCCGAGATCCGCATCCTGGCCGGCCTCGGCATCCCCGATCCCTACGGCGACGCCGAGTTCGTCGCCGATCAACGCACCAACGAAAGACTGCCCTCATGAGCATGACCCAACATCAGGACGAGACGCCCTCGGGCGAGCGCCTGACGCCAGAGGCGCCGGACGGACGAAGTCGGCGGCGGCCGCGGGAGGACGAGCCCGGTTTCTTCGAGCAGCTCGTCACCTTCCTGAGGCCCCGCGTTCCGCCCTCGCTGCGCGAGGAACTGGTGGAAGCCCTGGTGGGCGGCGGCGGGGAGGCCACGGGCTTCTCGCCCGGCGAGCGCCTGATGCTCACCAACATTCTCAAGCTCCACGGCCTGCGCGTGGAGGACGTCATGGTGTCCCGCACCGAAATCGACGCCGTGACGATCACGGCGACGCTGGCCGAACTGATGGCCCGCTTCGAGGAAACCGGCCGCTCGCGCATGCCCGTTTACGGCGAAGGGCTCGACGATCCGCTCGGCATGGTCCACATCCGCGACATGATGGGCCACATCACGCGCGCCGCCCTGTGCTTCGGCCACGACAAGGCCATCGAAGGCGCGCCGGTGCGCTCGACGCTCGACCTCGCTCGCGTCGATCTCGACCAAACGATCTCCGAACTCGGCCTGCTTCGACAGGTGCTCTTCGTGCCGCCCTCCATGCACGCGGCCGAGCTGATGTCGCGCATGCAGGCGAGCCACATCCAGATGGCGCTGGTGATCGACGAATATGGCGGGACCGACGGTCTCGTCTCGCTGGAGGACATTCTCGAAATCGTCGTCGGCGACATCGAGGACGAGCACGACGACGAGGAGGTGCTCGTCACCCATGCGGGCGACGGGGTCTACTACGCCGACGCGCGCGCCGATCTGGAGGATATCAGCAAGATCGTCGGCGCCGATTTCGACGTCAGCCGCTTCGAGGAAGAGGCCGAGACGATCGGCGGTCTGGTGGTCCATGCGCATGGCGGCCTGCCGGAGGTCGGCGCCGTGATCGAGGCCGTGCCCGGCTTCGAGATCGAGGTGCTGGAAGCCGATCCGCGCCGCGTCAAGCGCCTGCGCATCGTGCGGTTCCCCGAAGGCGCGGCGCCCGAACTCGCGCAATAGGCGCGCCGCCCCGGCTCTGCGAAAGCTTGTCCTTCTAGACGAATGGATCGCGCGCCTTTATCGGCGCTGCGACCGGCCTTGCCGGCCCAGGGAGGGGAAGCGATTTGCAAACGGGACTTCAGCGTCTGGCGGGGCGCATCATCTTGAGCGATGGCTGGACGCGGGCGGCCATCGCCTGTCTCGCGGGGGCGTTTCTGGTCCTGGGGCTCGCGCCCTTCAACGTGCCGGCCGTCGGCTTCGTGTCCTTTCCCATCCTGGTCTGGCTGGTGGACGGCGCCAGCGGCGCGCCGGGCGCGGGGCTGCTGCGCCGCTCCTGGCCGGCTTTCCGCGTCGGCTGGCTCTTCGGCTTCGGCTACTTCGTCGCCGGCCTCTGGTGGCTGGGCGCGGCCATGCTGGTGGATGCGGCCGAGTTCTGGTGGGCGCTGCCGCTCGCGATCCTCGCCCTGCCGGCCGCGCTCGCCGTCTACTGGGGTCTGGCGACGGCGCTGGCGCGCCTCGTCTGGAGCGACGGACCGGCCCGGCTGGCCGCGCTGGCGGCCAGTCTCGCCCTGTTCGAATTTTTGCGCGGCGTGCTCTTCACGGGATTCACGTGGAACACGGTCGGCGCCATCGCCGCCCCGGTGCCGATGCTCATGGGTTCGGTCTCTTTGATCGGCCTCAACGGGCTGACCCTCGTCTCGCTCTTCGTCTTCTCGCTGCCGGCGCTCCTGGCCTATCCCACGCGCGGTCGGGGTCTTGCGGCCGCTCTCGGGGCGGTGCTCGTCGCCCTGCATGTCGGCTTCGGCGCTTGGCACCTATCCCAGGCGCCGACGGGTCACGTGCCGGGGGTCGCGCTGCGCCTCGTACAGCCCAACATCCTGCAGGGACAGAAATGGGACCCGGCCGAGGCCGAGCGCATCTTCGCGCGCCAGCTGGAGCTGACCGCCGGCCCGCGCCCGCCGGAGCCGATCCTGCAAGGCGCGGACGAGACCGCCCAGGCGCCGTCCGACGCGCCGGGCCGTCGCCTCGTGATCTGGCCCGAATCCGCCTTTCCCTTTATCCTCACCCAGCGCCCCGACGCGGTGGGAAGCCTGGCCGAGACGCTTGCGCCCGGCGATACGCTGATCGCCGGGGCGACGCGCATGGAAGGCGAGGGCGCCCGCGCGCGCTTCTTCAACTCGATCTACGTGATCGCCGAGGACGGCACGATCCTCGACGCGCAGGACAAGCTGCATCTCGTGCCCTTCGGCGAGTACCTGCCGTTCCAGGCGGTGCTGGAGCGCTGGGGCGTCAACCAGCTGACGCATCTGCCAGGCGGCTTCTCGGCCGGCGCTTCTCGCCGCTTGCTGCCGGCCGGGGCAGGGGGGCCGCGCTTCCTGCCGCTCGTCTGCTACGAGATCATCTTTCCCGGCGAGATCGAACGGGGCGGCGAGCGGCCCGACTTCATTCTCAACGTGACCAACGACGCGTGGTACGGGCAGACCCCCGGCCCTTATCAGCATCTGCGGCAGGCGCAGCTCACCGCCGTCGCCCTCGGCCTGCCGCTGGTGCGCGCGGCCAACACCGGAATCTCGATCGTGACTGATTCGGCGGGGCGCCCCGTGGCGGGTCTGGCGCTCGGCCAGGGCGGCGCGGTGGACGCCGTTTTGCCTCTGCCGGGCGCCCCGACGCTCTACGCGAAAATGGGGGAGAGCCTCTTTTTCGCGCTTTGGGCCATTGCTGCCTTTTTGGCAATCATGGGTGTGGTCCGATTTCGCCATACGGTTGATTGACGCCAAGCCGGACGGCCCCTAACCAATTCATCTGCAGGAATACCTCTATCATTGGTTCCGCATCGTTCGGTGGACTTGCGACGGCGCGGGCCGAGCCGAAGGCTCCGGTGGGGTAACGGGCAGAAGGCGGCAATGGCAGATGTGAAGAAGATACCCAATCCGGTCGACGTCCACGTGGGCGCGCGGCTGCGATTGCGGCGCACGAGCGTGGGCATGAGCCAGGAGAAGCTCGGCGAACATCTGGGCATCACGTTCCAGCAGATCCAGAAATACGAGAAGGGCACGAACCGGATCGGCGCCAGCCGGCTGCAGAACATCAGCGAGGTTCTCAGCGTCCCCGTCGCGTTCTTCTTCGACGGGCTCGACAATCCGCCCGCCACCGTCAACGGGATGCAGGAACCGCCGAAGGAGTTCGTCCATGACGGCTACAATTCGAGCGAGACGCTGCAGCTGACGCGCGCCTTCGCGCGCATCGCCGACCCCAAGGTTCGCCGCCGCGTTCTCGATCTCGTGCGCTCGCTCGGCTCGCTCGAGGACGAACCCGAAAACAGCTGAAACGGCACGTTTTACCTCGTTTCGCGGGGGTGTGAGGGCAGATTTCGCTTGCGCGAAGAGCCCTCATTTTCTAACCCCGGCGAGCCCGCGACCTCGCGCGGGTGAGGCGGCAGGTCGGGCTTTGCGCCGACCGCACGGGAGATCTCCACGCAGATGGCGCGCAGCGATTACCTCTTCACCTCGGAAAGCGTCTCCGAAGGACACCCCGACAAGGTTTGCGACCGCATCTCCGACGAGATCGTGGATCTTCTCTACAAGGAAGCGCGCAAGACCGGTATGGACCCGTCTCTCTTGCGCGTCGCCTGCGAAACGCTCGCCACCACCAACCGCATCGTCATCGCCGGCGAAGTGCGCTGCTCGGTGGAGCCCGGCCGCCTGAAGTCCAAGGTCCGCTCGGCGGCCCGCAAGGCCGTGAAGGCCATTGGATACGAGCAGGACGGCTTCCATTGGAAGACCGCCAAGATCGACGTCCTCCTGCACGAGCAGTCCGCCGACATCGCCCAAGGCGTGGACGTGGGCGCTGAGAAGAACACCGAGGGCGCGGGCGACCAGGGCATCATGTTCGGCTATGCCTGCCGCGAGACGGCCGACCTCATGCCGGCGCCGATCTTCTATGCCCAGAAGATTCTGGAGCGCCTCGCCACCGCCCGCAAGAATGGCGAAGGCGACGCCGGCAAGCTCGGCCCGGACGCCAAGACGCAGGTCACCGTGCGCTACAAGGACGGCAAGCCGGCCGAGATCGTCTCGATTGTCCTGTCGACCCAGCATCTCGACGAATCCCTAAACTCGAAGGACGTGCGCGCCATCGTCGAGCCCTTCGTGCGCGAGGCCGTGGCCGATCTGGCGATCGCCAAGGATTGCGTCTGGCACGTGAACCCGACCGGCAAGTTCGTGATCGGCGGCCCGGACGGCGACGCCGGCCTCACCGGCCGCAAGATCATCGTGGACACCTATGGCGGCGCGGCGCCGCACGGCGGCGGCGCCTTCTCGGGCAAGGACCCGACCAAGGTGGACCGCTCGGCCGCCTATGCCGCGCGCTATCTCGCCAAGAACGTGGTCGCCGCCAAGCTCGCCGACCGCTGCACCATCCAGCTCTCCTACGCGATCGGCGTCGCCGAGCCGCTGTCGGTCTATGTCGACCTGCACGGCACCGGCACGGTGGACGAAGCGGACGTGGAGAAGGTGCTGCGCGAGGTCATGGACCTGACGCCGCGCGGCATCCGCGAGCATCTCCAGCTCACCAAGCCGATCTACGCCAAGACCTCCGCCTACGGCCATTTCGGCCGCAAGCCCGGCCGCGACGGCTCCTTCTCCTGGGAGCGCACGGACCTCACGTCGAAGCTGAAGGCCGCCCTTGGCCGCTGAACGCCGCGTCAACGCCCCGAAGGCGAGAACCCGCGAGAACTTCTTCGGCCGTTCTCGCGGCAAGACCCTGCGTCCGCTCCAGGCCGATCTCCTGGCCGAGCGGATGCCGACGCTCGGCCTCGACCTTGCCCAGCCCGCGCCGGCGGACGTGACCGGGCTGTTCGAGGCGGAGGTCCCGGCCGTGCGTCTCGAAATCGGCTTCGGCGGCGGCGAGCATCTGCATCTGGAATCGGGCCGCCATCCCGGCACCGGCTTCATCGGCGTCGAGCCGTTCCGCAATTCCATGGCCAAGATGCTTGTGGCGCTGGAAGCCGAGCCGCGCGCGAACCTGCGCCTGTTCGACGACGACGCGACGATGCTGCTCGACTGGCTGCCGGACGCCTCGCTGGACGGGATCGACCTCTTCTATCCCGACCCCTGGCCGAAGCGGAAACATTGGAAACGCCGCTTCGTCAACGAGCGCACGCTGAAGCGCTTTGCCCGTGTCCTGAAGCCCGGCGCGCGCTTCCGCTTCGCGTCCGACATCGAGACCTATGTGGACTGGACGCTGCAGCACGTGCGGGGCCACGAAAGCTTCGAATGGCTGGCCGAAGGGCCGGCCGACTGGCACACGCCCTATGCCGGCTGGCCGGGCACGCGCTACGAGGCCAAGGCGCATCGCGAGGGGCGCAAGGGCGCCTATCTCACCTTCCGCCGCCTCTGACGGCGCGCGGGCAAGCCGCAAGGCTTGCCAGAGGGGGGCTCGAGGGGTATATGACAGGCAAATCCTCTGCGATACGGTCGTTGAGAGTGGGTCCACCCGGTCCCGCTCTTTTTTGTTAGGAAGATCGCGATCGTGGGGCATGGCGGGTGGAGGCCGGACGAAACCGGCGCCGCTCGGCAGGAATGAACCATCGGAGACTTCGTGACGGATCGCATCATCATCGAACAAGGCCTCGAAGCGCGCATTGCCGCGATCGTGGAACCCGCCATGGAACAGGTCGGCTACCGGCTCGTGCGCGTGCGCGTTTCGGCGATGAACGGCGCGACGCTGCAGATCATGGCCGAGCGCCCCGACGGCACGATGACGGTCGAGGATTGCGAGGCCGTGAGTCGGGCCGTCTCGCCCGTTCTCGACGTCGACGATCCGATGGACCGCGCCTATCACCTGGAAGTCTCCTCGCCCGGCATCGACCGGCCGCTGGTGCGCAAGACCGATTTCGAGACCTGGTCCGGCCAGCTTTTGAAGCTGGAGACGGGCCGCCTCGTCGCGAACCGCAAGCGGTTTCGCGGCCGCGTGACGAATGTGGACGCCGACGGCATCCGGCTGGAGCGCGACGGCGTGGCCGCCGACGATGGCGAGGCCGTGGTCGAGATTCCCTTCGACGCCATCGCCGAAGCGCGGCTGATCCTGACCGACGAGCTTCTGGCTGCCTCGCTCAAGGCCGATAAGGACGCGCGCAAGGCGCGCGGCCAGTCCGTGGACGACGAGGACGAGGGCGAAGACGCCTCCGCCGGCTGAGCCGGCACGACGATCGCGCCGGGTGATCCTTCGGGAGCAGCCCGGACTGGCACAAGCGCCCGCGCCCCGCGCGGGCATGAACCGCGAAGCCGAACGAGCCTTCTGAGCGCTTCTTCGGGCTTTCGACGAGGAGAGACACATGGCAGTCAGTGCGAACAGGCTCGAGCTTCTGCAGATCGCGGATGCCGTCGCGCGGGAAAAGTCGATCGATCGCGAGATCGTCATCGCCGCCATGGCCGACGCCATCCAGAAGGCGGCGCGTTCGCGTTACGGCCAGGAAACCAATATCCGCGTCGACATCAACACCAAGACCGGCGAGATGAAGCTGCAGCGGCTCCTCGAAGTGGTCGAGGATGTCGAGGACCCCAACACGCAGATTTATCTCGAGCTCGCCCGCGACAAGAATCCCGACGCCGAGCCGGGCGACTTCATCGCCGAGCAGCTGCCGCCGATGGAGTTCGGCCGCATCGCCGCCCAGTCGGCCAAGCAGGTCATCGTGCAGAAGGTGCGCGAGGCCGAGCGCGACAAGCAGTACGAGGAGTTCATCGGCCGCGTCGGCGAGATCATCAACGGCACGGTGAAGCGCGTCGAATACGGCAACGTCATCGTCGATCTCGGCAAGGGCGAGGGCATCATCCGCCGCGACGAGCAGATCCCGCGCGAGCTGTTCCGCTATGGCGACCGCGTGCGCGCTTTCGTCTACGACGTACGCCGCGAGCCGCGCGGGCCGCAGATCTTCCTGTCGCGCACCCATCCGCAGTTCATGGCCAAGCTCTTCACCATGGAAGTGCCGGAGATCTACGACGGCGTGATCGAGATCAAGGCGGTCGCCCGCGACCCCGGCTCGCGCGCCAAAATCGCCGTCATCTCGCGCGATTCTTCGGTGGACCCGGTCGGCGCCTGCGTCGGCATGCGCGGCTCGCGCGTGCAGGCCGTGGTGGCCGAGCTGCAGGGCGAGAAGATCGACATCATTCCCTGGTCGCCGGAAGCCGCATCCTTCCTGGTCAACGCCCTTCAGCCGGCCAAGGTCGCGAAAGTGGTGCTGGACGAGGACGCCGAGCGTATTGAAGTCGTGGTTCCCGATGACCAATTGTCTCTTGCGATCGGCCGCCGCGGACAGAACGTCCGCCTCGCCTCGCAGCTGACGGGCTGGGATATCGACATCCTCACCGAGCAGGAAGAATCCGAGCGTCGCCAGAAGGAATTCGCCGAGCGTTCGGCCCTGTTCATGGAAGCACTGGACGTCGACGAGATGGTCGGCCAGCTCCTCGCCTCCGAAGGCTTCGCGACGGTCGAGGAAGTGGCCTATGTCGATCTCGGCGACGTCGCCTCGATCGAGGGCTTCGACGAGGACACGGCCGCCGAGATCCAGAACCGCGCCAAGGACTATCTCGACCGCCGCGAGGCGGAACTGGACGAGAAGCGCAAGGCGCTGGGCGTCGCAGACGAGCTTCGCGAGATCGAGGGTCTGACGACCCAGATGCTGGTCGCGCTCGGCGAGGACGGCGTGAAGACGGTCGAGGACTTCGCGGGCTGTGCGGCGGACGATCTGGTCGGCTGGAGCGAGCGCAAGGACGGCGAGACCAAGCGCTTCACCGGCGCGCTGTCCGCCTTCGAGTTGAGCCGCACGGACGCCGAGGCCATGATCATGCAGGCCCGCGTCAAGGCGGGCTGGGTCGAGGAAGCGCCCGACGAGGTCGAAGAGGACCTCGAAGGCGCCGAGGATGAAACCACGGTCTGAGGCAAGAGGTTAGGCAAGGCGTGACGACGAGCGAGATGTTGGATGACGGACTGGAGGAGGCGGTGATGAACGGGCGCATGTGCATCGTGTCGCGCCGCTCGCTCGAGGCCGATCTCCTCGTGCGCTTCGTCGCCGCGCCGGACGGCCGCCTCGTGCCTGACCTCAAGCGCCGCCTGCCGGGGCGGGGCGCCCATGTCGAGGCCCGCCGCGAGGTGGTGGAGCTTGCCGTCAAGCGTCGCATCTTCTCGCGCGCGCTGAAGCAGGACGTGTCGGGCCTGGAAACGCTGGCCGACGATCTCGACGCGCTTTTGGTGCGCTCGGCGCTCGGCTCGCTCGGGCTCGCCCGCAAGGCGGGGCAGGTCGTCACCGGCTCGGCCAAGGTCGACGCGGCGCTGCGCACCGGCAAGGCGGCGGCGAGCCTCCATGCCAGCGACGCGGCGCCCGACGGCGTGCGCAAGCTCGACGGCGCCCGCCATGCCGGCGAGGTTTCGGGGCGAGCGCGGCCGACGCCGATGTTTCGTCTGCTCGGAGCCGACGAAATGAGTTTGGCCCTTGGCGGGGAAAACGTGGTACACGCAGCCATCTTGCCCGGCAGCGCCGGGATGGCCCTCGTCAAACGTCTCGAAGCGCTCAGCGCTTATCGGGGCGAGAAGGCCGGTCGGGACGGCGAAAGCCCGCCCGACTCATGAGACCGTATCGATGTTCAACAACAAAGCTTGGTTGCGAAATGCTCTAGGCACGGATAATGGGCGCGAGGATCAGATCCCGCGCAGGAAGCGGAAGCATATATGAGCGACACGAAATCTGGCGACGACAAGACGCTGAGCGTCACCCCGAAGAAGACCCTGACCCTGAAGACGGGGGGCGCAGCCGCGCCTTCGACCGTCCGGCAGAGCTTCTCTCACGGGCGGACGAACAATGTCGTCGTCGAGACCAAGAAGCGGAAGTTCTCCAAGCCCGAGGACGCGAAGGCCGCCGCGCCCGCAGCGCAGGCCGCAGCCCCCAGCGCCCCGGCCGCGCCGCGCCCGGCTCTGACGCCCGCCCAGCAGGCAGCGCTCGCTCGCGCCGCCGAGAACCCGCAGGCGCCGGTGCCGCCCGATCGCCCGGTCGCCGCGCCCGCTGCTCCGGCTGCTGAGGCCGCGCCTGTTGCCGCTCCCACCGTTGCCGCCGAAGCTCCCGCGCAGGCGCCCGCCGCCGAGACCGTCAGCGCTCCGGCCGCGCCCGTGAGCGCGCCGGCCGTGGCCGAGACGCCGGCTCCCGCCCCCGTTTCCGAACCGGTGGCCGCTGCCGCCGTTCCGGCACCTGTCGACGCGCCTGCCGCGCCGACCCCCGTTTCCGTGACCGAACCCCCGAGAGCCGACACCCTGAAGCCCGCCGCCCCCGAATCCATCAAGCCCGTCCAGGCTCCCGCCGCCACGACGGCCGCACCGACCGCCGCTGCCGCCGCGCGTCCCGCCACGGGCGCTCCGCAGCGCCCCGGCGCCCCGGCCGGCCGCACCGACGGCCATCGTCCGGGCGGCGCGCCCGGCGCGGCCCGCCCCGGCGCCCCAGCGGGCGCTCGCCCCGGCTCGGCCGGCGGTACCTACAACAACGGCGTTCGCTCCGGCGGCCCCGCCGGGGCCAACAATGGTCGCCCCGGCCAGCCGAACCGTCCGGGCCAGCCCCAGACGGGCGCCCGAGGCCCGGCGCAGAACGCTGCGCCGGGCGCGCGCCAGCCGCGCGGCGCGGTCCTGTCGGACCTGTCGTCCAAGGAAATGGACGCGCGTCGCCGCGCGCTTGAGCTGGCCAAGCAGCGCGAGGTCGAAGACCGCCGCCTGTTCCAGCTCGAAGAAGCGCGCCGCATCGCGGAAGATGACCGTCGCCGCGCCGAGCGCGAGGAATCCGAGCGCCGTCAGGCCGAGGAAGCCGCGCGTCTCGAGATGGAGGCCGCCGCCCGCAAGAAGGCCGAGGAGGACGCCGCGCGCCGCGCAGCCGCCCGTCCGCAGACCACGGGTCGCGCCAAGCCGGCCGAGGTCATTCCCGGCCCGCCGCCGGTGGACGACGGTCTGGGCCTGCGCCCGGCCGGCCGCACCGACCTGACCAAGAAGACCCGTGCGGACGACGAGGACGATCGTCGCGGCCCCGCCGGCGCCCGTCGTGGCCCTCCGGGCCGCGCCGTGGTCGTCGAGACGCCCAAGCCGACCCGCTCGCGCACCGACGACCGTCGCGGCGCAGGCCGCGTCAATGTCGAGCGCGCCCTGTCGGACGACGACGCGCGTGGTCGCTCGCTCTCCTCGATGCGTCGCCGTCAGGAGAAGTTCAAGCGTTCGCAGCAGAACCAGGCCCGTGAGAAGATTTCCCGCGAAGTGATCATCCCCGAGACCATCACCATCCAGGAACTCGCCAACCGCATGTCCGAGCGGGCGGTGGACGTCATCAAGTATCTGATGGCGCAGGGGCAGATGATGAAGCCCGGCGACGTGATCGACGCGGATCTCGCCGAGATCATCGCGACCGAATTCGGCCACACGCCCCGCCGCGTGGCGGAGTCGGACGTCGAAACCGGCATCTTCAACGTCGCCAGCGACCCCGAGAAGCTGGTGTCGCGTCCCCCGGTCGTCACGATCATGGGCCATGTCGATCACGGCAAGACCTCGCTGCTCGACGCGATCCGCAAGACCAGCGTCGTGTCCGGCGAGGCCGGCGGCATCACGCAGCATATCGGCGCCTATCAGGTCGAGCAGGACGGTCACCTGATCTCCTTCATCGACACGCCGGGCCACGAGGCCTTCACGGCCATGCGTGCTCGCGGCGCCCAGGCGACCGACATCGCCATCCTCGTGGTGGCGGCGGACGACAGCGTCATGCCGCAGACGATCGAGTCGATCAGCCATGCCAAGGCGGCCGGCGTCCCGATCATCGTGGCGATCAACAAGATCGACAAGCCGGGCGCCGACCCGCAGAAGGTGCGCACGAACCTCCTCCAGCATGAGGTGTTCGTGGAATCCATGGGCGGTGAAGTGCTCGACGTCGAGGTCTCGGCCAAGGCCGGCACCAATCTCGACAAGCTGCTCGAGGCCATCATCCTTCAGGCCGAAATTCTCGACCTCAAGGCCGATCCCGAGCGCACCGCCGAAGGCGTCGTCATCGAGGCGCAGCTCGACCGCGGCCGCGGCCCGGTCGCGACCGCCCTCGTGCAAGCCGGAACGCTGCGCCAGGGCGACATCGTGGTGGCCGGCGACCAGTGGGGCCGCGTGCGCGCCCTGGTGGACGACAAGGGCCGTCAGCTGAAGTCGGCCGGTCCCTCCACCCCGGTGGAAATCCTCGGCATGCAGGGCACGCCCGGCGCCGGCGATCGCTTCGCCGTGGTGAAGGACGAGGCTCAGGCCCGCGAGATCACCGAGTATCGCCAGCGTCTGACCCGCGAGAAGGCGGTGGCTAAGTCCGCCGGCCAGCGCGGCTCGCTCGAGCAGATGATGATGACGCTGCAGGACACGGGGCTGAAGACCTTCCCGCTGCTCATCAAGGGCGACGTGCAGGGTTCGGTCGAGGCCATCAACGTGGCCCTCGAAAAGCTCGGCACGGACGAGGTACAGGCCCGCATCGTGCATTCGGGCGCCGGTGCCATCACCGAGTCCGACGTGCAGCTGGCCGCGACCTCCAAGGCCGCGATCATCGGCTTCAACGTCCGCGCCAACGCCCAGGCCCGTCAGGCGGCCGAGCGCGAAGGCATCGAGATCCGCTACTACAACATCATCTACGATCTGGTGGATGACGTGAAGCAGGCGATGTCGGGTCTTCTCTCGCCCGAACGTCGCGAGACGTTCCTCGGCAATGCCGAGATCCTGGAGGTGTTCCACATCACCAAGGTCGGCAAGGTCGCGGGCTGCCGCGTCACCGAAGGCAAGGTCGAACGTGGTGCGGGCGTCCGCCTCATCCGCGACGGCGTGGTCATCCACGAGGGCACGCTCAAGACGCTCAAGCGCTTCAAGGACGAAGTGTCCGAAGTGCCGGGCGGCCAGGAGTGCGGCATGGCCTTCCAGAACTACGACGATATTCGCCAGGGCGATATCATCGAGAACTTCCGCGTCGAGCACATCGCCCGCACGCTGTAACACCCAAGGCGGGCCGGCTGACCGGCCCGCGCCCCACGAGGTCTGGTTCAGATACTCCTGGGGGCGGAAGCGTCGAATGCCGAACACTGGCCTCGAAAAGGCCATGTCGGCACGCACGATGGGGCGACCGGCTCGGGCCGGGCCTCCCGTCCGAGAGTGGACTTGGAAGCCCGGCGGCGACGCCGGGCTCTTCTCTTCGTGCGTGGATGGAAGTCGCTTGCCTTCAGATGAAGGCGGCAGGACGTCGCTGAGCTGGAAACATCTCCGTTCGAACCGGTGCGGTCGCTCCCCGAGGGGGCGGCCGGCGGCGCAGCGTTGCAAGAGGCAAACATGGCAAAACACGCCAAGACTCCCAAGGGGCCGTCGCAGCGCCAGCTGTCGGTGGGCGAGAAGGTCCGCCACGCGCTGACCGAGACGTTGCAGCGGGGGGACCTGCGCGACCCGCTCCTGGAACGCGCCGTCATCACCGTGTCGGAAGTTCGCATGTCGAACGACCTGAAGCTCGCCACGGCCTATGTGACGGTGCTCGGCCAGAGCGAGATGAAGCCTTTCGTGGAGGCCCTCAACGGGCACGCGAAATATCTGAGGGGACGGCTTTCGCCGGCTCTTCGGCAGATGAAGTACATGCCCGAGGTTCGCTTCCGCGAGGACGACAGTTTCGACAATTACGCCCGGATCGACGCGCTTCTGCGCTCGCCCGACGTGATGCGAGACCTGGAAGCTACTGAAGGCGAAGACGACAACAAGGAAGAACGCTGATGGCACGGCGCGGCAAGAAGCCGAAGGGGCGCCCGATCTCGGGCTGGGTGATCTTCGATAAGCCGGTGGGCATGGGCTCCACCGAGGCGGTCGCCAAGATCAAGTGGCTGTATTTCGCGCAGAAGGCGGGCCATGCCGGCACGCTCGATCCGCTGGCGTCCGGCATGCTGCCGATCGCGCTCGGCGATGCCACCAAGACGGTTCCCTTCGTCATGGATGGGCGCAAGACCTACCGCTTCGCGGTGAGCTGGGGCGCCGAGACCACGACCGACGACACGGAAGGCCCGGTGACGAACTCCTCCGACATGCGCCCGAGCCGGGCCGATGTCGAGGCGCGGCTTCCCGCCTTCATCGGCGAGATCCAGCAGGTGCCCCCGGCCTTCTCCGCCATCAAGATCGACGGCGAGCGCGCCTATGACCTCGCGCGCGCCGGCGAGACGGTGGAGATCGCCGCCCGCACCGTGACGGTGCACCGGCTCGAGATCGTCTCCATGGACGAGGGCACGACCGTGTTCGAGGCCGATTGCGGCAAGGGCACCTATGTCCGCTCCATCGCGCGCGATCTCGGCCGCGAGCTGGGCTGCTTCGGCCATGTCACCGAACTGCGCCGCGTTCGCGTCGGCGCCTTCGACGAGGACGACCTGATCACGCTGGACGACCTGATGGACGCGGCGGAAGAAGGGCTGGAAGAGCTGACGCAGGAGGCGATCGATTCCGGCGCCCGCCCGCGCGTCGTGCGCTTCGAGGCACTGGACGAGTTCGTGCTCGACGCAGCCACCGCTTTGTCGGACCTCTACGAGGTGGCGCTGAGCGACGACCAGGCGGGCCGGGTCCTTTCGGGCAACCCGGTTCTCCTGCGCGGGCGCGACGCGCCGGCCTTCTGCGAGGAAGCCTATGCGACCGGCCACGGCCGCCTCGTCGCGCTGGGCTCGATCGACCAGGGCGCCTTCCATCCCAAGCGCGTCTTCGGCGGGCGCGGCTAAAGCGACGATTTCGCTGAAGCGCGAAACCTTCTTCGGCCCGGCTGCTTTAGAAGCGGCCGGGCCTTTGCTTGTCCGGGCCAACCGGATGAGGACGACGCATGAGGATCGACCCCGAGGCCGAGGCGGTGCTGCGCGAGATCGAGCGGGCTGCGAAGGGGCGCCCCGACCCGCGCAACGCCGCCGAGAAACTGGCCCAGGCGCGATCCGACACGGCCTCGCTGGCCCGCTTCTCCGCCCCGCCGCCGGCCTCGGTCCGCATTGAAGAGACGGAGGCGCCCGGGCGCGGCGGGCACGCCATTCCCCTCCGGCTCTACCGCCCGGCCAATGGGGAGAAGCTCCTCCTTTGGTTCCACGGCGGGGGCGCGATCGCCGGGTCGCTGGACACGCACGAAGCGCCGCTCTTGGCGCTGGCCGAGCGCACGGGACGCGTGGTCGCCTCGGTCGGCTACCGTCTGGCACCCGAAACGCGCTATCCCGGCCAGCAAGAGGATTGCCTCGATGCCGCGCGGTTTCTCGTCGGCGGCGGGCTCGGCCTGCCAGCGGCTGGCTGGGCGATCGGCGGAGATTCCATCGGCGGCCTCTATGCCGCTTCCACCGCGCGGGCTCTACGCCGCGAGGGCGCGAGCCCGCTGCCGGAGGCGCAGGTTCTCCTTTATCCCAACACCGATCTTCGCGACACGCGCGCATGGCCCTCGCTGCGTGAGAACGAAGGGCGGATCATGACGCGCGATTCGCTGCGCTACGAGGCCGACCAGTCCGTGCCGCGCCATGCCGACCGGCTCACTCCCACCGCCTCGCCGCTGCTTGCCGATGATCTCGCCGGCCTCCCTTGCTGCTTCCTCGCGACATGCGAAGCCGACCCGCTCCGCGACGAGGGAGAGGCCTTCGGCCGACGCTTAGACGCCTGCGGCGTGCCGCTGACGCACCGGCGATACGACGGCATGATCCACGCCTTTCTCCAGATGAACGGGCGAATTAAACGCGCCGACAGGCTGATGGACGACATCGCCGCCTTCCTGCGCGGCGAGCGCGGCTGATGCCCGGCGCGGCGCAGAGGCGAAAAGGCGGCGTTGCCGCAACGGAACTGCCAGTCCCAGCCTCGGCTCTAAAGCCCTCGGCAGATTCAATGCCCGCAGCGTCGGCGCGCGGGAAAAGCGAGGAAGCCCCAGCCGCCCCGAACGCGCCGCTAGAGACGACCGCCGACCTCGTCGAGATGGGCGAGCATGTCGGCGGGGTCCTCGTAGACGCGGTAAGCGCCCGCGCGCTCCAACTCGCCCGCCCCATAACCCCCGCACAGGAGGCCGACGCCGAGCGCCCGGCAGCGCTGCGCGGCGAGCATGTCCCAAATGGAATCGCCGATCACCATGGCCGTCTCGATCGGCGTGTCGAGACGCTCGGCTGCGGCAAGGAAAAGGTCCGGGTCGGGTTTGGCGTATTTCACCAGATCGCGCGTGATGACGGGGACCTTGGCCGGATCGACGCCGAGGGCTGCGAGATTGTGCGAGGCCGTTTCCATGCGTCCGCTGGTGGCGATCGCCCATTTGATGCCGGCGTCGGTCAGCGTCTGCAGGAGGGCGCGCGCGCCGGGCAGCGGCCGGATGCGATCGGCCTGCCGGCCATAGGCCGCCGCGTGCCGCTGGCGCAGGCGCTCCAGGAGTTCGGGGCTGATGTCGGTCTCGGTCTCACGCAGCAACTGGTTGGTGAACAAGCCGCCGCTCATGCCGATCTTGCGATGGATGCGCCAGACCGAAAGGTCGATGCCCTCCGCGTCCAGCGCTTCCTGCCAGGCGAGAACGTGATGATAGACGCTGTCCACCAGCGTGCCGTCGAGATCGAAGAGGAAGGCGGGTTCGATGCGCATGGTCGAGGCCTCTTTGATGGGTTGGCTCGTCCATCTTTTGTAGGGTCGCCTGACCGACCCGACAGAGCTTGTCTCGCCAGTGTCTCCCCAGTACAACCGGAGATACCGAAGCCGGCCCCTGTGGCCGCGAAGCGACTTTCCATCGCGCGAAAAGGAAGTTACGAACGCGCAGAGGCCTTCGGGCAGCAGGGGGCGTGCGCCGTGAGAGACGAGCCGGCAGGGGCTGGGGAAGACCTGGGCGCCGGGAAAGACCGGGGCGCTGGGGAAGACGGGCGCGCAGCGGAGGCCGCGCGGCTGGCGGCGCTTGCCGAATACGGCATTCTCGACACACAGCCCGAGCAGGGCTTCGAGGACATCGTGCTCCTGGCGCGCACGCTCTGCCGCGCTCCTGTCGCGCTGGTCAGCCTTGTGGACAAGGACCGGCAATGGTTCAAGGCGCGCTCCGGCTTCGACCCCTGCCAGACGCCGATCGAGCAGTCCGTCTGCCGGCATGTCCTGTCGCAGACCGAGCCGCTGATCATCCCCGACCTCACCCTCGACCCCCGCACGCGCCAAAACACGCTGGTCACCGGCGAGCCGCATCTGCGATTCTATGCCGGCGCGCCGCTGGTGACGCCCGCCGGCCAGGTGCTCGGCTTGCTCTGCGTGCTGGACCACGTGGCCCGGCCCGCCGCCCTGAGCACGGGCGAGCTCGAAGGGCTCGTCGCCTTGTCGCGGCAGGTCATGAGCCAGCTCGAACTGCGCCGGGCGGTGGCCGACCGCGACCGCGCGCTTCTGCAGAAGCGCGAGGTCGACCGGCATCATCGGATGATTCTCGACAGCGCGCTGGACCATGCGATCCTCTCGCTCGACCGGGACGGGCGCATCACCGCCTGGAGCCGGGGCGCGGAGGCGATTCTCGGCTGGGGCGAGGACGAGATGCTCGGCGCCTCGGCGGATCGGTTGTTCACCCGCGAGGACCGGGCGAACGGCGTGCCGGCGCAGGATCTTGCCCGCGCCCGCAGCGAGGGGCACGCGCTGCGCGAGGGCTGGCGCCCGCGCCGGGACGGCTCGCGCTTCCTTGCCTCCAGCGAAACGCGCCCGCTCGTGTCCGAAACCGGCGAGCCCATCGGCTCGCTGCTGATCCTGCGCGACCGCACGGCCGAGCGCCAGCGCGAGCACCGACTGGCGCTTCTGGCGGAAGTCTCGGCGGCGCTGCTTTCGGCCCCGACCACGGGCGACGGGCTGCGGCCCATTCTGCAGGCGGGGGCCGAGATCATCGGCTTCGACGAATGCTGCTTGTTCGACATCGCGCCCGATGGCTGCCACCTCTTTCTCACCCATGAGATCGGCCTGGACGAGGACACGCGCCGGCGCCTGACCGAGACCTCGGTGGAATGGCCGCTCTGCGGCATCGTGGCGCAAACCGGAGAACCGCTGATTCTCTCCAGCCTTCTCGATGGCGACGAGCCGCGCCACGCCATCGCGCGCGAAATGCGCTTCGACAGCTATGCCGGCTTCCCGATCCTCAGCCAGGGCGTCGCCAAGGGCGTCCTGTCCTTCAGCCGGCACGAGGCGAAGCCGTTCGACGAGGAGACGGTCGCCTTCTTCGCCACCGTGGCGCGCTTCCTGTCGATCATGCGCGAGCGGATGGATGCCGACGAGAGCCTGCGCGCCAGCGAGCGCAAGTGGCGCGAGCTGTTCGAGGAACTGCAGGAAGGCTTCGTGCTCGGCCGGCTCCTGCGCGACGAGGCGGGCGCGGTGGTGGACTGGCGCTACGAGGCGGTGAACCGCGCCTGGTGCGAGTTGACCGGCCTGTCCGCTGAGGCCGTGATCGGCCGCACGGTGCGGGAGCTGTTTCCAGATCTCGGCCCGGAATGGGTGAAGGGCGCCGCCGCCGCCGTCGAGGAAAAGAAGCCGCTGCGCTTCCTGCGAACGGTGGAGGCCATGGGCCGCTCTTTTGAGGGCGTCGTGCAGCCCGCGGGGCAGGACGGGTTCACGGCCCTGTTTGTCGAGGTGACCGACCGCGCCAAGTCCGAAGCGCGACGTGACGCGCTGGCCCGGCTCGGCGACCTTCTCCTACGCCATGACGACGAGGCCATCTTGCTTCGCGGCGCGGCCGAACTGGTCGGCGGCGCGCTGCAGGTGGCGCAGGCCGCCTATTGCGGCGTAACTCCAGACGGCACGCCCTCCCTGCGCCACGAATGGCGCCGGGGCGAAGCGCCGGCCAGCTCGCAATCCGGCGGAGAGGCGTCGGGCCTCACTCTCGAGGCGAGGCTCGGTCAGGGCCAGACGATCGCCGTGGAAGACGCCAGCGAATCCGGGGCAGGGGAGGGGGACCTGCGCGCCTCCATCCGGCATCCCGTGACCGAAGGCGGCCGGCTCGTGGCCGTGCTGGAGGTCGGCGACACGCGGCCGCGACGTTGGACGGAGGAGGAACTCGCCTTCGTCAGCGAAGCCGCCGCGCGCATTCGCGCCGCCATCGAGCGCGGGCGCGTCGAAACGCTGCTGCGCGACAACGAGCGGCGCCTTCTTACGCTGGTCCAGGCCCTACCGCTGGGCGTTCTTCTGGCAGAGGCGAAGACGAGCCGCGTCATCGCCAGCAATCGGCGCATGGAAACCATCCTCGGCCGCACGGCCGCCAGCGTCCTGGCGCCGGGCGGCGACCATCTCTTCCTCGCCTATGACGGCGAGGGGCGGACCATCGACCCGTCCGCCTGCCCGCTGCCGCGCATCCTCAAAGGGGAGGCCGAGCGCGCCACGTTGGAAATGCAGCTGGAGCGCCCGGACGGCAGCCGGGTCTGGATCGAGGTCGTGGGCGAAGCCATCCGCGACGCCACCGGGCGGCTGCGCGGCGCGGTGGTCTGCGCCAGCGAGATCGAGGATCGCAAGCGCGCCGAAGCGCAGCAGCGCATTCTGGCGCGCGAACTCTCTCACCGATTGAAGAACACGCTGGCCGTTGTGCAGTCGATCGCGACGCAGACGTTGCGCTCGGCCACCGACATCGAGACCGCGCGCGTCACGCTCTCCCAGCGCATCCAGGCGCTGTCGCACGCGCACGAGATCCTCCTGATTGGCCAGCACGATTCAGGATCGGTCGAGGCCATCGTGCGCGGCGCGGTGTCCGCCCACGATCCCGGCGGGCGGATCGACTTAGAGGGGCCGAGCGTGCTGATCGGCCCCAAGGCCGCGATGGCGCTGGCGCTGATCGCCCACGAGCTGTCCACCAATGCGGTCAAATACGGCGCTCTCTCGGTTCCCGAGGGACGGGTGACGATCCGCTGGTCGGTGACTCCGTCCGCCAGCGGCCTTTCGCCCATGCTGGAGTTCGATTGGTGCGAGACGGGCGGTCCGCCTGTCGTGCCGCCCAGCCGCAAGGGCTTCGGCACGCGGCTGGTCGGCATGGGCCTGTCGGGCGCGGCGGGCGGCGCGGTCGATCTCGCATACGATCCGGGCGGCCTTCGATGCCGCATCACCGCACCCTTGAGCGAACTCGAGATGGACGAGGAGACGTGACCCATGAGCCATTCCTTCCTGTCCGATCCTGAAACCGCCGTCGTCCTTCGCATCTGCCAGACCTCGCCGGGCTTCGTGCCCGTGATCCTGCGCGGCCGGCTGTTTCCGGTGCGCGAGGTCAATATTGCCGACTATCCCGTCTCGTCCGACCTGTCGGTGGAAGACTTCGTGCTCGGCCTGGAAGTTTTGGGCTGCCGGTTGGTGCGCAATCGGGTGGACGACGTGACCGTGCGCGAGCCCCCCCACTTCCGCTCCCCCGCCTGGGCCGAGCGTGCGCGCCAGATTCAGGCTGTGATGTCGGATGCCTGGGAAGGCCGGCGCACGGCGCTTTCGGACTATCTGCACGACCGCGAAGACTTGGCCGGCGCTGAAACGCCGACGCTATCGGAGCGCTGACGCCGGGCTTAGGGTCGGCATCTGGGCGCGATGGCGCGTCTTCGTAGGGCGCTGATGCTACGTTCCCCGCTGCGATCTGTTGGTCGCAGCGGCCGGAAAAGACTTCGTTTGGACGTTTCCGAAGATGTCTATGAGGTGCACCGCCCTACTGGCAGAGCGCACCGAACTGTAGAAAAGATGGTTCCGCGAACAATGGCGCTTAAATTTTCAAGACATCATCCAAATGAAACGAGCGATCGCAGCAAACTGCCAGTTAAAGCCGACTGGTTTTTCGGCGCGACCTATACGATCTGCTTTGGTAACGCGTAGCGCGTGGGCAAGCTTGTCATCGGCGGCTAAATTTACAGCCACCGAGTTTGCGGAATTGTGCAAAGGGAAAAGCCCTCGCTTAGGGCCGCCCGGTTACCCGTTCAGACCTTAAGCATCAGAAGAACCAGTGAGCTTGGTAAGGCTCAAAGCTGGAACCTTGTTTGAGACAGGCACATCCTCAACGCTGTTGCACGCGACGATTTGCATAAGTCTTCGCTATGGGTAGCGCCAGCTTGATGGTGTGGGAGATGGCAATCCCGATGGCGACCAACACGATTGTTAGGATGGTTGGTGGCATAACCTCGCGCAGACGCGGAATGGTCAGAGAATGCGAGATATATATAGCAAAACTTGCAAAGCTGATTTCCAAGAATAACCGTCTTACCAAGTCCGGCATCACCAGAACTGGAACGGCAACGAGGAGCATCACGGCCGCCAACTTATAAGCACCACGCATTTCACCCCCAAAACCGCCCCACCAAGGCACCGAAGCATAGTTGAGAAATGCCGCAAAGGCGGCGATACCCACAACCAGCGCAGTGCGCGTCCATGTGTTGGCGAAGTATATGCACCAGCCAATTGCGAAGAGATAGATGAATTGGTCGGGCGTCCGGTTCAGAAGTTCGTCGTGATCGAACGTAAGAATTGCAATGATCTTGATGCCAATGGCCGCCGCGAGAAAGGCGAAACCGAATTTTGCAGGCTGGTCGCGAATAAATGTTCTGACCGCTGGTATGCAGGCAAATAAAATCAGAACCAGAATGCTCTGGATGTAAGCCTCAATGAACCAAAAGGGCGTCAGCAAGCTACCGACACGCCCGACAAAATTGCTGACCAGCAGGAACTCCGCGACGCTCCCATCCATCCGGCGCAGGCTGAAGGCGACGAGAACGAGGTAGTAGGGCAGCACGATCTTGAGGAAGACATCGCGCAGGATCGTCCATCGCTTCGACGATACGAGCCGCGCGCGTTGGACGCGCGCCATGCTGAGCCCAGCCAACATGATCAGAATGTCTACGCCAGCACCGACCTCCGCCTTGAAGGTATGGTGTGCCACCACCATAAGGGTCGCGATCGCGCGCATCGCGGTTTCCATGCTGATCGAGCGCATGGCGAGGACCCCGCCACTCTGTTCCCTGGGTTTGGGAAACAGCGCCTCAAGGTTCGCAAGCGGCAGGACTTCCCAGCCTTTGGGCAAGCTACCGAACCGGTCCTCGATCGCCGCGCTGATCACCACGAAAGTCAGAGAATCCCCCCCGAGCGAAACGAAGCTGTCTTCGTCGCGGATACATGGGCGATTGAACTCCGCCTCGAACAGGGCCCGTATCGTGTCGGCGTCCTGCGGCGCGATAGCCCGATCGATCTGGTCATGCAGCGAACGATCGGTTTCCTCCCGAACGAAGTTCTCGCCGAGAATGCGCCGCTGCACCTTGCCTGTCGCCGTGACGGGAAAGCGTTCGACCTGCGTTAGCTTCAGCGCATTGCCGACCACGAGCCCTCGCTTGCGCAGCACCGCTTCGGTGGCCGCGCGCAACGCAGCCTCGTCATGAGGACCCGGCAGATGGGCCAGAAGCATTCCATCCCCGCGCAACGGATCGGGAATGCGCGCGAGCGAGACGGCGGGCGAGGGGGTAAGCGCCTCGCGCAGCTCGGCTTCGATCAGTTCGGGCGAGATCTTGATGCCGCCGCAATTGATGAGATCGTCGGCTCGGCCTTGGTAGAAAAGATTGCCGTCCCGCATCTCGCCGAGATCGTTGGTGGTCAGCCAGCCGTCCGCATCCGTGAGGGGCGAAAAGGCTCCGTCGGCCATAGCGAATTTTGCCACATGCGGCCCGCAGATGCGGATACGTCCGTCCTCGGCGATCTCGACGCGGGTCTGTCCGACGGGCCGGCCGACCGATTCCAGCCCCTCACCATCCGTGGCGGTCAAATCGAGGAAAGTCGTGCGGGACGCTTCGGTCAAACCGTAATGTTGCACGATGCGCGCATTGGGAAAGAGCGCCTTCAACGCCTCTTTTTCCGAGCGCGACATGTACTGACTGCCAATTTCGATCCACCGCATGTTGCGCCCGGACGATCCGATCGCGTCGGCATTCTTGAGGAGAATTCGCAGCAGCGTCGGTACGGCCGAAAGCGCGTTGATTTCTTCACGCCGAAGCATGGCGGCGATTTCACCGACATCGAAGCCGCGTGGGGGGATGAAGGCCTGACCGCCAACGGCCGCACAAGCTCGGAACCGTCCCAACCCGAAGGAGTAGTTCGGCGGAACCCCGACATACTCGCGCACGGAACCGTCGAGGGACATCACTGTATTGAGGCGCTCTACCGTGTCGTTGAGGGCCTCGTAGGTTAAACAGATGCCCTTCGGCATGCCCGTCGTACCCGAGGTGAAGGTCACCTGCGCTATATCGGAGCCGCCAGGGAATCTTCGCAAGCCGGATACCCAACCCGTCCGGTCGTCCGGCTCGATCACATCGACAAGCTCAAGACCAGGCCGCTTTTCGCTTACTCCGCTTGCCGAAACGATCAAGAAAGGTCGGCGCTTTTCATAGAGTTCGAACGCCGCCTCCACGAAGTCTACAGAAGACTTTGCAATTACTGCCGTCACGGCGATCGAACGAGGCGGGATGTTTCCTGCTAGACGGTCCAACGGGACACTCCGATGCGTTGGTATGTAGCTAGACCGGGCTTTGTGGAGGATGGCGCGGATCTGGATAGCTTACTGAATCATCTATAGCACATATTGCATTGCATACCTCTCTTGCGGCAATTGCGAGAGAGGCGACACGCCGAACGGGTGCGTCCATATAATGCGAGAAACCCCCGGGCCGTGCAGTTGACCGCGCTTACGAACTCGCTCCGCCAATGATCGTAGCTACGAAGGCACAGGGCATAGCCGACCCGCGTGCTTACAGGCCCAACATCCACGGGTTGCGCTGCATTGCCGTCTTGGCCGCAGTTTTGTTCCACGCTGCCCGTTTGCCAGGCGGGCTCGTGGGTGTCGACATCTTCTTTGTCATCGCCGGTTTTCCGATTTCGCGTATCATCTTCCGCGAAGTGGACAGGGGCGACTTCTCGATCGCCCGCATTTGCGAGCACCGCATCGTGCCGGCGCTTGGCGGAGTAATTGGCGCCCGCCCGCGTGACGATCTTCGGATTTGTGTCTGAGCAGCGCTATGACGCGCCTCGTGCGCTTACCACGAACGCACTCTATGGGTATCCTTCTGATACGACCCTACCTCTCGACATTCATAATTGGGTCAGGCTCCCTTGCGGTAGGCTCTGGCTGACGTCGTAGCGCACCACCCCTGCCGCACCCTTGATGTTGGAGCGCATCTCGTGACGCGCACGGTTGCGCCCGCGAGCCTTCCTAGGGTCTGCGGGATCGGTCGTCCGAAACGAAAGGCTAACGTCGGGGAGGGTTTGCGAGTCCGTCATAGCAACGGTCTGGGCCCGGAGCGGGATTGCTAGCTTCATCCCCCCGCACCTTCGCCTTTACGTCGGCCGGGATGCGCTGGACGAACTGCTGGTTTTTAGTACCGGGAAGCTTCATCGGACGGGCCATCGCAAGGGGCATGTTGTGCAGTCCTGTTGTACAGGTCGCTCCACGCAATCCCTTGTAATCGCTTAAGTCTTTCGCTTCCCTGAGCAATCAGAGGAATTGTTGCTCAGGAAAGGATTGCCCCTTTTCTGATGCCACCCTAACAAAAACAACAGCTTGAATGTTGCTTTCCAAGGTCGTGTGTACCACTCCTGTGGACGGATGCCACTTGCCGTCTGGCAGGGTCGCTCTGTGGAAGCATCAAGTACCTCGCGAGGCTGCCGAGGAAGGTGCAGTACGCATATGCGCCGATCTTGATGCGCGAGAGGCCCTTCGTTCTCTAGTTGGAACGAAAGCGGTGGTCTGATCCACCCAGTCCGGGCGAACGGCCGGTAAATTCTGAGGGAAAGCCTGCGTCGCCCTTCCGTTGGACGATTGTCATGAAACGAGAGGACGGATCCTCGAATGACCCTCGTTCAAGGCGCGCAGGGCCGCTACGACCATCGCGTGGTCTTCCGTGTCGGGAAGGCCGCTGACCGTGACCACGCCGACCACGCCGCTTCCCCGAACCGTGATCGGGACCGCTCCGCCGCTTGCGACGAAGTCGCTTGCCGGCAGATGGTAGCGCATGGCGAACTCGACGCCCTTAGCTTCGCAGAGGCGGCGCATGTACAACGAACTGTGGTGGAAGCGCAGGGCGACGGCGCGCTTGCGCCGGAGCCAGTCGACATTGTCGGGTGTGGAGCCCGGCAGAAGCGACAGGAAGACCGGAGCGCTGCCGTGAAACACCTCGATGCCGACCGGCAGGCCGGCCTCCACCGCCTTAGCGCGTAGCGACGAACCCAGCTCCCAAGCCGTCGCGTAGTCGAAGTGAGACAGGTGGAGGCTATCCTCTTCCTGGCGCAGTTCGTCGAGGGTCGGCGTCATGGAAATCCTCATCGGTTTAAGGTTTGGTCAGGCGACGGAGTACCCCCCGTCCACGGTCCGCGTCGCACCCGTGACGAAGGCCGCCTCGGGTGAGCAAAGGAAAAGGACCGCGCCCGCAACGTCCTCTGGCGTGCCCCATCGCCCGAGCGGCATGCGGGCGTGGCCGCGCAAAGGCGCATCGTCCCACCGAGTTTGACGTCCACGACCGCATCGAAGATGGCCGGGTCAAACTCCTCGCCGGGGCGGATCATGCCTGCGCAGTTGACGAGGATGTCGAGGCGCTTGAACTCAGCGATGAGTCGGGTCACGGCAGACACGTCGCGAACATCGAGCACCCGCGCGGGAGAGCGCTGGGTCGTCGCCCGCGGTCGCGCCAACCCCCGTCGCCATGACGTGAGCGCCAGCCCGCAGGAATGCACGCGCGACGCCCGCGCCAATACCGGACGTTCCACCCGTCACGAGGACGTGCCGCCCCTCGAACGCGCCCGCGAAAAGATCCGCGCTAGCGGATGAAGCGGTCGAGGACGTCATGGCCGAGTCCGACCGCGTCGTAATGGGCGCGGCACATGTCGATCTTGGTGAAGACGTCCTCGTAGCCGACGGGTCGGTTCGCCTCGTCAAGATAGATCATCGAGCCGGTGATGTTGAAGAACGTGATCATCTCCTCGACATCATCCGGCACGGTGAGCGTGTGGATCCCGCCCGGCGGCTCGAAGACGTAGGAGCCGGTCTCGGCCACCCAGTCGTGCTCGAGGTAGCGCCAGCGACCCTTGATGACGTAGCCGTGCACGGGGTTCGGATGGAGGTGGCGCGACAGGATGCCGGCCCGGCGCCACCCTAAGAAGATTGCACCACTGGCCTGCCAACGTGTTGAGCATCAGGGGCCGGAACCAGACCCCCTCGGCCTGCGGCACCCAGACCCGCTCGTCGTCGGGCACGGCCGGCACGGCGACCTCGGCCGCCGCGTTCGGGTGGACCGTTCCATTCAGCGTCTTGTACATAAGCTCGGTCTCCCAATCGGTCGGCAAAGGAGGGGGCTGTTCAACCCTGGTTGGCGGCACGCCAAGCAAGATACTCGTCCTGCACGGCCTCGGTTAGGGGATAGTACTTGCGCAGGTCCCCGCCCTGCGACAGGCGCAGGCGTGCGAACTCCTCCCACTCGACGTGCTGGCTCGCGCCCTTAATCAGCTGCTCGGCCATGGCGACTGGCACCACCACTACGCCGTCGTCGTCGGCCACGATGATGTCGCCCGGCATGACGAGCGCCCCGCCGCAGGCGACCGGCACGTTGACGGCGAAGGGGATGAGGTTCGTCTGCGCATGGTAGTTCGGCGTCACGCCCTTCACCCAGATGCCGAGGTCGAGCGCGCGCGCCTTGGCTGAATCGCGGATGCAGCCGTCCACCACCACGCCCGACCCGCCGCGGCCCGCGAGGAAGGTCAGCATCATCTCGCCGAAGATGCCGCTCGCCATGTCGCCGCGGGCGTCAACCACCACCATGTCGCCGGCCTCCGCAGGATACAGAACGTGGCGATGGAGCTGGACCTCCGGGTTCTCGTACTCGTTCGAGCCGTAGAGATCCTCGCGCTTCGGCATCATCTGGAGCGTGAGCGCGGGGCCCGCCACCGAGCGACCGAGCTTCAACGGGCGCGGCCCGTGAATTTGCGCATCGCGGATGCCCATGAGGCTGAGCTCGCTGCTGCAGGTCGCCGTACCGATCGCGGCGAGCGCGTCGCACCAAGCGCGCGGTGGACGGATGATCGGCTGGATGTCGGATGGTGACTGCATGGAATGCACCTCGAAGGCAGGCCGAAAGAAAACGAGCGTCAGACCCAGCCGCCGTCGGCGACGTGGTTCTGCGCGGTGATGGCGCTGGCCTCCTCGGAGGCGGGAAACAGGACGAGGCGAGCGATGTCGTCGGGCACGAGCCGGCGCTTCAGTGCCTGGCGTTCCTCGCGCATGGCGTCGGCCTCGGGCGTCAGCCAGCGCGCGAGCTGGCGCTCGGTCATGATCCAGCCGGGCGAGACGGCGTTAACGCGCACGCCCGCCGGTCCGTAGTCGCGGGCGAGCGAGCGCACGAGGCCGAGCACGGCGGATTTCGACGCTGTGTAGAGCGCCATGCCGCCGAAGCCCGCCATCCAGGAGATCGAGCTCATGCAGACGATCGAGCCGCCGCCTGCCCGCTCCATGTCGGGCAGGACGGCCTGCGCGGCAAAGAACTGGTGGCGCAGATTCACCGCGATGCGGTCGTCAAAATAGTCCGGCGTGACGGTCGGGGTCGGGTGGCGCTCATCGTTGGCAGCGTTGTTGACAAGCACCGTGACGGGGCCGAGCGTGTCGCGGATCTCGCCGACCGCTCGCTGCAGCGCCGCGATGTCCCGAAGGTCGGCGGGCACGAAATGGAGCCGTCCACCGTCTGCCGAAAGCGCGGACGCCAGCCGCTCGCCGGCAACTGCATCGAGGTCGACGAAGCCGACACGCGCGCGTTGAGCCGCAAAGGCCCGCACGATGGCCTCGCCGATGCCCGATGCCCCGCCGGTGACGAGGACGGTGCGGTCGCGAAGGTCGGGATAGGTGGCGGGCATGACTAGGCGCGGCCTCCCTGTTCGAGGCGCCGGCCCGTCTCGGCGTCGAAAAGATGGAGGCGCTCGGGATCGAGCCGCACGGGCATCTGGTCGCCGGGCCGGGCTGTGATGCGCTCGCGGAACGTGCCGACGACCGGCTGACCGGCCAGGCGCAGCGTGACATGCGTGTCGGCGCCCGTCGGCTCGACCACCAGCACCTCGGCCGGCACCCCGCCGGGATCGAGTACGATATGCTCGGGCCGGGCGCCCAGGATCGCCGCCCCTCTATGGGCAGGAGAAGTGCCCGCGATCGGAATGCGCGTGCCGTCCTCGGCTGTCAGCGCGCCCTCACCGAGCCGCCCAGGCAGGAGGTTCATGGCGGGTGAGCCGATGAAGCCGGCGACGAAGAGGTTGGCCGGGCGCTCGTAGAGTTCGAGCGGCGTTCCGATCTGCTCGACGCGGCCGCCGTTCATGACCACGATGCGGTCGGCCATGGTCATGGCCTCGATCTGGTCGTGCGTGACGTAGACCGTGGTGGTGCGTAGGCGCTGGTGGTTCTGCTTGATCTCGGCCCGCATCTGGACGCGCAGCTTGGCGTCGAGGTTGGAGAGCGGCTCGTCGAACAGGAACACGGCGGGCGCCCGCACCATGGCCCGCCCCATGGCGACGCGCTGGCGCTGGCCGCCCGACAACTGGCGCGGCTGGCGGTCGAGGAGAGCGTCGAGGCTGAGCGTGCGCGCCGCCGTGCCGACGCGATCCTGGATCTCCTCGCGCGGCCGGCGGCCGAGCTTGAGCGAGAAACCCATGTTCTCGGCGACCGTCATGTGCGGGTAGAGCGCGTAAGACTGGAACACCATGGCGATGTCGCGCTCCTTGGGCGCCAGCGCGTTGACGACGCGCCCGTCGATCGCGATCTCGCCGCCCGAGATGGACTCCAGCCCGGCGAGCATGCGCAGGAGCGTCGACTTTCCGCAGCCCGAGGGGCCGACGAGCACGACGAACTCGCCGTCGGCGATCTCCACCGAGACCCCATGCAGCACCTCCAGCGCCCCGTAGCTCTTGCGGGCGTCGCGGATCGATACCGAACCCATGATGCGTTCCTCCCTTTCAGTCGTCCCAGCGGGGGGACTTCTCCGGATCGATGCGGCGCTGGCCTCGGTCTAGGCGCCGGATGGCATCGATCTCTTCGGGTTGGAGCTTGAGGTCGCGCGCCCTGAGGTTCGCCTCGAGGTTGGTGCGGCTGCCGGAGGCGGGGATCACGATGTGCCCTTCCGCCATCAGGAAGGCGAGCGCGACCGCCGCCGCGGTCACGCCGTGTCGATCCGCGATCTCGCGGATGGTCTCGTTCTCGCCGACGCTGCCCTTGGCGAGGGGCTGGTAGGCGGTCAGCGGCAGCTCGATCGAGCGCGCGAAGTCGCGCAATTGGGGCGACTGCAGGAACGGGTGGATCTCGACCTGATTGGTCGCCAGCGCATCGCCGCCGAGGAGGTCACGCACGCGCTTCAGATGCTCGATCGGAAAGTTCGAGACGCCGATCAGCCGTGTCTGGCCCGCCGCCTTCGCCTCGGCGAGCGCGGTCATGTAGTCCTCGAAGGGCACCTGGTCGCGTTCCGAGGGCCAGTGGATCAGGAGGAGGTCGACCCGGTCGAGCCCGAGCGTGTCGAGGCTGCGGCGGACGCTGGGAGCGAAGTCGGCGCGGGCCAGGTTCGTGTCGGCGACCTTGGTGGTGACGAAGACCTCGTCGCGCGACAGGCCCGAGCGGCGAACGGCCTCGCCGACATTCTCCTCGGTGCCGTAGCTCTGCGCCGTGTCGAGATGGCGGTAGCCGAGCTCCAGCGCCGCGAGAAGCGCGGCCAAGCCCTCCTTGCCGGTTCGCCCGAAGGTGCCGAGGCCGAGCGCGGGGATGGAAGGGGTCATGCGGGATCCTTTCGGCAGGCTGCGGCTCGTCATCCCTTGGTCGCCCCCGCCGTCATGCCGCCCACGAACAGGCGCTGCATGGACAGGAAGAGAAGGGCGATCGGGAGCGTCATGATGACCGAGGCCGCCATCACGGCGCCCCAGTCCGTGTTGAACTCGGTGGAGAATTCGGCGAGGCCGATGGGCAGCGTCTTCACCGAGGCGTCGGTGGCGAAGCACAGCGCGAAGATGAACTCGTTCCAGGTGGTCACGAAGGCGTAGACCAAGACCGACACGATGCCCGGCACCGAGAGCGGCAGGACGATGCGGAACAGGCAGCCGAGCCGGCTGGCGCCGTCGATGATCGCGGCCTCTTCCAGCTCCATGGGAATGGCGCGGAAGTAGCTCGTCAGCATCCAGACCGAGAGCGGCAGGGTCAGGATCATGTAGACGAGGATCAGGCCCCAGTAGGTGTTCACGAGGCCGAGCACGCGCAGCGTGATGAAGAGCGGCACGATGATCGCGGCGGTCGGCAGCAACTGCCCGATCAGAACGAAGGACTGGAGGAGAGGCTTGCCGCGAAAGTCGAAGCGCGCGAAGCCGTAGGAGGCGAAGATCGCGAGGATCAGGGCCAGACCCGTCGAGCCGATCGAGACGACGAGACTGTTCAGGAAGTAGCGCGGGATGTTCGATTCGAAGAGAACCTTGCGGTAGTTCTCAAGGCTCGGCACCTCCGGCCACCAGATGGGCGGCACGGTGTAGAGCTCGCGCAGCGTCTTGATCGACGACAGGCCCATCCACCAAAACGGGAACAGGCAGACAAGGACGAGCACGAGCGAGCCGAGCCAGATCAGGGGCAGCGGCAGACCGGGGCGCTTGGGGGCGGCGCTCGTGCTCATCGGGCCGCTCCCGCCGCGAGCAGGCGGATATAGGCGAAGACCACCAGGATCGCGACCGCGAAGAACATCACCGACAGGGCGGCGGCGGCGTTGAACTGCGTGCTCTCGAAGGCGGTGCGGAAGATTTGGATCGGGGTGATCAGCGTGCGGTTGGCGGGACCGCCGCGCGTGATGGCGTAGATGATGGTGATGTGGTTGAGCGCCCAGATCACGAGAAGCAGGGTGACGGCCACGATCACCGGGCGCACCTGGGGCAGCATCACGTACCAGACCTCCTCCCAGTAGCGCGCGCCGTCGATGCGCGCGGCCTCGTAGAGGTCGTTCGGGATGGACTGGAGCCCGGCCAGAACCATGATCGCGACGAAGGGAAACATCTTCCAGACGTTGATCGCGATCATCACCGGCAGAACGGTGTCGCCGTTGGTGAGCCAGCCGACGGGCTGAGCGATGAGGCCCGGCTCGGTCAGCATGTAGTTCACGATGCCGAACTCGGTATGCAGCATCCAGGCCCAGGTCGTGGCCGCGACGATGCCGGGCACGACCCAGGGGATCAGCGTGATCGAGCGCACCACCGCCCGGCCCCGGAAGCTCTGGTTGAGGAGGATCGCGGTCAGGACGCCAAGCACGACCTGGAAGACGATCGAGCCCGCCACCCACCAGAGCGTGTTGAGAAGCGCGGTGCCCGTGGCGCGCGCGCCGAGGATGCGGCGGAAGTTGTCGAGCCCGACGAAGGCGCCCCGGCTGTCGGTGACGCTGAGAAGGCCCGTATAGGCGACGGGATAGGCGATCAGCATCGCCAACACGAGAAGCGCCGGCAGGATGAAGAGATAGCCCGTGGACTGGGATTGCATGGCGGCACCGATCGTCGGTCGCATCACGGAAGGGGCACGGCGGCGCTCAAGCGGCCGCCGCGTGAGAGGCGAAGGGCAGGGGCCTACAGCAGGCCCTCGATCTCCTCGGCCGCCTCGTCCATCGCGGTCTGGGCGTCCTCGTCGCCGAGCAGGATGCGCTGGATGCCGTCGAAATAGGCCTGGCTGATCTGCACCCAGTTGCGCTGGTTGGGAACCGGGCGGCCGAAGGGCAGCATCTGCTTGTAGACCTGGAGGATCGGATCGCTGAAGCGCGGCAGATCCATCGCGCTGACGCGGGCGGGGAAGGTGTCGGTCAGGAAGCCCTGGTTGGCGGACTCCGACAGGAAGCCGACCAGCACCTTGGCCTCGTCGGGGTTCCTGGCGTCCTTCGGAACCACGAAGCTCCAGCCGCCGAGCACCGCCGCGGTGTCTTTGCCGGCCGGGTGGGGAACGGTCATGACGCCGATGTCGATGTTCGGGTTCTCGGTCTGAATCGACTTCACGTCGAACTGGCCGGCCTGGTACATCGAGACCTTCTCGGCGATGAACAGGCGGCGGTTGGCCGTGCCGTCATTCTCCAGCGTCGAGGCGGGCGAGAGCTTGTTCTTGTAGAAGTCCGTATAGAACTGGACCGCAGCCACCGTCTCCAGGCTGTTCACGAGAACCTTACTGCCGTCCTGCGAGAGGATGCCGCCGCCGTTCATCCACATGAAGGGCATGGAGCGGAAGATCGTGTTGCCGACCTCGCCGCCGCCCGTGATCGCGAAGCCCGAGCGCCCGTCGCGCGTGAGCGCCTTGGCGGCGGCCTGCAACTCCTCCCAGGTCTGCGGGGGCTTGGCCGGGTCGAGACCGGCCTCGGTGAAATGCTTCCGGTTGTAGAGCACCGCCAGCGACTCGATGCGGTAGGGCATACCCCAGAGCTTGTTGTCGTAGGTCACGTAGTCGAGGCTGGCCGGCACGTAGTCCGAGCGGTCCTTGAGCACGTCGTCGAGCGGCAGCACGAGGTCGTTCTGCGCGTAGCCGGTGACCCAGCCGTGCTGCACGTCGATGATGTCGGGCGCCGCGCCCGACTGGAGCGCGGTCAGAACGCGCTGCGGCAGACCGTCGGTAGTGGTGATCTGGAGATTGACGGTGATGCCGGGGTGGCTCTCTTGGAACTTCCCGACCAGCTCGCGGGCGCGCGCCTCGTTGAAGTTGGGGGTCCACCAGACGACCTCGCCTGCAAAGGCCGCGCCGCCGAGCGTCAGGGTGGAGAGGATGCCCGCCAGCCCGGCACGTATCAGGGATTTCCACATGCTTCCTCCCTTTGCGACGGTTTCGTCGCTGTTGCGGCGATGAGCCGATCGTCCGTCGATACCCGGCGCCGGCGATGCGCTGCCGGGACCGAGCCCGGCGCCTCGCGTCCGGCGGAGACGTAAACCCCGTCGCTTCTTCCGGCGACCTTGAGGTCCTGCTGTTAAGTTCAAATATGAACTTAAATAGTTCTATAATGCACTGTGACGTGGAGAGTATCGGCTTGTCAACGGTCAAGTCCCGAGCCGGTTCTTCAAGTCTCAGTGGCGGCGTCCCTCAGTGCGGCCGTCCTCGACGCTTTCCAGCACCCGGCCGCGGCAGACGGTCAGGACGTTGTGAAGGCTCGAGGAGCCGCGCCGCACGGCGCCCTCGCAGTCCACCAGATCGACGCCGCGCTCTTCCAGGCGGAACACCGCCAGATCGGCCTCGCCACCGACCTGGAGCCGCCCGAGGTCGGGGCGGCGGATGACGGCTGCCGGCGAGACGGTGGCAAGGCGCAGGACCTCGATCAGCGGGAGCCCGAGCGCGAGGAACTTCGCCATCACCTCCGGCAGGCTGCCGGCCGGGCCATCGATGTTGTGGGCATGGAGGTCGGAGCTGATGGCGTCGGGTAGGAGACCCTGGTCCATGGTGCGCTCGGCGATGCGGAACGAGAAGCTCGAGCCGCCATGACCCACATCCATGCGCACGCCGCGCGCCATGGCCTCGCGCACCGCTGGGCGCAAGCGGCCCGAGCCGTCGAGCACCGAGCCGCCCGCGCTGGCATTGTAGATGTGGGCGAGGATGTCGCCCTCGCGCAGGAAGGGCAGCACCTCGTCGATGGTCGGCGGCGCGGTGCCGACATGGATCATGAGGGGCACGCCGAGGCGGTCGGCCGCCTCGCGCGCCAGCGGCAGAACGACCGGACCGTTCGCGCCGCAGGCGTTGTTGCTGGCGCGCAGCTTCACGCCGTGGATCTCGGGTCCGAACGCCTCATGCACGCGATCGATCTCGCGCAGGTCCGCAAAGCGCCAGTCGTGCAGCTCGCCCACATCCATCGACAGGTGGCCGGCCGCGGTGAGGCCGATATAGGACAGGTTGATCATGGGAAGGATGCGGACTCGGCTGGGCCGAACGACGTGCCAGAGGAAGCCCTCCAGCGTCGCCGCACCGCTGCTGCCGCAGTCCACCTAGGTGGTGACGCCGGTGCGCGGCCCGATCTTGTCGGCGTTGACGCCGAGCTGCGTGCCGCCCCAGTAGGCGTGGGTGTGGAGGTCGACGAGGCCCGGCACGACCAGCGCGCCGGCAGCCTCGACCACGCGGACGTCGGCCCGTTCCTCCGCTGCGAGGTCGGGCGCGATGGCGGCGATCCTGCCGTCCCGCACCAGGATATCCGTCGCCGCGTCGAAGCCCGATGCCGGGTCGATCACGCGCCCACCGCGAACGAGAAGGGATGGTGTCATGCCGCCGCCTCCCGAACCCCATCGCCTAGAAGGTCTTGTCGCCGGTCGCCACGCCGGTCGTGTTCATCGAGCCGTCGAAGAGCGGCACGTTGGTCGCCTCGTATGGGAAGCGCGCGCAGGCCTCCTCGATCAGCTCGACGCCGAGCCCCGGCGCAGTCGGCGCCAGAAGGTGCCCGTCCTCGAAGCGCAGCGTTTCGCGCACCAGCTCGCGCCGCCACGGCACGTCCACCGACACGGTCTCGAAGACCAGCATGTTGGGGATCGCCACCGCGACGTGGAGCGTCATCGCGTTCATCACCGGGCCGACCGGATTGTGCGGCGCGACCGGGATGAGGTGGGTGTGGGCGTTGTGGGCGATGCGCTTGGTCTCGCCGAGCCCGCCGACATGCGAGACGTCGGGCTGGAGGATGTCGACCGCACGCTTGGCGAGCGCCTCCTGAAAGCGCGCGGGCTCGAAGAAGCGTTCGCCCGCTGCGATCGGCACGGGGCTGTGCGCGCGCACCTCGGCCAGCGCGTCGATGCTCTCAGGGGGCGTCGGCTCCTCGATCCAGGTGAGGTCGAAGGGGGCGAGCGCCCGGCACATCGCGATCGCGGTCGGCACGTCGAGCCGTCCGTGGACGTCGAGCATCAGGTCGATGTCGGCTCCGACCGCCGCGCGCACCGCTTCCACGATCGCGATCGTGGCGTGGCGCTGGCGCCGGTCCATCTGGAGGTCGGCCGTATCGAACGGGTCCCATTTCAGGGCGCGGTAGCCCATCGCGACCGCCGCCTTCGCCTTTTGGGCATGGTCCTCGGGCGTTACCGAGCCGAAGAACCAGTGGTTGGCGTAGCAGCTGACGCGCTCGCGATACTTGCCGCCGATGAGCTCGAAGACGGGCACGCCGAGCGCCTTGCCCTTGATGTCGAGAAGGGCTGCCTCGATGCCGCCGAGCGCGGTACGAAACACGGCGCCGGTGCGCCAGTAGCTGTCGCGGTGAAGCTGCTCCACGATCGCATCCACGGCGAAGGGGTCGCGCCCGACGAGGACGCGCTCCAGCTCCTCGATCGCGGCCACGACCGTGCGCGTCTTCCATTCCAGCGTCGCCTCGCCGACGCCTTCGATCCCGTCGTCGGTGTAGATCTTCACGAACACGAAGTTGGTTCGCGACACGTTGGCGACGAAGGTCTTCAGCCCCGTGATCTTCATGGCCGGTCTCCCATCGCCTCGTCCAGCATCTGGCGGTAGTCCGAGGCGGTCGCCGCACGCGGGTTGGTGGGATGGCTGTGGTCGGCCAGCGCCCGCTCCACCACCCAGCCGAACATGTCGCGCCTAACGCCCAGCGCCGACAGGCTGTGGGGAAGTCCGAGCGAACGGTTCAGCGCCTCGACCGCCGCAGCGAGATCGGCGTCCGCCGTCAGGCCCATGGCCTGCCGCAAGCGCACCATGCGCTCCGGCACGGCGGGCGCGTTGAAGCGCAGCACGGGAGGCAGAAGGAGGGCGTTCAGCGTACCGTGATGGAGGCGCGGCTCCGGCAGTCCGCCGAGCGCGTGGCTGAGTGCATGCACCGCGCCGAGACCCTTCTGGAACGACAGGCCGCCGTGCAGCGCGCCCAGCATCACCTCGCTGCGGGCCACGATGTCCCCGCCCTCAGCCACCGCGCGCGGCAGGTGCTGCCAAAGGCGCCCGGCGCCGTCCAGCGCGATCGCGTCGGCGACCGTGTTCAGGCGTGGCGACAGAAAGGTCTCGATACAGTGCGACAGGGCGTCGAGCCCCGTGGCGGCGGTGAGATTCGGAGGCAGGCCGAGCGTCAGCTCCGGGTCGCAGATCGCCCGGCGCGGGATGAGGCGAGGGCTGACGATACCGAGCTTGCGATGGTCCCCGAGCGTCAGGAGGGCGGCGCGGCCGACCTCAGCACCCGTTCCGGCCGTGGTCGGAATGGCGACGACGGGGGCGACCGTCCCGGTGATGCGCGCGCCGCCGCCGTAGATTGCCGCGAAGTCCGCGAGCCGCCCCTCGTGCGTCGCAAGAAGCGCCACGCCCTTGGCGAGATCGATCGGCGAGCCGCCGCCGAGCGCCACGATCCCGTCGCAGCCCGCCTGCCGGTAGACGGCGAGCGCGGCATCGACCGCACCCTCCGTCGGGTTGGCTGGCGTATCGAGAAAGAGGATCGTGCGGTCCGGCATCAGTGTCTGGATGCGGCCGAGAAGGCCGCTCGCCTCGAGGCCCCGGTCCGACACGAGGAGAGGGGCAATGATGCCGACTTCGCGAAGCGCTGCGGGCAGCGTGGCGACCTTGCCTGCGCCGAAGTCGACATCCGTCAGGTAGCTGATACGAGCCACGGCGCTCAGCCCTGCCGCAGGCGTGCGATGGCCTGTGCCTGCATCGACTTCTCCGCCATCTCCATCAGCTCGATCCGGTGGCCGTCGGGGTCCTCGATCCAGGCCTGCCAGTTGCCGTCGGCGCCCAGCACCTTCGGGCGGATCGGCTCGATGCCAGCCGCCTCCAGCTCGCGCAGCGCCCCGTCGATCGAGGGTACCTGGAGGCAGAGGTGGTTGTAGCCGATCGCCTCGCGCTCGGCCGCGCGCTCGCCGACGCCTTCCGGGAAGATTTCGAGGAATTGCTCGTCGGTGACGCGCAGGTAGACGAGCCACAGGCGCCCGTCGCGGTCGAGGCGGAGCATCTCCCGGAAGCCGAGGCCGCGCACGTAGAAGTCGAGGGTTCGGTCGATATCCTTGATGCGGACGGCGACATGGGCGATGGCCGAAACGGTCAGCATGAGGCGGTCCTCCCGGAGACGCTGGGCGCCTGTTTCGTCGTCATATTCAAATATGAACTTTTATAGTTCATTATTTGATGCTACGCTTTCCCGTCTTCCTGTCAACCGCCAAGAGGTTCGGCGCATGGATATGCCCGAGGAGGGCGGCGCAAGCCGCCACACCATCCCCGCCATCGACCGCATGATGGATCTCCTCGCCGCCCTGGAGCAGCGCGCCGAGGGGCTCTCGATCACCGACCTCACGGAGCGCCTCGGTCTGCCGCGCACCGGCGTCTACCGCATCCTCAACACTCTGCAGCGCCACGACATGGTCCGGCGCAACGAGGCGGGCGCCTACCTTCTCGGCCGCCGTCTCCTGACGCTTGCCGCCCATGTCGCCTCGCAGGCAAGCGAGATCGACCTGCAGGCCGCCGGCCAGCCCCATCTCGACCGCCTCGCCGCCGATCTCGGAGAGGGCGTGAAGCTGAGCGTCCTCGACGGCGAGGGCGTGCTGGTGCTCGCCACCGCTCAAGGAAGGCGTGAATACGCCCTCACGGTCGCGCCCGGCCAGCGCATGCCGATCCATGCGGGCGCGGCGAGCAAGATGCTGCTTGCCCATCTCGATCCTGACGATTTGGAGCGCTGGCTCGCGCGGCCGCTCGTCGCCTTCACCGGCCGCACCGTCACCGATCCGCGCCGCTTGAAGGCCGAGCTCACGCGCATTCGCCGCCTCGGCTGGGCCCAGGACAAGGGCGAGAACGCGCCCAGCATCCACGCCTTCGCCGCACCGGTCCAGGGTCCGGGCGGCGCGGTGGTCGCCGCCCTCAGCATCCCCTTCCTGGCAGGCACCGAGCCCGCGCGCATGGAGGCGATCCGCCTGGCCGCGATCGAGACTGCTGCCGCCGTTTCCCGCAACCTTCAGGACCCGCGAGCGAGTCGCGCCGCATGAAGATCACCGACCTCAAATGCGCCGTGATCGGCCGCAGTCCCGTGGTGCGCATCGTGACCGACGAGGGCCTGTCGGGCTATGCCCAGGCCGAGACGTGGAAGCCCTACCTGAAGCCGCATATCCTCGCGCTGCGCGAGGCGCTGGTCGGCGAGGATGCGACGCTGGTCGAGCGCACGATGCTGAAGGTCCGCCAGCGCGGCGGCTTCAAGCCTTGGGGCAGCGCCGTCAGCGTCGTCGAGATGGCGCTCTGGGACCTGGCGGGAAAGGCCGCCGGCCTGCCGGTGCATCGCATGCTCGGCGGCAAGGTGCGCGACCGCGTGCGCGTCTACAACGGCTCGGTCCGCTTCCCGCTGAACGGCCACCGGCCCGAGGACTATGCCGACGACCTCCAGCGCATGATGGCCTCCCCGGAGGGCTTCACCATCATCAAGCAGCCGATCGGGTTCCACTCGCCCATGAAGCGCGAGGTGCCGAACTTCACCTATGGCGAATTGGGGGCGGGCCCCTTCCACGGCGCCCTCGACCGGGGGCCGGTGACCGAGCGGGGGCTACGCCATCTCGTCGACTGCGTGGCTGCCATGAAGGAGGTTGCGGGCGATCAAGTGGGCCTCTCCCTTGACTGCGGGCCCGGCTGGATGCTGGGCGATGCGATCCGCCTTGTACGGATGCTGGAGCCCTACAATCTCCTCTGGGTCGAGGACCTCCTGTCTGGCGACTACACCCCTTGGGTGGATGCGAGCACCTATCGCGAACTGACGCGCACATCCACGACCCCGATCCATACGGGCGAGCAGATCTATCTCCGGCACAACTTCAAGGAACTGATCGAGACGAATGCCGTCCACGTCGTCGGGCCCGACCCCGCTGATGTCGGCGGCATCGCCGAGCTGAAGTGGATTTGCGAATATGCCGATCTCCACGGCATCACCATGGCTCCGCATGGTACCGCCAACGGATTGCTCGGCCTCGGTGCTCTGATTCAGGTCTCGGCGACGCTGCCGAACAACTTCATCGCTTTCGAGTACACGACCGGCGACCCGCCTTGGTGGAGCGAGATCGTCGAGGGCCTACCCAACCCGATCGTCGTGGACGGTATGATAGCGGTCGGGGACCGCCCTGGCATGGGCGTCGAACTCGTACCAGAGCGAGCACGGCGCTACCTCGGGGAGGAAGACGAGGGGTTCTTCGACTGATAGGTGTCCAAGTCACGAGTCAAGGATTGCCCCTTTTCTGATGCTGGAACAACAAAAACAATAGCTTACGCGCTGCTTTGCGAGGGTGTGTGTACCACCCCTATGGATCAGTGTTACGCCTTGAGCATATCCAGTTCTGCAACCCGTCGTATGGTCGATATTAGATTGGCGAGAAGGGTGGTTCGGGGAGCAAGACTGCTGATGAGAATGTGCTCATCGTGCGTATGCGCTCCCGCCCCGTCGGCACCTAGGCCATCCAAGGTGGGTATGCCGAGAGCTGCAGTGAAGTTGCCGTCTGACCCGCCCCCCGTCGCCATGCCTTCGAGATGGAAACCCAGCTCCTCCGCTATGCGGGCTGCGTGATCGAACAGGCGCAAGCTGGCCGAGCTGGTCGAGAACGGCGGACGGTTCAGGTTGGCGGAAACTTCGAAGTGGATGTCCGGGTTGCTCGGTTGCAAGGCGCGGATCCTGCCCAGGATTTCGTCCGCCGAAGTCGTGTCGGGCAGGCGTAGGTCGACCTGAAGCCTGCATTCGTCGGGCACTGTGTTGCGACCCGTGCCACCCTGGATCGTACCGACCGTGACCGTGACACCCCGCTCGGGATCGTTGAGGGCCTCGAGCTCCAAGACAAGGCGGGCGGCGGCGTGGATCGCCGAGCGTCCGTCGCCCGGCCGCACGCCAGCATGGGCGGCGCGGCCCCGGACTGTGATGTCGCACACGCCGACGCCCTTGCGTGCCGTCACGATCTTGCCGCCGTCGCGCGCTGGCTCCACCACGAGCGCGGCGATGGCGCCCTGCGCCAGTTCCTCGATAGCGGGACGCGAGCTCGGCGAGCCCACCTCCTCGTCGGGCACGATCAGGAGATCGACCGGATGGGAGAGGCCGCTGACCAGGCACAAGCGTAGCGCCTCAATCGCCATCGCGACACCGCTCTTCATGTCGTAGACGCCGGGACCGTAAAGCCGGTCGCCTTCCCGGCGCAGCGACAGCCGTTCGGCCAGCGTTCCCACTGCGTGGACGGTGTCGATATGCGCGAGAATCAGGACGCGTGGTGCGTCGTCGCCGGCCGGGCGGGGCGTTCGTAGGATGAGGATGTCGCCGAAGCCCATCGTGCCCGCGCGGCGCTCGACGTCAAGGCCGAGGCGTTCCGCATAGGCCTCAATGCGGTCGGCTAGGCGGTTCACCGCCTCGGCGTCCCGGCTGGGCGTCTCGATCTCCACAAGGGTGCACAACTCGTGCAGGAGCGCCGCCTCGTCGACCGCTCCCACTGCAACGGGCAAGATCATGGTGCAGTTCCGCCGCTGGATGGCACGAGGCGAATGAGTTGCTGCGTCGCCTCGTCCACGCGGGCGCGACTGTAGAGGAGCGGCACGAACGCCCCTTGCGACCAGAGCGGGGCGAGATCGGCGTAGTGGAGCGATTGCGAGTCGCCGGACTGGCCCGGCGCGTTGATACAGACCGAGGCATCCCATTCGCCGACATCCATGACGAGCCGCACCGAGGCGCCCGCGTTCACCACAAAGTCGTCGAGCCGGTAGGCGGCGTGCATGGGCGTCGAGCGGCTGCCGCCGAGCGGCAGGGGACCGACGTCCCAGGTGGTATCGGCGCGGGGCTTCACACCGCTTGCCTCGTGCTCGAAGACGGCACGGTGAAGCGTCCCCCAACACCAAGCGGACGGTTCGGAGCCGAGACGCTTCTCGCATTCCGACCAGGCATCGGCGAGGGTCGCAAGGAGAAGAGCGTCGCGCTCAAGGGGCGTCCAGAACGGCGCAGCATCTTCGAGCATCGACAGCATTCGGTCGAAGTCGCCCGGCAAGAGAAGCTTTCGCAAGGCGGGGTCGGGGGCGGCGCGCGCGAGGACGGCGGGCCGCAGGTGCTTCATCCACCAGACCTCGAACAGGGCGGCGGCGGCGCTGTCCGCGTCGAGATGGTGGTTCCAGCTGGAAAGGAGCGCGATCGCCCGGCTCGGCTCGCCGTCCGAGGTTCCGGCTCCCTTCAGAAGGCTGGTGAGGACCGCGGCGGGCCGCGAGTGCGTGTCGGTCTGGAGAGCCATGGAGGCTTCGAGCGTGTGGCTCGCGTCGCGCTCCAACACGCTCTCGATGCGGCGCGCTCGGCTCGCGTCGGCCCATTCGTGGCCGATCGTCGGCGCGTCCGTCGGTCGATCGGCGGGCAGGTTCATCTCGTTGGCGGAGCTGACGAAGCCACGCTCGGGGTTGAATGCGTGGGGAAGCTCCTCGGGAGCGAGGAACCCGTCCCATTCGTGCGTGCCGTCGCCCGGCACCGGCAAGAGGCCGTGCCAGTTGAGCCGACGTGGCGTGAAGCCGGCGGTGAACCAGCCGATGTCGCCGTTCGTGTCAGCCGCGACGTGGTTGACCGACGGGGTGCCCCAATGGTCGAGTGAGGCTGCGAAGGCCACTGTCGTGGCCTCGCGCATGTAGGATAGGCTGCCGAGATAAGCCGCCGAGCCCGGCAGGAGCCAAACGGTGCGCAGCGCCACCGCGCGCCGCCGGCCTGTGTCCTCGTGCAGCACGGGGCCGTGGCGGGTAAAGGAAAGGGTTAGGTGCTGGTCCTCGTGGCCGCGCACCGCGAAGCGCTCCTGCGTGCGCCGGATCGCCTCCCACCCGTCGCCGTAGCAGTAGAGGTCGGGGTCATTCTCCTTCGTCTCGTAGACGCAGACGTCCTCCTGGTCGGCCCCGAAGATCGTGAGGCCGAAGGCGAGCGAGGCGTTATGGCCGATCGAGATGCCCGGCGCGCTCGGTTCGCCCGCGCCGATCACGTCGAGGCCGGGCGCCTCGAGATGGACGAGGTAGCGCAGCGAGGGCACGGCATGAGCGCGGTGCGGGTCGCTCGCGAGGATCGGCCGGCCGCTCCGCGTGCGGGAGGGGTGAACGGCCCAATTGTTGGAGCCTTCCTCGGCGGCACGCCGTACGACTTCGCCGAGGTCAGTCACCTCGGTCCAGCGCCAAACGTCGTCAAGCGTGGCAGCCAAGCGCTCTCGCTCGAAGGTGACCGGCGCGGTCGCCAGCTTGAACAGGCGGATGCATTCGAGCGGTACGTCGGCGCTCGTGATGCCGTCCGCAAAGCGGGGCTCCACCGGCGGGTCGATCTCGAAGCGCATGAGGTCGGCCTCGGCGTCCGCCATCGCTAAGACGTTGGCGCGCAGGATCTCCGACACGCCGTTGCGGGTCAGCGCATGGGAGCGGATGCGCACGACATCGGCCGGCTCCCAGGGGAGGGGTTTCGTGTCGAACAGTGCAAATTCCGCGGCCAAGCGCTCGGGCTCGCGCTCGCACCGGGCGATAAAGGCGTTCACGCCGGCTGCGAACGCCGTGCAGATTTCCCGCGTATCGTCGGCATAGGCCCGCCATTCGGCGTCCATGTCGCCCCGATAAAGAAAGTGGCGGGCCGCGTGGTCCTGCGCTAGGTAGCCCGGACCGAAGTCGGCGGCCAGTAACCCAAGGCCCCGCTTGCGCCACAGGTCGATCTGCCAAAGCCGATCGCGTGCCGCGTTGAAGCCCTGCAGGAAAAAGAGATCGGCTTCGTTGCTGGCGCGGATATGGGGAATGCCCCAGCGATCGACGCGGATCTCGCCCTCCGCCGAGAGACCGGGAAGAGGGATGGTCTGCGTCGAGACGTCGGTCACGGAGCGGGTCCTAGGCATGGTGGCAGGCGACCAGCGCGCCATCGGGACGGGGCGTCAGCTCTGGACGCACGTTGACGCAGATTTCGGTCGCCAGCGGGCATCGGGTGCGGAAGGCGCAGCCGGATGGGATGTTGGCGGGGCTCGGCAGCTCGCCCGTCAGCACGAAGCGTTGCTTGGCGCGCTGCACCACCGGGTCGGCCTCCGGTACGGCCGACATGAGCGCACGCGTATAGGGGTGCTTGGGCGAGGCGAAGAACGTGTCGCGCTCCGCTATCTCGACGAAGCGCCCGAGATACATGACCACCACGCGGTCGCAAATATGCCGGACGACGCCGAGGTCGTGCGACACGAAGAGGTAGGAAACGCCGGTCCGCTCTTGAAGCGCGGTCAGGAGGTTGAGGATCTGGGCACGCACCGAGACGTCGAGCGCCGAGACCGGCTCGTCGCAGATCACGAGATCGGGTTCGAGGGCCAGTGCCCGAGCGATCACCACGCGCTGGCGCTGGCCGCCCGAGAACTGATGGGGATAGCGGTCGGCATGGTCGGGCCGCAGGCCGACCTGGGAGAGGAGCGCGCCGACGCGCTCCTTGAGCGTTCGGCCCTTGGCGATCCCGCGCACGCGCAGCGGCTCGCCGACCGTCGCGCCGATCGTGGAGCGCGGATCGAGCGAGAGCGCCGGGTCCTGGAAGATCATCTGGACATGGCGGCGGATGGCGTGAAGCTTCCGCGGGCTCGCGCCGATCACCTCCTCGCCGCCGACGCGGATCGTGCCCGACTGCGCGGGCTGGAGACCGACGATGGCGTTGGAAAGCGTCGACTTCCCGCAGCCGGACTCGCCGACCAGTGCTACGGTTTCGCGTTTGCGGATCGTAAGATCCACCCCGTTCACCGCCCGCACCACCGGCGTCGAGGCGCCGAGAAGCGATCCGCGCCCGCCGAAATAAACGGCGACGTCCCGCATCTCCAGAACGTTGGCGACAGCGCTCATGCGGCGATCCTTCCAAGCTCGGAAACGCGGTCGGCGTGCCAGCAGGCGGAGCGATGGCGGCCGCCGCGCTCGAAGAGCGGCGGCTGCTCCCTTCGGCATTGCTCGCTCGCGAGCGGGCAGCGGTCGACGAAGCGGCAGCCGGGGCCGAACTCCTGCGGGGCGGGGACCATGCCCTCGATCGTGGCGAGGTCAACCTTGGGCGGGTGTCCGGGCTTGGGAACGCTGGCGAGAAGCAGCGCCGTATAAGGGTGCTGGGGCCGGGCGAAGAGCTCTTCGACGGGCGCGATCTCGGCCACGCGCCCCGCATACATGACCGCGACGTCGTCGGCGATGTCGGCCACGACGCCCATGTCGTGCGTGATGATGACGACCGCCGTACCGCGCTCGGCGACGAGCCGCTTCATCAGGTCTAGGATCTGGGCCTGGATCGTCACGTCGAGCGCGGTGGTGGGCTCGTCGGCGACCAGCACGCGCGGGGCGCAGATCAGCGCAATCGAGATCATGATGCGCTGGCACATGCCGCCCGACAGCTCGAACGGATACTGGTGGAGCCGGCGGTCCGGATCGGGAATGCCGACGTCGGCGAGCATGGCGCGTGCTGCCGTGAGCGCCTCCCTCATCGAAACCTTGTGATGGGCGCGGTAGGCCTCGGCGATCTGGGCGCCCACCGTGCTGAGCGGATCCAGCGAGGCGCTGGGCTCCTGGAAGATGATCGAGATGTCGCGACCGCGGACCCGACGGAACTGGCGCTCGCTCAAGGCCGAGAGGTCGGTGTCGGCAAGCTGGATGCGACCTGCCGTTCGGCGTGCGGCGGGCGGCAGGAGGCCGAGCATGGCATAGGAGGTCAGCGACTTGCCGCAGCCGGACTCGCCCACCAGCGCCAGCACGCGGCCCGCATCCACGGCGAAGGACACACCGTCCACGACATGGGCGCCGTCGATCTCGATGGTCAGGTCCTCGACCCGAAGAAGCGCGCCGGTCGGCACTGCTGCGCTCGCGCTCATCAGCCCGCCGCCGCGGCCGGCTCGGGCCGGCGATAGGTGCCGATCGAGTTGCCGCCGTCGACGCTGATGACGGCACCCGTCACGAAGCCGGCCTGCTCCGAGCAGAGGTAGGCGATGGCGGAGGCGGCGTCCTCTGGGCCGCTGGCGCGGCCGAGCGGGATGTTGGCGAGCATGTTGGCGACATAGGCGTCGCTCAAGGCTGAGACCTCGCTGCCCGGCGCGAATCCCGGCTCCACGACGTTCACGCGGATGCCGTGATGGGCGAGCTCCAGGGCGAAGCCTTTGGACAGGCGCTCCAGCGCTGTCTTGGATGTGCAGTAGGTGACCGAGCCCTGGTTCATCTTGCGCGCCGCGCCCGACGAGATGTTGACAATCGAGCCCTGCCGCCGTTGAGCGATCATGAGTTTGGACATCTCGCGCGACAGGACGAAGGGCGCGCGAAGGTTGATGCTGAAGACTCGATCGAAGTCCGCGAACTCCATGTCCAGGAGGTCGTAGCGCGTGTAGATGCCCGCGTTGTTGACCAGGATGTCGGGCGCGCCCCAGCTCTCCCGCACGAGGTCGACCAGCGAGAGCATGGACTCGTCGTCGGTCAACTCGGTGGCGTGGAGGAGCGTGATGCCCGGATCGAGCCCGAGGTCGGCGGCCCGCTTCTCGAGCCCGTCCATGCGGTTGTCGCTAAGACAGAGCTTCGCGCCGCGCTTGGCGAAGTAGCTTGCGATCCAGCCGCCGAAGATACCGGCTGCGCCGGTCACGACCATCGTCCTGTTCTGGAACTCCATAGGAGGCATCCTTCAGCGGGTTCGCGAGCGCGGGTCGAGCTGGTCTCGCAACCAGTCGCCTACGACGTTGACGGAAAAGACGAGCAGGAAGAGGCAGGCGCCTGGAACCGCAACGATCCAGGGCGCGCGCTCGATGTACTGGCGCCCGACGCTCATGATCGAACCCCAGCTGGCGGACGGCGGCTGGATGCCGAGACCGAGGAAGGAGAGACCCGACTCGAACAGGATCATCAGGCCGAACTCGGCGGTCATGACGATCAGGATCGGTCCCGCGATGTTGGGCAGGACATGGTGGAAGAGGATGCGCATCGCCCCCGCGCCCGCCAGCTCCGAGGCCTTGATGAAAGGCAGGTTCGCCACCTGCAGCGTCTGGGCGTAGGCAACGCGTGTGTAGCGGGGCCAGCGGGTGAGGGCGAGAACCAGCACGAGCTTCTGAAAGCCCGGTCCCAGCACCGCCACCGTCAGGACGGCCAGCAGGATCGCAGGAATCGACATCATGATGTCGACGAGGCGCATGATCACCGTCTCGGTCCAGCCCCGGAACCACCCGGCCAGCATGCCGAGCGTGACGCCGACCATCGTCGAGACCACCACCGAAAGGCTCGCGACGCCGAGCGACACGCCGGCCCCATAGAGCGTCCTCGACAGAAGGTCGCGGCCGAGATCATCCGTGCCGAGCCAGTAGGTCGCGCCGCGATAGGTGAAGCCGGGAGGCTTCAGACGGGCGAGGAGCGTCTGCCGGTTGGGGTCGAAGGGCGCGACGTAGGGGGCGAGCACCGTTAGAAGGACGATCGCCGCCAAGATAAGGAGCACCACGACCACCGAAGGGGGGACGCGGCGTGCGCGCCGGCGAAGGGCGAGGGCGGGCACGGTCATGGCGGCTCCCTATCGCGCCAGCCGGATGCGCGGATCGACGAGGACGTAGACGAAGTCCGCGAGCACGCTGGTCATGACGTAGACGAAGGAGATCAGGAGCACGATCACCTGAACCACCAGGAAGTCGCGCGACTGGATGGACTGGATCGCGAGCTGCCCGATGCCGGGCCAGGCGAACACCGTCTCGACGATCACCGCGCCGGCGAGGAGGTTGCCGATCTCCAGCGCGGCGATCGTGATCACGGGGATCGAGGCGTTGCGAAGGACGTGCCGCGCGACGACCTGGGCCAGCGACAGGCCGCGCGCGCGACCCGCCCGCACATAGTCCTTGGACAGCTCGTCCACGATCGAGATGCGGGTCATACGCGCAAACGTTGACATGGAGAGAGCCCCCAGCGCGATGGAGGGCATGATCATGGCGGACCATTCACCCGAGCCGGACGTCGGTAGCCAGCGCAGCGTGACGCCGAACACGAAGATCAGGAGGATGCCCGACAGGAAGGTCGGCACGCTCTGACCGGTCACCACGATCGCGGTCAGGAGACGCTCAACGGCGGTCCCGCGTCGCGTCGCCATGACGATGCCCGCCGGGATGCCGACGCCGACCGCGATGAGAAGCGCGCCTGCCGCCAGCTGGATCGTGTAGGGCAGGCGCGACAGGACGATGTCGAGGGCGGGCACGCGCTGGACGACGGAAAGACCGAAGTCCAGCCGGAAGAGTCCGGCAAGATAGTCGAGATACTGGACCGAGATGGGCCGGTCGAAGCCGAGCTGGCGCCTCAACTCGGCGATCATTTCGGCCGAGGCATCCTGGGGCACCAGGAGCAGCGTCGGGTCCCCCGACAGATGCATCACGACAAACACGATCGTAAGCACGCCGAAGATCGCGACGATCGCTTGCAGGAAGCGCTGGACGGCGTAGCTCAACATGATCGGCGTCCGGCCCCTTACGGCTGCCAGCTCATGTCCATTACGAACATGGCCTCGTTGGCGGTGGGCTGCCACTGGAGCTTCTTGGAGGCGCCGTAGAGCGCGTAGACCTGGTAGAGGCCAATACCCGGAACGTCCTCGCGCAGGATCTCGTAGGCCTGCTTGTAAAGTCCGAGGCGCTTGTCGCCGTCGAGGATCGTGCGCGCCTCGTCGACCAGCGCGTTGTAGTTCGTGTTCTCGTACTTCGCCCAGATGCCGCCGCTGCGGAACAGGGGGAAGATGATGCCGTCCGCGTCCTGGCAGGCGCAAGACCAGAGGCCGAGCGCCATTCCGCCGGCATTCGCCGCCTCGCCCTGCCGGCGCTTCAGGAAGGTCGCCTGATCGCTGGAGGCGATCTCGACGTTGAGGCCGACCTCGTTCAGCATCTGCTGGATCGCCTCCACGAGCGCCCGGCTGTAGGAGGGGGAGGTCAGGAACTCGACCGTCGCGCCTTCGGCGCCGGCCTGCTTGATTAGCTCGATCGCCTTGTCGGGATCGTAGGCATAGCCCTCGACCTCGGCTGTGTAGCCGAAGATCGGCTCAGCCCCGACGATGTTGACCGGCTTGCCGTAGCCCTCGAGCAGCGCGTCCACGAGGCCCTGCCGGTCAATCGCGTAGGCGATGGCCTGTCGGACGCGAACGTCCTTGGTCGGGCCGGCCTGGGCGTTCAGGTAGAGATAGCCCACCCGTTCGGTCGGAGCCGACAGGAGCTGGGTATCGGCGCCGTCCTTCAAGCTGAAGGCTTGGTCGGGGGGTACCTCGCGCGCGAGATCAGCCTTGCCGGTCTGGAGGTCGGCGATGCGGGTCGAGACGTCGGGCACGGCGCGGAACACGACGCGCGGGAAGGGCGGCTTGCCGCGCCAGTACGCGTCGTAGGCCGCAAGGTCGGTTTCGACGCCCTTCTTCCATTCCACAAGCTTGTAGGGACCGCTGCCGACCGGCTTCAAGTTGAATTCGGCATCACCCACCTTCTCTACATAGGCCTTGGGCACGATCGAGAGCTTCACGAGCTGCGCCAGAAGCGCAGGATAGGCCGACTTGGTTTTGAGGCGGACCGTCACCGGGTCCACCACCTCGGCCGACTGGATCTGGTCGAACTGCGAAAGTTGCGGGCTCTTCAGCGCCGGGTCGATGATGCGGTTCACCGAGAAGGCGACGTCCTCAGCGGTCAGCTTCGTGCCGTCTTGAAAGGTGACGTCGTCGCGGATCGTGAAGGTGAGCGTCGTGTCGTTGTCGTAGGCCCACTTCGTTGCGATCTGAGGCACGATCTCGCCCGCCGCGTTCCGGGTCAAAAGGTTGTCGAAGATGTTGCGGTAGATCGTATAGCTCTCAGTGTTCCACTGGAGATGGGGATCGAGCGTCGCGGCCTCGCCGGGCAGATCGATCGTCAGCGTTTCCTTGGTCTGGGCCAGAGCACCGGTCGCGATCAACGCCATGACGGCAACGGCGGCGGATGCCAGTCCTCGTTTCATGCGATTCATACCGTGCGACCTTTCTCGTGTGCTGGGCTTTGGGTGGTGCCGCGCCGCCAATCCGGCGCGCCGTGCCGAACGGGCTCGACTCAGGGAGCGGCAAGCCCGCATTCCCGCGCACAGTAGCGCGCTAGCTCCGCGTGGGTGCAGAACCAGACATCGCTTTTCGAGCGCGCATGGAGAATCGTATCCTCCAGGATGAAGATTCGGGAGCGATGACCGACATGGTGGGGATGCAGGGTCATCTGGAACAGTCCGCCCTCGGCATAGGCCAGGTCCAGCTCGCGACGCAGGATGTCGGCCACCATCGCGGGACCGCCGTAGGGTCGGGCGCCACCAGCGCGGTCCATCGCCATGTAGGGGGCGTCGTCGCGGATCCATTCCACCGGGATCTCGACCACGCCGGTCGGCTCACCATCCGCCAGAAGCTCATAGGGCTCGTCGTCGGCCATGAGTGAGGAGTCGTAGAGAAGACCCATCTCGCGCACGATGGCAAGCGTATGGGGGCTGAAGTCCCAGGACGCGGTGCGCATGCCGACCGGCCGCACGCCCGACAGCCGTTCCAGGACGTCGGCGGCGCGAAGGGCTAGATCGCGCTCCGTGGCGTGGTCCAGCCCCGAGTTCATCTCGTGGATCCAGCTGTGGATCCCGATCTCGTGGCCCGCGTCGCGCGCCGCGCGGATCTCGTCTGGGTTGATCAGGGCCGAAACGGCGGGAACGAAGAAGGAGGCCGGTACCTCGTGCTGCTCCAAGAGTCGAAGGATCCGCCAAACGCCTCGACGCGCGCCGTACTGCCCCTGGCTCATCCGCCCGATCGAGCGGCCGCCGTTCTTCAGCTCGAAAGTCTCGTGGTCGGAATCGAACGAGACGGCGAACGCCATGCGCGCGCCATTCGGCCAGCGCTCGGGCCGAAGCGAGCGTCCGGCCCGGACCTTGTCCACCTTCGCTCGCCAGGTTGGCTCGTCCCAGAGCCAAGGCTGGACTTCGTTGCGATCGGCCGTCGTCATGCCCGCGCCTCCCTCATGTCGCGCGCCGGCTCCTTCAGCAAGGCGAACGCGACGATCGCCTCCACCAAGCAGTCCATCGCGTCGAAGGACCGCACACCGGGCGCCATCGCGTCGCTCAGCAGCGAGAATTCGGTGCAGGCGATCATCTGGACGCTCGCACCGCGCTCGGCGAGGCTGGCAGAGGCTTCGGCGAGACCGGCCCGGGCCGCTGCGGTCGGACCCTCCGCCTTGACGCGGCGTATCACCGAAAGAAGCGCCTCGTCCGCTTCCAAATAGACGGGCACCAGTCCGGCCGCCTCGAAAGCAGGTTCGAAGAGCGCGATGCGGCGCACGGCCGGCGACGCCAATAGGCCGACGCGTCCACTCCCGTCGGCAAGGGTCCGCGCCCGGGCGACCGCTTCCGCCACCATGTCGATGAACGGGACGGCGACCGCGCTCCGGATCGCCAGCGCATAGTGATGCGCCGTGTTGCAGGGCATGGCGATGGCCTGCGCCCCCGCACGCTCCAGCCGAGCGGCCATCGCGGCCAGCGTCGGTCCCGGATCCTCGCCTGTGCCCTCGATCAGGTGCAGGATCCGCGAGGGAACCTGCGGGTTCTGATCCACGAGGAGGGGAACGTGGTCCGCGTCGTCCTGCGCCGGGACGGCCTGAATCAGCTTCTGCATGAGAAGCACGGTCGCCTCCGGGCCCATGCCTCCCAGGATGCCGATGGGTCGACGGACGGGAACGGGCATCGGCGGCGCTCAGCTCGCCAGGTCGGCGGGTCGAACGGCGGCGAGCGCCGCATCGTAGCCGAACAAAGCGGCTGAGCCGCCCGTATGGAGGAAGACCACCCGCTCGCCCTTGGCAAAGCGGCCCTCGCGGCAGTAGTCGATGAGCCCCGCGGCGGCCTTGGCCGAGTAAACGGGGTCAAGAAGGATGCCCTCGAGCTGCGCAAACATCGCGATCGCCTCGATCGTGTCCTCGCGCGGCACGCCGTATCCTGCGCCCACATAGTCGCAGTCGGCGACCACGTCCTCGCGCTGGACGACGCCGGGACAGCCGAGTTTCTCCGCGGTGCGGCAGGCGAGGTCGAAGACGTTCGCTTCCTGTCGTTCCTTTGGAGCGCGTACGCCGAAGCCGAGCAGCGGAAGCTGCGCGTTCATCGCCTTGAGACCGACGATCAGGCCCGCATGGGTGCCCGCGCTGCCCGTGGCCGTCACGAGACGGTCGATCGGCAGCGCGCGGTCGTTGATCTGACCGACCAGCTCGAAGGCGCAGTTCACGTAGCCGAGCGCACCGGTCGGGTTCGACCCTCCGCCCGGAATGACGTAGACGTGCCGGCCCTCGCCGCGCAGCCGCTCGGCCACCGCCTCCATCTCGGCCGCCATGTCCGCGCCGCCGGGGCGCGTCTCGGTCGTCGCGCCGTGCAGATGGTCGAGCAGCACGTTGCCGTTGCCGTTGTAGTTCAAGTCCTTCGAGCCGGTGCGGTCCTCGAGGAGGAGGTGGCAACCCATCCCGAGCTTGGCGGCGAAGGCCGCGGTCTGGCGGGCGTGGTTGGATTGCGTGGCGCCTTGCGTGATCACGAGGTCCGCGCCCTCGTTCATCGCCTCGGCCATCAGGAATTCTAGCTTGCGCGTCTTGTTGCCGCCGGTCGACAGGCCGGTGCAGTCGTCCCGCTTGACCCAGATTTCCGGCCCGCCCAGCGCCTTGGTCAACCGGTCCAGACGCTCCAACGGCGTCGGCAGGTGTGCGAGAAAGATGCGAGGAAAACGGGCAAGGTTCATGCGACTAGCTTTCGGAACTTGAGCAGGGGGACTGTTTCAGATGGAAAGCTCGTCGACAAATGAGAAATTTGGGATAAAAGATGCGCGAAATGCATTTTGCATAGGGATTGTGCTGTTGTGCGCTTGGAGTGGCTCGAAGACATTCTCGCGGTTGCGCAGACCGGTTCCTTTATCGAGGCGGCGGAGCGTCGCTTCGTGACGCAGTCGGCCTTCTCGCGTCGCATCCAGCAGATTGAGCAGCATATCGGCGTCGAGCTGTTCGACCGCACGCGCAAGCCGGTGCAGTTGCGTCCGACGACGGAGACGCAGCGTTCGCGGATCGAAGAGCTCGCCGAGGCGCTGCGCCAGCTCGTCGGTGACCTGAAGCAGGGTGCCAAGCTTTCGGCCAACCGGATCGTCATCGTGAGTCAGCATGCGCTGACGGCGACCATGTCCGCGATGATCATCGAGCGGGCGCAGCGCACGGCACCCGACGCCTTCTTCCGTCTGCGCTCCGCCAATCTTGACGAATGCCTGACGCAACTCTTCTCGCATCAGGCCGACATCGCGGTCGTCTACCGGCTGCCGGGCTCGAGCCACCCCGTCCGCACGGACTTCGTGGAGTCGGTGGTGATCGGGAGGGAGCAGCTCGTTCCGGTGCTGGCCAGAGGCCGGGTCGACTGGTTTCTCGGGTGCCTGTCGGCGGGCGAGCTCCCCTTCGTTGCCTATCCCGCGGACGTCTTCCTTGGGCAAGCCATGGAGCGGACGGTTCTTGCACGGTTGCGCCGCGACCTGCGTCTCGAGGCAAGGGTGGAGACGGCGCTGACTTTCGCCTCCTGCGAGATGGCGCTGGCCGGTGTGGCGCCAGCTTGGGTGCCGACCTCGCTCGCGCGTCGCCCGATCGAGGAGGGACGTCTTGCGGACCTGTCGGACCATCTGCCGAGCTGCGACCTGGAGGTGATCGTGGCGCGACTTCTCGGTCCGCGCAGCGAGCTTGAGGAACAGATCTGGCTTGAGCTGGCCGATCGATCCGGTCGTCTCGACGGGAGCTGAGGCAGGCCTGACGCTTCAGCTCGCAGTCAGCGCCAGAAGCGCTGCAACGGCGCGGGTACGGTGACGCTCGGGGTGGGTCAGTACCATAAAGGGGCGAGGCGGATGATCGACGGGAAAGGCGGCGACCTCGCCTGCGGCCAACGCGCTTTGCACCGCGCGCCGCGACAGGATGCTGACGCCGAGCCCCGTTGCGACCGCGCTGAGGACAGCCTCGTTGGAGGGGAGTTCCAGCAGGATGCGCAAGTCCTGTCGCGCGACGCCAGCGTTCCCGACATGCGCCTCGAACTCGGCGCGCGTTCCCGAGCCCGGCTCGCGCAGGATCCAAGCTTGCGAGGCATAGCGCGACGGCTCGACGTCGGGCTGGCTCGACCAGGGGTGCGCACGTCCAACTACGAGCATGAGTTCGTCGCGTGCCACGACGCGCTGGATGAGGTCGTCCTGGGCGACGGCACCCTCCACGAAGCCGATATCGGCCGACCCGTCCGAAACCGCCGTGGCGACGGTCGCGGTGTTGGCGAGCGTGAGGGCGATGTCGAGCAAAGGATGCGCGGTGCGCAAGGATAGGAGATGCGGCGGCAGCCAGTAGCTCGCGACCGTCTGACTGGCATGGATGCGGATCTGCCCGCGCACCTCGTCGGCCAACTCGTCTAGGACGTGGCGCGTCTGCGCGACCCGCTCCAAGAGGTCGCGCGCCTCGCCGACGAACAGGCGGCCGGCTTGCGTCAGCTCGATGCGCCGTCCGATCCGATCGAAGAGACGCACACCGTGCTGGGCTTCCAGCTGGGCGATCGAGGCGCTGACGGCTGACTGCGTGAGATGAAGATGGTTCGCCGCCTGCGTGACGTGGAGGCGTTCCGCCACGGCGAGAAAGATGCGGAGCTGCTCGAATGTCATGAATTACCGATCGCGGGAACGAAACGTTCCAACAAAGAGAACTAATTGGATCAAACGTGCTGGACAAGCCGATAGTGGGGTATCAGCCGCGGGCTCCTGGCACCTGTGGCGCTCCCCCTCGGTGGCAGGCCCCATGTCGATCCAGATCCATACCGGACAGGCCGGTGACCCCCTCGCATTGGCCTCGCGTGTCATTCCGGGCATCGCGCTGACCGGTGCGATCGCCGCGGTCGCGATCCTCGTTCCCCGCCTTCTCCAGATGCCGGCCTTGAGCCCGCTCGTGGTGGCGATGATAATCGGGATCGGACTTCGCAACCTCGTCGGCCCGATCGCGGGCAGCGCGGATGGGGTCGCCTTCTCGATGCGCCGCATCCTGCGATTTGCGATCGTCCTTCTCGGCCTGCAGCTCACCGTTGCGCAGATCGGCGACCTTGGATTTGGTGCGCTCGCCCTGATCGTCGCCTCGCTGGTCTCCACCTTCTTCGCGGTCCGGTTTGCCGGGCGCCTGCTCGGCGTCGACCGGGGGCTCGCCGAGCTGATCGCCGCCGGCACGGCGATCTGCGGAGCGTCGGCGGTGATCGCCACCAACACGGTGACGCAGGCGCGCGACGAGGACGTCGCCTATGCGATCGCCTGCGTCACCGTGTTCGGAACGCTGTCCATGCTGCTTGTGCCCGTTGCGGGCTCGGCGCTCGGCTTGGATGCCGCGCATTACGGGCTCTGGGTCGGTGCCTCGGTGCACGAGGTGGCGCAGGTCGTGGGCGCTGCCTTCCAGGGTGGTCCGGAGGCCGGCCAGTTCGGCACTGTCGCCAAGCTCAGCCGCGTCCTGCTTCTGGCGCCGATGATCCTTCTGATCGGGGCGATGGCTACGCGCGGCCGGGGCGGGGTCGGTGCGCGTGCGCCCATGCCCTGGTTCGTGTTCGGCTTCATCGCGATGGTGATGCTGAACAGCGTCGTTGCCTTGCCGGAAGGCGCGCGCGACATCCTCGTGCCAGGAACGTCCTTCCTGCTCGCCATGGCGCTCGCCGCCATGGGCCTCACCACCGACATCGGCAAGCTGCGCGCCAAGGGACTGCGCCCACTCGCCCTAGGCGCCGTTGGATGGGTGTTCATCACGCTCGTCGCACTTGGCGGCGTGCTGCTCGTCTAAGACGACGGAGGGGCTGACACCACAGTTCATTCCCGTCCACGCCACCCTGCATATTGTCAGCAGAATCGAACGGCCGCGCTGAACCCTTAACGGCCTGCCGCCTCGGGATGATTGATCGGCAACAACCAGATGAACGGTGGATCGTCGCCGCAGTGTTCGGCAACGTTACGAGCAGCGTGACCTTGGATTGCATTATACACGCGCCCTTCGATCTCGGCATCAATGCATAGCGTGGTGAAAAGATGCCGCCAACCATGGTTCGGTTGCACCCGTGGGTCGGGCACGATCGGCCGTACAAATTCTCGCATACGATTCAGCAAGCCGGCCTGAGGCTTTAGAACGTCGCCGTCCTCAGCGGGTACGAGAAAGAGGTGGCCTTCTTTGCTCGCAGTGGCGAACTTCGGGAAACCTAACTCGACCAACTGTGGGTGCAAAACGACGTCTCGCGCCTCATTGGTTTTAACGGTGCCCGCCTCGGGGGTGATCCGAATAACCCACCAATCGCCCTCGCGGCGTACGTCCTGTCGCCGTAGCTGCGCGATTTCGCCAACCCGGGCGCCACTAAAAGCGCAAAGCCATGGGATCCATCGTTTGGCAGCGGCCGTCTTGGGGTGCTCCCTTGGCCCAGCTACGTAAGCAAGCGCCGCAGAGAGGATCGCATGCGCCTCCGCTTCGATGAAGCCTTTTGGGCGCATCTGCGCCTTCCAACCAACTTTGATCGTCAGGCCAGCAGCCGGGTTCGCTGGCAGCTTTCGGTTCATGACGGCCCAGCCGAACAGAGTCTTCAGCGCGGATAGGTCATTATCCTTCACCGTCTTCGCACTCGGGACCTTACCAGTGCGCGGTGAAGGCGTGGAAAGGCGGTGGTCCTTGTAAGCGACGATGTCATCGGCCGTGATCCGTTCGGCGTCATCGTGCTTCAGGAACGCCACGAGACTTTTGACGGTGTTGAAATAGCTCTCGTGCGTGCTCGGCTTACGTCCAGCGGCTTGCGCCTCCCGCCACCATGCCTCGAAAAGGCCGGTCATCGTCACAGCAGGCTTTTTGCCCTTCGCAGAAGGACGGTCGCTTTGCGAAGGCTTAGCCACGTGGGGCGTGACGGTTCTGGCAGGGCCCTCAGGCTCATGGGAACATGCAAGCGCTGGAATGTCCTCGGCGAAGAGCCGGCCGGCCGCCAGATCGTCGATCGTCAGGCTCGCGCGCTGAAATGCGGCTCCCATCGCCTTGGCGAGCTTCAGGCGGCTTAGCTCGTCGACGACCATGCCGTGGTGCGAAAGGGCGTTGTCGGCTTAAACGAAGCAGAACTTGCGCATCGCGGTCACGAGCAGGTTATCGGCCGGCACGGAGCCTTCGGGCCATGTCTTCACCGGAGGCGACTGAAGCCAAAGGTGCCGGTACAAACGGGGCGTCTAGGCGAATTGCTCGCTGGGCTCGTCCTGATGCCATTCGAGCCGTGTGTCGTGCGCGGTGCGTGCGATCTCGTGAGCTTCTCGCTCCGTCAGCGTGCGCTGCCCGCTACGCAGGTTCGCCCAACGCGCCTCGACCTCTGCCAGCACCGGCGCGTACTTCACGCGCGCGATCTTCGGGTCCTTGGTGCCGAGCGAAACCAACTCTTCGCGCTTGCCGATGGCGTCGCGAAGATCGACAGGGACAGCCCGCCGAAACCAGAACATACCTGTCTTAGGATGTGACCACGGTTGAGCCATTCGAAGGGCCATATGTATCACCCGATCGTATCACTCGGGCGACCCTAAGTCGATGTTTCGGCTTAACTATTTGGCTTCCCTGAATAATCAGGGGAATTGGTGCCCAGGAAAGGACTCGAACCTTCACGCCTCGCGGCACACGGACCTGAACCGTGCGCGTCTACCAATTCCGCCACCTGGGCACGAGCGGTTCAATAGAAGGCGGCGGCGGCCGTGTCAATCGCGTTCGCGACAGGTTTGTGAAATGGGGGTGAGAAAGTGGAGAGGGGCTTGGCCAATCATCTCCTCGGATTCCATTAAGTCATTGAGATTGATGACTTAATGGCCTCTCTAAGAGAAGAGTAAGAGCGGCGGCTTGGTCGTTCGGAGATGGATGGGAGTCGATTCACGGGAGGGAAAGTCCCTCGAATCGCGGTGCGTGCGGGCGACAAAAGGGCTTTTGCGATGCGGCTTCTTTTCCGATTCACGCATTGCCGCTAAAGCAGAGCGCAACACATGGCGGGGTGCCGGACGTGAAGCGCCGGCTCTCCTGAAACGAGGCGATGAGGTCATGGCAGTCGATACGAAGAAGCAGATCACGGTGTTCGGGGGATCGGGCTTCCTCGGCCGATACGTCGTCCATGCGCTCGCCAAGCGCGGCCATCGCATCCGAGTCGCCTGCCGCCGGCCCGACCTCGCCTACCACCTCCAGATCGCCGGCACGCTCGGCCAGATCCAGGCCGTGCAGGCCAATCTGCGCTATCCCTGGTCGATCGACCGGGCGATGGAGGACGCCGACCATGTGGTGAACCTCGTCGGCATCCTGGCCGAGGCCGGCAAGCAGACCTTCACCCATCTCCAGGCCGAAGGCGCCGGGCTGATCGCGGAAGGCGCCGCCAAGCGCGGCATCGGCATGGTGCAGCTATCGGCTATCGGCGCCGACGCTCAGTCCCCGTCCGAATATGCCCGCACCAAGGCGGAAGGCGAGGCGCGGGTCTTCGCCGCGCGGCCGGATGCGGTGGTGCTGCGCCCCTCCATCGTCTTCGGCATGGAGGACCAGTTCTTCAACCGCTTCGCCAACATGGCGCGCCTGTCGCCGGTTCTGCCGCTGATCGGCGGCGGCAAGACTCGCTTCCAGCCCGTCTTCGTCAACGACGTGGCGACGGCCGTGGCCGATGCGGTGGAAGGCAAGGTCGCGGGCGGGCGCGTCTATGAGCTCGGCGGCCCGAACGTTCTGACCTTCCGCGAGATGATGGAAGAGATGCTGCGCATCGTGGAGCGCCGTCGCCGCTTCGTCGACATCTCGTTCAGCCGTGCGGCTTCGCTCGCCAAACTCGTGGGCAAGCTGCCCGGCGCGCCGCTGACGCCCGATCAGGTGGAGCAACTCCAGCACGACAATGTCGTGTCGGACGCGGCGAAGCGCGAGGGGCGCACCTTCGAGGCCTTCGGCATCAGCCCCCGCACGCTCGACGCCGTGCTGCCGACCTATCTCGTGCGCTTTCGTCCGCAGGGACAGTTCTCCAAGCCGCAGCCGCATGACGACCGCCCGGCCGAGGACACCTCGCTCCCCGGCGACCGGGGCATCGCCAAGCCCTGAGCCGACGCTCAGGTCGAAGTCGCAGGCATGAAAAAAGGACGGCGTGAGCCGTCCTTTTTGTTGGGTGCAGAGGGCTGCTTGGCCACCCTTTTCGCTGGGCCCGCTCAGCGCAGGGCCAGGAGGACGCCGATGCCGATGGCGCCGACCACGATGCGCCACCTCATGAAAAAAGGACGGCGTGAGCCGTCCTTTTTTGTTGGTCGCAGAACGAGTTGGCTGCCTCCGGCCGGGCGGCGCCGGCTCAGCGCAGGGCCAGGAGGACGCCGATGCCGATGGCGCCGACCACGATGCGCCACCAAGCGAAGGGGGCGAAGCCGTAGCGCGAGACGAAGGACAGGAGCGAGCGTACGACGACAAGGCCGGAGAGAAAGGCCATGACGAAGCCGATCGTGATCGTCACCGCGTCGTCGGCATTGAGATACTGATAGTTCTTCAGGAGGTCGAAGGCGAAGGCGCCGGCCATGGTGGGCATGGCGAGGAAGAAGGAGAACTCGGCCGCCGAGCGCTTGTCCGTGCCGAGCAGCAGCGCGCCCGCGATGGTGGAGCCCGAGCGCGAGGTGCCGGGGATCATGGCGAGGCACTGGAAGAAGCCGATCTTCAGGCAGAGCGAGAGCGGATAGGATTCGATGTCGGTGTAGCGCGGCTGGCGCGGGATGCGGTCAATGACGAGGAGCAGGACGCCGCCGACCAGCAGCGCCACGCAGATCACCATCGGCGTTTCGAACAGGACGCCCTTGATGAAGCCGTGGGCGAAGGCGCCGATCACCGCCGCCGGCAGGAAGGCGACGAGGATGCCGAGCACGAAATGGCGGGAGCGGGGCGAGGAGGGCAGCGTCACCGCCAGATGCCAGAGCTTGCCGAAATAAACGGACAGGACGGCGAGCACCGCGCCGAGCTGGATCAGAACCTCGAACGTGTTGGCGGTGGACTTGAAGCCCATCAGTTCGCTGGCGAGAATGAGATGGCCGGTCGAGGACACGGGGATGAATTCGGTCAAGCCTTCGATCAAGCCGAGGATCAAGGCTTCGAAAATATGGATACTGTCCATGCATCGTCCTGTTGGGCGCAGGCCCGGGTGGCGGCTGCCCGAGCGGGTCGGGCGGGGCGGGTCATCTTATGGGCGACGAAGCTTTCCGCGGTATGACGCCGCTTGCCCGTCTTGCGCATTCGAACGATTCGATTATGTGCTCGCCAAGCTGCGGATCGCAATCGTCTTCACGATCCGCCAAGGTTTTCGGTCGTAGGGTTGCCGCTCTGCGGCTGTGCCGTTCGTCCGTCTGGTCCGATCCGCCCGGAAGCATCGAGTTCGTCGCCGTTCATGTTGACCCTCCATCATCATCCCATGTCCGCCGCCTCCCGTTTCGTGCGGCTGATTCTCGGCGAGTACGGCGAACGCGCGGAGCTGATGGACGAGCGCCCCTGGGAGCGCCGGCCCGAATTCCTCGCGCTGAACCCCGCCGCGACCGTGCCCGTGCTGGTCGAGGACGGCGTGACGCCCATCGTCGGCGGCATGGTGGCGGCCGAATATCTCGACGAGACGCGCGGTGCCTTCCAGCGCGAGCGCCGGCTTTTGGCCGAAAAACCGGCCGAGCGCGCCGAGATTCGCCGCCTGACCGAGTGGTTCCTCGGCAAGATGGATTCGGAAGTCACGCGCTATCTCGTGCGCGAGCGCGTCTTCAAGCTGGAGATGCGCGCCAACGAGGGCGGCGGCTCGCCTGACGCCTCGGCGATCCGCGCCGCGCGCGCCAATCTCAAGAACCACATGCGCTATATCGGCTGGCTCGCCGAAAGCCGGAACTGGCTGTCCGGCCCCAAGCTCTCCTATGCCGATCTCGCGGCGGCCTCGGCCGTCTCGATCCTCGACTATCTCGGCGAGGTCGCCTGGGAGGAGGAGCCGGCCGCCAAGGACTGGTACATGCGCATGAAATCGCGCCCCGCCTTCCGGCCCTTCCTAGCCGAGCGCGTGCGCGGCCTGCCGCCGGCGGCGCATTATCCCGAACTCGATTTTTAGGCGAGCTCGAAACCGGGCTTTAGCTAGAGCGCTCGGCGATCCTTCGCGAAGGGGACGAACGCCGCCCCGCTGCCCATCCGGCGCGCGATGGCCTATATCCCGCCTCATGGCCGATCCGCTTTCCCCTTCCGCCCTGAGGCAATTCCTGGACGACGACGCCTGTCGCCTGGGCTTTTCCGCGCTGGGCGTGGCGCCGGCGGCGGAGCAGGGTCTGAGCGGCGCGCGGCTCGACGCCTTCATCGCGGACGGGTTCCACGGCACGATGGGCTGGCTGCCCGAAACCGCCGAGCGCCGCCGCTCCGTCGAGGCGCTCTGGCCCGAGGCGCGGGCGGTGATCGTGCTCGGCCTGAACTACGGGCCGGACGAGGACCCGCTGGCCCTCCTCGATCGACCCGACCGGGGCGCGATCTCGGTCTATGCCCGGCACCGCGACTATCACGACGTCATCAAGGGCAAGCTGAAGGAACTGGCCGGGCGGCTCGTGGCGCGGGCCGGCTCGCGCCCCGATGGGCGTCTGCATGACGCCAAGGTCTTCGTGGACACCGCGCCGCTGATGGAAAAGCCGCTGGGCGAAGCGGCGGGGCTCGGCTGGCAGGGCAAGCACACCAATCTCGTCTCGCGCGCCTTCGGCTCGTGGCTCTTCCTCGGCTCGATCGCCACCACGATCCCGCTCCTGCCCGACCGACCGGGACGCGATCTCTGCGGCTCCTGCCGCGCCTGCCAGGACGCCTGCCCGACACAGGCTTTCCCCGAGCCCTACCGGCTCGATGCGCGGCGCTGCATCTCCTATCTCACCATCGAGACGCGCCATCCCATTCCGCGCGCGTTTCGCGCGCCCATGGGCAATCGCATCTATGGCTGCGACGACTGCCTCGCCGTCTGCCCTTGGAACAAGTTCGCTCAAAGCGCGGCGGAGGCCAAGCTGCGCGCGCGCGAAGACCTCAAAGCGCCGGCGCTCGCCGATCTGCTCGAACTCGACGATGCCAGCTTTCGCGCGCTGTTCTCGGGCTCGCCGGTGAAGCGCGTCGGGCGCGACAAGTTCGTGTCGAATTGCCTGATCGCCGCCGGCAATAGCGGCTTGCCCGCGCTTCTACCGAGCGTCGAGCGCCACCTCGCCGACCCCGCCCCGATCGTGCGCGCCATGGCGGTCTGGGCGCTGGCGAAGCTCGATCCCCTTCGTTGTCTGGACCTTCGACCAAGCGCGCTGGCGGGGGAGGAGGACCAGATGGTGCGTGAGGAATGGGACGCCGCCCTCGATGCGCTGGAAATTCCGCCTTCCGCGCCCGGTCCGACCTTCCCGCAACGGAGCCATGCCTGATGAACCCTGCCGCCTCGCCCCGCCCGCTCGGCCCACCCGACACGCGGCTCTTCACCTTCGGCTGCGGCTACAGCGCGGGCCATTTCGTGTCGGGCCTGCCGGTGGAGGAGGTGATGGGCGTCACCACGCGCTCGCTGGACAAGGCCAAGGGGTTCGCGGCGCGGGGGCTGCAACCCTTCCTGTTTGACGGGACGGGGCCGGGCGAGGGGATCGAGGCGGCGCTGGCCGAGACCACGCATCTTCTCGTCTCGATCGCGCCCGGCGAAGAGGGCGATCCGGTGCTGCGCCAATATGGCGAGCTGATCGGCTCCGGCATGCCCGACCTCCAGTGGATCGGCTATCTCTCCACGGTTGGCGTCTACGGCGACCATGGCGGCGCCTGGGTGGACGAGACCACGCCGCTGCGCCCCATCTCCAAGCGCTCGCGCGAGCGGGTCGAGGCGGAGGCGGACTGGCTTCTTTTGGCGCGGCGGCGCCGCGTGCCGCTGTCCATCCTGCGTCTGTCCGGCATCTACGGGCCGGGGCGCAACACGTTCGAGAACCTAAAGGCCGGCAAGGCGCGCCGCCTGGTGAAGCCCGGTCAGGTCTTCAACCGCATCCATGTCGAGGACATCGCGGGCGCGCTGCGGCTGCTGGCGGCGCGCCGCGAGAACGCCATCGTCAACGTCACCGATGACGAGCCCGCCCCGCCGCAGGATGTGGTGACCCATGCAGCCGCGATCGGCGGCTTCGACCTGCCGCCGGAGGTGGATTTCGATTCGGCGGATCTGACGCCGATGGCACGATCTTTCTATGGAGAGAACAAAAGAGTGGGAAATGCGCGCCTGAAATCGCTCGGGTACGAATTTTTTTTCCCGACGTTTCGTGAAGGCTTGGCGGTGCTGAAGCCTTGAGTCAAAAGGGATTCGTTCACCGATTATTTCATTAATATGTCAGTAATTTATTTTTCGTGATGGAACGGTCCCTTTTTCGCCTTTTCCGACCCGCACTCGGGTCCGGTCGAACGGCGGGGGCCACGAGGGGATTTCGTAAGGAATTCAAAAGGCTCGGCCCGCGCGCGTAGGAAACGGATCGGGTCCGGACATTTGAACGCAAGAACGCTCGTCGTGGCAGCTTCCACCTTGGCCACGTTGTCTCTTCTCGCCACCCCGCAGGCGGCCATGGCCGCCGGCAAATCCAGCTGCGGGGGCGCCTCCTGGTACGCGCTGACCTCGCGCACCGCATCGGGCGAGAGAATGAACCCATCGGCCATGACGGCGGCCCACAAGACGCTGCCGCTCGGCTCCAAGGTGAAGGTCACGAACCTGCGCAACAACCGCTCGGTCGTGGTGCGCATCAACGATCGCGGTCCCTTCATCAAGGGCCGTCTCATCGACCTGTCGAAGGGCGCCGCCGCCAAGCTCGGCTTCGTTTCTGCCGGCCATACGCAGGTCCAGATCGAGCCCGCCGACGGCTCCAGCCCAGCCACCTGCGGCTGACACTCTCCCATTCTTAATCTATCCGCGTGTCCCGGCCGACCCTCCGGCCTTTGCGCACGCGCCCGAATCGGGCGGCCGCTGCCGCCCGTTCTCCTCACTCGATGCTCTTGATTCCTTGTGCCGGGCTTTCGCCTCAGGCGACGATGCGCAGCGGCGGCGCGCTTGCCGCGATCGATCCGTCCTGCCGCAGCTCTTCTGCCGAGCCGGCGCCGATCAGCGAGGCGTCGATACGGGCCAGGCCGAGCTTCAGCGCCTCGACACAGACCGGGTCCACCGCCGTTCCGCTGTCGGTATCCAGGATCGCCAGCGCCCGGCTGACCGGCATGGCCGCGCGATAGGGCCGATCGGCCGTCAGCGCGTCGAAAATATCGGCCACCGTCACGATGCGGGTTTCCAGGCCGATCTCCTCGCCCTTTAGCCCCAGCGGATAGCCCTTGCCGTCGAGCCGCTCGTGATGGCCGCCGCCGACTTCGGCCAGTTCCGCGAAGGCGGAGATCTGCGAGAGGATGGTGCGGCTGTGGCTAGAATGCTGGCGCATCACCGCGAACTCCGCGTCGGTCAGCGGTCCCGGCTTGTCGAGAATCGTGTTGGACACGCCGAGCTTGCCGATATCGTGCAGCAAGGCCGCGCGCTTCATCCAGCGCCGCCGGTCGGCCGAAAAGCCCAGCGTCTCGCAGATCAGGTCCGTGAACAGGGCGACGCGCTTGCAATGCCCCGAGGTGAAGGGGCTCTTGGAATCCACGACCTCCGCGAAGGCCTCGGCGATGTCGTCGAGATAGTCCTCGTCCACGAAGGCCGAGCGATCCTCATGTGGGGGAAAGAGATCGGCCTCCGCGCCTTCCAGACGCGACCAGAAGTCGGGCTGAGCGGCGCAGGCGCGAAAAGCGGCGACGAGAGCGGGGTCGAACCACCGACCGCTGCGCGCCTCCATCTCGGCGAGAGCCGCCTCGCGGCCGGCGCCGCGATGAAATACGTCCGCCACCTGGGACAGGAGAGCGATGCGCGCGAAGAGCGGAATGGCCTCGCCGGTCTTTCCCGCCGGCCGGCCCTTGCCGTCCCAATGCTCGTCCAGCGCATGAATGCCGCCGGCGACGCTTTCCGAAAAGCGCAGGCGCCGGGCGATGCCCGCGCCCCGGTCGCAGCGGGTTTCGATCAACTCGTTCGAGATGTCGCCGCCATGGCGAAAGATATGGGCGATGGCGCGGAAGCGCTCGGCAAGGCCTGCGGTCAGGCCGGTCTGCTCGATGACGAAGCGCAGCACCTGCGGCAGGCCATCGTCCAGCCGCTTGAACTCGCGTTTGAAGGCGAGATCGTCCGCGAGATAAAGCTGGCAGAGCCGCGCCGCGTTGGAGGAGCAGCCGAGATCCTTGAGGGTGACGGTGTAGCGAAGCTCCTGAAGCGTCGCCTCGTCCAGCCCGATGGCGGCACCGATGCGCGTGCCGATGAAGGAGGCTCGCACGCAATGGCCGGCCGGCTGGCCTTCGGTGAGATCCAGCGCGTGGCTGAGCGCGCCGATCAGCTCCGACAGGCGGATGGAAGACGCAAGGCGCGGGAAGGCTGGACGCATGGAAACCGGCGGCTGACAGAGCTGCCGACAGTCTTAAGCCACGGACACTTAAGGCGCGTTTAGGGGAATGGCGAAAAAGCGCGGGGTTGGCGACGGCGAGGCGAGCCGCGCTGGAATTCCGGCTTGCGCGAGCCTCGGGGTACAGCCTCATGGCGCCCCGCGCGCGCCGTCTCACATCGCCTGTCCCCCAACGAAAATCGTCCCCCTGCAGGAGCCTGCCGGGGGACGATGCGGTCGGATCGGGAGAGCGAAGCGCTCAGGCGAGCGAAGCGCTCAGGCGTCGGTGTCGGCCGCGGCCTTACTCTTGCGCGGCGCGCGGCGCTTGGCGGACTTTTCCTCAGCGGGCGCTGCTTCGGGCTCCGGCGCGGGCGTCGGCTCGACCACCGCTTCGGGGGCCGCGATCTTGCGGCCAAGGCCGATGCTCTTGGCCAGCTCCGAGCGCTTGGCCGCATAGTTGGCGGCCACCATCGGATAGTCGGCCGGCAGGCCCCACTTCTGGCGATAGGCCTCGGGCGTCAGATCATAATGTGTCATGAGATGGCGCTTCAAAGATTTGAATTGCTTACCATCTTCGAGGCAGACAATATAATCCGGCGTCACCGACTTCTTGATCGACACGGCGGGCACTAGCGGCGCCGCCTCGGCTTGCGCTGCCTCTGTGGGTGTGTCGAATTTCAGCGCGTCAAAGACGATGCTGATCAGGCTGGGCAGATCATCGCGCGGAACGTGATTGTTGCTAACATAGGCTTTGACGATCTGCGCCGCGAGATAACGCTGGGACGACACCTGATCCGAATTGTCTTCCATGTCCTGACAGACCCCTTACAAGATGGATAGCCACGGCCGGCTGGGCAGAAAAATAACTGATCGTGTATTTGCCTTTATCACTCTTGTATTTCAAGCCGGCATCGAGAATTTCTTAGACCTTTTGCCGCAGGAGAGGGCATCGGAGGCGAGATCGGCTGCCGCGCCCATCGAAAAACGCGTATCGCGCCTGTCGATACGCGCATAAGGCGAAAGATCAACCCCAAATCGAATCACTCAAATTCTTGGAAAAAGACGGATCGGGTGAAGTAGGCGGAGCAAATCCTTTTGCTCCCCTAGCAAAGATCGCGGCCAGAACGCCGGATCATTCAGGGTTATGATTGCAAGAACTCTTGCAACCCATAAGCCTTGTCAGGCGTCGGACCCGAGGCCCATCTGCCAGAAATCGCGCTCCAGCCGACAGGCCGTCGCGAACAGACCCACCAGCTCCTCGAAGCGGCGCTCCGTCATCGAGCGGGCGGCGAGGTCTTCGAGATGGAGGCGCGCCGCCTCGGCGACGCCCTGATAGGCCTCGCCCGCATATTCCCCGATCCATTCGCGATAGGGATGATTCTCCAAATGCTCCGGCCCGAGCGAAGCTGCCAGCCGCGCACCGATCTCGCCATAGCCGATGACGCAAGGGGCGAGCGCGGTCTGAAGGTCGAGCAGGTCGCCCGAAGCGCCGCAGTCGAGCACGAAGCGCGTGTAGGCCGTGGTGGCGGGTTCCTCGCGCGCCTGTTCCAGATCCCGCGCCGACAGGCCCCAGCGCTCCGACAGGCGCAGATGAAGGTTCAGCTCGACATCCAGAATGGCCGAGAGGCCCGTCTGCGCCCGGCGCATGTCGGCCAGCGATCGGCTCTTGTAGGCGGCCAGCGCGTTGGCCCGAGCGAACTGGATCAGGAACAGGTAGTCCTGCACGAGATAGCGGCGAAAGGCGCTCTCCGGCAGCGCGCCGACGCCCATGTGCCAGACGAAGGGATGGTTGACATAGCCGTCCCAGTCTTCCTGCGCCGCCGCCTTCAATCGTTCGAAGACGGTGCCGGTCATCGACCGGTCTCCCGGTAGGCGGCGTCGAAGAAGCGGCGCTCCAACGCCACCGCGCGGCCGAACAGATCCTGACACAGCGCGGCCTCGGCCGGACCCACCCGGTCGAGTTCGGCGCGCAGGAAGGCGACGAAGTCGCGAAAGCCGGGATTGTCGTGCAGCGTGATCCATTCCCGGTGGACGAAGCTCTCGGGCAGGGGCGCGACGGCGCGCGAGGCCCAGTCGAGATAAAGCCATTCGGCCACCGTCAGAACGCTGAGTGCGGCGGCATAGGAGCGCCGCTCCGCCGCCTCGCGCATCAGCGCCTTGAAGCCGGCGGTGGCTGCCGTGTCCGGCTCGCCGGCGCGCCGCTCGGCGGAGACGCCGAGCGCGGTGAAGGCGCGCTCGAAATAGGTGTTCTCTTCGCCCGCCACTAAGCCGGCGAAGCGGGCAAGGCGCAGCCGCGCCTCGAACCGATCGCTCGCCGCCATGGCCGCGCCGATCAACGTCAGAAAGGCGTCGAGAAAGCGGTGATCCTGGATGAGGTAGTCTGCCATGATGTCTGGCGCGACGGTGCCCTCTATGAGCTCGCGGGTGAAGCGGTGCCCCGCCGCCTCGCTCCAATGCGGCTCGGTGCCGGCGCGCAACTGGTCGGTGAAGCGAGGGCTCATGAGACGTCCTGTCCGGCCTTGGGCCAAAGCGCGTGGAAGTGATGCACGGGACCACGGCCCGAGCCGAGGCGCCAGGCGGCGCCGGCCGCGAGCGCGGCCTGGAGATAAAGACGCGCCTCGCGCACCGCGCTTTCGAGGTCCAACCCCTTGGCAAGGCCCGCCGCGATGGCCGCCGCCAAGGTGCAGCCCGTGCCATGGTCATTGGTCGTCTCGACGCGCGGAAAGGCAAGGCGCAGCAGGCTAGAATTGGACACGAGAAGATCGACGCTGTCCGGTCCCTCGCGATGCCCACCCTTCATGAGAACGGCGCGCGGGCCGAGGGCGAGAAGCCGCTCGCCCTGCTCGAGCATGGCCTCCTCGCTCGCGGCAGGCTCAGTGCCGAGGAGAAGGGCGGCTTCCGGCAGGTTGGGGGTCAGCACGTCGGCGAGCGGCAGAAGCTCCTCGCGCAGCGCCTCCAGCGCGTCCGCGTCGATCAGCCTGTCGCCCGAGGTGGCAATCATGACCGGGTCCACGACGGCGCGCCGCCCATGGGCGCGCAAGCGCTCGGCGATCGTGCGGATCACCGGCTCGCTCGACACCATGCCGATCTTGATGCCGCCCACCGTGAAGTCGCCGAGCACGGCGTCGATCTGGGCGGCGACGATGGCGGGGGGGAGCGTCTCGACGGCGGTGACGCCGCGCGTGTTCTGCGCGGTGACGGCGGTGAGAACGCTGGTGCCGAAGACGCCGAGCGCGGAGAAGGTCTTGAGATCGGCCTGGATGCCCGCGCCGCCCCCCGAATCCGAGCCCGCGATGGTCAGCGCGACCGGAATCACCGCTTCAGCTCCACCGCATAGTCCGCGATCGGCGGCACGGCGGGGATCAGCCCCTTGTCCTTGAGGAAGCCGGCGAAGCGGTTCATGCCGGCCGTGTCCAGCGCGCCGGGGCGCTTGGCGAAGCGCGGCAGCGTGTCGGCGAAGGCGGTGCGGTTCAGCGTGTCGTCGAGATCGGGATAGGCCTTGAGGAAGAGCTGAAGCGCCTCGTCGGGATGGTTGGTGAGGAAGAGCGTCGCCTCTTCCACCGCGTCGAGGAAGCGCGGGAGGCGCGGGTCGGTGGCCAGATCGCGGCGCGTGACGTAGATCAGCTCGTCATAGGGCGGCACGCCATTCTCCTCGGGAAAGAAGAAGCGACCCTCGTGCTTTTCGAGCCGCATCTGCGTCGCCTCGAAATTGCGATAGGAGCCGATCGTGGCGTCCACATTGCCGGCGCTGAGCGAGGCGGTGAGCGCGAAGTTGACGTTCACCAGCTCCACGTCGGACAAAGCGAGGCCGGCCGAGCCGAGCATGGCGGAGAGAACCGCCTCCTCCACGCCCGCGACGGAATAGCCGATGCGCTTGCCCTTCAGATCGGCCAGCGTCTTGATCGGCCCGTTCGCCAGCACCGCGACCGTGTTGAGTGGCGTTTCAATCAGCGTTCCGAAGCGCACGAGCGGCAGCCCGGCCGCATGGTCGAGCATCAGGCTCGGCTGGTAATGGAGTGCGACATCGGCCTGGCCCGCCGCCAGAAGGCGCGGCGGGGCGGACGGGTCGGCCGGCGGCACCAGTTCCACATCCAGCCCGTGGCTGGCGAAGATGCCCTTCTCCTTGGCGACGACCAGCGGCGCATGGTCCGGGTTCACGAACCATTCCAGCAGGACGGTCAGCTTGTCGGCTGCGAGAACCGGCGTCGCCAGGAGCGAGACGGCCAGCGCGGCGGCCGCGAGGAAAGGACGCATCAGGAGGACTTTCTTCGAAGGAGAGAGGGAAAGGGGGAGGGGCCGCTCTCGGCGGCCCAAGGGGCGAGGCGGGGGGCGAACTCGTCCACCAGTGCGCGCAGCGCCAGGGTCATCGCGGCGAGGATGGCCAGCGCCGCGAACATCAGGTCGGTTTGCATCCGGGCATTGGCCTGGATCATCACGAAGCCGAGCCCGCCCGAGGCGCCGACCCATTCGCCGATCACCGCGCCGAGCGGGGCGAGGGGGGCGGCGACGCGAAGGCCGGTGACCAGCGCCGGCATGGCGAGCGGAATGCGAACGAAGCGCAGCGTCTGCCAGTGGCTCGCCACGGTGAGCGCGGTGGCGTCGAGCAGTTCGGGCTCGGTGCGCCGCAGCCCGTCCGCGAAGGCCGAGGCGACGGGGAAGAACAGAACCAGCGAGGCCATCACGACCTTCGAGGCGAGACCGAATCCGAGCCAAAGCACGAGCAGGGGCGCCAGCGCGAAGACCGGCATGGCCTGGAGCACGAGAAGCAGCGGCCAGGCCACGCGCCCGAAGCGCGGCCAGAGCACCACGCCAAGCCCCGCCAGCGCGCCGGCCAGCGAGCCGAACAGGAGGCCGAGCACCGTCTCGATCAGCGTCAGCCAGCCATTGGCCAGAAGAAAGCCGGAGCGCGTCCACAGCACCTCGGCGACCCGCAGCGGCCCGGGCAGCATGTAAGGCGGCGGCTGCGCCAGCGCGACGAAGAGCCCCCAGGCCAGAAGCACCGCGAGAAGCCCGAACAGGGTGGCGCGAAGGGCGCGCATATCGACCTAGACCCCGCAGCGGGCGAGGCGGGGCCAGTCGGGGCGGCAGGGCGGATGGTGGCGCATGCGATCTCCTCAGCCCCGAAGCAGGGTCCGCAAGAGATCCGGAGTGAAGCGAAGAAGGTGCGCGGGCGGCAGAGCGCCGCCCATTCCCGTTCCTACGCCGGTATGACCCGGATCAGGTTCAAGGGTTCGGCTCTCGCCATCTCAGCGCCTCGCGGCACACCCCTCGGAATGAGCCAAGTGATGCCGGCCTCGTTGTGCTTTGTCAACCGAAGCGCCCAAGGGGGGGGGCGGCCCTAGGCGTGCCGTTCGACGGCGGAGCGGTGCCGCGTGATGCCTCGTCGTTCGCGAGCCGCCAAACGCTCGGGATGCGAGAACGTATCGGCGAAGACGAGCAACAGTCCCAGTGCCCATAGGGACAGACGAACCTCTGCCCGTGTGAAACGGCTCGCCTTTGGACGGCGGCGGAACGTCGCCAAACTGCCGGACCCGACCGGGTCGTAAGCAGTCTCTTGGGACTTGGAACGAAACCTGTCGGGATTGGACGCCTTGAGCCCTTTGTCCCGCCCCGTCGTCGCCCCTGCTTGAGCGAAGCCACCGGCATCCCTCAAGCCTTGCTCTCCGCGAACAGGCCAAAATCCCTCGCCTATCCGCCGCCCGTCTCGTCCCGAGGTCTCAGGCCGGCAGAAGCTCGGGCGCGGGCACGCCGGCCCGGCCGATCGAGAGATAGCCGAGCCCCGCCTTCGCCACTTCGGCCGGCACGAAGACATTTCGGAAATCGACGATCATGGGTGTGCGCAGGAGGCGCTTGTAGTCGGCCAGCGGGCGCTCGGCGAACTCGCGCCATTCGGTGGCGAGCACGCAGAGATCGGCCCGGTCCAACGCGGCGTCCATGCTCGGCGCATAGTCCACCGCCTCGCCCAGAAGCTCGCGCGCATGGTCCATGCCCTGCGGATCGTAGGCGCGCACCAGCGCGCCCTGGCCGGCGAGCTGTTCGGCCACCAGAACGGCCACGCTGTCGCGCACGTCGTCGGTCTCGGGCTTGAAGGTGAGACCAAGCAGGGCGACCGTCTTGCCGCGCACGTCGCCGCCGGCGGCCGCCACGACCTTGGCCACCATGCGATGCGGGCGGGCGCGGTTCACCGCGATCACGGCCTCCACGATGGTCGCCGGGCTCAGCGCCTTCTCGCCGATATGGACCATGGCGAGCGTATCCTTCGGGAAGCAGGAGCCGCCATAGCCGGGGCCGGGCTGCAGGAAGGCGCGACCGATGCGCTTGTCCGAGCCCATGCCGCGCGAGATGTCGGAAATATTGCCACCGACCTTCTCGCAGATGTCGGCCATCTCGTTGATGAAGGAGACCTTCGTCGCCAGAAACGTGTTGGCGGCATATTTGATAAGCTCGGCCGAGACGATGTCGGTCGAGATCAGCTCGAAGCCCTGGGCGGTGAAGGGCCGGTAGAGCGCCTCCATCACGGCGCGGGCGCGCTCCGTTTCCGTGCCGACCACGATGCGGTCGGGCTTCATGAAGTCGGACAGCGCGTTGCCCTCGCGCAGGAATTCCGGGTTCGAGGCGATGTCGAAATCCAGCGTCGGATTTTCGCGCGCGATGATCCGCTTGATCTCCATGCCCGTGCCGGCCGGCACGGTGGACTTCGTCACGATCACGGCCGGGTGGGTCAGCGCGCGGGCGATGTCGCGGCTGGCGGCGAAGACATATTGAAGGTCGGCATTGCCGTCGAGCTTGCGGGTCGGCGTGCCGACCGCGATCATGACGATGTCGGCGCCCGATACGGCTTCCGCGATGTCGGTGGTGAATCCGAGGCGACCGGCCGCCGCGTTGCGGTGGACGACCTCGTCCAGCCCCGGCTCGTAGATGGGAATGAGGCCGGCGCGCAGCTTCTCGATCTTGGCCGGAACCTGATCGACGCAGATGACATAGTGGCCGGCCTCGGCCAGGCAGGCGCCGGAAACGAGACCGACATAACCCGTGCCGATCACGGCGAGTTTCAGGGCGGAGCGTTCGGGGAGCGGCATGTCGTGCATGGCACAATCCATCCTTGGCTAAGTCATGATCGCCGAACTGCTTCTTCGCAGATGCAGCATGGAACTCGTGCTCTTTTACGCGCTGCGCTTCTCACCCGCAATCAACGCGAAGGCGAAACTTTATTCTTTATTTACTGTGTTCCGTCGAAGCCGATGCGCGCGGCTTGCTCGCCGGAAGATGGACGCAATTTGACGGATCGACGCAAGTATCCGTTCAGCCCTGGGGCTTAGTCTCTCAAAACAGGCACGTGTCGGCTCGGCTCCTTAAGGGGTGCCGTCGTCGGCGAGCGCAGCAAGGCGAGGTTTCGAGATGTCCCATTTGACGGCAGGTTTCGCGCCCGGTCTGGTTGGCGCTTCGAACAGTCGGGCAAGCGACGCGCACGAGCGGCTGAAGCCGGCGAAGGGCATCCTCCTCGGTCTGGCGATCTCGTCCGGCTTCTGGGTCGGGCTCGCCGTTCTGGTTCTGCGTTGATCGCGCCTTACCCGAGGGTTCTGTGTAAGCCGGGGTCGCCGATCGCCAGAAAGGCACCGTTCTCGAAGTCGGTGTCCCGGCAAATGCCTCGCTTGCCATAGCGCAGGGGCAGCCCGTCGGGCGTGATGACGCGTCCGCCGGCGCTTTGCAGAATCGCCTGCCCCGCTGCCGTGTCCCACTCCATGGTGCGGCCGAAGCGGGGATAAAGATCGGCTTCGCCCGACGCCAAGAGGCAGAATTTCAGGGACGACCCGCGCGAGGCGACATCGCAGATCGCATGGCGATCCAGCCAATCCGTGGTCTCGGTCGAGCAATGCGAGCGGCTGGCGACGGCCACCGGCGGATGCGGCGCCGGGCGCACGCTCATGGCGCGGCGCGAGACGACCTCTCCCTCTTCGACCTCTCCCTGCCACGCGCTCTCGCCCTCCCCGGCAAAGACGCGGCCGAGGCAGGGGGCGTAGATGACGCCGAGCGTCGGCGTTCCGTCCTCCACCAGCCCGATATTAACGGTGAACTCGCCGTTGCGGCCGATGAACTCGCGCGTTCCGTCCAGCGGATCGACCAGGAAGAAGCGGGAGCCGATGGCGGGAACGCGGCCCTCGGCGGCTTCCTCTTCGGCGACCACAGGTATGTCGGGGAAATGGCGGCCGAGCGCGTCCAGAAGAATCGCCTCGGCCATGCGATCCGCCTCGGTGACGGGGCTTCCGTCCGGCTTGGTTTCCACAGAGGCCCCGCGCTCGTAGACCGCCATGATGGCGGCTCCGGCCCGCAAAGCCGCGGAAACGATAAGATCGAGGCGTTCAGACATGACGATGCCGGACATTCCTTTGATCGGACGGCCCGGCTCTTAACGTGTGCTGCCCAAGGCGCCAAGGGCAATGGGCGGTATCGCAGGGTCTCGAAACCGCGCCGGAGCGCGGCGTGAGGTCAGACTTTAGCAGCTGCCGTCGCGCTTGAGAACGACGCCGATCGTCTTGAAGAGAATGCGCAGGTCGAGAAGGATCGACCAGTTGCGGACATAGTAGCTGTCGAACTTCACGCGGGAGCCGTAGCTCGTGTCCGAGCGACCATTGACCTGCCACATGCCGGTGACGCCGGGGCGAACGCGCTTGTAGGCGGAGATGCGGTGCGAATAGCGCGGGATCTCGTCGTCGACGATCGGGCGCGGACCGACGAGGCTCATGTCGCCGCGCAGCACGTTGATGAGCTGGGGAAGCTCGTCGAGGCTGGTCTCGCGGAGAATGCGGCCAAGGCGGGTGACGCGCGGATCGTTGCGCAGCTTCTGCGAGGCTTCCCATTCGGCCTTCGCGACCGGATCGCTCTGCAGCAATTTTTGCAGGAGTTCGGCCGAGTTGGTCGCCATCGACCGGAACTTGAAGCAATGGAAGTGCTTGCCGTCGAAACCGACGCGCTTGTGGCCGAAGAAGATCGGACCGGGATCGGTGATCTTCATCAGCATCATGATGAAGAGCATCAGCGGGCTGAGAATGACCAGCGCGCTGGCCGCGACCAGGATGTCCAGGCCGCGCTTCGCGTGGCCGCCCAGCGGCACGTAGGCTGCCACGGGTACGTCCTTGCTGACATCAGTCAGGGATGAGAACTTTGCCATGCCCATGCCTCGAAACGGTTGGTTCGTGTGTGGAGAGCTTTATGGCGTGGAGACCACTATCGGCAAGCAACTCTACGCAACCTGGGCCTACGTTGGCAATAATTGGTTAACCTTCGTTATAGGTAACCTACCGAAGGATCATCCGCTCTGTTCTTACTCGTTCGAGTTGTGATGAAAGAATTCGTGGAAGAAGATCATGGTGACTGCTGACGCCCAATCCGATCAGCGAATGTCGATCTGCTTGCTTTGGAGGATGATTTTTCGACCGCAATGTAACCAATGATTAACTTTAAATGGGTTTGCAGTGCAATACGATGAGAGCTGAACGGTTGGCCGACGAAGGGAGTATCCTTAAGCGATAATAAGTATAGATCGTCTCGGGCTGCCTGATATGAATCGAAGTGTACAAGTCTCTAAGGAGGATGGCGAAAATGAGAACTTCACCCGATCGGGGTATCTCAAGGGTACCTTACGAAAGCATAGGGTCGTAACGGAGCCCGATTTTTGCAGTTGCTCCCATCAAGTTCTCACGCGCGTTGTGCTCTGCAGCAAAACGTGATCTTAGACATAAAACGTGATCGAAAAATCGGGGTTTGAAAGCGCGTTCACCCAAATGAATCGATTTTTATCCCCGATCTATCCTCGAAAACACGTCCGATGTGGCTTGGGCGGCACGCGCCCTCAGAAGAAATCGACCTCACCTGATTCGGCATTCTCTTCGGCGTCGCCCAAAAGGCGGGCGCGAAGACCGGAGAGGGTCATGGGCTCGAAACAGGACGCCGGCGCGAAAGCATCACCCGCCGAGCCGGAGAGGCATTGGAGCAGGCCGGAAAGCTCGCCCAGATGCTGGGAGGACGTATCGATCGCCTGGGCGGTGACGAGCGCCTCGGTCGAGGGCCCGGAGCCCGCCTCCACAAGGGTGTGAAGCGAGCGCACGGCTTCGGCTTGGCGCGACAATTCCTGCCCGATCCGCTCGAGCACGAGCGACAGCGAAACAGCGGAAGGCTGGGACATGAAACTCTCCTTGCCGCCTCGTTCGGCGGTCTTTCAGGATAGGCGCAAGGGGAGCGGCCGCGGCCGGAAATCCCTCGGCGGATCGGAGCGGGCATGTCGCACGCCAAAGTGCGGTGCAGCAAGGCCTGAGGCTGGGATGCGAGGGCTGAGAGGCGGCGCCCGTTCGACACCGCCATGGATCATGAAATCAGAAGAACTCGACCTCACCCTGCACCGAGGATTCGGCCGGGACAGGCGGGGGAGCGGGATCGGGAACGTCGATAAAGCGCTGGCGGGCCCGCCCGCCGACGGGCCAGAACTCGACGCGTCGGACTTTCGTCCCGCCCAGGCTCGCGCTGACGAGCGGGATGTTTTCCATCGCCAAGAAGCGCTTGGCGAAGGCGCAGTTGTCGGCGCCAATCTCGCCCCGGCTCATGCCGGTGCTGGCGCCACCGAAGAGCTTGCCGAGCAGGCGCTCGCGCCGGGCACCGCGCTCCAGGAGCCCGTTCACCAGAAGCTCCATGAGATAGACGCCGTAGCGCTCCGACGCGCCGCTGCAGGTCCCACCGTCGCCGGCCAGAAGGAAGTGGTTCATTCCACCGGCCGGCGCGAGGGGATCGAAGATGCAGGCCGTGACGCACGAGCCGAGCACGGTGGTCAGGCAGGTCTTCGCGCTGGTCGCGACGCGGATCTCACCCTGAGGAACGTGAATTCGGCTCTCGCTGTTCGGCATGTCAGGGCAGGTTGCCGGTAACCGCCTGGATGGCCTTCTGCAGCGCCGCCGGCTGCACGGGCTTGGGCAGGTAGTTGTTGACGCCGAGCTTGATCGCGCGCTGCAGCACTTCGCGGTCGCCCGAGCCCGTCAGGAGGATGAAGGGCGTGATGCGGGTCGCGGGATAGGTGCGGATCGCCTGCAGGAGCTGAAGCCCGTTGAGCTTGGGCATGTTGTAGTCGGACACGACGATATGGGCCGGGCTCGACATCATCATCTTCAACGCCTCCTCGCCATCCTTGGCGAAGGGGATGTTGGCGAAGCCGATCTGTTGCAGCGCGTCGCGCATCAAGAGACGGCTGGTGGTCTGGTCGTCCACGATCAGGATCTTGATCGTCTGCTTGGTGAGCGACATGGGCGTCAGGCTTTCGTGTCAGGCGCCGAAGACGGCGCGGTGTATGGTTTCGAGCGGATGCTCCTCGTCGATGGCTCCGAGCGAGAAGGCCGCACGCGGCATTCCGTAGACGAGGCAGGATTCCTCATTCTGACCGATTGTCCTCCCTCCGGCTTTACGAATCTCCAATGCACCCTGGGCTCCGTCGCTGCCCATGCCGGTTAAAACGACGGCAAGGCTTCTATTTCCGAAACGACGGGCGACGGAGTGAAAGAGAACGTCAACCGACGGGCAATGTCCGCTGACGGGAGCCGCCTCCACCAGGGAGCAGGTCGGCACGGCACCCAGCGCCATCAGGTGCCGCTTGCCGCCGGGCGCGATGTAGATATGGCCGCGCTCCAGCGTCATGCCGTCCTCGGCCTCGCGCACGGTGGCGGGCGAAAGCCGCTCCAGCCGCTGAGCGAAGCCGCGCGTGAAACCGGCGGGAAGATGCTGCACCACGAGCGTCGGCGGCGCGGTGGCGGGCCAGTCCGAAAACAGCTCGGTCAAGGCCTCGATGCCGCCGGTGGAAGCGCCGATGGCGATGATTTCGGGCGTGCTCTTGCCCGGGGCAAGGCTTGCCGTGGTTCGGGGCAGGGCGGTGCGCGCCGCCGCCGGGGCGCGCGCGAGCCGCGCCGAGATGCCCTGCAGCCCCTGGCGGGAGGCCGCCGCCATGCGAAGCGTGTGGCCGAGCCGGGCGAAGGCCTCGTCCTTTGCCCGGCGCGGCTTGGCCAGGCAGTCGAACGCGCCGATCGACAGGGCCTCGATCGCCGTCGCGGTACCGGGGCCGGTCTGGTTCGACACCATGACCACCGGCATGGGGCGCAGCCGCATGATCTTTTCCAGGAACTCGATGCCCTGCATGCCCGGCATCTCGACGTCGAGCGTCACCACGTCGGGGTCGAGCGCCTTGATCGCCTCGCGTGCCTCCGCCGCCGTGCCTGCCTCGCCGACGACCTCTATGTCGTCCTCCTCGCGCAGGGCGGTTCGGATCAGCATGCGCATGGTGGGCGAATCGTCGATCACCAGCACGCGGACCGGCGCGGTTCCAACCGCCCGCATCATGCCGGAAGTCTCCGATAGGTCGTGGTGGCCTCGTGGGTGAAAAGCTTGGCCGCCGGGCCGGTGAGGCGCTCGGAATGGCCGGCATAGAGCCAGCCGCCGGGCCGGATGTGCTGGCCCATGCGCGACCAGAGCGATTCGCGCAGCGGCTGGTCGAAATAGATCGCGACGTTGCGAAAGAAGACGATGTCGAACTGCCCGTTCATCGGCCATTCGTCCAGAAGGTTCAGCTCGCGGAAGGTGACGAGCGAGCGCAGCTCGGGGCGCACCTGGAAGAGGCCGTCCTCGTTCGGGGGCAGAAAGCCGAGCTGGCGGTCGGCCGGCGAGAGGACCGCCAGCGTCGCCTCGTCGTAGAGCCCGGCGCGCGCGGTGGCCAGAACGTTGCGGTCGATGTCGGTCGCCAGGATCTTGACGTCGTGGCGGCCGCAATCGGGCGCCACGGCGAGGATCGACAGGGCGATCGAATAGGTCTCGTGTCCCATGGAGCAGCCCGCGCTCCAGATCCGCACCCGACGCCCGCGCGCCGCCTCGGCCAGAAGACCGGGCAGAACCTCGCGGCGCAGATGCTCGAAATGGTGCGGCTCGCGCAGGAAGAACGTGTAGTTGGTGGTCAGCGCCTCCACCATCTTCTGCAGTTCCGCCGCGCCCGCCGCGGAGCTGACGAGATCGCAATAGCTCGCGAAGGACGGCAGGCCGACCGCCCGAAGCCGCTTCACCAGACGCGAATAGACCAGCGAGGTCTTGGCGTCTCCCAGATGGATGCCGGCCTCGTCGCGAATGATCCGGGCGATGCGGCCGAACTCCTTCGGCGACAGGTCCGGATCGTCGCTCGCCTTTCCCAGGGGCGAAGAGGCGGGCCCCAGAGACGGCGTGGGGCCCGATGGGGACAGGGCGGGCGCCATGGCTAGTTCAGCCGCAGGCGCTCGGGCAGCATGCGCTCGGGCATGATCCGGGCGATCATCCGCTCTTCCATGGCGATCACGGAGGAAACGAAGGCCTTGGCCGAATCCTGCGCCAGGTCCGGCGCGCCCTGCATCAGCTCGGGCGAGATGGACAGGATGTCGGACACCGCGTCCACCAGAAGGCCGAAGGTCTGGTCCTCGGCTTGGACGACGATGATGACGTGGCGCGGGGTCGGGTCCTCCAGCGGCAGGCCGAGCCGGGCGGCGAGATTCACCACCGGCAGAACCGTGCCGCGAAGGTTGATGACGCCGAGGATGTAGTGCGGCGCATGGGGCAGGGTGGTGGCCGGCGTCCAGCCCCGGATTTCCCGCACCGCCTTGATATCGACGCAGAATTCCTGGGGACCGACGCGGAAGGCGACCATCTCGACGCCGTAGCCGATGGATTTGCGGGCCGTGTTCGACATGATGGTTTACTCCGCCGCGACGTTGTCGATACCGAAGATGAAGTTGTCGAGCGTCCGGTCGCCCGCGATGGCCTCGACATCGACGATCAGCGCCACGCGCCCCTCGCCCGAGATCGTCGCCGCCGAGATTCCGTGAACCGGACGGTAGTTCTTCTCGAGACTCTTGATGACGACCTGCCGCTGGCCGCGGATGTCGTCCACCAGAAGCGCTACGCGGCGGTTGTTGTCGCAATCCACCAGCACGGCGACGGAGGTGAGCGGATCGACCGGGTCCTTGCGGTAGCCCAGCGCCACGCCGACATCGATGAGCGGCACGATCTGGTCGCGCACATGCACCGTGCGGCCCTGGCCGACATATTGCACGTCGCCGGGCTGGGGGCGGAAGGTGAAGACGATGGTGCTGAGCGGTATCACCAGCGTCTCCTCCTCGACGCGCACGATCATGCCTTCGAGCACGGCCAGCGTCAGCGGCAGGCTCATGGTGAAGGCCGAGCCGAGGCCGGGGCGCGAGGAGATGGACAGGCGTCCGCCAAGCGCCTCGATCGAGGACTTCACCACGTCCATGCCGACGCCGCGCCCGGAAATGGCCGAGACGGTGGTGGCGGTGGAGAAGCCCGGCAGCATCACCAGCTGATCGGTTTCCTCGTCGGAGAGAACCGCGTCGGCCGGGATCAGGCCCTTGTCGATGGCGATCTGCTTGACCTTGGGCCGGTTGATGCCGCCGCCGTCGTCCGAGATCTCGATGATGATGCGACCCGAGCGATGGGCGGCCGAGAGCGTCACCGTGCCCTCCGCCGGCTTGCCCTTGGCGACGCGGTCGTCCGGCTTTTCCAAGCCGTGGTCGATCGCGTTGCGGATCATGTGGGTGAGCGGGTCGGACAGGCGTTCCACCACGGTCTTGTCGACCTCGGTGTTCTCGCCATGGGTGACGAAGTTGACCTTCTTGCCGGTGGCCGAGGCGGTTTCGCGCACGAGGCGCGGCATGCGCTGGAACACCGACTTCACGGGCTGGGCGCGCACGGCCATGACGCTGTCCTGCAGCGTGCGGGTCAGGCGGTCCAGTTCCTCGATGGAGCTGACGACCTCGGAGCCGGTGGGAAGCCCGGCTTCCTCGACCTTCTGGGCCAGCATGGTCTGCGTGGTGACGAGTTCGCCGACCAGATCGATCAGCTTGTCGACGCGGTGCAGTTCGACGCGAATGACGACGGCGGGCGCTTCGGCCTCGCCCTTGCTGCCGGCTTTGCCCTTGTCGTCCTTGTCGTCCTTGCCCTCGGCTTTCGCGGGCTCAGACGTTTCGGGGGCCGGCTTCAGCGAGGGGAGGGGGGAGCCCTCCGCGCTGTCGGTGGATTCGGAAGGCGCTTCCGTCGCGATCTCGCCCTGCAGGCGGGCAAGCAGATCGGCGACCGACAGGCCGCCCGCATCGTCGCCGCCGATCGCGCCGAAATCGGGCACGGAGCCGCCGCGCGCCTTGATCTCCAAGTCGCAGTCCCATTCGGCGAATTCGAAGATCTCGCGGACCTTGGCCTCGGTGGCGTTCTCGCCGTCGAGCTCTACCTCGAAGGCGAGATAGGCGCCTTCCGGATCGATCGCGTCGAGCAGCGGCACGTCCGAAATGTCGCAGCGAACCGTGGCCTTGCCGAGCGCTGCGACCTCGCGCAGGAGAACCGCCGCCTCGTTGGCCTTGGCGTAGAGGTCCTTGCGCGGCCGGAAGCTGATGCGGATCGCCGGGCCGTCTTCCTCGCCCTCGCTCGCGGCCGCGTCTTCGCCGAGGCCCCCGCCCAAGCCTGTGCCGAGGCCCATCGCGCCCCAGTCCATAGCGATCGGCGTAAACTCGAAATCGGCCAGGCTCAGGCCGCCGTCGCCCTCGTCGTCGTCATCCGCCGCCGAATGGCCGCCCTTGGGGCCGCCGATCAGCGCTTCCAGTTCGACGATCAGCTCCTTGGAGCGCTCCTGGTCGCCATCGCCGCCGTCGCGGCCGGCGGCCACGAGATCGCGCAGATGGTCGGCCGAGCGCAGCATGACGGGCATCACCGTTCCGTCGGCGGCCAGCCGATGGGAGCGAACCTCGTCGAGAACGGTCTCGAACGTGTGGGCGAACTTGACGAGCTTGTGCAGGTCGAAGGCGCCCGCGCCGCCCTTGATGGAGTGCACCGCGCGGAAGACGCGGTTCACCGTGTCGTCGTCGGTCTCGCCGCCTTCCATGGCGGTGAGGCCGTCCTCCAGCTCCTGAAGCTGGTCGTCGCATTCTTGGAAGAAGACGACCCTGATTTCGTCAAGTGCGCTCATGGGCGGGGTTCCTCAGGCGACGACGCGGTTGATGGCGGCGATCAGCCGGGCGGGGTCGAACGGCTTCACGATCCAGCCCGTGGCCCCGGCGCGGCGCGCGCGGTCCTTCTTGGCGGTGTCGCTTTCCGTGGTCAGGACGATGATCGGAATGGCGCGCTTGGCGGCGTCGAGGCGCACCGCCTCGATGAATTCCAGCCCGTTCATGCGCGGCATGTTGATGTCGGTGATGATCGCGTCGGGCTCGCTGGCGCCCAGCACTTCCAGCCCGTGCAGTCCGTCCTCGGCCTGCAGGACCGTGAAGCCGGCCGGCTCCAGCGCCGAGCGCAGAAGCTCGCGCATGGTGCGCGAATCGTCGACGGTGAGGATGGTCTTGGACATCAGGCGGCCTCCCTCTGGAGCAGCTCGTCGCAGGTGAGGCCCATGAGGCCGAGGTCGCGCTCGAAGGCCTCGGACACGCCGCTCAGGCGAAGCGGAACGCCGTCCGCGACCCAAGTGCGGTTCGCAGAGATCAGAAGCTGGAGGCACTGGCCGCCGAGTCGCTTCACCGCGCTGGCGTCGAGCGCAAGCGGCGTGCCGCGATGGGCGAGAAGCGTCGTGTGCAGCCCGGCCGAGGCGGTGATGTCGAGCACCGACGGGAGCGCCAGCACGGCCTCGCCCTCGACGGGCTCGGACGCCGCCGCAGGGGCGGGCTCGGCCGCAGACTCGCCGGGAAACGCGCCGAGGCTGGCCAGAAGAGCGGCCATCTCGGCATCGACGTTCGCCGAGCCTTCCGCTCCGTCCGCAGGCCCGTCCGCGAGGGATGCCTCCTGCAGGACTGCCGGCGCCGCATCGTCCATCCCGGCGTCGGACATCTGCATGTCGGGCGCCGCGAACTCAGCCGCTTCGAACGAGGGTTCATCGAGTTCGGCCGTCTCGGCATCCACCGCGTCGAGGCTGGGGGCCTCGATCTCGGAAGCGTCGAGTTCCGCCGCGTCCGTCTCTTCCGCGACGTCGATCTCGGAAGCCTCGATCTCGGAGGCGGCTTCGACTTCGGATGCGTCGACCGGGAGGGCCTCGCTCTCGGGAGCGGCGTCTTCGTCGGTCGCCTCGTCCGCGCTCTCGCTCTCAGTGGCGGCCATTTCCGCCTCGCTCGCCGCCATCATGGCGAGGATTTCGGGCGGCAGGGCCACGATCAGGTCGTCCGGCCTCTTGGCCGCGTCGGTGGCAGGTTTGTTCGAGCCCATCAGAATTCCTCCCAGCCCAGTTCTTCGGCGGCAGCGCTCGCGGCGGCGGCCGGAGCGGCGGCAACGGCGACCGCGACGGGCCGGGGTGCTGCCTGCTCAACCGCGCGGGGTGCGGGCGCCGGGGCCGCCTGGGGCTTTGTCGCCGTCTTCATGGCGGCGGACATGGTGCGCAGCTGCGCCACGACGCCGTTCGTGGTGTCGACCTGGAACGAGGACACGAGGCGGCCCAGCTGTTCGGTCTCGGAGCGCAGCGACAGCGTGGCGGCGGTGGTTTCCTCCACCATGGCCGCGTTCTGCTGCGTCACGCGGTCCATCTTGTTCACGGCGTCGTTGACGTCGGCGATGCCGATCGACTGCTCGCGGGCGGAGCCGGCGATTTCCTGAACCAGGGCATCGATCTGCGTGACCTGCGAGGCGATGCGCGTCAGCACCTCGCCCGAGCGGTTCACGAGGTCCACGCCGTTGCCCACATGCGTGGAGGACGCGCCGATCAACGTCTTGATTTCCTTGGCCGCTTCCGAGGAGCGCTGCGCCAGGGCGCGCACTTCCAGCGCCACCACCGCGAAGCCGCGGCCGGCATCGCCCGCACGAGCCGCCTCGACACCGGCGTTCAGCGCCAGGAGGTTGGTCTGGAAGGCGATCTCGTCGATCACGCCGATGATGCGGGCGATCTGCTGCGAGGACTTCTGGATCGCGTTCATCGCGTCCACCGCCTCGCGCATCACCTCGCTGGAGCGCTCCGTGTCCTGGCGCGCCACGGCGACGGAGGAGGCGACGGAAGCGGCGTTCTCGGCCGAGTGCTTCACCGTCGCGGTGATCTCGTCCAGCGCCGAGGCCGTCTTGTCGAGGCTGGCGGCCTGCTGCTCGGTGCGGCGCGACAGGTCGTCGGCGGCATGGCCGATCTCGCTCGTACCGTTGGCGATCGAGGACACCGACTGCGCGACGCGCCCGACCATGTCGTGCAGATGCGTGGCGGCGGCGTTGAACTCGTTGCGCAGCTTGGTGTAGCGCGGCGGGAACTCGGCCTCGATGCGGCAGGTGAGGTCGCCCGCGGAGAGGCGCGTCAGCGCTTCCTGCAGCGCGTCCACGACGCCGGCCTGCTCGCCCACGGCGCGCAGGCGCTCGCTCTCGGCCTCGCGCTGCTTGGATTCGCTGTCGCCGCGCACGCTGTCCAGCTCGGCTTCGAGGGTGGCGAGCTTCTGGCGAGCCTGGCGCAGGGCCGCGCCGGTCCGCGCCACGGCGCCGATCTCGTCGCCGCGCCCGGCCGCCGCGATCTCGCCGTCCGACTTGCCTTCGGCCAGATTCGCCAGTTCCTGGCTGGTGCGGCGGAGCGGCGAGGCGACGCCGCGAACGAGGAGCGCGCAGGACAGGCCGGCCAGAACCATCGGGAAACCGAGGGCCAGCGGCAGCGTGGTACCGTAGGCGGAGCGAAGCTCGGCCTGGCGCGCGGCGGCGCCGGCGAGCGCCAGATCGTCGCTTTCGCGAAGCGAGCGCACCAGCGCCAGCATCGGGCCGGCATCGGCGCTGTCGGCTGCGGAAATGGTCGCGTCCGCGCGGGTCTTGGCGGAGAGGGGCGCCTGCGGCGCGCTGGCCACGAGGCGCTCGACGTCGAGGCGGAAGTCGGCATCGAGGCTCTTCAAGCGCTCCAGACGGGCGGCGTCCGTGCCGTTCTCGAAGCGGTTCTGAAGCGAGGCGGCGGCGGAGGCCATGTCCTGGCCGGCACTCTTGAAGCGGGCCTCGGCCGAATCGTTGGGCTGATGGATCAGGGCGAGCGCCGCGTTGCCGCGCGCCGCGACGGCCCGCTCCAAGGCATCCGTCGCCCGGGCCCGTTCCAGAAGATCCTGATAGGAGGCGGTGGCCGCGTTGGACGCGGCGACGCTCTGGTGGATCGCGGCGCCGCCCATGCCGAAGCCTGCCGCCGTCACAGCGAAGGCGAGAAGGAGCTTGCGCGATGTGGGGATGTTCTTGAACGCGAGCATGGCGTCTCCGGAGCAGGCGCGTGCGGCGACCGCGATTGGCGAAACGGGTTGAACGAGCGTCCGACGCGGAACGGGATCGGCGGCACGTCGCCTTGAGGGGCGACGGAGCCGAGCGTCCAGGGCCGGCCTGTTCGCCGACCGCATCCGATTTGGATTCGATCGTCTTCGAGTCTCGTTGTAACAACCAACCTATAAAATTGTGTTGAGTGGCACTCGCTGGATTCAGGGAAGCATTCGTTAAGTTTGCTGCTTTCCAAATAGGCACGTCGGCCTGCATACTGCTTGGCACGCCTCGCGCGATCTTTGCATGCGAACTTTCCTTCGGGAAGGATTCATTAAGTGAGGCCGGAGGCGAAGAAAAGCTTCCGTTGACTCTGAGCGGACGAAGTATCGGGCGGCTCTCGGATTTAACGGCTACGCAATCTGTTTCAGACATTTTGACGAGGTCCGAAAGCGAGGCCAAGTCGCGATGTCTTCTTCAACCAACACAATCGCCCTGTCCGGCTCCTACGAGCTGTCCCGTCTCGCCGAGTTGCGCACGGAACTGCTCGAGTTTTCGGGACAAAATCCCGAAGGGCCGGTTCATCTCGACCTCGAAGCCGTGGATCGCGCCGATGTCGGCCTCGTCCAGCTTCTGGCGAGTTTTGGCGCCTCGCTCTCGGCCAAGGGACGCGAGCTGACGCTCGCCCTGTCCGGCGCCGTCGAGACCCTGTTCCAACGTGCCGGCGTTCCCGTGCCCGGTCGCTGATCGCGGCCTTCCTTCCTTCCTCCTCCCGAACGTTCAATCCCGTACCCAGAAAGGTGCAGTCCGTGACAAAGTCCGTACTTTGCGTCGATGACTCCGCCAGCATTCGTCAGATGGTGTCGTTCACGCTCGAAAGCGCCGGCTACGCGCCCGACACGGCCGTGGACGGCGCCGATGCCCTGACCAAGCTGGACCAGAACAAGTACCAGCTCATCATCACCGATCTGAACATGCCCAATCTCGACGGGATCGGCATGATCAAGAAGGTCCGCGAAATGCCCCAGCACGCGGGCATCCCGATCGTCATGCTGACGACCGAGTCGGACGAGGGCAAGAAGCAGGAAGGCAAGGCCGCCGGCGCCACGGGCTGGATCGTCAAGCCTTTCGACCAGACCAAGCTGGTCGCCGTCGTCAACAAGCTGATCGGAGCCTGATTTCCATGGGCGGCGATATGCTCGAAGTCTTCCTCAACGAAGCGCGTGATCTTCTGGAACAACTCGAAGCAGCGCTGCTCGACTTGGAAAAGAGGCCGACCGACCGCGAGTTGATCAACACCACCTTCCGCGCCCTTCATACGCTGAAGGGTTCGGGCGGCATGTTCGGTCCTCCGGCCATGGCGGCCTTCGCTCACGAACTGGAAAACGCCTTCGAGAAGGTGCGTCAGGACAAGGCCGCGGTCACGCCCGCGCTTGTCAGCCTTCTTCTCCAGGCGGCCGACCAGATCCGCAAGCTCCTGTTCGAAAGCGACGGCGACCATTCCGCCGAAAGCCGCCGGCTGGCCGACGCGCTTCTGGCCGAGGTCGACGGGGCCGGCATTTCCGCTCCGGCGGCCGCTGCCGCAGCGGCAGCGCCGGTCGCGGCTTCCGCCGGCGAAGGGCTGCAGCGCTTCCGCATCCGTCTGCGGCTCGAGCGTAACGCGCTTTCCTTCGGCACCAATCCTCTGGCGTTGCTGGACGAGCTGCGCGAGCTCGGGCCCTTGAACGTCGCCGCCGATCTTTCCGCTCTGCCGGGCTTGGAAGAGCTGGTTCCGACCGAGCTCTATCTCGGCTGGGACATGGAGCTTTCCACCTCCAAGGGCCGCTCGGCGATCGAGGACGTGTTCATTTTCGTGGACGGCCCCGACGCGGTCCGCATCGACGAGCTCGCCGACGAGGAAGCTCGGGCCCCCGCCGCTGCCGCGCCGGCTGCTCCGGCTCCGGTTGTCGCCGCGCCCGTTTCCGCCGCGCCCGCCGCGCCTGTGGCCAAGGCCGCCGCGCCGACGCCCGCTCCCGCCCCCAAGCCCGCCAAGGCCGATGGCCCGAGCGAGGGCAAGGCCGCGGCGCAGGAAGCCAATGTGCGCGTGTCCGCCTCGCGCCTCGACATGCTGCTCGACCAGGTCGGCGAGCTGGTGATCGCCCAGGCCCGCCTGTCCGCGCTCGCCCGCAACCGGCACGACCCGGTGCTCACCACCGTGGCCGAGGAGATCGAGCGTCTGTCGTCGGACCTGCGCGACTCCGCCATGGGCATGCGCATGGTGCCGATCGAGACGCTGTTCGGCCGCTATCGCCGCGTCGTGCGCGACATTTCCTCGGATCTCGGCAAGGATATCGACCTCCAGTTCTCCGGCGAGGAGACCGAGCTCGACAAGACCGTGCTCGATCGCCTCGGCGATCCCATGGTCCACATCATCCGCAACTCGTGCGACCACGGCATCGAATCGGCCGAGCGCCGCGAGGCCGCCGGCAAGTCGAAGCGCGGCCTCCTGCGCCTGTCGGCCCGCCAGGCCGGCACGGAAGTGGTCATCACGATCGAGGACGACGGCGCCGGCCTCAACCGCGCCCGTATCTTGGAAAAGGCCCAGGCCGCCGGCATCGTGCCGGAGGGCGTGACGCCGCCTGACCGCGAGATCGACGAGCTGATCTTCCATCCCGGCCTGTCGACTGCGGCCTCGGTGTCCAACCTGTCGGGCCGCGGCGTCGGCATGGACGTGGTGAAGCGCACGATCAACGAGCTGCACGGCACGATCGAGATCGAAACGCGCCCCGGCGAGGGCACGCGCTTCATGCTGCGCCTGCCGCTGACGCTCGCCATCATCGACGGCCTTCAGGTGGCGATCGGCGATGCGCAGTGCATCCTGCCGCTCACCAGCGTCGAGGAATGCGTCGAGCTGGCCGCGGTGGAATCGCGGGCTTCGGGCGGTCGCAACTTCGTCGACATTCGCGGCACGCTCGTGCCGCTCCTGTGGATGAACGAGGTCTTCGGCACCAATGATCGCGGCGCGATCGTGGTGGTCACCGAAAGCGAGGCCGGCAAGCTCGGCGTCGTGGTGGACCAGGTCGTGGGCCAGCACCAGACGGTCATCAAGCCGCTGTCGCCGCTCCATGCCAAGACGCCCGGCCTTGTCGGCGCGACGATCCTGGGCGACGGCGCCGTGGCGCTCATTCTCGACGTGAACCCCCTCGCGCGGTTCGTGGGCCAGCCCCGCGCCGAACGCATCGCAGCCTGACGGAGCGCCCCATGTCGCAGATCACCGAGACCAACGATCCCTCGCTGCAGGACTATCTGACCGTCGCCCTCGGGGACGACCTCTTCGGGATCAAGGTCGCCCTGGTCCACGAGGTTCTCGACCCGCCCGCGATGACCCGCGTTCCCAACGCGCCGGCCTTCGCCCCCGGTCTCGTCAACGTGCGCGGCAATGTCCTGCCGCTCATCGACCTTCGCAACCGCTTCGGCATGGAGCCGACCACGGACACCGAGTCGACCCGGCTCATCGTGTCCGAGGTCGCCGCCGCCGGCGAGACCTTCCATGTCGGCATCAAGACCGATGCCGTGTTCGAGGTCATCCACGTTCGCGCCGCCGAGGTCGAGGCCATGCCGGAATACGGCACGCGCTGGCCGAGCCGCTATCTCGACGGCGTGGTGCGCCAGGACGGACGCTTCGTGGTGCTGCTCGATGTCGAGCGGCTCCTGGAAGACGCTTGAGCCGGCCCCGCCGTCCACCCTCACCCTTCATTCCTATGCGCTGCCGCCGAGCCGATTTCACAGGATGAGAGCATGAACACGCCCTTCCAATCCTCCCGCGCCGACGACGAGGACGACGACAGCAACAACGAGATGCTGACCTTTCAGCTGGGCTCGGCCGCCTTCGCGGTGAACGTGCGCCAGGTGCGCGAGGTTCTCGATCACAAGCCGATCCAGCGTATGGCCAACGCGCCCGAAAGCCTGCTCGGCATGATCGACGTGCGCGGCGTCGGCGTCCCGGTGGTGGATCTCAAGCGTCGCCTCGCCATGCCGGTCAGCGAGCATCGCGAGATCGGGCCCGAGACGCGCATCGTCGTCCTCGAGTTCGAGTTGGACGAACATCTCCACACGCTGGCCGTGATCGCGGACGCCGTGCACGAGGTGGCCGATCTGTCCGACCAGACGCTGGAAGCCCCGCCCCATGTCGGCGAGGCCTGGAGCAACGACTTCGTGCAGGGCCTCGGCCGGCGCGGCGAATCCTTCCTGACGCTCCTCAAGGTGGAGAAGCTGTTCGGCGCCACCGATCGCGCGCTTCTCGCAGCAAAGGCGGCCTGAGATCATGCCAGGCGCCGCTCGTTCCCAGACTTTCATCGATCCGGCGCCCGAGGCGATCCCTCAATGGACCCGCGTGGAACTCGGCGACAAGGCCTTCGAAAGCCTTGTCCGCCTCGTCCACGAACATTGCGGCATCACGCTTTCGTCCGTTAAGAAGACCATGCTGGAGACGCGGCTTCGCCGCCGCCTCCACGCCAATGGTCTGGACAATTTCGACGACTACGTCGCGCTTCTGCGCTCCCCCACGGAGCGGGCGCAGGAGTTGCAGAACTTCGTCGACACCGTCGTCACCAACGAGACCTCGTTCTTCCGCGAGCGCACGCATTTCGACTATCTCGACGCGGCCGAACTCGACCGGCTGCTCGCCAATTCCGGCTCGCGCCAGCTGCGCGCCTGGAGCGCGGCCTGCTCGTCCGGGCAGGAGGTCTACACGCTCGCCATGGTGCTGGACGCCGCGTCCGAGGGCGCCGCGCGCTGGGACTGGAACATCCTGGCGACCGACATCTCGGTGAAGGTGCTGACGGCCGCGCGCGAGGCGATCTACCGCGCCGAGGACGTGGCCAACGTGCCCCAGCCGATGCGCGACCGCTACGTGCTGCGCGCCAAGGACCCCAAGAGCGAGGCGGTGCGCATGGCGCCCGAACTGCGCCAGCGCGTCCAGTTCGGCCAGCTGAACCTGATGCACAGCGAGTATCATGTGAAGTCGAAGATGGACATCATCTTCCTTCGCAACGTGCTCATCTACTTCGAGCCCAAGACCCAGGAAGCGGTAGTGGCCAAGCTGTGCCGCCATCTTCGCCCCGGCGGTCTCCTGTTTCTCGGCCATTCCGACACGACGCGCTCCGGCTCGCTGCCGCTGCGGCTCGTTCGCGGCAACATCTATCAGCGTCTGGAGGACTGATCGCCATGAAGCCTATTCGCGTCCTCATCGTCGACGACAGCGCCAGCGTCCGTCAGGTCCTGTCGGAGATCGTGTCGGCGGAAGCCGACATGGTGGTCATGGGAACGGCCTCCAACCCGTATTTCGCCGCCGAGCGGATGCGGGACGAAGTGCCCGACGTCATCATCTGCGACATCGAGATGCCGCGCATGGACGGTATCACCTTCGTCCAGAAGCTGATGAGCCAGCGTCCGATCCCGGTCGTGATCTGCTCCTCGCTGGCCGAGACCGGCTCCAAGATGGCGCTGCAGGCGCTGGAAGCGGGCGCGGTGGAAATCATCGCCAAGCCCAAGATGGGCACGCCGCAGTTCCTGCTGGAATCGCGCACCCGCATCGCCGACGCCGTGCGCGCCGCCTCGCACGCCACCGTGCGCGCCCGCAGAGCTCCGGCCGCGCCGATCGCGCCGCAGGCCAAGCTGACGGCCGACGCCGTGCTGCCGCCCTCCACCGGCCGCCCGATCGACCGCACCACCGACAAGGTCGTGGTGATCGGCGCCTCCACGGGCGGAACCGAGGCGCTGCGGCGCCTTCTGGAAACGCTGCCCGCCGACGCGCCGGGCATCGCCATCGTCCAGCACATGCCCGCCGGCTTCACCTCGGCCTTCGCCAAGCGTCTCGACGGCCTGTGCCAGATCGAGGTGCGCGAGGCGGTGACGGGTGATCGGCTGATGCCGGGCCTGGCGCTGATCGCGCCTGGCAACCAGCATCTCCTTCTCCAGCGCTCGGGCGCGCAGTACCATGTCGAGGTGCGCGACGGGCCGCTGGTGACGCGTCACCGCCCGTCCGTGGACGTCCTGTTCCGCTCGGCGGCGCGCTCGGCCGGCGCCAACGCGCTCGGCATCATCATGACCGGCATGGGCGACGACGGCGCCAAGGGCCTTTTGGAGCTGCGCCAGACCGGCGCCCACACGATCGGCCAGGACGAGGCCACCTGCATCGTCTACGGCATGCCCAAGGAAGCCATGAAGGCGGGCGCGGTGGAGCAGGAACTGCCCCTCGAGCGCATCCCGGCCGAAATCGTCCGCTTCGGCCACGACCAGCCCCTTCGTTCCGCGGCCCGCGCCGCCACCGCACGGTAATCCCGATGGCCAGTTCAACCGCTCCCGCCCAGACCATCGAGATCATCGACTCCGCTCTCAGCGACGCGCACACAGCGCCGCTGCGCGAGGTTCTGACGCTCGTCCACCAGTGGAACGTTTCGTCCGAGGCCGTGTATCTCGGCGCCGGCAACGATCTCCAGACGCTGCACCGGCGCATCGGCACGGTGCGCGACTCCATCCGCCAGTCGACGGAGGCCGTCGCCTCCACCGAGGGCGATCAGGTGGAGACGCTCCTGTCCGAGGCGGCGTCCACCGCCACGCAGCTCGAAACGCTGGCCGGCGAGCGCTCGCGCATCCTGCGCGTCCTGTCGGAAGGCGTCGTGACCGCGTCCGAAGGCGCCTCGGCCGTGGCGCTCGTGTTTCGCCTTCTCGACTATGTCGTGCTCGTCGCGCGCACCCATGTCGAGGGCATGACGCAGGCGCGCGACGTGCTCGTGCCCTTCACCGAGCATGTCCACGAACTCGTCGGCTCCGGCCAGACCGTCGCCCGGGCGCTCGACGCGCGCGTGCGCACCGTTCAGGGCCACATCGCCGAAAGCCGCGCCATCGACGCGCGCGTCGGCGGCCGGGCGCTGGTGGGGGAGGCGAGTCTCGCCTTCCAGTTCCGCTCGCTCAACCGGCGCCTGGCGCAGGAGCGCGACGCGGCGTCGACCACGCGCGAGGCGGCCCATCGCTCCTTCTCGGTGATCCGCGACGCCGTCGGCGGCGTCGTCATGGGCCTTCAGTTCCACGACATCGCCCGCCAGCGCCTGGAACACACGCTGACCAATCTGGAGCGCCTGTTCCTTCTGGCCGAGACCGGCCGTCTCACGCATGACGGCGCCCCCTTCGAGGGCAAGTCGCGGCTCCTGACGATCCGCCGGATCGTTGAACTCGAGATCGCGCAGCTGACCAGCCTGACCGAGCTCTACGAGACCAAGATGGGCGAGGTTCACGCCAATCTCGATGTCCTGGCCGTCGAGATCGTGGAAAGCAGCCGTCTTCTGTCCTCGCTCTTCTCCGACGACGCCGGCAATGGCGGCAAGAGCGCCATCGCGGTTCTGGAAGCGGAGGCCACCAAGGTGCGCCATCGCTTCGAGCGCGGCGAGGACGACCGCCGCCAGATCGCTGCCTCGCTTCACGAGTGCGTCGAGGCCGCCGGCCCGCTGATCGCCATGACGGACGAGTTGGCCTCGCTCGAGCACACGCTGCGCCTTGCCGGCTTCAACGCCGCCGTGCGCGCCGCCCATGTCGACTCGGGTGACGAGACGATCGGCTACATCGCCCGCGAGATCCGCGAGCAGGCCACCGTCGCGAAGTCACAGGCCGACCTCGTGCGCGAAGGCATCGAGATGGCCGTGTCGGCGACGCGCGAGCTGGAAGGCACGATCCTGCCGCAGATCGCCACGTCCGAGACCTGGATCGCCGAGCGCTTCAACACCGCGACCGACATCCTGTCGCGCATCGAGGCGGCCTGCCTCGACAAGCTGCGCGACGCCGCCACCAACGCGCGCGGCCTCGACGAGCGCATCCGCACCATCGCCAGCCTGATGACGCCGCATGTCGAAGGCTGCGCCCTGATGCGCCAGACGATCGACCAGCTGCGGGTGATCCGCGACGGACTGCCGGACGAAGCGATCACGCCGGAAGACGCGCTGCGCCTGCACAGTCTTCTGGCCGGCCAGTACACGATGGCCGAGGAGCGGGCGATCTTCGAAGCCTCGTTCCGCGGCGTCGGCCTGCCCCCCGCCGTCCAGGCCGCAGCCGCCGCGCCGGCGAGCGACGATATCGACGATCTCCTGTTCTAACAGACGGGTTCGATCGAACGACTTGAGAGGCCGGACGGGCAGGAATGCCCGCCCGGCCTTTGTCTTGAGAGGGTCTTGGAGCCTGTCCGAGATCGATGTCGGGCCGGTCTCCTGCGGTCTTCGTTCACGCGACCCAAGATTTTGCTCAGCCACTTGCGGCCTGCCGATGCGGCCTCGTCTCCCCTGATGTCCTGCCTGTCTCAGCCGAACAACGCCCGCTCGGCCTGAACCAGCTCGGCGATGAAGTCGGCCACGGTGCGGATGCGGGCGAGGTCTCGCGCCGTCTCGTGCGTGGTCAGCCAGTATTCGCGCCGGATCTCCCGCTCGGGCAGAACCCGCTCCAGTCCCGGCCGCCCCGCCGCCATGAAGGCGTGGAGAATGCCGATTCCCGCGCCCGCCGCCACGGCCTCGGTCTGCCCCAGTGCGGAGGAAATCTCGAAGCGGCTCTGCCAGTCGGCCAGGATCTCGCCGGCATAGTGCAGCGACGGGCTGTAGACGAGATCCTCGACATGGCCGACCAGCCGGTGCTGCCGGAGGTCCGCCGCCGTTTCGGGCCGGCCGAACCGGTCGAGATAGAGGCTCGCGGCGTAGAGGCCGAGCGCGTAGGTAACGAGCCGGCGCGCCACCAGCCGCCCCTGCGCCGGCCGCTCCACCGTGATCGCGATGTCGGCCTCGCGCCGCGAGATGGAAAAGGCGCGCGGCACCGGCACGAGCTGGATCGTCAGGCCGGGATGGCGCTCCGTCAGGGTCCCAAGGCGCGGCGCCAGAAAGGCGGTGCCGAACCCGTCCGGCGCGCCGATCCGCACGGTGCCGGAAAGCTGCGCCTCGCTGCGACCCAAGCTTGCGCGCGCCGTCAGCATCTCCGCCTCCATCCGCTCGGCGGCGGCGAGGAAGTCGGCGCCCTCGCGCGTCGTCTCGCAGCCGTTCGGCCGCCGGTCGAAGAGCTTGGCGCCGAGCGCCGCCTCCAGCGCGTCGAGCCGCCGGCCGACGGTCGCATGGTTCAGCCCCAGCCGGCGGGAGGCTGCCAGAATCTGCCCGGCCCGCGCCACGGCCAGGAACACGCGCACATCGTCCCAATTCACCGCTCATCTCCAGCGCTTCAATCCACGCACAACGGATGCGCAGGAGTTTTGCTTGATTTCAAGTCCGCGCTGCGGCTCTCTGGCGCCTAACGAAAATGGGAGAACGGCCATGAAAGAGATCGGGCACTTCATCGACGGCGCGCATGTCGCGGGCACGTCGGGCCGCACGGCGGATGTGTTCAACCCCGCCACGGGGCAGGTGAGCGCCCGCGTCGCGCTGGCCAGCGAGGCCGAGCTTCAAAGCGCGGTGGACGCCGCCCGAGCCGCCCAGCTCAAGTGGTCGGCCGTCAACCCGCAGCGCCGCGCCCGCGTCTTCATCAAGTTCGTCGAACTCCTCAACACCCATATGCAGGAACTGGCCGAGCTTCTGTCGGCCGAGCACGGCAAGACGGTCGAGGATTCCAAGGGCGACATCGTGCGCGGGCTGGAAGTCTGCGAGTTCGTGATCGGCATTCCGCACCTCATCAAGGGCGAGTTCACGGAAGGCGCCGGCCCGGGGATCGACATGTATTCGATCCGCCAGCCGGTCGGCATCGGCGCGGGCATCACGCCCTTCAACTTCCCGGCCATGATCCCGATGTGGATGTTCGCGCCCGCGATCGCCTGCGGCAACGCCTTTATCCTCAAGCCCTCCGAGCGCGATCCCTCCGTGCCGATGCGCCTTGCCGAACTCATGATCGAGGCCGGCCTGCCCAAGGGCGTGCTGCAGGTCGTGAACGGCGACAAGGCGGCGGTGGACGGCATTCTCACCCATCCCGAAATCGGGGCCGTGTCCTTCGTCGGCTCGACGCCGATCGCCTCTTACGTCTATGCCGAGGCCACCAAGCGCGGCAAACGCGCCCAGTGCTTCGGCGGCGCCAAGAACCACATGATCATCATGCCCGACGCCGATCTCGATCAGGCGGCGGACGCGCTGATCGGCGCTGGCTACGGCTCGGCCGGCGAGCGCTGCATGGCGATCTCCGTCGCCGTGCCGGTGGGCGAGGCGACCGCCAACGCGCTGATCGAGAAGCTGGTGCCCAAGGTCGAGGCGCTGAAAATCGGCCCGGCCACCGACAGCACCGCCGATTTCGGTCCGGTCGTCACCAAGGCCGCCAAGGAGAAGATCCTCTCCCTGGTCGAGAAGGGCGTCGCGGAAGGCGCCACGCTCGCGGTGGACGGGCGCGGCTTCAAGATGCAGGGCTACGAGGACGGGTTCTTCGTCGGCGCCTGCCTGTTCGACCATGTCCGCCCGGAGATGGACATCTACACCCAGGAAATCTTCGGCCCGGTTCTCACCGTGGTCCGCGCCAAGGACTATGAGGAAGCGCTCGCGCTGCCGACCCAGCACGAATACGGCAACGGCGTCGCCATCTTCACCCGCGACGGCGATGCCGCCCGCGACTTCGCTTCGCGCGTGCCGATCGGCATGATCGGCATCAACGTGCCGATCCCGACCCCGCTTGCCTACCATTCCTTCGGCGGCTGGAAGCGCTCCTCTTTCGGAGATCTCAACCAGCACGGGCCCGATTCCATCAAGTTCTGGACCCGCACCAAGACCGTCACCAGCCGCTGGCCGTCGGGCATCAAGTCGGGCGCGGAATTCTCCATGCCGGTCATGCGATAGAGCTCGTCCGGCGAGGGGAGGCGCGCCCGGCGCGCTCGTGCGGCCGAACCTCCGCGAGGGTAAAGCGGGTGGACCATCGCGCCGGCCCGTTCCCTGCTGCGGGCTTCCGGCTTCCCATCCCTCCCCAAACCTGCCAAAGGCCGGCGGCAACCCCGCCGGCCTTTGCTGTTCCAAACCGCGGAACGACAAAGGCGGGCGGGGAGGCGGGGCGAGGAAACTTGTCCGTTGGCGAGATGCGAGGCGGACGCGATGCCGGCGGCGGAGCGTCGCCGTTCGTGGCGACATCAGCGGAAAAGGGAACCGGCCGGCCGAGCCCGAAGGTCGTAGAGGCTGTTTGACAATTCGGTCGGGTCGGTCCGCCGCCGCTTGGTTGCCAATCCTCGCCGATGCCCGCCTCGCGTCATTCAAGTTGGGCGCCTCGCGAACGTTGCAAAATCACTCGGCGGCTTTCTACCGCCGAGTTGTCAAACAGCCTTTTGGAGCGCCTAACAAAACCTCTGGGCGGAGGATGGTCGAGGGATTTTCGTCGGGGGCACGGAGCGACGCGCAGTCGATGCGAGGGCGCAGGGCCAAGCATTCGTGACGAAGTCCATGGCGGAAAGACTAAGGCCAGCCAACCCCATGACGTTCTGTTAGGTGCTCTTAGTCTCGAATCCTCATTCCAAGCGAACCGCCGCCCCATGATCCAGACGCTCGTTTTCGTGCTGACGCCGGTCTTCTTCATGCTGGGGCTCGGCTTCGTGGCCGGGCGAAGGCATTGGGTGAACCCGCATGCGACCGAGATGCTCGGCGCCTATATCGCCAAGTTCGCGCTGCCGGTTTCGCTGGCTCTGGCCATCGTCACCGCGCCGCGCCAGCTGCTCGCGCCCGAGCTGGTGCCGACGGTCGTCTACGGCGCCTCGCTCCTGTCGGGCTTCGCGATCGGCCTCTGGTACGCCAAGCGCGCCGGTTTCACGCCCGTCACCGCCGCGCTTTATTCGCTGACCGTCGGCATGCCCAATCTCGGCGGCATCGGGCTCGCCCTGTTCCAATCGCTGGAGGGGCCGGACGCCGCCGTGTCGCTGGCGGTCGCCAATCTCGTCGGCACGCTCACCGTGATCCTGGCCTGTTTCGTCCGGCTGGAGATGCAGCGCGGCGGCCATCCGCTGCGCGCCGTCTCGGCCGCGCTTCTGAAGCCCATGACGATCATCCCGACGCTCGGCTTCGTCGTGGCCTTTCTGGATCTGCCCTTTCCCGATCTTTTCGTCTCGGCGCTGCGTCCGCTCGCGCAGTCCACCGCCGGCGCCGGCCTGTTCCTGACCGGCGTCATCCTGTCGACGCAGCAGCTTCGCCCGACCCGCGCGGTGATGTGGGGCGTCCTTGCCACCAATATCGTGCAGCCCGCCGTCGCGCTGCTCGCCTGCACGCTCATCCATCTGCCCGGCACGCTGGAAACGCGCGCCATCGTCGCCATGGCGATCCCCTCCGGCTTCGTCGGAACGATCCTCACCTCGGTCTATCGCGAGGGCGGGGCGGAGGCCGGCGGCGTCCTCGTCGCCTCCTCCGCGCTCTCGGTCGTCACGCTGCCGTTCTGGATCGTGCTGGCGCTCTGGCTGGGGGGAGGCGCCTGATCGAAGTTCAGGCGCCGCCGTCGCTGCGGATGGCGATGTCCGCCGGCAGGCTGTTCGACAGGACGCGGCGCATGTTGGGCAGGTCGTTGCCTTCCAGCTTCTCGATCAGGGCTTCCGGCCCGTAGTTGAAGCCGAGCCAGCGCTCGGTCAGGCGCTCGATCAGCACCTCCTCGCGGGCCTCGATCATCACCGTGAGGTCGAACAAGGCGCCGAGATCGCGCCAGCCCGGCTCGTCCAGGAGGAGATAGTTGCCCTCCGCCAGGATGATGCGCACGTCGGGCGCGATGATGCGCGCACCCGCGCGGGCGATCTCGATGGAGCGGTCGAAGACCGGCACGGCGACTTCGCGGCCCTCGTCGCGCTTCAGGCGCTCCAGCATGGCGCGGAACCCGTCGAGGTCGAACGTGTGCGGCGCGCCCTTGCGCGGCCGGTCGCCGCGCGCGTTCAGAACCATGTCGTCGAAATGGTAGCCGTCCATCGGTAGAATGTCGGCGACGCCCGCGCGGCGCGCGTTCAGCCGCTCCTTCAGTGATTCCGCCGTGGTGGACTTGCCCGAGCCGGGCGAGCCGGCGATGGCGACGATGCGCCGGCGCTCGCCCTCTTCGCTGAGAAGCGCGTCGGTCAGGGCTGCGAGCGTCGAGCGTTCGGTCATGGCATCCTGTCTCCCCGGTTCGGGAAGGCACTCCGCTTCCCGCGTCCGAGACTGTTTGACAACTCGCCGGCGGAGGGCCGCCGAGGGATTTTTCGCCGTTCGCGAGGCGCCAAACGCAGTCGATGCCTGCGGCATCGGCGAGGATTGGCAACGAAGCGACGGCGGAAAAGCACCGGCGGGCCGACCCGACCGTGTTATCAAACAGTCTCTCAGAACGCCTTTGCCTGAAGGCGGGAGGTTTCGCCAGCCCCCCGGTCGCGCTCCGGCTCGAAGCCGGTCAGGCTTTCCGGCTCGCAATCGGCGAAGACGCGGCCGACGCCGATCAGGATCGGCCGTTCGACGCCGATGCGCCCGACGATGTCGGCGAGCGTCGCCAGCGTGCCGACGAGGCGCGTTTCCTCCGGCCGCGAGATCGAGGCGGCGACGGCGACGGGCGTCTCGGCCGGAAGCCCATGGGCGATCAGCTGCTCCGCGATGCGCGGCGCCATGCGCCCGCCCATGTAGAAGATCGTCGTGGCATGGTCGTCGGCCAGGGCCTGCCAGTCGAGATCGTCCGGCAGCCCACCTTTCTGCGAATGGCCGGTGACGAAGCGCACCTGCTGGGCGCGGTCCCGGTGCGTCAGCGAGACGCCGAAGCCGGCGGCGAGCGCCGAGGCCGCCGTGATGCCCGGCACGATGGCGACGGGGATGCCTTCGCGTTTGAGTTCCGCGATCTCCTCGCCCGAGCGACCGAAGACCGAGACGTCGCCCGACTTCAGGCGCACGACATGCTTTCCGGCCTTGGCGAACTGCACCATCATCCGGTTGATGTCTTCTTGGCGGCAGGAATCGCGGCTCGCCCGCTTACCGACCAGCATGCGCTTGGCCTCGCGGCGGGCCAGCTCCAGAATGTCGTCGGACACGAGATCGTCGAACAGGATGACGTCGGCCGCCTGCAGGGCGCGCACGGCTTTCAGCGTCAAGAGTTCCGCCTCGCCGGGGCCGGCGCCGACCAGCGTGACGCGCCCGCCCGCCTGCGGGCGGTTGGCGAGGTCGCGCACGAAGCGGCGCGCGTCTGCCTCGGCCACCTCGTCCGGCGCGCGGCGGGTGAAGGCCTCGTCAGAAAAGCGCTCCCAGAAGGCGCGGCGCGCCGGGCCGGGCTGGAGCCGGTCCATCACCTCGGCGCGCACCTTGGCGGCGAGCCTTGCCCAGCCGGTGAGCGTCGCCGGCAGCAGCGTCTCGATGCGGCGGCGGATGGCCTGGCCGAGAATGGGCGCCGCGCCGTCGGTCGAGATGCCGACCACGACCGGCGAGCGGTTGACGATCGTGCCGAAGCGGAACTGGCAAAAATCAGGCTTGTCGATGACGTTGACGGGAACGCCGGCCTGCCTCGCCGCGCAATAGAAGCTTTGCGCCTGAGCCTCCGTCTCGCAATCGGCCACCGCAAGCGCCGCGCCCTCGAAGACATCCAGCGCCCAGGGCCGGTCGTGATGCCGGATCGCGCCGTCCGCGAAGCGGAGGGCGAGAACGGTGCGCATCTCGTCGGAGATGTCGTCCGCCTCGCAGTAGAGATCGACATGGGCGCCGGCCGCGGCCAGAAGCTCGGCCTTCCAGGCCGCACCCTCCGAGCCGCCGGCCATGGCGACGCGCTTCTCCTTCAGGTCGAAGAAGACCGGCAGCGTCGCAAGCTCGCCCATGCGCTGCGGGCGCGTGCGGGCGGCCTGGGAGCTGGCTTCGTCAGCGGAGTTCGAGAACGCGCTCGGCATCGATCAATCCCTGAAGTTCCGTTCGGCAGGAGCCACAATTCGTCCCGGCCTTCAAGTCCCGGCCGATGGCGGCGACGCTGGTGCAGCCCTTTTCGAGGATGGCTCTTTTGATGTCGTTCACGCCGACGCCGAAACAAGAGCAGACCAGGGCGCCGGGGTCGGGCCGGTCGGAGCCCGGCCGGCCGGCGAGAAGCCGGAAGCGCGTCGCCGATTCCATCGGCGCGCCGTCGAGGCAGGACACGGCATAGGCGCGCGACACGGCGACGGGCTCGGGCGAGAGCCAGAGCGCGCCGAGAAAGCGGGTGCCCTGAAAGCAAGCGAAGCGATGATGCCCCGCCCGGTCGGCATAGTGAAGCAGCTCGGCCTCGGGAGAAAGGGCGAGAACCTGCCGCGCGAAAGCTTCGGGGTCGTTGACCGCTTCGGTGCCGGCGAGTTCCAACCGCCAGCCGCCATGGGCGCGCGCCAAGGCCCAATAGGCGCTGGAGGCGGGGTCAGGCTCGGCCGTGGACACGGCGAATCCATACCAGGCGGCGCCGAATTTCGAGAGCGCGGCGGGGGCGGCCTTGGAGGCAGGTTGGCCGGAAACGGGGTCGGTGCGGCCGGGGATCAGCGTGTTGATGCGCGCGGCGCCGGAGAACTGCCCGGTCCAGTGCATGGGCGCGAACAATGTGCCGCTTGGCACCCGGTCTGTGACGAGCGCTCGCAGGATCGCCGCACCATGGTCGGTCTCGACCCGGACGAGTTCGGCTTCCGCCACGCCGAGATGCCGGGCGTCTTCGGGGTGGATCTCGCAGAAGGGCTCGGCCAGATGCGCCGAAAGCCGCGCCGAGCGCCCGGTGCGCGTCATCGTGTGCCACTGGTCGCGGATGCGGCCGGTGTTGAGCACGAAGGGGCGGCGCTCGCAGGTTTCCGGCGCTGCGGCGGGGGCAACAGTGAGGAAGCGCGCCTTACCATTGGCCGTGAAGAAGCCCCCATCGGCGAAGAAGCGCGGGCGGGAGGTGCCATCAGTGGCGACCGGCCATTGCACAGGGGCGAGCGCCTCGTAGCCGGCTTCGTCCAGCCCTTGCAGGCCGGCGAGGTCGAAGTCCCGGGTCCCCTCGTTTTCAAAGGCGGAGAGCGCGGCGTGTTCGCGAAAGATCGCGGCCGGACCGTCATAGCGGAAGGCCTCGCTATGGCCCATGCGACGGCCGACTTCGGCCAGTTGCCACCAGTCCGGCCGCGCTTCGCCGGGCGACGGGAGAAAGGCGCGCTGGCGCGAGATGCGGCGCTCGGAATTGGTCACCGTGCCCGACTTCTCGCCCCAGGCGCTGGCCGGCAGGAGGACATGGGCATAGGGCACGGTGTCGGTGTCGCGCACCACGTCGGAGACCACCACGAAGGGGCAGCGGGCCAGCGCCTCGCGCACCATGTCCGCCTCGGGCAGCGAATCCACCGGATTGGTGCCCATGATCCAGAGCGCTTCGACGCGGCCTTCGTGCACGGCCCGGAAGAGATCGACCGCCTTGAGGCCGGACTTTGCCGGCAAAGCGGGCGCGTTCCAGAAGCGGCGCACGATGTCTTCATGCGCGCTCTGGCCGATCTGCATATGGGCGGCGAGCTGGTTGGCGAGCCCGCCGACCTCGCGCCCGCCCATGGCGTTGGGCTGGCCGGTGACGGAAAAGGGACCGGCGCCCTCGCGCCCGATCCGGCCCGTCGCCAAGTGGCAGTTCAGGATGGCGTTCACCTTGTCGGTGCCGCCGGCCGATTGGTTGACGCCCTGGCTGTACACGGTGACGGTGCGCTCCGTCTCCGCGAACAGCGTGAAGAAGCGCCGGAGGGTTTCGGCGTCGCAGCCAGTCTCGGCCGCGAGGCGGGCGAGGTCGAGATAGGGGCGGGCGGCGTCCAGCGCGGCCGCAAACCCTTCCGTGTGCGCCTCGACAAAGGCGCGATCCACAGCGCCGGCCTCTTCCAGATGTGCGAGCAGGCCGAGAAACAGCGCCGTGTCGCCATCGGCCCGGATCGGCAGATGCAGATCGCTTTCCGCCGCCGTCACCGTGCGGCGCGGGTCGATCACCACGAGGCGCAGCGAGGGGCGCGCGGCGCGGGCCGCCATGATGCGCTGGAACAGGACGGGATGGCACCAGGCGAGGTTGGAGCCGACGAGAACGAGAAGATCCGCCTTCTCCAGGTCCTCATAGGTGTTCGGCACCGTGTCGGAGCCGAAGGCCCGGGCATGGCCGGCCACCGACGAGGCCATGCAGAGACGAGAATTGGTGTCGATATTGGCCGAGCCGATAAAGCCCTTCATCAGCTTGTTGGCGACGTAATAATCCTCCGTCAGGATCTGGCCGGAGACGTAGAAGGCGACCGAGTCCGGCCCCTTGCGCGCGATGGCCTCAGTGAAGCGCGCCGCGACATGACTGAGCGCCGTGTCCCAGCTCGCCCGCTCGCCTGCGATCTCGGGATGGAGAAGCCGATGGTCGGGCAGGAGCGTCTCGGCCAGCGCCGAACCTTTGGAGCAGAGGCGACCGTAATTGGCAGGATGCTCCGGATCGCCCGCGATGCCCACCGTGCCGTCCGGCCGGGGAGTGGCGAGGACGCCGCAGCCGACGCCGCAATAGGGGCAGGTGGTGCGGGTCGAACCCGTCTCGGGCAGCGTGTTCATCTCACCACGCGTTGTAGCCGAGATACTTCCCGCTCATGCGGATCTCGATCCGGTCGCCCTTGGGGTTGGGCACCTTCTCGACCTCCATGGAGAAGTCGATGGCGCTCATAATGCCGTTGCCGCACTTCTCCTGGATCAGCTCCTTCAGCGTGTCGCCATAGACGCCGACGATCTCGTAGAGGCGGTAGATGCAGGGGTCGGTCGGGACGCTGCGGTCCCAGACCTTGGTCGGATATTCCGCCAGCACCACCGCCGCTTCCTGCGGCAGGCCGAGATGGCGGGTCAGGAGATCGGCCTTGTCGCGCGGCAGGGCGTTCATGCCGAGGCAGGCCGAGGTGACGAAGACCTCGCTCATGCCGATGCCCTCGGCGATCTCGGCCCAGGTGAGGCCGGCGCCGCGCTTCTTCTCGTAGATCATCTCCGTGACGTCGCTTTTCGAGAGCATGAGCCCGCCTCCTATTCCGCCGCCTGCGCGAAGATTGCCGTCTCGATCAGAAGCTCCAGCGCGCCCGTCGCGCCGTCCACCCGCACCGGAAAGGTGCGCACGCGCCCTTCGTCCGGCCCTTGCACGAGCCCGGTGTCGAGCGCGATCACCTGGTTGTGCAGCGGGCAGGTCACGGCGCCGCCATGAACGATGCCCTGGCTGAGCGGCCCGCCTTTGTGCGGGCAGCGGTCCTCGGTGGCGAAGACGCGGTCGTCCATCGTGCGGAACACGGCGATGCGCCCCAGCGGAGAGGTGACGCAGCGCGCGCCGCGCCGAGGAATGTCGTCCAGGCGGCCGATCGCCACCCATTGCGAAACAGGGCTCATTCTGCGGCCTCGCGGAAGGGAGTGATGTCGGCCATGGGCTTGAACTCGTGAGCGGCGACGCCCTTGCTCGCACGGTCGGCCCAGGGGTCGACCTGCGAAAACTGCTGCGAGAAAACGAAGCGCTCGAAATAGGCCTGGCGCTTGTCGAGATCGTCCACGATCGCAGCCTTGATCGACTCCATGCCGACGCGCTTCAGCCACTTGTAGATGCGCTCGAGATAGTGGCCCTGCTCGCGATAGAGCTGGGTAAGGGCGGCGATCACCACCACCGCCTCGTCCTCGGTATCGACATGGCAGAGAACCTGCGTGCCGTGGATATCGAGCCCGGCGGCGCCGGCGAAATGGATGTCGAACCCCGAATCCACGCAGATGACGCCGATGTCCTTGCAGGTCGCCTCCGCGCAGTTGCGCGGGCAGCCGGAAACGGCGAGCTTCAGCTTGGCCGGGGTCCAGGAGCCCCACATGAACTTCTCCAACCGGATGCCGAGCCCGGTGGAATCCTGCGTGCCGAAGCGACACCAGTCGGAGCCGACGCAGGTCTTCACAGTGCGCAGGCCCTTGGCATAGGCCGCGCCGGAGACCATGCCGGCGGCGTTGAGGTCGGCCCAGACGGCGGGCAGGTCCTCCTTCTTGACGCCCAGCATGTCGATGCGCTGCCCGCCGGTGCATTTCACGGCCGGAATGGCGAACTTGTCCACGACTTCGGCGATAGCGCGCAGCTCGGCCGCCGAGGTCATGCCGCCCCACATGCGCGGCACGACGGAATAGGTGCCGTCCTTCTGGATGTTGGCGTGGACGCGCTCGTTGATGAAGCGGCTTTGCTTGTCGTCCTGATACTCGCCCGGCCAGTCGGCTAGGAGATAGTAGTTCAGGGCGGGGCGGCACTTGGCGCAGCCGCAGGAGGTCTTCCACTCCAGCTCCTGCATCACGGCCGGGATGCTCTTAAGGCTCTTGGCTTTGATAAGCCGGCGAACCTCGCCATGGCCGAGATCGGTGCAGCCGCACATGGGCTTGACCGCCTTGGCGTTGAACGCGCTCCCGAGCGTCAGGCTCATCAGCTGCTCGACGAGGCCGGTGCAACTGCCGCAGGAGGCCGAGGCCTTGGTGTGGGCGCGCACGTCGTCGAGGCTGGTCAGGCCCTTGGCGGTGATGGCTGACGTGATCTTGCCCTTGCAGACGCCGTTGCAGCCGCAGATCTCTGCGTCATCGCCCAAGGCTGCAACGGCCGCCATAGGGTCCAGCGGGGACCCTCCGCCATAGCTCTGGCCGAAGATGAGCGTGTCGCGCATCTGCGTGATGTCGGAGCCCTTCTTCATGAGGTCCGCGAACCAGCCGCCGTCCGCCGTCTCGCCATAGAGCACGGCGCCGAGGATCTTGTTGTCCTGCAGGACGAGGCGCTTGTAGACGCCGGCCGAGGCGTCGCGCAGCACAATCTCCTCGCGGTCCGGCGCATCCGCGAAGTCGCCGACCGAATAGAGATTGATGCCGGTGACCTTTAGCTTGGTCGGCGTGTCGGAATGTCGGAAGCCCTGGGCGGGCTGGCCGGAGAGCCGGCGCGCGGCGATCTCGGCCATCTGGTAGAGCGGAGCGACGAGGCCGTAGACGCGCCCGTCCAGCTCGACGCATTCGCCGAGCGCCGAGATGCTCTCGTCGGAGGTGAGCAGCTGGTCGTCCACATGGATGCCGCGTCCGACCGCGAGGCCCGCGTCCTTGGCCAGCTGAGCGGAGGGGCGGATGCCGACCGCCATGACCACCAGCGTCGCGGGAATGACGCGGCCGTCCTTGAGCTTCACGCCCTCCACTTTGCCGTCACCCAGAATGGAATCGGTGTTGGCCGAGGTGATGACCTCGATGCCGCGCTTTTCCAGCGCGCGCTGGAGGAGGAAGCCGGCGGCCGGGTCGAGCTGTCGCTCCATCAGCGTCGGCATGAGATGGAGAACCGTGACCTCCAGCCCCTGCGCCCGCAGGCCCGCCGCAGCTTCCAGGCCGAGCAGGCCGCCGCCGATCACCACGGCCTTGGCGCGCGATTGCGCCGCGAGGATCATCGCTTCCACATCGTCGAGATCGCGATAGGCCAGCACCCCCGGCAGATCGTGGCCCGGCACCGGCGGGATGAAGGGCGTCGAGCCGGTGGCGATGACGAGATGGTCGTAAGTCTCGGTCACGCCGTGGTCGGAGGTGACGGTCTTCGCCGCGCGGTCGATGGCGACGATGCGGTGGCCCTTGTAGAGCGTGACGCCGTGCTGGATGTACCAGCCGTCGCCATGGATCACGATGTCCTCGAACTGCTTCTCGCCCGAAAGAACCGGCGAGAGCATGATGCGGTCGTAATTGACGCGCGGCTCGGCGTTGAAGATCGTCACCTCGTAGGCGCCGGGAGCGGCCTCGAACAGGTGTTCCAGCATCCGGCCGGGCGCCATGCCATTGCCGACGACGACGAGTTTCTGGGGCATCGGGTGGGTCCTTGGGAGTGGGCTAAGCGCGTCGAGAGGCGTCAGGCAGCTTCCACGAAGCGTCAGGCGGCTTCGACGAAGCGGTTGCGCTCGTAGAGGAATTTCAGAACCGCCTGGCGGCACTTGAGATAGACCGGGTCGGTGGCGAGCTTGATGCGGTCGCGCGGCCGGGCAAGCGGCACGTCGAGGATCTCGCCGATCCGCGCCGAGGGTCCGTTGGTCAGCATCACGATCCGGTCCGAGAGAAGCACGGCCTCGTCCACGTCATGGGTGATCATCATCACCGTGGTGGCGAGGTCGGTCTGGATCTGCATGACCTGGTCCTGCAGGTGGGCGCGGGTGAGGGCGTCGAGCGCGCCGAAGGGCTCGTCCAGAAGCAGGATCTTGGGCTCCATGGCGAGCGCGCGGGCAATGCCGACCCGCTGCTTCATGCCGCCCGAGATTTCGGACGGACGCTTGTCCTTGGCGTGGCCCATATGGACCAGCTCCAGATTGCGCATGACCCATTCGCGGCGCTCGGCCGCCGACTTCGTGCGCGAGAAGACCTTGTCCACGGCGAGCGCCACGTTCTCGTAGACGGTGAGCCAGGGCAAGAGCGAGTGGTTCTGGAAGACGACGCCCCGGTCCGGCCCCGGCTGGTCCACCACCTTGTCCTCCAGAAGGACGACGCCGGTGGTTGCCTGGGTGAGGCCCGCCACGATGTTCAGAAGCGTGGACTTGCCGCAGCCGGAATGGCCGATGATCGAGATGTATTCGCCTTTAGTGACGCTGAGATCGATACCCTTGAGGACTTGGGTCGTCGCATGGCCCCGCTTGAAGGTCATGTCGACGCCTTCGATGGACAGGAACGGTTTTGTGGTCATGGCGGGTTCGCTCCGAATCTTTAGGGAAGGGCGTCAGGCGGCGGAGGTGCCGCGGGTGACGAGGCGGCCGACAAGGGCCACGATCCGGTCGAGCACGAAGCCGACCACGCCGACATAGGCGAGCGCGACGATGATGTCGGAGATCAGCGAGGAGTTCCAAGCGTCCCAGATGAAGAAGCCGATGCCGACGCCGCCGATCAGCATCTCGGCCGCCACGATGGCGAGCCAGGACAGGCCGACGCCGATGCGAAGCCCGGTGAAGATATAGGGGGCGGCGGCCGGCAGCATGATCTTGGCGAAGAACTCGAAGCCGTTCAGCCGAAGCACGGCGGCGACGTTGCGATAGTCGGCCGGAATGTTGCGGATGCCGACGGCCGTGTTGATGATGATCGGCCAGACGGCGGTGATGAAGATCACGAAGATCGCGGCGGGCTGGCCGTTCTGGAAGGCGGCGAGCGAGAGCGGCAGCCAGGCGAGCGGCGGCACGGTGCGCAGCACCTGGAAAATCGGGTCGAGGCCGCGCATGGCGAGCGTCGACTGGCCGACCAGCACGCCGAGCGAGATGCCGACCACGACAGCGATGGCATAGCCCATGGCGACGCGCTGCAGGCTCGCCCAGATCTGCCAGCCGAGGCCGACATCGGTTCCGCCATTGACGTAGAACGGATGGACGATCAGCTCCCAGCTGGTGGAGAGCACCTGGCTCGGCGGCGGCAGCGCCGCGCCGGGGCCGGAGCAGGCGAGTTCCCAGAGCCCGAGCAGCACGGCCAGCGTCACCAGAAAGGGCAGCGTCGCGGCGGCAAAGTCCCGCAGGCGCTCGCCGATCGCGGCGGTGAAGGGCGCGCGCCGGCGCGGCAAGGCCACGATCTGGGCCGGGGCGGCAACTGGCGCGACAGCGGCGGAGGGCGCGACCTTCGCGGCCGGGAGCTTGGAAACGGTCTGGAACATGGAAGCCTCACGCCGGAGAGAAGAGAAGACGGGATCGCTCAGGCGACGCGCTTGATCGAAAGGCTGTCGAGATAGGCGGACGGGTTGGCCGGATCGAAGCTCTTGCCGTCGAAGAAGGTCTCGACGCCGCGCGAGGTGCCTTCCGGCATGTCGGCGGCGGCGACGCCGAGTTCCCGGGCGGCGGCGCGCCAGATGTCCTCGCGGTTCACCGCCTCGACCATGGCCTTGGTGTCGGCACCCATGGAGAGATAGCCCCAGCGCTGGTCCTCGGTCAGGAACCAGAGGTCGTGGCTCTTGAACGGGTAGGAGGCGTGGTCGCGCCAGAACTTCATGATATGGGGCGAATTCTCGACCACCGGGCGACCGTTGCCATAGTCGTATTCGCCCGACAGGCGCTTCACGATGTCCTTGGCCGGCACGTTGAACCAGGCGCGCTTGGCGACGATCTCGGCGAGCTCCTTCTTGTTCTCCATCTTGTCGCACCATTGCTGGGCTTCCAGCACGGCCATGGTCAGCGCCTTGGCGCTGTTCGGGTTGGCGGCGATCCAGTCGGCGCGCATGGCCAGCGACTTCTCGGGATGGTTGGCCCAGAGCTCGCCCGTGTTGAGCGCGGTGTAGCCGATCTTCTGGCCGACCATCTGCTCGTGCCAGGGCTCGCCAACGCAGAAGGCGTCCATCGTGTTGACCTTGAGGTTCGCCACCATCTGCGGCGGCGGCACGACGATGGTCTCGACGTCGCTGTTCGGGTCGATGCCGGCGCTCGCCAGCCAGTAGCGCATCCAGAGGTCGTGCGTGCCGCCGGGAAAGGTGACGGCGACCTTGGAGGGGGTGCCGGCGGCCTTCTTCTTGGCGAAGGTCTCGCGCAGCACGCCAGCGTCGAGCCCGACCTTCAGGTCGGCAAAGGCGTTGGCGATGGAAATGCCCTGCGCGTCGAGATTGAGCCGCGCCAGGATCTGCATCGGTAGCGGCGCGCCTTGCGTGATCTTTCCCGCGCTCATGAGATAGGGCATGGGCGTCAGGATATGGGCGCCGTCGATGCCCGAGCCCGCCGAACCGAGCACGAGATTGTCGCGCGTCGTGCCCCAGGAGGATTGTTTCACCACCTCGACGCCGGTCATGCCGTGCTTGTCGAACAGGCCCTTTTCCTTGGCGACGATCAGCGGCGCGGCGTCGGTCAGCGCGATGAAGCCGAGGATCGCCTTGGGAGTCTCGGGGCCGGCGCTCTGCGCGAAGGCGCCCGCCGGAAAGCTCGCACCGATGGCCGAAAAGAGCGCCGCCGTGCCCGCGCTGGCCATCGTGCCTTGCAGGAAGCGACGCCGGCTGAGACCAATCTTCGAAATATCGGACATGCGGTTCCTCTTGTCGTCGGGCGGGCGTCGGGAAACGGGGAGCGGAAAAACGAAAAAACGCCGCCGTCCTGAAAGCGCTTCCGAGGTTAGTCGGAAGGAGGCTTTAGAACGCGCGACGTCGATGTCTTCGCGGATACTTCGCTGGGGAAGTGTCAGGCGGCCCGTCGTCCTTGGCGGGCACGGTTTGTATTGAAGCGAATAATCAGCGCTTTGGAAAGGCCAAATGTGCGGCAATGCAGCATGTGCAAAAAACGGGCAAATGCTGAGGAAAGCCCGAGTTTACAAGCGTTTTAAACTGCTCCGCCGGTTGCGTGCGGTTTGGGCGAGATGCGTCAATTGCAGGCAGGAGTGTGAGCGCGGCGTGCCGGGGCGTGGGACATGGTGGCGCAAGCCAAGGCGACACAGTCCCTTGGCGGCCGATGTCCGGCGGACCGGGAGGATTGCTGGCGAAGCCGGACCTGCTCGCTCGCGCCTCGACGCTGCTGACGCCGGTTATTCGCTGGTCGGTGCGCCGTCGGTTGTGACGCCCGGCCGGCGCACGGCAAAGCTTTCGACATAGGGGCCGATCGCATCGGGCGTCAGCGCCGGCTCGGCACCGGGCGCTTGCGCGTCGGCGGCGGGGCCGAACACGGCGTCGAACAGGTCGGGCCGGAAGGCTTCGGCGGCGCGGCGGGCGAGAGGCTCGCCCAGCGGTACCTGCGCCCAGCGCACCATCTGGCTGTAGACCCAGAGCGCTTGGCCCTGGCGCGGCCGGTTGGCGGCCGGGCCGTGGAAGGTGAGATAGTCGGGAATGGCGCGGCGCGTGCCGTCCGGGCTGACCGCGAGGTCGCCAGACAGGATCGCTTCCAGCGAGCCGGCCTCTGCGCCCAAATGCTCCGGCCGCGCCAGGATCGCGGCCAGCTCCGCCCGGTTCTCCGGCGCGTCGCACCAGAGCGCCGCGCGCTCCAGCGCGCGCAGGAGGGCAGCGCCCGTTTCTAGGTTTTCGGTCCACCAGTCGGGCCGCACGCCCAGCACCTTTTCGGGCGAGGAGGGGGAGATGTCGGCCTTCACGGCGACGATGCGCCCGACGCCCGCTTCCACCGCCGCAACGTTCCACGGCGCGTTGACGCAGAACCCGTCGATCGCGCCCGAGCGCAGCGCGTCCACCGTCAGCGGCGGCGGGACGACGGTCATGGTCACATCGCGGTCGGGGTCGATACCGGCCTCGGCCATCCAGAAGCGGAACTCGTAATTGTGCGAGGAAAAGGGATAGGTCATCGCGAAGACGAGCGGCGAAAGACCCTCCTTCGCACGCTGGCGCACCAGCCGGGCCAGCGCCTGCCCGTGGGCGGCTGGCTCGTCGCGATAGGTCTCGCCCGCCGCCTCCCGCATCGCCTCGAACAGGGGCAGCGACAGGGTCACCGCATTGCCGCCGAGCCCGAGCGAGAAGGGCGCGATCACGGGATAGGGATTGGACCCAAGGCCCAGCTGCGAGGCCACCGCCATCGGCCCCAGCATATGGGCCGCGTCGAACTGGCGAAAGGCGAGCCGGTCCCGGATGTTGGACCAGGAGACTTCGCGCACCAGCGCCAGTTCCACGCCTTCCGCCCGGTCGAGCCCAAGGGCCGCGGCGGCGATCGGCACGGCGGCGTCCACCAGCGGAATGAAGCCGAGGCGCACTTTCGCAAGCGAGGACGAAGAGGCGGAAGAAGAGGGAAGGGCCGAACTCATCGCTTCACCTCGCCGCCCAGAAGATCGGCCGCCGTCACGATGCTGCGAGCGATCTCCACCAGTTTCTTCTTCTCGTTCATCGCCGTCTGGCGCAGCAGCCTGTAGCTCTCGTCCTCGCTCATGCCGCGCCGCTGCATGAGAATGCCCTTGGCCTTTTCCACCACCTTACGGTCGGCAAGCTCCGAGCGGGCGTCGTGCAACTCGCGCTCCAGGCGGGAATAGGCGTGGAAGCGCAGGACGGCCATGTCGAGAATGGCCTTTACGCGCTCCTTCTTCAGCCCGTCCACGACATAGGCCGAAACGCCGGCCGAGATCGCCGCCTCCATGGACTCCGCGTCGGAGCGGTCCACGAACATGGCGATCGGCCGCTGCACCGTGCGGGAGACCTGGAAGAACTGCTCCAGCCGGTCGCGATTGGGGTTTTCGAGATCCACCACGATCACGTCGGGCCGGAACTGCTCGATCTCGCGCACCAGACCGTTCATGGCGGTGACCACATGCACGCGGGCATGGCCAGCCTCGCGCAGCCCATCCTCGATGATGGCAGCCCGCGCCCGGTTTTCGTCGACGATCAGAACGGCAAGGGCGCTGGGCTCCATATGCCCATCTTCACAGCAAGCCGAGGAATGAGGCAAGGGCCGAAATGCTGCGGCGCGGCGAAATCGCCGCGCCCATTTAGAGTCGGGGTAGGGGCAGGGAACTCTGCCCGTTCCCAAGGCGCGAAGCGTGAAGGGTACGAGCGCGCATGGCTCCAGCGTTCGCGACGACGGGGCGGACAAAAGCATCGGCCAGCCGACCCCGGCCGGTTCGTCCCACGTTCCCAGTGGAGAAACGTCAGCCCTTGTCGGCGGTGAGGCCTGCGGCCTCGATTCCGGCGACGGCCGCCGTCTCGTCATTGTCGGACGTGTCGCCGGTGATGCCGACCGCGCCGATCACCGCGCCATCGCGGCGGATCAGAACGCCGCCCGGCACCGGCACGAGCGAGCCGCCGGCGAGCGCGTTCATCGACTGGATGAAATAGGGCTGCTCCTCGGCGCGCTTCCACAGGGCGCGCGAGCCCATGCCCATCTGCACCGCGCCATTGGCCTTGCCGATGGCGATCTCGGGGCGCATGCGCGCGGCGCCGTCCTGCCGCTCCAGCGCGACCAGCGCGCCGCCGGCGTCGAGCACCGCGACGGTCAGCGGCTTCAGCTTCAGCTCGGCGCCCTTGGCAAGCGCGGCGGCGATGATGGTGCGGGCGGTGTCGAGGGTCAGCGTCGTCATGGAACAGGCGTCTCCTTGCGATGGGGAGCCTCGTCCTAGCGCGCGGGCTCTTCGACCGCAAACCGCCCGCTTGCCCGAGGGCGAACGGGAGCGCGCGGGGCGCTCCCGTTCGTGTCAGCCGCGCGGCGCCGGCATTTCCACCAGAAGGCCGGCGAGGCGCCGCACCAGCGGCATCACGACGAGCAGCGTCGGAAAGGCGACGAGCCAGGACAGGCCCCAGCCCTTCAACCATTGCGCCGGCAATTCGCCGGACAGGCCGGGCGCCCGCGCGGTGGAGATGGCCGACACCACCCCGCACATCATCAGCGACAGAAGAAAGGGGACCACGAACGCGCCATAGCGCGGCGGAAGCTTGCGAAAAGCAGGCATGACAACACTCCGTTAGGCGACCCCGGCAAGGGGCGGCCCAGATGCGCGTTGACTGACGTTAACGCTTACGGAGCGACAGAGGCACGCCGGCTTTTTCTCACGGCCCGTTCCAGAGCGTCAAGCCTCAGGCGTCCGGCTGGATCTTGGAACGCCTACCGAAATCTCGCGGCCAGGGAGTGCCGTTTCACTTCGCCGTGGACTTCGTCGCGAAGGCCTAGCCCTGCGCCCGCGCATCGCTCCTCGCCCCGACCGAAACCCCGCGACCATCCGCCGGCCAAAGGGTTTGTCAGGTCGTCTCAGCCGAAGCGGCGCGCCGCGTCGATGCCGAGCCCGAGGCCGACTGAGCCGAAAGCGTCGGAATGGGCGATGCGGGCGCCGGGAAAGCGCTGCGTGGCCGCCCGCTGCACGGCGGGCACCTGCGCGCCACCCCCTGTCAGGATCACCGTGTCCACCGCTTCCGACCCGACGCCGCCAAGTTTGAGCGCTTCCGTGATGGAGCGCTCGATCTTGGCGACGAGCTCGGCGGTCGCCGCCTCGAACTCGCCCCGCGTCGCCTCGGTCTCCAGCGAGAGGCCCGGCTCCTTGAAGCTGATCCGTGTCGAGTCCGCGTCGCTGAGGGCGATCTTGGCGCGCTCCACCGCGCCGGCGAGGCGATGGCCGGAGCGATGCGTCAGCATGTGCTCCATGCGGGCGAGCTTCTCCGGTTCGCCCGCTTCCTTGCGCAGCGCGCGGATGTCGGACAGGATCTTGGGCGTATAAAGCGTGTTGATCCGGTGCCAGGTCGCCATGTCGTTGAAATACCAGACCGGCATGAGGCGCTTGCCGTCCGCCGTCGAGGAGCCGAGGCCCAGTAGCGGCTGCATCTTGGCGGTGTTCAGGAGCCGGTCGAAATCCGTGCCGCCGACATGGACGCCGGTCGTGCCGAGAATGTCGTCGGCCCGCTCCGTCGAGCGGGCGCGCTCGGGCGACAGGCGCAGGAGCGAGAAGTCCGACGTGCCGCCGCCGATATCCACCACCAGCGCCAACTGCTCGGCATTGATCGTGCTCTCGAAATAGAGCGCGGCGGCGACCGGCTCGAACTGGAACTCGATATGGCGAAAGCCCTGCGCGCGCGCCGCCGCCTCGAGCTGGCCCTGCGCGGTCGCGTCGGCCTCGTCGCTCTCGTCCACGAAGCGCACGGGGCGGCCGAGCACGATGCTGTCGGCCTCGCCGCCGGTCTCCTGCTCCAGCCTCTGGCGCAGATGCCGGAGGAACCGCCCGATCAGGTCCTCGAAGGTCATGCGCTCGCGCCCGACCTGCGTCGTCTCCTTCATCAAGGAAGAGCCGAGAATGCTTTTCAGCGCGCGCATGAAACGCCCCTCGGCCCCGTCGACATATTCGAACACGGCCTGGCGCCCGAAATAGGTGTGCCCGTCCTCCAGGCTGAAGAACAGGGCGGAGGGGATCGTCAGGTTCTCGCCTTCCACCGGCAGAAGCCGCGGCGCCCCGCCCGGCGCGCAGAGCGACAGGGTGGAATTGGTGGTGCCGAAGTCGAGGCCGGGAAAGAAGCGGGACATGGGCGGCTCGCAAAACAGAAGCCCCGAGGCCGCAAAACGGCGCGCCGGGGCTCGGGCAGCAGGGCGGCCCGTCTATCCCATTGCGGCGCACAAGGAAAGGGCGGGCGTGAGCGAAGCCGGCGGCGGCGGGGCTCAAGCCCGGCTTGACTTGCCAAACGCCTCGGCCGATCCTCGCGCCATGATCGTACGCTCCGCCCCCGCTCTGACCACCACCATGCCCCTTTCCGGGGACGGGGTGCCTGCGCGCAGCTAGCTCGCGATCATCACCCGCAGACCCGGCCGCGACGGTTGGGTTCTGCCACGCGAACCTCCGTCCGGCTCTCAAGGACAGAGGCTATGAATCCACCCGATCTTCCCCACCACCTCGAAGGTTTGATCCTGCGTGCCGGCCGGCCGGAGGATGCCGAAGCCCTGACGGACCTTTCCAATCTTCCCGGCTACCGCCACGGCACGATGCGCCTGCCCTATCAGAGCGTGTCGGAAACGCGGCGCTGGCTGGAGAACCCCGGAGAGGGCAAGCTGCATATCGTGGCGTTGCGCGGCGGCACTCTGGTCGGAAGCGCGGGTCTCAACGCGATGTCAGGGCGCCGGCGTCATGCGGCCGTGCTCGGCATGGGCGTTCACGATGCGCATGTGAATCAGGGAATCGGCTCGGCCCTCATCGGTGCGCTGCTGGACTCGGCCGACAATTGGTTGGGTCTGAGGCGCATCGAGTTGACGGTCTTCAGCGACAACCGGCCCGCTATCCGCCTCTACGAGAAATTCGGGTTCGAACCGGAGGGCGTGTTGAAGGACTTCGCGTTTCGTGCGGGAGCCTATGCCGATGCGGTCATGATGGCGCGCCTGCACTGAGATCGGGTGGGCGGGGAGCCTCGCGTCCCCGCCCCTTGTGTCGAAGTTTCTAAAAGAGCGACGCGCCCTGGCTCAGGCCGGCTCGTGGATCGGGCAGCGGTTGAAGCGGGCGCGGAACTCGGAGGAGTGCTGGTAGGCCGAGCGGCGCGCGCGGTTGATGTTGCCGAGCGGCTGGTGGGCGGCAAGGCCGGTCCAGATGCTGAAGCGCATTTCCTCGTCCACGGCCTGAACGCGCGTGGCGTCCCAGCTATCCTGCGGCTCGGCGGTGATGGTCGCGACGGTCTGGAAGGGCGCCTCGTCCTCCTTCCACTCGACGGTCGGGTCCTCCACCGGCTGCTTCTCCAGGTCGCGGCAGAGCTGTACGCGGAACTCCCAGACGCCCATCCGCTCGCTCATCTCGGCCTGCACGGTCTCGCGAATGGCGTTGGGCCGGTCGCTGGCGTCGATCTCCTTGCTTTCCAGTTCGGTGAGATCGGGCGAAACAGGCACGACGCTGAACTTGGCGATATAGGGGCCGTAGCGAAACGGCGTGACGCTGAAATAGGTCTGGCCGAGCGGATCGACATTGGGCGCGCCGCCGAGCGACTGGATCTTCGAGCTTTCGATGCCCACGCTCTCCAGCGCCTTGTTGACGCCGCGCAGCACCGAGGACATGACCGCCTTGGTGCCTTCCAGCCGGTCGGTCGTCTTGGCCAGCATCTTGAGATTGCCGAGGAACTGGTCGGCCGTCTTCGTCTGAAACACCGGCCCGTTGACCATGACGAAGTCCTGCGTCGATCCTTCCGCGTCGGGCAGGCGCTCGCCCTCGACATTCAGCACCTTCAGCGCCAGACCGCGCGGCAGCGAGATAGCGTCGGGCAGGATGTCGCCGGCATTGGTGGACAGGCGCAGGTAGACCTTGTGCTGCCCCGGCTTGGCGAAAAGCCCCTGCGCCAGTTCCGGCGGCAGGTCGTCGTGAACGCGCAGCGTGCCTTCCAGAATGCCATGCGCCTTGGCATGGACCGAGCGCACGGCATGGCCGTAATCCTCGGCTGTTGTCTCCAAGATCGTGTCGAACGTTTCGTTCAGGCTGGCCTCTGTTTCCTTCTCGTCCGGGCGAATGTCCTCGACCGAGGGGGAATAGCGAACGGGAGCGGATGTCATGTTGTCAAAACCTTTCCAAACTCCATCGGGTTTGGCTTTCAACCCCACACGCGGCGAGGCGGTTCCATCGCGCGCCATCGAATGGCGACCGATGGCCACGCTCGCGATCGGGGACAGAGGTCAGGGATGCCGATCGGGCGGGGTCAGCCCCTGGCATGGTTGGCCTCGCCGGAGTGCCCGGCCAGCACCGCCTGGAGCGTGGAGATCATGAGTTCGACGTTCTCGCGGCTGGCGCTGATTTCGAACACTTCGCTGCTGTCGTCCACGATATGGATGGTGAAGGTGCCGTCCGCCTCTTCGCTGGCAAATCCGGTAAGTGTGCGGCGCTCGGTCATGCTCGTCTCCATGGCTTGCGGCTTGGATGGGAAAGAAAGCGCCGATGAGCTCTTTGGTTCAGCCTCGCCTCGTCAACGGGCCGACCGGCGACTCCACGCTGTTTCTCGACTTCGCTTTCGGACGGCGCGCCTTCTTGTTCGATTGCGGCGACCTCTCGCCACTGTCGCCGCGCGAGATCGGGCGAGTCAGCCATGTCTTCGTCTCGCATCTTCATATGGATCACTTTGCCGGCTTCGACCGGCTGCTGCGCCTGCGCTTGAACCAGCCCGGCACGTTGCGCCTGTTCGGCCCGCCGGGCCTCGCCGACGGGGTCGCCGCCAAACTTGCCGCCTATCGCTGGAACCTCCTGGACGAAAGCTCGGCGGATTTCTCGATCGAGGCGCAGGACTGGACGGAGCAGGGATTTGCCGGCGCCTGGCGGTTTCGGGCGCGCGAGGCCTTTGCCCGCCGGCCGATTGATGCGCCCCGGCTTTCGCCCGGCCTCGTTCTCAGCGAGCCGGAACTGATGGTGGAAGCCGTCCAACTCGACCACGGCATTCCCTCGCTCGCCTTCGCGCTGCAGGAGCGGCTGCGGGTGAACGTGCACAAGGCCAAGCTGGACGCGATGGAACTTCCCGTCGGCCCCTGGCTTTCAGCCGCCAAGGCGCAGTTGCGCGCCGGGGCCGGGGAGGGCGCGGAGGTCGAGGGGCCGAACGGTGAGGCGCTTTCGCTGGGCACCCTGCTTCGAGCCGGCGCCTTCCACCGCGCGCCGGGCCAACGCGTCGCCTATGTCACTGATGCCGGCTGGGGCGAGGCGAACCGGGAGCGCATCCTTCGCATCGCGGCCGGCGCCGACACGCTCTTCATCGAAGCCGGCTTTCTCCATGCCGACCATGCTATCGCCAACGGTCGGCATCACCTCACCGCCGCGCAAGCCGGCGACCTGGCGCGGGAAGCGGGGGCACGGCGGGCCGTGCCGCATCATTTCTCGCCGCGCTACGAGGGGGGCGAGGACGCGCTCATCGCCGAGTTCGAGACCGCCTACAGGCGCAGCGGCGAGGCATAGCCGGTGAGTTCGAGATAGCCGCGCGCGCCGGGCGCCGAAACCGCGCCTTCCCAATAGACCGGTAGCCCACCGCCGCGCCCGTCGAGTTCCTGATCGGGAAACAGCGGCGCGAGATGGAAGCTGCGCTCGCCCTCCGGCAGGCGCAGGGTCAGGCGCTGCTCGACGGGATAGACGGCATTGGTGCGCGGCGAACGCCAGGTCTGAAGCGGCTCCAGGCTCACATCCTCCGGCCGGAACCGGGTGACCGAGCCATCGGCCCGGCGATAGGAGCCGCCGGCATAGACCGTGCCGCCGTCCCGGCCTCGAATTCGGAAGGCGACCAGCGCGCCGCCATCGTCGAGATTGAGACCCGTCCAGTCCCAGCCCGCCGCGTCGGCGGCCAGCAGCGTCGAGGACCATTCGCGGTCGAGCCAGGCCTCGCCCGTCACCGCCTCGGTCTTGCCCTCGCGCATCACGCTGCCGGAAACCTGAAGATGCGGCATGGAATAATAGTAGCTGGCTTCCGCCGGGTTCGGCCCCTTCTGGCTGTAGCCTTCATCGCCCTGGAGAAGCACCGGCTGGGTCGGCTGGAAGGCGAGGTCGAGCGCGAACTCGCCGGTCGCCACTTGGGTTGTGAACCGCCCGTCCGCCTCGCGCCGGAAGCGCCAGTCCTGCAGTGTCACGTCGGCATCCGCCTCCGAAGCCTCGGCGAGGCCGAAGCCGGCGCGGGCCGCGCGCTCGCCATGCAGCAGGCGGCCGAGCGCGGGGTCGGACAGGCCGGCATGGGCGAACAGGACCTGCGCCGGGGCGAAGCGGCTGGGATTGGCGGGGTCGATCGCCGGCCGGGTGCGGAAGAAGGTGACCTGAAAGCCGAGATCGCGCCCGTCCGCCGTCTTCAGCCAGCCGGTGACATACCACCATTCGGTGCGGAACTCGGGATGGGCGCCATGGTCGCGCGGAAAGGCGAGCGCGGTGCCGGGCGCGACGGTGGGATATTGGATCTCGGCGGCGCGCAGCGGCGCGACGAACGTCGAGAAGGCGAGAAGAAGGGCGAGGAAACCGCGCATCACCAATCCTCCCGCACGGCCAGAACCGCGCTTTGATGCGTCGCGCGCCGGCCGGCGAGGATCGCCGTTCCCGCCGCCGCCAGAACCAGCGCCGCGACCACGGCGGGGATCGTGCCGAACGGCACCAGGGTCGCCATGGTCCAGTTGAAGGATTGCGGGTTGATGACGTGGATCAAGACCTGCGCCAGCGCGAGGCCGAGAAGCACGCCGGCCACGCCGCCGACAAGGCCGAGCAGCGCGCCCTCGCGCGCCAGCATGGCGAGGATCTGCCCCTTGGTGAGGCCGAGATGGCGCAGCATGCCGAACTCGCGCGAGCGCGCCAGCGTCTGTGCCGAAACGGTGGCCGCGACACCGGCCAAGCCGACGAGGATCGCAACGCCCTCCAGAATGTAGGTGACGGCGAAGGACCGGTCGAACAGGTCGAGCGCGAAGCGCCTGAGCTCGGCGGGACGCGACAGCGCGACCGTGGCGCGCGTCGCCTCCGGCAGGCTCGCCCGCAGATCCGCCTGCACCTTGGCTTCGTCCGCGCCGGGGGCGAGCATGACCATGGCCTCGTCGCGCGTCCGGTCGCCGGTCAGGCTCGTATAGTCGGCCTCGGCCAAGATCACCGCGCCGGCCTGCCTTGCATAGTCGCGCCAGATGCCGGCGACCGAGAAGCGCTCGGCCCCGGTGCCGATTGGCAGGGCGATCGTATCGCCGAGGCGCCAGCCATGGAGGCGCGAGGCGGGCTCGGAGACATAGACGGGCAGCGTGCCGGCGGCGGGGGCCTGAGTTCGGCCGATCAGCGCCAGCAGCCCTTCCGGGCGCGCGGGGTCGACGGGCCGGGCGATCAGCACCACAGGCGGCTGGTCGGGCTCGATCGTGAGCGGAAACTGCCGGCTGAAGGTCAGCGTGCCGACGCCGGGAACGGCGGCGAGGCGGCTCTGCGTTTCCGGGTCGAAGCCGGCGCCCTCGGTTCTGAGATAGAGATCGGCCGACAGAACCTGCCCCAGCCATTCGTCCACCGCGCCGCGAAAGCTCGTTACCATGCTCGCCATGGCGATCATCAGGGCGGTGGACGCGACGATGCCGCAGAGTGCGGTCGCGGCCTGGCCCGGCGCGCCGTGGAGATGGCGCGTCGCGAGCTGGCCCGGCACCGAGCGGCTCTGGCGGCGCGCGAGCGGGCCGAGCAGCAGGCGTGACAGGAAGGGCACGCCGGCCACGCCCCCCGCCAGCATCAAGGCCATGCCGAGAAAGCCGAAGACGGGCAGCCGCGCCACGGCGGGCAGGAGCGCCGCCCCGACGCCGAGCGCCAGCAGGATGGCCGCCGGCTTCCAGGGCACGGGCGCGCGCGGGTCGAGAAGATCGCCGCTGTTCTTGAGCGCCGCCGCCGGTGCGGCGCGCGAGGCCGCCCGCGCCGGCAGGATGCTGCCGGCCAAAGCCGCCGCGAGGCCGAGCGCGAAGAAGAGAAGCGCGGCGAGCGGCTGGAAGACGATCTGCGAGGCGCCGCTGAAATAGCCAGCGCCCAGATCTCCGCCGAAGACTCGCAGCGCCAGAACCGCAAGGCCGTAGCCGGCGGCAAGCCCCGCCGATGCGCCGAGAACGCCGATCAGCAGCCCTTCCAACGCCACGGCCGCGACCACGCCGCGCCGGGGCAGGCCGAGCGTGCGCACCAGGGCGAAGGCGCGCAGGCGCCGCGCGACGGAGAGCGACTGCGCGGAGAACACGAGAAAGCCGCCGGTGAGCAGCGCCACCAGCGCCAGCATGTCGAGATTGACGCGATAGGCACGCGACAGGGCGCTGCCCTGCGCCTCCTCGGTCTGCGTGCTGGCGAGCGTCGCCCCCGTGGGAAGCACCGCGCGCAGCGCGGGCTCGGCGGCGTTGCGATCGCTCAAATTCAGGTCGATCCGGTCGATCCGCCCCAGCCGGTCGAAGCGCCATTGCGCGCTGGCGATGTCGATCACCCCGACCGCCTGCCCCTCCGGCACGCCGGGCAAGGCGCCGGCAACGCGAAAGCGCGCGGTTCGGCCGTTGGCGGAGAGGTCGAGCGACTGGCCGATGCCGGTGCCGAGCGCGACTTGCGCGGCGCGGGAGAGATAGAGCGCGTCCGCGTCGAACACGTCGTTGTTGCTCGTGTCCGGCCCGCGTGGAGACAGGCCGACCAAGCTCGGCGTCACGCGGATGGCGCGGATCACGTCGAGCCCGAGCAGCGTCAGCGCGCCGCGCTCGCCGCGCGCTTCGATGCTCACCACCGGGCTGGCGTCCCGCACGCCCGCCGCCCGCGCCACCTCGCCATAAAGCGCCTCGTCCAGCCCGAGCGGCGTCGTGGCGCGCACGGAAAGATCGGCCGCGCCGTTCACCGCCCGCACCGCGCCGCCAAAGGCGCTGAGCGCCGAGCCGTTGACGAGATGCACGGCAAAGCCGAGCGCCACGCCGACCGCGATGGCAAGGGCCGTGGCGAGGAAGCGGGAAGGGTGGGCGCGCCATTCGCCCCCGATCAGCCAGCCGAGCGCCAGCCGGGCGCCGGCGAGATCGGAGCGCGCGCCGCTCACGCCGCCGGCCCTTCGCCGGCTTCGAGGCCTTGGCGGGTGAGAACCAGGACCCGGTCGGCAATCGCGGCCGTTGCGCGCGAATGGGTGACGATCACGGCGGCCGAGCCGCCCTCGCGCGCCCGCTCGGCAAACAGCGCCAGGATGCGGCCGGCGGTTTCCGGGTCGAGATTGCCGGTCGGCTCGTCGGCGAGGATCAGCGCTGGGCGATGGACGAGGGCGCGGGCGATGGCGACGCGCTGCATCTCGCCGCCCGACAGATCGCGGGCATAGTCGCCGCCGCGCGTGCCGAGTCCGACCGCCTCCAGCATCGCGTCCGCGCGTCCCTCGATCGTCGCGCGGTCGGCCGAGACGAGCGCCAGCGGCAGGGCGACGTTCTGCCGGAGCGTGAGATAGGGCAGGATGTGGAAGGCCTGGAAGACGAAGCCGATCCGCTCGCGCCGCAGCTTCGTGCGCGCCGCCTCGCCCAAGGCGCCGAGTTCCGTCGTCTCGATGCGGACCTCGCCCTGGTCCGCGTCGTCGAGCCCCGCCAGGATGTTGAGGAGGGTCGACTTGCCGACGCCCGATTCCCCGACGATCGCCACCACTTCGCCCGGCCGCACCGCAAGGTCGAGCCCCGAGAAAAGCTGCCGGTCGGCGCCGACGGATTTGGCGAGGCCCCGCACGTCGAGGCTCAGCGCCCCAGCCGCGCCGGTCTTGGCCTTAAGATCGTTCCTGATCGGCGTCGTGTCCAAAATCGATCCTGCTCTCATTCGGCGGCCTTTGCCCCCAAGGGATCGTAGGCCTCACGCCTGGTTTAAACAGGGTCCTGCGACAGGGGGACTCGGGGAGCCGGTTTGCTTCCGTTTCCGGATCAGCGCTGGCACACCGGGCAAAAAAAGGTCGAACGGCCGGACTGGACGATGCGCTGGACGATGCCGCGACAGGTCTCGTGCCGGCAGGGCTCGCCCTCGCGGTCGTAGACGTTGAAGCGATGCTGGAAATAGCCAAGGCTCCCGTCGGCTTGCCGATAGTCCCGCAAGGTGGAGCCGCCGGCCTCGATCGCGTCGGCGATGGTCTCACGAATGTGAAGGGCGAGCGTGTCGAGCCGCTGCGTCGCCGTGCCGTCCTTCTTCACGATCGAACCCGCCTCGCGCCGGGGCGACAGGCGGGCGCGCCACAACGCCTCGCAGACATAGATATTGCCGAGGCCCGCGATGATCGTCTGGTCGAGCAGCGCGGCCTTCAAGGGCGCAGCCTTGCCCCGAAAGCGCGGCGCGAGATCGGCGCCCGACAGGGCGTTGCCGGTCGGCTCCAGGCCGAGGGCGCGAAAATGCGGGTGGTCCGCCATCTCGGCCTTGGGCACCAGCGTCATGTAGCCGAAGCGGCGCGGGTCGTTGAAGACGATGCGCGCCGGGCCGCCTTCCGGCCGCGCGAGATGGAAGATCACATGGTCGTGCAGCCGGTCCTCGCTGCGGGCGAGATGGAAGGCCGCGCCCGCCACCGGCGCGGAGGCTCCGTCGCCCTCCGCCGTCTCGATGCGGAACGAGCCGGACATGCCGAGATGCATGGCGAGCACGAGACCGCCTTCGAGATCGGCCAGGAGATACTTCGCCCGGCGCGACAGGCTCTCGATGCGGCGGCCCTCGATCCGCTCGGCGAGGCGCTCGGGCAGGGGAAAGCGCAGGTCCGGCCGGCGCGCCTCGACCCGCTCGATCCGCGCGCCCTCCATCACCGGCTGCAAGCCGCGACGCACCGTCTCCACCTCTGGCAATTCGGGCATGTCACCTACCTGTCGTACTGGCTTGTCGTCATAGCGCGGTTCCCGGCCGCCGACGCGATGGCGCTCGCCGGTCGCTTGCGTTAAGACCGGCGCAAAATCGAAAGGGCGCTCCCGCCGGCCGCCTCTCCTATAGGCCGGCTTGCGCCCAGGTCCAACGCACGAGGTGAACCCATGTCCGAGTCCCGAGTCGGCTCCGCGGAAGGAATGGAAACGTCCTACGGCTTCGAGACCGTCTCGGGCCGCGACGAGAAGCAGGCGCGCGTCAACGAGGTGTTCCACCGCGTGGCCGAGCGCTACGACATCATGAACGACCTCATGTCGGGCGGCATGCACCGGCTCTGGAAGGACGCGCTGGTCAATTGGCTGGCCCCGTCCAAGCGGCCCGGCTGGCGCTTTCTGGATGTCGCCGGTGGCACGGGCGACGTCGCCATGCGCATCGTGGAAGCCTCGAACCGGCAGGCCGAGGGCACGGTGCTCGACATCAACGGCTCCATGCTGGCGGTCGGCGCCGAGCGCGCCAAGAAGCGCGGGCTGGACGAGAATCTTCTCTTCGTGGAAGGCAATGCCGAGGATCTGAAGCTGCCGGCTGAGAGCTTCGACGCCTATACGATCGCCTTCGGCATCCGCAACGTGCCGCGCATCGACCTCGCCCTGTCGGAGGCCTACCGCGTCCTGAAGCCGGGCGGGCGCTTCCTGTGCCTCGAATTCTCCGAGGTCGAGCTGCCGGTTCTCGACAAGCTCTACGATCTCTGGAGCTTCAAGGCCATTCCCGCCATCGGCCAGGCCGTGGCGAAGGACCGCGATTCCTACGAATATCTCGTGGAATCCATCCGCCGCTTTCCCAATCAGGTGAATTTCGCGAGCGCCATCCGCAAGGCCGGCTTCGAGCGCGTCTCCTATCGCAACCTGACGGGCGGCATCTCGGCCATCCATTCCGGCTGGAAGCTGTAATCAGCGTGAGCAATCCCGTCACCGGCACGATCGCCCTCGTCCGGGCGGTCTGGATCATGGCCCGCGAGGGCGTCTTTTCCGCGCTTCCCGCAGAAGGCCTGCCGCCCATGGCGGCGCTCGCCCACAAGGCGGCGGGGCTTTTGGCGCGCCGCTCGGCCGTGCGCCGGGCGCGCAAGGACCGGCTCGCCGCCGCGCTGAACCGGCTCGGGCCGTCCTACGTCAAGCTCGGCCAGTTCCTCGCCACGCGGCCCGACATCGTCGGCACCGAAATCGCGCTGGAGCTCAGCGACCTGCAGGACAAGGTGCCGCCCTATCCCCGGCAGGTCGCAATCGAGACGATCGAGGTGACGCTCGGCCGGCGCATCGACGATCTGTTCATCGAGTTCGGCGAGGTCGTGGGCGCCGCCTCGATCGCCCAGGTCCACAAGGCCCGCGTCCTGACGCGCGAGGGCGAGGAGCGTTTCGTCGCGGTCAAGGTCATCCGACCGGGCGTGCGCGTGCGCTTCCTGCGCGAGATGCAGGCCTTCGCCTTCATCGCCCGTGTGCTCGAGATCGTGGTGCCCTCGTCGCGGCGCCTGCGGCCCGTCGCCGTGGTGGAAACGCTGGCCCAGTCCACCCGCATCGAGATGGACCTGCGCCTAGAGGCTGCGGCTTCCTCCGAGATGGCCGACAACACCAGGGACGATCCCGGTTTTCGCGTGCCCGGCATCGACTGGGAGCGCACGGGCCGCGACGTCCTCACCATGGAATGGGTGGACGGCATCAAGATGAACGACGTGGCCGCCGTGCGCGCGGCGGGCCACGACCTGCCGCGCCTCGGCGTCAACCTGATCCAGGCCTTCCTGCGCCATTCCATGCGCGACGGCTTCTTCCATGCCGACATGCATCCGGGAAACCTCTTCGTCGCCCCGGACGGCACGATCGTTGCGGTCGATCTCGGCATCGTCGGCCGCCTGTCGGCGGACTCGCGCCGCTTCCTAGCCGAGATTCTTTACGGCTTCATCCAGCGCGATTATCGCCGCGTCGCCGAGGTGCATTTCGAGGCGGGCTACGTGCCGCGCAATCAGGACGTCCTGTCCTTCGCGCAGGCCCTTCGCGCCATCGGCGAGCCGATCCACGGCCAGCCGGCCGAGACCATCTCCATGGGCCATCTCCTGACGCTTCTCTTCGAGGTGACGGAGCTCTTCGACATGCATGCCCGGCCCGAGCTAGTTCTGCTGCAGAAGACCATGGTCGTGGTGGAAGGCGTTGCGCGCTCCTACGACCCGCGCTTCAACATGTGGCAGGCGGCCGAGCCGGTCGTGTCGGACTATATCCTGTCGGAGATCGGCCCGGCGGCGAAGCTGCGCGACGCGCGCGAGGGGCTGGAGGCGCTGGGGCGCATCGCCAAGCGCCTGCCCGACTTCGCGACGGGTCTGGAAGTCTTTGCCAAGAACATGCCGGACCTCATCGAGAACGGCATCCACATCAACGACGACGATCTTCTGGAACTCGCCAAGGAATCGCGCACCGGCCTCGTGATCAGCCACATCGCCCAGATCGCCTCGGCGATCGCTCTGGTGGTGATCGCCTGGCAGCTGACCTTCGGGTAGGGTGATTGCATTGCAATCATGATTCTGGAGGCGTATCTTTCACACAGGAGGATCGCGTCATGGCCAGCTTGACCATTCGCAACATCGACGAGGATCTCAAGCGCAAGCTCCAGATTCGCGCAGCCCACAACGGTCGCTCGATGGAGCAAGATCTGCGCTTGGCCTTGCAAGCGCTCGTCGAGGAGGTGCCGCAGTCTCCCTACAGAAGCGAGGCGGACGCGCGCGAGCGGTTCGAGCGGATCATGGCGCTTGCCCACCCGCCGCTGGAGCCTTTTGACCAGAAGGCTGTGTCGGACGAGATCAACGACTTCGTTCCGTGATCGTCATTGACACATCCGCGTTGGTGGCGATCATCGCGAGAGAGCCTGATGCGGCACAGTTTGGCGCTTTCCTGGGTTCCAGAACGGACCTCGTGCTTTCTTCTGCCACGGCGGTCGAAGCGTATATCGTCGTTCGCTCTCGCTGGGGGCAGGAGGGAGTCTCCCGCCTCGACGCGCTTCTAGAACTGGGCGGCGTGGAACTGCGTGCCTTCGACGCCCCGCAGATGGAATTGGCGATCGATGCCCATCGGCGTTTCGGGCGCGGCTCCGGGCATCCCGCCAAACTGAACTATGGCGATTGCTTCGCCTATGCGTTGGCGCGTCGACACAACGCTCCTCTTCTCTTCAAGGGCGACGACTTCGTCCACACCGACATTCGCCCCGCCTTGTGACGCGAGCGCTCATGACCGCAGCTTCGATCCTTGCCGACAAGCGCATCCTCCTCATCGTCGGCGGCGGCATCGCGGCGTACAAATGCCTGGATCTCGTGCGCCGCCTGCGCGAGCGCGGCACCAGGGTGACGCCGGTCATGACGGCGGCGGCGGCCGAGTTCGTGACGCCCCTGTCGCTCGGGGCGCTGGCCGGCACCAAGGTCTATGGCGAACTCTTCAGCCGGGACGACGAGCACGATGTCGGCCATATCCGCCTCGCGCGCTCGGCCGATCTGGTGATCCTGGCGCCGGCCAGCGCCACGCGCATGGGCAAGATGGCGGCCGGGATCGGCGACGATCTCGCCGGCGCCATTCTTCTGGCCACCAACGCGCCCGTGCTGCTGGCCCCTGCGATGAACCCCGCCATGTGGGCGCATCCCGCCACGCGCCGCAGCCTCATCACCCTGAAGGCCGATGGGCTCCATTTCGTCGGGCCCAACCGGGGCGAGATGGCAGAAAGCGGCGAGGCGGGCGAGGGGCGCATGGCTGAGCCGCTGGAAATCGTGGCCGCCGCCGAGGCGCTTCTCGCACCGGCAGTGCGCCCGCTCGCCGGCCGGCGCGTCCTCGTCACCTCCGGCCCGACGCACGAGCCGATCGACCCCGTGCGCTACATCGCCAACCGCTCGTCCGGCCGGCAAGGGCACGCGATCGCCGAAAGCCTTGCCCAGCTGGGGGCGGAGGTGGTTCTCGTGTCCGGCCCCGTGGCGCTGCCCGATCCCGCCGGCCTTCGCACCCGGCATGTGGAGACGGCGCGCGAGATGCTGGCAGCGGTGGAAGCGGAACTGCCCGTCGATGCCGCCGTCTTCGTTGCCGCCGTGGCGGACTGGCGGACGCAATCCGAGGCCGGCGCCAAGATCAAGAAACGCGCCGGCGAGGGCCCGCCCGCCCTGCCGCTGGTGGAGAACCCCGACATTCTGCGTCACGTCGGCACCGGCCCGCGCCGCCCCCGCATCGTGGTGGGTTTCGCCGCCGAGACCGACGATCTCCTCGGCAATGCCGCGCGAAAGCTGGAGGCCAAGGGCGCCGATCTCATCGTCGCCAACGATGTGTCGGGGGGCGTCATGGGCGGCGCATGCAACGCGGTGAAGCTCGTCTCGCGCGCGGGTGTGGAGGAATGGCCCGAGCTGGCCAAGGAGGAGGTTGCCGAACGGCTCGCCGCCGAGATAAGCCGGATGCTTCTCGAGACGGAGCGCGCGCCATGAGCGAACTTCCCAGCACTGGCCCCCATATCGGCGTTCACCGCCTGCCCCATGCCGAGGGGCTGGACCTGCCGGCCTATGCCAGTGCCGGGGCCGCCGGTGCGGACCTGCGCGCCGCCGTGGAAACGGACGTGACGATACCGCCGCTCGGCCGGGCGCTCGTGCCGAGCGGTCTCGTGTTCGACATTCCCGAGGGCTTCGAGATTCAGGTGCGGCCGCGCTCGGGGCTGGCGGCGCGCCACGGCGTCACGGTGCTCAACACGCCGGGCACGATCGACAGCGATTATCGCGGCGAGGTCATGGCGATCCTCGTCAATCTCGGCTCCGAGCCCTTCGTGGTGACGCGGGGCGAGCGCATCGCGCAGCTCGTCGTCGCCACCGCGCCGCAGGCGCGCTTCGCCGAGGTGGACGGGGTCGGCGAGACCGCGCGCGGGGCGGGGGGCTTCGGCTCCACGGGCCGCGCATGAGCGCCGCCGGCTTTCTCGCCTATGCGCTGGCGCTGGCGCTCGCCGCCGCCATTCCCGGCCCCGGCGTGGTGGCGCTCGTCGCCCGCGCGCTCGGCGCCGGCTTCCGGCAGGCCATGGGCTTCACGCTCGGGCTGATCCTGGGCGATCTCACCTTCCTCACGGCCGCCGTGTTCGGCCTCGCGCTTGTGGCGCAGGCGATGGGCGAATTGTTCACGATTGTTCGCTTCGTGGCCGCCGCCTATCTCGGCTATCTCGCGTGGAAGCTCTGGCGCGCCGCCGGCAATGCCGCCGAGGTCGAGGCCATGGCGTCGGAGACGGTGCTCGGCAGCTTCCTGGCCGGGCTGACGGTGACACTCGCCAACCCCAAGACCATCGTCTTCTATCTCGCGCTCTTGCCGACGCTGGTGGATCTCCAGCATGTCGGCCCTGCCGACTATGCGGTGCTGGTCGTCCTGACGACGCTCGTGCTCTTCCTCGTCATGACGCCCTATGCCGCCTTGGCGGCGCGGGCGCGCCATGTCCTGCGCCGCCCCTCCGTCCTCGCCCGGCTCAACCGGAGCGCGGCCCTGATCCTCGGCGGCGCCGCGATCTGGAGTCTCGTCCGCCGCGCTTGAACCCCAGCTGGGTTGTCGAGCAATCTCTAGCCCATATCCGGCTTGGCGAGCCGGACGAGCCAGTCCTGGACGATCCGCCGATCTTCGGCGGAAAGGCCGGCCACCATGCCGGCCTCCAGCCCGTAGACGCGCTCCTTGGCCTTCGCCAGGATCGCCTCTCCCGCCGGCGTCAGTTCGATCGTCTGAATGCGCCCGTGAACCGCGTGTGCGCGGCGCTCGACCAAGCCCGCCTTGAGGAGATTGGCGACGATGACGCTCATGGTCTGGGGCGTCAGGAGCGCCAGACGCGCCAGATCCGCGTTGCTGGTGCCGGGATAGGCGGCCAGCATCGTCAGCACCGAGAACTGGGGATGCGTCAGGTCGAGATCGCTCAGCGCCCCGTCCACGCGGAGACGATGCGCGTTCGACGCCTGCCGCAGCAGGTAGCCGAGATGCCCCTGTTCCCCGCGCTTGCCTTCACCTGCCTCCGGCAATCCCATCGGTTCCCCTCCGCCTTGCGTAATGTCAGTGCTCTGATATTATGTTCGTGTTCTGACATTAAAGGAGTTGCCGAACCATGGCGAGTGCTGCCGTCGAGGCCGAGGCCTCGGGTTTCTCGATCGAGTCTTTTCGCACCACGGCTCCCGCGGCCTATGCCGCGCTGTTCACGCTCGGCAAGGCGGTGGACGAGGCCGGCTTCGACAAGCGGCTGAGCGAGCTCGTCAAGCTCAGGGTGTCGCAGATCAATGGCTGCGCCTTCTGCGTGGCGTTTCATCTGAACGTCGCCAGACGCATCGGCGTCGAGGCCGCCAAGCTCGATCTTCTCGCCGTGTGGCGGGAAAGCCCAGCCTTCTCCCCCCGCGAAAAGGCGGCTCTGGCCTTTGCCGAACATCTCACGCTCCCCGGCGCTCGCGCGTCAGCCGAGGCCGCTCCTCCCGCGGGTTTCTCGCCGGAGGACACGCTTCTCCTGACGCTCGTCGTCGCGCAGATCAACGCCTGGAACCGCATCGCGGGTGGGCTGCATTTTCCCCATCCCGCCTTGGAAGCGGCCTGACGCCGGCCCGCCGCCCCCTGCATGGAGGGAGCGGCGGGATGACGAGATCTCAGGCCCAGCGCCGCGCCGCGCCCTCGATCTGGCGTCCCGGCTCGCCGACGCTGCGCAGCGCGCCGAGCTGGGACAGGGTGACGCGGTTTCGGCCCGCCGACTTGGCCTTGTAGAGATTGGTGTCGGCGATCTTGTAGAGCGCGTCGAAGGGAACGGCGGTGCGAAAGGCGATGCCGCCGAGCGACACCGACAGGCGCGTGCGCTGGCTGCGCGGGCCGACCTCCAGCATGTTGATGCGCGCGCGCAGGCGCTCGGCCACGATCTGCGCCTCCTCGAAGCCGGCATTGCGCAGGAGGACGGCGAATTCCTCGCCGCCCAGCCGCCCGACGAGGTCGTCCTTGCGCACGCTCTGGCGCAGCGTGGCGGCGATCAGCGATAGGGCCTGATCGCCCGTGCCGTGGCCCAGCCGGTCGTTGATGCGCTTGAAGTGGTCGGCGTCGAGGATCAGGAGCGTGTGGGGCACGTCGTCCTCGGCCCGGCGCCGGCCCTCCTGCCCGATGCGCAGTTCCACCGATTTCTGGAAGGCGGCGCGGTTCAGAACCTTGGTCAGCCCGTCGCGCGTGGCGATGTGGAAAAGCTGGTGGTTGGCGCGGCGCAGCGCGACGATGCGCGTCGCGGCATAAAGCTGCAGCGGCAGCACCGACACGAAGAGCATGAGAAGGCAGAACACCAGCGTGCTCTGCGCGGCCGGCAGCGAGAAGCTGCCGAAATACCAATAGGCCGCGATCACCATGACGCCGGCCATGGTCAGCGTCAGGCCGAAGAGTTCGAGGCAGAGCATTCGAAGGGATTGAAGAGCGGATGGGAGCATGGCGATCCAGACCGAGACCGGTTTGACAAAAGGCGTCTAGAAGGCCCGCAGGATGCCCTGCCGGCCCGGCGAACGGGGAAGGGCGAACGCTTGAAGCGTCGGCCCGCAGCGTCGTTGCGGCGGCAGCCCGTGAGGGCCGGCCGCCCGGCCCGATCGAGTTGTCAAACAGGCTCGAAAGGGCCTGGAAGCTGCCATGAGCCATGGGCAGTTGCGGAGGGGTCGACGCCCCTCGGCCGACCGAAGAGCCGCCCGCCCGCATCGCCTGCCCATGGTTCATGACAGCCTCTAGCTCGCCAGCTTGCCTGACTGCCTCCTGAGATGGGTTGAATCCCGGAGGCGCGATTTGATTCAAAGGCTTGGCGTGCCCTTCGATGCCAAGGCGTTGGAGACGTCAGTGCCGCCCGTCGGGGAAAATCTTTCTCCCATCTCGGCACGCTGCGCATGGATTTGCTTCCCCGCTTCGGGATCGTGATCGCTTGAGGTTCGCCAATCGGGAGGTATCCGCGCTAGATTGCCGCCCATGCGCGCTCGGACAGCGCGGTCGGAGAGGGACAAGGACACGTCGCCATGGATACGCCCGCGAACAACCAGACCGCCCGGACCCACGGACGGGGCCGGATCTACGACTCGATCCTCGACACGATCGGCGACACGCCGCTCGTTCGGCTCGACAAGTTCGCCCACGAACGGGGCGTGAAGGCCAAGCTTCTCGCCAAGCTCGAATTCTTCAACCCGATCTCCTCGGTCAAGGACCGCATCGGCGTCGCCATGCTGGAGGCGTTGGAGGCCAACGGCACGATCCGCCCGGGCCGCAACACGCTGATCGAGCCGACCTCGGGCAACACCGGCATCGCGCTCGCCTTCGCCGCCGCCGCCAAGGGCTACCAGCTCATCCTCACCATGCCCGAGACCATGTCGGTGGAGCGGCGCAAGATGCTGCGGCTGCTGGGCGCCGAGCTGGTGCTGACCGAAGGCGCCAGGGGCATGAAGGGCGCCATCGCCAAGGCCGAGGAACTGCGCAGCGAAATTCCGAACTCGGTGATCCCCCAGCAGTTCGAGAACCCCGCCAATCCGCAGATCCACCGCGTCACCACGGCCGAGGAAATCTGGAACGACACGGCGGGCCATGTCGATCTCTTCGTGTCCGGGATCGGCACGGGCGGCACGATCACCGGCGTCGGCCAGGTGCTGAAAAGCCGCAATCCCGGCCTGCGCGTGATCGCCGTCGAGCCCGAGGCCTCGCCGGTCCTTTCCGGCGGCGCGCCGGGGCCGCACAAGATCCAAGGCATCGGCGCGGGCTTCGCGCCGGCCATTCTCGACCGCGACATCTATGACGAGGTCGTCACCGTCTCCAACGACGAGGCCTTCGAGACCGCCCGCCTCGTGGCGCGCCTGGAAGGCGTGCCGGTCGGCATCTCGTCGGGCGCCGCGCTCGCCGCCGCCGCCAAGGTTGGCGCGCGCGACGAGAATGCCGGCAAGAACCTCGTCGTCATCATTCCCTCCTTCGCGGAGCGCTACCTCTCCACCGCCCTGTTCGACGGGCTCGTGGCGGAGGACGAGCCCAAGGAAAAGCCGAAGGGCGCGCCGTCGATCTAAGCGCCTTCTCCCGCTTCGATCATCATCCAAGGGGCCGCCGGTTCGCCGCGCGGCCCCTTTCCTTTTTTGGACGCTGACCTTTCTTGATAGGCTCGCGCGGCGCCGGGGAGGGGCGCCGCATCGCTTGCGATCCGCAACCTTCAAGGGTCTCGATGCCTATCCAAGACACGATCGAATCCTCGCAGACCTTCCTGCGCACGCTGGCCGCCCAGGCGGCGAGCTTCCTGCCCAACTTCCTTGTCGCCGTCCTCGTCATGGCGCTCGGCTTCTTCATCGCCGGGCGCCTCGCGGCGCTGGTCGGGCGCGCCTTCGGCCTGTCGCGCATCGACGAAACGGTGCGCGGGCCGCTGGTCGCCATGGTGCGCTATGTCGTGATCGTCATGGCGCTGATCATCGCGCTGGGGCAGATCGGCGTGCAGATGACCTCGCTGCTCGCCGTGCTCGGCGCCGCCGGCCTTGCCGTCGGTCTCGCGCTGCAGGGCACGCTCACCAACATCGCCGCCGGCATCATGCTGCTCTGGCTGCGCCCGTTCCGCGTCGGCGACTATATCGAGACGCAGAACTTCGCCGGCCGCGTCCACGAGATCGGCCTCTTCACCTGCCATCTCGAAACCTTCGACGGGCTCTTCGTCTTCGCGCCCAATTCCACGCTCTGGAACGTCTGGATGCGCAACCATTCGCGCGCCGCCTCTCGGCTTCTCGCCTGGCAGATCACCGTGCCGCGCCAGGTGCCCTTCGAGGCCGCGCACGAGGCGCTGATCTCGGCCTGGCCGAAGAGTGCCGGTGAAGAGCAATTGTCCGAGCCCGTCGCGTTTCTGGACCAGCTCACCGCCGACACGCAGGTCATCGTGTTTCGCGGTGTGGTGCGCGAGGGGGCGACCACGGACGCCCAGCGCCGCACCGCGCAGGCGATCCGGCGCATCTTCACCGAGCGCTTCGGGACGGAGGGCGAGCCGCGCGCCATCCAGCGCATCGTGCCGGGCGACGCCGACCCCTCGCGCTATCTCGGCGCCGGCGAGGCGCCCGAGGCCAACCGTACGCTGGTGAACGAGCGGCCGGAAGCGCCTTCGCAGGGCGTCGTCACGGCGCCCTGAGGACGTTACGCTGGTAGCGGGGCCCGGACGGGCCGGCGCCCCGCGAGAGGTCTGTCATGCCTGCTGTCTCCTCGGGTCGAACGAGCTGATCCGGGCGGAGTTGCGGCTTTCGCCCGCCCGCCGATAGGAGGGCGGGATCGGGGTGGCGAAAGGGGCGGAGGATTGTGCGATCCCGATAAGGCGAAAAGCCCGTAAAGCTTGGATTGCGATGCAAAAACTTCTATATGATGGCGGTCGAACAGAGGAGCCGCGCGGCTCCGCCCGCCGCGCCCCGACCCGTTAGGAATGCCATGTCCGAAGCCCCCGAGACCACCGAAACCGCCAGCGCGGAATACGGCGCCGATTCCATCAAGGTGCTGAAGGGTCTCGACGCCGTGCGCAAGCGGCCCGGCATGTATATCGGCGACACGGACGACGGCTCAGGCCTCCATCACATGGTCTACGAGGTGGTGGACAACGCCATCGACGAGGCGCTGGCCGGCCACGCGACGCATGTCACCGTGACGCTCAACCCCGACGGCTCCTGCACCGTGACCGACAACGGGCGCGGCATCCCGACCGACATCCACACGGGCGAGGGGGTCTCGGCGGCCGAGGTCATCATGACCCAGCTCCATGCCGGCGGTAAGTTCGACCAGAATTCCTACAAGGTCTCCGGCGGTCTGCACGGCGTCGGCGTTTCGGTGGTCAACGCCTTGTCGGTGTGGCTGAAGATGAAGATCCGCCGCAAGGGCCGCATCCACGAGATGAGCTTCACGCACGGCGTGCCCGACGCGTCCCTAGTGGAGACGGGCGATGCCGGCGACGAGACGGGCACCGCCATCACATTCCTGCCGTCCACCGACACGTTCCGGGGTGTCACCAGCTTCGACTACGGCACGCTGGAGCACCGCTTGCGCGAGCTCGCCTTCCTGAACTCGGGCGTGCGCATCATCCTGACCGACAAGCGTCATGCCGACGAGAAGCGCACAGAGCTGTTCTACGAAGGCGGGCTGGAAGCCTTCGTGCGCTATCTCGACCGGGCGCGAAAGCCGCTGATCTCCGAGCCCATCGTGCTGTTCGGCGAGAAGGACGGCATCACCGTCGAAGCCGCGCTCTGGTGGAACGACAGCTACAACGAGACGGTGCTCTGCTTCACCAACAACATTCCGCAGCGCGACGGCGGCACGCATATGGCGGGCTTTCGCGGCGGGCTGACGCGCCAGGTCATCGGCTATGCCGAGAATTCGGGCGTCCTCAAGAAGGAAAAGGTCCAGCCGACCGGCGACGATTGCCGCGAGGGCCTGTCCTGCATCCTGTCGGTGAAGGTGCCGGACCCCAAATTCTCCTCGCAGACCAAGGACAAGCTCGTGTCCTCCGAGGTGCGCCCGGTGGTGGAGGGGCTGGTCAACGAGACGCTCGCCACCTGGTTCGAGGAACATCCGCAGGAAGCGCGCATCGTCACCGCCAAGGTGGTGGAGGCGGCCGCCGCGCGCGAGGCGGCCAAGCGCGCCCGCGAGCTGACGCGCCGCAAGGGCGCGCTCGACATCACCTCGCTGCCCGGCAAGCTGGCCGACTGCCAGGAGAAGGACCCGGCGAAGTCCGAGATCTTCCTGGTCGAGGGCGATTCCGCCGGCGGCTCGGCGAAGGGTGCCCGCTCGCGCCAGAACCAGGCCATCCTGCCGCTGCGCGGCAAGATCCTGAATGTCGAGCGCGCCCGCTTCGACCGCATGCTGGGCTCGGACCAGATCGGCACGCTCATCACCGCGCTCGGCACCTCGATCGGCAAGGACGAGTTCAACCCCGACAAGCTGCGCTACCACAAGATCATCATCATGACGGACGCCGACGTCGACGGCGCCCATATCCGCACCCTTCTGCTCACCTTCTTCTTCCGGCAGATGCCGGAGCTGATCGAGCGCGGCCACATCTACATCGCACAGCCGCCGCTCTATAAGGTGACGCGCGGCAAGCAGGGCCAGTATCTCAAGAACGAGAAGGCGCTGGAGAACTACCTGATCGAGGGCGGGCTGGAGGACGCGATCCTGCAGCTCGACAATGGCGAGGCGCGCTCGGGCCGCGACCTGCGCTCCGTGGTGGAGGATGCGCTCGGCGTTCGCCAGATCCTTGCCGGCCTCCATTCCCGCTACAACCGTCAGGTCGTGGAACAGGCGGCGGTCGCCGGCGCCCTGTCCCCCTCCGTTGCCGAGAACCAAGGCGAGGCCGAGGTGATGGCCGACCGGATCGCCAAGGCGCTGGATCAGGTGGCCGAGGAGACCGAACGCGGCTGGATCGGCGAGGCCGATGGCATGGGTGGCTATCGCTTCCAGCGCACGGTGCGCGGCGTTCTCGACGTGCAGGCGGTGGATGCGGCGCTGATCCAGTCCGCCGACGCTATCGCTCTGCACCGCATCGCGAACCGCCTTTCCGAGGTCTATCCGCATGCCCCGGTTCTGCGCCGCAAGGAAACCGAGCGCACCATCCTGGGACCGCTCGATCTCGTGGCCGCCGTGTTCGAGGTCGGCCGCAAAGGCCTCTCGCTCCAGCGCTACAAGGGTCTTGGCGAGATGGACCCCGAGCAGCTCTGGGAAACCACGCTCGACCCCGAAGTGCGCTCGCTCCTACAGGTGAAGGTGCCCGACGCGACGGACGCCGACCAGCTCTTCTCCCGCCTGATGGGTGACGAGGTCGAGCCCCGCCGCGAGTTCATCCAAGAAAACGCGCTTCAGGTCGCCAATCTAGACATCTGACCCGAGGCTCTGCGATGCGGCTCGGCGCGCGGGTGATGCGCCAAGCCGGCTGATGCTGGCCTACTGTGCCGGTGTGGCGGCCGGAAGGGTCGCGGGGGCGATCTGGGTCTGCGACGGCGCCAAGGGCTGGGCGGCTTCGCTGGTCGAAGTCGGAGGCGTCGCCAGACTGTCGCTGAGCGCCACGGTCGAACTACCGTTCGAACCTCCCGCGGCGGCTTTGGCGAGGCGGATCGGGTCGGAGCCTATCGGCTGGGCCACCACGCGCCCATCCGACGAGGCGACGCGCCAGACCGTGTTGCCGGCATCGTCCGCCACCAGAAGCGCGCCCGTTCCGTCGATGCCGACGCCGACCGGGCGCCCATGCGCCTCGTCGCCGTCGATGAAGCCGGTCACAACGTCCACCGCCTTGCCGGCGGGTTTGCCGTCCTGAAACGGCACGTAGACGACCTTGTAGCCGTTGAAGGCGTCGCGGTTCCAGCTTCCGTGCTCGCCGACAAAGGCCCCGTCGGCAAACTGCGGCGGCAGGGCGGAACCTTGCGAGAAGGCGAGGCCTAGCGCCGCCACATGGCTGGACAGCGCGTAGTCCGGCGCAATGGCCTTGCCCACCATATCCGGCCGCTGCGGGTGGACGCGCTCGTCCACATGCGCGCCGTAATAGCTCCAGGGCCAGCCGTAGAAACCGCCGTCCTTCACCGAGGTCATGTAGTCCGGCACGAGATTGGGGCCGAGTTCGTCGCGCTCGTTGACCACGGCCCAGAGCGTGTCCGTCCCCGGCTGGAAGGTGAGGCCGTTCGGATTGCGCAGGCCCGAGGCGTAGACGCGCGCGGCCCCGGTCTGCCGGTCGATCTGCCAGATCGCCGCCCGCCCCTTTTCCGCTTCCAGCCCGTTTTCGACGATGTTGGAGTTCGACCCGACCGAGGCGTAGAGGAACCGCCCGTCGGGGCTGAGCGCCAGGTCCTTCGTCCAATGGTGGTCGATCGGCCCGCCGGGCAGCGGCGTCAGCAGGCGCGGCGGCGCCGAGATGCTGGTCTCGCCGAGCTTGTAGGGATAGGCGAGCACGCCGTCGGTGGCCGCGACATAGAGCGTGTCGTCGGCCCAGGCGAGGCCGAAGGGCGAGGAGAGCTTGGTGAGGATATCGTGCCGCTCGTCCACCACGCCGTCGCGGTTGGTGTCGCGCAGGAGCGTGACGAGATTGCTCTCCTTCTGCTCACCGCCCCCGCCGCCATGGGCGATCGACATGATCCAGCCGCGAATGAGATCCTTCGGCCGCGAGAGAGGCTCGCCGGACGGCCCGCGCGACTGGACCACGAGCACGTCGCCGTTCGGCAACGTGTAGACCGTGCGCGGATTGGCGAGGTCCTTGGCGAAGGCCGTTACCGTCAAGCCCTGCGGAACGCTCGGGGTCTGGCCTTCCTGCCAGCCGACCACCTTAGCCACTTTGAGATCGGGTAGGAGGGATTGGCTGGGTGCGGGAAGAACGGGGTCGGGGCCGATCTGCTGGGACACATCGACCGCGCCGCTCTCGCTGCAAGCCCCAAGCGCCAGAAGCGCGGCAAGGGCGCCGGCGGAGGCTGCGCGACGGGCCGTGAAGATTGGATCAGACATCGCGGCGATCTCCGAAATGGGCGGCGGGGCGCAAGTCATGTCGAACGGCCGCCGGGCGTCCGAGCCAGGCCGTCGCCAGCATGACGAGAACGGTCGCAGCCGATAGCGCCAGCCCATAGGGCACCACGGCGGTCCAGCCGTCTCCGGCGTGAACGAGACTGTTGAGGAAGGCGAGCGCGAGAACGACCAGACTGCCGAGGAAATGCGGCCAGCTGGCGCCGCTCGGGGCGCGGGCGCGGCGGAACAGGAGCCCGATCAGCTCGCCCAAGGCGGCGAGGCCGCCGAACACGAGGCCGGCGAAGAGAAGCCAGGCCGAGAAGTTCTGCCACATGAGGTTCGCGGTCTGCCAGAAGGCGATGTCCGTCGCGAGCGTCAGGGTGAAACAGGCCGTGGGAAAAGCGGCGAGGAAGCTGCGGATCGGATGCCATTCGGCGGAAACGAGAGTGGGATAGGGCATGGAGCTCATGAACGCTTCTCCATTGGGGCCGCGCCCTTCATCCGGCCGCGTCAGAACCACTACGATCGTGGACAAGGACAGGTTCCACCGCAAGGCGTTGAAACCTCGTGCGTCTTCGCCGCAGGGCGGCCTCTCCGGCGGGGCAGAATGACGATCGCGGGAAAAGCCGTGACGATCGAACATGCTGGCCTAGTTCACCTGTCACCGAACACCCAAAGGATGCGCCCCATGGCCAGCGACGATCTGTTCTTTCTCCGCACGGGCGACGAGACCTCGACCTATGTTCTCGTTCGCCTGATCGGCGGCGAAGGTGCCCTGCGGGCCGAGGCTACGCTGGATGGCGCGGCCGAGGGCGAAGGCGTCGAATTCGAGACGATGCGGGGCGACCCGCCGACCGTGCTGCGCGACGCCAACGAATTCGCCCTTCTCAACGGCTTCGACCTGCGGATCGATCTCGCGGGCAACGAATGGCCCGCCGAACTCGGGATCATCGGCAACAAGTAGAGACTTGCGCGCCTGGCGGGGCGTCCGAAGAGGGGCGCGCCCGGCAGCGTCGATCCGTCTGGGAAGCGAGGGAGCGATTGGGGCAGTCGCGAGTTGCCCCTGTCTCCTTTCCCAATCGGAAACCATCGATCATGACCGACGATCCCCGCACGAGCCAACCGACCCGCTTTCCCTCCGAGCCGGAGCAGAAGCGTCCCGGCTTCGAGACCGCAATGCGCACCAAGCCCGACCATGGCGAAGAGAGCTATGTCGGCAAGGGCCTTTTGGAGGGGCGCGTCGCCCTCGTTACCGGCGGCGATTCCGGGATCGGGCGGGCCGTCGCCATCGCCTATGCCCGCGAGGGCGCGAATGTCGCGATCTCCTATCTCGAGGCCGAACAGGCCGACGCCGACGAGACCAAGGCCTGGGTGGAGAAGGCCGGGCGCCGGTGCCTTCTGCTGCCGGGCGATATCCGAGACCGCGCGCTCTGCACCGAACTGGTGGAGCGCACGGTCGGTGAACTCGGCCGGCTCGACATTCTCGTCAACAATGCCGCCGCGCAGACCACCAACGAAGATCTAAACGACATCGACGACGACACGATGGAAGAGGCCTTCGCGGTCAATGTCATCGCCATGGTTCGCCTCGCCAAGGCAGCGGTGCCGCACATGCAGCCGGGTTCCACCATCGTCAACACGACCAGCATCCAGGCCAAGGTCGCGACGGAAAACATGATCGTCTACGCCGCGACCAAGGGCGCCATTTCCAGCCTGACCATCGGCCTGTCCAATCTCCTGGCGCCCAAGGGCATCCGCGTCAACGCGGTGGCGCCCGGCCCGGTCTGGACGCCGATCCAGCCGATCGCCAAGCCTTCGGACAAGCTGGAGATGCTCGGCCAGGACACGCCGCTCGGCCGCGCCGGCCAGCCCAGCGAACTCGCCCCCGCCTTCGTGCTTTTGGCCTCCAAGGAGGGAAGCTACATCTCGGGCGCGGTGATCCCGGTGACGGGTGGCATTCCGATGTACTGAGCGATCGGGGAGGGTGCGCGGCGCAGCCCTCCCGTTCTTTCATGAACAGTCGTCTCCAACTGAGGCGACTGCGCGCCCCACGCGGGCGTTGCGATCTGACGGCGAGCGGTGGAAGGCGTGCAATGGCGGCCTATTCTTTCGCCCGCAGATTTTCCGATCCAATTTCCCGATTCACGAGGCGGGCATTTCCCATGGACATTACCCGAAACGGCTCGACGCCTTCGGCCAAAGGGCCGGCGGACTGGTTTACCGGCACCGTGCGCGTCGACGCGCTGTTTGCCGCCAACGAGGCGCGGCGCGCGGCGGCGGCGAGCGTGACCTTCGAGCCAGGCGCGCGCACCGCCTGGCACACGCATCCGCGCGGCCAGACGCTGATCGTCACCGCCGGGCTCGGTCTGGTGCAGCGCGAGGGCGGACCGGTGGAGGAAATCCGGCCGGGCGATGTGGTCTGGTTCGAGCCGGGCGAAAAGCACTGGCACGGCGCCTCGCCCACCACGGCCATGACCCACATCGCCATTCAGGAAAACCAGGACGGCAAGGTCGTGGACTGGCTGGAGCAGGTCAGCGACGCGGATTACCACGGCGGCTGAGCGTCAGGCCTTGTTGGGCTCGATCAGGTCCCAGCGATTGCCGTAGAGATCGCGGAACACCGCGACGCGGCCATAGGGCTCGTATCGCGGCGCGTCCTCGAACACGACGCCACGCTCGAGATAAGCGGCATGGTCGCGCTCGAAATCGTCGGTCTGGAGAAACAGGAAGACCCGCCCGCCCGCCCGCCCGCCTGATCGCCGATCCCGGCGCGCTGGCGGGCGTCGGCCGCCTTGGCGAGAAGCAGGCCGCCGCTGGCGGCGCCTTTGGGGCGGACGACGACCCAGCGCTTGTCAGGAGAAAGCGCGCGATCCTCCATGCGCTCGAAGCCGAGCACGCCGACATAGAAGCGAAGCGCCTCGTCGTAGTCCGCCACCAGAAGCGCGGTGAGGGCGAGCGTCTGCTGCATGGGTCGGGCTCCCTTCGACCGGCTTGCGCCCTGAAAAGCGCGCCTGGACCTTGGTGCAATACTTGTGGGCCGAGGATTGCCGAGCAAGTTTCTCGGCTCGCGCGGGGCGAAGCGCAGCCGATGCGAGGGCTTATCGGCGAGCCATCGCGACCCAGTGAACGGGGAGAAAATCCCGCCCGCCGACCTCCCTCAGGTTCTGTCCCCGGTTCTCAGCCGCGCAGCGCTTCGGCGGGGGACTGGCGATAGGCGAGGGCGGCGGGCACGAGCGTGACGAGAGCGACCGTCAGGAGCAGGCCAAGGAGGCTCCAGCCGTCCGAGGGATGCAGCTCGATCGGCAGCGCGATGCCCGTAGTGCGGCCGCCGAGCCGGGCGAGCAGTGAGGCCGCCGCGAAGCCGAGGCCGAAGCCTGCGAGCACGCCGGCGCCGACCATGGCGAAGACCTCGGCCCAGACGATGGCGAAGACTGAGAGGCGCGGCGCGCCGAAGGCCCGAAGCGCGCCGATCTGGCGCCGGCGCTGCAGGACATGGACGATCACCACGAAGAGGATCGCCGCGCCGACCAGCGCTTGCGCGCCCAGCGCAATGGCGGCAAGGACGCTGCGCGCGTCGCCCAGCGTGCCGTAGAGCCGGGTCAGGACCTCGGCCGGAAACACGGCGAGACTGCCTTCGCGGCGATATTCCTGGCGCAGCTTGTAGGCGTCGGCGATGGTGCGCGGCTTCACCACGATGGCGGGAACGCCCGGCGCGTCCGGCCGGCTCAGCGCGGCGGGGTCCACGGGCCGGTCGAGATCGACGACGCGCGGAAGCTCGCGCTCCTCAGGATCGACGAAGGAGGCCATGGACGCGAGGCCGGGGCCGACATGCGCGGGGGCAGGGCCAGTGGTTGAAGCGGCGGCGGGAGCCTCGCCGCGATGCGCGGCGTCGCCGGCTTCCTGCGCGGTTTCGTCGTGCGCCTCGTGCGGCTCGTGGCCATGGGCCAGCCACACCGCCTCGATCGGCACCAGCACCGCCTTGTCCCAGGCCGTGCCCGTCGGCTTCATGCGGCCGACCACCTCGTAGCTGATCTCGCCATGGACATGCCCGCCTTCGGACAGGCGGCCATGCAGCGGCTTGAAGCGCGAGCCGATCGGCCGCGCCACCGCCGCGCCGACCACGGCGTCCTGCAGCTTCTCGAAGCCGCGCCCCTCCGCCAGACCGCCGAGCCCAGCCACGACGTCAAGCGTCGTGCCGACCACCGGATCATCGCCGACGAAATCCCCGAAGCCCACCGGCGCGGCGTAGCGCACGCGCGGATCGGCGGCGAGATCGGCCAGCACGCGGCCGGGCAGAAGGGGGAGGGGGGCCGGCTGGAGAAAGACCGAGGACAGCACGAGCTGCGTTTCGCTGCCCGGCGCGCCGACCACGAGGTCGAAGGCGGCGGCGGCGCGGGCGCTGCCGAGCCGGATGGCCCGCTCGCCCAGCGTCACGGCGACGCCCAGCGCCGTCGCCAGCGCGATCAGCAGCACCACGGCGACGACGCCTGCGGCATGGCGGCGAAGATCGGCCCAGATGAAACCGAACATGGCTCAGGCCTCCGGGGCCGAAAGGAGGCGGCCGTTGGCGAGCCTGACGACGCGGTTCATGCGGCCGGTGAGATGCGGGTCGTGCGTGGCGACGATCAGCGTGACGCCCGTCTCGGCCCCGAGTTCCAGGAGGAGATCGCCCACCGCCGCGCCGGCCTCGGCGTCGAGGCTGGCGGTCGGCTCGTCGGCGATCAGGATCGCCGGCCGGCCGGCCAGGGCGCGCGCCACGGCGACGCGCTGCATCTGCCCGCGCGACAGGGTCTCCACCCTTTGCGCCGGCCGCTCGATGCCGAAGCGGGCGAGCAGCCGCTGCCCCTCGGCCCGCGCCTCAGCCAGCGGCAGGGCGCGCGACAGGCGATGGGGCAGAAGCACGTTGTCGATCGCCGACAGGCCGGGAAAGAGGTGGAAATCCTGCATCACCAGCCCGACATGGCGGGCCCGCCAGCGGTCGCGCCCCGCTTCGCTCAAGGTGCTGAGATCGGTCTCGCCCCAGCGCACCGTGCCCCGGCGCACCCGCTCCAGGCCGCTGACGGCGTTGAGAAAGGTCGTCTTGCCCGAGCCCGAGGCGCCGGTCAGCGCGATGCGCTCGCCGGGCTGGAGGTCGAGCGCGGGGATGGCGAGGGCGGGCGCGTCCAGCCCGGGAAAACGGACTTCGAGATCGCGAAGAACGAGCGCGGACATGGGATCACACGGAGGAGAAACGGGCGTCGACGATCCGCACCAAGCTGACGAAGCCGGTTTCGGGGTCGGTCCAGGAGCCCACCTCCAGCCGGCCCGACACCGCGATGGGCCGGTTGGCCTGCTCGAAGGTCTGCCGCTCGCGGAGATAGACGACGACGATATTGGCCGGCCAGTCCGCGTCCGAGGAGCAGAAGGGGCAGATCGACATGGGAATTTCGGTGAGCACGAAGAACTGCGCCTCGGCCTTGAGCGGCGGCGCCATGAAGCCGCGCATCTCGACACTCTGCCCGGCCAGCGACTTCAGCTTGTTGGAGAAGGCGAGGCCGAGCACGCTGATCTTGCCGTAGAGATCGTCGAAGCCGAGCGTCTCGGTGGCGTGGGCCGCTATGGGCCTGAGCGCGGCGAGCGCGAGCGCGCCGAGCATTGATGCTGTGAAGCGCCGGCGGGAGAGAGCGAGCCCGGTCATGGCGAAGTCCTCCAATGGCAAAGGCCCCGGCGCGGCGCGCCGGGACCCGTCTGCGTCCGAGAAACGTGAAGTTTTAGTTCTTGGCGGGCGCCAGCGCGAAGGCGTCGGCGAGAACGCGGTAGATGTCGCTCTCTTCCATGTAGCCCTTGAACTCCTCGGCGCCCGGACCGGCGGCCTGCAGCACCACGTCATCCACCGCATGGACGGCGGTGTCGGCCGAGCGCGGCAGGTTGCCTTCGCGGAACACGGCGCCGGGAACGTTCTTGTACGCCTCGTTCGCCACGTATTCCTTCTTCTCGTTCTGGACGGCGGGCTCGAACGGGCCGTCCACCTTCGGGCGGAAGGTCTCGTAATAGTCCGGGAAGTCGGCGGCGAAGATGGCGAGGCGGCGCGACACGTCCACGCGGTCGGGATAGCCGTCGCCGTCCTTGTCCTCGTAGTTGGGGAAGCCGGCATCGGCATAGACGCCGACCTTCTCGCGCATTTCCGTGCCCGGCTTGTCGTCGTCGATCGTGCCGATGATCGAGATGCCGTGCGTGTGGTCGGCCGTGGTGACGATCAACGTGTCGGGATGGGTGCGCTGGAACTCACGCGCCACGCCCACCGCCTTGTCGAACTCGATCGTGTCGATCATCGAGCGCTCGAAGTCCATCGGGTGCGAGGCCTTGTCGATGCACGAGCCCTCGACCATCAGGAAGAAGCCCTCGGGGTTCTTCGACAGGCGGTCCAGCGCGATCTCGGTCATCTCGACCAGACCCGGCTGGTTGGGGAATTTCGACACGGTGCCCTTCTTCAGGAAGCCGCGATCGAGCATGAAGTCCATGTTGCCGGTGTGGAACAGGCCGAGCAGCTTTTCCTGGTTCGAGCCCTTGGCGGTTTCCAGCTCGCCCTTGTCGGTCGCCAGCGCATAGCCCGCGTCCTGGAACATCTGGATGTAGTTCTTGTCGTCCTTGCGCTTGGAGCCGGGCGTCGACTGCGGCAGGAAGTAGGCCGAGCCGCCGCCGAGCAGCACGTCCGGCTTCACCTTGAACAGCATGTCGACGATCTCGGGCTTGTCGGCGCGCTTGCGGGTGTGGGACACCACGGCGGCGGGCGTCGCGTCCTCGACCTCGGAGGTGACGACGATGCCGACCGACTTCTTGGTGGTGCGGCGCAGCGCCTCGGCAATGGTCTCGACCTTCGGATCGTCGAAGGAGTCCTTCGTGCGGTCGGCATAGACGCCGAGCGCGTTGATCGCCGACTTGTGGCCGGTCATGTAGGCCGACATCGTGTTGGCGCTGTCGGTGGCGATGGAATTGGTCGAGGACGTGCCGACGAAGGCCATGTGGTCGAGATCGTCCATGGCGAGGCGGCCGTTCGCCTTGCCCTCGGTCATGCCCTTGGACATGATGCGCGCGCCGGTGCGGTTGGCCACCGTCATGCCGTCGCCGAGCAGGAAGATGATGTTCTTGGCCTTGGCCGTGGCGGGCGTGCCGTAGACTTCCCAGGTCACCGCCTTGGTCTCGTCGCCAGCCTTGGCCTCGACCTTATAGCTGCCCGGCGCCAGGATATGGCCGCCATGGATGCGGATGGCGGAGGCCTCGACGCCGTCTTCCTTCTCGATGAATTCGACGGGCTGGCCGAGCACCTCGGCGGCAGGCTTGCCGTTGATGGTGACGGCGACGTCGCCTTCCTTCACAACGCCCTTGAACTCGACCTTCATGTCGAAGGGCGAGCCCGCCAGGATGGTCGCGCGGTCGAGAGGCATGACCGTCGCCGCATGGGCGGTGGCGGTGAGCGCGCTGGTGACGACGAGCAAGCTGAGAAGGTGGCGCATCGATTGTCTCCACTGGGATCTGTCGGTTGCGGCATAGGTTTTCTTCATAACATCCGCGTGACAGCCCAGTTGAAAAATCCGAAATGAGCTCCACGGGCGTTATGTTATAACATAATAGACGATAGGAGAGAGGTTCGCGGGTGGACGAATGCTTCGCGCGCGAAGAAGAGGTCTAGCTGGGGCAAGTCGTCGGACTGACGGTCCCGCCCTCCATACTTGCCGACGACCGATCCTTCGCGTGTGCATTTGCCGTCTGGGTGACGGGTGAGCGCTTGGCGCGTCGCGCGGATGGCGCGCCCTTCGCCGAGCGGCTGCTTCCCGGCCGCGCGGCCGCATGATATCGCGCCTGTCGGTTCAACCCATAGGCGAGATCAGACGTGTCCGACGTGCCGAGCTTTTCCGACGCCCTCGCTCATGTGCTGGCCCATCCCCAAGCCGCAGGATGGGACGCGGCGTTCCGGCGCCGGTTCGACACGTATTTCCCCGCGCTGTTCGCCGAATTCTCGGCGGTCTATGCCGGGCATCCCGCGTTCCTGCGCGAGCTCGCAGAGGCGGTGAACTGCGCCGCCTCGTCCTATGCCGAGCGCTCGGCCGAGCTGAAGGCGCTGGACGCCGCGCGCGAGGCCGAGCCGAACTGGTTCACGGACGAGCGGATGCTGGGCGGCGTCTGCTATGTCGATCGCTATGCCGGAACGCTGAAGGGTGTCGAGGACCAGCTTCCCTATTTCGAGGAACTGGGTCTCACTTATCTCCATCTCATGCCGCTGTTCCGGGCGCCGGAAGAGAATTCCGACGGCGGCTATGCCGTCTCTTCCTATCGCGAGGTGAACCCGAAGCTCGGCACCATGGCCGATCTCGAGCATCTGGCCGGCACCCTGCGCCGACGCGGCATTTCGCTCACCGTCGACTTCGTCTTCAACCATACATCGAACGAGCATGAATGGGCGCGCCGGGCGCTGGCCGGCGAGAAGACCTATGAGGACTATTATCTCGTCTTTCCCGACCGGACGCTGCCCGACCAGTACGAGCGCACGACGCGGGAAATCTTTCCCGACGACCATCCCGGCTCCTTCGTGCAGCTGCCGGACGGGCGCTGGATCTGGGCGACCTTCTACCATTTCCAATGGGACTTGAACTACGCCAACCCCGCCGTCTTCCGCGCCATGGCGGGCGAGATGCTGTTTCTGGCCAATCGCGGCGTCGAGATCCTGCGCATGGACGCGGTCGCCTTCATCTGGAAGCGGCTCGGCACGCCTTGCGAGAGCCTGCCCGAGGCGCACCGTTTGCTGCGCGCCTTCAACGCGCTCTGCCGGATGGGCGCGCCGGCCATGGTGTTCAAGTCCGAGGCGATCGTCCACCCGGACGAGGTCGTCTCCTATATCGACCGCGCGGAATGCCCGATCTCCTACAATCCGCTGGTCATGGCGCTGGGCTGGGAAGCGCTGGCGACGCGGGACGCGCGCCTGCTCCAGCAGGCCTTCGACCGGCGCCAGCAGCTGCCGCCGGGCTGCGCCTTCGTCAACTATGTCCGCAGCCACGACGATATCGGCTGGACCTTCGCCGACGAGGAAGCGGCCGAACTCGGCATCCATGGCGGCGACCACCGGCGCTTCCTGAACGGATTCTTCGTCGGGCGCTTTCCCGGCTCCTTTGCGCAAGGCGAGCCCTTTCAGGAAAATCCGCGCACGGGCGATTGCCGCATCACCGGCACCACGGCCTCGCTCGCGGGCCTGGGGCGCGATCCCGACGCGGGCATCCGCCGCGTCCTGCTGCTTCATTCCGTCGCGCTGGCCGCCGCCGGCATTCCGCTTCTTTATCTCGGCGACGAGGTCGGCCAACTCAACGACCCGACCTATCTCGACCGCCCGGCCGAAGCGGTGGACAGCCGCTGGGTTCATCGGCCCTTCCGCCCGGACGCGCTCTACGGGCAACGGCACGACGAGGGCACCGTGGCCGGCCGGCTCTATGCCGGGCTGCGTCATCTGATCGCCCTGCGCAAGGCGACGCCGGCCTTCGGCGGCACGGCGCTGCGCGGCTTCTGGACCGGCAATCGGCATGTCCTGGGCTTCCACCGGCCCGAGCGGGGTGGGGTTCTCGTCTTCGCCAACCTGTCGGACGAGACGCAGGTGCTTTCGCCCGAACGCTTCGGCGCGCTGCCGTCCTCCATGCGCGATCTCGTGGGCGAGGAGCAGGTAATTCTTGGCGACGGTCTCACGCTTCCGCCGCTCGGCTTCGTGTGGCTCGCACCGGCTTGAGGGGCGCGAGACGGCCGGCGCGGTCCGTGACCAGTAGATCGTTCTGCAATCTAAGGTTTCGACAAAAGATTTTTAGGTTCTGCTGATGGCCTTCTCATCGCCGCGACTAATTGGGACGCGATTGTCCCAATGCCTTTCACTCGTATTCATTCGCCTACTCTGCGAAGCGTGTGGCAATAATGCGTTGATGGAGAGATGTTCTTCTCTTGGTCGTTTCGATGTTGCTTCTCGATGATGATTGCAGAGCCGAAATCGAATCTTGAAAATTGGGTGATGAGCCCAGTCGCCATTATTGGATTCTACAAGATTTAACTTCCCGCTGGCATGATCCTCTAATGTTTGGAGGAAACGTTTCATGCGCATGTGGCATTCCATCAAGCTGAGGTTGGCCCTGGCTTTCGTCCTTCTGATTTTGTTGGGCGCGGCCGGCAGCGTTCTTGGCTTGAGACAGTCCAGCCATACGTTCGCGGCGCTGGACGAGCTTGCCAAGCGCCCCTTCCTTCAGGTCGAAGCCGTCGGCCAGGTGCGCCTGGCGCTCGCCGATGCGCGGCGCATCCTGTTTCGCGCCATGGTGGTTTCACCGGAGGAGCGCGCGACAATCGAGACCGAGTATGGCGGCATCTGGTCGGACGCCGATCGTTGGATGAAGAGCTTCGAGGCGACGGTCGGCCCCGAGGGGCAGGCGGCCGCGCAAGCCCGCGCCGCCTCGCTGACGGCGCTGCGCGTCAAGATGGACGATGTCCTGCGTTGGATCGGCGAGGGACGCGGCGATGCGGAGATCCTCGACGCGATCCGTAAGGACGAGGGGCCCGCTGCCGATCAGGTGAGCGCCGATCTCGCCGCCCTCAGCGATGCCGCCAAGGCCAATGTGCAGGGCTTCGTTGCCAAGGCGGACGCCGACTACGGCTCGGCCTGGACCGTCTCCGTCGCGCTGATCGCCACCTCGCTACTCATGGGCACCGTGCTCGGCTTCCTGATCCTGCGCAGCTTCTCGACCGGCTTCGCCGAGCTGCGCGCCAACATGCTGCGCGTCGGCACGGGCGATATTTCCCATCGCATCGTCCACAATCGCCGGGACGAGATCGGCGAGCTTCTCACCACGCTTTGCCAGATGCGTTTGAAGCTGAACGAGATCGTCGCGGCCGTCGGCCTGCGCGCCCATGGGCTGACGCACACGGCGGGCTCGACCGCTTCCCTGTCGCAGCAGCTGGCCTCCGGCTCGGCCGAGCAGGCGGCGGCCTCCGAAGAGGCGAGCTCCGCCATGGAGGAAATGGCCGGCAATGTGCGGCACAATTCCGACAACGCAAACCAGACCGAGAAGGTAGCGCGCGAGGCCTTCACTCACGCCAAGTCGAGCGAGCAAGTCGTGCTGTCCTCCGTGGAGGCCATGCGGGCCATCGCGGAGAAGATCGCCCTCGTGCAGGAAATCGCCCGCCAGACCGATCTTCTGGCGCTGAACGCCGCGATCGAGGCGGCCCGTGCCGGTAGCCATGGCAAGGGCTTCGCCGTGGTGGCCTCCGAAGTGCGCAAGCTCGCCGAGCGCTCGCAGACCACCGCCGTGGAGATCGCGAGCCTGTCGCAGGAGACGCTGACCGCGTCCGAGACGGCGGGCCGGATGCTGACCGCGCTCGTGCCCAACATCCAGCGCACTTCGGAACTCGTCAGCGAGATTTCCGCCTCCTGCCGCGAGCAGGCGATCGGCATCGAGCAGATGAACCAGGCCATCGTGCAATTGAGCCAGGTCACGCAGGAGAACGCCGCGAGCGCCGACCATCTGTCCGCCTCGGCGGGCGAGCTGAACTTCGGCGCCGGCGACCTTCAGGACCGGATCGACTTCTTCAAACTGGAGTCCGACCTGCCCGGTCCGGGCGCCGCCGCTCCCACCACCCTGGCAGCCACCGCCGACCGGCCCGCGCAGCTCGGCGAGCGCGCCGCGCCCCTCTCGCTCGCAGCCTGATCCGCGCTGCCGCCACGCGTCCTCGCCCATGGCGGGACATGATACCCGAACGCCCCGCACGGCTCGCGCCGGCGGGGCGTTTTGGCTCCCGCATCCCGCGTCTTTGGGCCGGGCTGGCTTTTCCGGGCAAAGCCCCTTATATCGGGGGCGCCGACGGGGCGGGTCACGATCCGCCCCTTGACGCCTTTCACGGCCCCTGCTGGACGACATCCCGGCTGAGGGCGACTCGAAACCTCCAACTTAAAAGGGGATCTACGATGTCGATCACGCCCGAGCGCAAGTCCGAGCTTCTCAAGGAATACGCCACCAAGGCCGGCGACACGGGTTCGCCCGAGGTCCAGGTTGCGATCCTTTCGGAGCGCATCGCCAATCTGACCGAACACTTCAAGGGCCACAAGAAGGACAACCACTCCCGTCGTGGCCTTCTGAAGCTCGTGTCGCAGCGTCGCCGTCTCCTCGACTATCTCAAGGAGCGCGAGGAAGAGCGTTACACCACGCTCATCACCCGTCTCGGCCTGCGCCGCTAACGGACCACGCGGCGCCGGAGCCTCGATGTTCCGTCGCCGCACCTCTTTCCGGTTCGCTTCCACGCGGGCCGAATGCCCCGGCGGCGCCGCGCCGATCGCAGCGTCCGCCACGGAAAGGGTTCATCGCCCTTTTCGGGAGGAGCCCCTTCGCTCCTTCGACGAGTTGAACGCTCATGGGGCAGGATTGCCGGTTGCTTCCCGGCATGGGTTCTCGGCTTTGGCCGGAAACCGCACCGTGCCCGGGGCCGGAGTGCCCCGCCGGAAGCAGCCCGCCGTCTTGCCCGTGCGCGTTTTGAAATTTTGCCCCGGCCGCCCGAGCGCGGCCCGCACGAGAGGCATACCCTCATGTTCAATACCCACAAGGTCGAAATCGAATGGGCCGGCCGCACGCTGGTTCTCGAAACCGGCAAGATCGCGCGTCAGGCTGACGGCGCGGTGCTGGCGACCTATGGCGAGACCACGGTGCTCGCCACCGTCGTGTCCGCCAAGGCGCCCAAGGCCGGCCAGGATTTCTTCCCGCTGACCGTCAACTATCAGGAAAAGGCCTTCGCGGCCGGCCGCATCCCCGGCGGCTACTTCAAGCGCGAGGGCCGTCCGAGCGAGAACGAGACGCTGGTCTCGCGCCTGATCGATCGTCCGATCCGCCCGCTCTTCGCGGAAGGCTACAAGAACGACACGCAGGTCGTCGTCACCGTTCTCCAGCATGACCTCGAGAACAATCCCGACGTCGTCTCCATGGTCGCCGCCTCCGCCGCGCTGACGCTCTCGGGCGTGCCCTTCATGGGCCCGATCGGCGGCGCGCGCGTCGGCTACATCAACGGCGAGTACAAGCTGAACCCGCATGTCGACGAGATGGCGGAGTCGAAGCTCGACCTCGTCGTCGCCGGCACGCAGGACGCCGTCCTGATGGTGGAGTCCGAGGCCCGCGAGCTCGACGAGCAGACCATGCTCGGCGCCGTCATGTTCGGCCATCGCGGCTTCCAGCCGGTGATCGACGCGATCGTCCGCCTTGCCGAGCACGCTGCCAAGGAGCCCCGCCAGCACAACGCGCCGGACTTCGCCGAGCTCGAGCGCGAGATGCTCGGAATTGCCGAGACCGAGCTGCGCGACGCCTACAAGAACACCGACAAGCAGGCCCGCTACGCCGCGGTCGACGTGGTGAAGGGCAAGGTCACCGCGCATTTCTTCCCGGAAGGCGCGAGCGAGCTTCGCTATTCCAAGGAAGACGTCGGCAGCGTCTTCAAGGAACTGCAGGCCAAGATCGTCCGCTGGAACATTCTCGACACCAAGAGCCGCATCGACGGCCGCGATCTCGAGACCGTTCGCCCGATCGTCGCGGAAGCCGGCATCTTGCCGCGCACCCACGGCTCGGCCCTGTTCACGCGTGGCGAGACGCAGGCCCTCGTGGTCGCGACGCTCGGCACCGGCGAGGACGAGCAGTTCGTCGACAGCCTGACCGGCACCTACAAGGAGACCTTCCTCCTTCACTACAACTTCCCTCCCTACTCCGTGGGTGAGACCGGCCGCATGGGCTCGCCCGGCCGCCGCGAGATCGGCCACGGCAAGCTCGCCTGGCGCGCCATCCGTCCGATGCTGCCGGCCAAGGAAGCCTTCCCCTACACGATCCGCGCCGTGTCGGAAGTCACCGAGTCGAACGGCTCGTCCTCCATGGCCACCGTCTGCGGCACCTCGCTGGCGCTGATGGATGCGGGCGTCCCGCTGCAGAACCCGGTCGCCGGCATCGCCATGGGCCTGATCCTGGAAGGCGAGCGCTTCGCCGTCCTGTCCGACATCCTGGGCGACGAGGATCACCTCGGCGACATGGATTTCAAGGTCGCCGGCACCGAGAACGGCATCACCTCGCTGCAGATGGACATCAAGATCCAGGGCATCACCGAGGAGATCATGCGCATCGCCCTCGACCAGGCCAAGGGTGGTCGTATCCACATCCTGGGCGAGATGAACAAGGCGCTGGGTTCGGCGCGCGCCGAACTCGGCGAGTTCGCCCCGCGCATCGAGGTCATGCAGATCCCGACCGACAAGATCCGCGACGTGATCGGCTCGGGCGGCAAGATCATCCGCGAGATCGTCGAGAAGACCGGCGCCAAGATCAACATCGAGGACGACGGCACGGTGAAGATCGCCTCCTCCTCCGGCAAGGAGATCGAGGCGGCCCGCAAGTGGATCCACTCGATCGTCGCCGAGCCGGAAGTCGGCGAGGTCTACGAGGGCACCGTGGTCAAGTGCGTCGAGTTCGGCGCCTTCGTGAACTTCTTCGGTTCGCGCGATGGCCTCGTCCACATCTCGCAGCTGGCCGAAGAGCGCGTCCAGAAGACCTCCGACGTGGTCAAGGAAGGCCAGAAGGTCTGGGTCAAGCTCATGGGCTTCGACGAGCGCGGCAAGGTCCGTCTCTCGATGAAGGTCGTGGACCAGGCCACGGGCGAAGAGATCAAGAAGACCGGCAAGGAAGACGACGCGGCCTGATCGCGTCTCTCAACGGTTGATATCGGAAAGGGCGGGTGGCGACACCCGCCCTTTTTCGCGTGCAGGGTGGAGAGCCGGGCCGTGTCGCGGGCGCGTCCGATCATCGTCCGAAGACCCCACGATCCCCCTTCGGCGTGAACATTTTACGTGGCCAGCTAAAGCGGATTTTCACGCTCTTGCGCGATACAGGATCGGACGCGCAACCCAAGGCACAGGAATGCTGAGTGCATATGAAAGCCACAGGAGGGCGCTGACGCGCGCGACGGCGCCGGTCGCCGTGCTTGTGGCTTGCCTGCTGGCCGCGCTGCTGGCCGGGATCGTCCTCGTGGCGGGGCAGCAGACGCGTCAGGCCGACGAAACCAACAGCCGACGCGTCGCCGAAGCCTTGAAGGCCGAGAAGATCCATCTCGCCCAGAACACGGTCGACTACGCCACCTGGGAAGATGTCGGCCAGCGCGTCGTCAAGGCGGGAGACAAGGCCTGGGCCGAGGCGAATCTCGGCCTGACGCTTCTGAAGACGTTCGGCATCGACCTCGCCTTCGTGATCCAGCCGAACGGGCGGACAGCCTATGCCTTTCGCGACGGCTTCCTCACCGAACTTCCCGCCGAGGTGATCATGGGCGAAGGTTGGTCGCCGCTTCTCGATGCGGCGCGCCGTGCCCCCGTCGGGCAGCCCGTATTGGGCTTCCTTCTCGCCGACCGAAAGCTCGCGATCGCCGCCGCCAGCCCTCTGGTCCTGGCGGAACCCGGCGGTGAGGGTCCGCCTCCCATTCTGGTGTTCGCCCATCGGCTCCAGCCTCGTCTTCTCGGGGAACTGTCGCACACCTATTCCCTGTCGAACTTAGAGGCGACGGCGTCGCGGCCGGAGGGCGACTCCCATCTGGCGCTGAAAACCATCGACAATCGGACGCTCGGCTTCATCAACTGGCACGCGAGCTCGATCGGCGACGACCTCCTGCGCGTGACCCTTCCAATCTGGTTCGTCCTCGCGGTTGCCTGCACGGTTACCGTCATTCTCGTGCGTCACCAGACCGACACGGCGGCGCGCCTCATCAGCATCGGCGACTGGCGCGTCAGGCACGATCCCCTCACCGAGCTGCCGAACCGCATCCTGCTCCTCGAACATCTGGACGGCTTGGCCCGCGATCTTATCGATACGGGACGCGGCTTCGCCGTGCTCTATCTCGATCTCGACGGCTTCAAGACGGTCAACGACACGCAAGGGCACGATGCCGGCGACCAGGTGCTGCGCTTCGTGGCGGAGCGGATCGCGGCGCTGATCGGTGCCGAAGATCTCGCGGTTCGCCTGGGGGGCGACGAGTTCTGCGTCGTGCTCGGCTCGGGCGCGGGGCCGGCGCGCGTGCAGCCCATGGCCGAGAAACTGATCCAGGCGATCGGCGAGCCCATGCTTCTGCGCAACGGCGCCGAGGTTCAGGTCGGCGCGACGATCGGCGTCGCGATCGCGCCGGTCGACGGGTCGAGCCCGCGCCAACTCCTGCACCGGGCCGACGATGCGCTCTACCACGGCAAGCGCATCGGCAAGGGGCGCATCTGTTTCCACCGCGACCTGCCCCTGGAGGGGGAACGCAGCGGCCGGGGGTTCGTGCCGACGCCCGAACTGGGGCGTTCTGCGTCGGGAGAGGCCGCCCTTTGACGCCGGAAGGCTGCAAGCGCCGAAGCCCCTGACGGGGCGCCGACGCCGTGGCGCGCCGTCAGGGCGCGGGATTGCCCACGCGCTGGTGCACGGCGTCCACCGCCGCCTGCATCTCGTCGGTCCAGACGACGTCTTCCGCCGCCAGACATTCCTCCAGCTGCGCCATGGTGGTGGCGCCGATGATCGTCGCCGTCACGAAGGGCTGCGCCAGGACGAAGGCGTTGGCGAAGGTCGCGGGCTGGAGGCCGAACTCGCGCGCCAAGGCCACATAGGCGTCCACCGCCTCGGCCGTGCCGGGCTTTTCGTAGCGCTGGAGGCGATCGAACAGCGCCTTGCGCGAGCCCTCGGGCCGAGCGCCATTGGCGTATTTGCCGGTGAGATAGCCCTGGCCGAGCGGGGAATAGGCGAGAAGGCCGACATCCTCGCGCAGCGCCACTTCCGCCAGCGCCGGCTCGAAAACGCGGTTCAGAAGGTTGTAGGCGTTCTGAATGCTGGCGACGCGCGGCGCGTCGGTGCGCTCGGCATGGGCGAGATAGCGCATCGTGCCCCAGGCCGACTCGTTGGACAGGCCGAGATGGCGGATTTTGCCCTCGCAAACCAGCTGCCCCAGCGCGTCGAGCGTTTCCTCGATCGGCACTTCGGTGGGGTCGGCGGCGGGCGACTTCCAGCGGGTCGGCACCGAGCCGAAGCCGGAGGTCGGCCGGTCGGGCCAGTGGACCTGATAAAGGTCGATCGCCTCGACGCCGAGGCGCTTCAGCGAGCCTTCCAGCGCTTCGCGGATATTGGCAAGGTCCAGGCGCGGCTTGGACGCGTCCCGCCGGAACCAGGTGGAGTCCGAGCGACCCACGACCTTGGTGGCGATCAAGACCCGATCTCGCAGGCCCCGCGCCTTCAGCCAGGAGCCGATGAAGCGCTCCGTCGCGCCCTGCGTCTCGGCCTTGGGCGGGATCGGGTAGAGCTCGGCCATGTCGAGGAAATCGACGCCTGCCTCGACCGCGCGGTCGAGCTGCGCATGGGCCTCGCTCTCCGTGTTCTGCTCGCCGAAAGTCATCGTGCCGAGGCAGATGCGGCTGACATGGAGGCCGGTGCGGCCGAGGGGGCGTTTCTGCATGGGGAGGGGTCCAGTCGAGACGGGCGAGCAAGATGCGGGGAAATTCCCCGCCTCTTACGCTTCCCTCTTCCGCACTGCAAAGGCGCCCGCGCCAAAACTTTCGCATCTGCGACGGCATGCCCGGCCATCGCCCCGGGGGAGCTCGCCCTATATGCGCGGCGAGCGCCGATTCCGAACCCGGAGCGACCCGATGCGTCTTGTCTTCATTCCCGCCTTCGCCTGCGACGGCGATCTTTGCGAGCCCCTGGTGCCGCTGCTGCGGCCCGATTTCGACTGCGAAACCGTGACCCCCGCCGAGCCCGATCTTGCGGCATGCGCCAAGCTCGTTCTGAACCAGATGGGCGATGCGCCCTTTCTCGTCGCCGGCACGTCCTTCGGCGGCCATGTGGCGCGCGAGGTGGCGCTGATGGCCCCCTACCAAGTGCGCGGGCTGATCGTCATGGGCGCGGGGCCGGCGGGCGTAAGCGACCGCGCGCCGCTGGAGCGCCGGCGCGCGGCGATCGAGGCCGATGGTGGGGCGGAGATGCTGGAGGATATGGCGCGGCGCATCGTGTTCGAGCCCGAAGGGCGCGGCCAGGAAGCCGCCGACGCCTTTCGCCGCATGACGGAGCGCGCTCCGGCAAGCCGGCTTCTGGCGCAGAACGAGGCGCTGGCGACGCGGCCCGACCGGACGGGCGATCTGTCCCGCATCACCTGCCCGGCGCTCTTGATCTGGGGTGCGGACGACCAGTTCTCGCCGCCCGGCGCGGGCCAGGGCATGGCCGAGGCGCTGCCCGATGCCCGCTTCGTGCTTCTGGAGGAATGCGGCCACCTGCCGAGCCTGGAGACGCCGATGCGGGTCGCCGCCGAAATCCGCCGCCGCTTCGTGCCGGAGTTGCCGACCGGAGCGTGAGCGGGTCGCGACACCCTGTCGCGTTTCCGATTCGTTCCGAATTTCGCTTGAAGGGGCGGGGCGCAGTGGGCTAACTCGGCCCATGCCCATCGTCTCTCCCAACCTGCGCGATCCCCTGGTCGATGGCCGGCAGTCCGAGCGCGCCCTTCTGGTGCGCCGGGGCGTGCAGCGGCTGATGATCCAGATGCGCGTGTCCGTCCTGCCGGAAATCCCGCTGACGACCGGGCGGCGCGCCGATCTTCTCTGCCTGTCGGAAAAGGGCGAGTTCACCATCGTGGAGATCAAGTCCTCGATCGAGGACTTTCGCGTCGACCGCAAATGGCCGGACTACCGGCTGCATTGCGACCGGCTCTACTTCGCCACCCATCCCGGTGTGCCGACCGACATCTTTCCCGAATGCTGCGGTCTCATCCTGTCGGACGGCTACGGCGCGGAAATCCTGCGCGAGGCGCCGGAGGAGCGCTTGTCGGCGGCCACGCGAAAGGCGCTGATGCTGCGCTTCGCGCGCATCGCCTCGGACCGCCTCCTGCGGGCGGAGTGGAGTGCCAACCCGTTTCTGACCGATGGCGGGTTGGCGCTGGACGAGGACGGCTAAGCGTCGCCTTGGCTCAGCGCGGCGCGCGCTTGGCCAAGATGCGCTGCAGCGTGCGCCGATGCATGGAGAGGCGGCGCGCGGTTTCCGAGACGTTGCGATCGCAAAGCTCGTAGACCCGCTGGATGTGCTCCCAGCGGATGCGATCGGCCGACATCGGGTTTTCCGGCGGCTCGGCCTTCGTGCCGGGGTCGCGCATCAGCGCGGCGATCACCTCGTCCGCGTCGGACGGCTTGGCGAGATAATCGATCGCGCCGAGCTTCACGGCATTCACCGCCGTCGCGATGTTGCCATATCCGGTCAGGACCACGACGCGCGCGTCGGGCCGCGCCCGGCGCAGCGCCTCGATCACGTCCAGCCCGTTGCCGGTGCCGAGCCGCATGTCCACCACGGCATAGGCCGGGGGGCCGGAGCGGATCGCGCTCGTGCCCTCGGCCACGCTTTCGGCGGTGCGCACGTCGAAGCCACGCTGCTCGAAAGCCCGCGCGAGGCGGGAGACGAACGGCTTGTCATCGTCGACGAGGAGAATGGAATTGTCGCCCTCGATCCGGACAGGAGGCGGGGCCGACGTCTGGGTGTCTTGCATCAACATGGCTCATATCCCTTGTGCAATAGGATATGGGGCGCCAGTCGATCGAAATCAAAGTCGTGGCTCACCAAACATTAAGAATGGCGAAGAATCCGCGTTTCGCTCCGCATCGGCCATCGCACCCCGTCGAGCGTCCAACGTCGCGCGGGGCCAGACGATCCGAACCAAAGCGCCCTTCACCTCGCCCTCGGGCCGGTTGCCGAAGACGATCCGCGCGCCGGAGCGCTCCAGCAGCGTCTTGGCGATGAAGACGCCAAGGCCGAGATTGCCGCCGAACTGGCGCGGGCCGTCCTCGCGCGGCGAAACGTAAGGGTCGCCGATCCGCGACAGGACATCGGGCGAGAAGCCGGCGCCGTCGTCGCGCACGTCGATCCGCACGTCTTCGCTCGTCCAGGCGACATCCACCGTTACCGCGCCGGTGGCGAAGTCCACGGCGTTTTCCACGATATTGCCGAGCCCATAGAGAATGCCGGGGTTGCGGCGCAGAACCGGCTCGGCGCCGTCTCGCCGGCCGCTCGCGACGCGGATCTCGACGCCGAAATCGCGATGGGGCGCGATCACCTCCTCCACAAGCGAAAGCAGCGGCAGATGCGCCATGTGCTCCTCCGAAGAGGAGGAGAGGCTCGACAATTGCCGCAGGATCGCCCGGCAGCGCTCCGTCTGGGTGATCAAGAGATCGATGTCCTCGCGCATGGGATGGTCGGCGGGCGTGGCGCGGCCCATCTCCTTGGACACGAGCGCGACGGTGGCGAGCGGCGTGCCGAGCTCGTGCGCGGCGGCCGCGGCCAGCCCGTCGAGGGCGGACAGATGGTTCTCCCGCTGCAGCACCATCTCCGTCGCGGTCAGCGCGTTGGACAGGGTGCGCGCCTCGGCGGCGACCCGGTAGATGTAGAAGGTGGCGAAGACCATGGTCGTCACCAGCGCGAACCACATGCCGCCGAGATAGGGAAAGGGCAGGTTGAACGGCGCGTCGGCCGGCCAGGGCACGGGATAGTGGAAGAAGGCGAGAAAGGTCGCCGCCAGCACCGCCAGGATGCCGAGACCGATCGTGACGGCGGCGGGCTGCGTCGCGGCCGCGATCATCGCCGGCACGATCAGGAAAATCGCGAACGGGTTCTGGATTCCGCCGGTGAGGAACAGGAGCCCGCTCGGCTGCAGGATGTCGAAGGTCAGGATCGTCGTCACCTGGCGCACGGGCAGGCGCTCGGTGCGGGGAAAGCGCAGGCCGATGGCGATGTTCAGAAGCGCGGAAACGGCGATCAGGGCCAGACAGGCGGCCACGGGATAGGGATACCACAGGCCCCAGGCGACGAAGACGCAGGCCGCGAGCTGGCCGCCGACCGACAGCCAGCGAAGCCGCGTCAGCGTCGCCACGCGCATGCGCTGGCTTTCGCGCAGGTTCTGGGGTGGCCAGGCCGGAGCGTCGAACTCGGACGGGCCGGGCAGCTTCATCATCGCGGAGGCTTTCGTTGACCGGTTGCAATGACTTAAGGCGGCACAGGGTGGAAGGATAGGGCGACGGATCGGCGCGTTTCGAGCCGCATCGGCGGGCTGAGGCGCGAGCGGAGGCAAGATCGGGCAAGCCTTCGGCGCATTTGGCGGGGTGGCGTCTCTTGCCGCTCCGTTCGGGCAGCAAGAGACCGGCGTTAGAGCGCCCGATAAAGCTTCTACGCGAAAGGTGGTCAGCGTTTTCCTCGGGGGCGAGGAGTGAAGCGTAGTCGATGCTGGAGGCAGGGCTAGGCATTCGCGACGAAGTTTACGCCGGAAAGACCTAAGCAGCCGACCCCATGAGGTTTTCTTAGGTGCTCCTAGGGCAAGCCCAAACGCCTCTTCGCCGTCACAAGACGCATCGTCTTTCGCGCTGCTGGCGCTCGTTCCCGATCGATTACATAACCGAGCAGGCGGGTGGGCGAAGCGGGGTAGGGTTCTTCAGTCAGGCCGCGTGGAAAGAGCCCTCGTGAGTCTCCGCGCACCCATTGACCGAGGACACCGCCGTAGGCCGGGCCAATTGCGCGCGAGTGGACTGTCGATGCGCTTCCGCTGGAGCTTGGGAGGTTGTGTCGGCTTTCCGCCCTCAAGCACAAATGTCGTCGGCGCCGTCTGCCGCAGTTCCGGGTTTCGTCGCCCCCCCCCGCCTAGAAAATGTGCGAACCCCTTTTACTGCCCGCGCGGCTTGACCCGGTTGGTCGGCGCGGCGGAGGCGGGGTCTTCCGGCCAGGGATGGCGGGGGTAGCGCCCGCGCAGATCGGCTCTGACGTCGGCCCAGGAGCCCGCCCAGAAGCCGGGCAGGTCGCGCGTGATCTGGATCGGCCGCTGCGCCGGCGAGAGGAGTTCCAGCGTTAGCGGCCAGCGCCCGCCAGCGACGCTGGGATGCGCGGTGAGGCCGAAGAGTTCCTGCACGCGGATGGCGAGAACCGGCCCTTCCGCCTCGTAGCGGATCGGATGGTGGGTGCCGGTCGGCGCGGTGAAGTGAGTGGGCGCGAGAGTGTCCAGCCGCCGCGCCTCGCCGGGCGGCAGGCGCGACAGGAGCCCCTCCGCCAGCATGCCGGGCTCGATGCCGCCGACCGACGAGACGCCGGGCAGATAGGGGCCGAGCCAGTCGCCGAGTTCGGCGAGCAGCGTCTCGTCGTCGAAGCGCGGCCAGTTCTCGTCCGCCTCCGCCACAAAGCGCAGGCGCAGAGCCAGGCGCTCGCCCTCCTTGGTCCAGGGCAAGGCCTGAAGGCCGAGGCGGCGAAGGCCGCCGATCAGCGCGTCGGTCACCCGCCCGTCGGCCGGCAAGGGCAGCGTCGCCTCGCTCAAGGTGGCGCGGCCGAGCCGGCGCAGGCGCCGCGCGCGCACCGCGCGGCTGCCGGGGTCGAACAGGACGACCTCCTCCTCGCGGATGCGCTCGGCCATGAGCCGTTCCAGCGCCTCGCGGGACAAGGGCGCGGCAGCGCGGATGCGCCCGACGCGGCCGGGCGCATGCGGCTGCGCCAGCCCGCCGAGATCGGCCACCACCAGCGCGGGCTCGCGGGCCAGTGCGTGGGTCTCCTCAAGCGCGCCACCGCGCCCGTTGGTGAGCACGAACTGACCCCGCGCCCCGCGCGCGATGGCGATGCGGTCGGGATAGGCCAGCGCCAAGAGCGCGCCGGGCTCGTCGCTCTCCACTTCGCCCGGCCCGTTCGCCTGGCGGGCGATGCGGGTGGCCAGATCGCTCGCCGCCTTGGCGCGCGGTCTGCGCTCCTGGCTCCAGCGGCGCAGGCGCTCGGTAAGGTCGATCTCCGGGCCGCCGAGCCCGTGTTCGCTGAGAAGCACCGCGATGCGGGCCGCCAGACGCCGGCTTTCGCCCTGTGCCGCGCCCGCCACCATGCGCGCGAGGCGCGGCCCGAGCGGCAAGGCGCGCATGGCCTCGCCCTGCGGGGTCAGCCGGCCCGCCGCGTCCATCGCACCGAGCTCTTCCAGCAGCAGCCGCGCTTCGGCCACGGCGGGCGCGGGCGGCGGGTCGAGAAAGGGCAGGCTCGCCGGGTCGCTCACCCCCCAGCTCAGCGTGTCGAGCAGGAGGCCGGACAGGTCGGTGGACAGGATTTCGGGCCGGTCGAAGGGCTCCAACGCCGCCGTCTGCTCGGCGCGCCAAAGCCGGATGGCCGTGCCGGGGGCGGTGCGCCCGGCACGGCCCGCGCGCTGCTCGGCCGAGGCCTTGGACACGCGCACGGTCTCCAGCCGCGACAGGCCGGTGGCCGGCTCGAACACGGGCTGGCGCTTCAGCCCGCTGTCGATCACCACCGTCACCCCGTCGATCGTGATCGAGGTTTCCGCGATCGTCGTGGCGAGCACCACCTTGCGCCGGCCGGCCGGGGCGGGGCGGATGGCGACATCCTGCGCCCCGCCCTCCATGGCGCCGAAAAGCGGCGCGAGGATCACGTCGGCGGGCACGCGTTTTTCCAGCCGTTCCAGCGTGCGCTCGATCTCGCGCTGGCCGGGCAGGAAGACGAGGATCGAGCCGGACCCGGCGCCCAGCTCCTCCAGCACGGCGCGGGCGCTGGCCTCCTCCACGGGCTCGTCGGGCAGGCGGTCGCGGTGGCGGATTTCGACGGGAAAGGCGCGCCCTTCCGAGCGGATCACCGGCGCGTCGCCGATCAGGCTCGCCACCCGCGCGCCGTCCAGCGTCGCGGACATTACGAGGAGCTTCAGGTCCGGTCGCAGCGCGCCCTGAACGTCCAGCGCCAGGGCCAGTCCGAAATCGGCGTCGAGCGAGCGCTCGTGGAACTCGTCGAACAGAATGGCGGAGACGCCCGAAAGCTCGGGATCACCGATCACGAGCCGCGTCAGGACGCCTTCTGTCACCACCTCGATCCGCGTCTGGGCCGAAACGCGGGTGTCGAGCCGCATGCGCCAGCCGACCGTCTCGCCCACGTCCTCGCCCAGCAGCGAGGCCATGCGGCTGGCCGCCGCGCGCGCCGCGATGCGCCGGGGCTCGACCAGGAGAATGCGCCCTTGAGGCAGGTCGCGCAGCAGATGCAGCGGCGCCAGCGTCGTCTTGCCCGCGCCCGGCGGCGCGACCAGCACGGCCGAGCCATGCGCCAGCAGCGCGCGGGACACCTCGGGCAGGACGGCGGAAACGGGAAGCTCGGGCAGCGCGATCATGCCCGCGTTTTGGCGGCGGGCGGGGCGCAAGTCCAGCGGGGAACCGCGATCTCGTTCCCTTCGCCATCGGTCTCAGGCGTCGCATCCAAGTCGCGCGCTGGCTGACGATGAACTCAGACCGCTGCCACTTGACGCTGGCGCCGCCCTTTTTTCGAATGACGGGGGATTGGGCCATTGGCCCGAATGGCTGGGAGGCATCGGCATGGATCGATTTGTGGGCGGTTGTTTGTGCGGCGCTGTCCGCTTCGTGGCGTTGGGATCACCCTATCGGGTGGGCCTTTGCCACTGCCTCGACTGCCGCAAGCATCACGGCGCGCTTTTCCATGCCTCCGCCATCTTCCCAGAAAAAGCGGTGACGGTGGAGGGTGAAACGCAAAGCTATTCCGGCCGCTTCTTTTGTCCACGCTGCGGGTCTTCCGTCTTCGGACGCAGCGGAGACGAGACGGAGATCAGTCTCGGTGCGCTGGATGCGCCGAGCCAGTTGAAGCCGACATACGAGCTTTGGACGGTTCGCCGCGAGTCTTGGCTACCGTCCTTTCCGCTTCAACGGCATTACGAGCGGGATCGCGAAGGCGAGGGGCGGGCCGAAGGCTGAATCCACCCTCAGATCACGCTCGCCCCTACATTCACCGCCAGCGCCAGGATCGTCGTGTTGAACAGGAAGGCGAGGATCGTGTGGGCCAGAACGAGGCTGCGCATGCCGCGCGAGGTGACGGCGACGTCGGAGGTCTGAGCCGCCGCGCCCATGGTGAAGCTGAAGTAGAGAAAGTCGAGATAGTCCGGCTCGGTGTCCTTTCCGGGAAAGGCGAGCCCGCCTTCGGATTTCGGGTCGCCGTAATATTCGCCGGCATAATGCAGCGCCATGACGAACTGCGTCACCACCCAGGACAGGAGCACGGTGACGCCCGCCAGCGTCAGGCGCCCCGGGCTCGCCGACGCCTTGTCGCCCAACCCATGCAGTTCGGCGGCGATGGCGCCGAAGCTCGCGGCAATGCAGAGGCTCGTGACCACGAGAATGGCGAGCCGCCCCTCGTCCTGCCGCCGTGCTCGGGCGCGCAGGCGCCCGAGGTCAGCCAGCATCATCATCCGCCCGCAGGCGAGGAGATAAAGGAGGACGCCGCTGTCCCAGCCGGCCAGCGCCCGCGTGGACACGCGTATGTCGCTCGGCAGAAGCAGGAAGACAGCGACCATCAGGGCGACCGCGCCGAGCAGTCGCGGCCGGTTGCGGAGCATTCGCACGATGGCGAGCCAGCGGCGACGTCGGGGTTTCGGAGCGGCGGGGGCGCTCAACGGACGGACCGCCGTGCCCATTCGTCGACCAGCCGGTCGCCCCATTCCGGGTGCGGCTCGGCGATGGTGAAGGCAAGCGCCCGCGCGCTCGGCGCGGCGGGGTCGCGCGCGTCGGCCCGCATCGCGTCGGCGATCCCTTGCGGCAGCGCCTTCAAGGCCAGCACGCTCGGGTCGGCCCAGCCGGCGAGATCGGCCTTGCGGCGTTGCGCCTCCGGCGACAGGAGAAAATTGACCGCGACCAGGGCCCCGGCGGGGGAGGGGGCGGCGGCGGGAATGGCGAGGAAATGCGTGCCGCCGACCATGCCCCCGTCGAACAGAACGGGCCGGACGGTGGTGGGCAGGCGCCCTTGCCGGATCGCGGCGGCGGCGGCCAGCGGATCGAGCCCGGCCACCATGTCCACCTCGCCCTTGGCCAGGAGGTCGAGCGCCTCGCCGTCGCTCCAGGCGAAGGAGCGCCCCTCGTGCCAGCTTGCCGCGCGCAGCCGCTCCATGGCGCGCCAGAGCGGCGCCGTCACCTCGGCGAAGTCGCTGTTCTCGGCGGGGGCGAGCAGGACGGAAGGCTCGGCGGCCGTGTCGAACAGCATCTGTTCCAGAAAGCGCCGACCGGCGAGGCTGCCGGGTGCCGGAAGGGCAAAGCGGCCTCGATGCGCCTCGGCCCAGGCGAGAAGCGCGTCGGCTGTGCGCGGAAGCCCGTCGGACGGCCCGGCGCGCGCCGTGTCGGTGAAGAAGGTCAGCTTCTGAAGGCCCCAGGGCACGAGGCGAAACTCGGTCGGCTCGCCCGCGTCCGTGAGGTTGCTGGGATGGGACTCCAGGTCCACGAGAGGCCAGTTCGGCAGGCGGTCCGCGAAGGGGGGCGACAGGCGGTCGGCGCGCTTCAGCGCGGGGAAGCCGTCGCCCTCGATCCAGAGGAGATCGGGCGAGGCAGCTTCGGCATTAGCGGTGTTCGGCGCGGCAACGGGGGCGGCGCCGGCCGGATCGGTGGAAACCTCCAGCGTCACGCCGTAAAGCCGGCCGAGTTCGCCCGAGGCCCATTCCAGATAGGCACCGGCCGCCGCCGGCGCGCCCGGCATGGCGAGGCGCACGGTCTGGCCCCGCGCGGCGCGCTCCACGCCCGCCCAGTCCTCTAGATCGGGAAGCGGGGCGGCCCGCGCCGGGGCGTGGGCGAAGGCAAGCGCGGCCAGGCCGGCGAAGAGGACGGACCGCGGGCTTGGGATCATGCGGGAAGACCCTTTCCTGAAAGACGAAACGCTTCGCTCTTCCGGCGCCGCGTTGAAAACGGAGGCGAGCCGAGCAGGCGCTGCGCGGGCCGGGGCCAGGAAGTCTTTTCCTTTCGCCTCGACCTTGCGCTAAAGGAGGAGCAGCGCGGCGCGAAATCAACCGGCCGCAGGCCCGCGACCTCCCGCGCGGGCGCCCTTCTTTTGATGAGGTTCCCCGTGTCCGAAGCCGCGTCGCTCGATTCACGCAAGACGATCGTCCTCACCGGGGCTTCGCGCGGGATCGGCCATGCCACCGTGAAGCGCTTCTCGCGCGAGGGTTGGCGCGTCATCACCTGCTCGCGGCAGGATTTCGCGGTGGACTGCCCCTGGCCGGCCGGGGCGGAGGACCACATCAAGGTCGATCTCGCCAACCCCGAGGATGTCGGCTTCGCCGTGTCGGAAATCCGCCAGCGGCTGCAGAAGAACGGCGGCCAGCTCAACGCGCTGGTCAACAATGCCGCGATCTCGCCCAAGGGCGACAAGGGCTCGCGCCTCGATTCGATCCAGACGCCGATGAATGTCTGGCGCGACGTGTTCCAGGTGAACTTCTTCGCGCCCATCATGCTGGCGCGGGGCCTGCGGGCCGAGCTTGCTACCGCCAAGGGCTCGATCGTCAACGTGACCTCGATCGTCGGCAGCCGCGTCCATCCCTTCGCCGGCACGGCCTATGCCACGTCCAAGGCGGCGCTGGCCTCGCTGACGCGCGAGATGGCGGCCGATTTCGGGCCGGACGGGGTGCGTGTCAACGCCATCGCGCCCGGCGAGATCGACACGGCCATCCTGTCGCCCGGCACGGAGAAGATCGTCGAGCAGATCCCGATGCGCCGGCTCGGCAAGACGTCGGAAGTCGCCGACATCATCTACTTCCTCTGCTCAGAACAGGCATCCTACGTGAACGGCGCCGAAATCCACATCAATGGCGGCCAGCACGTCTGACGGCCAGGGCTTGGCGGCTGCGGGGCGTTAGCGCCGCCCGGCGCCGCCCTTCGGCCCCTTGCGCGCGTCGAGCGCGGCCAAGAGAAGGCTGACGCCTGAGATCAGGAGCGAGATGCCGAGAAAGGTGCCGACCGCCCAGACGGCGGTGCCCGGCAGGCCGATCACCAGGAAGAGCGCGAGCGCGACGTTGACCAGCGCCGACAGAACCAGAAGCACGAAGCGGCCGGTCGATTCGCGAAAGGCCATGGCGAGCGGGAAGGTCGCAAGGCCCACGAGCAGGAAATAGACCGCCAGCGCTGTGGTCAGCGTCACCGCGCCGGTGAACGGGTCGAACAGGATGATGCCGCCGAGCAGCAGCGTCAGCACGGTGAAGGCCAGATTGCTCCAGAAGCCCGTCGCCCCGCGCATGCGAAAACAGGCGATCAAGCCGGCAAAGCCGAGCAGGATCAGCATCCAGCCGAAGAAGAAGGTGGAAACGAGCGTCGCCAGAAGCGGCGCCAGCAGCGCCGCGCCGCCCGCCAGCGCCATCAGCAGGCCCTGAAGGCTGAAGGCGCGCCAGTGGGCGTGGAGATAGCGGCGCATCTCGCGCCGCATGGTTACGGGGTCCACCGGGGGATCGTTGTCGAAACTCACGAGAGGGTGGTCCTTTTCCGAACGCTCGAAGCTCCGGTCCGGGTGCTCCGCTTTGCCAGATGAAGCCTAAAGCCCGGCGGAAGGCAACCGGCCAGGGATGCGGCAAGCGATCAGGCGAGGTCGGTCGCGCGGACCCCGTTCCCCACCTCCATCGCCTCGAATGCCGGACCGTGCGCCTTCGTTCTCTGAGCATCCCGGTTCGCGGCAAGCGAGTGCCCTCGTCTCTCAGGCCTTTCGGCTGAGGGCGCCGGTATGATCCAGCACGCGGTCGAGAAAATCGGTGAGGCGCTCGCGGTCTTCCTGGTGCGCCAGGGTGCCGTTGGCGTCCAGCGCCTCGCGGCTTCGCGAGAGGTGGAACTCCGCCGTCATCACCTCGCAGCCGAGATGCGACAGCACGGCGCGAAGCTGGCCAAGGGCGGCGCGGCCGCCCTCCGGCTCAGGCGTGGCCGCCGCCAGCGCCACGACGAGGCGTGGAAAGGCGCTGAGCGGCCGGTTCTCGCGCGAGGCGGCAAAGGCGATCCAGTCGATCGCGTTCTTCAGGGCCGCCGGCATTCCGCCATTGTGCTCGCCGCTGACGACGAGCAGCCCGTCCTGCAGGGCGAGGCGCTGCGCCAGAAGCCAGGCGTTCTGCGGCAAAGCCTCGGCCGCCCCCTCGAACAGGGGCAGCGGATAGTCCGACAGGCTCGCCGCCGCCAGCGACACGTCGCTCGCCGCCAGAAGGCGGGCGGCCTCCGCCGCGAGGCGCGACTCCGGCGTCTCGGGGAGGGGCGAGCCGGAAAGGACGAGAAGACGTGGAATCAATGAACCGCGCCGGCGAGATGGGTCGGCTGCGTCTGCGAATAGATCCAGACGCGCGCCGGCGGGATGTTGTCCCAAACGATCGGCGTGGAGGACACGTCGAACACGCCCGCCACGGATTTCACCGGCGGCTTCCAAAGATAGGAGAGCTGGGTGAGGTTGCCGCCCGGCAGGAGACGGCGGAAATAGCGCGAGAACAGCGCCTGCCGCTCGGCCTGCTCCATGTGGACGATCGGAATGGCGAAGAGGATCGCGGCGAACTGCGTTTCGCCGCCGTCGCCCAGGGTCGCGTCGAGGTCGAACCCGTCGCCGTGGATGACGTTGACGCCAGGAAAACGCTCGCGCAGCGTCGAGGCGAACTCGCGGTCGTATTCGATCGAGGTGATGCGTCGGCTCTCGACGCCGGCGTTCAAGAGCGCGCGGGTGACGACGCCGAGGCCCGGCCCGAGTTCCAGGATCGGTCCGTCGATCTGCGTGCTCGAAGCACCCACCATCGTGGCGCAGTAGCGCGGCGAGGAGGGCGCGACGGCGCCCATCTTGATGGGATGGCGAATCCAGGTTCCGAAGAAGCGCGCCAAGTCGGCTCCGCGTTCGCTTCGGTTCATCGTCTCGGCTTCACTGCGGCGTTCCATCACGCTTCCTCCAACGGTCGAATCGCTTGGGCGAAACTGTCATACTGCCGGAATGAGACAAGCGTGATGACGCAAATGCGAAGGAAATGTTTTTTAACCGATGACGCCTGCCAGCGCCGGGCAGCCCCGCCGATAGACGACGACGCGGGCCGGCGGGATGTTAAGCTTCACCCAGGGGCTGATCTCGACGCGCGCGTCGACTCGCTCCGGACGCACGGGCAGGGCGGGGGAATAGGTGAACTGCACGAAGGGCGCGCCGACGGGTAGGCGGTCGAGCCAGCCGCGCAGCGCGACTGTTCGCTCCTCCTCCGGCCGCGCCATGAGGGGCAGGCTGGAGACGACGGCGGCGAGCGGGCGCCCGTCCAGCCAGGCGTCGAGATCGGCCCCCGGCCGATAGGCGTCGCCGCGCATCACGTGGACCGCGGGAAACAGCGCCTTGAGAAGCGCGCAGAATTCCGGCGCATATTCCATGCAGGCCAGACGATCGGCCTCGACCCCGTGCGCCAGCAGCGCGCGGGTGACGACACCGGTGCCCGGCCCGAGCTCCACAACCACCCCGTTCTCCCCCGGCAGCATGACGAAGGAGGCCATGCGATCGGCCAGCGCGCGGGAGGAGGGCGAAACGGCGCCGACCTTCAGCGGACGGCGCAGCCACTCGCGCAGGAAATGCGCTTCGGGGCTCGCGGTCTTCGATTTGCTGGCCTGGGGTTTGTTGGCTGGGGGATTGTCGATCTGGGGTTTGGGCAGGGGCACGGTCAGGCTCGGATCTCCTCTTGGGGGCTTCGATCCGGCCGGCGCGCGCCGGACTCTCAGCCCGCCCGGCGCGCTCAAAGAGCCGCGCGGCCGGATCAGCCGCTTGGCTCCGCTCGATCGACCCCCTAGAGCGTCAGTCGCTCAAGCCCTCGAAGAATTCCTTCATGCGGGAGAAGAAGCCGGTCGATTGCGGCGAATTCTCGGACGAGGAAATATCCTCGAACTCCTGCAGAAGCTCGCGCTGGCGGCGCGACAGGCTCTGCGGTGTCTCGATGGAGATCTGGATGAAGAGATCGCCCATCTGCGCCGAGCGCAGCACCGGCATGCCTTTGCCCTTGACGCGGAACTGCTTGCCGAACTGCGTGCCCTCGGGAACCTTGACGCGCGTCTTGGCGCCGTCGAGCGTCGTCACCTCGAAGGAGCCGCCGAGCGCGGCCGTGGTCATCGAGATCGGCACCTTGCAGAACAGGTCGGCCCCGTCGCGCTGGAAGAACTCGTGCGGCTTCACCGACAGGAAGATGTAGAGATCGCCCGACGGGCCGCCACGAAGCCCGGCCTCGCCCTCGCCGGCGAGGCGAATGCGTGTGCCGTCCTCTATGCCGGCCGGGATGTTGACCGAAAGGTTGCGCTCTTCGGGCAAGCGTCCTTCGCCACCGCATTTCGAGCAGGGGTCGGCGATGATCTCGCCGCGTCCCTGGCAGGTCGGGCAGGTGCGCTCGATGGAGAAGAAGCCCTGCGCCGCGCGCACGCGGCCGATGCCGCCGCAGGTCGGGCAGGTGCGCGGCGCGGTGCCGGTCTTGGCGCCCGAGCCGTTGCACACGTCGCACTGGATCGTGGTGGGAACGCTGATTTCGGCGGTCTTGCCGAGATAGGCCTCCTCCAGCGAGATCTCCATGTTGTAGCGCAGGTCCGAGCCGCGCTCGCGCCCGCCCGATCCGCCCTGGCGCCGGGTCTGGCCGCGCCCGCCCATCATCTCGCCGAAGATGTCGTCGAAGATGTCGGCCATGGAAGAGGAGAAGTCGCCACGGAACCCGGCCCCGCCGCCGCCGTTCTGGAAGGCGGAATGGCCGTAGCGATCGTAGGCTGAACGCTTCTGCGGGTCCTTCAGGACCTCGTAGGCCTCCCCGATCTCCTTGAACTTCGTCTCGGCGACGGGGTCGCCGGGGTTCTTGTCGGGGTGGTACTGCATGGCGAGCTTGCGGAACGCCGCCTTAAGGGTCTTGTCGTCGCAGGTTTTCACGACGCCGAGCGTTTCGTAGTAATCGACCTTCACGGACACTGCTTCACCGTTCTCGCATCGGATGGAAGGCGGGAGACCGGCCCTGTCGGAGGAGAACAGGACAAGCCGATCCCGGCGCGCGCCATAAGGGCGCACCTTCGCATGTAAGGGCTGTGGAAACCCGTTACCATAGGCGAGGGGTGCGTGAAAAGAAACTCGCGCGTAAGGGCTTAAGCCCGACGAAAGACGCCGCCTCGTTCGCGTGTCTGCTCAGGCCTTCACGAGCCGTCCCGGCGCGGCGCGCTTGGCGCGCGGCGTGCCGGCCAGAAACCCGGCGAACCGTTCCTCCAGCGAATACTGCCAGGCATAGGCTACCAGAACGCTCGCGAGCATGGGCAGGAGAAGATAGACGTGAAAGTCGATCCAGCCGGTGGGCGCCACGACGCGCTTCCAAAGGATCGAGAGGAACAGCGTCTCCATGACGGGGTGCCAGAGATAGATCCCGAAGGACACCCGGGTCAGCGGCATGATCGGATCGAGAACGCGCGTCGAGTTCGGCCGGGCGCTTTCCGACAGGCCGATCAAGAGGATGGCTCCGAACAGAAAGACCAGCGTCGCGTAGACGTCGGTCTGCGTCAGCATGCAGCCGATCGCCAGCGCGAGGCTGAGAAGCCCCGGTGCGTGCGAGGTCACGTTGATCGCGCGGCGCGAGACGAGCAGCGCGGCAAGGCCGCCCGCCAGGAAATCGGCGAGGGCGCGATAGGCGCCGAGCGTGTCGGCGTCGGTCCAGTGGCCGCTCGGAAACGCCCCGGCGCGGCTGAGGCCCTCCAGGCAGGCGACATAGGCGAGAAGAACGAGCGCCAGCCCCCGAGCGCCGATCCGCCGCGCGATGAAGGGCACCAGCGGAAACAGGAGATAACAGAAGATTTCCGCGCTGACCGACCAGGACGGGTAGTTGAAGGCGAGTTCGCTCGTCGTGCCCCAGGCATGGATGCCGAGGAGCTGGAGCGGGATGTCGCTGTAGCGCCAGCGCTCCGGCTGGGCCAGCGTGACGAGCCCGGCCGACCCCGCCAGCGCCACGCAGACGAAGAAGCCGAGCGTCAGGAGATGCAGGGGATAAAGGCGCGCGATGCGCCGGCGCAGGAAGCCGGCATAGGCGGGCAGCGAGCCCACCTTGTCATGGTAGCGGGCCATGATGACGAAGCCCGAGATCATGAAGAACATGTCGAGCAAAGGCAGCAGCCGGTGCAGATACTCGGTTTCCGTGTAGGCCGCCGCGCCGGGCGCGAAATACAGGAAATGATAGGTCATCACCAGAAGGGCGGCCGCGAAACGCCAGCAATCGAAAATGCGGAAATACATCGGCTCGCCCTTTCCGGAGTGGCTTTCCCCGGTCACTGAGCCGTGAATATACGGCAAAAGGATAGAGGAAGTATCCCAGCCACCTCTTCATCTCTGGTTAACCTTAAAGGCGAGACAAGCCTTCTCAACGAAAACGGCCCCGGTTCTTTCGAACCGGGGCCGTTTGATTTTCAATGCGCGAAGCGCTGAGCTGGATCAGGCCGACTTCTTGCGGCCGTCGTCCTGGACTTCCTCGAAGTCGGCGTCCACCACGTCGTCGCGCTCGTCCTTCGAGCCCGAGGGGGCGCCGGTGGAGGCGCCCGTTGCGTCGGCCTCGCCCTGGCTCGCCTCGTACATGGCCTGACCGAGCTTCATCGAGACCTCGCCGAGCTTCTCGCTCTTGGCCTTGATCGCGTCGGCATCGGCTTCCGGCTGGTCGAGCTCGGCGCGGAGCGCGGTGATCGCGTCCTCGATGGCCTGACGGTCGGCCGCCGAGACCTTGTCGCCATAGTCCTTGAGCGACTTCTCGGCCGAGTGGACGAGGCTCTCGCCGTGGTTCTTGGCTTCGACGCCGGCGCGACGACGCTTGTCGACGTCGGCGTTGGCTTCGGCTTCCTTCACCATCTTCTCGATGTCGGCGTCCGACAGGCCGCCCGACGCCTGGATGGTGATGCGCTGCTCCTTGTTTGTGCCCTTGTCCTTGGCCGAGACGTTGACGATGCCGTTGGCGTCGATGTCGAAGGTCACCTCGATCTGCGGCACGCCACGCGGCGCGGGCGGAATGCCCTCGAGGTTGAAGCGGCCGAGCGACTTGTTGTCGGCCGCCATCTCGCGCTCGCCCTGGTAGACCTGAATGGTCACGGCGTTCTGGCTGTCCTCGGCGGTCGAGAAGACCTGGCTCTTCTTGGTCGGGATCGTCGTGTTGCGGTCGATGAGGCGGGTGAACACGCCGCCCAGCGTCTCGATGCCCAGCGAAAGCGGGGTGACGTCGAGAAGCAGAACGTCCTTCACGTCGCCCTGGAGCACGCCGGCCTGGATCGCGGCGCCCATGGCGACGACCTCGTCCGGGTTCACGCCCTTGTGCGGCTCCTTGCCGAAGAAGCCCTTCACGACTTCCTGAACCTTGGGCATGCGCGTCATACCGCCGACGAGAACGACCTCGTCGATGTCGTTCGGCGTCAGGCCCGCATCCTTGAGGGCGGCCTTCATCGGGCCGACCGTGCGCTGCACGAGATCATCCACCAGCGCTTCGAACTTCGAGCGCGTCAGCTTCAGCGTCAGGTGCTTGGGGCCCGTCGCGTCGGCGGTGATAAAGGGCAGGTTGATCTCGGTCTGCGAGGCCGAGGACAGCTCGATCTTGGCCTTTTCGGCCGCTTCCTTCAGGCGCTGAAGAGCGAGCTTGTCGTTCTTCAGGTCGATGCCCTGGTCCTTCTTGAACTCGCCGGCAAGGTAGTCGACGAGGCGCATGTCGAAGTCTTCGCCGCCCAGGAACGTGTCGCCGTTCGTGGACTTCACCTCGAACACGCCGTCGCCGATCTCGAGCACGGACACGTCGAACGTGCCGCCGCCAAGGTCATAGACCGCAATCGTCTTGCCGTCGTTCTTCTCGAGACCGTAGGCAAGGGCGGCCGCCGTCGGCTCGTTGATGATGCGCAGGACTTCCAGGCCCGCGATCTTGCCGGCGTCCTTAGTGGCCTGACGCTGGGCGTCGTTGAAGTAGGCGGGAACCGTGATGACGGCCTTCTCGACTTTCTCGCCGAGATAGGCTTCCGCCGTTTCCTTCATCTTCTGAAGGATCATGGCCGAGATCTGCGAGGGCGAATACTTGTCGCCATGCGCCTCGACCCAGGCGTCGCCGTTGGAGGCGTTGACGATCTTGTAGGGGACGAGGGCCTTGTCCTTCGTCACGGTCGGGTCTTCGTAGCGACGGCCGATCAGGCGCTTCACCGCGAACAGCGTGTTCTCGGGATTGGTGACGGCCTGACGCTTGGCCGGCTGGCCGACCAGGCGCTCGCCATCGGTCGTGAAGGCGACGATCGAGGGTGTCGTGCGGGCGCCTTCGGCGTTCTCGATCACCTTCGCGGTCTTGCCGTCCATGACGGCGACGCAGGAATTGGTCGTGCCAAGGTCGATACCGATCACCTTCGCCATATTCATCTCTCCTTGTTGAGCGCGCCGCCCGGACCCTCGATCGAGGCATTCCGAAAGGCGGCACCTAAGCGGATTGGACTCCTCGCCGGGCCGAACCGATGGCGGCCCGTCCGGCAGTGCTGCGGGCTATATATGAACGGGCTTTCGGGCGCGCAAGACACGCCATCACGCCGCCGCGAGGCCATCCCGCTCCCCCGCCGGCTTCTTGGCGCCGACGACCTGAAGCCGAACGCTTCGGCTCGGCGGGCGCGGTCCCGCTTCGCAGGACCTCAAGAAAACGGAAATGGCCGCAAGGAGCGTTCCTCGCGGCCATTTCCGTTCAGGGTCTCCCGGCGCCTTCGCGGCGCCGGCGCGTCACTGGCCGAAGAGATCGCGGAACAGCGAGCGGTCGCCCGGTCGCCCGCCCGGGGCCGGCCCTTCGAGCACGGCGTCGGGCGGCAGGTCCTGTGGGCGCACGACGCGCGCTGGGCCTTCCAGAATCGCGTCCGGCGGCAGGTCGCCGCGCCGCACGGTGCGCGCAGGGCCGATCGGGGCGGGCGGGCGCATATGGGCGGGTTCGCCGTACTCGGGCGGCGGGCCGCCGTAGTTTCCGTCGCCATAAGGATCGCCGTAAGGGTCGTCATAGGGGTCTGGCCCGACCGGAGGCCCGCCATAGGCGTCCCGCCCATAAGGGGCGGGCCGCACAGGCTCGGACGGCTGGCGGCTGGCATAGCCGCGATCCTCGCCGCCGAGGCCCTGGCCGAGGTCCTGCTCGGGCGGCTGGCCACGCGGCTGGCCGCGCGCCTGCTCCCGGTTCTGGTGATCGTTCGGCATCTGACGGTAGTTCGGCGTTTCGCGGTAGCGCGGCATGTCGCGCACCGCCGGCGTCGGCTCGCGCGCGGCCACCGGCGCATCCGTATAGGTGCCCTCGGAGGTCGGCGCCGTCGCCGGGTCGGGCTGCGGCGGCGCGGCGGCCACGGGCTCGCCCGGCACGGTCTGGCCATAAGGATCGGTGTTGCCGGCCGGCAGTTCGGTGTTCTCGTAGACCGGGTTGCCGCCGGCGTCGTAGCCGATGATCGCCCCGGCCGGCGCGCCGGCCATCGGAATGTTGGCGGGGTCGCCGATCCGGTAGTTGCCCGGCAGCGGCACGGCGGGCAGGCCCTCGTGCGCGGCCACCATGAACTCCTTCCAGGCGTCGGCCGGCAGCGAGCCGCCCGTCACCTGGCGCATCGGCTTGCCGTTGTCGTTGCCGAGCCAGACGCCGGTGGTGAGGTTCGACGTGTAGCCGACGAACCAGGCGTCCTTGAAGTCCTGCGTCGTGCCGCTCTTGCCGGCGATCTGCCATTCGGGGAAGGAGGCCCGACGCCCCGTGCCGGAGGTGACGACGCGGGTCAGCATGGCGTTCATCATGCCCACCACGTCCTGCCCCACGATCACCGGCGGCACGGCGTCGTCGCGCTCGTAGAGCACCTTGCCCGACGCGGTGGTGACGCGGTTCACCAGATGCGGCGTCGCCTGATAGCCGCCATTGGCGAAGGGGGCGTAGGCGCCCGTCAGCTCCAAAAGCGAGACTTCCGACGTGCCGAGCGCCAGCGAGGCGTTGTCCACCAGCGGCGACTGGATGCCCATGCGCTTGGCCGTGGCGATTACGGTCTGCGGCCCCAGCTCGGCGGTGAGCTTGGCGGCGATCGTGTTCAGCGATTTCGCCACCGCGTCGGCGACGCTCACCTCGCCCCGGAACTTGTTGTCGTAATTGGCGGGCGTCCAGTTGCCGATCCGCACCGGCGCGTCGTTCACCACCGATTCCGGCCGGTAGCCGTGCTCCAACGCCGTCTCGTAGACGAAGGGCTTGAAGGCCGAGCCCGGCTGGCGCTTGGCGTCCACCGCGCGGTTGAACTGCGAGGTGGCGTAGTCGCGCCCGCCGACGATGGCGCGGATCGCGCCCGTGCCGTCCACCGAGACGAGCGCGCCTTGCGTCACGTTCTGGTTGGCGCGATCGATCGTCTTGGAGATTGCCTGCTCGGCCTTCTTCTCCAGATTGAGGTCGATCGTGGTCTGCACCACGACATCCTCCTTGATCTCGCCGCCGACGAGCAGCGGCAGATCGCGCATCACCATGTCGGCGGCGTAGTGCTGCGCGCCGGTCCAGAAGCTCTTGGCCTTGGTGGGCTTGGCGGCTTTGGCGGCGTCCGCCTCGGCCTTGGTGATCATGCCTTCTTCCAGCATGGCCTGCAGCACGACCTCGGCGCGGGCGCGCGCGGCCTGCGGATCGCGCACCGGAGAAAGGCGCGAGGGCGCCTTGAGGAGGCCGGCGATCGTGGCGGATTCGATGAGCGTCAGCTCGTCGGCATTCTTGTCGTAGTAGCGCCGCGCCGCGGCCTGGATACCGGTCGCGCCCGAGCCGAAATAGACCCGGTTCAGGTACATTTCCAGGATCTGGTCCTTGGTGAACTTGTGCTCCAGCCAAAGCGCCAGGATCGCCTCCTGCACCTTGCGCTGCAGGGTCTGGTCGGGCGTCAGGAAGATGTTCTTGGCGAGCTGCTGGGTCAGGGTCGAGCCGCCCTGCACCGTGTCGCCCGCCGCCATGTTTTGCGAAAAGGCGCGCAGGATGCCGATCGGATCGACGCCGTAATGCGAATAGAAGCGCCGGTCCTCGATCGCCATCACGGCCTGCGGCATGTAGGGGCTCATGCGGTCGAGCGAGACCGCTTCGCCCCCCGTCGTGCCTCGGTCGGCCAGAAGCTCGCCCGAGACCGAGACGATCTTGACGTTGGGCGGCCGGTCGGGAATGGCCCAGGCTTCCTGCGGCAACTTGATCGCGAAATAGCCGATCAGGGCCAGCCCGGCGAGCCCGCCCCAGAAGGCGAGGAGGAAGCACAGGCGAACCAGGTGGCCGAGAAACGACCGTCGCTTGCGCGGGCGACCGAAGAACCCGCCGGCCCCGCCGCCGCCCTTGCCGCCCCGGCCCGAGCCGCCGCCATTGCCGCTTCCGCCGCCGCGCCCGCCGCTGCCCAGATCCCTCGAATTGCTGTCGCGGCGCGCGGCGCGCCCTTCGATCTCGCGCGGCGCGCTTCGGCCGCCCGAACGGCGATCGTTGGCGGCCATCACGGCGCGGTCGTCGGCGGACACGCGGATCTCGCTCTCGTCCGGTTCGGCATGGCCGCCGAAGGTCGGCTCGATCCGTTCGTTCTTGCGCCAGGCCGCCATCCGCACCCCTCTTGTTTCGAATCCGTCGCGCTCAATAAGCGGCATGGTGCGTCCCATGCGCGAGGTCAGCCGACCTTGCAATGGCACGAAACGCCTGAACCCCGTCTGAACCCCCGCGCGTCCGGGCGTAGGCTGGAGGGCACGCCCCACGGTCCAGTCGATCGCATCCAGCCTAAATGCGGCGATTTAACGGGGCGTTAAGGAAGACTGCCAGGGCGTAAACAAGTGCGCGGCGGAGCGGCTGGCGCGAAAACGCCGACGCCTCGGGGGAGGCGCCGGCGCGGCATCAGATCAAAGACGATGGTGCTTCAGGCGCGGGCGAAGTCCGCCAGATCCTTCACCAGACGGTCCTGTTCGGTGAAATGCAGCCCGTGCGGCGCGCCCTCGTAGAGCTTGAGTTCGGCGCCGGGGATCTGCTGCGCGGCCTTCTCGCCCGACACTTCGAAGGGCACGGTCTCGTCGGCGGAACCATGGATAACGAGGGTCGGCACGCGGAACTGCGGCAGGTCGGGGCGGAAGTCGGTCTCGCTGAAAGCCCGCACGCAGGCCAGCGTGCCGCAAAGGCCCGCCTGGAGCGCCATCTGGCTCGTGTATTGCAGGTATTCGGACGAGATCGAGAAGTTGAGAAGGCCGGCCCCATAGAACTGCTTGCCGAAGGTCGCCAGGAAATTCGGCCGGTCGGCCTTCAGCTTCTCGATGAAGCCGTCGAACACGGAGCGGTCGACGCCGTCCGGGTTGCTGTCGTCCTTCAGCAGATAGGGCGGCACGGCCGAAACCAAGACGGCCTTCGATACGCCCTTCCCGGCATGGCGCGACATGTAACGGGCCACTTCGCCGCCGCCCATGGAAAAGCCGACGAGCACCGCGTCGGTGAGCGTGAGCTTTTCGATCACTGCCGCCAGATCGTCGCTGAACGTGTCGTAGTCGTAGCCTGAGCCCGGCTGGTCGGACCGGCCAAAGCCGCGCCGGTCGTAGGACACGACGCGAAAGCCGCGCTCCACGAGTTCGTTGGCCGTGTAGTCCCACATGTCGGCATTGAGCGGCCAGCCGTGGATCAGGATGATCGGCCTGCCCTGGCCCCAGTCCTTGGTGAAGATCCGCGTGCCGTCCTTGGTTTCGACGAATGCCATGAGAAGGTCTCCGATTGGATTCTCTTCTTCTGGAATCATCGTGCGCGATCGAGGTTCCCGCCGAGGAAGTCTGCCTGACCTATGCTTATCTCCCCGACCCCGACGGCAATCTGGTCGAGGTCAGCCGCTACCGCGAAGGCTGACCGGGTCTGCAAACGAAACCGGCGCCCCTCGGTGGAAGGGCGCCGGCGAAACTGTCGAAGCTGATTGCTCGGTTCGGCTTAGAACAGGTCGAGCGTGAAGCGGTGCGAAAGGCCAATGCCGGCGTAGAACTGGTCCTCGGAGCCGACCTTCACGATCGGCGAATCCTTGGCGTCGCCGACCATGCGGTCATAGGCGGCGTTGACGTTGACGAACCAGTCGGGGCGGAACTCGTAGCGCGCCGAGCCGCGCACGCCGACCGTCTTGAAGCCGCTGTCGGCCTCATAGGCGGCGAGGCGCCCGAAGGAAGCAAGGCTCTCGATCGGCGTGACGGAGAAGTAGGTGCTCATGTATTCGCTGTCGGCGAAGCTCGTGGTGGGGCCGAGCTTCAGCTCCCACTGCGCGGTCGGACGCGAGATGAAGTCGACGCCCGCCTCGCCCACGAAGCCTTCCGCCTCGCCGAAGGCGTAGCGCGCCGCGCCATACACTTCGACATTGAACGTGTCGTAGATCGGGAACTCGTAGCCGGCGCGAAGGCCGAGCTGGTAGGTCTCGTCCAGCGCGCGGGTGCCGCGCAGCTCGGGATAGTCGGCCGCGTTGCGCTTGTCGATGAAGCGGAACGAGGGGGCGATCTTGAAGCCGCCGTTGGTCACGTCGCGCGAGCCGATGTCGAACAGGCCGGGAATGCTGAGATATTGCAGCGAGACGATCGGGAAGCCCGAGACGATGTAGTCGTTGGCGCCTTCATAGGCGGGCTGGGTGGAAACCCCGGCGCCCAGCTCGATGATGAGGTCGGCATTGTTGGCGACCGCGACGGCCGTCGTGTCCGGCGTCCCGTAGTCGGCGGCATAGGCACCCGACGAGAGGAGGCCGAGGCCGAGAACGAAAAGGGAAGACACAAGACGCTGGGTCACGATCGGAGAACTCCTGGCGCGGACGATGCCGCTTTTTTGCCATTGTCGGCCGATCGGGTGAGGATTCAACCTGTTCGGTCGTGCGCGTCCGATTCTGCGCTGCGGTCGTTACTCCGAAGACACATTAAACGAATGTAACGTTTTCGTGCAGCGCGCCCTTGCGCCTATGCCTCTGCCCGCGCCGGGTTCATCTTCCTCCGGGGCAAGGCGGGAGGCGTTTCGCCCCGCCGAAGGCCGGTCGTGGCTCGCCCCGACCGGAGCGGGCAAACGGGAGGGAACATGAAGAAACGTCGACTCATCGCCTGTTTCCTAGCGCTGGCGGGCGCGGCGCCCGCAGTGGCGCAGGGCTTTCCCGACAAGCCGGTGACGCTGGTCGTGCCCTTTGCGCCCGGCGGCTCGACCGACCTCGTGGCGCGCACCGTGGCGCAGGCCATGAGCACGCAGCTTGGCCAGCAGGTGCTGGTGGACAACAAGGGCGGGGCGGGCGGCAATCTGGGCGCCAGCTTCGTCGCCAAGGCCGCGCCCGATGGCTACACGATCCTGATGGGCACGATCGCGACCCATGCGCTCGTCGCCTCGCTCTACGCCAAACCGCCCTTCGACCCCGTGGCCGACTTCGCGCCGATCGCCTGGCTGGTGACGGTGCCCAACGTCCTGACCGTCAACAAGGACTATCCCGCCAAGGACGTGAAGGAGCTGATCGCGCGGTTGAAGGAGAAGCCGGGCGAGGAGATCTATTCTTCCTCCGGCAACGGGACGCCGCTGCACCTGTCGGGCGAACTCTTCAAGTCCATGGCCGGAGTGGACATGGTGCATGTGCCCTACCAGGGCTCGGGACCGGCGCTGGTGGACGCGATTTCCGGCGCGGTGCCGATCAATTTCGACAATCTGCCCTCGTCCACCGAGCATATCCGCTCGGGCGCCCTGCGCGCGCTCGCCGTCACCACCAAGACGCGCGCCCCGAACTTTCCGGATATTCCGACCATGGAGGAGGCCGGCGTTCCTGGCTACGAGACCAACACCTGGAACGCGCTCTTCGCACCGGCCGGCACGCCGCCGGACGTGGTCGCCAAGCTCAACGAGGCGGCCAATGCGGCCTTGAAGGACGCAGCCGTCTCCAAGCGTCTGGCCGAGGTCGGTGCCAGCACGGTGGGCGGCACGCCGGAGGCGCTGGCCGAACATGTGAAGAGCGAGGTCGCCCGCTGGAAGCCGGTGATCGAAGCCTCGGGCGCGCGGATCGAGTAGAACGGGTCCCGTTGAGGCCGGCGGGGCGACGATTCGGAGCCGCTCCGCCTGTTGAGAGGGACAGGCATGACCGTCACGCTGCATGGCATCCGCAATTGCGACACGGTGAAGAAGGCGCGGCTCTGGCTGGAAGGGCAGGGCGTCGAGCACGCCTTCCACGACTTCAAGACCCAAGGCGTGTCGGACGAGCAGCTCGCCCGCTGGAGCGAGGCCGTGGGCTGGGAAAAGCTCCTGAACCGCGCCGGCACGACGTTCCGCAAAGTGCCGGAGGCGGAGCGGGCGGACCTGTCGCGCGAAAAGGCGCTGGCGCTGATGAAGGCTGAGCCCTCGATGATCAAGCGCCCGGTGCTTCAGCGCGGCGACGAGGTTCTGGTCGGCTTCAGGCCGGAGGACTACGCCCGGTTCTTCGGCTGAGCGAGGAGCAGCGGGCGGCTCGCGCTGCCGCCCGCGCCGGCTTCAGATCGAGACTTTCACGGCCGCCGTCTCGGGATCGCCCGTGTTGGGCGTGCCCGCCGGCTCGATCAGGAGGAGATGGGTCTCCTCCTCCGCCACGGGGCAATGCTCGACGCCCCTGGGCACCACGAAGAGCTGGCCCGGCAGGAGCGTCACGTCGCCCTCGCGCATCCGGATGGTCAGCCGCCCCTTGAGGACGAGGAAGAAATCGTCCGTCTCGGGATGCGAATGCCAGACGAACTCTCCCTGAACCTTCACCACCATGACGTCGTGGCCGTTGAAGCCAGCCACGACGCGGGGTGACCAATGCTCCCCGAACGTTGTGAGTTTGCCGGCGAGATCGACGGGCTCGGCGCTCACGCGCCCTTCTCGCCCAGCGCCGCCAGCACCCGGGCCCAGGAGCGCTGGCCCTTGGCGAAGGAGCTCATCTCGTATTTCTCGTTGGGCGAATGGATGCGGTCGTCTCCCAGCCCAAAGCCGATCAGGAGCGAGGGCATGCCGAGCCGGCGCTTGAACTCGCCGACCACGGGGATCGAGCCGCCCATGCCGATCATCACGGCGGGCTTGGGCCATTCCGCCGAGAGTGCCTCGCGCGCCGTGCGCAGGACCGGCGAATCGAAGGGAAGCTGGATCGCCGGCGAGCCGCCATGCTCGTGGAACTCGGCCGTGCAATCGGCCGGCAGGCGCTCGGCGACGAAGGCGCGGAAGCTCTCGCGCACCTTGGCCGGGTCCTGGTCGAACACGAGGCGGAACGAGACCTTGGCATGGGCCTCGGCCGCGATCACGGTCTTGAAGCCCTTGCCGGTGTAGCCGCCCTCGATGCCGTTGACCTCGGCGGTCGGCCGCGACCATGTCTGCTCCAGAACCGAGCGGCCCTTTTCGCCGGAGGGAACGGACAGGCCGACCGAGCCGAGGAACTCCTTCTCGGAGAAGGGTAGGGTCGCCCAGGAGGCGCGGACTTCCTCGGGAAGCTCGGGCACGCCGTCATAGAAGCCGGGCAGCGTCACGCGCCCGTCGGCATCGTGCAGGTCCGCCAGAATCTTGGCGAGCACATGGATCGGGTTGGCGGCCGCGCCGCCGAAATAGCCGGAATGCAGGTCCATCGAGGCGGCGCGGATCGTCAGCTGCTCGCCGACGAGGCCCCGCAGCCCGGTCGAGATCGCGGGCGTCTCGCGGTCCCACATATTGGTGTCGCAGATCAGCGCGACGTCGGCCGACAGTTCCTCGCGATGGCTGTCGAGGAAGGGCAGGAGCGAGGGCGAGCCGGACTCCTCCTCGCCTTCCAGGAAGATGGTGACGGACACGGGCAGCGAGCCGGTCTCGGCGATGAAGGCGCGGCAGGCCTCCACGAAGGTCATCAGCTGGCCCTTGTCGTCCGCCGTGCCGCGCCCGGTCAGGCGCTCCGTCCCGTCCGGCATGGTGACGCGTTTCGGGTCGAACGGGCCGTTGTCCCAGAGCGCCAGCGGGTCCACCGGCTGCACGTCGTAATGGCCGTAGAACAGGACATGCGGCGCGCCCTCGGGGCCCTTGCGATGGGCCACCACCATCGGATGCCCCACCGTGTCGCGAACCGAGGCGTCAAAGCCGATGGCGGCCAGATCCTTCTGCAGCCATTCGGCGGCGCGCCGGCAGTCGGCGGCATAGGCCGGGTCGGTGGAGATCGAGGGAATGCGCAGGAGATCGAACAGGCGATCCACCGAGCGGTCGAGGTTGAGATCGAGGCAGGACAGAACGCTGTCGAGACCGGCCATGAGGCCCTCCGCTGATCGGGATGGCGCATCGGCCATCGGATCGGAAGGGCATAGCCTCTCGCCGTGCGAGCCGCAAAGGGAAAGGCGGCTGGCGGCGCGCGACTATCGCGCGGTTTGGCGGCACATGATTGCGAAACTCACGAGGAGACCGATCGGCGTGACCCAGTGACGCCAAGCCCAATCGCCGTCGTGCAGCCCATCCCAAAGCGCGCCGGACAAGGCGAGCAGACAGCTAAACGCCATGACGTAAAGGGGCGTGGACCACTTCCTCGATGCCATGCCCGAATCCATCCAGGACATCATGATCGGATGGGCAAGGTGGATAGCATAGGAGCCCCAAAAAGAAGAAGAGCCGTCGCGGACTGGAGGGGGGGTGTCGCGACGGCTCCTTCTGGTAGAGCGGGGTCCCGAGAGGGGGGTGGGGACTGATCCGCTCTTCGTTCGGCTCAAAAGCGGGGGACGAGCTTTGAGGCCGAAAGCGGCGCGCTCTTGCGCCGTTGTTGATAAAATGCGCCTTCCCCCCTTTACGTTCAAGGCCGTTGGATCACGAAGCCGTGATCCCCCAATTAAACATTTGTAATTCTTTGGAAGCCGTGGATTTCGGCTTGGTTTCGGCCGTGCGGGCGGGGCGATTTCACGGCTGCTACGCCGCGATTTTCGAGTGCCGAACGGCGGTGCGCCAAGCTTTCGCATCGCTAGCGGGAGGCCGCGCTGCGATGGACAGCGCCGACGCCGCGCGATACCACCCTAGCCATGCAAAAGGGCGATCACCTCTTCCTCGTCGATGGTTCGGCTTACATCTTCCGGGCCTATCATGCGCTGCCGCCGCTGACGCGAAAGTCCGACGGGCTGCCGATCGGCGCCGTCTCGGGCTTCTGCAACATGCTGTGGAAGCTGGTGGAGGAATCGCGAGACACCTCGGTCGGCGTCTGCCCCACGCATTTCGCCGTGATCTTCGACCATTCCTCGACAACGTTCCGCAACGCGCTCTACGACGGCTACAAGGCCAACCGGCCGGCGCCGCCCGAGGATCTGCGCCCGCAGTTCTCGGTGATCCGCGACGCCGTGCGCGCCTTCGACCTGCCCTGCATCGAGAAGGAAGGCTTCGAGGCGGACGACCTGATCGCGACCTACACGCGCCTTGCCGTCGAGGCCGGCGGTGACGTCACCATCGTCTCGTCCGACAAGGACCTGATGCAGCTCGTCGGCCCCGGCGTCGTGCTCTACGACCAGATGAAGGACAAGCGCCTCGGCCGCGAGGAGGTGCGCGACAAGTTCGGCGTCTATCCCGACAAGATGATCGACCTCCAGGCGCTGGTGGGCGACACGTCGGACAACGTGCCGGGCGTGCCGGGCATCGGTCCCAAGACGGCGGCCGAGCTTCTGGAAAGCTTCGGCACGCTGGAGGCGCTGCTGGAGCGCGCCGGTGAGATCAAACAGGCCAAGCGCCGCGAGACCGTCCTCGCCCATGCCGATCAGGCGCGCCTGTCCAAGCAACTCGTGACGCTCGACCAGAACACGCCGCTCGACGTGCCGCTGGACGATCTCTTCATCCACGAGCCGGACGGCGAGAAGCTGGTGGCCTTCCTGAAGGCCATGGAACTCACCACGCTGACGCGGCGCGTCGCCGCCAAGCTCGGCACCGAGGCGAGCCAGATCGCGCCCGCTGCGGTCACCATCTCGGCCGTGCCGCGCGGCCCCGATCTCGACGCCGGCGGCGAGCCTGCGGCGGCGGGCAGTGCGGGCGAGCCGCCGGCCTTTACCCCGGCAGCGCTGGCAGCCGAGCGGCTGGCGAAGGAATCCGCCACGCCGGTCGATCGCTCGCGCTACGAGACGATCCGCGACGAGGCCCGCCTCCAGGCCTGGATCGCGCGCGCCACCGAGACCGGGGTCCTCGCCTTCGACACGGAAACCACCGCGCTCGACGCTATGCGCGCCGAGCTGGTCGGCTTGAGCTTCGCAGTGGCGCCGGGCGAGGCGGCCTATGTGCCGATCGCCCATGTGGGCGAGGGGAGCGGCGATCTTCTCTCGGGCGGCGATGCGGCGACCAGCGTCGGCGCGCAGATCCCGCTTGGCCGGGTGCTCGATCTCCTGAAGCCCGTTCTCACCGACCCGGCGATCCTGAAGATCGGCCAGAACACCAAATACGACTACCTCGTCATGCTCCGGCACGGCATCGCCGTTGCGCCGATGGACGACACGATGCTGATCTCCTACGTGCTGGACGCCTCGTCCTCGCTCGAAGGGCACGGCATGGACGAGCTGTCCGAGCGCTTCCTCGGCCACAAGCCGATCTCCTACAAGGAGCTTTGCGGCTCGGGAAAATCCGCCAAGCCCATCGCCGCCTGCCCGATCGACAAGGTGACGGAATACGCCGCCGAGGATGCCGACGTGACGCTGCGGCTCTGGCGCGTCCTGAAGCCGCGCCTCGCCGCCGAAGGGATGACCACCGTCTACGAGCGGCTGGAGCGCCCGCTCGTGCCCGTGCTCGCCCGCATGGAGGAGCGCGGAATCCGCGCCGACCGGCAGATCCTCTCGCGCCTGTCAGGCCGCTTCGCGCAGAAGGCGGCGGGGCTGGAGGCCGACATCCACATCCTGGCCGGCGAGCCCTTCAATGTCGGCAGCCCCAAGCAGCTGGGCGAGGTTCTGTTCGGCAAGCTCGGCCTGCCCGGAGGCAAGAAGACCAAGACCGGCCAATGGGCGACGGACGCGCGGCTCTTGGAAGACCTCGCCGCGCAGGGGCACGAGCTGCCCCGCCGCATCGTCGACTGGCGCCAGATCACCAAGCTCAAGGGCACCTATACCGACGCGCTGCCGACCTACATGGATGAGGCGGACCGTATCCACACGTCCTATTCCATGGCCTCGACGACGACGGGACGCCTGTCCTCGTCCGAGCCGAACCTGCAGAACATCCCCGTGCGCACCCAGGAAGGGCGCGAAATCCGCACCGCCTTCGTGGCGCCCGACGGGCACAAGCTGCTGTCGGCCGACTACAGCCAGATCGAGCTTCGGCTGCTCGCCCACATGGCCGACATTCCGCAGCTCACCGAGGCCTTCCGCCAGGGCCAGGACATCCACGCCACCACGGCGTCGGAAATGTTCGGCGTGCCGGTGGAGGGCATGCCCTCCGACGTGCGCCGCCGAGCCAAGGCGATCAATTTCGGCATCGTCTACGGCATCTCGGCCTTCGGCCTCGCCGCCCAGCTATCGATCCCGCAAGGCGAGGCGGCCTCCTACATCAAGCGCTATTTCGAGCGCTTCCCGGGCATCCGGGACTACATGGACCGGGTGAAGGCCTTCGCCAAGGAAACCGGCTATGTCGAGACGCTGTTCGGCCGGCGCGCTCACTATCCCGACATCCGCTCCTCCAATCCGCAGGTGCGCGCGGCGGTGGAACGCGCGGCGATCAACGCGCCGATCCAAGGCTCGGCCGCCGACATCATCCGCCGCGCCATGGTGCGCATGGAGGACGCGCTGCGCGCCGAGCGGCTTTCGGCCCGCATGCTGCTGCAAGTGCATGACGAACTCGTCTTCGAAGTGCCGGACGAGGAGGTCGATGCGACCATCCCGGTCGTCTGCCGCGTGATGGAAGCGGCGGCGGAGCCGGTGGTGGATCTGGCCGTGCCGCTCGTGGTCGAAGCCCGGGCGGCCGCGAACTGGGACGAGGCGCACTAGACTTTTCCGCCTCGCGTTCCGGCCCGGAATCTCAGCGACATAACAGCACAAGCCTCGCGAAAGGGCCGATATCGGCCCTTGAACGGCCGGTTCGCCGCAAGGCCGGAACCAGTCGGGGTTGCGCTTGTTAGCCGCCACGATATTCACCTTGAACGTGCCGCTCTTCGCGGCACCCAGGGATAGGGCATGGATCGACCGGAAACCGACACGACCACTATCGGCATGCCGGATGGAATGACGACGGCGGCTCTCGCCAAGTTGCCTCTGGCGCTCGTCCTGACCAATCCGCATCTGGACGACAATCCGATCGTCTACGCCAACCAAGCCTTCGCGCGCATTTCGCGCTACACGGTGGAAGCCGTGATCGGGCGCAACTGCCGTTTCCTGCAAGGGCCCGACACCGACCCGGACGCCGTGCGCCAGATCGGAGAGGCGCTGCGCGAAGAGCGCGACATCACGATCGACCTCCTGAACTACCGGGCGGACGGCACCAAATTCCTCAACCGCCTGCTGATCACGCCGCTATACGACACGAGCGGCCAGCTTCAGTGCTTCCTCGGCGTGCAGCGCGATCTGTCCAACGGGCAGGATGCGGACGCGGCCGAAGTGGAAACCGGAGTGCTGCGGGGCGACACGTCGCTCGGCGAGATCCAGCACCGGGTGAAGAACCACCTGGCCATGATCATCGGCATGATCCGCATGCAGTCGCGCGCCCATACGAGCGGCGAGGCCTTCGACACGCTGGCCCGCCGCATCGAGAGCCTGCAACTCCTCTATCAGGAGATGACGGAGGCCGGCGTCGGCTCGACGCGCTCGCAGCGCATTCCGCTCGGCGCCTATATCAGCCGCATCGCCTCCACCATCGGCTATCTCGACGGGCGCCGCTCGGTGCGGGTGAATGTCGATTGCGACGCGATCGACATCGACGTGGAGCGCGCCGCGCGCATCGGCCTCCTGTTTTCCGAGCTTCTGACCAACGCGCTGAAGCACGCCTTCAAGGGGCGCGACGAAGGGCTGGTGGAAGCTCGGCTGAAGATGCTCTCCTCCGGCCTCATCCGCCTTACCGTGACCGACGACGGCATCGGCCTGCCGCCGGCCGCGCACTGGCCGCACGGGGCGGAAACGAAGTCGAGCGGCGGCCAGCGGGTCGGCGAGGCGGTGGCCATGTCGCGGGAGGGCGACGTGGCGCGCGAAGTGGCGACGAGCCTGGCGCAGGCGAGCGGCGGCAGGCTCCAGGCGAGGGCGGAGACGGACGGCGAAGCGGTGGAGGAGATGTCCGAGGCCCCCGCGCGCGGCGCCGGGGGGCTCGGCGGGCGAATCGTGCTATCCCTGGTGCACGGGCTGGAGGCCCGAATCGACGTCAGTTCCCAGACGAGCGGCACCACCGTCACCGTCGACATTCCAGGGGAGTCTCCATCCTGAGCGCGAATGCCCTTCCCACTATCGCCGACGACCGCCTGATCGTCGGCCTCGACCTGTCCGGCCGCGCGGAGGCCGAAGCGCTGATCGAGACGCTGGGCGAGACCGTCTCCTTCTACAAGATCGGCTACCAGCTCGGCTTTTCCGGCGGCTTGCCCCTGGCGGCCGATCTGGTTCGCATGGGCAAGAAGGTCTTTCTCGACCTCAAGCTCAACGACATCGCCAACACGGTGGAAAAGGGCATCGAGGCCATCGCCGCCATGGGCGTGACCATGACCACGGTCCATGCCTATCCGCAGGTTCTGCGTGCGGCGGCGGCCGGCGCGCGGGGCTCCGCGCTCTGCGTTCTCGGCGTCACCGTCATGACCTCGCTCGGCGAGGACGATCTTCGCGAAGCCGGCATCGAGATGAGCGTCGAGGATCTCGTCGCGCGGCGGGCGCAGCAGACGAAGGACGCCGGGCTCGGCGGCATCGTCGCCTCGGCGGCGGAAGCCGGGTTGCTGCGCAAGCTGATCGGCGACGAAATGGCCGTGGTGACGCCCGGTATCCGCCCGGCCGGCTCCGACTCGGGAGACCAGAAGCGCGTGGTGACGCCGGCCGATGCGCTGCGCGCAGGCGCCTCGCATCTCGTGGTGGCGCGCCCCATCGTCGCCGCGCCCGATCCGCTCGCCGCCGCCCGCGCCATCCTGGCGGAGATGCGCGGCGTCTGACAAGACAAGGTGGACACGCCGCCGGCGTCCGGCGGCGCGAAGGGAGATGCGTCATGCCGAAAGCCTATTGGATCGCCCATGTGGATGTGGACGACCCCGAGCGCTATCCCGACTATATCGCGACGGCCGCCCCCGCGATGAAGCGCCACGGCGCGAAGTTCCTGGCGCGCGGCGGCCCGTTCCAACCGCTGGAAGGCCACAGCCGCGCCCGCAACGTGGTGATCGAGTTCCCCTCCATGGAGGAGGCGCTCGCCTGCTACCGCTCCCCCGAATATCAGGCCGCGAAGGCCATCCGCGAGGCGGTCTCGACGGCGGATATCCTGATCATTGAGGGGCTGGAGGATTGACCCTCGCGCCCGCGCCGGCCCTGCGGCTGCGCGGGATGGAGCCTGGAGATCTCGAAGCCCTCGCCCGGATCGAGGCGATGGCGGAGCGGGCGGAGGGCGAGCCGAGGACGCTCGCCGACCTCAAGCGCTTTCTCCCGCGCTACGAGGTTTTCGTGGCTGACATAAACCCTGGCGAACCCGTCGGCTTCGCGGCCGCCGCGCCCCTGTCCAGTCTCGATCCCGAGGGTTCGGACGGGGAGGGGGCGGAAGGCTGTTTCTGGATCGGGGCGCTCCGCGTCGATCCGACCATCGCGCCGGATGGCACGCCGGCGGCGCTGCTCGGCTCGGTCGCGGACCGGGCGCGCTGGTTCTTTTGCCGCGCCATGGGCGTTCTGGCGCCGCTCGGCGGGGGCTTCGGGGCCGAGTTCTACGGGCGGCACGGGTTCATGGCGGTCGATCCCGCCGACTGGACGCCAGCCCTGCGCAAGCGCTCCGATGCCGAATGTCCGCCAAGCGTTTCGCCCGACCGGCGCCGCCTCATGATCCGCTGGCTTTAGCGGCCATTGTAAGCTTGGGACAAGCGGACGCCCGGTTCCTTTCCGGCGCGGGGGAACGAGCGTGCAAGGAAAAGATTGCAATTGCAGCGTAGGATGCGATCGATTTCGGTCGCGGCCTTGCCGCCGGAAGAGGGAGTGAAGCGTCGTGTACGAACTTTACGAATGGAATCATGCCGTTCTCGCCCCGTTCCGCGCCGTGGCGGACGCGACGCGCACCTTCTACCAGAACCCGTTGAACCCGCTGTCGCAGACCGAGATGGGCCGCACGGTGGCGGCCATGGCCGAGCTTTTCGAGCGCACCACCCGCGTCTACGAAAAGCCGGAATGGATGATCCACGACACGCTGGTGGACGGGTTGCGCGTTCCCGTCATCGACCGCACGGTGCTCGCCAAGCCCTTCGCCAATCTCGTTCATTTCGAGCGCGCCCTGCCGCCCGGGCGCCGCGCCGACCCGCGCTTCCTGATCGTTGCCCCAATGTCGGGCCACTACGCCACGCTTCTGCGCGGCACGGTCGAGGCGCTTCTGCCCTATGGCGACATCTACATCACCGACTGGATCGATGCGCGTCTCGTGCCGCTGGCGGCGGGTCGTTTCGACCTCGACGACTATGTCGACTACGTTATCGAGATGCTGCATTTCCTGGGGCCGGACACGCATGTGATCGGTGTCTGCCAGCCGGCCGTGCCGGTCATGATGGCGGCGGCGCGCATGGCGCACGAGGAGGATGCCGCCGCGCCCGCCACGATGACCCTGATGGGCGGGCCGATCGACACGCGCGTCAACCCGACCGGGGTGAACCGGCTGGCCGAGTCCAAGGGCATCGACTGGTTCCGCGACAATGTCGTCATGAAGGTGCCGTTTCCCCATCCCGGCTTCCTGCGCGACGTTTATCCCGGCTTCCTGCAGCTCACCGGCTTCATGTCGATGAATCTCGACCGGCATCTGATCGCCCACAAGGACTTCTTCTGGCATCTGGTGAAGAACGACGGCGACTCGGCCGAGAAGCACCGCGTCTTCTATGACGAGTACAATGCGGTGATGGACCTCACCGCCGAGTTCTACCTCCAGACGGTGGAGGAAGTCTTCATCAAGCACTCGCTGCCCAAGGGCGAGATCACCCATCGCGGCCTGCGCCTCGACATGGGCAAGATCACGCAGACCGCGCTTTTGACCGTCGAAGGCGAGAACGACGACATTTCCGGCGTCGGCCAGACAGAGGCTGCGCAGACGCTCTGCCGCAATATTCCCGACGACATGCGCGTCCACTATCTCCAGCCCAAGGTCGGTCATTACGGCGTCTTCAACGGCTCGCGCTTCCGCGCCGAGATCGCGCCGCGCATCGTCGATTTCGCGCTGACGCACGGGCTGGAGGCGCGCGCCCGACGCGCCGCCGCTGCCGGTTCGGCGCCCGCCACGCCGGCTTCGAAGGATGCCGCCGCAGCGCCTGCCGAAAGCGACCCTGCGCCCGCCGGCGACAAAGCACCCGTTCCCGCCGAGGCCATGATGGACCTTGCGCCGCCGGTCGATCCGATCGAGCTTGCTGCCGAGGCGGCGGAGATGCGCGCCGTCGAGTTCGGCCATCCGCAGGGCGTGGAGGACGAAGTATCGGCCAAGGGCGCGTCCGGCCTGATGAAGGCGCTGCGCAAGGTCAAGCGCAAGTCCTGACGGGCCTCGCCCGCGAAGGGCGATCGATCGAACCGGCGCGGGATGTTGAATCGCGCTGGAGGCGATCCCATTTTGGGTATGGGATCGCCGCCCGCTGCCCATGGGCTTTCGGTTGATGGATATCGCCAGATGAAGTCTCACGCATTGATCCGCCCCGCCTGGACCCCCGCGACGATCGCGCTGATGGTTCTGGGCTTCATGGCCTATTGGCCGCTCGGCCTCGCCGTTCTCGCCTACATCCTCTGGGGCGACCGGCTAGAGGCGTTCCGCTTCGACGTGAACCGCGCGACCGACCGGGTCGTGGACGGCTTCCGCCGCTCGGGCGCCAGGGTTCCCTTCGGGGCCACCGCCACCGGCAATCTCGCCTTCGACGAATGGCGCGATGCCGAGCTGAAGCGCCTTGACGAGGAGCGCCGCCGGCTGGACGACGCCGGCGCCGAGTTCGAGTCCTATGCGCGCGAACTGCGCCGCGCCAAGGATCGCGAGGAGTTCGACCGCTTCATGAGCCAGCGCGGCCGCCGCGCCGGCGCGGTGGATGCGGACGTCGTGCGAGGCTAACGCGCCCGGCAACGATGTAAGAAGAGGCCGCCGGTTCGCCCGGCGGCTTTTTTCTTGTCCGCCGCCCGCTTTTCGCCGACGAGCGAAGCCCTTAAAACGGTGGATAGGGAGTGGCCTGTTCGGCCGGCTTCCAGCGCTTCTTTCCTGACTGGCCGATCGGCCCACCGAGACCGGATGCCGGGTTTCTTGAAACGTCTTCTCCCCACCGCTCGCAAGCCCGTCCTGCCGGATGCGCTGCTCGTCGCCGAACGGCGCGTGCCGCTGGAGGTGCGCGAGCATCCCACGGCCCGGCGCATCGTGCTGCGTATCGCACCGGGCGGGGTGGGCGTGCGGCTGACCGTGCCGCGCCGCACGGCCCGCGCCACGATCCTCGATTTTCTGGAGCGCCATCGCGGCTGGGTGGAAGAGCGGCTCGGCCCGGAGCCCGAGATCGTGGCAAGCGGCGCGCGCCTGCCGTTTCGCGGCGGCACACTGTTGATCGCGCACGACCCCGCCCGCCGACTTGCCCGGCTCGACCCTCCGTTGGCTGAGGGCGAGCCCTGGATTCTCCATGTCGGGGGCGAGGCGGCCCATACCGGTCGGCGCGTTGCCGACGCCCTGAAGCGCGAGGCGCGGCGCGATCTGGAGGCGGCGGTGGAGCGCCATGCCGGCGCGCTCGGCCTTCGCCCGCGTGCCATTTCGCTGAAGGACACGACCAGCCGCTGGGGCTCCTGCACGGCCGACCGCCGCCTGTCCTTCTCCTGGCGCATCGTCATGGCGCCGCCCTTCGTGCTGGACTATCTCGTGGCGCACGAGATGGCGCATCTCAGGGAAATGAACCACGGGCCGCGCTTCTGGGCGCTATGCCGCACGCTCTGCCCGGGCATGGATGCGGGGCGGAACTGGCTGCGGGCGGAGGGCTCCGGCCTCCATGCCTGGCGCTTTTCGTCCGACCCCGCGCAAAAGGCGCTGTGATCGGCGTCCTATGCTTTACACTCGCCGCATTCGAGGGCGATAAGACTTCTTTCACATGAGCTTCGAACCACAGGCCACGTCGAGTGGGTCGAACCGGGATGGACGCGTGACACGACCGCATATCAAGATCTGCGGACTGAAGACCGAGGCCGATATCGACACCGTGCTGGGGCGCGGCGGCGCGGAGATCGGCTTCATCCATTTCGCCCCCAGCCCGCGCCATCTGGAGTTGGAGGCGATGATGCGCCTTCGTGCCCATGTAGTGGGCCGGGCGGCGGTCACCGTCGTCACCGTGAATGCCGACGACGAGACGCTGACGCGCATCGCCAGCCGCCTGCGGCCCGACACGCTGCAACTGCACGGCTCCGAGTCGCCCGCCCGTGTCGCCGAAATCGCGGCGCTGACCGGGCTTCCCGTCATGAAGGCGATCTCCGTCTCGACGCGCGAGGATCTGGAGGCGGTCGCCCGCTTTCGCCCCGTGGCCGACCGCATCCTGCTCGACGCCAAGCGGCCCAAGGGCTCGGTTCTTCCCGGCGGCAACGGCGTGTCCTTCGACTGGGACCTGCTCGACGCGCTGGGCGAGGATCGCCGCTTTCTTCTTTCGGGCGGCATCAATCCGACGAATGTCGGGGAAGCCATGCGCCGCGTGCGCCCGCAGGGGCTCGACGTTTCCTCCGGCGTGGAAAGCGCGCCGGGCCAGAAGGACGCCGGCCTCATCCACCATCTATTCGACGCGCTCGACGCCGCTTCGGCGGCCGATGCGCCCGACGCTTCCTCCAGCCTTGAGCGACGCTTCGCATGACCGAGATCCCGATCCCCAACTCCTTCAAGCTCGGCCCGAACGAGGAAGGTCTCTTCGGCCTGTTCGGCGGGCGCTTCGTCGCCGAAACGCTGATGCCGATCATTCTGGATCTGGAAGCGGCCTATAAGGCGGCCAAGACCGACGAGGGCTTCCTCGCCGAGCTCGCCGACCTGCAGACACACTATACCGGCCGTCCGAGCCCGCTCTATTTCGCCGAGCGGCTGACGCGCGAGTTCGGCGGCGCCCGCGTTTACTTCAAGCGCGAGGAGCTGAACCACACCGGCTCCCACAAGATCAACAATTGCCTCGGGCAGATCCTGCTCGCGCGGCGCATGGGCAAGACGCGCATCATCGCCGAGACCGGCGCCGGCCAGCATGGCGTGGCGACGGCGACCGTCTGCGCCCGCTTCGGCATGCCCTGCGTCGTCTTCATGGGTGCGACCGATGTGGAGCGCCAGAAGCCCAACGTCTTCCGCATGAAGCTTCTCGGCGCCGAGGTTCGGGCGGTGACGGCCGGCGCCGGTACGCTGAAGGATGCGATGAACGAGGCACTGCGCGACTGGGTGACCAATGTCGAGGACACCTATTACCTGATCGGCACCGCCGCCGGGCCGCATCCCTATCCCGCTATGGTGCGTGACTTCCAGCAGATCATCGGCGACGAGACGCGGCGCCAGATGCTGGAAGAGACCGGCGCGCTGCCGGACGCGGTGGTCGCCTGCGTCGGCGGCGGCTCCAACGCCATCGGCATGTTCCGCGCCTTCCTGGACGATCCCTCCGTCGCCATCTTCGGCGCGGAAGCCGGCGGCCACGGGCTGGAGGTCGAAAACGGCCACGCCGCCTCCATGAGCGGCGGGCGCCCCGGCGTCCTCCATGGCAACCGCACCTATCTCCTGCAGGACGAGCACGGGCAGATCCTGGAAGGCCATTCCATCTCGGCCGGTCTCGACTATCCCGGCGTCGGCCCGGAGCACGCGTGGCTGCGCGACACCGGCCGCGTGTCCTACGTGCCGGTGACGGACAGGGAAGCGGTGGACGCGTTCCACCTCTGCACCCGTCTGGAGGGCATCATTCCGGCGCTGGAATCGGCCCATGGCCTCGCCCATGTCGCCAAACTCGCGCCCACCATGCGCCCCGACCAGTCCATCGTCCTCTGCCTGTCGGGCCGGGGCGATAAGGATGTGCACACGATCGCCAAGTCCATGGGGCTGGAGATCTAGGAACCCATGAGCGCCGTCACCCAGGAGCGATATCGGCCCCGGCGCATCCGGTCGCTCGGCCGGACGATCGCGAACGAGACGGCGCTCAAGCTCTACGGGATCGAGGTCGAGGGCGCCGCTCTGGACCCGGTCTCGATCGAGCGGGCGAAAGACGTTCTGGCAGCCCATGCGCCCGGCCCGGGGCATGCGGGTTTCGCCATTCTGCATCGGGGCGAGGAGGCTGTCTGGCTGCTGCTCCACTGGTGGATGGCGGGCGGTATCCTGGCGGAGCGCCTGTGGCGCGCGCCGTTGGGCTCGGCGAAAGCCGGGTTCGAGCCGGTGGATCGGCCGCTCATGGCCTGCGTCTGGGAACTCGTGCCGATCGCCTTCGAGCGCGACGCCTATGTGGCGACGGTGATGAACGGGGGCACCGAGGTGGATTATCTGTCTCGGGATCTGGCGGAAGGGTGGTACTGAGATGCAGGCGATCTCGATCGACGTGACATGCCCGGACCCGGCGACGGCGCACGAGATCGCCGATGCGTTGCTGGGTCAGAATCTGGCGGCCTGCTGCCGGATCGGCGCGCCGATCGAGAGCCGCTTCCACTGGAACGGCGCGATCGAGCGGTCGGTGGAAGTGCCGCTGGCGATCAAGACGCGGGCCGAACTCTTCGACCGCGTGGCGGACGTGGTGCGCGAGCTGCACCCCTACGAGATGCCGGCGATTCTCGGAACGCCGCTTCGCGCGGACGCCGCCACCTTGAGATGGATCGCGGACGCCTGTATCGCATCCCCTTGACGAATATTGGATGACGAACCGGGCGCGAGGCTTTCCCATGACGACACGCATCGAGACGCGCTTTGCCGCCCTGCAGGCCGAGGGCCGGCCCGCGCTCGTGACCTTCATCATGGCGGGGGACCCGGATGGCGATACGACCCTGGCGGTGCTGAAAGCCCTGCCGGCGGCGGGCGCCGACCTCATCGAACTCGGCATGCCCTTTTCCGACCCGATGGCGGATGGCCCGGCCATCCAGCGCGCCGGGCTGCGCGCGCTGCAAGGCGGCGAGACGCTGGGGCGCACGCTGGAGACGGTCCGCGCCTTCCGCGAGGGCGACGCAGCGACGCCGATCATCCTCATGGGCTATTTCAACCCGGTCTATATCTACGGCGTCGAGCGCTTCGTGGCGGATGCCAAGGCCGCCGGGGTCGACGGGCTGATCGTGGTGGACCTGCCGCCGGAGATGGACGACGAACTCTGCCTTCCCGCCGTCCGGGGCGGGCTCAACTTCGTGCGCCTCGCCACGCCCACCACCGACGAGAAGCGCCTTCCCGCCGTTTTGAAGAACACGTCAGGCTTCGTCTACTACGTCTCGATCAACGGCATCACCGGCTCCGCCGCGCCGGACGCCTCGGCCGTCTCGGCTGCGGTGCAGCGCATCAAGGGTCAGACGAGCCTTCCGGTCTGCGTCGGCTTCGGCGTGCGCACGGCCGAGCAGGCCCGCGCCATCGGCCGTCATGCCGACGGCGTCGTGGTCGGCTCCGCGCTCGTCGCGGCCTTGGAGGCGGCGGTCGAGGGTGGCACGCCCGCCATGGTGGAGGCCGTGACCTCGCTGGTGCGTGAACTCGCCGACGGCCTGTCCGAGTGCAAGCTTGCGGCGGCCTGAGCCAGCCGCCATCTCAGCCTTTCCAGCCCTTCTCCGGGCCGCATGACTTTCGAGGGATCGTCCCGATGAACTGGATCACCAACTACGTCCGCCCCAAGCTCACCAGCCTTCTCGGCCAGCCCTCGCGCGAGGTGCCGGAGAATCTCTGGATCAAGTGCCCGGAAACGGGCGAGATGGTGTTCCACAAGGATCTGGAGGCGAACCAGTTCGTCATCCCGTCCTCCAACGTCCATATGAAGATCGGGGCGCGGGACCGGCTGACGCATTTCTTCGACAATGGCGTCTTCGAGGAGATCGCCCTGGAGAAGGTGCCGCTCGATCCGCTGAAGTTCCGCGATTCGAAGCGCTACACGGACCGGCTGAAGGAATACAAGGCCAAGACGGGCCTCGAGGACTCCGTGCTGGTGGCCGCCGGCGAGATCGAGACGCTGCCGGTCGTCGCCGCCGTGCAGGACTTCGCCTTCATGGGCGGCTCGCTCGGCATGGCGGCGGGCGAGGCGATCGTCACCGCCGCCGAGACGGCGGTGGACCGCAAGCGCCCCCTCGTCCTCTTCGCCGGCTCGGGCGGCGCGCGCATGCAGGAGGGCATCCTGTCGCTCATGCAGTTGCCGCGCACCACGGTGGCGGTGGACATGGTGAAGGACGCCGGCCTCCCCTATATCGTCATCCTCACCAATCCGACGACCGGCGGCGTCACCGCCTCCTACGCCATGCTGGGCGACGTGCACATCGCCGAGCCCGGCGCGGTGATCGGCTTTGCCGGCGCGCGCGTGATCGAGCAGACGATCCGCGAGAAGCTGCCCGAGGGCTTCCAGCGCTCGGAATATCTGATGGAACACGGCATGGTGGACATGGTGGTCCACCGGCACGAGCTGAAGGGAACGATCGCCCGGCTCCTCAAGGTGCTGACCAAGACGCCCGTCGCGCTTCTGCCCCCGCCCCCGGAGGCGGGCGGCGAGGCTACTGCCGCGCTCGAATCGGCCTGAGAGACAGAGCGCCCGTGACATCCGCCCCCAGCCTTGCCGATCGGGAGATCGGCAAGCTTCTCGAGCTTCATCCCAAGGGCTTCGACCTGAAGCTCGACCGGATCGTCCGGCTGCTCGCCGATCTCGGCGCGCCGCAGGACAGGCTCGCGCCCGTGATCCACATTGCCGGCACGAACGGCAAGGGCTCCACCACCGCCTTCTGCCGCGCGATCCTGGAGGCGGCGGGCAAGGCCGCTCATGTCCACACCTCGCCCCATCTCGTCGACTGGCACGAGCGCTACCGGATCGGCCGGGCCGGCGGGCGCGGCGAACTCGTTTCCGACGAGGCGCTGGCGGAGGCGATCCGGCGGGTCGCGAGCGCCAACGCGGACAGGCCCATCACCGTCTTCGAGCTTCTGACGGCGGTCACTTTCCTGCTTTTTTCCGAGAACCCGGCCGACGCGGTTCTTCTGGAAGTCGGCCTCGGCGGGCGCTTCGACGCGACCAACGTGATCGAGAAGCCGGCGGTCAGCGTGGTCACCTCCATCTCGCTCGACCACCAGAGCTTTCTTGGCGACACGGTGGAACAGATCGCGGCCGAGAAGGCCGGCATCTTCAAGCGCGGCGCGCCCGTGGTGATTGGCCCGCAGACCAGCACGGGCGCGCTCGACGTCCTGTGCACACAGGCCCAGCGCACCGGCGCGCCCGTTCATGTCTACGGGCAGGATTTCCTCGCCTACGAGGAGCATGGGCGCCTCGTGTTTCAGGACGAGCGCGGCCTTCTCGACCTGCCGATGCCGCGCCTGGCCGGCCGGCATCAGATCGGCAATGCCGCTACTGCCATCGCGGCGCTGCGCGCGGCGGGCTTCGACCCCTCGCAGGCGGCGATCGAGGCGGGGCTGACGCGGGTGGAATGGCCGGGTCGGCTGCAGCGCGTCACTTCGGGGCGCCTGTTCGAGCTCTGCGTGCCGGGCTCGGAACTTTGGCTCGACGGCGGCCATAATCCGGGCGCGGGAACGGTGGTGGCCGAGGCGCTGGCCGATATGGAAGACCGCGTGCAGCGGCCCCTCTTCCTCATCACCGGTATGCTCAACACCAAGGAGCCGGTCGGCTTCTTCGAGGCCTTCGCCGGCATGGCGCGGCATGTCTTCACCGTGCCGATCCGCTCGTCCGACAGCGGCCTATCGGCCGACGAGCTGGCCGACGCGGCGAGCGAGGCGGGCCTCGAGGCCGAGCCCTGCGACAGTGTGGAAGAGGCGATCCGGCTGGTGTCCACCGGCTGGCAGTCGAGCCCCGCGCCGCGCTTCATCGTCTGCGGCTCGCTTTATCTCGTCGGCGAGGTCCTGCGCGAAAGCGGCCTCGCGCCGCGCTGAGCGGCCTGCTTGCCACCCAGAAAAGCGCACGAAAAAGCCCGCGCCGGAGCGCGGGCTTTTTTTCATTCGGGCGTCTGCCTTGGATCAGGCGGCGACGTTGGAATTGATCCAGGCGACGAGCTTGGATTTGGGCGCCGCGCCGACCTGGACCGAGGCCTGCTCGCCGTTCTTGAAGAGCATGAGCGTCGGGATCGAGCGCACGCCGAACTGGGCGGCGAGGTCCGGGTTCTCGTCGATATTCACTTTCACGATGTCGACGGCGCCCATCTCTTCGGAAATCTCTTCCAAGGCCGGGGCGATCATCTTGCAGGGGCCGCACCACTCCGCCCAGAAGTCCACCACCACGGGCTTGGCGTTCTGGAGGACGTCGGACTGGAAGTTGCTGTTGTCGGTCTTCTTCGTGGCCATGTGTCGGCTCCGGTGAGACGCCGGGGCTCAAGCGCGCCCGGCATGGGAGAGAAAGAGCGCGACTCGGCAACGGGCCGGCGCGTTCGGTGCACCATAGGTAGATGGCCGGAGGCCCGGCTTCAAGCGCGCGCCGGCCTCAGCCCCGGGCCTCGCCCCCTTCCGCCCGCTTGGCGCGCGCGGCCAGCGCCCGGTCCAGCGCCTCGGCCGGGATTTCCACCAGCGCCGGCCCTTCGGTGTAGAGCAGCGCGGCGCGGATTTCCGCCTGCGGGTACAAGGGCTTCAACAGTTCGCGATAGAGCGCGAGCTGAAGCACGTAGGGCGGGGGAACCTCCTCCGGCCGATCGGTGAACACTCTGTTCGTCTTATAGTCGAGGATGCGAACCACCCCGTCTTCAACGCGCAGCCGGTCGATCGAGCCGTTCACGACATAGGAATGGCCGCCCAGCTCCAGCCGGCCGGAGACCGAGACTTCCGCCCGGCTTCCGTCCGCGAAATAGGCGGCGAAGCGCGGGTCTTTCAGGAGGCCGCAGGTCTTGGCCAGCACCGCCTCCCGCTCCTCCTCCGGCAGGAAGGCGCCCGCCGCGCCCAGAAACAGTCGCGCGCGCTCTTCCCGGTCCTCGCTCGCGATGTCGGGCAGGATCTGCAGAAGCTTGTGGACCAGCGTGCCGCGCCGGATCGCAAGGCCCGGCTCGCGCCCTCCGCCCAGAACCGGCGAAAGCGCGTCGGGGCCGAGATCCGCTGCCGCCTCGCGCGGCCGGATGTCGAGTTCCTCCAGCGTCTCGATGCGATGCGCGCCGCCGGCTGTGGAAGGGGCAAGCGGGCGGGGCGGGGGCGGCTCGGGCGGGAGGGGGGAGAGGTCGATGGCGCGGGAGCGGGGCTGCGCGGGCGCCTGCGCAGCCGGTGCCAGCCTTTCGCCCTGCGGATCGCCGCCGAGCCGCAGCGCCATCCGCTCGCCGGTCTCGGGGTCCTTGATCTCGCGCGCATGGGGGCCGAGCGCGGCCTCCACGCGCTGCAGCCAGGAGGCGTCGTCCGGCCCGCGTGTGCCCGACAGGCCGCAGACCACCAGCCGGTCGGCCGCGCGCGTCATGCCGACATAGAGAAGCCGGCGATATTCGTCCTCGGCCCGGGCCCGCTCGCCTTCCTGAAGCGCACGTACCACGTCGTTGCGCAGCGCCGATTCCGGGCACCAGAGAAAGCCCGGCGGCTGGCCGGGGGGCAGGCCCGGCATGTCGGTCCATTCCAGAAGCTTGGCGCCGTGGCTGTGGCTGAACGGGGCCGAGCCGGGGTCCACCAGAAACACGACCGGCGCTTCCAGCCCCTTGGAGGCGTGGGTCGTCATGATGCGCACCTCGCCGCGCCCGCCCTCGGTCTCCCGCTTGATCTCGGGCGGCGAGGCTTCGAGATCGGACAGGAAGGCGTCGAGCCCACCGCGCCCGGCCGATTCTTCGGCCAGCGCCAGGTCGAGAAACGCGTCCACCACGTCTCCGGCATCGCGCCCGAGCCGGGCCACCAGCGCCGCGCGCCCGCCCTCGGGGCCGAGAATGCGGGCGAAGAAGGTGAAGACCGTCTCGAAGCCGGCGCGCCGGCGCAGCTCCTCCAGTCGCTTGAAGGCTGCGCTCGCCTTGACCAGCAGCGCCTCGCGCGCCGGGCCTTTGACGAAGTCCGGCAAGCGCTTTTCCGCGCCCCGGAAGGTCAGAAAGCGTAGCGCGAGATAAAGCGGCTCAGCGCGCCTTTCCGTCGATCGCGAGAGCGCCAGCGCCATCAGGTCGTCGTCGGTGAAGCCGAAGAGCGGGCTCTTCAGAACGGCGGCGAGCGACAGCTCGTCCTCCGCATTGGAGACGATGCGCCCAAGCGCCACGAGGTCGGACACGGCGATATGGTCGGTGATCGTCAGCCGGTCGGCACCGGCCACGGGAATGGCGGCCTCGCGCAGCGCCGCGCCCATGGCGCCGACGAAGCCGGAGCGCTTGCGCACGAGAACCAGAACGTCGCCCGGCCCGATCGGCCGCCGCTCGCCCTTCACGCTGATGGGCTGGCCGATCCAGTCGCGGATCGTGCCGGCGATGCGGCGCGCGAGCCGGTTGGCGGGCGAGGCTTCGGGCTCATGGTCGATCGGATCGAGCCAGTCGTCGGACACGGCGCGGACGGTCGGCACGACCGCCGGCCAGACCTCGATCAGCCCCGGCTCCGCGCCGCGCGCCGAGACATGCACCGGCGGCTCGCCGCCGAAGGTGAGCCCGCGCCGGTCGGCCGGCTCGGCGAAGACCTGGTCCACGGCGTTGAGCACGTCCGCCACCGAGCGGAAGGAGCGGTGCAACTCGACCCGCTCGAAGGGCAGGCCGGCGGCTTCCGCCAGGCGCTGGAGGTTCAGCCGCTCGTTGGTGAACATGGCGGGCGAGGCGCCCTGAAAGGAATAGATCGACTGCTTCTCGTCGCCCACCGCGAAGATCGTGCGCGGCATCTGGCGCGCGGCGCCGCCGGCGAAGAACTCCTCGACCAGCTGGCGCACCACCTCCCACTGGCGCGGGCTCGTGTCCTGCGCCTCGTCCACCAGCACATGGTCGATGCCCTGGTCGAGCTTGAAATGCACCCAGCTCGACGCTTCCGCCCGCAGGAGGAGGTCGGCCGTGCGAACGATCAGGTCTTCGAAATCGAGCCGCCCCCGCTTGCGCTTCAGGGCGCCGTAGTCGCCCTCCAGCTTTTCGGCGATGGCGAGCGCGGCGCGGCTGGCGCGAAAGAGACGCAGCGTGGCGAGCCGCTCGCAGGCGGCGTCCACATAGTCCGCCGCCTCTTCCAGCCGATCCGCGAAGTCGGCAAACGTGTCGGCCACCGCCTTGGTGGCAACGGAGGAGGGCTTGTAGCGCCCGCCATCCTTCTTCTGCACGAGCTCGCGCAGCGCCTCGAAGCGGCGCAGGGGCGTCTCGGCCGCCTCGAAGGCGTTGAGCTTTTCCAGAAGCTTGGCGTCGGTCGCCTTATTGGAGCGCCCGGCCGCTTCCGCCAGCGCCTCGCGAAAACTCTCCTCCAGGCCCGGCGGGTCGATCGCGCCGGCGAGGATCGACGCCTCGTCGTCGCCTTCCTTGAGGCCCAGCGCCTTGCGCAGCACCGGCACCGCGCCCTCCAGCCCGCCCACGGCGTCGAGATGGCGGCGGATGCGGTCGCGCTTGGAGACGATCTCGCCGAGCAGCGCGTCGAGCCCCCATTCGCCCGCCAGGGTCAGCGCGTCGGCAAAGGCCAACGTCAGGGCGGCGCGCTCGGGGTCGGCGGGATCGTCCGTGGAGCCGGCCACGAACATGCGCCGCGCCTCGGCCAGGAGCAGGGCGCTCTCGGTCTCGTCCATCACCTCGAAATGGCCGGGAATGTTGGCCTCGATCGGAAACTGGTGGAGGATCGCCTCGCAGAATGCGTGGATCGTCTGGATCTTCAAGCCGCCCGGCGTTTCCAGCGCGCAGGCGAAGAGCCGGCGCGCCTTTGCGATCCGCTCGCGCGACGGGCGCTTGCGCTCCAGCGCCTCCAGCGCGCGGGCCAGCGCTTCCTCCTCCATCGTGGTCCAGGCGGCGAGGCGCGCGAAGACGCGGGTCTGCATCTCGGCGGCGGCGGCCTTGGTGTAGGTCAGGCATAGGATGCGCGAGGGCTCGGCGCCCGACAGCAGCAGGCGCACCACGCGCTCGGTGAGCACATGCGTCTTGCCCGAGCCGGCATTGGCCGCCACGAACACGGAGCGGGACGGGTCGGAGGCGATGCGCTGCGGGTCCTCGGCGCTTTGCACGACGATGTTCATGGCGCCTCTCCTTCCTCGGCCGTGCCGGCGACCGACCATTCCTTCGCCCGCGCCAGATGGTCGTAAGGCCCCGACGTGTCCCCCGCCAGGAAGGGCCGGGCGCGCGAGGGGTAGGTCTTGTCGGCCGAGCGATAGGCCGCGATCAGCCGGCGGAGGCTAGCGAGCGCGGCGGTGGCGAGATCGTCGCCCGACTGGGGCTCGCCCGTGCGCCCGCCCGAATGCGCCAGGCGCTCCTCGTAGAACTCCCGCTCGCGCAGGCGCACGTAAAGAAGATCGGCCACCGAGGAGACCGGCCCCAGCGCCTCGAAGGCGCCGAGCCGCGCCATCGCCGCTTCCAGCGGCAATTGCGGCGCGAGCAGCGTGCGCGCCTGCTTCACCGAAGGGTTCGTGCCGGTCTTGTAGTCGACGATCTCGATGCGCCCGTCCTGCAACCGGTCGATCCGGTCGGCATAACCGGTGAGGGTAAAGTCGAGATCGGGGAAGGCGTGCTCGCCGCGAATCTCGGTGAGGCTCGTCTCGATGGCGGGTGCGCGCTCGCGCTCCCATTCGATCATGTTGCGCGCCAGCGTTTCCATGCGCGGCCACCAGATCGCCTCGATCTCCGCCGGCAGCTTCTCCCGCTCGAACTCCTCGCGCGCGATCGCGAGAAGTTGGGCTTCCGCGTCTTCGGCCGCCGGGTCGAGGCCTTCGGCCACGAAGCGATGCAGAATGGCGTGGTAGAGATTGCCGCGCTCCGGGGCGCCGGGGGCGCGCAGCATCTCGGGCAGCGGGTCGAGCTTCAACACGCGCCGGGCATAGACGGCATAGGGATCGCGTACCCAGGTCTCGACCTCGGTGACGGAGGCGCGGCGCGGGCGCACCTCCAGCGGCGGGCAGGGCTCGGGCCGGCGGGTGGGCGCTTGCGGCTCCACCGCGCCGAGCGCCCGCGCATGATCGAGATAGACCCGGCCGCGTTCTAGCAGCGCCTTTTCGCCTTCCTTGCCGGCCAGCGTCAGGATGCGTTGCAGCCAGCGCGAGCGGATCGTGGGCGAGCCGCCCGAGCGATGCGAGCGGGCCATGACGACGCGCGGGTTGCCGAGCGCCATCCAGAGATCGTGCGCGGCAAGGCCGATGCGGCGCTCGGGCGGGTCGAGCGCAATCTCAGTGCGCATGACGCGCGAAAGAAAAGCGTCGGAGCGCGCCGCGCGCGGCCAGACGCCTTCGTTGAGACCGCCCAGAATCATCACGTCCACATTCTGCAGGCGTGCTTCCAGCGCACCCCAGACGAAGACCCGCTGCGACAGGCCACCGCGCGGCTGCACGGTGACGTCGCTCATCAGCGCGCGTACCACATCGGGCAGCTCTTCCGGGCGAAAGCTGAAGCCCGTCTCGGGGGCCGAAACGAGCGAGCGCAGGAAGTCGCGCAGCCCGATGCCGGCTTCCTCGGCATAAAGCGGGTTCGGCCTGCCCTCCTCGTCGCGCGACAGCGCTTCCAGAACGCGGGTGAGGCAGAGCGCGTAGTCGCCGACCTCGCCTTCGCCGTCTCCCCGAAGGCCCGCCAGCGGCTGCAACGCCTCTTCCAGCCGGGCGCAGAGGATCGCCGCCTTGTCGCGGTCGTCCTGGCCGAGCAGGCGCACGGGGCGAGGCGCGCGCCCGTCCTCGGCCTCGGCTTCCGCGCGGCGGCGCGCGAAGAGCGCGGCCAGCGACGCGCCGTCGGCGACGCCCGTGCCGCCGCGCAGGGCGATGAGCTCGACCACGCGCGCGGCGTCGCGCGCCTCGGCTGCGGGAAAGCCGAGGCGCAGCAGCGGGTGCTTGAGCAGCGACAGGAGGGCCACCGGATCGCCCGGCTCCATCGCGACGGTGAGCGCAAGCTGCGTGAACGTGCCCGGCGGCGTCGCCCAGAGCGGGCGGCCGGCGGAATCGTTGGCGAGAATGCCGAAGCGCTCCAACTCGGCCTCGACGCGGCGGGCGAGATTGCGGTCCGGCGTCGTGAGCGCCACCTTGGCGGCGGGGTCCGACAAGGCGTCGCGCATGGCGACGGCGATGGCCAGCGCCTCCTCGCGCTCGTCCGCCGCCTCGATCAGCTCCAGCCCGTCCAGCGCCGCCGTGCCGTGCCGCTCGGCCTGGGCGGCCCAGAGATCGGTGGTCTCGGCCGGGCGCAGCGCGTCCGACAGGAAGCGCTCGCGCGCCAGCAGCGGATCGCCCTCGGCCGGGGTGATGGAGTGAACGAGATCGCGGCCGATCAGGATGCCGGTCAGGATGCGCCGCATGGCGTGCTGGGGGTGGCCGGGCGCGGCGATGGAGCGCTTGGCGTCGATCGCCTGGAAGCTTTCCTCGTCGAGATGGCAGTCGATGCCGGGGAGCACCAGCGCGCCGGCGGGAAGCTGGGCCACGGCCTGAAGAAAGCGCACGGTGGAGGGGGCGGTGGCCGTGGTGCCGGCGACGATCAGCGGCGCGCCCGGCCGGGCCCGGCGCAGCCGCTCGGCTTCGGCGTCGAACCAGCGCACGCGCGCCGCCGCGCGGTCCTGCAGCCCGCGCTCGGCGAGGATCGCCGGCCATTGCTCGGTCAGGATCTGCAGGAAGGTCAGCGTCAGCTGCCACCATTCGGCCAGCCGGTCGGGCGCCAGCTGCGCAAGATTGGCAAGGCCCGCCTCCTCGTTCACCGCCTCGTCCAGAAAGGCGCAGAGATCGCTCGCGAGATAAAGCGCGTCGGCGCTGGAGGCGGGCAGAATCAACTCCTCGCCGGCCAGGAGGCGCAGCGCCTGCTGGTTGATGCTTTCCTTCCAGATGCGCACGAGGCGCGCCAGTAGCAGGCGGCGCTCCAACACGTTCATCTCGGCGATCAATTCGGCGCCCGGACCCTCCTCGAACAGCGCGCTCGGATCGTCCGCGTCGCCAAGCGGGCGGATGCGCGGCAGGATGGCTGCCGCCCCGCCCAGCCTTCGCGTGAACTCCTCGGCCAGCGCGCGCACGGCGCGGCGCGTCGGCACGAGGATCGTCAGCCCCGCCAGCGCCAGCGGATCGTCGGCGAAGCGATGGTCCGGCAGAAAGAGCCCCGAGAGGACCCCCTCGGCCAGCGTGGGCAGGAAGGGCAGGCCCGGCGAGATGGAAAAGACGTTGGGACGCATGACGTTAAGTCTAAAGCATTTCCAGGCGAAGCGGATACGCTTTGCCGTGGGATAATGCGAAGATCAAAAACCTGGAGCGCTTCCGGTGAATGCATATTCACAGGAAATGCTCCAGGCGCCCCCGACGCCGAGACCAAGGCCGCAGGACCGCCTATCCCATCCGCCGCAGGGCCTGTCATGAGAACTCTGTCTCATAAGCCGGCTAATGCGCCCGGCCTCAGCCGTGCTGGACGCGCGTCGCGCTGGCCGCGAAGGCGGCCTCGGCGTCGTGGATCGCCTGCGGCGTGCCGACCGTGAGCCACAGCCCGTCCAGCCGGCCGCCGAACAGGCGCCCTTCGTCGATCGCGCTGTCGAAGACGCGGTTCAGCGAGAAGACCTCTTCGGGCAACTCGCGAAACAGGTCCGGCTTCAGGATACCGGCGCCGGCATAGATGAAGGGGCTCATATCGCGCTCGGCCACGCGGCGCAGCCGACCTTCGCGGTCCATGGTGAAATCGCCCCGGCCCTCATAGCCCGTCGCCTGCCGCATCTCGGCGATGAGCAGCAGCATGTCCGCCTCGGCCGGGTTCCAGAGATCGGCCAGTAGATCGAGATTGTCGCGGTAGCCGTCGATCCAGAACGTGTCGGAATTGATGAGGTAGAAGGGATCGTCGCCCAGAAGCGGCAGGGCGCGCACGATGCCGCCGCCCGATTCGAGAAGTCGGTCGCTCTCGTCGGAGATGACGACCTCGATGTCCCGCCGCTTGCGCAGGTGCGCGCGCAGAAGCTCGGCCATGTAATGAACGTTCACCACCACGCGCTCCACGCCGTTGCGCGCGAGCGCGTCGAGCCCGTAGTCGATCAGCGCCTTGTCGTTGATCTCGACCAGGGGCTTCGGAATCATCGAAGTGATCGGCCGCATCCGCTTGCCGAGGCCCGCCGCCAGGATCATCGCCGTCTTGGGTTTGGGCGCGCGGCGGGGCGGGCGGGCGTGAAGCGGCGTCGGGGCAAGGGGCTGGAGCGTCATAAGTCCTGCGGTCGGGTAATAGGTTCGTCGTCGAGAAGAGCCCACGCGCGGTAGAGGCCGGCCAGATCGCTCAAGACCGGATGCGCGAGGCTGCGCTGAAGATACGATTGAATACGCGGAATGTGACGGAGGTATTGCGGCTTGCCGTCCCGGCGCAACAAGCGGACGAAGATGCCGAGAATCTTGGTGGCGCGCTGCGCCGCCATGATCGCATAGGCCTCCTCGAAGGCGGCCCGGCGGAAGCCGGTTCCGTCCGTTTCCCTGAGGCTCATGTAGTGATCGGCCAGCCGCCTTTCCAGATCGGCCGACATGTCCACCCGCGCGTCCTGCGCCAGCGAGGCGACGTCGTAGGCCGAGGGGCCGATCATGGCGTCCTGAAAATCGAGGAAGGCGACGCGGCGATGGCCGGTCTCGCCCGGCCGCCAGATCAGGTTGGGCCATTGCAGGTCGCGAAGTACGAGCGCGGGCTCGGCCTCTTCCAGCCGATCGAACAGTGCGCCCCAGGCGGCATCGAACTGCGCCCGCTCGGCCTCGCTCGCCGGCGCGCCGCGCCTGTGCGGCCAGTACCAGTCGAGAAGCAGGCTCACCTCGATCGACAGCGCGCCCCGGTCGAAGGGCGGCACGCTATGAACCGGCCCTTCGCGGGTCGGCAGGTCGCGGCGCGGGGGCCGCGCATGGAAATGCGCGAGCGCCGCCATGGCCGCCTCGTAGCGCTCCGGGATCGGGCGTCCCTCGGCGTCGAGCACCGTTTCGCGCCCGAGATCGGGCATCAGCACGAAGCCGGAATCGAGATCGGCGTGGAGAATGGTCGGGGCTCCGAGCCCCGCCGCCTCCAGGGCCTCGGCGATCGCGACGAAGGGCAGGACGGTTTCCGCCGTGTGGGCGATGCGGGCATAGGGCAGGCCGTCGCGGACGGGAGGGCCGAGCACGAGCGCGGGCGAATCCATCAGAATGAGCGGTGGGGCGCCCTCGGCGGCGACGGTCTCGTAGCGCCGAGCCGAAGCGTCGCCCTGAAACGGCAGCCGGAGCGCATCGGGGAAGCCGGCTTCCCTCAGGAAAGCACGCGCCCCCAAGGTGCGGGCGATGCGCCGCGCAGCGTCCACCGTTGCCGTGAGCCGCGCTCGCCGGCCGCCGCCGCTCGCATCCGTCAGTTCCAGGCGGAGCGTCGCGGCGCGGAGCGTCGCCGGGGCGCGCTCGGGCCATTCCACCAGCACGAGGCCGGTCTCGGCCGCCTCGTCGAAGCCGAGTTCATCAAGCTCTTCCTCGTCGCCGAGGCGGTAGAGGTCGAAATGCGTGACTTTGGGAACGGTCTCGTAGATCTGCGCCAGCGTGTAGGTGGGGGAGGGGACCTCCAACTCAGGGTCGCCGCTCAGTGCGCGTATGAAGGCGCGGGCGAAATGCGTTTTGCCCGCGCCAAGATCCCCCGAAAGGGCGACCACGTCGCCCCGCCCGAGCACCAGCGCGAGGTCGGCCGCCAGACGCGCCGTCGCCGCCTCGTCGGGCAGGTGGAGGTCGAAATCGGCGTCCGGGGTCTGCGGCGGAAAGGGCACGGCGCTCATTCGGCGGCGAGATCCCGCTCCTGCCGCATGAGGGGGAAGCGGCAGGTGACGACCGCGCCGCCCTTCGGACCGGAGGCGACCGACACGTCGCCCCCATGCAACTCGACGAAGCTCTTCACGATCGATAGGCCGAGGCCCGCGCCGGACTGCCGGCCGCCGGCCGGATCGGTCTCGAACCGTTCGAAGACGCGCTCGACATTGGCGGGCGAGATGCCCGGCCCCTCGTCGGCCACGGCGAAGAACAGGCTGTCGCCCCGCCGGCGCGCCGAAAGCTGGATGGCCGAGCCCTGCGGCGCGAAATTGGCCGCGTTGGACAGGAGGTTGAACAGAACCTGGGTGACGCGGTGCCCGTCGGCGCGAAAGCTCGTGCCGGCCTGGGCGATGTCGATGTCGAGGCGGATCTCGTTGTCGCGCAGACGCTCGCGCACCGCTTCCGCCGCATGGTCCACGGTATAGGCGATGTCGACCTCGCCGAGGTCGAGATCCATGATGCCGGCGTCGATCGTGGCAAGATCCAGAATGTCGTTGACGATGGTCAGAAGCGTCGAGGTCGAGGTGCCGATATAGTCGAGATATTCGCTCTGGCGCGTGTTGAGCGGCCCGGTCTCGGGCGAGCGCAGGAGCGCGGAGAAGCCGATGATATTGGTGAGCGGCGAGCGAAGCTCGTAGTTCACGTGCTGGACGAAGTCGCTCTTTAGGCGGGCAGCGTGTTCCAGCGCCTCGTTGCGCTCGCGCAGCATCCGCTCGGCCTGGCGCGCGTCGGTGATGTCGGAGAAGGTCAGCATTGTCTGCCCGTTGGGCAGCGGCACGATGCCATAGGCCTGAACCCGGCCATCGGAAAGCTCGAACTCGCCCCCTTGCGCCTCGCGCGGCGCCTCGTCGAAGGCGGTGACGGCATGGGAGAAGCCCGCCCAGCTCGCCTGCGGCTCCGACCCGTCCGCCGGGCGGCGGATCGAGACCGTGGCGGTGCCGGCGAAGGCGCGGATATGGGGCTTGGCCGCCAGGAACTCGTCCGACAGGCCCCAGAGCTCGGCGAAGATCGGGTTGGACAGACGCAGCCGCCCGTCCTGGCCGAACACGGCGACGCCCTCGCGCAGATAGTCGAGCGTCTCGCCCTGCAGGCGCACCAGCGCGTTGAGGCGCGATTCCAGCTGAAGCTTTTCGGTGAGGTCCTCGAACACCCAGCTGGCGCCCCCCGAGGGCTCGGGGCTGGTGAAGACGCGCAAGGTGCGCCCGTCGGTCAGGTGCCAGAGCGCGTCGGTTGGCTCGGTGGCGCGGTGCGCGGCTTGGATTTCGACCTTCACGTCGCGCAGCGGCCGGTCGTCCGGCAGGACCCCGCGCGAGCGCAGATGGTCGAGAATCGAGACGAGGTCGGGCGCCTTGTCGAGATAGGCCGCCGACAGGCCGAAGAGCTTGGCGAAGGCGGCGTTGTGATAGGCGAGCTGCGTCTTGTCGTCGAAACGCGCCACGGCCGTGGTGAGATGATCCAGCGTCTCGGAATGCGAGCGCACGGTTTCGCGCAGCTCGCGCCGCACGCTCTCGGTCTCGGAAATGTCAATCGCGACGCCTGCCGAGCCGAAGGGGCCGGCGGCGTCCACCACAAGGAAATTGCGCCGGTCGGCGTCCACCACGGCGCTCAGCCGGTTCTGGAAACGGCTGTTCTGGGCGCGCGCGGCGATGATCTGCGCCCGGTCCTGCTCGTTCAGGAACTCGGTCTGCGCGTCCACCGCCGAAATGACGCCAGGCGCGTCCACGGCCTTGGCATAGGCGTCGTTCACCCAGACGAGGCGCTCGTCCTCGCCCCGCAGCCACATGGGCAGCGGCGCGGCGTCGAACAGCGCCTGCATGGTCTCGATCATGCCGTTGGCGCGGTTCTGCTCCAGGCGCAGCGTCGCGATCTCCTCGCGCAGGCCCGACAGCGGCGTGAAGCGCACCACGGCCAGGGCGCCGGCGGTGCGGCCGACGATCTCCAGCACGTGGCCGCCGGCGCTCTCCACTTCCATGCGGAAGCCTTCGGCGCGGTTGCGCAGCTGCGACAGGGCGCGGGTCAGTTCGCGCGCCTCGTCGGGCGTCATCCAGCCTTCGAAGTCGAGAAAGGCGGCGGTCTCGGGCGGCGCGCCGAAGCGCTTGGGCAGCGTGCCGACAAGATCGGGCGCGCCGGGGCCGCTGAACACCAGAAGCCGCTGATTGTCCTCGGCGAGCAGCGTCCCGCGCCGGTCGGCCTCGTTCAGCGCGTCGGCGAGATCGGCGCGCAGGCGCTTGTTCTCTTCCGCGGTCGCGGCCTGTTGGCGGATCAGCCAGACGGCGGCGATCATCGCCGCGCCGATGGTAAGCCCGATCAGGGCGAGATTCAGAACCGTTTCCGGCCGCATCGGGCCGCCAGCGTCCTGCGCCTGTGCGCCGGTGACGCTGATCGCGGCCAGAAGCACGGGCGCGCCGCACAGCATGGTGCCGCGACGCAGCACCCGGCCGACGGCACGAAGCGGGCGGGGCAGGCGATGGCCGCGAAGCTGCGGCGCGAGGCGAAGAAGAGCGTCGGCGGCGCTCCGGGCGCCAAGGCGCATGCCATGCGGCGCGCCCGTCTCCCGCTCGCCAGCCCGAACTCGCCCGTCCGCGCGGAGGGCTCCAAGGCCGAGCTTTTGCACGAAGCGGGCCGCCGGACCCGCTTTCATCGTCGATGTCTTGTGTATCATCCCCCGTCCTTCTCCGCCGCCTTTCGAGAAAAGACAGTTGTCCCCGTACCGCCGCCCCGCTCCCCAACCGAGCGACGATTCGTAAAACTTAAACGGTGGATAACCTCAGAGAAAGCGCGAGAACGGCACAGATGTTAAAAAAGAAATGCGCCGGAGGCCTTGCCTCCGGCGCATCGCTGCGCCAGGCGGCGCCGCGTCGTGGCTACGGATCAGTAGCGGTAGTGCTCAGGCTTGAACGGACCTTGCGGCGTCACGCCGATATAGGAGGCCTGCTCTTCCGACAGGGTCGAGAGCTTGGCGCCCAGGCGACCGAGATGCAGGCGGGCAACCTTCTCGTCCAGGTGCTTGGGCAGGACATAGACCTTGTTCTCGTACTGCCCGCCCTTGGTGAACAGCTCGATCTGCGCCAGCGTCTGGTTGGTGAACGAGGCCGACATGACGAAGGACGGGTGGCCCGTCGCATTGCCGAGGTTGAGGAGACGCCCTTCGGAGAGGAGCAGCATGCGCCGTCCGTCCGGGAAGGTGATCATGTCGACCTGCGGCTTGATGTTGGTCCAGGTCAGGTTGCGCAGGGCGGCGACCTGAATCTCGTTGTCGAAATGGCCGATATTGCCAAGGATGCACATGTCCTTGAGCTTGCGCATCGTGTCCAGCGTCACGACGTCCTTGTTGCCCGTCGTGGTGATGACGATGTCGGCGGTCGGGGCCGCTTCCTCCAGCGTCACGACCTCGAACCCGTCCATCGCCGCCTGAAGCGCGCAGATCGGATCGACCTCCGTCACCTTGACGCGGGCGCCCGCGCCGACCAGCGAAGCCGCCGAGCCCTTGCCGACGTCGCCATAGCCGCAGACCACGGCGACCTTGCCGGCCATCATCACGTCCGTGGCGCGGCGGATGCCGTCCACCAATGATTCCTTACAGCCGTACTTGTTGTCGAACTTCGACTTGGTGACGCTGTCGTTCACGTTGATGGCGGGGAAGGGCAGGAGGCCCTTCTTCTGCAACTGGTACAGGCGGTTGACGCCCGTGGTCGTCTCCTCGGTCACGCCCTTGATGGCGTCGCGCTGGCGCGCGAAGAAGCCGGGCGAGAGCGACATGCGCTTCTTGATCTGGCGGAAGAGGATTTCCTCTTCCTCGGAGCCGGGGTTGGACAGGACGTCCTCGCCCGCTTCGGCCCGCGCGCCGAGCAGGATGTACATCGTCGCGTCGCCGCCATCGTCCAGGATCATGTTGGCGGGCTGGCCGTCCGTCCACTGGAAGAGGCGGTCGGTGTAGTCCCAATATTCGTCCAGCGTCTCGCCCTTCACGGCGAAGACCGGCGTGCCGGTGGCGGCGATGGCGGCGGCCGCGTGGTCCTGCGTCGAGAAGATGTTGCAGGAGGCCCAGCGCACCTTGGCGCCCAGCGCCTGCAGCGTCTCGATCAGGACGGCGGTCTGGATCGTCATGTGCAGCGACCCGGCGATCCGCGCGCCGGTCAGCGGCTTGTCAGTGCCGAATTCCTCGCGGCAGCTCATCAGGCCGGGCATTTCGGTTTCGGCGATGTCGAGTTCCTTACGGCCCCAGTCGGCCAGCGAAAGGTCCTTCACGACGTAATCGGCTGCTGCGCTCATGCCACGTTCTCCTTGGGCTGCGGATGGGGCGCGGTCTAGGTTCGAGCGCCCGCTCGCAAAACATCGGGCTGCGGCAAAGCACGGCCCAGGGCTCGCCAGGGCTTTAGCAGCCCTCGCGTCGAAAGGATATAACGAATTGCTTATATGCTTATCTGAGTGTGCCGAAGGCGCAGGCGAGACCCGAACGAAGGGGGCCGCGGCGGCTTGTCTCAGATCCCGGGATTCAGCATTCCTCGCCGAAGCGGTTGGCGACGAGATCGGCGATGGCCTGCATGGCGGCTTCCGCCTCACGCCCCTCGGCGCTGACGTCGATCGTCGTGCCCTGGCCGGCGGCCAGCATCATCAGGCCCATGATCGACTGGCCGCCTACCGTCATGCCGTCGCGGGCGATGGTGATCTCGGCGTCGAAGCTTTCCGCCAGCTGCACGAACTTGGCCGACGCCCTGGCATGAAGGCCCTTGCGATTGACGATCGTCAGGGTTCGGGCTGCCGACATGGGGGTCTCGTCCAATTGATCCGCGCGGTCCATCGCCTGGGTCCCCGCACCGGCGGCGTCTTCGCTGACATAGGTCATGGTATCACTGCCCATTGAGGATTCGACTCGCCACGGCGATGTATTTTCGCCCCGCCTCCTGCGCCGCGACCAGAGCTTGGTCCATCGGCTTCTCGCCGCGCACGCTGGCGAGCTTGATGAGCATCGGCAGGTTGACCCCGGCCAGCACGTCCACCTGCCCCTCGTCCATCACGGAAATGGCGAGGTTGGACGGCGTTCCACCGAACATGTCGGTGAGGATGATGACGCCCTTGCCCCGGTCGGCGTCGCGCACGGCCTGGACGATGTCGAGGCGGCGCTGTTCCATGTCGTCGTCGGGGCCGATGCAGATCGTTTCGAACGCTTCCTGCTGACCCACCACATGCTCGACTGCGAGCTTGAATTCGCGCGCGAGCTGGCCGTGAGTCACCAGCACAAGTCCTATCATTCGTTGTCCGCTCCGGGCTCCGACGCCACTTTCATGGGCAGGTGATTGTGCGCCTGCTGCCGTTCCCCCGCAAGGCAGCAAGAGGGCCAGCTTCGAGGAATTCTTATTCTAAAGAAGAACCATGGCATCAGAGGGACGCCCCCCGGTTGTAAATGTCGCATGCCGCGCTCGTGGGCAGCGATGACGAGGCTTTGGGCACCCCGCCCCGCCCACCTCTGCCAACCCCCAAGAGAATCAGGGCCGGTTCCGTTAAGGAGGGCTCGAGCGCCAAGCTCCCCCTCTGCACGCGCCAGGAGGTAGGGGCGTCGCGACAAAGTGAACGAGCGCCGCCAGACCGGGCCTGGATTGGGACGGGCTTAGTCCAGCCCGTGCATGACCACATGGGCGAAGGTGGTGAGCAGTGTGCGCTCTTCCGCGCCGAAGGCATAGCGCGGCTTTGCATCGCAGACGCTGATCGCGCCGATCGACACGCCGGTGTGAGGGTCGATCAGCGGGGCCGCCGCGTAGAAGCGCGAACCCTCCTCGCAGGTCACGAACGGGTTCTGCTCGAAGCGCGGATCGGCCTTGAGGTCGGGCACCACGATCGGCTCGGCGCTCTGTACGGTCAGCCGGCAGAAGGACGTGTCGCGGCTCGTGGTGGCGAGCGATATGTTGTAGCGCCCGACGATCTCGACCTCCGAAGCGTAGAGCGAGATGAAGCCGATCGGCGCCTGAAGGAGCTTGGCGAGGCGCGCGGTGAGCGCGTCGAGTTCCACTGACCCGCTTCCCAGCCGGAGCGCGCGAAAACGTTCGATCGCTTCCTGGCGCAGCGCCTCGGTCTGCGAGACGTCGATCTCGTCGCTCTGGGCGAGGGTGAGGCGGCTGCAGGCGCGGTTGCGGCCCGAGCGCTTGGCCTCGTAGAGCATCTGGTCGGCCTCGCCCGTCACCTGCTGGAAGAGATCGCAGGATTCGCTGCGCTCGGCGCAGCCGATGCTGATCGTCACCACGCCGCCATTGGGCAGGTTGCCTTCGTGGGCGATGGCGAGCGCCTCCACCGCGCGGCAGATCCGCTCGGCGGTCCGCTGCGCTTCGATGAGATCGCATCCAGGCAGGAGAACGGCGAGCTCTTCGCCGCCGATCCGGGCCGCCAAGGCCTCCCCGCCGGGAAGCGCTGCTCTGATGGCTTCCGCCACCTGCCGCAGGCATCGATCGCCGCTGGGATGGCCGTAGCGATCGTTGAAGAGCTTGAACCGGTCGATATCCATCATCAGAAGCGAGAAGGGGGGCCTGCCGGGCGTCGAGCACAGGCTCTTCAGCTGTTCGTCGAAGCGGCGGCGGTTGGCGAGCCCGGTCAGCGAATCGGTGTTGGCGAGGCCCGTCAGCTCGGCATGGGCGGCGGCGAGCTTTTCCTCCACCTGACGGCGCTTGCTGATGTTGCGCAACACGACAATGAAGCCGCCATCGGCCGGCACGTAGCTGTAGCGCCCTTCCACCCAGACATAGTCTCCCGCCTTGGTTCGCAGGCGATAGGCGGTTTCGGTCCCCTTGTCGGACTGCCGGGCATTGGCGGCGATGCGCTGCACCTCGGTCCAGTCGTCGGGGTGGATGAGGCTGCGCGAGAGTTGCCCGATCATTTCGTCGGGCGTGTATCCCAGCATCGGCATCGCGGCGGGCGAGACGTAACGGCGGGCCAGATCGGCGTCGAGGCGGATGATGAGGTCAGTGGAATGGTCCGCCAGCAGCCGGTACTGTTCCTCGCTGTGGCGCAGCACGCGCTCGGTCTCCAGCCGGCGCCGGAACTCGCGGCGGATCAGCACGGCGAGGCACAAGGTCAGGCCCGACAGGAGTACCAGCACGAGGCCGATCGTCAACGCGCGCCGGTTCCACGAGGCATAGACGTTCTTCTCGGCCAATCCGACGTCGAGAATGATCGGCACGTCGCTCATATGAACGAAGCTGTAGATGCGCGACACCCCGTCCATCGCCGAGACGCCGGTGAACACGCCGGATTCGGCCTGCATGAACTTCGCCACGTTGACGGTGTGGGACATGTCCCGGCCGATCGCGTCCGGCTTGTCTGGAACGCGCGCGACGAGGACGCCTTCGCGGGTGAACAGGTTGATCGAGTCGCCCGGCGCCAAGAGGCTTCCGTGCAAGATCCGCACGAAGGCGTCGAGGCGGACGAGGCCGACCACCACGCCGTTGAACGAGCCGTCCTCGGTGCGCACGCGGCGGCTGAGGGCGACGACGTGATCGGCCCCGTTGTCCTCGCGCATGAAAGGCTCGCTCATGAACAGGCCGACATCGGCCGCGTCGCGCTGGGCCTTGAAGAAGGATTTGTCGGCGAGATTGGGCAGGCGAGAGGGCTCGCGGTCCCGATCCCAGATGATGTTGCCCGACGCGTCGGTGACGAAGACGCCGGCCAGAAACGCGTCCACGAACGTGCCCTCGAACAGGGCGATCTGGCGCGTCGAGGGATCGAGCCGCTTCACGGTTGGATCGCTCAGCGAGGTGCCGACGCGCATGAGAGCCGCGTCGTAGGTCCGAAGGGTGCGCCGGATCTCTTGCGACAGGGCCGCGCCCAGACTGCGCGCGCCGTTGGTCGCCTGCATCCAGGCATCCTGGCGCAGGTCGATCAGCGTGGCGGCGGACACGCCGCAGAAGGACAGGAGAAGAAGGATCAGCAGCGCCCAGAAGGCGCGCCCCCGCAGCCGTTCGGGCATCCCGGCGGACGGAAGGCGCAGGCCCGCCGTGCGAGAGAGGCCCGACGCGCGAAAAGACCGGAGGAAGGGGCTGATTTCAAGTGACACGGGAGCGGGGCCGGAAGCGTCGGGAATGGAAATGGCGGACTGCGATATGCTACCGCCAGTATTGGCCCGGCCTGTTGAAGAAACCGTATGAACGCCCTAGCGTGGCGCGCCATGTGGGCGCTCTCCCGCCGAACTGGTAAACGGAGCGTTGGCGCCGCCCTTGCGCCCCACGCCTTACCGGCCGTAGCGCGCGACCGCCAGGTCCCGCGCGTCGATATCGGGCACCATGCCGCCGACGAGGTCGGCGAGAAGCTTGCCGGAACCGCAGGACATGGTCCAGCCGAGCGTGCCGTGGCCGGTGTTGAGAAACAGGCCGCCGATTCGGGTGGGTCCGATCACCGGGGTTCCGTCCGGCGTCATCGGGCGCAAGCCCGACCAGAAGCTCGCCTTCGACAGGTCGCCGCCGGGAAAGAGGTCGGTGACGGAATGCTCCAGCGTGCGCCGGCGCGCCTCGGCCAGATCGTTGGTGAAGCCGGAAATCTCCGCCATGCCGCCGACGCGGATGCGGCTTCCCAGCCGCGTGATGGCGATCTTGTAGCTCTCGTCCATGACGGTGGACTCGGGCGCCAACTCCTCGTTCACGATCGGGATCGTCAGCGAATAGCCTTTCACGGGATAGACCGGCAGGTCGATTCCGAAGGGCTTCACCAGAAGCGGCGAATAGGAGCCGAGCGCCACCACCACCGCGTCGGCGGCGATGAAGCCCTTGTCGGTCTCGACGCCGAGGCACTGCCGGCCCTCGACGCGCAGGCCCTGGATCGCATGGCCATAGCGAAAGGTGACGCCGCGCGCTTCCGCCCGCTCGGCGAGGCCGTTGGTGAACTTGAAGCAGTCGCCCGTCTCGTCGTTGGGCGTCAGAAGGCCGCCGACGATGCGCTCGCGCGCATGCGCCAACGCCGGCTCCATGCGCAGGCAGCCGGCGGGGTCGAGCACCTCGTAGGCGATTCCGTCCTCGGCCAGGGCCTTCTGATCTTTCAGCGAGGCGTCGAGCTGCTCGCGTGTGCGAAACAGCTGGAGCGTGCCCTTCATGCGCTGGTCGTACTCGATATTGGTTTCGCGGCGCAGCTCGGCCAGGCTTTCGCGGCTGTAGTCGGCCAAGCGCAGCATGCGGCTCTTGTTCACGGCGTAGCGCTCGGCCGTGCAGTTGCGCAGCATGCGCGTCAGCCAGGAGAGCATGGCGCGGTCGAGCTTGGGCCGCAGGATCAGCGGCGCGTGCTCCATCAGGAGCCATTTCACCGCCTTCTTGGGAATGCCGGGCGCGGCCCACGGGCTGCAATAGCCGAAGGAGACTTCGCCGGCATTGGCGAAGCTCGTTTCCAGCGCGGGGCCGGCCTGCCGGTCGATCACCTCGACCTCATGGCCGGCGCGGGCGAGATACCAGGCCGAGGTGACGCCGATGACGCCAGCGCCGAGAACCGCGATCTTCATGCCAGTCGTCCTTCGACATAACGCCGCTCGAAGCGTTGGCCGAGCGCGGTGAGGATTTCATAGGGGATCGTGCCGGCCGCCGCCGCCACCTCTTCCAACGTTTGATGCGGGCCGATCAGTTCCACGAGATCGCCGGGCGAAAGCGGCGCCCCGCCCGCGTCGAGGATCACCGAATCCATGGAAACGCGGCCGGCCGCCGCGAGCCTCGCCCCGTCCAGAAAGGCGCCGAGCCGGTTGCTCAGGCTGCGCGGCCAGCCGTCGGCATAGCCGATGCCGATCGTCGCCAGCCGCATGGCGCCGGGCGCGACGAGGCTCCAGCCGTAGCCGACGCCGGTGCCGGCCGGCACGTCGCGCAGCTGGATGACGCGCGCGTCGAGCCGCGCCACGGCGCGCATCGGGTTGAGCGGGCCCTCCGTCGGCTTGCCCCCATAGAGCGCGATGCCGGGCCGGCAGAGGTCGAAGCGGTAGTCGGAGCCGAGAAACAGGCCGGCGGAATTGGCGAGCGAGCGCCGCGCCGCCGGCAGCCGGGCGGCAAGGGCGCGAAAGGCGGCGAGCTGCGCGGGGTTGGCCGGGTGTGCGGGCTCGTCGGCGCAGGCGAGATGGCTCATGACCAGCACGGTCTCGACGCCCCCCAGCCGCTCCGGCTCGGCCTCGATGGCGAGCACCTCGTCCGGTGAAAGGCCGAGCCGCGCCATGCCGCTGTCGAGCTGAAGCGCGGCGGGAAGACGCTTGCCGAGGGCACGGCCGAGTGCGCTCCAGGCGGCGAGCTGGCTGGCCGAGTTCACCACGGGCACGATGCCGGCCGCCGCGCAGCGCGCCTCGTCGCCCGGCGCTAGCCCGTTCAGGACGACGATTTCCGCATCATGGGGCAGGACGGGGCGCAGCAGCAGCGCCTCGCTGAGATGGGCGACGAAGAAGGAGCGGCACCCTTCTTCCCAGAGCACCGGAGCGATGCGCTCCGCCCCGAGCCCGTAGGCGTCCGCCTTGACGACGCCGCCCACCGCCGCGCCGCCGGCCTCCAGCCGGAGCCGGCGATAATTGGCCCGCAGGGCGGCGAGATCCACGGTCAGCACCGCGCCGGCGCTGGCGGCCCCTGCCGCGGAAACAGGCAGATCGGGAGTGGGACGGGACGAAACCACGGACATGCGTGCCTCCAAGCGGACCATGCCTGAAGTGTGGCGCAACCATCCTTGAATGTACGCTCTATTCGCCGCAGGATATTCGAAAGAACGCGCCCTCGCGCAACGATCCACGGAAGCCGCGCATCATCATGCCGACGCTCGACAACACCGACCGGAAGATCGTGCGCGCCCTTCGACGCGATGGGCGCATCACCAATGTCGCGCTGGCGGCGGAGGTCGGTTTGTCAGCATCGGCCTGCCTGCGTCGTGTGCAGATGCTGGAGGAGGGCGGCACGATCCGGGGCTACACTGCGATCATCGCCGGGCCGGAGGGACGCGACGGCCATGTGGTGATCGTGCGCATCAGCCTGGAGCGGCAGACGGAGGATGTCTTGCGCCGTTTCGAAGCGGAAGTGCTGAAGCATCCCGAGATCCGCGAATGCTACCTGATGACCGGCGAGGAGGATTATCTCCTGCGCCTGGAGGCGGCCGGGGCGGGAGATTACGAGCGCATCCACAAGGAGGTGCTGTCGCGCCTGCCGGGCGTCCAGCGCATCAACTCCAGCTTCGCCATCCGCAGCGTTCTCTGAGAGCGGTGAAAAGGCTCCCCGAGCCGACCCGGCGGGCTTTTCGGACGGCTCTAAAGAAAAAGGCCCGCCGCTCGAACGAGCGACGGGCCTTTCGAAAGAGGGGGAGAGGCCGAGCCTTATTCGGAGACGGTCTCGCCGGCCGCGACGGCGCGGCGCTCCTGCGCCTTCAACTCGTCCAGCGCCGGCATGGACATGATGTTGTAGCCGGCGTCGACATAGTGGATCTCCCCGGTCACGCCCTTGGACAGGTCCGACAGGAGATAAAGCGTCGAGTTGCCGACCTCCTCATGCGTCACGTTGCGGCGCATCGGCGCATTGCGGCGCTGGTAGTTCAGCATCAGGCGCGCGTCGGAGACGCCCGCGCCCGCCAGCGTGCGCAGGGGGCCGGCCGAAACGGCGTTGACGCGAATGTCGCGCGGGCCGAAATCGGCCGCGAGATAGCGCACCGAGGCCTCCAGCGCCGCCTTGGCGACGCCCATCACGTTGTAGTTCGGCATGACGCGCATCGAGCCGCCATAGGTCAGCGTCACCAGCGAGCCGCCCTCGTTCATCATGCCGGCCGCGCGCTTGGCGATCTCCGTGAAGGAGAAGCAGGAGATCACCATGGTGCGGGTGAAGTTCTCGCGCGTCGTGTCGGCGTAGAGGCCCTTCAACTCGTTCTTGTCGGAAAAGCCGATGGCGTGGACGACGAAATCGATCTTGCCCCACTCCTTTTCCAGCGTGGCGAAGAGTGCATCCACCGACGCGATGTCCTCCACGTCGCAATCGACGAGGAGGGTCGAGCCGATCTCGGCCGCCAGTGGGCGCAGGCGCTTTCCGAACGCTTCGCCCTGGTAGCTGAAGGCGATCTCGGCGCCTTGCGACGCCAGCGCGCGTGCCGCGCCCCAGGCGATGGAATTGTGGTTGGCGACGCCCATCACGAGGCCGCGCTTGCCCTTCATCAGGTCGTTCATCGGCAAAGCTTCCTCAGTTGGAGACGCGCTGGAACACGAGCGTTGCGTTGGTGCCGCCGAAGCCGAACGAGTTGGACAAGGCGATGTCGACCTTCGCATCGTCGATGCGCTGGCGCACGATGGGAACGCCGGCGAACTCCGGGTCCAGCTCGTGGATATGGGCGCTTTCGCCGATGAAGCCGGCCTGCATCATCAGAAGCGAGTAGATCGCCTCCTGCGCGCCGGCGGCACCCAGCGAGTGGCCGGTGAGCGACTTGGTGGACTGGATATGGGGAATGGCGTCGCCGAACACTTCGCGGATGGCGCCGATCTCCTTGGAGTCGCCGACCGGCGTCGAGGTGCCGTGCGTGTTGACGTAGTCCACCTTGCCCTTCACCGTCGCGAGTGCCTGGCGCATGCAGCGCACCGCGCCCTCGCCGGACGGGGCCACCATGTCGTAGCCGTCCGAGGTCGCACCGTAGCCGACCAACTCGGCATAGATCTTGGCGCCGCGCGCCACGGCCCGCTCGTATTCCTCCAGCACCACGACGCCGGCGCCGCCGGCGATCACGAAGCCGTCGCGGTCCTTGTCATAGGCGCGCGAGGCGACGTTCGGGGTGTCGTTGAAATTGGAGGACATGGCGCCCATGGCGTCGAAGAGGTTCGACATGGTCCAGTCGAGATCCTCGTGGCCGCCGGCGAACATGACGTCCTGCTTGCCCCACTGGATCATCTCCGCCGCATTGCCGATGCAATGGGCCGAGGTCGAGCAGGCGGACGAGATCGAGTAGTTCACGCCGTGGATCTTGAACCAGGTCGCCAGCGTCGCCGAGGCGGTGGACGACATGGATTTGGGCACCGCGAAAGGGCCGATGCGCTTGGGGCTCGAGTTCTTGCGCGTGATGTCGGCGGCCTCGATCAGCGTGCGCGTCGACGGCCCGCCCGAGCCCATGATGATGCCGGTGCGCTCGTTGCCGGAGATGTCCTTCTCCTCGAGGCCGGAATCGGCGATCGCCTGCTTCATGGCGACATGGTTCCACGCGCCGCCCTGGGACAGGAAGCGCATGGCGCGCCGGTCCACCAGATCGGTCACGTCGAGATTGGGCTTGCCCCAGACACGGCACTTGAACCCGTGCTCGGCGAAGTCCTCCGAGAAGCTGATGCCGGACCTCGCCTCGCGCAGCGAGGTGGTGACCTCGCCGAGATCGTTGCCGATCGAGGACACGATGCCCATTCCGGTCACGACGACCCGCCTCATGGCCACACTCCTTTTCGGGGTCCGCTTGCGGGACCCTCTTCACATTCTAGAAGCGCCGGCTCAGCCGCCGACGGTCGCATCCGCTTCGCCGTCCTTGAACAGGCCGACACGCAGGTTGCTGGCGCGGTAGATGACCTCGCCGTCGGCCTTCATCCAGCCCTCGGCGATGCCGAGCTTCAGCTTGGAGCGCATGACGCGGCGGAACTCGACGCCGTATTCCACGAGCTTGACCTTGGGCGTCACCTGGCCGGAGAACTTCACTTCGCCGACGCCGAGCGCGCGGCCGCGCCCCTCTTCGCCGAGCCAGCCGAGATAGAAGCCGGTCAGCTGCCAGAGCGCGTCGAGGCCGAGGCAGCCGGGCATGACCGGATCGCCCCGGAAATGGCAGTCGAAGAACCAGAGATCGGGCGAGACGTCGAACTCGGCGCGGATCGAGCCCTTGCCGAACTCGCCGCCGTCCGTCGTCACCTCGGTGATGCGGTCGAACATGAGCATGGGCGGCAGCGGCAATTGCGCGTTGCCCGCACCGAACAGTTCGCCCCGGCCGCAGGCCAGAAGATCGTCCTTGTCGAAGTGGGTCTTGCCTGTCGTCATCACCTTGCCCGTTTCCTCGCAGCTCTCCGAAAGGCCGCGTTCGTTGCGGATGCCCTTAGCACGGGCGCGCCAGAGGGCAAATGCGTCACCTCACGGATCAAATCAACGGTTCATCAAACTTTCCCTTCGCTCGCGCTCGTGGCATCACGCGGGAAAGCGGTCGCGGCGTGCGGCAGGGAAGGGGAGTATCGGGGATGCGGGCAGGACGGCTTTCCCTCGTGCTGCCGCTGGCGGTGCTTCTCGCGGGGCTTGGCCCGAGCGCTGCGCAGGAATGGCGCGGCGAGGCGGCGGGCGGCCCGGTGCGCGCCGGCTTCGTGCTGAAGGGCAAGCCTGCCGGCGTCAGCTTCGAATGCGACGGGCCGGGGCGCATCCGCACGATCGTCGCCGGCAGCGGCGCGCGCTATCCCGAAGGGCAGGGCGCGACGCTCGTCTTCAGCGTCGACGGCTTGGCGACGATCCTGTCCGCCAAGGCCGAAGCCGAGCCGCACGGAGCCGGCTCGCGCTTCGCCCGCACGGACGCCGCGGCCGAGTTGAAACCCCTGTTCGAGCGGCTGAAGCGCGGGCGCGAACTGGAACTTTCCGGCCCGGCCGGCTCCTTCCGCCTGCCGCTCAAGGGATCGGGCAAGGCGCTCGGCCTTCTGAGCGAGCGCTGCGGCTGAGCCATCGTCCATCGCAATTGTTCTTTCAGCGGATCGGGATTATATCTGATCGATGACGCGGTCTTGCAGCGCAGCACGCAAGGTCGTAAACACGACTCAGGAACTCAAGTTTAAACGGCGACGCATCATGGACAACCGGGCCAAGCCCTCGCAGCTCGACTCACGCGACTCCGCACGGCACTCGTCGTTCTGCGTGTTCGAACGCCTGCGCTCTGCGGGTCTTCGTCCGACGCGCCAGCGCGTGGCCCTGTGCAACCTGATCTTCGGCGCGGGCGACCGGCACCTGTCGGCCGAAGAGCTGCACGAGGAAGCGCACCGCGCCGGCGAGCCCGTTTCGCTCGCCACCGTCTACAACACGCTGCACCAGTTCACGGATGCCGGTCTCGTTCGCCCGCTCTCGGCGGAAGGTCAGCGCACCTATTTCGACACGAACACGTCGGACCATTTCCACTTCTTCGTGGAGTCCGACAACACGATGATCGACATCCCGGACGGGGCGATCAACGTGGCCAACATTCCCGAGCCGCCCGAAGGCATGGAAATCGTCAATATCGACGTCGTAGTGCGCGTGCGCCGCAAGCGGGACAAGCTCAAGTTGGCCTGACCGCGCCGCGACAGTTTCGAATGAGAGAAAGGCTGGGTTCCCATGGGACCTGGCCTTTTTTCTTGTCCGCAGGACAAACGAAAACGGCGGGGGCCAAAGCCACCCGCCATTCGGACCTGTCGAAATCGCTCGTCGGACGACCGCTTAAAAGCGCTCGTCGGGATAAACGCCCCACATTTCGTTCTGCGAGACGAAGCCGCGACGTCCGCCCGCCTCGACCTCGCACCAGCTGAACGAGCATTCGCGCACCTTGGCGACGACGCCCGGCTCCATCTGCGCCACCACGGTCGAGTCTGCGGCGGCCGAGCGGTGGACCGTGACCAGCGCGCCCTTCTTGGCCCGAAGCCAGGGAGCGGCCAGCGCGGTGCGCTCGCCCGACAGGAGCGAATGGTAGACCCAGCCTTCCGTGCCTTCCGCGTCGCGGATGCGGCGCCACTGGTCGAACTCCTGGATGATTTCCACCGGCAGGCCGGGCTTCATGTAGAGCCAGGACACGGCGTAGTCCTTGCCCGGGCCGACGCGCAGGTTCACGCGCGCCGACTTCAGCGACACGAAACGTGGAAGGGGAAGCTTCCGGCTCATCTCCGCGTCCTGCCCTTCCTCGGCGGCGGCCTCGGGGCGGGTCGCGGCAGCGGCGGGCGTCTGCGCCTGCGAGGCGGAACAGAGGGCGAGAAGGGCAAGAGCGGACAGGGCGGCGCGGCGGAGCGAAACGGGGAGGGACGTCAAAGCTTTATGAACTCCGTCAGGGATCGCTTCACTATCCCCCAAGGCGGTTAACGAACCCTTCCCGAGCCTTGTCCGGGCAAGATGCGCCGCGCCTCGATTCACATGATTTCACAGGGCCGGTGGGAAATCGCACTGTCTGGAAGGGAAATCTAAACCCGGCTGGGTTGTTATAACTCAGGATTATGTGGAAGGGCATGGCAATGCGGTTCACGATCAAGCAGAAGCTCGCGGGGGGCTTTACGCTCGTCGTCGGGGCCATGGCCCTGGTCGGGTTTCTCGGAATCGACCGGCTCGGAAAGTCCAACGACCGCTTCGTGGATTTTCATGATCGCCCCTTCCAGCAGGCCATGCGTCTGTCCGATATCAGGGCCGATCTCCTGAACGCCGGCCGACTCGTCAACCGGTCGCTGATCGTCACCGACGCCGCGCGGCGCGCCGAGCTTGAAAAGTCCGTCCACGAGGCGCTGCAAAAGGCGCGGGACGAGATCGACGCCTATCGCAGCCACACGCATCTGGCGGTGGATAAGGTCGACACGCTGCGCGAGGCCGTCGGCCGCTACGACAAGGCGACATCGCAGGCCATCGACTTCGGCGACCAGGGCGCGCCGCAGGAGGCCCTGCGCCTGATCGAGGCGGAGGCGGTGCCCGCTATGCAGGTAATCCTCGAGAGCGTCGCCGCGCTCACCGACCTGCAGCGGCAGGTGGCGGCGGAGGCGACCCGCACGTCGGAGGAGGTCTACGCCTCGACGCGCGACATGCTGATGGCAATCGTCGCCGGCGCGGTGCTGCTCGGCCTCGGTGCCGCCGTCTGGCTCAGCCTTCTCGTCAACCGAGGGCTGTCCTTCGCCGTGGAGCAGACCGAGCGGCTGGGGCGCGGCGAGATCGCGACCGAGATCGTTCATCGGCGGCGGGACGAGATCGGAACCTTGCTCGACCGGCTGGAGGATACGCGGCGTCAGTTGCGGTTCGTGCTCTCGGGCGTGAGAGTGTCGGCCGATCAGGTCGCGGCCGGCTCCGGACAGTCGGCCGTGGCCGCCGAGCAGCTGTCGTCCGGCGCGAGCGAACAGGCCGCCGCCTCCGAACAAGCCTCGGCCGCCGTCGAGGAAATGACCGCCAATATCCGCCAAAGCACGGAAAACGCCGTGCAGACCGAGCGCATGGCGCAGCGCGCCTCGCTCGCCGCGCGCGACACCGGCACGGCCATGGCCGGCTCGGTCCAGGCCATGCACACGATCGTCGATCGCATCCGGATCGTTCAGGACATCGCGCGCCAGACCGATCTTCTGGCCCTCAACGCGGCGATCGAGGCCGCGCGCGCGGGCCAGCACGGCAAGGGCTTCGCAGTGGTGGCCTCCGAGGTGCGCAAGCTCGCCGAGCGCAGCCAGACTGCGGCGAGCGAGATCGCCAGCCTGTCCGAGGCGACGCTCCATGCCGCCGACGAGGCGGGCCGCAAGCTGGCCGACATGGTGCCCGACATCACCCGCACCGCCGAGCTCGTCTCCGAGATTTCCGCCGCCTCGCGCGAACAGTCGGCCGGCATCGCGCAGATCAACCTCGCGATCCAGCAGCTCGATCAGGTGACGCAGACAAACGCGGGCGCCGCCACCGAACTCTCGGCCACCGCCGTCCAACTCGCCGGCGAGGCCAACCGCCTGAACGAGCGCACGGGCTTCTTTCAGATCGACGCCGATGCCGGGAAGCCGCCGCTTGCGGCGGACAATTCCAATGTCGCCCGCGCCCCGGCGAGGACGCAAACCATGCTGGGCCGGTTTCGCGCGCGCCGCCGGGCCTGACGGCGCGCCCGGCGGCCTTCGTCAGCGCGCGGATTTGGGCCGGCGGTAGCGGATTTCCTCGAAGCGCATTCGCAGCGTATCGACCAGAAGCAGGCGGCCGAGCAGTGGCTCGCCCGCTCCGGTCGCGAGCTTGATCGCCTCGGCCGCCGCCAAGGTTCCGAGAATGCCCGTCACCACGCCGAGAATGCCGGCCTCCGCGCAGGTCGGAACCAGCCCGGCGGGCGGCGGCTCGGGAAAAAGGTCGCGGTAGCGCGGTAGAAGCTGATCCCCCCCATCCCGCCGGAAGGGCGCGAGCACGGTGAGCGAGCCGGAAAAGCGCTGCACCGCCGCCGTCACCAGCGGCTTTTCCTGCGCTTCGCAGAGATCGGCCAGCGCGTAGCGCGTGGCGAAGTTGTCCGAACCGTCGATGACGATGTCATAGTCGCCGACCATCGCCGCGCCGTTCTCGGCGTCCAGGCGAAGCGCGTGAGGAACCACCTCCACATGCGGATTCAGCCGGCCGATCGCCTCCCGCGCGCTGTCGAGCTTAGGCCGGCCGATATCCGCCGTGCCGTGCAGTATCTGGCGCTGGAGATTGGAGAGCGAGACGGTGTCGTCGTCCGCCAGCCCCAGCGTGCCGACGCCGGCGGCGGCGAGATAGAGCGCGACCGGCGAGCCGAGCCCGCCCGCGCCGATCACCAGGACCTTGGCCCGCTTCAGCGCCTGCTGACCGGGGCCGCCGATCTCGGCCAGAACGAGATGGCGGGCGTAGCGGCGCAGCTCGTCCGTGGATAGGGGAGGGGCATCGGTCATGCGACGGCTCCGTTGCGGATTTCCACCATCTGCGCGCGCCCCGCGATCGCCTCGAACAGGGCAGCGTCGGTCCCGGTCAGAAAGGCCTGAACACCGAGCTCGTCCAGAATGTCGAACAAGGCGGCGCGCCGGCCGGGATCGAGATGGGCGGCGATCTCGTCCAAAAGAAGAAGCGGCGTCATGCCGCTCGCAGCCTCCACCAGCCGGGCATGGGCGATCACGAGGCCGATCAAGAGCGCCTTCTGCTCGCCGGTGGAGGACAGCGAAGCCGGCATGGCTTTGGCCCGGTGCAGCACCTCGAGATCGCCGCGATGCGGCCCTTCCAGCGTGCGGCCCGCCGCGCGGTCGAGCCCGCGCCGTGCGCGCAGCCGCGCCGCGATCCGGTCTTCCAGATCGACGGCCGCGCCTTCCAGGCTGAAATCCTCGTAGCCGGACTGGAGATGCAGCTCGGCCACCGGGAAGGGCGAGCCGGCCATGCTCTCGATTGATCCGCGCAGCCGCTCCACCAGATCGGCGCGCGCCAGCGCGATGGCAAGGCCGAGTTCGGCCATCTGCGCCTCGATGCCGGTCAGCCAGCTATCGTCCATCCTGTCTTCCGACAGGAGCCGGTTGCGCCCGCGCATGGCCTTCTCGTAGTCGAGCGCGCGCCGGCCGTGGCCGGGATCGACGGTCAGCACCATGCGGTCGAGAAAGCGGCGACGCTCGGCGGCGGGGCCGGTGAAGAGCCCGTCCATGGCCGGCGTCAGCCAGACGACGCGCAGATAATCCAGAAGCTCCTCGCCGGAGCGGGCCTGCGCCCCGTCGACGCGCAGGACGCGCGCCGCGCCGTTCTCCTCGTCCGGCCGCACCAACGTCAGGAGATCGCGTATCTCGCCGTCCGTCTCGCGCAGCCGCGCGCGCACGGAAAAGCCGCCGGAGCCGCTGCCCCGCGCGATCTCGCCGTAGTTCGCGCGACGCAAGCCCCGGCCGGGCGAAAGCAGCGACAGGGCTTCGAGGAGATTGGTCTTTCCCGCGCCGTTGTCGCCATGGAACACGACGAAGCGGGACGTGAGGGGCAGGCTCAGGGTCGCGTAGTTGCGAAAATCCACGAGGCCGAGACCGGCGACGCGAATGCGCGCGTCGCCGGCAAGCGGGGAAGGGTCGGGCATGAGGCGCTCGAAGGCGCCCGTCAGACGCGCATCGGCATCAGGACATAAAGCGTGCGCTCGTCGCCGCCGTCCCGGATCAGCGTGGGCGAGCCGGGATCGGCCAGCATGAAGACGGCGGACTCGCCCGACAACTGGCCGGTGATGTCGAGGAGGTATTTGGCGTTGAAGCCGATCTCCAGCTCTTCCGACGTGTAGCCGACCGCCAGTTCCTCGGTCGCCGTGCCGGCGTCGGGGGAGTTGACGGTGAGAACGAGCTGGCTGTCGGACACGGCGAGCTTCACCGCGCGGCCGCGCTCGGAGGAGATGGTCGAGACACGGTCCACGGCATGGGCGAAGCTCTGCCGGTCGAGCGTCAGCGCCTTGTCGTTGCCGGTCGGGATGACGCGCTGATAGTCGGGGAAGGTGCCGTCGATCAGCTTGGAGGTCATGACCACCGGGCCGATCGTGAAGCGGATCTTGCTGTCGGAAAGCTCCACCTCCACCGTCTCGGCGCCTTCGCCGAGCAGCTTCTGGATTTCCGACACGGCCTTGCGCGGCACGATGATGCCCGGCATGCCTTCCGAGCCGGCCGGCGCGTCGGTCTCGGCGCGGGCGAGGCGGTGGCCGTCGGTGGCCACGGCGCGAAGCTGCAGCGCGCCGCCCGATTCCAGCGTGTGGAAGAAGATGCCGTTGAGATAGTAGCGCGTTTCCTCGGTCGAGATCGCGAACTGCGTGCGCTCGATGAGACGGGCGAGATCCCCCGTCTTCAGCGTGAAGGCGTGGGTGAAGCTGCCGGAGGTGATGTCGGGAAAGTCCGCCTCGGGCAGGCACTGGAGGCGGAAGTTCGAGCGCCCGGAGGCGACCGTCATCTGCCCGCCATTGCCGTCCGTCTCCAGCTTGACCTCCGACCCGTCGGGCAGCTTGCGCACGATGTCGTAGAGGAGGTGGGCGGGAACGGTGGTCGCGCCGGGCTGCTCGCTCACCGCCGGCACGGTCTCGGTGATCTCGATGTCGAGATCGGTCGCCTTCAGGCGCATGCCGCCGTCCTCGGTCTTCAGGAGGACGTTGGACAGGATCGGAATCGTGTTGCGCCGCTCCACCACGCGCTGGACATGGCTCAGCGACTTCAGGAGGTTCGACCGCTCGATGAGAATACGCATGGCGAAATGGACCGTTCGGGAACTTGAGGATGCGCCGAGAACCGGCACCCACGCAGAGGTCCCAACCTTTTAGAGCAGGACGGCGGGCGGGCGCAAAGAAAAAGCGCCGGCCGGCCGGGACCTCCGCGTGTGCGGACTTCTCTTATTCCTCGATCATGCGGCGGATGACGTCGAGTTCCTCGGCCAGCTTCTGGTCGATGGCGCGCTCGGCCTCGATCTTGCGAACGGCATGCAGCACGGTCGTGTGGTCGCGCCCGCCGAAGCGACGGCCGATCTCGGGCAGCGAACGCGGCGTCATGGTCTTGGCCAGATACATGGCGATCTGGCGCGGGCGCACGATGGTGCGCGTGCGGCGGGCCGAGAGGATGTCGGTGCGAGAGATGTTGTAGTGGCGCGAGACGAATTTGAGGATGTCCTCGATCCGCACGCGCTTCTCGGCGCCGGCCCGCGTCAGCTGGTTCAGGAGGTCGTCGAGATGCTGGCTCGACAGCGGCTGGCCGACAGAATGACGGAAGGCGATCTGGTTGAAGGCGCCTTCGAGGTCTCGGCCCGAGCCGGTGACGCGTCGGGCGATCGTGTCGAGCACGCCCTCGTTGATGGCGAAGCTCGGATCGGCCGCGCGCATGGCCTCGACGCGTGCCGAGAGAATGCCGCGCCGCATCTCGAAATCGGGCGAGACCATCTCGATCGCGACGCCGCCGGCCAGGCGCGAGCGCACCCGGCTGTCCAGCGATTCCAGCTCGAAGGCCGGCCGGTCGGCCGCCACGATGACCTGGCGGGCGGAATCGATCAGTGCGTTCAGAAGGTGGCAGAACTCCTGCTGGATCGACTTGCCCTGCAGGAACTGCATGTCGTCGATGATGAGGATGTCGATGCCGCGCAGGTTCTCCTTGAAGTCGAGCGCCTGGTTGTCACGGATTGCGGTGGCGAAGCGCCACATGAAATATTCGGCCGTGAGATAGACGACGCGGGGCCGGTCTTCCCGCTCCAGCGCGGCGTTGGCGATGGCCTGCAGAAGATGGGTCTTTCCGAGGCCGACGGTCGCGTGAAGGAAGAGCGGGTTGAAGCGCACCGACTGCGGGCCGTTTTCGGCGATCGAGCGCGCGGCGGCCAGCGCTACGCGGTTCGACGCGCCTTCCACGAAGCTCTCGAAAATGTAGCGCGGGTCGAGCGGCGAGCCGAAATCGCTCTGCTGGCGCGGCATCTCCCCGGCCTGGGCGCGCTCGGTATTAGCGCGCGGTGCGGCCGTCGCTGGCAGGCTCTGCGCGACCGGCGCGGGCAGCGCCCCGTCGCGCGGGCGGGCGATCTGGGCCGGCGCGGCGGGCGCCGCCGGGCCGCGCACGGCCGAGCGAACGGCAATGTCGACCTTCAGCGTGCCGGGGATCTCCTCGGAGAAGATCTGCAGCAGAAGGTCCTTGTAGTGGCCGTTGATCCAGGTGCGCAGGAAGGCGGTCGGCACCGAGAGCTGCACCACGCCCTTGCCGGCGTTGACCAGCTTCATGCGCGTGAACCAGGAGGCGAACACGTCCGGTCCGAGATGGGCCTTGAGGCGCGCGTTGACGCGGTCGAGGATCTCGGCATCACCGTGCGCAGGGCTCATGACAGGCTCTTGGGGCTGGATGCGGGCGGCGGTCAGGGCGGACGGCGCGGTGCGCGGGGCGCCGGCGCGGACGGGCGCGCGGGGAGCCTTGGGCGGGGTCGCGGGGAGGAGGCCGGTCATTTCTGCCTCCAGGGAAGGCCGGTGGCCTTCCAACCCGCGATCTGGCCGCGATGGCCCTCCTCGTCGGGCGGGCCTTCGAACCCGTCGAGGATATTGAAGCAGTTCTCGAAGCCGAGATCGGTGAGCGCCGCGGCGCTCGACATGGAGCGCGCGCCCGAGCGGCACAGAAAGTAGACCGGCGAGGCCGGACTGCCGCCGGCGGCCGTGATGGCCTCGGCGACGCGGGCGGCGAAGCTGCCGTCGACCGACATGCTGGGGTAGGTCTGCCATTCCGCGAAGAGCGGCTGGGCGCGACCGGCCGGCGTCAGCGGGAAGCCGACGAAATTCCATTCCGCTGTGGTGCGAACGTCGACGAGAAAGGCGGGCTCGTCGCTGTCGAGGGCGGACCAGCACTCGGCCGGCGTCACGTCGCCCTTGTAGGAACGGTTCATGTGGGACTCCAACAACTCGGCTCCGGGAAACGAAACCGGTCAAACGCGGCAACAACCGACCCTCGTCCCCGATTGCAGGAATCCGGGGAACGGGATCGGACAGAATAAAAACAGATCAGCGAGAACGGCGATGGACGTTCAGGGTCGGCCAGGATGCGGATTTCTTATGGAAAACGCATCTTGTCCCCATCCTTCGGCTTCGGCGGCTCTTGTCGTGAGACAAAAGCTACGAAACCGCCCAGCCTCGAGCAAGCTTTGAATCGCGATTCCGATCTGGTCGCGGCAACAGGTGTGGCGCGTTCACGGCAATGTCGCAAAGCTCGCCAGCCGTAATCGTCTGATTCACTTGCGGATTCAACGAGGCCCTCAAGATGGTCGTGGATTGAGGCGGGAATATGAGTTTTTTTTGTCGCATCCCGGTTGACTCTCGGGCACCCCGCCACGCCGGCCGGCAGACTCGCGAGCCCTGCGAGGGCCTTCCTTAAGCCTATGATTTATATGGCGAAATTCAAATGCTATGGAATCGCCCGGAATCCGGGGATTCCCAGAAATCAAGATGGAAAATCGGGAA